>NZ_JBEXKI010000004.1:0-700982 GCF_040609595.1 Nocardia sp. NPDC004654 | reverse complement strand
GGTGTGTGCGCTGTTGGTGTGGATAGTTTCATAGAGTTACGGCGGCTATAGCGGTGGGGAAACGCCCGGTCCCATTCCGAACCCGGAAGCTAAGGCCACCTGCGCCGATGGTACTGCACTCGACAGGGTGTGGGAGAGTAGGACACCGCCGGAACATCATTGCGAAAGGCCCCCAGCATCAGCTGGGGGCCTTTTTGCGTTTGGGTGAAACGGCTTTCAGCACAGGGGGTTTCGGCCCGCTACACTCTCGCTGGGAGAGTGGAACTCGGGAGTGGGGGAAGTGCATTGAGTTTTCCAGGTGGTTTCGACAAGCCGGAACCGGCGCCCGCACTCGGCTCGTGCCCGACGCCTCCCGCGTATCAGAATCCCGGATACCACTACGCCCCGGGATCGCCGCAACACGGATTTCCGCAGGGCTACCCGGCGCCGAATCCGCAGGGCTACCCAGCGTCCGGTCCGCAGGGCTATCCGCCGCTGGGCTTCCCGCCACCGAGGCGAGGGCGCGCCGGCGTCGTAGCCGCCGTGGCGATCTTGGGCGTGCTCGTCCTGATCGGCGGCGTCACGGCAGCGGTGCTGTGGCGAGCGGGTGCGTCGCCTTCCTCGGCCGCGGACTCCGGACCGATGCAGATTCCCGCCGTTGGCAGTTGTACCGACCTGACGGGCATTGTTGTCCACCTGCACGGCCCGCTGTCGGTGAAGGAATGCAGCGACCCGGCGGCGGCGAAGAAGATCACTCAGTCGGCGATCGTGACCGATACGGACATCGAGGTCGACTGCGCAACCTCGGAAATGCTGATCACCACTCAGGGGCAGCACTACGGGGAGTATGCGATCGCGCACTCGTGCGCTGGGCCGAACTTGATCGGGGGGAACTGCTACACCTCCAAAGGCGCTGGCTACGAGTACGACGGGACCTGTCGCGACGGCGGCGGACGCCTCGACCACAAGGTGTCCGGTGTCATGGACGCCGAGGTGTGCAAGACAGCGGCACCGGATGATTACGCCGAACAGATGAGATTCATCTCGGTCAGCCACCTTCACTACGTCGACGAAAGCGAGCGCGCGACATACTGCTTCGCGCCGCTGCACTGAGTAGGTCGGGCGGGTCCCGGCCGATGTGGTGCAGGGCCTAGACTCGACCGGTGCGCCTCGTGATTGCTCGTTGCCAGGTCGACTACGTCGGTCGTTTGACCGCTCACCTTCCGATGGCCCGCAGGCTGCTGTTGATCAAGGCTGACGGCTCGGTGCTCGTTCATTCCGACGGCGGCTCGTACAAGCCGCTGAACTGGATGAGCCCGCCGTGCTGGCTGGAAGAGCGGGATGCGGCCGCCGCGGAACTGCCCGAGGGCGCGAAGGCGCTGTGGGTGGTGACGAACAAGGCGGGGGAGGAGTTGCGCATCACCATCGAGGACGTGGAGCACGACTCGTCGCACGAGCTCGGGGTCGACCCGGGGCTGGTGAAAGACGGTGTGGAGGCCCATCTTCAGGAGCTGCTCGCCGAACACGTGCAGACCCTCGGCCCCGGCTACACCCTCGTCCGACGCGAGTACATGACCGCCATCGGCCCGGTAGACCTGCTCTGCCGCGATGCCGACGGCGCCACCGTCGCGGTGGAGATCAAGCGGCGCGGTGAGATCGACGGCGTGGAACAGCTGACCCGCTATCTCGAGCTGCTGAACCGGGATCCGCTGCTGGCCCCTGTGTCCGGTGTGTTCGCCGCTCAGCAGATCAAGCCGCAGGCGCGCACGCTGGCCGAGGACCGCGGCATCCGTTGCCTCACACTGGATTACGATGCCCTGCGCGGCACGGAGAGCAACGAGTTCCGCCTCTTCTGACTTCGGATACCGACACATGATCACCGTCGCCACCTGGAACGTGCTGCACCGCGTGCACGCCGAGAACTGGTACGAGGACGTCACGAAGAAGTGGCCGGTCGAGCACGAGCGGATCGACGCCATCGCCGCCCGGGTGGCGAAGCGCTCGGAACAGATCATCGCGTTGCAGGAGGTCAGCGGCGATCAGTTGGCCGCCCTGCGTGACGCGCTGTCCGACCGCACGATTCACACACTGCGCTATCCCCGGGTGCCGCGGCCGAAGCGCATTCCGACCTCGCTGCGGGACCGCGACGAGTACCTGGTGCTCGTGGTCGACGATCCCGGGCAGACGGTGTTCGCGGCGGCGTTCGGGGATGATCCGGGCAAGGGCGCGTTGGTCGTCGCGACATCTGGTCTGACTGTTGTCGCCACGCACGTCAGCGGCGACGAACGGAGCGGGCCGCAGCTGTCGAGGCTCGCCGGCTGGGCGCTGTCCGATCCGTCACGTCCCGCGGTCCTGCTCGGTGACTTCAACGCCGATCGCGACGTCGTGGCGGAAGGGCTCGGCGCGGGTTTCACCGTGGCCGAGTTGCCCGCGGGCTCGTTGCCTACTCGGCCGCGAACCTCGGGAAGCAAGTCTCAGTTCATCGACCACGTGGTCACCCACGGCGCGTACGCGAGCGACGCCGCGGTGGAGAGCGCCGACGGACTGTCGGACCACAATCCGGTTCGCGCGGCCATCGCTGTGTGAGGCGAGTGCGCACCGGGCGGCGCATCTTCGCTCGGGCGTTGTTCCGGTAACGCCAACGCCAGCGCTGGCAGCGGTAGGCGAGCGCGCGGTGTACGGACGAACCCTGCTCACCGGCCGCCTATTACGCTTGTCGGCATGCCTCGTCGGAAACCGCGCGCTCGCCACCATGCCGGGTCCGACGTCGCGCCGCTCGGCGACGTGTTCGGCCGTACGGAACGCGGTCCCGCTGACGACGAGGTCTACGTCGTCCGCACCATCCCCGGTACCCGTGCCACGAAGACCTACCGCTGCCCGGGATGCGACCACGAGATTCCGCCCGGTGTCGCCCATATCGTCGCCTGGGCCGCCGACGGTGGCGAGGACGACCGCAGGCACTGGCACCGCGGCTGCTGGAACGGTCGCCGGACGCGCCGAATCACTCGACGCTGGTCCTGAGCGGTCCACGGAGTCGAGTGCCCTGGAGCCTTTCTCCGTACCGACAACCGCGCACAACTAAGCAGGCCGCCCCCTGACGGGAGCGGCCTTCGGGTGAACTCTGGTGATCTACTGCGTCGTCGTCTGAGCCGACGTCAGTTCGCGATGTCGGCGTTCTCGCGCTCGTCGGCGTCGAAGTCCTCGTCCTCGTTGGTGACCTCGGGGATCGCCTTGGGCGGACGGGAACCGGTGACCGACTTGGTGTTGCCGCCGATCGACTTGCGCTGCTCCGGAACACCGTCCAGCAGTTCGCTTTCCCGGTTGACGGCCGCGAGCATCGCGGGCACCGAGTCGAGCTGGCCGCGGATGCCGAGCAGCTGGGCGAGCACCCGGCCGCGCAGCACGCGCATCTCCTCGGCCAGTTCCTTGGCGTGCGCGATCTTGCGCTCGGAGGTCTGGGTGGCGGAGGTGATGAGACGGTTGGCCTCGTCGGTCGCGTCCTTGATCCGCTGCGCGGCCTCGGCGCGGCTGGTGGCCTCCAGCTCCTCCATGGCGCGGGTGAGCTTGGTGCGGCGCTCGGCCATGGTGACTTCGAAGTCCTGCTGGGTCGCCTTGCGCTTGGCTTCGGCTTCCTTGCCGAGGCGCTCGACCTCGGCTTGAGCGGCTTCGATGATCTTCGCGGATTCGGTGCGTGCGTTCGCTAGGGTCTGCTCGAACTCGATGTCGAGCGCCTCGCGCTTCTCCTTGGTCTCCGCGAGCAGCGACTCGTATTTGCCGCGCATCTCGGTCGCCTGCTGCTCCGCGATCGACACCATTTCCGCGGCCTCGGCCTGGGCCAGGGCCCGGACCTCGGAGGCCTCGTCGGAGGCCAGGCGCAGCATGCGGGAGATGCGGTCGGACATGCCTTCGGCAGTGGTCGGCGGCACCGAGAGTCGGTCGACCTCCTTGCGGAGCTCGTCGATCTCGTCCCGCGCATCCTCCAACTGGCTCGCGAGGTTACGTGCTTGCGCCGCAGCAGCATCGCGATCGGTGGCGGTGACCCTCAGCTCGGCATCGAAGCGGTCGAAGTAATTACGCACCTCGTCTTGCGCATAACCCTTGCGCACAACGGTGAAGGGCAGTGCAACGAAGCGATTGCGATCGGACTCGGGTGACGACATGGCACACAAACTACAGCCTATGGAGGGCCGATGGTGACTCGACCGCGAATGTGATTCCGACGAGTTTTTCGGCCCCGATCTTGATACTAGTGCGTAACATTCGGGTTCGGCTCGACCAACTCGATCAGCACACCGCCAGCATCCTTCGGGTGGATGAAATTGATGCGGGAATCGGCAGTTCCGTGCCGCGGGGCCTCGTACAGCAAACGCAGTCCGCGATCACGCAGATGAGCCGAGACGGCCTCGATGTCGGTGACGCGGTAGGCGAGCTGCTGAAGGCCCGGTCCGCTGCGATCGATGAACTTCGCGATAGTCGAGTCCGCGTCGAGGGGAGCCAGCAACTGCAGAGCAGTCGCGCCGTCCGGTGCGCCGGGCAGCGACAGCATGGCCTCGTGCACGCCCTGGCTCTCGTTGACCTCGCGGTGGGTCTCGATCATGCCGAGATTCTCGGCGTACCAGGCGATTGCGGTGTCCAGGTCCGGGACCGCGATGCCGACGTGGTCGACTGCCACCACGTAGTCGCCCGGAATGAGTTCGGATGTCTGGTTTGCGTTGCTCACGACTCGACGGTAGCGCCAACCTGGGTGAAGTCGCCGAGGGCGCACAGGCTACCGTTGAGTACATTGACGCCGCGCCGTCGCTCGTGCGATGGCGCGCGGGTTCCACCAACGAATGCGAGGCTCGTCGTGACCACAACCGTCATCGTGTCCGGTGCGCGCACCCCGGTCGGCAGGCTGCTCGGCGGCCTGAAGGACTTCAGCGGTTCCGATCTCGGCGGTTTCGCGATCAAGGCCGCGCTGGAGAAGGGCGGCGTCGCGCCCGAGCAGGTCGACTACGTGATCATGGGCCAGGTGCTCACCGCGGGCGCGGGCCAGATCCCGGCCCGGCAGGCGGCGGTGGCCGCGGGCATCCCGATGGACGTGCCCGCCCTGACCTTGAACAAGGTGTGTCTGTCCGGCATCAACGCCATCGCGCTCGCCGACCAGCTGATCCGCGCGGGCGAGTACGAGATCGTCGTCGCGGGCGGCCAGGAGTCCATGAGCCAGGCGCCGCACCTGCTCGAAAAGAGCCGCGAGGGCTTCAAGTACGGCGACGTGACGATGCGCGACCACATGGCCTACGACGGCCTGCACGACATCTTCACCGACCAGGCCATGGGCGCGCTCACCGAGCAGCGCAACGACCGCGACCCGATCAGCCGGGCGGATCAGGACGCGTTCGCGGCGGCCTCGCACCAGCGCGCGGCGGCGGCGTGGAAGAACGGCGTGTTCGACGACGAGGTCGTCCCGGTCGAGGTGCCGCAGCGCAAGGGCGATCCGGTGCTGGTGAGCAAGGACGAGGGCGTCCGGGCCGACACCACCGCGGAATCGCTCGGCAAGCTGCGCCCGGCCTTCCGCAAGGACGGCACCATCACCGCGGGCACCGCCTCGCAGATCTCCGACGGCGCGGCCGCGGTGGTCGTGATGAGCAAGGAGAAGGCACAGCAGCTCGGCCTGAGCTGGATCGCCGAGATCGGCGCCGCTGGCGTCGTCGCCGGACCGGACTCCACGCTGCAGGACCAGCCCGCCGACGCCATCGCCAAGGCCTGTGCGCGCGAGGGCATCTCGCCCGCCGAGCTGGACGTGGTCGAGATCAACGAGGCGTTCGCGGCGGTCGGCATCGCCTCGGCGCGCAAGCTGGGCATCGATGGCGAGAAGGTGAACGTCAACGGTGGCGCGATCGCCATCGGCCACCCGCTCGGCATGTCGGGCGCTCGCATCGTGCTGCACCTGGCCTTGGAGCTGAAGCGCCGCGGCGGCGGTGTCGGCGCGGCCGCGCTGTGCGGCGGCGGCGGTCAGGGTGACGCGCTGATCATCAAGGTCTAGTCGACGTAGCACAGGTACCCGTCGGGTCGCGTCGCGTTCGGTGACTTCGGCGCCGGACGCGATGTCGTCCTGGGTGTGTCCGTGCGGACACACCGCGGGTCGGCCGGTGTGATGGGTTCAACTACGACCCGTCGTAGTGCATACGGCACAATGGTGCGCATGGGTTACTTCGATCTGCGCAGCGTCGCCGGTAGATTCCGATTCTTCGCGGTGCTCGAGGCACTGTCGTGGCTGGGTCTGCTCGTGGGAATGGCGTTCAAGTACATTCCCGATCCGGGCAACGAGGTCGGCGTGAAGATCTTCGGCCCGGTGCACGGCACCATCTTCATCCTGTTCGTCCTGACCGCGCTGCTCGCGGCGCGCGAACTGGGCTGGAACTGGAAGACCACCGTGCTCGCGCTGCTGTCCAGCATTCCGCCGTTCTTCACGGTGATCTTCGAGGTCTGGGCCGTGCGCACCGGCAAGCTCAACGTGTCGAGCAACGCCGACGCGACCCCCGCCGCGGAAGCCGTTCGCGCCGCGTCGTGACAAACTGGAAACCGTGACTCGACCTGCCGCACGCCGTCCCTCGCCCGCCGTCGCCGCTGCCATGTCCGGAGCGGTGGATCTGTCCAGCCTGAAGCAGCCGCCCGCCGGTGCGACCGGTGGTGGTGGCGACTACGCGGTCGGCGAGGCGGACTTCGAGACCAAGGTGCTGCGCCGGTCGATGCAGGTTCCGGTGGTCGTCGCGCTGTACTCGCAGCGCAGCCCGGGCAGCGTCGAGCTGGTCAGGACGCTGGAGCGGCTGGTCGCGGCCGACGGCGGCACGTGGGAGCTCGCCACCGTCGAGGCCGAGGCCAACATGCGCATCGCGCAGGCGCTGCGGGTGCAGGGCATCCCGACGGTGATCGCCATCGCCGCCGGGCAGCCGCTGGCCGATTTCGAGGGCGCGCAGCCCGAGCCGCAGGTGCGGCAGTGGCTCGACGCGGTGGTCGACGCGGTCGCGGGCAAGCTCGAGGGTGGTGGTGCTCAGCCGCAGCCCGCGGAGGACCCGCGCTTCGCCGCCGCCGAGGACGCGCTCGAGCGCGGCGACCTGGCCGGCGCGGAGGCCGCCTACGAGGCGATTCTGGCCGCCGAGCCGAACAACGAGGAAGCCAAGGGCGCACTGCGGCAGCTGCGCTTCCTGGCCAGGGCTCAGCGGGTGCCGGACTCGGCGCTCGCGACCGCCGACCAGGACCCGGCGAATGTCGACGCCGCCATCGACGCCGCCGACCTGGAACTGCTCAACCAGCGGCCGGAAGCGGCGTTCGACCGGCTGATCGCCGTGGTCAAGCGCACCGCGGGCGACGACCGCACCAAGGCGCGGACCCGGCTGCTCGAATTGTTCGAGCTGTTCGACCAGGCCGAGCCGTTCGTGGTCGCGGCTCGCAGGAAGCTCGCCGCCGCGCTCTACTGATATTTGTGCCGCAGACGCCCGGAGCGATTACGCCCGGGCGTCTTCTGCGTTCAGGCACGGCAGACCGTATCCAGCAGCGGCCAGGCCCCGTCCAGAATGGTCGGCGCGGCAAACGACAAAGGGCCACCTTCATCCAGGCAAAGCCAGCTCGAGGCGACCTTCGATGATCCGGTTTGCGTGCCGACTGAAGGTGACCTGCATCGTGGTCGGCCGACTAGTGGTGACCTTCGGTCGGATTGGATTCGCCGCGCGGTCAGGGCCGGTTGATCCTGGGCGGCCATCGACTGGAACGTCGGCTGGCCGGTTGCCGATCGGAAGGGCGTCCGCGATCAGGCGGATGGACCCGCCAACCACACCGCGCTGTTCGGCGCCAACGCGACGCTCGCCGAGAACGGACGCCCGTGCCAGGGAATCTCCTCGGTCTTCACCGCGCCGTAGTTGCCGATGCCGGAACCGCCGTACTCCGCCGCGTCCGTATTGAGGATCTCGGTCCACTCGCCGGGGACGGGCAGCCCGACGCGGTACTCACCGTGCACCGAACCCGAGAAGTTGTACACGCACGCGACGACCGATCCGTCCGCTCCGTAGCGCAGGAACGCCAGCACGTTGTGCTCACGGTCGTCGGCCTCCAGCCAGGAGTAGCCGCCGGGTGTGGTGTCCTGGCTCCAGAACGCCGGGTGGGCGCGGTAGGCGGAGTTCAGGTCGCGGACCGCGGCGGCGATGCCGGAATGCAGGGGATTGTCCAGTTCGCCCCAGTCCAGGCCGCGGTCGTGCGACCACTCGCGGAACTGGCCGAAATCCTGGCCCATGAACAACAACTGCTTGCCGGGATGGCCCCACATGTAGGCGAGCAGTGCTCGAACGCCCGCCGCCTTGGCGAAATCGTCGCCGGGCATCCGTGTCCACAGCGTGCCCTTGCCGTGCACGACCTCGTCGTGGCTGATCGGTAGCACGTAGTTCTCGCTCCACGCGTACATCAGCGAGAAGGTGATCTCGTTGTGGTGCCAGGAGCGGTGGATCGGGTCCCGGCGCAGGAAGCCGAGGGTGTCGTGCATCCAGCCCATGTTCCATTTCATGGTGAAGCCGAGGCCGCCGACGTCCGCGCCGCGGGTGACGCCGGGCCAGGTGGTGGACTCCTCGGCGACGGTGACGACGCCGGGGTGGTGGCGGTGCACGGTGTCGTTGAGGTCTTGCAGGAAGTCCACGGCCTCCAGGTTCTCCCTGCCGCCGTGCACGTTCGGCTCCCAATCCCCTTCGCGGCGTGAGTAATCCAGGTAGAGCATGGAGGCGACGGCGTCGACGCGCAGGCCGTCGATGTGGAATTCCTCGATCCAGTAGCGCGCGTTGGCGACGAGGAAGTTGCGCACCTCGTGCCTGCCGAAGTCGAAAATGTAGGTGCCCCAGTCGAGTTGCTCGCCGCGGCGCGGGTCGGCGTGCTCGTAGAGCGGGGTGCCGTCGAAGCGGGCCAGCGCCCATTCGTCGCGCGGGAAGTGGGCGGGCACCCAGTCGAGCAGCACGCCGATGTCCGCGCCGTGCAGGTGGTCGACGAAGGCGCGGAAGTCGTCGGGGGAGCCGAAGCGCGCCGTCGGGGCGTAGTAGGAGGTGACCTGATAACCCCAGGAGCCGCCGAACGGATGCTCGGCGATGGGCAGCAGTTCGATATGGGTGAAGCCCGCCGCCCGCACGTAATCGGCCAGCTGCTCGGCCAATTCGCGATAACCGAGGCCGGGACGCCACGAGCCGAGGTGCACCTCGTAGACGCTCATCGGCGCGCGGTTGGGGTCGGTCGCGGCACGGCGTTCGAGCCAGTCCGCGTCGCCCCAGGTGTAGCGGCTCTCGGTGACGACCGAGGCCGTCGCGGGCGGGTGTTCGGTGGCGAAGGCCAGCGGGTCGGCGTGGTCCACGGTGCGTCCGTCGGCGCCGTGCACCCGGTACTTGTACTTCGTGCCCACGCCGACGTCCGGGACGAAGACCTCCCAGACCCCGGACGAGCCGAGCGCCCGCATCGGCGCGGTGTTGCCGCTCCACCCGTCGAAATCGCCGATCACCGTGACGCCGCGAGCATTCGGCGCCCATACCGCGAACGAGGTGCCCTCGACCGGGCCGTCCAATGTGGTGTAGCTGCGCGGATGGGCGCCGAGCACGTCCCAGAGCCGCTCGTGGCGCCCCTCGCCGATCAGGTGCAGGTCGAGCTCGCCGACTGTGGGCAGGAAGCGGTAGCCGTCGGCGGCGACGACGGTTTGCCCGTCCGGATAGGTCGTGACCACGCGGTAGTCCATCAGGTCCGGATAAGGCAGCACCGCCGCGAAGATCCCGTACCCCAACGGTTTCAGCGAATGGTCGTCCCCGCCGACCCGCACCGCGATGGTGTCGGCGTGCGGCCGCAACACCCGCACGACCGTCCCGTCCGGATGCGGATGGGCGCCGAGGACAGTGTGCGGGTCGTGATGGGTGCCCGCCGCCAGCAGCATCAGATCGCGGCGGTTGATGGTGGCCGAGCGGGTCATCGGAACGACCGCCGGTAGGCCAGCTCCAGTCGTGCGGGCGCGGGCACCGGCGGCAGCGCGATGATGTGCGCGACCGCCTTGGCGGGATCGAGGCGCACGTAATTCGTCTGGGCCCAGTGGTATTCCTCGCCGCTCACCTCGTCGACGACCACGGGATGGTCGTGCCATTCGCGACCGATGGCGGGTAGATCGAGCGAGAGGAAACCCTGTTCGGCGCCATAGGGATTCAGGTTCACCACGGTCAGCACCGCGTCGCCGCTGACCGGATCGAACTTCGAGTAGGCGAGCAGGGCGTCGTTGTCGACGTAGTGGAAGTGCAAGCAGCGCAGCTGTTGCAGCGCCGGATGCGCGCGGCGGATCTCGTTGAGCCTGGTCAGCCAGGGTTCCAGCGATTCGCCACGGGACAGCGCCTCGGCGAACGGGCGGGGGCGCAGCTCGTATTTCTCCGAGTCCAGGTACTCCTCGCTGCCCGGACGCACGGCCTGGTGTTCGAACAGTTCGAAACCCGAGTACACGCCCCAGGTCGGTGACAGAGTTGCGGCGAGCACGGCGCGGATGGCGAACATGCCCGGCCCGCCGTGCTGGAGGCTCTCGTGCAGGATGTCGGGGGTGTTCACGAACAGATTCGGGCGGGCCTCGTCGGCCTTGGCGGCCAGTTCGTTGCCGAACTCGGTGAGCTCCCATTTCGTCACCCGCCACGTGAAATACGTGTAGGACTGGCTGAATCCGCGCCGGGCCAGGCCGTAGAGGCGCGCCGGGCGGGTGAACGCCTCGGACAGGAAGATCACGTCCGGGTCGGTGCGCCGCACGGTGGCGATCAACCATTCCCAGAAGTCGGCGGGCTTGGTGTGCGGGTTGTCGACGCGGAAAATCTTGACGCCCAAACCGATCCAGTGCCGTACCACGCGCAGCACTTCCGCGTAGAGCCCGTCGGCGTCGTTGTCGAAGTCGACCGGATAGATGTCCTGGTACTTCTTCGGCGGGTTCTCGGCGAAGGCGATGGTGCCGTCGGGCAGCGTGGTGAACCACTCCGGGTGCGCGGCGACCCACGGGTGGTCCGGTGCGCATTGCAGCGCGAGGTCGAGCGCGACTTCCAGGCCGAGTTGCCCGGCGGCGGCGACGAATTCGGCGAAATCGGCCTCGGTGCCGAGTGCGGGATGCACGGCGTCGTGTCCGCCGTCCTTCGAGCCGATCGCCCACGGGGAGCCGACGTCGCCGGGTTCGGCGGACAGGGAGTTGTTGCGGCCCTTGCGGTTCACCTCGCCGATCGGATGGATCGGCGGCAGGTACACCACGTCGAAGCCCATGCCCGCGATGCGGGACAGTTCCTTGGTCGCGGTGGCGAAGGTGCCGTGCACCGGCTTGCCGTCGGCGTCCCACCCGCCGGTGGAGCGCGGGAAGAACTCGTACCACGAGCCGTACAGCGCGCGATGCCGCTCGACCTGCACGGTGTGCTGCTGGCCCCTGGTCACCAGTTCGCGCAGCGGAGTGTCGCGCAGGATCTCGGCGACCTCCTCGCTGAACGCGGGCGCGACGCGGGCGGGCAGCTGCGCGTCGCTGCGCAACGCCGCTGCCACCGACCGCAGTTTCTCGAACTTGGCCTTCGGCAGCGCCTGCGCCGCCCGGTCGAACAGCCGGGCGCCGATCTCGAGGTCGTTGGCCAGGTCGACGGCGCTCTGCCCGACCGAAAGCTTGGCTTCCACGGCGTGCCGCCAGGTCGCGATGGGATCGCTCCAGCCCTCCACACGGAAGGTCCACGCGCCGGGCTGGTTCGGGACGAAGGTGGCGTTGAAGACGTCGGGCTCGTACTCCGGGGTCATCCGTATTCGGGTGGCCCGGGACGCTCCGGGAGCGCGCACCGTGAGCGTGGCGGCGACCGCGTCGTGTCCCTCGCGCCACACCACGGCGCGCACCGGGAACACCTCGCCCACCACGGCCTTGGCCGGGCGGCCGCCGGGGATGGACGGGGCGGTGTCATCGATGGCGATGCGGCCGGTCACGTGGACCAACCTACCCGGTGCCGTGCCGATGATGCGGATTCAGCGGGCATCGGCGGCCAGGCCGAGGCCGAGCGCCACCAGCGCCGCGCCCAGCGCGCGCTCCACCCGCTGCCGGATACGCGCGCGGCGCAGCAGGCCGCCAGCGCGGTCCGCGGCGAGCACCACGCCGACGCACCAAGCGGTGTCGATGACCAGCTGGATCGCGGCGAGGACCAGCACCGTCGGCAGCACCGGCCCGCTGGTCGGCAGGAACTGCGGCAGGATCGTCAGGCCGAAGACCGCGGCCTTGGGGTTGGCGGCGATCGAGAGCAAGGCGGCGCGGAAAGCCGCGGCGGGGGTGCGTCCAGCGGGCAGCAGCGTCGTCATGGTGGAGCCGAACGCGTCGTCGCGGCCCGCGCCGCGCCAGGCCTGCACGCCGAGCCAGATCAGCACCGTCGCGCCGAGCGCGTGCACGGCGGTGTTCAGCACGGCGTTCGCGACCAGCAGGACCGAAAGACCGGCGCCGCCCGCGAGCGTCCAGCCGAACACGCCTATCTCGTTGCCTGCCACCGCGGCGAGTCCCGCGCGGCGGCCGTCGCGCACCGACCGTTGCAGGAACAGCGCCGTCGCCGGGCCGGGCAGCGCGGCCAGCGCCAGGCAGGCGAGCAGGAATTCGGGGAGCACGTCGACCCAGTGCGGCATCAGCCGATGGTGGCACGGGCGGAGCGGTCCGGCCAGTGGATCGATTTTCAGTGCGACCGCTTGTCCCGCAGGCCCTCGAGCAGTGCGCGCAGGGCGGTCGTGGTCTGGTCGAGCGCGTCGGGCTCGGACGCGGTGGTCAGCCAGAGCGCGGCCTCGTTCATCGCGCCGGAGAGCAGGTGGGTGAGCGGGGCGATCGGCTGTGGTGCGAGCACGCCCGTATCGACCAGCAGTCGCAAAGCCTCGCCGAGATGCCGGGCGGAGTTGGCCTCGTCCAGCGCCCGCCATTCGTGCCAGCCGAGCACCGCGGGGCCGTCGATCAGCATGATGCGCTGGATCTCGGGATCGGTGCAGGTGGCGAGGAACGCCTCGCACCCGGAGACCAGCTGGGTCCAGGCATCCGAGGCGGGGTCGGCGGCCGCGGCGACCCGCTCGCCGACTTCCTGCTGCACCTGCTCCAGGACGGCGCGGAACAGCTCGGCCTTGCTGGCGAAGTTGTGGTAGAGCGCGCCCTTGGTGACGCCCGTTGCCGCGACGATCTCCGAGAGGCCCACGGCGCCATAGCCTTTCGCGGCGAACAGGCGTCTGCTCGCGCGCAGCAGCGCGCGACGGGTCTCTTCGCGCTGCTGCGCGCGCAGGGTGCTCGGCATCGAAAACCTCTCCGTTGACATTCCATCGGTATGCGAACTACCTTACTTCACATACCATCGGTACGTGAAAGGTTGGACATGAAACTCGGCAGCTTCTACCCCGTCCTCTGCACCACGCGGCTCGCGGAATCGCGTGACTTCTACACCGAGTGGCTCGGCTTCGAGATCACCTTCGAGGCGGACTGGTACATCAGCCTGCGCCGCCGCGGTGGCGCCGACGAGCCCGAATACGAGCTCGCGCTGCTCGACCACACGCACCCGACGGTGCCGGAGGCCTACCGGAAGCCGGTGCAGGGACTGGTGCTCAACTTCGAGGTCGACGACGTCGACGCGGAATGGGAGCGCCTCGTCGTGCGGGGCGGGCTGGACGCCGAGCTGGAAATCAGGTCCGAGGACTTCGGCCAGCGCCACTTCATCGTCGCCGACCCGAGCGGCGTGCTGATCGACATGATCACGGAGATCCCGCCGAGCGCGGAGTACACCGCTCAGTTCAGCGCCGAGTACGTCGCCGAGAAGTTCGCCGACCGGTGAGTCACGTCGTCGGGGCGGCCGAGGCGCGTGGCGTTCGGTAGGGTTCCCGGAGTGAAGGCATTGCGTCGATTCACCGTCCGTGCCCATCTGCCCGAGCGTCTCGCGGCGCTGGGCGAACTCTCCACGAATCTGCGCTGGTCGTGGCATTGGCCGACGCAGGATCTCTTCGAGGAACTCGACCCCGAACTGTGGCGTGAGGTCGGGCGCGATCCCGTCCGCATGCTCGGGGAGGTGCCCGCCGACCGGCTCGACGAACTGGCCGCCGACGCGGACTACGCGGGCCGGGTCGACGCGGCCGCCGCGGACCTGCGCGCCTATCTCGACCGCCCCGGCTGGTCCCAGCGCCAGAACGACGAGGACGGCGCGCGCGGCATCGCCTACTTCTCGATGGAGTTCGGCGTCACCGAGGTGCTGCCCAACTATTCCGGCGGTCTCGGCATCCTGGCGGGCGATCACCTCAAGGCGGCCTCGGATCTCGGCCTGCCGCTGATCGGCGTCGGCCTGCTGTACCGATCGGGGTACTTCCGGCAGTCGCTGTCCTCGGACGGCTGGCAGATCGAGCACTACCCGAGGCTCGACCCGCAAGGGCTGCCGCTGCGCCTGCTCACCAGCGACCGCGGCGCGAGTGACGGCTCGCGTGACGCGGGGTCAACGGATCACGGCCATGAATCCGGCTCGCCGGTGCTCGTCCACGTGGCGATGCCCGACGGCAAAGTGCTGCGGGCGCGGGTGTGGATCGCGCAGGTCGGGCGGATTCCGTTGCTGCTGTTGGATTCCGACATCGCCGAGAACGATCCGGAACTGCGCGCCGTCACGGACCGGCTGTACGGCGGCGACCAGGACCACCGCATCAAGCAAGAGATTCTGGCGGGCATCGGCGGCGTGCGCGCGGTACGCGCCTACACCCGCGCCGCTGGCCTACCGGACCCCGATGTGTTCCACATGAACGAAGGCCACGCGGGCTTCCTCGGCGTCGAACGGATCCGCGAATACGTCTCGGGCGGACTCGATTTCGACACCGCGCTGGCCACGGTGCGGGCCGGGACGGTGTTCACCACGCACACCCCGGTGCCCGCGGGTATCGACCGCTTCCCGATGCCGCTGGTGCGCCGCTACTTCGGCGGCGGACACGGTGAGACCGAATCCGCCATGCTGCCAGGGCTTTCCGTGGACCGCATCCTGGCGCTGGGACGCGAGGCCGATCCGTCGGTGTTCAACATGGCGCACATGGGTCTGCGGCTCGCCCAGCGCGCCAACGGCGTGTCCCAGCTGCACGGCGAGGTCAGCCGCGGGATGTTCGCGCCGCTGTGGCCGGGCTTCGATCCGGCGGAGGTGCCGATCGGCTCGGTCACCAACGGCGTGCACGCGCCGACCTGGGCCGCGCGCGAGTGGATCGACAAGGCGCGCGAGCACATCGGCGCGGAGCTGGTCCAGGAGGCGCGCGGCTGGGAACGGCTGCGCGATGTGGATCTGGGCGAACTGTGGTCCACCCGGAACACGCTGCGCGCCACGCTGGTCGACGAGGTGCGCCGCAGGCTGCGCGCGTCCTGGCTGGAGCGCGGCGCCGCCCCGGCGGAACTGGGCTGGATCGACCAGGTCTTCGATCCCAATGTGCTGACCGTCGGCTTCGCGCGCCGCGTCCCAACCTACAAGCGCCTCACCCTGATGCTGCGCGATCCGGAACGGCTGCGCACCCTGCTGCTGCATCCGGAGCGGCCGGTGCAGTTGGTCGTCGCGGGCAAGAGCCACCCCGCCGACGACGGGGGCAAGTCGCTGATCCAGCAGGTCGTCCGGTTCGCCGACGATCCCGAGGTGCGCCATCGCATCGTCTTCCTGCCCGACTACGACATGTCGATGGCCCGGTACCTGTACTGGGGCTGCGACGTGTGGCTGAACAATCCGCTGCGCCCGCTGGAGGCGTGCGGCACCTCGGGCATGAAGTCCGCGCTCAACGGCGGACTCAATCTCTCCATCCGGGACGGCTGGTGGGACGAGATGTACGACGGCGAGAACGGCTGGGCGATTCCCACCGCCGACGGCGTCTCCGACGAACACCGCCGCGACGATCTGGAGGCCGCCGCCCTCTACGACCTGTTCGAACGCGCCGTCGCACCGCGGTTCTACGACCGCGACGGCTCGGACATGCCGGTGCGCTGGGTCGAGATGGTGCGGCACACCTTGCAGACGCTCGGCCCGAAGGTGCTGGCCTCCCGCATGGTCCGGGATTACGCCGTGGAGTACTACGCACCCGCCGCGAACGCACTGCGGCGCGCGGTGGGCGACGAGTTCGCGGGCGCGCGCGCGACCGCGGAGTATCGCGGACGCGTCGCGGCGGCCTGGCCGTCGGTGAAGGTGATCCAGGTGGACAGCGCCGGGCTGCCGGACACGCCGATCATCGGCGCGCCGCTGTCGCTCACGGCGCGCGTCGAGCTGGGCGGTTTGAGCCTGTCGGATGTGGTGGTGCAGGCCGTGATCGGTCGTGTCTCGCCGACCGACGAGCTCTCCGATGTCACCACCATGCCGATGACGCACGTCGGGTCCGATTCCGGCGTGGAGTTCTTCCGGGTGGAGACACCGCTGCCGGTCTCCGGCGCCGTCGGGTACACCGTCCGCGTGCTCCCGCACAACGACCTGCTCGCCTCGGACGCCGAACTCGGCTTGGTGGTCGCGCCGAGCGCGTGACCGCGGTGGAGAGCGGGCCGCGAAAGCGGGGGTGACCAGTGTCACGTGTGTCCTCGAGCGGTGGGGCCCGCATCGGCTCCGGTGTTCGGTGAATTGTCCGCTAAGGTGCGCTGCTGGACGCAATCCGTCGACAGCCCACGCACGGCCGCAGCTGATGCGGAGGTACGCCTGACGTGTCCGGGCATCCCCTTGTTCGACCGCCAGGACTGGAGAACCCATGGCAACCGACCTGCTGACCCGAACCCGGGGTCGCATCGACACGTACTTCGGCGTCGGCCAGAACGGCTCGACGATGCGCCGCGAACTGATGGCGGGCACGGTGACGTTCCTGGCCATGTCCTACATCCTCGCGGTCAATCCGGCGATCCTCGGTGACGAAGGCCCGTTGGGCGACAAGGGTATTCCGATGCAGGCGGTGTTCACCGCCACCGCCGTGGCCGCGCTGTTCGGCACCCTGGTGATGGGACTGTGGGCGCGGTACCCGATCGCGCTGGCGCCCGGCATGGGGCTCAACGCGTTCTTCGCGTTCTCGGTGGTGCTGGGCATGGGCATTCCGTGGCAGGTCGCGCTGTCGGGGACCTTCCTGTCCGGCGTCATCTTCTTCGTGCTGGCCGTCACCAAGGTCCGCGAGAAGATCCTCAATGCCATTCCGCTGCAACTGAAGCTGGCGGTGGGCGCGGGCATCGGCATGTTCGTCGCGTTTCTCGGGCTGAAGAACGCGGGCATCGTCACCGCGAGCGAGGCGACCTTCGTCAAACTGGGCGATTTCACCGCGGGCACCACGCTGCTGGCGCTGTTCGGCCTGCTGGTGACCGTGGTGTTCCTGGTCAAGGGCTGGCACGGCGCGGTGCTCTACGGCATCGTGCTCACCGCGCTGCTCGGCATCGTCACCGGGCTGGTGGAGCTGCCGGAAGGCATCGCAGCACTGCCGCGCGGACTCGACGAGACCTTCGGGCAAGCGATCATCCACCTGCCCGACGCGTTCACCGCGCAGATGGCCGTCGTCGTGCTGACCATGTTGTTCGTCGACTTCTTCGACGCCTCCGGCACACTCATCGGCGTGGCCAACCAGGCCAGGCTGCTGGACATGGACGGCAAGCTGCCGCGCGCCGCGAGCGCGTTCGCCGCCGACTCGGTCGGCACCGCGGCGGGCGCCGTCATCGGCACCTCGACCACCACCGCCTACGTCGAATCCACGGCGGGCGTCTCGGCGGGCGGCCGGACCGGGTTGACCGCGGTGACGACCGCGGGCTGGTTCCTGCTCGCGATGTTCTGCTATCCGATCTTCGCGGTGGTCGCGGGGTCTCCCGAGGTGACCGCGCCCGCGCTGATCGTTGTCGGCGTTCTGATGGCGCGTTCGCTCGGCGAGATCGATTGGAACCGGCTCGAGTACTCGGTGCCCGCGTTCATCACCGTCATCATGATGCCGCTGACCTATTCGATCGCGAACGGGCTGGCCATGGGCATGATCTTCTACCCCGTGGTGATGGTCGCGCGCGGCCGGATCAAGGAGATCCATCCCGCCATGTGGGCGCTGTTGGTCATCTTCGCCGGATATTTCTTCTTCCTGGCCGAGTAGCCGGAATAGATCCCCGCAACGCGGAGTTGGCACAAACTGTGTGACAATCGGACCGCGGTCCGATTAGTTGCCGAAACTGACGATCGTGTCCACGACCACGTTGCAGGGATGAGGAACCAGCATGACCACGAAGTCCACGGCACTGCCCGATATCAAGACCACCAGCTCGCTCGACGGCGTCTCGAGCGACATCGGCCTGCTGATCCTGCGGGTCGTCTTCGGCGCGCTGCTCGCCGCGCACGGCGCGCAGAAACTGTTCGGCTGGTTCTCCGGCTACGGGCTCGAGGCCACCCAGGCGAGTTTCGAGCAGATGGGCTACAACCCGGGCAAATTGTTCGGCACCCTGGCCGGTCTGACCGAGGTCGTCGGCGGTCTGATGCTGGTTGCCGGTGTGCTCACCCCGCTGGCGGCGGCCATCGTGCTCGGCACCATGCTCAACGCGATCAACGCCACCTGGGGTCCCGGCCTGTTCGGCCAGGGCGGCTGGGAGATGCCGCTGCTCTTCGGCGCCGTGGCCGCCACACTGGCCTTCACCGGCTCCGGCAAGTTCTCGGTGGACGCCGGACGGCCTTGGGAGCGCAACGGTTTCGTGTGGGGCGCGGGCGCGGTGGTGCTCGCCGTGGCCACCGGCATCTTCACGCTGATCCTCAAGTGGGTGCTCTGAGCAAGGCCTGACGTGGGCGGCGCGGCGATCGGATCGCCGCGCCGCTTTCGTTTGTCACACCCGGCGGTGCCGCGTCGTCGTCTGGGTGCGGCCCGATCAGAGATTGAAGGAGACAGTCGGATGACCATCGAGATCAGCAACCCCGCCGAACTGCACGACCCGACCGGGTTCGGCTACAGCCACGTCGCGCGGGTGTCCGGGGAGCTGGTGCTCATCGCCGGGCAGTACGACTCGGACGCCGAAGGACACACCACCACCGAGGACTTCGCGGGACAGGTGGACCGGGCCTTCGCCAACCTCGGCATCGCCCTGCGCTCGGCGGGGCTGGACTACGCCGACGTGGCGCAGCTGCGCACGTTCATCGTCGAGCACGATCTCGACAAGCTCACGGTCCTCGGCAAGAAGATCGCCGAGATCTGGGGTGAGCGGCCGCCGACGCAGACCTTGCTCGGTGTCGCGGCGTTGGCGTTGCCGGGCATGCTTTTCGAGGTCGACGCGGTGGCGGTGCGGGGCTGAGTTCCCGGTGCCGGGCGGGTGCCGTGCGCATCCGCCCGGCTCGGCTTGCAACATCGAATCGGCCGTGCGCGAGGCTGACGGCCGAATCGCGTGGGCCCGCTCCAAGCTGCGGACATTACGATCGCTGGATCATGAGTGCGGAAATCGAGCTGGTCGCCGTCGCGGCGGGGCGGGTGAGGCTGTCGGATCGGCGCACCGAGCGCAGTTGGGAGGTGGATCTCGCGCCCTATCGAATCGGCGCGGTCGCGGTGACGCAGGAGCAGTATCTGTCGGTCACCGGGCTGCGGCCGAGTTCGGTCGAAGGGGATCGGTCTCCGGTGGAAAGCGTTTCGTGGTTCGGCGCGGTCGGCTTCTGCAACGCGCTGTCGGAACGTGCGGGGCTCGCGCCCGCCTATGGGGTGGACGGGTCGGCTGTGGAATGGGATGTGTCGGCGGACGGCTTTCGCTTGCCGACTGAGGCGGAATGGGAATATGCCTGCCGCGCGGGCACTTCCGGTCCGCGTTACGGTGAGCTCGACGAGATCGCTTGGTATCGCGGTAATTCTGGCGGGCGCGCGCACGAGGTCGGCGGGAAAGTGCCCAATGCCTGGGGTTTGTACGACATGCTCGGCAACACCTGGGATTGGTGCTGGGACGTGTACGACGCCGAGGTGTACGGGGAATATCGGGTGCTGCGCGGGGGCGGGTGGTCCGATCAGCACTGGAGCTGCCGTGCGTCGGTGCGGCGGCGGAGCCATCCGACCTTTCGGATCGATGACGTCGGGTTCCGGGTCGCTCGCTCGGGGTAGCATCGGCACGCTTGCCGGTGGATGGACGAAGGAGGGGGCGGCGTGCTGCACGAGGGGGAGGTCTTCGCGGGCTACGTCATCGAGCGACAGCTCGGTCGCGGCGGCATGGGCTCGGTGTATCTGGCCAGGCATCCACGTCTGCCCCGACGTACCGCGCTGAAGCTGCTGAACCAGGAGATGTTCGCCGACAACGAGATTCGCGCCCGCTTCGAACGGGAGGCCGACCTCGTCGCACAACTGGACCACCCGAACATCGTTACCGTCTACGACCGCGGGATCGAGGACTCGCAGCTGTGGATCTCGATGCGGTACGTCGACGGTTCCGACGCCGCCGAAGCCGACCCGAACTCGCTCGCGCCCGACCACGCCATCCGGATCGTCGCCGAGACCGCCGAGGCGCTGGACTACGCGCACGGCACGGGCATCCTGCACCGCGACGTCAAACCCGCCAACATCCTGCTCGCTCGCGCTGGCGTCGACCGAGAACGCGTCTTCCTCACCGATTTCGGCATCGCGCGCCTGCGCGACGACGCGGGACACCTGACTCAGACCGGCACCTTCACCGCCACCCTGACCTACGCCTCCCCGGAACAGCTGACCGGCGCGCCACTCGACGGCCGCACCGACCAGTACTCGCTGGCTTGCACGCTGTATTGGCTACTGGCGGGCGTGGTTCCGTTCGATTCCACCAATCCCGCGGTCGTCATCCAAGGGCATTTGCAGCAGCCGCCGCCTCCGCTGAGCAGTCTTCGTCACGGCCTGCCGGTCGCGTTGGACGGTGTGCTCGCGAAGGCGTTGTCGAAGCGGGCCGAGCAAAGGTTCGGTAGCTGTGGGGAATTCGCCGAGGCGGCGGCGCGGGCGCTAGCGGGAGTGGCGGTAGGGGTTCCGATCGGTGGCGCGACGGTGACACCGCCCCAGCCGTACTTCGCGGCTGGCGGGGCGCCGATGTCGCATGGGCCGGTTGCTCCGGCGCCGAGCCGAGCGCCGATGTCGCACGCGCCGGTTGCGCACGGGCCTGTTCCCGCGCCGAGCCGAGCACCGATAGGACACGGACACGTCCCTCCGGCACGAATGGGACCGGGCGGCATGATGCCCATGGGCGCTTCGCCACAACGGCGTTCGCCACTCGTCCTTCTCGCCGTCTTGTGCGCCGTCGCGGTGCTCGCCGTCGGCGGTGTCGCCACCGCGATGGCGCTCAACAGCTCCAAGGACCCCGCCGACGTCGACCTCATCCACCAAGAGTTCCCCGGCATGGTGCCCGCCGACCGATTGGATCCGGGCTTCCGAAATGCGAAGTGCGACAAACGCACCACCCGGAGTACCGAGAGTTCGAACATGCAGCAGCGCCCGGACTTCGGTAGTTGGACCGAAGCTTGGTTCTGCTACAGCGGCGACGGTGTCGGTCCGAACAGCCTCAACCCGCCCTACTACGAGTTCTATCGTTACCGGTCCGCCGCCGACGCCCGAGCGGTCGTTGCCGCACTCCCCAGCAACAAACGCTCCGAGGACGCACACGGATCGAAGACGTACACCAACTACACCCTCGACCGCCAAGAAGCCGGCTTCACCTACACCCGCATCGTCACCGTCTTCACCGGTGACGCCGACCGCGAAACCGTCCTCATGTACACCCACAGCATGGAAGGCTCCCTCCACCTCGACCTGGACGGTGTGCGGAAATGGTGGCGCGAAGCGCCGCTCTCGTGAGGACGACCCACGAGGCGCCGATCGCCGTACTCGGCGCGACTACAACGCTCGAGGCAGCGCCATCCAGATTCGGTCCGTAATCCGATCGTCGGGCTCGGCGCCGTCGCTGACTCCAGCCGAATGCAGGACGTGAAGTAGGCTTTCGCCGAATCAGGAGGGGGTGGCCAGTGCGGCGACTGAGACATGTTGGTGACCGCTTGATCGGTGACCAGTACCGTCCCAATAGTGGTGACTTCGAAGCGGATCCGCTACCGCCGACTCCAATGGTGTATCAGCGGCCGTGGACGCACGAGAACGATGTGACGATCAAGCTGCGCCGGTGCCGGGAGCCCTTGCCGAACACCCGAGCCCATTGGATGAAAACGGACCGGCCGCTACGCGTCGAACCGCTCGAACTGGAGATCGCGCAGCCACTGCCCGACGTGTGTCCCGGGCATGGTCGCTCGGCAGTGTCCCGAAGCGCGGTGCGGGCTTGCTTCTACGACACCGACCTGCATCCTCGCTTCCATAGCTCGAACTTGCCGCGAGACATGGCCAAGACAGTCGTGTCGCCGAGAAGGCTTGGCATCTCGCCTGTTTCGACGATCGTTGTCGGTGAGTGGCCCGTCTGTGACCGATGTGTCCGCACTGCCCGGCTATACCGCTGGCTCGCCCGCGCACTCCTGTTGCTGATGGCCGTCAATCTCGTCGCGGTGGTGATAGCGAGCGTGGCGAACATTGATCCCTTGCTCGGCCCGGTGGTATTGGCGCTGTTCCCGGGTTCGCTTCTGGGCTTGGTGGTGGTCGTTCACCTGTTCCGCAAGAGTGCCCAGCGAGTGACCTACCGGCCCATCTATGACGAGAGGTTCGCCTTCGTCCAAGCGCACCCTCGCTTCCGTGCGGCGATCGAACAAGATCCGCGCTATCACCCTCCGCTTGGTGCAGATCCCGACACGCCGTGATCAGTGCAGTGGTGGTGAGAGGCGCCAGCTCTGCTGAGCCGTTGGGCGCTTGGTCGCCGTCGGATAAGCTGGGCGGGCCCTAGTGGGAACCGAGGGGGATTCTGTTGCGTCCTATCCTGTGAGGGCTTGTCGGCGCTGGATGTCAGGAGGGGTATGCGAGCCATGGGGATGTCGAAGAGGTTCGCGGTGCGTCTGGCTGTTGGCGCGGCTGCCGTGAGTTCTGTGCTGGCGGGTTGCATGTCGACCGTTGGTGGTAATGCTACGGAGGAGGGGAGTAGTCCGGTCTCGCACAACGAGTCCGTGCCGCTGTTCAATCCGTGTACGGAACTGTCGGATGAGGTGTTGCGGGGGGACAAGTTGGATCCGGCGACCAAGCAGGTGACCGCCGACCGTGAGTCGAACGATGAGGCTTGGTGGAAGATCTGCAATTGGCGGTCTACCGAGGGCCCGTATGCGGTGAGCGTCTTCTCCACTCGCCGCACTGTCCCCGAGCGGCGAGCGAATGACCAAAGCCTCATCATCGGAGACGTCGCCATAGGATCGAGGGCTGGTGTGGTGCACACCAAGAGGCACGATCCTGACCAGCTGACCTGTTACGTCAGTGTTCCTGCGACGCAGGGGATGTTCGAGGTCGGAATCGCTTGGCGATACAGCGAGCGTGAATCCATGCCGCAATCACCGCCCTGTGGCTTGGCTGAGCGACATATGACGTACTTCGAACAGGTTCTGCCGAAATAGGGTTCGACTTTCTGGAGGCGGCCGAGCGGCCTCCTTTCGCGACGAGTGCCGATGTCGCGGTTCACTTCGAAGACTGGTCAGAGAGGGAGGGGCTGATGGCGCATGAAAACCAACCTGCAGGGACTCCGCAGAACCCTCAGTCAATAGATGATTCCTTAGCGCAGTGGCGCGGCTATAAGCAGAAGGCCGAGTCAGGTGAGTTTCGGATGGATCCCCAGATCGGCGATGCGTTGCGCAACCGCGCCGAGACGATGCTCAACGGACTCGAGGATGTCCTTCTCGTCAAGGCATCTGATCTTGGCCAAATAGGCGGTTTCGGGACACTTCCTTCCGCCCTAGCATTGAAGGGGAAGTTCGAGAACAAGGCGGTCAACGACTCCGACTCCGCGGTCAATCAGCTGAAGAAGCACATCGATCTCGTTACGTTGATGCGCGATACCTATGCCTTGTCGATTCGCAAGCTTTCCGACACCGATCAGGCCAATGCCAGTCAGTTCAATAACTCGGATGTATAAGCAGGCGTAATGGGGACTCCTCCGCACGAGTGGCTGGCCAACGTCGCCAGCTATGGCGTTCCAGTGATCGCGGTTCCGCGTCACGCGTACAACTTCTTCCACGCGCGATCCGAAGCGCAGACCCAGGAGGAAGACTTCAACGATCGCCAATCGAAGTACCAGAACCAGTGGGATACCGACCGGCAGTTCGTCAACAAGACATGGTCGGATCTGCAGTCGCAGTACGACGGACGATACGCGGACCGAGTGATCGTGGGGGACAAGAAGGAATCTTTCCTCTCGCAGTCGCACGAGTGGATCTACGACCACTTGAAGGACGTCAAGCAACCCGAGATCAACAAGGCCGCCGACGGCTGGCGCGATATGGTCCGCGCCGCCGAACGTCTCGTCAACGACTTCTCCACCGGCGTGCAACGCGACATCGACGACTTCATGGAGGGCAAGACCGCCAACGCGGTGGTCGAATCCACCAAGTCCTACGCGGACGAGATGAAGAAGCTGATCGTCACGTTCAACATGGTCGCCCGTGGACTGGATCTCACCGAGGGGTATCTGACCCAGGCGCAGCAGACCGTCGACGAGCCGCACAGCCTGTCGTTCATCGATCAAGTGATCGGTCACATTCCCGGCAACGGGGTTTTCAAGAGCGCCCAGTACCGCGCCGACGAAGCCGAGAATCGGGTGCGGGACTTCATGGATCGGGTGTATCAGCCCGGGGTCGTGGACGAAGTAGACCCGTACACGCCGATCCTGCCCGAGCCGAAGAGCAAGATCGACGACAAGAAGGACGAACCGGTCATCCCCGGACCTGGTCCAGGCCCCGGTCCTGGTCCCGGTCCGGGACCAGGACCGGGTGATCCTGGCACCGACGACCCGACGGACACGGAAACCCCTGAGTACCCGACGACCGACGACCCGCAGAGCACGACTCCGCAGAGCACGACTCCGACCGATCCGACGTCGACCACGCCGGCCTCCACCACACCCGCCGCGACGGTTCCCGACACCAAGCTGCCGAGTACGGGTCTGCCGACGCCCTCTGGGCCGGGCCCAGGCCCGGGGGCTCCCGGGCCGGGCGTGCCGACGATCCCGTCGCCCGGGCGGTCGGTGCCGGGCGGGAATGTTCCGGGACAGTCGGGGCCCTCCGGCGGGTTGGCCAACAGCCGCCCGGCGGGCACCGGCAGAGCGGGCATGCCCGGCATGGGTGCTCCAGCCGCTCGCGGTAAGGGTGATGACGACGATGAGCACAAGACGCCCGACTATTTGATCTACGACCATGGAGATGAATTGCTCGGGACTCAGCCGCCCGCGCTTCCGCCGGGTGGAGTGATCGGCGGATGAGTGAAAACCATTGGCGTCTGGATGGTTTCATGTTCCAGCTGGCGCTGGAGGCGTTCGGGCGTGACCGGCTGCCGTATCCGTTGCGCTACACGGTCGAGGGTATCGAGGCGCACGACGACTACCTACGTGCGCGCGCCGAAGCCGGGCAGCGACTCGGCCGGATCGCCGATCATCGCTTGCACGGCGCATTGCAGGTGCTACTCGAGCCACAAGTCCGCGTCGAGGTGCACGGCTTCTTCGGGCGCGATTTCGCTCAGGTCGTTCGCATTCACGCGGGCGTGGAAGGTGATTGGGCGGCCGTCGCGGTGCAGTTGCCGGGGCCGACTCAGCAGTACGGCCGCGACGTGCTGCTCTGGCACTGTCCCGCACGAGCCGTCGGTCGGCATATCGTTGCCCATCTACCGAGATGCGCGGAAGGTCGGCATTCTCCGATCCGGGGGCGTCGCTCCGATCTGGGCCGGACGGATTACGCCCAGCACCCCACCCGCTTGTCCCACACCGAGGAGTTGAACCGCATTCTGCGGCGTCCCCGATCCGGTCTCGGAGAGATCACCGCCTATCGGGGTGCGGCGTACGACAGCAGGCCGACGAACGACGGGCGTGGATTCCATTGGCTGGATTACCTTCCCGCGGACGGCAGGTATCTGCTCTATCACCAAGGCGGCGAGGATTTCACCGTCACGCCCGGTGGCCCGGAGGAGATCGAGCGTCAGTTGACCACCCTGATCGAGTCGACACACCGCCCGGTTGCCCGTCGCTGGTGACAGCCGTCCTCAACGGAGCCACAGGACGCCAGTCGCCGTACTCGGCGAGTGCGACGCCCTGAAGCCATCGCCACCCTGGCTCGGTCCGCAACCAGGCACCCGGGGTGTGGTTGGCGCCCTGGGCCGCCCGGCATCACCGTCCGAGATACACCACGACACCCGCGACGATCATTGCCGCGAACAACCCCACGATCACCCAGCTGAAACGCATCCAGTTGAGCGCGGGATAGCGTTTCGGCTCCGCGCCGATCGCACCCTGGTAGTACTGGAGACCAGGCGACCGGTAATAGACCGGCGTCTGCGCGCCGGGATGTACCGGCACCTCGGCCACCGCCTGCCCCATGTCCTCCCACCACACCCGGTTGATGGTCCATCGCACCCATGCCGCGGGCGGGCGAGTGCGGACCTCCACCGTATAGCGACCGGGCTGGGTGGGGATGTGCGTCTCACCCCAGCTGGTATCCGGTATCTCGTTGCCGTTCAACAGGATTCGCGGTCCGGTCGTGCCGTAGACGAAACCCAGCGGCCACGGCCGGTAGTACTGGGCATCGACCCGGATGCCCGTCGGGCCCGGCTCGGGACGATAGGCCTCGAGCGGGTCCGGCGGTGCGGTGGGCAACATTCGCCACCGGTTCCGCGTCCCACCCGGTAGACCGTCTGCCGCGTGATCCGGCCGTGACTCATCCTGCTGTTTACGCACAGCGATCTTCCTCCTATGCACCGCATAGCGGTTCGACTCCGGCTAGGCGGGTTGTGGTTGCGGCTGCTGTTGTTGCGCTTGGTCTTCCGCGATCCCGGTGATGACCGCCGTGAGGGCTTCCTTGTACGGGCCCAGATCCTTCAGTGCCTCGAGCATTTTCACGATCAGCATGGAAACCTTGACCGAGTCGCGGGCGATCCGCGCGCCAGCGGCAGGACCCACATGCACGATGGCGGCACCGGCGGTAACGATCAGCTCGAGCGTCCAGCCGATCAGGGCGCCGGCCAGACTCGCCAGCACGTCCTGGACCAGCGTGCGGAAAGCGTCGATGACCTTCTGCACGATCTCCATGATCTTGCCCATGGAGGCGGAGACACCGCCTGCGGCCGAGATCTTGCCGATCAGCGCGTTCGCGGTGGCTTTGTACGCTTCGCCAGCATCGCCGGTCCAGGTGGAGATGTCCTTGGCCAGGCCCGTCTCCCAGCTCGTCGCCGTCTCGACCATCTTCTCGGCGATCTTCGTCCACGAATCCGCGTAGGCCTGGACCATATCGGGGGATCCGGCCAGTTCGTCGAGCCACAGCCGGAGCGGCTCGACGTGCGTGAGCATCCAATCGACGATCTGCTCGGCCACGAAGGCGAAGGGATCTATGAAGGCGTCGGCGATGGTGACGCCCGTGGCGATGCCGCCGGTGACCACCGACAGCACATCACCCTTGCCGAGGTCGGCGAAGACTTTCCAGGCGTCACCGGCGACGGTGCCATCGATGACCCCCGGTACGCCGTCGTCGTTGCTCGCGAAACCGACTTCGTGCAGCCAGGAGACATCCTCCTGGTAGTAGTTGTTTCGATGGTCGACCGCGAGCTCGTCGTCGTCGTTCTTCAGTAGTTCGTTGTCGGGCGCTTCCGCGTCGTTGTGCGCCATGGTCTACTTCGTTCCCCCGGATTCGCCGATGGTCTCGCGCAGGTCGCTCAAAGCCTTACCGAAACTGGCGTCTTTGGCTTCGAACGTGGTGGCCACCGTTGTGAGTTTGTCCGGCAGCGCCGCGACGCTCTCGGCGACTTTTCGAATCGCGGAGACGGCGCCCTCGAAGTTGTCGTCGAGCAGCCAGCTCACGACCGGGCGCGGTATCTTCCCGTACCCGTCGTCGGCGTTGCCCAGGTAGGAGGCTGCCTCCAAGGCCAGGTCCAAGTCCTGGATCACGGACTTCAGATTCTCCGCGTGGTTGCGGACCTCGTCGGGATCTACCGACAGTGCTTCGCCGCCCATGTCTACACCAGCCAGGATTTCTTGTTGAAGTAGTCGTCATCGTCGTCCGGTTCGTCCGGGGTGACGATTTGCTCGCGGTCGGGCTTGCGCGAACGCGGTTGCGGCGCAGGCGGTTCGCCCGGCCAACCCGGAGCATGACCGAACGCGGGCGGCACCGGTGGCGGCACCGGATTCGGAACAGGTGGCGTCGGCGGCTGGACAGGTGGCGGCGGGGTGACCTGCTCGGCCGCTTGCTCCTCGGGGAAGCGCTCCCTGAAATTCTGGATGATCGCGGCACCGACCGGGTCGTCGCCGACGGAATTACGCACGGTATCGGACACCGCAGTGCGCAGACGTGCCTGCGCACTGCGCATGGTGGACATGATCTCGGCGGCCAGCGTCGACGGATCCGCGCCGCGCGCGGCGGCCGACAGGGTGATCGCGGAGGGAACGCCGTTGTTGTCGACCGTGACGGTGACCCGGCCGCTCGGGCTCGACCCCGTAGCGGTGACCGCCGCCATCCGCCCCTGCAACTCCTCGAACTGTCTGGCTCGGCGTTCCATATCCGCCGCGTAGCGCTCCATAGCTTCCGCGGTGAATCCGACCATGAACACTCCCCTCATCGCAGCCTCGACGACTGTCGTCCTACACGGCGATCTCCCGCCGCACACACCATGTCGTCTGGGGTCGTCCCGCGCAAATCTCGCTCCGAAGGTTTCGGAGTGCGGGTTACTACTTCATTCGACGTGACGGCGATCCGATCGGTTCCATCGAATTTCGGCGCCATACGGCACCCGCCGAGCACACCGTCTCCGCCAGCCGCTGCCCGGCGGCTCGAAAACGCCTACGTTGCCCTGTGATCCAGACGCCGCGCTGGCGCATCCACACCGCGTCGGTACGCGGCCGACCGGACGCTCACCCTCGTTTCCGGGGCAGCGATCGAACAAGACCCGCGCTGTCGTCCTCCGCTCGGCGAACAGCCCGGCACACCATGACCAGCGGCCGTTGTGCGGAGAAGCGCGACTCTCCGGAGCTGTTGGGCGCTTGGTCGCCTTTGGATAAGCTGGCCTTGCCCGAGTGGGAACCGAGGGGGATCCGGCGCGTAGAACGCTGGCTGGGTGCTCCGCGTCGAGCATCAGGAGAATCATGGGAACGAGCGCTGTGAGCAGGGGAGTGGCGGCGTTGTTCGCCGGGGTTGCGTTGGCGGGGAGTGTGGTTGGGTGCTCGTCGGTGGTGGACGGGAATGCGCGAACCGAGGGGGCGGCGAGTCCGACCAATGGTGAGAAGACTGTGATGTTCAATCCGTGCACCGATTTGTCCGCGGATGCGTTGAAAGCCGCCAAGGTCGATCCCGCTTCGAAGGACACCGTGACTGATCCGCCGTCGGGAGCAGCGGCCTGGCGTGCATGCCAGTGGGTCTCTACACAGGGTCCTTACCTCATGACAGTCGCAGCCTCGACTCGTACGCAAGACGAGGTCCTGCAGAACAGCACCGTGACCGGTTTCCAGCCGGTGACGATCGGTGCGAGGGCCGGACTTACGTACCGAGACAAGAACGATCCGGACCAGCTCGAGTGCTACGTCAGTTTTCCGTCGGCGGATGGCATGTTCAACGTGATCGTTGGTTGGCGCTACAGCGAGCGCGCGTCCATTACGCAGGCTCCTCCGTGCGACCTCGCGGTGCAGCATGCCAAACAGGTCGAGCCGTTCCTGCCGAAGTGATTGGCGGCGAGCAGGTCTAGGGAGAAAACGAAAAGTGGCGACTGAGCAGCCTGGCGCGCGAGTCCAAGGGATGGTGGCCCATTGGCAGACCTTGAAGCAACAGGCCGAATCCGGTGAATTGCGGATGGATCCAGAGATTGGCCGCGAACTGGCCGGTCACGCCGAACAGATGGGCAAGAAGCTTGACGGGTTGGTCCGGCAGGCCGGGTTCCTCGCATACGTGAGCGGGTTCGGCACACTGGCTTCCGCGGTGGCACTGAAGGACAAGTTCGCGCTCAAAGCCTCGGATGGTAATGACGCTGCCGTCTTGCGACTGAAGCAGAGCATCGAAGTCCTGACCCTGATGAAGCAGACCTACGAGCTCGCGGCGAAGACGATGTCCGAGACCGACCAGGCCAATGCGCAGCAGCTCTCACAGCAGGGCCAGGAGTGGTAAGTGATGGTTGCTTTCGAAGACTGGAAGTACGCATTCGGCGTTACCGGCATCGTCGGCGATTCGATCCTGGATGCGGGTAAAAACGAACGCGACGACAAGAATCGCGAAGAGCAAGAGAACAGTAAGTGGAACCAGGATCGGCAGATCGTCGGCAGCGAATGGGCGGGATTGCTTGCCGAATACAACAACTCGCGGTTCGCGGACACTGTCATCAAGGTCGACGATCCCTTCGACACCATGTCGCATGAGGAAATCTACAACGCGCTCGAAGGGGTCAACCACAGCGAGATAAACAGCAAGGCGAACGGTTGGCGTGACCTCAGCCGCGATTCGCGTGCCGCGGTAGACGAGTTCAAGACCGCAGTCGAAAAATCCATCGAGGAAAAGTGGAACGGCAAGTCGGGGACCAAGGCCATCGAGGCCACCCGCCAGTTCGCCACGACGTTTACTCAGCTCGCCGCATCGTTCCAAATGGTCGCTCACGGTTTGGATCTCATCGAAGGCCATCTCGAGCAGGCAAAATCCTCGGTCGGCAAGCCCGACAACCTCACCGTCGGCGACAAGATCATCGATGTCCTACCCTTCCAGAACATCGTGAAGGGTCCCTCGTATCGCGCCGAGGAAGCGGAGAACCAGGCGCGATACGTCATGAAGACGTACTACATGCCCGGCGCGAAGGACGTGGACAAGAACACGCCCATCCTCCCCGAACCGTCCAGCACGACCGACGGCAAGAAAGACGAACCGGTAATTCCCGGACCCGGTCCAGGTCCCGGCGGTCCTGGCCCCGGTCCGGGCCCAGGACCGGGTGGTGATCCGGGCACCGACGACCCGACGGACACGGAAACGCCCGAGTACCCGACGACGGACGACCCGCAGAGCACGACTCCGCAGAGCGCGACTCCGACCGATCCGACATCGACCACGCCTGCCTCCACCACGCCCGCCGCGACGGTTCCCGACACCAAGCTGCCGAATACGGGTCTGCCGACGCCTTCTGGGCCTGGCCCTGGCGGGCCGGGTCCGGGTGTGCCGACGATCCCGTCGCCCGGGCGGTCGGTGCCGGGCGGGAATCTACCGGGACAGTCGGGGCCGACGGGAGGGTTGGCCAACAGTCGCCCGGCGGGCACCGGTCGGGCGGGCATGCCCGGTATGGGTGCGCCGGCCGCTCGCGGCAAGGGCGATGACGACGATGAGCACAAGACGCCGGACTATCTGATCTATGACCATGGCGATGAATTGCTCGGGACGCAGCCGCCGGCGCTGCCACCGGGTGGAGTGATTGGGGCATGACCGAACACCGTTGGCGTTTGAGCGGTTTGATGTTCGAGTTGGCGGTGGAGGCTTTCGGCCGGGATCGATTGCCCTATCCGCTGCGCGTCCTCGTGGACGATCCGAGCATCGAGGGTGCGGAGGACTACGAGCGGCTGCGCAGGCAGACGGCGCGGGAGATGTCGGGCTTTGCCGGGCGCGAGTTGTTCGATGCGTTGAATGTGCTGTTGGAGCCGCAGGTTCGGGTCGAGGTGCACGGTTTCTACGGGCGTGACTTCGAGCAGGTGGTCCGGGTGCACGCCGGAATCGTCGGCGACACCGCGACCGTGGCGGTACAACAGCCCGGGCCGAACCAGAACTACGGCCGTGACATCGCGTTGACGGTCTGTCCGTCGCAGGGCGTGGCCGCGCATGTCGCCGCAGCGCTGCCGAAATGTGCTGCGGGACAGCTGCGTCCGGTGACAGCCCGGCGATCCGAGGTGAATCGTGCACCGCACGGGGAACGTCCGGCCTCCTACACCGAGGAGGCCCGTCGGATCGTGCAGCGGCCGCGTTCGGGGCTCGGGGAGATCAACGTCTTCCGCGGCGGCGCCATCGACTCCAGGCCGACCACGGACGGCCGCGGGTTCCACTGGATGGACTATCTACCCGCCGACGGTCGGTACCTGTTGCACAACCACGACAAGGACGAGTTCACGCTGACGCCCGGCCCCGCCGAGGAGATTCAACGGCAGCTGCAGCATTTGATCCAAGCGCATCGCCCCGTTGCGCGCAGTTGGTGAGCGGCCGAGGCGCTGCCCCATGGATCGTTTCCGTCGCTGGTCACGCTCGCTGACCGGTGATCTCGCGGATGCGTCCAACAGGTCGAGTCGGCATCGAGCGGAATCATCCGGCCGCGGGTCAATTCTGGTTCGGGTGTAGGACGAGCATGGTGGTCGCCCCGTGGTGGAATTCGTAGCCGGTGGGGCGGAGGGTGGTAGGGATTCCCTTGTCGTGGAGACTCTTTCGGAGATAGGTGACGAGGTTGTCTTGGGGGTGGCCGGTGTGGTCGACGAGGGGGTAGAGGCGGGTTTCGCCGTGGGTGACGCGGGCGAGTTCGAGTAGGGCGGCGAGGTGGAAGTCGGCGTCGAGGCGGTCGGCGTAGGTGAACAGCAGGTGGGAGCTCAGGGCGAGGTCGAAGCTATTGTCCTGGAAGGGGAGTGCCGGGAGCTGGGCGGCGACGTAGCGGTCGGGGTGGGCCGTGAGGTCGGCGCCGAAGCGGGTGGCGGCGGACAGCCGGACGGACTGGAGGTTGTCCGGGTCGCCGTAGAAGTCCCAGCGGTAGCGAGTGTGGTGGGCTCCGGCGTAGGCGCTTCCGCGTTCGGTCTCGGTGCGGGCGAGCTCGCGCAGTTCGGCGGCGGTCCTGGCGTAGATGGGGTCGGTGGCGGTGACGTCGGCGTCGAGCGCGGCGGCTTCGGCGGCGAAACTCGCTGCGCCGCCGGGGCAGTCGAGTATGCGGCGGCCGCGCAGGTCGGCTTCGGAGAGTTCGAAGATGGCGCGATACTCGGCCAAAGATCTTGCGCTGATCAGGAATTCACCGAGTGCGTCGGTTTCGGTGGGGTGCTTCATCTGGAAACCGTCTCATACGCCGCAGGGGTGCGACAGCGAATTTTGCGCCGAGAAAGGTTCTTGGCGATATCCCCGCGCCGCGTGCAGGGCTTGGCGCGGGGATCGCCGATACGTCCGGTGCGGGAATTGGGGTCCACCGAAGTACCACCACCCAATTTACTTCCATGCGGAATCAACGACAGTTGATTGTGAGAGGTGTCACAGCTTGGTTCCCACAGTGCGGTAGGCCGGGATTCGCGATCCGGCCTCGACGGCCGGGCAACGTAGGGCACGAGCGGAAACCGACCGCCGGTGAGTCCGGTCGAGCGTCTTCCCGGCGGGGACGTACGCGGTCAGACGTTCGCCGTGAGACGTTTCAACGCCTTCACGACTACCTCCGGATCCGCGGTCTCCCAGTACGGCGGGAGCGTGGCCCGCAGATAACCCCCGTAGCGGGCGGTGGCCAACCGGGAGTCGAGGATCGCGACGACGCCGCGATCGTCCACGCTGCGCAGCAGCCTGCCTGTGCCCTGGGCGAGCAACAGCGCCGCGTGATTGGCCGCGACGGTGAGAAAACCGTTGCCGCCGCGGGATTCGACCGCGCGCTGCCGGGCGGCGAGCAGCGGGTCGTCGGGCCGGGGGAACGGAATGCGGTCCAGGATCACCAAGCTCAGCGACGGGCCGGGCACGTCGACGCCCTGCCACAGCGACAGGGTGCCGAACAGCGAGGTCTCCGGATCGTCGGCGAACTTGCGCACCAGCGCGCCCGTCGAGTCCTCGCCCTGACAAAGCACCGGGGTGTTCAGGCGGTCGCGCAGGGCGTCGGTGGCGGCGCGGGCGGCGCGCATCGAGGAGAACAAGCCGAGCGTGCGTCCGCCCGCCGCGTCGATCAGGCGCTCGATCTCGTCGAGGTAGGCGGGCGGCAGACCGTCGCGGCCCGGCGGTGGCAGATGCTTGGCGACGTAGAGGATGCCGGATTTCGCGTGGTCGAAGGGGGAGCCGACGTCGAGCGAACTCCAGCGCACGGTCTCGGTGTCGGACGGCGCCTGCGCGCCGTTGGCCGTCCCGGTGTCGGGGCGGTTCGGGGATTGCGCGGGCAGGCCCCAGGTGACCGCGAGCCCGTCGAAGGACCCGCCGATTTGCAGGGTGGCCGAGGTGAGCACGACGGTGGCGGTGCCGAACAGCCGCGAGCGCAGCAGTCCGCCCACCGACAGCGGCGCCATGCGCAGCGTCTTGCGCGGCACGCCGCCGCGCGCGTCCTCGGCCGCCAGCCAGATGACGTCGCGCCGGGACGCCGGATCGGGTTCGTCGAACGCGGTGAGCGCGCGGACGGCGCTGTCGTGGATCTCGTCGATCGCGGCGACCGCCAGGTTGCGGGCGGCCGCCGTCTCGGGATCGCCCTGCGCGGTGCTGCTGCCGGGCGGCGCGAGTTCGGTGCGGGCGTTCCACGCGGCATCGCGCACCAGGGCGAGCACCTGCGCGACGCCCTCGGGCATCGTGTCCCAGCGGGCGGGCGGCAACGCGTCGAGGACCTCGTGCCAGGCCTCGGCCGCCCCTTCGAGCCGATCCAGCTCGCGTTCGTCGATGAGCTTGGCGCAGCGGCGGGCGGCGGCGCTGATCGCGGTCGGCGCCAGCTCGGCGGTGGCCACCCCGGTGACCCTGTCGACGAGCTCGTGCGCTTCATCGATGACGACGACATCGTGTTCGGGCAGCACCTGGATGCCACTGATGGCATCGATGGCGAGCAGCGCGTGGTTGGTCACCACCACGTCGGACTGTGCGGACTCGGCGCGGGCGCGCTCGGCGTAGCAGTCCTGGCCGAACGGGCAGCGCGATTTGCCCAGGCACTCGCGCGAGGACACGCTGACCTGGCGCCATGCGCGGTCGGTCACACCCGGCGCGAGTTCGTCGCGATCGCCGGTCTCGGTGTTCGAGGCCCAGTCGTTGAGGCGCTGCACCTCGCGGCCGAGGCGGGAGATGGCGAACGCGTCGAACAGCTCGGCCTCGGCGGGCTCGTCGGGAATGGCGCTGTTGATCTTGTTCAGGCACAGATAGTTGTTGCGGCCCTTCAGAATCGCGAAGCGGGCCGGGCGGCCGAGCGGCTTGGCCAGCGCCTCGGCGAGGCGGGGGAGGTCGCGGTCGACCAGCTGGCGTTGCAGCGCGATCGTCGCGGTCGACACCACCACCGTGCGCCCGGTGCGCACCGCGTGCCGCAGGCTCGGCACCAGGTAGGCCAGCGACTTGCCGGTGCCGGTGCCGGCCTGCACGGCCAGATGCTCCTTGGTATCGATCGCGTGGTCGACGGCCGTCGCCATCGTCACCTGCCCGGAGCGCTCCTTGCCGCCGAGCGCGTGCACGGCGGTGGCCAAAAGGTCGGAGACTGGGGGCAGTTCGGGCACGCGTGCAGCCTACTGCTCGGCACCGACACGGTTCACCGGTCGGGCCGCACGAAGTCGTCCAGGTTGGCGCGCGTGTACTCCAGCACGCGTCGCTGGAAATCCGCGGGTTCGTTGGCGTCGTAGAGCGCGTCCGCATGGTTCTTCCGCGAGCTGTCCGGCGGCTGCCTGATCTGGTCGGGGTGGTCGAGCACGGCGTACTCGTCGTCCCACAGTCGATCCAGGTCGGCGTCGTCGTGCGATTCCGCGAGCGCTTCGTACCCGGCGACCACCACCGCCGCCGCCAGCCCCGGCATACCCGCGGCCCGCAGCGCGCCGGGTACCCAGGGGAGTTCGTCGACCCGCCGCGCGAGGTAGCGGCCGAAGCCGCGGTCGCCGACATGCTCGTCCAGCGAGGCGAGCACCATCAGGTTGGCGAAGGCGGGCGGCAGCGCGGTGCGGCGGCGGACCGGGTCGGCGCGCAGTTCCTCGGTCGCCGGGTTGGACCAGAAGACGATGTCCGCGGCGCGGGCGATGTCGTCGGCGTCGGCCAGCGCCCGGGCGACGGCTGCGCGAGCGCTCGCCGGAAATCGGTAATCCACGGGCGGGACTCTAAAGGGCAGCCGAAGGTCCGGCCGTGCCGGGACGAGCGGCGGTGTGACCAACCGTCTAGCGAACGGGCAGTTCCCCCGCGACCTCGATGCCTGCGGTTCGCATCTCATCGATCGCCTTGTCGGTCGTGGCCTGGGCAACGCCCGCGGTCAACTCGAGCAGCACGCGCGTCTCGAACCCGGCCGACCTGGCGTCCAGCGCGGTGGCGCGCACGCAGTGATCGGTGGCGATGCCGACCACGTCGACGGTGTCGATGTCGTGCTCGCGCAGCCACTCGGCGAGAATGACGCCTTCGGCGGTCGAGCCCTCGAAACCCGAATAGGCGGCGGAGTATTCGCCCTTCGAGAAGACCGCCTGGATCGGCGCGGTGTCCAGATTCGGGTGGAAGTCGGCGCCCGGGGTGCCCGCGCGGCAGTGCGGGGGCCAGCTGTCCACGTAGTCCGGGTCGGCGGAGAAGTGCGCGCCCGGGTCGACGTGATAGTCGCGGGTCGCGACGACGGCGGCGTAATCGCCGGTGGTCGCGTGGTCGCTGATGCGATCGGCGACCGCGGCGCCTCCGTCGACGGCCAGCGAACCGCCTTCGCAGAAGTCGTTCTGTACGTCGACGATGATCAACGCCCGGTTCATCTCATGACACCTTTCGCGTGATGTAAGCGAAGACTACCCCGCCGGTGATTACCTCTTGCCGCCTCGTCTCACCCGGCGAATTCGATTCGTACGGAGGGAATCATGAGCGCCAACCCGACCTTCATCCCGCCTGACACGCTGGAGGTCACCTCGAGCCGGTGACCACTCAGCTCAGGAACGTCGTCGGAATGGCGGGCTCGCCGTCGGAGAGCTTGAGGCCCTCCCACGGCAGGCTGATCAAACCGCTCGACACCAGCGCGCGGCCCTCGGCCAAGGTCGGCAGCCCGTCGACGACTTTGCCGTCACGCACCAGCGGGACCAGCAACTGCCGCGCCTCGAATTCCCCCGACGCGGGCGCGGGGCCGGTCGCCGGGTAGACGATCTCCTCGACGATGGTGCCGGTGTCGCGCGCCAGCCGAACGGCTTTCTTGGTGCCGCCGCGCGATTCCTTGTGGCTGCTGCGCTTGGCGACCGGCAGCCCGTCCACTTCCACCAGCTTGAAGACCATGCCTGCCGTCGGCGCGCCCGATCCGGTGACGAGCGCGGTGCCGACGCCGTAGACGTCGACGGGTTCGGCGCGCAGCGCGGCGATCGCGTTCTCGTCCAGATCGCCGGAGACGATGATGCGGGTCTTCTTCGCGCCGAGTCGGTCGAGCTGATCGCGCACCTGTCTGGCCAGCACGCCGAGATCACCGGAATCGATGCGCACACCGCCCAATTCGGTGCCCGCGACCTCGATCGCGGCGGCCACGCCCCTTGTGATGTCGAACGTGTCGACCAGCAAGGTGGTGCCGACGCCGAGCGTCTGGACCTGGCTGCGGAACGCGGCGGCCTCGTGCGCGCCATCGGCGCCGCTGTGCAGCAAGGTGAAGGCGTGCGCGCTGGTGCCCGCGCCCGGCAGTCCGTAGCGACGTACCGCCTCCAGGTTCGAGGTGGCGTCGAAGCCCGCGAGATAGGCGGCCCTGGACGCCGAGGGCGCGGCCAGTTCGTGAGTGCGCCGCGAACCCATCTCGATCATCCTGCGGCCCGCGGCGGCGCTCACCATGCGTGCCGCGGCCGAGGCGATCGCGCTGTCGTGGTTGAGGATCGACAGCGCCAGCGTCTCCAGCACGACGCACTCGGCGAAGCTGCCGCGCACCGAAAGAACCGGTGAACCCGGGAAATACAGTTCGCCTTCGGCGTAGCCGTCGATGTCGCCGGTGAACCGGTAGTCGCGCAGCCAGTTCAGGGTCCGCTCGTCCAGGAATTCGGCGACGATCGCCAGTTCCGATTCCCCGAACCGGAAGTCCGCGAGCGCCTCGAGCAAACGTCCGGTTCCGGCGACGACGCCATAGCGACGGCCGTGCGGCAAGCGCCTGGCGAATACTTCGAAGGTGCACGTGCGATGCGCGGAGCCGTCGGCGAGCGCGGCGGCCAGCATGGTGAGTTCGTACTGGTCGGTCAGCAGCGCGGTGCTGGCGACGGCGTCGCGGTGGTCCACACCGGCCACTGTAGCCAGCGGGACTCGCGGGGCGGGCGGTGCGCGGGTGTTGTATCTCCGGAGTCGAGTCGTACCCTGGACGTTATGAGCTTGTGCGAAACGAACTCGACACTGTCGGCGGCACAGGCGACTCCGGAAGCGGTCGAGTACACCGAGATCCTGGAGGCGGAGGACCGTCCGTGGGTGACCGTGGTGTGGGACGACCCGGTCAACTTGATGCACTACGTCACCTACATCTTCCAGAAGCTCTTCGGGTACAGCAAAGCCAAGGCGACCGAATTGATGCTGCAGGTGCACAACGAAGGGAAGGCTGTGGTGTCGTCCGGATCGCGCGACAAAATGGAGCAAGACGTCCGTCGACTGCACGCGGCTGGCCTGTGGGCGACCATGCAACGGGACGACTGATCGGTACGACTACCCTGGCGCTCGTGCGTGAACGGAGCAGGCGCGGTGCGTAAGTGGAGCCGCAAGAACTCGTTGAGCGGCCTCAAATTGCGGACCGAGATGGACGCGAGAGAGGCCGGGGTACTGCGCTCCCTGGTCGGCGCGGTGTCCGGGCTGCTGACCGAGCGTTCGCAGTCGGCGCCCGAGGACGAACTCGCCGCGCTCACCGGCCTGCGCACCGGCAACACGGCCCCGCCGGACGACCCGCGGCTGTTGCGGCTGCTGCCGGACTTCCATCGCGCCGAGCCCGGTTCCCCGGATGCCGATCGCGCCGATCTCAACAGCGCGCTGCGCGGCCTGCACGAGCCGGAGATCATCGATAACAAGCTCGCCGCGGGCGCGGTGGTGCTCGACACCGTCCCGCCGGACGGCGGCAAGATCGTGCTCACTCCGGAACAGGCCGACGCGTGGCTCACCGCGCTCACCGACGTCCGGCTCGCGCTGGGCACCGTGCTGGGGATCGAGGCCGACACGCCCGACCATTTGGAGCCCGATGATCCGCGCGGTCCGCACCTGGACGTCTACCACTGGTTGACCTGGATGCAGGACACGCTGCTGCAGGCGCTCGCTCCCTGACCATGAACGCAGTGCCGGGCCCCCGCGATTCGCTCACCGACGTCGCCGGTCTGCTCGTCGGCCATCACCACGCCCTCGACCCCGACGCCACCCTCGGTTCCGGCGCGGCCACCGGCTGCACGGTGGTGCGCGCGCCGGGCGGTGCGGTCGCCGCCGTCGACGTGCGCGGCGGCGGACCCGGCACCCGCGAGACCGATCTGCTCGACCCGTCCAACACTGTTCGCCAGGTCCACTCGATCTTGCTCACTGGCGGCAGCGCCTACGGCTTGGCCGCCGCCGACGGCGTCATGCGGTGGCTGGAGGAGCACGGCGAAGGCATTCCGATGGATCCCGAAGACGCCGACCGGGTGGTGCCGATCGTGCCGGGCGCGGTGATCTTCGATCTCCCGGTCGGCGACTGGTACACGCGGCCGACCGCCGATTTCGGGTACCGCGCCGCCGCCGCGGCGTCCGCCGATTTCGCGCGCGGCTCGGTGGGTGCGGGGGTCGGTGCGCGCGCCGGATCGATCAAGGGCGGCATCGGCAGCGCGAGCCTGGTGCTCGGTGACGGCCCGGCCGCTGGCGTCACCGTTGCCGCGCTGGTTGTCGCCAACCCGGTCGGGTCGGTATTCGATCCGCGCACCGGTCTGCCGTGGGGAGTCGGCACCGACGGACCCGAGTGGTTCGGCTTGCGTCCGGCCAGTCCGGAGCGCCTCGCCAGGGCGAACGCGTTGCCGGTGAAAGGCACCGTTCTCAACACCACGATCGGCGTCGTCGCCACCGACGCGCCACTGGAACCAGCCGGATGCCGCCGGATGGCCACCACCGCGCACGACGGCCTCGCCCGCGCCATCCGGCCCGCGCACTCCCCGCTCGACGGCGACACCTTGTTCGCCGTGTCCACCGGAACCGCTCGGATCGCGCCCGTCCCGCTCCCGCCCGCCTTCCCCGACGACCTGCTGCTCCTCGACGCCCTCTGCACCGCCGCCGCACTGTGCGTCGAACGCGCCCTCGTGAACGCCATCCTCACCGCCACCCCCGTCGCCGCCATCCCCACCTACACCGACCTCTTCCTGGGCTGACCCCACAGACCTTTTCGCCCTGCCACACATCGACTCGCCGCGCGACACGCCGTACCGATGATCAGAACCTGTGTGCCGACGAACGTGGGAAACAAGGACCGGGGAGCGAGGCGGCGGGAATAGGCGAATATTCTGGCTCGTTGTCGGCTGTGACCGGTCGGCGAAGATATGCGGAAGGGTTCGACTAGTGCTGGTGATCAGAGCCGACCTCGTGGCGGCGATGGTGGCGCACGCCCGCGCCGACCACCCCGACGAGGCCTGCGGGGTCATCGCGGGGCCGGAAGGGTCCGATCGGCCGGAGCGGTTCATCGCGATGGTCAACGCCGAACGCTCGCCGACCTTCTACCGCTTCGATTCCGGCGAACAGCTGAAGGTGTGGCGCGAGATGGACGCCGCCGACGAGGAGCCGGTGGTGATCTACCACTCGCACACCGCCACCGAGGCCTACCCCAGCCGCACGGACATCTCCTACGCGTCCGAGCCCAACGCGCACTACGTGCTGGTCTCGACCCGCGACCCCGAACAGCACGAGCTGCGCAGCTACCGGATCCTAAACGGCGAGGTCACCGAAGAACCGGTGCGGATCGTCGCCTCCTACGAGACCGCCTGACCCCCGAGCCCTGACGAAAACCGAGGAGTACCCATGTCGGTAACCGTGTCCATCCCGACCATCATGCGCGGCCTCACCGGAGGCGAGAAGCGCGTGCAGGCCGAGGGCGCGACCCTGTCCGCGCTGATCGACGACCTCGACGCCAACCACCCCGGCCTGGCCGAGCGCCTGCTCAAGGACGGCAAGCTGAACCGCTTCGTCAACATCTACGTCGACGACGAGGACGTCCGCTTCTCCGGTGGTCTGGCCGCCGAGGTGCCCGCGGGCGCGAGCGTCACCATCCTGCCCGCGGTCGCCGGTGGCTCGCGGACGCACGTCGACCGGATCAGCTGAGTCCGTGGCCCGCTACGAATCGCTGATCGCGACCCTCGGCAACACCCCGCTGGTCGGCCTGCGCACGCTGTCCCCGCAGTGGGACGGCGAGAACCACGTGCGGCTGTGGGCCAAGCTGGAGGATCGCAACCCCACCGGGTCGATCAAGGACCGCCCGGCCCTGCGCATGATCGAGCAGGCCGAGGCCGACGGTCTGCTGTCACCCGGCTGCACCATCCTCGAGCCCACCAGCGGCAACACCGGCATCTCGCTGGCGATGGCGGCCAAGCTCAAGGGCTACCGGCTGGTGTGCGTGATGCCGGAGAACACCTCGGTGGAGCGGCGTCAGCTGCTCACCATGTTCGGTGCGGAGATCATCGATTCGCCCGCGGCGGGCGGCTCCAACCAGGCGGTGGCCAAGGCGAAGGAGATCGCCGCGGCCAACCCCGACTGGGTGATGCTCTACCAGTACGGCAATCCCGCCAACGCGCTCGCCCACTACGAGACGACCGGACCCGAGCTGCTCGCGGACCTGCCCGAGATCACGCACTTCGTCGCGGGCCTCGGCACCACCGGCACCCTGATGGGCACCGGACGCTTCCTGCGGGAGAAGGTCCCGAACATCGAAATCGTCGCTGCCGAACCGCGATACGGCGAACTCGTCTACGGCCTGCGCAACATCGACGAGGGCTTCATCCCCGAACTGTACGACGAGACCGTGCTGACCACCCGCTTCTCGGTCGGCCCGTTCGACGCGGTCAAGCGCACCCGCGAACTGGTGCTCGAGGAGGGCATTTTCGCGGGCATCTCGACGGGCGCCATCCTGCACGCGGCGCTCGGCGTCTCGCGCAAGGCGGTCAAGGCGGGGACGCGCGCCGACATCGCGTTCGTGGTGGCCGACGGCGGCTGGAAGTACCTCTCGACCGGCGCCTACGACGGCACGCTGGAAGAAGCCGAGGAGCGGCTGGAAGGTCAGCTCTGGGCTTGATCGGCACGGGTCCCGGTTCCGCGTCGGTACGCTCGAAGAACGAGCTGTGGCATCGATCAGGAGGTTGCCATGACCGGCGGACTCGGGCCCTCGTTCGATTCGGATCGCATCGCGGCCTTGCGCGCGCGGCTGGGTAACCCCGGCACGGTGACACCGGGCGCGGCGCCGACGCGACCGCAGCGGGCGGGCGACTTCGCGGCGCTGCGGCAACTCTGGCTACGGGCCGGTGCGCTGATCGCCGGGTTCGTGCTGCTGCTGTACGCCATCGAGGGCGTCGACGCCGTCGACAGCCGCGAACTCGACCGCGCGGGCATCGAACCGCGCGAGGCGGACGGCTTGTGGGGCATTCTCTGGGCTCCGGTGCTGCACGGCGGCTGGGACCACCTGATGGGCAACACGGTGCCGGTGCTCGTCCTCGGTTTCCTCGTCCTGGCGGCTGGCATCGGCCGCGGGCTCGCGGCGACGGGCGTCATCTGGGTGGTCGCGGGGCTGGGCACCTGGCTCACCGGCGCCGACGGCACCGTGCACATCGGCGCCTCCTCGCTGGTCTTCGGATGGCTCACCTTTCTCATCCTGCGCGGCTGGTTCACCCGCAGTGTCGGGCAGATCGTGCTCGGGCTCGTCGTCTTGGTGGTGTACGGCTCGCTGCTCTGGGGTGTGTTGCCCGGACAGGACGGAATCTCTTGGCAGGGACACCTTTTCGGCGCGCTCGGCGGTGTCGTCGCGGCGTGGTTGCTGGCGCCGCGGCAACGGCGCGCCACACCGCCGACGGTCGCCTGAGACCATCCGGAATCTTTTGGCGGATCCGTGATTTCGCGGGTGCTGCGTGAGCCGCCCTGCGGCTGGGTACGCTCTGACAATGGACGTCGACGCCGTAGGAAGGATCGAGCGGGGATCCTTGGCGCACCACGGTGAGAGCGCAGCCCGTCGGAGATTTTGGGGGACCATTTCGTGACCGAGAATTCGTCGTGGCAGCATGAGGGCATGCGCCTTACCGTCCTCGGGTGCTCGGGCAGTGTGTCCGGCCCGGACTCCCCAGCGTCGGGATACTTGCTGACCGGCCCGGATATGAATCCGACCGTCATCGATTTCGGCCCGGGTGTGCTCGGCGCGTTGCAGCGCTACGCCGATCCCGGCGAGGTCGACGTCTTCCTGACCCACCTGCACGCGGACCACTGCCTCGACCTGCCCGGTCTGCTGGTGTGGCGGCGCTACCACCCGACCCCGCCGGTCGGCCGGGCGATCGTACGCGGACCCTCCGACGCCGCGCTGCGCATCGGCAACGCCTCGGCCGAGGTCGGCGGCGAATGCGACGACTGGTCCGACGTGATCGACATGCGGCCGTGGATCGAGGACGAGCAGATCGAGTTCGGTCCGGGCCACACGGTCGTCGCGCGACGGATGTACCACCCGCCGGAGTCCTACGGTCTGCGTATCACCACCAAGGCGGGTCGCACCTTCGTCTACACCGGCGACACCGCGATGTGCGACGCCGTGCTGGAACTCGCGCTGGGCGCCGACGTCCTGATGTCGGAGGCTTCCTGGACCCACGATCCGGCGAATCGTCCGCCGGGCATCCACCTTTCGGGTACCGAGGCGGGTCAGATCGCGGCGCGCGCGGGCGTGAAGGAACTGCTGTTGACCCACATTCCGCCGTGGACCTCGCGCGAGGACGTCATCGCGGAGGCCAAGGCCGAGTTCACCGGCCCGGTGCACGCCGTCGCGCCGGGGGAGACCTTCGACATCTGACGGGGCGCCGGGGTTGCGGTCGGAGCGCGTCGTAGTCGTCCACTAGGCTGGCCCCGTGTCGAGACGAGCCGATGGCAGGGCGGACGATGAGCTCCGCGAGGTACGTATCACCCGTGGATTCACCACGCATCCAGCCGGTTCGGTGCTGGTGGAGTTCGGTCAGACTCGGGTGATGTGCACGGCGAGCGTCACCGAGAGCGTGCCGCCGTGGCGGCGCGATTCCGGACTCGGCTGGCTCACCGCCGAATACGCGATGCTGCCCGCGGCCACCCACACCCGCTCCGGTCGTGAGTCGGTGAAGGGCAAGGTCGGTGGGCGCACCCAGGAGATCAGTAGGCTGATCGGACGCTCGCTACGCGCTTGCATCGACCTGGCGGCCATCGGCGAGAACACCATCGCCATCGACTGTGACGTGCTCCAAGCCGACGGCGGCACTCGCACCGCGGCCATCACCGGCGCGTACGTGGCCCTCGCCGACGCGGTGACCTGGCTCGGCGCCTCCGGCGGGCTCGCCGATCCGCAGCCCATCTCGTGCGCGATCGCCGCGGTGAGCGTCGGCGTCGTCGACGGACGGGTGCGGCTCGACCTGCCCTACGAAGAGGATTCGCGCGCCGAGGTCGACATGAACGTGGTCGCCACCGACACCGGAACCCTGGTGGAGATCCAGGGCACCGGCGAGGGCGCCACTTTCCCGCGCTCCACCCTGGACAAGCTGCTCGACGCGGCGCTGGCCGGATGCGAGCAGCTGTTCACGGTGCAGAAGGAGGCGCTGGCGCTGCCGTATCCCGGCGTGCTGCCGGAGCCGGTCGAGACGTCGAAGAAGAAGTGATGAGCCGCCGCGTCCTGGTCGCCAGCCGTAATAGCAAGAAGCTGAAGGAACTGCGCCGCATCCTGGACGAGGCGGGCGTAGCCGGGGTGGAGATCGTCGGCTTGGACGACGTGCCCGCATACGAAGAGGCTCCCGAGACCGGCGCGACCTTCGAGGAGAACGCGCTGGCCAAGGCCCGCGACGGTGCGGCCGCCACCAAATTGCCCTGTGTCGCGGATGATTCCGGCATCGAGGTGGACGCGCTCAACGGCATGCCCGGCGTGCTCTCGGCCCGCTGGGCGGGCAGGCACGGCGACGACGCCGCCAACAACGCGCTGCTGCTGGCCCAGCTGACCGACGTCCCCGACGAGCGGCGCGGCGGGCGTTTCGTCTCGACCTGTGCCCTGGTGGTGCCCGGCGGCACGGAACTCGTGGTGCGCGGCGAGTGGCCGGGCACGATCGCACGGAAGCCGGTGGGCGAGGGCGGTTTCGGCTACGACCCGCTGTTCGTTCCGGACGGCGGCACGGTCTCGGCCGCGCAGCTCACCCCCGCCGAGAAGGACGCCGCCTCGCACCGCGGGCGGGCGCTGCGGCAGTTGCTGCCCGCGTTGGCCGCGCTCGCCGAGGACTGACACCGCGCGGGGTTGATCGCGGAGCCCAGTCGCACGCGCGCCGCGCTCGCGAGGACTGACCCGCGGCCGGTCGCGAAGGCCAGTGACCTGTGCGCCGTGCTCGCTCGAGACCGACACCGCGCACGCTGAGGACTGACGTCGCGCGGGTCGGTCGCCGAACCAATGGCCTGCCGCGCTCGCGGAGGACCGCACCCCACGGGGTGCGGCTTCGCGGCCTAGTGGCCTGCACGGCAGCCGGAATTCGGCGGGTTACGCGTCGGATCGAACGCCGCCCGATCAGACGCCGAAGTCGTTCTTGACCTGCTTGGCGTTGGTGTGCTCGACGAAGAACGACAGCAGCGGGACGGTGCCCGCGATGAGGGTGCCGACGGTGCGGCCGATCGGCCAGCGCACCTTGACCGCCAGGTCGGCTGTGGCGATCAGGTAGATGAAGTACACCCAGCCGTGCACGACCGCGATCCAGCTGGGCGGGTTGGCGTCGAAGCCGTACTTGGCGATCATCTCGCCGGTGAGCAGCAGCAGCCACAGTCCGGTGGTCCAGGCGAGCACCCGGTAGCGCAGCAGCGCCGAGGCGATCTTGGCGGTGTTCGCCGCCTTGGCCTGCGCGGGAGCGGCCTGGGGCTCGGTGGCGACGGTGGTCTCGTTCTCGCTGGCGCTCAACCGGCGCTCCTCTCGGTGTTGCGGGTGTCCAAGCCCGCCCGGCGAACCTGGCCGTCGAGCTCCTTGGAGTTCAGCGCCGCCAGGTACCTGTTGTATTCGGCGAGCACCGGGTCGTCGTCGCGCGCGGCCGTCGGACGCTCCGGCAGGATGCCCGCCGGAATCTCCCGCGGCGCGGCCTTCCGCGCGGGGTCGGTCCGCTGCGGTGCGGTGCTCGGCGCGTCCTGCTCCTCGGCTTCGGTCTCCAGTCGCACGAACCGGAAGTAGGCGAACACCGCGAACCCGGCGAACAGCGGCCACTGCAGCGCGTACCCGAGGTTCTGGCCGGTTCCGCTGGACGACTCGAAGCGTTCCCACTGCCACCAGCCGAGCGCCAGGCAGGCGAGGGCGGCCACCATCACCAGCAATATCAGGGCCGGGCGATTGTGTGCCGAGCGGCGGGGAGAAGCGGACACGCCTCCTACGGTACCCGTCTACTACAGGGTGCGTAGGAGCAGGTCGACGCTCGGCTCTCCCCGCCGCGCGCGCCTCAGAACTTGTACGTGACTCCGGTCATCCGCTCCGATTCCGCCCAGAGTCGGCGCTGCAATTCGGGGTTCTTCGACAGCTTGGTGGAGGACGACGGCTGGACCGGTCCCTGGCTGCCGAACAACCAGGTCGGGCCCCAGTAGGTGTCGGGATCGGGGTCGGGCATCCCGGCGGCGAACAGCGTCGAGTGCGCGGCCTTGGCGGGCGCGTGGCCGATCAGGCGGATGAACGGCTTGCTGATCCGGTCGAGCGGAGTCTCGGTCCTGGCGAACAGGTCGGTGGCCGAGACACCCGGGTGCACCGCGTACGAGCGCTTCTTCGAGCCGGACTCGGCGAGGCGGCGCTGCAACTCCCTCGCGAACATCAGGTTCGACAGCTTGGCCTGCGCGTAGGCGAGATTGCGCTGGTAGCGGCGGTGCTCGTAGTTGAGGTCATCGATCCAGAGCTTCGGTGTCTGCTTGTGCGCGATGCTCGCCAGCGTGACCACCCGGTCTCGGATGCGGTCGAGCAGCAGCCCGGTCAGCGCGAAGTGACCGAGATGGTTGACGCCGAACTGGGTCTCGAAGCCGTCCGCGGTCCGGGAGAACGGGATGTTCATCAGGCCCGCGTTGTTCACCAGCACGTCGATCTCGCCGGACTGCTCGGCGAACTTGCGCACCGAGGCCAAGTCGGCGAGGTCGAGCGCGGCGACACGCACGTCACCGGGGATCGCGGCGGCCACCTCCTCGGCTTTCGCGGCATTGCGGCAGGCCATCACAACGGTCGCGCCCTTGGCGGCCAGCACCTTGGTGGTCTCCGCGCCGAGGCCGCCGTTCGCGCCGGTGATGACAAAAGTGCGCCCGGTCTGGTCCGGGAGTTCGGTAGGTTTCCACGCCATGGGCCAACCTTACTCTGGAGTAAGTTCGGAGGGAAGGAAGCGCGCGCACCCGTGGGGAGAATATCGGCCCAGACACTCGCACCGGCACTGCCGCGCCGGGATTCGGTGACGCTACCCCCGCGCGAGGTTCGCTACGGTGAAGACGTGACGACCACGGTGGGGAGGCAATACGGCGGGCGCGCCGTCACCGAGCGCAAGGCGGAACGGCGGCTGCGGTTCCTGGAGGCTGCGACGCGCCTCTTCGCCGAACGCGGGTACACGGAATGCTCGCTCGCCGACGTGTGCGCCGCCGCAGGGCTCTCCAAGCGGCAGTTCTACGAGGAGTTCGAGACCAGGGAGGACGTGCTCGCCGCGGCCTACGACCGCATCCAGGACGACGCCGTCGCGGCCGTGGGCGGCGCACTGGCCACCCTCGACCCGCGCCTGGACCCCAGCGCCGCGATGACCGCGGTGCTCACCGCCTACCTCGGCTCGCTGGGCGCCGACCCGTACCGCGCCAAGGTGGCCTTCATCGAGGTGGTCGGGGTCAGCGATCGGATGGAGCGGCACCGGCGCGAACGTAGGCATGCCTGGGCCGCCGTGCTCGAATCGGCCGTGGTGCCGCGCGTCGCGCCCGGCGGGCACATCCGCGGCGGTCCCGGTCTGGCGGCGAGCGCCCTGATCGGCGCGATCAACGGACTCACCCACGAGTGGCTGCTCTGCGATCCGCGGCCGCCGGTCTCGGCTCTGGTGGAGCTGTTGGTTCCGGTGGCGATCGCGTTGATCGAAAACCCCTGACCGCCACCGGAACTCGGCTACCGCGTCACGCGAGCAGGCCTTCGAGGCGACGCGCGCGCGCGGGCTGGCGCAGCTTGCCCATCGCCTTCGCCTCGAGCTGACGGACCCGCTCGCGGGAGACGCCGAGTGCGGTGCCCACCTGCTCGAGCGTGCGCCCCTCGCCGCGATCCAAGCCGAAGCGAAGCAGGATCACCTCGCGTTCCCGGTCGGTGAGAGTGGCGAGCACCGTGTCCAGCTTGCCGCGCAGCATGCTCGCCGCGACCACATCGGCCGGGTCGGGGGCGTCGTCGGGGATGAGCCCGCCGAACTCGGTTTCCCCGTCGCCGATCGGAGTGTGCAGCGATATCGGCTCGCGCCCGTGCCGCAGCACCTCCTCGACCTGGGCCACCGGCATTTCCAGCTCCGCGGCGACCTCCGCCTCGGTGGCCTCGCGACCCAGATGCTGGGCGAGCGTGCGCCGGGTGCGGTTGACCCGGTTGAGCAGCTCGACGACGTGCACCGGCATGCGAATGGTGCGGCCCTGGTCGGCGAGGGCGCGGCCGATGGACTGGCGGATCCACCAGGTGGCGTAGGTGGACAGCTTCAGCCCGAGCCGGTGATCGAACTTCTCCACCGCGCGGATCAGGCCGAAGGTGCCCTCCTGGACCAGGTCGAGCAGCGACATCCCGGTCGGCGTCGGATAGCGCTTGGCGATCGAGACCACCAGGCGCAGGTTCGCTCGGATCATGTGGTCCTTGGCGCACAGCCCGTCGGCGGCGGTGCGGCGCAGCTCGCGCCGCGCGGCGGGGGTGAGTTCGATTCCGGCGTGGGCGCTTTCGTCGAGGCGCTGCTGCGCGAGCACGCCCGCCTCGATGCGGACGGCAAGGGCTACCTCCTCGCCGGAGGTGAGCAGCGGGGTGCGGCCGATGTGGCGCAGGTAGTCCCGCACCGGGTCTTCGGTGAGGGTGGCGGTGACGGAGTGGGGCACGGGTGGTCCTTTCGGTCGAGCGAGGAGCCGGTCCGGTGGCGGCGCGGTTCGGGAATGCCGGTCACCGGTGGCGGCGGGCGGTGCGGTTCGCGCGCGGCCCGCCGCCGGGGGATTGCCGAGCGGGTTTCGCTCAGCGACCCGGGATGCGCAGCGGTCGGCGCGGCTTGCCCCGATGGGTCTGCGCGCGCTGGACGCCGCTGTCGTGGCGAGCGGGCCCGCCGTGGAAGAGGTTGTGCGATCCGGTGATCGGGCTGCCGGTGCGGATCGGCGTGGCGCCGAGGTGTCGGCGGATCGCGGTCTCGAGGTGCGCGGTGTCGATGTCGGCCACGGTGGCTGCTCCCTGTCGGTCGGTCTGGCTGGTCTGAATCGGGGCTGCGGTCTGGGGGCCGTGGGTCATGCGCAGGGGGTCTCCTTCTCGGTTCGTGCCGTCGTCTCCGGCGGCGAAGACAAACTTAGATCAGACATAAAAATATGTCAACTATAAATTTATGTCGGGATCGTATACGCTCCCGATATGACCGAACAGGGACTTCGTGCGCGCAAGAAGCAGCAGACGCGCGAGAACATCTCCCACCAGGCCACGCTGCTGTTCCTGGAGCGCGGATTCGACAAGGTGACGATCGCCGACGTCGCGTCCGCGGCCGACGTCGCCAAGATGACGGTGACCAACTACTTCCCGCGCAAGGAAGACCTCGCCCTCGACCTCGGCGAGGTCTTCGTCGACCAGCTCGCCCGCACAGTGCGCGAGCGGGAGCCGGGCCAGTCGGCGCTGGCCGCGCTGCGGCACGCCTATCGCACCGCGGCCACCGAGCAGGACCCGGTGGTCGGCTTCTCCGGTCTCGAGTTCGCCAGGATGATCGCCGAGAGCCCCGCGCTGCTCGCGCGCCTGCGCGAGTTCCACGAGGAAAGGGAGGCGGCGCTGGCCCGCACGCTGGCCGCGGAAACCGATGCGGCGCAGGATGACATCGCGCCACGGGTGGCCGCCGCCCAGCTCGGCGGCGTGCACCGGGTGCTGTTCGAGGAGACCATGCGCCGCACCCTGGCGGGCGAATCGAACGACGAGATCGCCGCGGCGCTGACCGAGTACATCCGGGTGGCCTTCGACGCGCTGGAACCGAGCCTGGGCGACTACGCCGTGCGCGCCGGATAACGCGCGAGGGGGGCCTGGCGGCGGCGTTCGCTGCCGTGTCGCTGGCCCGGAGGCGTTGCGTGCGTTGCCGCCGGCGCAGTCCGCGCCGATCGTCGACGCCTACGCCATGACCATCGATCACGTGTTCCGCTGGGTCGTTCCGGTCGCGCTGGCCGGATTCGTGGTGGCCTGGTTCCTGAAGGAGGTGCCGTTGCGCGACAGCGCACGCGCGGGCGCTTCCGATGTGGGAGAGGGCTTTTCGGTGCCCGAGAACAGCGACCGCGCGGGTCTGCTCGAACGCGCCGTCGCGGTGGCCATGCGCAAGGCGCGTGCGGAAAAGCCCACGACGATCGCGACCCCGCCGATCGGGCGCTCCTCGACCAAGCCCTGATGAGCGTCGCCGCCAAGCTTGTGGAGGAGCACCTGGACGAGGTGGAAGCTGCCAGAGTCGGATGACTCCGTGCGTGAAAACCCAAGAGTGCGGGTAGTGCTCGCCGGGCATGCGCCGCCCCGTCCGCCGCGCCGAGCGTCAACGTGGCCGGCGAAGTCCTGTCCCGTCGCGAACCGGTCGAGTGCGACCCGGAGCGGGCTTGCGCGCCGGGTTCGCTTGCCTTTAGGTTGAATTCGTGACTGCCGGGTCGGCGATACGCCGCACACAGATGGGCCGCCCGGCCGTTCGGTGACCCTCCGGCGGGCGCGTGGCCCGCCTCCTCCTTCGCTTCTTCTCTGTACCGCAAGGTTTCTCAGGGACTGCGAAAGGAGGTGAACTCATGTCCCGCACCGATTTCGACGTCGACGCGTGGCAACGATTCGCGGCCGCGCACGGCGTGCAGAGTGTGCTCGACGCGACCGTCGTCCAGATCGTGCCCTTCGGCGCCTTTCTCGAAGTCGCGCCCGGCGTGCACGGTCTGCTGCACCGCAACGCATGGTCGGACTGGTCGGCGGAACCGCAGGTCGGCGCCGCCATGGCGGTCCGGATTCTGGCCATCGACGCCGAGCGCTACCGCGTGAGCCTGGCCGTGGCGTGATGTCGGGTCGCTCTTCGAATTCCGGATGAGAGGGTGTGCGGAGGCGGACTCCACCCGCCTCCGCACACCCTCAGCCTATGCGTATCTCCGTACCGCTCAGGCCAGTTCGTGGGCGGGACTTCGGGCGTTCAGCGCGCTTACCTCCGCATCCGCTCCGGGCATACGCGGGCTGTGGACGTGCGTCCGCAGCGCTCGATCGGGCTATGCCTCCGCCTCCGCGCCGCCCACGAATCCTCGATGCTTACCCGCGCGAACGATACTTGTACGCGAATACTCGCGCACGTATATTCGTAAACGAGTAAGGAGGTGCCATGGCCACGAAGCGCAAGGTGAACAACCTGCTGGCGCTCGCGATCCTCTCGGTGATCATCGAACGGCCGATGCACCGCTACGAGATCGCCTCGAAACTGCGCGAGCGCGGCAAAGACCAGGACATGGACATCAAGTGGGGTTCGCTCTACACGGTGGTTCAGAACATGGTCAAGGCCGGTTTCCTCGAACCCGTCGGCAGTGAACGCGAGGGCTCGCGCCCCGAGCGCGTCATCTATCGGATCACCGACGCGGGCCGGACCGAAATGTCCGACTGGACAAGAGAATTGATCGCCACTCCGGTGCTCGAGCGCGACGCCTTCACGGCGGGCCTCTCGGTGATCGGCGCGCTGTCGCCGGACGAGGTGATCGAGTTGCTCGCCACCCGGATCGCCGCGCTCGAAGCGATCATCGCGGGCGTGCGCCGGGAACTGGACGGGCTCGCGGGCACGCTGCCCCGCCTGTTCGTGATCGAGACCGAGTACGGGCTCGCGATGTTGGAGGCCGAGGCCGCGTGGGCTCGCTCCTGGCGCGCGGAGCTGGTCGACGGCACCTTCCCCGACTTGGCGATGTGGCGGCAGATGCATACCGGCGGCATGGCGTCGTCGGACGTCTTCGACATGGTGGAAAGGGGGCAAGCGCCTCAGTAGACCGAACGTCTCAGTAGGCACAACGCCGAAGCAGAGAGACACCGGCCCCGGCGACAGCCCGGGGCGACACGAGACCGGACCCGGCGGAGGTGCGGCAACACCACCGCCGAGCCCGATGAAACCGTCTCGAACCGTGCCCGCACGGAGCGCACCCGGCCACGAGGCTGGCAACCACAGGATAGCTGGGTGCGCGGTACGCGGGTCGGTTCGAGGAAACCAACCGACTCACATTCGGAGATACCTCATGTCCAGAATCCGTTCCGCACTCGTCGTCGGCGGCGGCATCGCCGGGCCCGTCGCGGCCACCGCCCTGCTGAAGGCGGGCATCGACGCCCGCGTCTACGAGGCCTACCCCGGCCCGTCCTACGGCATCGGCAGCGGGCTCGCGCTCGCACCGAACGGCGTGGCGGCGCTCGATGTCATCGGCGCGGGCGATCCGGTGCGCGGCATCGCGCAGCCGGTGTCCAAGATGATGCTTTCGGTCGGCCGCACCCGGCACCACGTGCCCACCCTGCGCGGCGAACCGCCGCTGCAATTGGTGGATCGCGCCGAACTGCACCAGACGCTGCACGATCACGCGGTGGCCGCGGGCGTCCCCGTCGAGTTCGACAAGCGTCTGGTCGGCGTGGAGGAGCACGCCGACGGCGTCACCGCGCGCTTCGCCGACGGCAGCACCGCGACCGCGGACGTGCTGATCGGCGCCGACGGCATCCGGTCGACCGTGCGCGGCCTGATCGACCCGAACGCGCCGGGCCCCCAGTTCACCGGCATGCTCGGTTTCGGCGCGGCCACCGAGTGCGATGCCGAAATACCCGCCGACACCATGGTTTTCGCCTTCGGCCAGAAGGCGTACTACCTGTACTGGTCGACCGGTGACGGACGGGTCTTCTGGGGCGCCAACCTGCCGCACAAGCAGTACCTGACGCTCACCGAGGCCCGCGCCGTCCCGGCGTCGCACTGGTTGTCGATCCTGCGCGAGACCTACGGCGCGGACACTCCCGGCGGCGAACTGGCCCGGAGCACCACCGAGGACCAGCTGGAGGTCACCGGCGGCCTGCACATCATGCCGCCGGTGCCGCACTGGTACCGCGGCCGCATGGTCCTGGTCGGCGACGCGGTGCACGCGCCGTCCAACAGCTCCGGGCAGGGCGCCTCGCTGGCCATCGAGAGCGCGGTGCAGCTGGCCAGGTGCCTGCGGGATCTGCCGGAGCCGGAGGCGGCCTTCGCGGCCTATGAGCGGCTGCGCCGCGGCCGGGTGGAGGGTGTCGCGGCGCGCGCCGCGAAGATCAACCGCAGCAAGACGCCTGGTCCGGTGGGTCGCAAGATGATGAATCTGCTCATGCCGCTGATGGTGAAGACGGTGATGAACCCCGAGAAGACCATGGGCGCCGAGCAGCGCTACCGCATCGACTGGGCCGCGCCGGTCCAGTCGGAGCCGGTCCCCGCCTGACGGCGGACCGCACGACCGCCGGTCGCGAAAACCGTTCGCGACCGGCGGTTCGCGTGTTCCCCCTTGGGTGGGGAATCGTTCACCCTCGGAGGTGGGGAGGCAGCACTGGGGTTCCTGTCGAGGAAGGCCCCGGACGGCGAGATTAGTAGTCAGAAAGAAACGCCGCCCGAATACCGAGGAGCACCGCAATGCCGACCGAAACCATCGCACCTGCCGTTCCGACCCGGACGGGCGCGCTCGCGTCGGTCACCCGCTTCGACCCGGCCGCCATCGCGGTGTCCACCCCCGACGGCGACCTCACCTACGGCGAACTGGACTCATGGTCGAATCGGCTCGCCAGGGTGCTGCTCGGCGAGGGGGCCGGACCGGGCACCACGGTCGCCATGGCGGTGGAGCCGACCATCGAGTCGGCCGTCACCCGGTGGGCCATCGCCAAGTCCGGCGCGACCCCGGTGCTCGCGACGTCCGGTTCGGTGGAGGTCGAGTCGGCCGTGCTCGGTGTCACCACCCACTCGCGGCGCGGCGAACTGACCGACGCCATCGGCTGGCTGCTGCTCGACGACCGCGCGATGCTGGTGCGCTACCTCACCGGCTCGGACGCGCCGATCACCGACGCCGAGCGCGAGCCCATGCGGCGCGCGTCCTGACGACGCGCCGACGTCCCGCTTCGGGAACTCCTTCCTGACATGCGGATTTCGAGTTGTCGACCAGCGTGCGGAGCTAGACTCTCCAGGGGAAGTACTCCTATGCGCACGCTGGTCGACTCATCCGCGGGAAGGCTCGTTCCCACACGAGTCGAAGCCCGTCGCGGGCGACAGCGCGCTCACCCCGCACGGGCACCGCGCGCTCTCGACATGTTCTCTTCCGTCTTTTCCTGAGCCCAGCAGGGACCTTGTATGCCACAGCCGTCTCTCACTCCAGTGGCCGCGGCCGACCGGCTGCCCGCAGGCGCCTTTCCGCTTTCCGCGGCGCAGCGCGGCATCTGGTTCGCCCAGCACTTCGCGGGTGACACCCCGATCTCGATCGCGCAGTACGTGGAATTCCACGGGCCGCTGGATTTGGATCTACTAGCCGATGTGGCGCGCCGAGCCGTCGACGAGTTCGGCAGCGGCTACCTTCGGTTGATCGAGGTGGACGGATTTCCCTACCAGGTCATCGATACCTCGCTCGAGGACGAGACGCTGGTGGTCGATCTGCGCGACGAGCCCGATCCGGTGGCCGCCGCGCACGCCTGGATGCGCGCGGAGTACACCGCGCCGCTGAATCTGCTGCGCGACCGGCTCGGCAAGTACGCCATGCTGCGACTGGGCGACCAGCACTGGTACTGGTACCAGCGCATCCACCACATCCTGCTGGACGGCTTCGGCGCGATGAGCCTCGTGCAGCGCACCGCCGAGCTGTACAACGCCGAGCTCGCGGGCCGCGAGGCGCCGCCGAACAAGGCCGCCGACCTGCGCACCATCGTGGACGCGGATGTCGCCTACCGGGATTCCGAGCGCTTCCAGGCCGACGCGCAGTACTGGCGCGACCATCTCGCGGGCATGTCCGAGCCCGTCAGCCTGGCGGGCCGGGCGGCCGAGGTGGATGCGCATCCCGCCCTGGTGGCCGGTGAATTGCCGCCTGCCACCGCCGAACTGCTGGACGCGGTGGCCAAGTCGGTGTCCTCCAGCATCGCGCCCGTGGTGGTGGCCGCGTTCGGCGCCTATATCGGCGCGATGACCGGTGCGCCCGAAGTGATACTGAGCCTGCCCGTCTCCGGTCGCACCACCGCCGCGCTACGGCGCTCCGGCGGCATGATCGCCAACGTCGTGCCGCTGCGACTGCCCCTCGGCGCCGAGAGCTCCGTCGGTGGACTGATCAGGTCCGCGCAGGGCGAACTGACCTCGGCGCTGCGCAGGCAGCGGTACCGCCAGGAGGACATCGTCCGCGACCTCGGCTGGTCGCTGGACGAGGCGGCCTCGTTCGGCCCGACCGTCAATCTGATGATGGTGGACACCAGGATTCAGCTGGGCGAGGTCACCGGCCGGATGCACGTGCTGACCTCGGGACTGATCGAAGACCTGTTCCTGAACCTGTATCCGGGCATGGGCGCGGAGAACACCCACATCGATTTCCAGGCCAATCCCAACCTGTACGACGACGAAGAACTCGCCGCGCAGCACCGGAGATTTCTGGACTTCCTGCACCGCTTCCTTGCCGCGGGACCGGACGCGCCGCTGCACGCGGTGCCGGTCCTCTCGCCCGAGGAACGTGCCGAGCTCGAGCCCGCCCGCGGACCCGCGTCGGTGCCGCCGCGCACGCTGGCCGAGATTCTGGCGGACGGCGCGGCCGTCGATCCGGACGCGGTCGCCATCCGCGCCGACGGCACGTCGCTGACCTATCGCGCGGTCGAGTCCTACGCCAACCGCCTCGCGCGGCTGCTCATCGCGGCGGGCGCCGGACCGGAAAGCGCGGTGGCCGTGGCCATTCCACGCTCCGTCGAGTCGGTGCTTGCGGTCTGGGCGGTCGCGCGCACCGGCGCCGCGTTCGTGCCGATCGATCCCGGGTATCCCGCCGACCGCATCGAGCACATGGTCGCGGACAGCGGCGTCGTCGCCGGGCTCACCGTGACGGGCGCGCGTTCGGCGCTGCCCGACCGCATCACCTGGCTGACGCTCGACGACTCCGACACCGAAGAGGTGCTGGCGCACCAGGATTCGGCCCCGATCACAGATGCCGAGCGGACCACCGCGATCCACCTCGACCAGCCCGCCTACCTCATCTACACCTCCGGTTCGACGGGCATGCCCAAGGGCGTCACCGTGACCCATCGTGGCTTGGCGAACCTGGTCGCCGGGTCCGGCGCGTCGTTCGGTGTGGACGCGAATGCCGTGGTGGCGCACGCGGTCTCGCCGAGCTTCGACATTTCGGTCGAGGAGCTGCTCGTCGCGTTCGCGGTGGGCGCGTCGATCGCCGTCGTTCCGCCCGCCGCCTACGCGGGCGAGGACTTGGCCGAAGTGCTGCGGGCGCACCGGGTCACGCATCTGAACGTGACACCCGCCGTGGTCGGCTCGCTGGACCCGGAAACCTTGCCCGACCTGCGCACCGTGGTGGTCGGCGGAGACGCGTGCCCGCCGGAGCTGGTGGCGAGATGGGCGGGCCGCACGCTACTCAATGGGTACGGCCCCACCGAGACCACGATCACCGTCACCGTCAGCGCGCCGCTGGCGCCGCACGGTCCGGTCAGCATCGGCAGCCTGGCTCGTGGCGTGGTCGGCCTGGTGCTCGATCCGTGGCTGCGACCGGTCGCGCCCGGTGTGGTCGGCGAACTGTACCTGGGCGGGCCCGCCGTCGCGCGCGGCTACCACCAGCGCACCGGGCTGACTGCCAGCCGGTTCGTGGCGAACCCGTACGAGCCCGGCGGTCGCATGTACCGCACCGGTGACCTGGTTCGGTGGCGGCAGCGCGAGGGCAGGCTGGAGCTGGATTACGCGGGCCGCGGGGATTTCCAGGTGAAGGTGCGCGGCTATCGCATCGAGCTCGGCGAGGTGGACGCCGCGCTGGAGCGGCAGCCGGAGGTCGAGTTCGCCCTCACCATCGGCGCGACCACGCCGAGCGGCGCCACCGCCCTGGTGTCGTACGTGCTCGGCGCGCCGGGTGTCGAGGTGCAGCCGGAGGCGCTGAAAGCGGCTGTCGGCGAAAGTCTTCCGGCCTACATGGTGCCGACGGTGATCATGGTGCTGGACAGTGTCCCGTTGACGCCGGTGGGCAAAGTCGACCGCAGAGCTCTGCCCGCACCGGATTTCGGTATGCGCACCGTCGTGCGACGCCCACCGTCCACGCCCCGCGAGGAAACGATCGCGGGGCTCTTCGCGGAGGTGCTCGGCCTGGACGCGGTCGGCGTCGACGAGAACTTCTTCGCGCTCGGCGGCGACAGCATCATCTCCATCCAGCTGGTCTCCCGCGCCCGCTCGGCCGGTCTGCGGTTCAGCGCGCGCGACGTGTTCGAGCGCAAGACGGTGGCCGCGCTGGCCGCCGTCGCCACCGATGCCGCCGACACCGCGGTGCTCGAACTGCCCGGTGGCGGTGTCGGTTCCGTCGAGATCACCCCGATCGTGCACGCGATGCTCGATCAGGGCGAGACCTGGGACCGCTACAGCCAGGCCGTCCTGATCGCGCTGCCGCCGGACGGCGACCGCGCGCGGCTGACCGCCGCGGTGCAGACGCTCATCGACCACCACGACGTGCTGCGCAGCACGTTGCGTAAGGGCGAGGACGGCTGGGAATGGGTTGTCGCGGAGCCGGGTTCGGTGCGCGCGGCCGAACGCATCGATTCGGTGGTCGCGGGTGACGACCTCGAGGTGAGTTGCGAGTATGCCTTGCAGCGCGCCGCCGATCGGCTTGATCCGGCGGCAGGGGTGGTCGCCCGGTTCGTTCTGGTGGAACCGAATTCGGCCGCCGGTGAATCGGTCGTCGATGCTCCAGGCACCGGCACCACCGATGGAGTGGGCGTCGTCATTCCCGGCGTCATCGGTGGTGCGGCGGAGTTCGCCGAGGGGACTGTCGTCGATGTGGCCGCTGCCGAGGGTGGTATCGACGCGCGGGCCGCCGAAGAGGTCGGAATCGCCGGTGCGGGCGGTGGAATGGATGCTCGCGCCGCCGAGGGTGTCGGCTTTGCCGATGAGGCAACAGGCGGCCGCGGCATCGCCGGTGCGGGCCGTGGCGCTGATGCGCGGGGCGCCGATGGTGTAGACGCCGCCGATGGTGGCCGTGGCATCGCTGATGCGGGTCGTGGCGCTGGTGCGCGGGGCGCCGATGGTGTAGACGCCGCCGATGGTGGCCGTGGCATCGCCGGTGCGGGTCGTGGCGCTGATGCGCGTGCCGCCGATGGCATCGGCCTTGCCGATGACGCCGCCGATGGTGGCCGTGGCATCGCTGATGCGGGCCGTGGCGCCGATGTGCGCGGCACCGATGGTGTCGATATCGCCGATGGCGGCCGTGGTGCCGATGCTCGCACCGCCGATGGTGTAGACGTTGGCAGGGAGGGCCGCGGCGCCGATGCGCACGCCACCGGCGGTGTCGACGTCGCCGACGGCCATGGCATCGCCGAGGGCACCCGGCTCTGGTTGGTTCTCCACCACTTGGTCACCGATGGCGTCTCCTGGCGAGTTCTGTTGCCCGACTTGGCCACCGCCTTCTCCGGCGGCGAGCTGGAGCCCGTCGGTACCTCGTACCGCCGCTGGGCGCACGCGAACGTCGAGCAGGCGGCGGCGCGCGCGACCGAACTCCCCGTGTGGCGGCGCGTGCTCGCCACGCCGGACGCCCCACTCGGTGCGCGAGCGGCGGACCCGGGGGTGGACACCGTGGCCACCGCGGCCGAGGTGCGGACCACCGTGCCGGTGGAGACCGCGACCGCAGTGCTGGACACGGTGCCCGCGCTGTTCCACTGCGGCGCCGACGATGTGCTCCTCGCCGCGCTCACCATGGCGGTCGCGCGGTGGCGGACCAGGTCCGGTGCGCTGTTCACCCTCGAGGGGCACGGGCGCGAGGAATCGGTGCTGCCCGGCGCGGATCTCGCGCGCACGGTGGGCTGGTTCACCAGCGTGTATCCGGTCGCGATCGATCTCGCGGGCATCGACATGGACGACGCGTTCGCGGGCGGACCCGCGGCCGGTCTCGCGATCAAGGCGGCCAAGGAGCAGTTGCGCGCGATTCCCGACCGCGGCGTCGGATACGGCATGCTGCGGTACCTGAATCCGCGGACCGCGGGCGAACTGGCCGCCGCGCCCACCCCACAGATCAGCTTCAACTACCTCGGTCGCGCTGCGGGCGGACCCGAAGGGCCGTGGTTGCCGAGGAGATTCGCCGCGACGCAGGACGACCGCGCGCCGCTGCCCGCCGTCGTGGACGTCAACGCCATCATGGGCGCCGCGGGCCTGGAGGTCACCTGGGCCTACGCCACCGAACTGCTCGCCGAGGACGACGTCCGCGCGTTCGCCGAGCACTGGACCACCGCGCTCACCGCGCTCGCCGACCACGCGCGGACGACCGGTGCGGGCGGCCACACCCCGTCGGACTTCCCGCTCGCCACGGTGACTCAGCAGCAGATCGAGGGCTGGGAGCGCACCTACCCGAACCTGGCCGACGTGTGGCCGCTGTCGCCGCTGCAATACGGCCTGCTCTTCCACGCCTGGTACGACACCGACACCGCCGACGGCTATACCGTGCAGACCAGGCTCACCCTGGCGGGCCGGGTCGACGCCGCGCGGTTGCGCGCCGCGGCGCAGGTGCTCGTCGACCGGCACGAGAACCTGCGGGTCGCGTTCGTCGAGACGCCGGACGGTCCACGCCAGCTGGTGCTCGCCGACGCCGAAGTGCGCTGGCACGAAGCAGATCTCACGCACCTCGCCGAAGACGGCCAGCGCACAAGGGAACTCGACCGGATCCTGGCCCTCGACGCGAACACTCGCTTCGACCTCACCCGCCCGCCACTGCTGCGCTTCCAGCTCATCCGCACCGCCGACGACACCTACACCCTGCTGATGACCAATCACCACCTGGTGCTGGACGGTTGGTCGACGCCGCTGCTGGTCCGCGAGCTGCTGACCGTCTACATCGCCTCGGGCGCGGGCGCGAGCGCCGCGGACGTGCTGCCCCCAGCCCCGTCCTATCGCTCGTTCCTCGCCTGGCTCGCCGAACAGGAAGCGGCCGAGCGTATCCCGGCCACAGCTGAACTCCGCCCCGCCGCCGACGAACGCGGCCCTGTCGCAGCGGAACCCAGCGGGGCTGGTGAACCGCCCGTTGCCGCGGCGGAACCCCCTGCGACGGCCGAGTCGCAGGTGACCGATCTCGAACGTGCCGCCGAAATGCTCACCGGTCCCGCGAGTTCCGCGTCCCTGGCCGCGTGGCGTGAGGCGCTGGCCGGAATCGACGCGCCGACTCGCGCGGTCCCGACGCTGGCGGGCATTCAGTCCACTGAATCCGGCATGGTGTCCTTCGACCTGCCCGCCGAGACCGTCTCGCGGCTGGAGGCGACGACCCGCGCCGCGGGCGCGACCGTCAACACGGCCGTGCAGGCGGCGTGGGCGCTGCTGCTCGCCATGCTGACCGGACGCACCGACGTGGTGTTCGGTGGCACGGTGTCCGGCAGGCCGCCGCAGCTGGCCGGGGTCGAGGACATGGTCGGCCTGTTCATCAACACCCTGCCGGTGCGGGTGCGGCTCGATCCGGCGGAGCGGGTGGCGGATCTGCTGACCCGCGTGCAGACCGAGCAGGCCAGGCTGCTGGACCACCAGCACGTCGGACTCGCCGCCATCCACCAGGCCGTCGGCCTCGCCGAATTGTTCGACACCCTCACCGTTTTCGAGTCGTATCCGATCGATCGCGAGGCGCTGTCGCAGTCGCTGGACATCGCGGGCATGCGGATCCTCGACATCGCGGGGACCGACGCGACGCCGTACCCGTTGAACCTCATGGTGATTCCGCTGCACGGGATGCCCGGCGAGCCGGGCGACAAGCTGCGGGTCACGGTCAAGTACATGGCCGACCAGCTGGCTGAGTCCGCCGCGCGCAGGTTGCTCGACCGGTTCGTCATGCTGCTCGAGCAGATCGCCGAGCACCCGGAGATCGGTGTCGCGCGGTTGCAGCACTGCGACGCCGTCGAGCGCGCCACACTGCTGCCGGTGCACGGTCCCGATTCGGTGCCGCAGCGCACCCTGCCCGAGATCCTCGCCGCGGGCGCAGCGGTGAACCCTGATGCCCTCGCGGTCAGCGCGAACGGCGACACCATGACCTACCGCGAACTCGACGCGTGGTCGAACCGGTTCGCCAGGGTGCTGCTGCGCCGCGGCATCGGTGCCGAGGTCTTCGTCGTGCTCGCGCTGACCCGCTCGGTGGAGTCCGTGGTCGCGGTGTGGGCGCTGGTCAAGACGGGCGCGGCGTTCCTGCCGCTGGATCCGAACTACCCGGTGGAGCGGATCGAGCACATCCTCACCGATTCCAAGGCGCCCATCGGCGTGACGGTGCGCGCCACCGGCGAGACCTTGCCGAGCACGATCGACTGGCTGCTGCTCGACGACCTGAACACCATGCGCAGGGCGCTGACGGTGCCGGACGGGCCGATCACCGACGAGGAGCGCGGCGGCGCGATCCGGATGGACCAGACCGCCTACCTGATCTACACCTCCGGCTCCACCGGCAAGCCGAAGGCGGTACTGCTCAGCCATCGCGGTGTCGCGAATCTGACGACGGCGCAACGCGAATCGATGGACCTGGACCACACGGTAAAGGCCTTGCAGGTCGCCTCGCCGAGCTTCGACGCGTCGGTCTTCGAGCTGCTCGCCGCGCACACGGTCGGCGGACAACTGGTGCTCTCTCCGCCGGAGGTGTACGGCGGCGAGGAGCTCGAGCGCCTGCTGCGCGCCGAGCGGGTCACCCACGCGGTGATCACGCCATCGGTGCTGGCCACGATGGACCCGGCCGGTCTCACCGACCTGCGCGTCCTCTCGGTCGCGGGCGAAGCCGCCGGGCCGGAGCTGACCGCGCAGTGGGCGGTCGGCAGGCGCATGCTGAACCTCTACGGCCCAACGGAATTCAGCATCTGGGCGACAGGTCCGGGCGAGCTGGAGCCCGGTGAGCCGGTCACCATGGGCGGCCCGATCCGCGGCGCCGCGGTCATGGTGCTCGACACCTGGTTGCGCCCGGTTCCGGTCGGGGTCGAGGGCGAGCTGTACTTGGCGGGCCCCGGGATCGCGCGCGGCTACTTCAACCGCTTCGGGATGACGGCGGCTCGTTTCGTGGCGAACCCGTACGGCGCGCGCGGCGAGCGGATGTACCGCACCGGCGACATGGTGCGCTGGGTCGAATCCGACCGCCCGGGCGGACCGGTGCTGGAGCTGGAGTACCTGGGCCGCAGCGATTTCCAGGTCAAGATCCGCGGTCTGCGCATCGAACTCGGCGAGATCGACGCGGTGCTCGCCGCCGACGACCACGTGGAATACGCCGCGACCGTCGGCATGCCGGGCCCGGCCGGTGAGACCGTGCTCGTCTCCTACGTGGTGCTCAGCGACGCGGGACGCGAATCTGTCGGTGCCGCCGAGGAATACGACACCGAACGGTTGCGCTCGCGTATCGCGGGCGCGTTGCCCGGCTACATGGTGCCCGGCTATCTCGTCGTGCTGGACGAGGTCCCGTTGACGCCGGTCGGCAAGCTGGATCGCAAGGCGCTGCCCGTGCCCGATTTCGCGGCGTTCCTGCGCAGGTACCTGGCGCCGCGCACACCGGTCGAGCAGGCCGTTGCCGAGGTGTTCGCTGAGGTGCTCGACACCGAGCGCGTCAGCATCGACCATTCGTTCTTCGAGCTGGGCGGCAACTCGCTCAGCGCGACCAAGGTGGTGGCCAGGGTCAACGCGGCGCTCGGCGCGACGATCGCGCTGCGCGACCTGTTCGACGCGCCCACGGTCGCGCGGCTGTCGGCGCGGGTGGTCCCGGCTGCGGCGGGGGAGCGCGCCCGCTTCGCGCTCGCGCCGCGCATCCGGCCGGACCGGATTCCGCTCTCGCCCGCCCAGCAGCGGATGTGGGTGCTCAACCGGCTGGATCCCACCTCGCCCGCCTACAACATCGCGGTCGCGCTGCGTCTCACCGGCGACCTGGACGTGGCGGCCATGCAACGCGCGCTGCGCGCGGTCGTCGACCGGCACGAAAGCCTGCGCACCATGTATCCGGCCGACGCGGAGGGCCCGCGCCAAGTCGTCCTCGACGCCGAGGTCGCCGCGCCGGAACTGCGCGCGGTCGACACCGAACCCGGTGCGCCGCTGCGGGATCGGATCATCGAACTGGCCGGTGTCGGCTTCGACCTGGTGACCGAGCGACCGCTGCGGGTCGGCCTGTTCCGTTTGCGCACGGCCGAAGGCAACGGCCGGGCGACGCCGGTGCACGTCGTCGTCCTGGTGGTGCACCACATCAGCGCCGATGGCGCGTCGATGGCGCCGCTGGCCACCGACCTGATGACCGCCTACGCCGCGGCCACCATGGGCCAGGAAGCGGCCCTGGCCGCGCTGCCGGTGCAGTACACCGATTTCGCGCTGTGGCACCGGGAACTGCTCGGCGACGAATCCGACCCGGAGTCACTGGCCGCCAAGCAGATTCGCTTCTGGACCGAATCCCTTTCCGGCGCACCGGATCTGCTCGAGCTGCCCGCCGACCGGCCGCGGCCCGCGGTGCAGTCCATGCGCAGCGCGGACCTGGACTTCGCGGTCGAGCGGCCGCTGCACCGGGCCATGGCGGAGTTGGCCGCGGACACCGAGGTGAGCATGTTCATGCTCGTGCACGCGGCGCTCGCGGTGCTGCTCGCTCGCCTCGGCAGCGCCGACGACGTGGTGATCGGCACCGCGGTCGCCGGGCGCGGGGAGGCCGCGCTGGACGAGATGGTCGGCATGTTCGTGAACACCCTCGCGCTGCGCACGCCGGTCGACCCCGACCGATCCTTCCGCGACTTCCTCGCCGCCGTGCGTTCTTCGGACCTCGACGCGTTCGCCAACGCCGACGTGCCGTTCGAACGCCTGGTGCAGGTGCTGAACCCGGCCAGGTCCACGGCGCACCACCCGATCTTCCAGGTGTCGCTCTCCTTGCAGAACTTCGTCGAGCCCGCGCTCGAGCTGCCCGGACTGCGCATCGCGGTGGAGGATCTGGATCGCGACGCGTCACAGTTCGACCTGACCCTCGACCTGCGCGAGCGCTACGACGACGCCGAGCGGGCCGGTATCGACGCCACGCTGACCTACGCCACCGATCTGTTCGACGCGCCGACGGTCGACACTCTCGCTCGCAGGTGGCTCGCGGTGCTGGCCGCGGTGGTGGCCGACCCGGAACAGCGCCTCGGCGACATCGATCTGCTCGTGCCGCTGGAACGCGCCGAACTGGTGCCCGCCAGCGGCCCGGAGTCGGCCGGGGTGCGCACGTTGCCCGAGGTGTTCGCCGCGACGGCGGCCGCGTATCCGGAGCGGCACGCGGTGGTCGCCGCGGGTGTGACGACGACCTACCGCGAATTGATCTCCCGTGCAGCGCAGCTCGCCCGTCTGCTGATCGAGGCGGGGGCCGGGCCGGAGACGGTGGTGGCGCTCGGACTGACCAGGGGCGCGGAGCTGCTGATCGGTATGTGGGCGGCCGCCGCGGCGGGCGCGGCGTTCCTGCCGGTCGACCCGAAGCATCCGGTGGACCGCATCGAGCACATGCTCACCGACTCCGGCGCGGTGCTCGGCCTCACCGTCGCCGCGCACCGGCCGCAGCTGCCCGCGGAAACCAAGTGGCTGGTCCTCGACGACCCCACCTTCGCAGCCCGCTGGCGCGGCGCAGACGACACCCCGCTGCGCGCCGACGAGCCGCGCGCACCGATCCGACCGGACCATCCGGCGTGGATGATCTACACCTCCGGCTCCACCGGAACGCCCAAGGGCGTCACGGTCTCGCACCGCGGCATCGCCGATCTCGTCGCGGCACAGTGCGAGTCGCTGGCGCTCGACGAGCACGCGCGGGTATTGCAGGTCGCCTCACCGAGTTTCGACGCGTCGGTGTTCGAGGCGATCATGGCCTTCGGCGCGGGCGCGGCCTCGGTGGTCGCGCCGCCGGAGGTGTTCGGCGGGGACGCGCTGGCCGAGCTGATCGAGGCCGAGGGCGTCACCCACGCGGTGATCACCCCGTCGGCGCTGGCCACGGTGGACCCGGCGCGGGTGTCGAGTCTGCGGGTGCTGGCCGTCGCCGGTGAGGCGGTCGGCGCGGAACTGGTGGAGCGGTGGGCGCAGGGCCGGACCATGGTCAACCTGTACGGGCCTACCGAATCCACCATCTGGGCAACGGGTTCGGGTCCGTTGGCGGTGGGCGCACCGGTCACCATCGGCGGTCCCATCCGCGGCGCGTCGGTGCTGGTGCTCGACGGGCGGCTGCGGCCGGCGCCGGTGGGCGTCGCGGGCGAGCTGTACCTCGCCGGGCCCGCGCTGGCGCGCGGCTACCACGCCCGACCGGACCTGAACGCGACCCGCTTCGTCGCGAATCCGTATGGCGCGCAGGGCGAGCGGATGTACCGGACCGGCGACCTGGTGCGCTGGATCGCCGACGGCGGACTGGAATATGTCGGCCGCACGGATTTCCAGGTCAAGGTGCGTGGTCAGCGCATCGAACTCGGCGAGATCGACGCCGTGCTCGGTCGCGCCGACGGCGTGGACTTCGCCGTGACGCTCGGTGTTCGCGGACCGTCCGGCGGTACCGCGCTGGCCGCCTACGTAGTCCACGAATCCGGCGTCGAGCTGGACGTGGACGCGCTGCGCGCGCACGCCGCCGAGTCACTGCCCGGGTATATGGTGCCCTCGGCTTTCGTCGTGCTGGACGCGATTCCGCTCAACGCGGTCGGCAAGCTCGACCGGAAAGCGTTGCCGGAACCGGTGTTCGCCGACGACCGCACCGAATACGTCGCGCCGCGCACGCCCACCGAGGAGACCCTGGCGGCGGTCTTCGCCGAACTGCTCGGTCGCGAGCGGGTCGGCGTCGAGGACTCCTTCTTCGCGCTCGGCGGCGACAGCATCCTGGCCATCCAGCTGGTCTCCCGGGCCAGGCAGGGCGGGGTGACCATCACGCCGTTGCAAGTGTTCGAACACCGCACCGTGGCTGGACTGGCCGCCGCGGCCGACGCCGCGGGCGAACTGGTGGTGCTGGAGGAACTGCCCGGCGGTGGCGTCGGCGATATGCCGCTGCCGCCGATCGTGCGGTACATGATCGAACGCGGCGGCGACTTCGACCGTTTCGCGCAGACCGCGGTGCTCGAACTACCAGTCGGCATCCGTCCCGAGCAGCTGACCGCGACCGTGGCGGCCGTGGTGGACCGGCACGACATGTTGCGCGCCAGGCTGTTCCGCGCGCCGGACTGGCGGCTGGAGGTGGCCGAGCCGGGCGGCGTCGACGTGGCGGGGCTGATCAGACGCATCGAGTTCGCCGCCGACGCGGACACGGTCGACCTGCGCGAATACGCGCTCACCGAACTGGAATCCGCGATGAACCGGCTGGACCCGGCGCGCGGTGTGGTGTTGCAGTTCGTCTGGCTCGACCCGGTCGGCGAGGCCGGAGACCGCAGCCGCGCCGGTCGTCTCATCGTGATCGCGCACCACCTCGTCGTGGACGGCGTGTCCTGGCGGATTCTGGTGCCCGATCTGATGGCCGCCTGGGCGCAAATCTCCACGGGTGCGACGCCGGTGCTCGCCGAGACCGGGACGTCGATGCGCCGCTGGTCGCACGCGCTCACCGAGGAGGCGCACCGGGCCGAGCGAGTCGCCGAACTGGGCTACTGGCGCGACCTGATCGACGGGCCCGATCCGCTGATCGGCGGACGGGAACTCGATCCGGCCGTCGATCAGGCGGGGACGTTGCGCATGGTGGAGGCGGAGGTCTCCGAGGACGTCACCACGGCGCTGCTGACCACGCTGCCGGCGCTGTTCCACGGCGGCGTCGAGGACGCACTGCTCACCACACTGGCGCTGGCCGTGCACAAGTGGCGCGCCACCGCGGATCGCAGCGTCCTGGTCCGGCTGGAAGGGCACGGTCGTCAGCAGGAAGTGATCCCCGGCGCGGACCTTTCCCGGACCGTCGGCTGGTTCACCAGCGTCTATCCGGTGCGCCTCGACCTCGGCACGGTCGACGTCGACGAGGCCATGGCGGGCGGCCCCGCGCTGGGTCAGGCGATCCGCGCGATCAAGCACCAACTGCTCGCCGTGCCGGACAAGGGCATCGGGTTCGGTCTGCTGCGCTACCTGAATCACGACACGGCCGAACAGCTTCCGCGTCGTCTCCCGGGGCGGGTCGCGTTCAACTACCTGGGCCGCTACGCGACCGGCGAGATCCCGCCTGGCCTGGAGGGACTCGGCTGGCTGCCCACCGACGAACTCGGCGACCTGCCCGCGACCGAATACCCGAACGTGCCGCTGCAAGCCGAGATCGACGTGAACGCCGTGGTTCTCGGCGACCGGCTGCGCGCCACCTTCGGCTTCCCCGCCACGCTGCTGAACCGCGCCGAGGTGGCCGAGCTCTCGCGCCTCTGGATCGAAATGCTCGGTGTCGCGGCCGAATTCGCCGCCACCCCGGAAGCGCGCGCCGCTGGCGCGGAGGAGGAGCGGGCGATGGCCGAACTCGCGGTCGCTGCCGCGCCGCCCGCGCCGGGCACCGCGCTCGGGCTCGACGTGCTGCTGCCGATCCGGCTCGGCGGCGACGAACCCGCGCTGTTCTGCATCCACCCGTCGTCCGGAATGGCATGGACCTACCTGGGTTTCGCGGAGGCGCTCGCGCCGGGCCGCCCGATCTACGGCCTGCAAGCGCCGGACCTGAGCGGTCGCGAACCGTCCATGCGCAGCATCGAGGAATTCGCCGAACGCTACGTGCGCGAGATTCGCGCCGTGCAGCCGGAAGGCCCGTATCACCTGCTCGGCTGGTCGTTCGGCGGGCTCATCGCGCACGCCGTCGCCACCCGCCTCGAGCAGGAGGGCGCGCCGGTCGGCGTGCTCGCCCTGCTCGACGCCGACACCGCCGACATCGACGGCGACAGCATCGAACCGCTCACCGCGGGCTCGTTCATCAGCACTTTCGGTGCGGTGTTCGGCATCGACGACGTGCCCGCCGACGCCACGGCGCAGGAGGCGGCCGCGCTGATCGCCGAGCGGACCGGCGGCGTGGCGCTGGTGGACGCCGACACTCTGGAGCGGATGGCCGGGTCCTACAACGCCTCGGCGCGGACCAGGACCGGCTATCAGCGTCCCGTCTATCACGGCGACGCCCTGTATTTCAGTGCCACCGTGGACACCTCGGACATCTTCGGCCCTGAGGGCTGGCGTCCGTACATCACCGGCGTGATCACCAACCACGACGTCGAGGTCACCCACGACGAACTGACCGCACCACACGTGCTTCCCGTCATCGCGCGTGTGCTCGACGAGCATCTTGGAGGCATGCAGTGAACGACAGCGGAGTTGTGGTGGAGGGCGTGGAGAAGTCCTTCGGTGAGGTACACGCCCTGCGCGGCGTCGACTTCACGGCCGCGCAGGGCGAGGTGCTCGGCATCCTCGGCCCGAACGGCGCGGGCAAGACCACCACGGTCAATATCCTGTCCACGCTCATCGCGCCGGATCGCGGCCGCGCCCAGGTCGCCGGGTACGACGTGGTCGCCGACCCCGCGGCGGTGCGCCGCTCGATCATGCTGACCGGCCAGTTCGCGGCGCTGGACGACATGCTCAGCGGCTACGAGAACCTGGTCATGTTCGGCAGGCTCATGGGCCTGCGCAAGGGGGCCGCGCGCGCACGCGCCGACGAACTGCTCGCCGAGTTCGACCTGGTCGAGGCCGCGGGCAGGCGGGTGGGCACCTACTCCGGCGGTATGCGCAGGCGCATCGATATCGCGTGCGGGCTCGTCGTCCGGCCCGACGTGGTGTTCCTCGACGAGCCCACCACCGGGCTCGATCCGCGCAGCCGACAGGGCGTGTGGGATCTGGTGTCGAGCTTCCGCAAGCACGGCATCACCACGCTGCTCACCACGCAGTACCTGGAAGAGGCCGACGCGCTGTGCGACCGGATCATCGTCATCGATCACGGCGTGGTCATCGCCGACGGCACCGCCGACGAACTGAAGTCGCGCACCGGCGGCAGCTACTGCGAGGTGGTCCCGCTGCGGTTGGAGGATCTGCCCGCCATCGCCACCGCGCTCGGCTCGCTGCTGCCCGAGGAGAACCGGGCCGCGCTCACCCCCGAGTCGGACCGCATCGCGATCCCCGCCCCCGAAGGAGCCAAGACGCTCGCCGAGGCGCTGCGGCGGCTGGACTCGTCCGGTCTCGAACTGGTCGACATCGCCCTGCGCCGTCCCTCGCTGGACGACGTGTTCCTCCAGCTCACCGGGCATCTCGCCGTCGCGGAAACCGGAGAAGTCGCATGACCGCCGGGGCCTGGCTGACCGACACGCGCGCCACCCCGGTCCGCGCGCAGCAGTGGTGGGTGCTCACCACGCGACTGGTGACGCCCGCGGTCAAGACCGGCGAGGTGCTCAGCTCCATCGTCGCGCCCGCCGCCTTCACGGCCAGCTTCTACATTCCGCTCAAGACGGTGATGACCGTCATCGGCACCGGCTTCAGCAGCTACGCGCAGTACATGATGCCTCTCGTCATCCTGCAAGCCTGCGCGTTCACCGCCATCGGCGCGGCCTTCCGTTCGGCAAGCGACGCCGTCTCCGGGCTCGACCGCCGCTTCGGCTCGATGCCCATCGGTCCGATGGTCCCGGTCGCGGCGCGGATGTCCGGCAACATGTTCCGGCTGTTCATCGCGATATCGGCGGGGCTGGTGTGCGGGCACGTGATCGGCTTCCGCTTCCGGCTCGATACCTGGCACACGCTCGGGTTCCTGGCCTTCTCGCTGCTCATCGGCGTCGCGTTCACGCTGGGCGCCGATGTCATCGGAACGGCGGCCAAGAGTCCGGAGGCGACGACGCAGGCACTGGTGCTGCCGCCGTTGATTCTCGGCATGCTGTCCACCGGGTTGGCTCCGGCGTCTCAATTCCCCGAGTGGATCCAGCCTTTCGTGCGCAACCAGCCCGTCTCGCAGTTCGTCGTCGGGCTGCGCGCGCTCGCGGGGGACACGACAGGCAACGCGGGCGAGGTGAGCTGGGCGCTGATGGGTCCGCCGCTGTTCTGGGCGGGGGCGATATTCGTCATCTGCCTGCCGCTCGCGCTCCGGCTGAGCAAGAGGAGGGCGTGATGGTACTGACAACGGAACGCGGGACGCTCACGCACGGCGAGACCTCGCCGTTCTCGCTGCTGCGGCACACCGCGATTCAGACCCAACGCCTGCTGCTGCGTTGGTCGCGCAATCCGGTGGCGTTGCTGGAGACCCTGATCATCCCGTGCCTGCTGCTGCTGATGCTCGACATCGTCATCGGCGGGCAGATCCAGAAGTTCTCCGGCACCGACGCGCTCTACGGGTCGGTGCCGATGGTGGCCGTCGTCGGCGCGCTGAGCGGCGCGGTGGCGAGCGGGGTGATGCTTGGCAGGGAGCGGGACGCTGGCCTGCTGGCTCGTTTCTGGGTGCTGCCGGTGCACCGCTCCTCGGGGCTGATCTCCCGCATCCTCGCCGAGGGCTGCCGGATCCTGCTCGGCACGCTCGTGGTGATCGTCGTCGGTCATCTGCTGGGTTTCCGCTTCCAACAGGGGTTCGTGCCCGCGCTGCTGTTCGTGTTCATTCCGGTGCTCTTCGGGCTGGCGTTCGCCACCATGGTCACCGCCATCGCGGTGTTCACCGCGAAAGCGACGCTGGTGGAGAGCATTACGATCCTCACCTCGCTGCTGATGTTCTTCAGCACCGGCTTCGTCCCGCTGATCGCCTTCCCCCAGTGGATCCAGCCCGTGGTACGCAACCAGCCCATGTCGGCCGCCGTGGACAGCATGAAGGCCCTGTCCCTCGGCGGCCCCCTCGCCCGCCCCCTCACCCTGACCTTCCTCTGGTCGATCGGCGCGATCATCGTCTTCGCCGTACCCGCCGTCATCGGCTACCGCCGAGCCAGCCGCCGCTGAGACCCCGCGACGGAGCCAGAGGTCTGGATGGGCACGACGCCTACTTCCGGCACGTACTGAGCCGCCCCGCCGACGCTGCCTCCGAGCTGCGTTCCGCGCTACCGGAAGCCGTTGCCGCGCGGGTCGATTGGGGCAGACTCGAACTACAACCGGGTAGCTTCGTGTCCAAACACTTGCGCTCGCGCTACGTCTTCGCCTGATCATCACCGGCACCACCGGAAGCCGAGCTCGGCCGCGGCCAGGCCATCATGACCACCGCTGATGGATTCGCCGAGGGCGCAGCCGTCGGCGGGACGGCTGTCAGGCCTCGAAGAACAACAGGTTGCCTGCCGCGTCACGCTTGCCGAGGTCGGCTTCGATGGCGGTGGCGAGTTCGGCGGTGGTTTTCCAGGTGCGTGGGGGATCGCCGTCGAGGTTGCCGATGGTCAGCCAGGTGTCGGTGCCGCGGTAGCGGACCAGCCCCTTGCCCGACTCGTCGACGGTGACATCGAGATCGCCGGACACCGTCCCTTCCTCCTCGGTCATGACGGCGGCCTTGGCGGAGATCTCGATGACGTCGATCAGCGGAACCCTCCTTGGCGGCCACAGTCGTCGATCGCGGTGCGCAACGCGGACTGTTCGGCAGGATCAATGGTCAGACCGTATTTTACTTTGACCGTGAGGTAGCGCTCGATATAGCCACACCGGAAACTTCCCGGCGGCAGGTAGTTCGCGGCGTCCTGATCGCCCTTCGACCTGTTCGCCGTCGGGTCCGAGGCTTCGAGGTTGACGGCGTCGTTGGCGATGCGGCGGCGGGTGTCCTCGTCCAGCGCGGCGGCGCCGGACCGCCAGGCCTCGGCCAGCGCGACGATGTGCTCGGCATCCACGCCCGAGGGGTCGGTGATCCACTTGTACTCTTTGAGCTGTCCGCTCTTGCGGTCGAGGACTCCGTACTGATCGCGCCAGCCGCCGTCGGAGCCGACCGTGAGTTCACAGGTCTTCGGATCGAGCCGAACAGTGCCGACGGCGTCGCGCAGCAGCATCACTTCCCGTGTGGTGCAACGACTGTACTGCGTGAAGTCGGCGCCGAAACCGTGCTCGGCCTTGTTCGGATCCCAGTGCGGGAACTTCTCGCGGCTGTACCCGGTCATCGGGGCCTCCGGCGCGACAGCGAGTTTCGCGAGCAGGTCGCGGACTTCCTCAGCGGACGCCGAAGTCTGCTGTCCGGGCGAGGCCGGTGGTTTGCTGTCGGTGCCGCGAGAAACGGTGCATGCGGCAGTCAGCAAGAGAGTGAAGACGATCGGCGCGACAACGGTCACCAACTTGCGGGATGCGGGCCACTTCACAGCGATCCCCCATCGCACGGGACCGGCGTGGCACCGAGAATTCTCCCGGCCACCGGATGCCAGGGCAACGACTGCCGGGCCGTGAGCTTCATCGAGTTGTTCCTAACGCCTACCTCGTCCAATTATCGCGGGCGCCAACGTACCTGTCTCGGCTACGCCGGAATGCCAACGCCGCGTATGAGGTTCGGCACACTCTTCGCGATCGGGTCGTGCGAAGGGGCAGAGCGGAAGCGCCGGACCACCCCCGAGTCGCCGTGCCGGCGCCGACTCAGGGGTGGCGGATCACGAACGATTTCGTCCGCGTGCGTGCGGGCGTGCGGTTGTCCAGGCCGCGGTCGCACCGCGCGACACCACGGGGCTGATGAGGGGTAGGTCCCGAGGTGAAGCTCCGCACGAGGAGATCGCGTTCGTGACGTTCGAGGGGCTCGCTCAGCGCGAGCCGCTGGCCGGGACGCGATCGCGCGCTGGTTTCCGGCGGTTGCGTCGCGTGCCGATCCGCGGCGATGGCCGATCCACGATGGGTCCTCCGTCCCGACCTCGTTGTCTACGTAGCAAGATAGTAGATACTCGACCGCCGCTTCACAAGCTTCATCGGAACCTCACAAGCGCCAGCATGTTTTGGAGAGGTGTCCGTACATCTACTGCGTTGCTACGGAAAACAGCTTGTGGTCGGCGTCTTCGAACTCGGCCCCCGGGCGAGCGAGCGTCGGGTGCTGTGGCAGGCCCCACCGCCGCCGACCGCGAAGGCGCGGTGCGGGTTTCGGCTCAGTCCTCGTCCGGCTCGGCGTCCGCGGGCTGCGCCATCGGCGGAACGCCGGTGTCCAGGAACCGGATCAGCCGCTCGATGCGGGTGGTGTGGTCGATGCAGCGCTCCAGATGATTACCGAGCAGGGCGAGATCGATGGCCGCGCCGGCGGATTGCGCGCGCTCCGGATCGGTCAACGCCGCGTGCAGCCGTCCACGCAGCTCGGCGAGTGTCGCGCTGACCGGTTCGGCGTCGGCGGACTGGTGGGCGGTGGCGACGGCTTCACCGGCGAGGGCGGTGCGGTGCGCGGCGTACTTGCCGAGCTCAGCGAGTACGTCCAGGATGGGTTGCGGTGCAACGTGATTCGGATGTGCCCGGTATACCTGGTCGGCGACGCGGCTGGTCAGCCAGCCGATGCGGGACAGCTCGTTGGCGATCTGGATCGCCGTCACGACGTGCCGCAGATCCCTTGCCACCGGCGCCTGCAACGCGAGCAGCACCACCGTCCGCGCCTCGCACGCGCCGTACATCTTCTGTAGCTGCTCGTCGAGGGCGAAGACCTCGTAGGTGGCCGTGAGGTCGGCGCTGGCGAGCGCGTCGTTGACTCGCTCGACTGCGTCATGGGCGAGTCGGCACATCAGCGTCAGATCATTGGTCAACGCGTTGAGCTCGTGGGTGAACTGGGTCCGCACCGGCAAATTCTCGCCTATGGTGGGGCGCGCGGGGAAACGATTCGCGCTGCCCGCCAATGGGATATCGAGCGCGAGGGGCGTGACGGCCCGGAAAGCTCGCCGCGTACAGGTCGAATAGCGGATGCGCATCACCGTCCGCGCGTCCGACGTACCCACCGATGCTGCCGGACGAAGTGCGCCGGTGGCCTCGGAGGCAAGACTGTGCGTACGCGTCGGGCCGGGTGCGAGAGGGTGAGTGACGGGATTCGAACCCGCGACCTCCTGGACCACAACCAGGCGCTCTGACCGACTGAGCTACACCCACCGCGCGCGGCTTCCTCGCGTGTGGCCACGGTAGCGACCGCGCCGGGCGACCCGCCAGCGATTTTCTCGCACCGCCGCCCGCCGCCGCACGGTGTTACGGTCGGCGTATGCCGAAGAAGGACGATGTGCAACACCGTCTGGTGACCACCTTCCAGCGACTGGTCGGAAATCCCCTCCTGCGCAGACTGCCCAGCCAGCAACTGCTCGAGACGACCGGCCGGGTGAGCGGCGAACCGCGCATCACCCCGATCGGCGGCCGCCGAGTCGGCGACAGCTTCTGGCTGGTCTCGGAGTTCGGCGAACGCTCCCAATACATTCGGAATATCAAGGCGAACAACCGGGTTCGCGTCCGCTTGCACGGCCACTGGCACACCGGCACGGCCCACCTGCTCCCCGAGGACGACGCCCGCGCCCGCCTGCGCGAGCTGCCGCGCGCCAACAGCGCCGCGGTCCGGCTCGTCGGCACCGACCTGCTGACCGTCCGGGTGGACCTGGACTGAGTCGTGCCCGACTACATCCGCTGGCTGCGCGAGCGGGTCGGTCGCGACCACATCCAGCTGGCGTATGCCGCGGCGTGTGTGGTGGCCGACGGACGCGTGCTCATGCAGCGCCGCAGCGACGACGGCCAGTGGGGATTGCCCGGCGGCGCCATCGAACTGGGCGAGTCCGCCGCGGCCGCCGTCGTGCGCGAGGTCGCCGAGGAGACCGGCGTGCGGGTGGAAATCGAAGCGCTGCAAGGTGGGCTACGCGGGCCGCTTCTCCAGAACCTCGACCAGCCGCCACGAGGCGGACGGCGCATCGGCCGGTGGATCCACGGGCGTCTGCTCGATACGCAGCCGGTAGTGGTTGCCGGACTGAAACTCGAACCCGTCGATCGAGCCGTAGAACAACTCCCACGGCCCGTTCTGGTCGCGGCGGATCTGTAGGCAATCCCTCGGGGCGACCCCGGTGCACCGCATGGTCCGTGGTGCGACCTCGATTACGAAGGTCCCGGGGATTTCCACGGATTCGCTGGTAGTGGACGTGGAGAGGAGTGTCGGGCCCTCCGGCACGGTGGTGCAGGCGCCAAGCAGCGGGACGAGCAGGATGCCCGTGGCGACGGCCGCGCGGAGTCGTTGCTGCATCCCGCCGATGATACCGATCTAGGTGCCCTGAGATAGCTGGGACGATGGAGGGCATGATCGGTGCGTTGACAACCCGCTGGACCGTGTTCGCCCCTCTCCTCGCCGCGCTCGCCCTGGTCGCCACTTGGGGACGAAGTCTGCCGACAGTGGGAGTGATCGTGGTCGCGGTGTTTCTCGCGGGCGCGGTGCTGGCCGCGGTGCAGCACGCGGAGATCGTCGCGCATCGGGTGGGGGAGCCGTTCGGATCGCTTGTCCTCGCGGTCGCGGTGACCGTGATCGAGGTGGCGCTCATCGTGACGTTGATGATCTCCGGCGGTGAGAAGTCCGCGACCCTGGCCCGCGACACCGTCTTCGCCGCGGTGATGATCACCTGCAACGGCATCTTCGGTCTGGCGCTGCTGGTCGGCGCGCTGCGCAGACGCCTCGCGGTCTTCAACGCGGAGGGCACGGGCGCGGCGCTGGCGACGGTGGCGACGCTGGCCACGCTGAGCTTGGTGCTGCCGACCTTCACCTCGAGCGTGCCGGGCCCCGAGTTCTCGCCCGCGCAGCTCGCGTTCGCCGCCGTCGCCTCGCTCGCGCTGTACGGCTTGTTCGTGATGGTTCAAACGGTGCGCCACCGCGACGACTTCCTTCCGGTGGAAGAAGGCGGTGTGATCACCGACGGCGGCACGACCGCCGAGCGGCCCTCCGTCCGCGCGACGTCCACCAGCCTGGGTCTGTTGCTCGTCGCGTTGGTCGGCGTGGTCGGTCTGGCCAAGGTGGTCTCGCCCGCCATCGAATCGGCGGTGGCCAACGCGGGCATGCCGCCCGCCGCGGTGGGCGTGGCGATCGCGCTGCTCGTCCTGCTTCCCGAGACACTGGCGGCGGTGCGGGCCGCCCGCCGCGATCAGGTGCAGATCAGTCTGAACCTGGCGTTGGGTTCGGCGATGGCGAGCATCGGGTTGACCATCCCGGCCATTGCTGTGGCAACTATCTGGCTACAGGGTCCCCTGGTGCTCGGACTGGGTGCGACGCAGATGGTGCTGCTCGCGTTGACGGTCGTCGTCGGCGTGCTGACCGTGGTTCCCGGTCGGGCGACGCTGCTGCAAGGCGGCGTGCATCTGGCTCTGTTCTCGGCTTTTGTGTTCCTGGCCGCCAGTCCGTAGTCATCGTGATGCGTCTCACGAATAACTGAAACCTGTGTCATGAACACCTGTCCAGTGGCGAGGGTCACAGCACGCCAATTTTGTTGTGACGCGGAGTACCGATTAGCTTGACGGATGTTGGCATCGACGCCGGATTCGGAGAGCGCCATGAATTTCGACATCTCCCGTGCGGAAAGCACGGCACACGGGTCTCGTCTATGACGCCGGAATTGCACACGGCCACCCGGGAATCCGCTACCGCGATCGTCCGCAAGAATTTCTCGGACACCGTCACGTCGTCGTTGCGGACCTTCGGTCGTGCGGTGGGTATCGCGCAGGAGTCGGTGGTCGGCGCGGTGGGGGATGTGGTGCGCCGGGAGTTTCAGTGGCGTGAGGCGATCTTGCAGGCGTGGCGGTTGATCACGGTGACGACGGTGCCCGCGATTTTGATGGCGATTCCGTTCGGGGTGATCGTGTCGATCCAGGTGGGCAATCTGATCCACACGTTGGGTGCGGATTCGTTGTTGGGTGCGACCGGTGGTTTGGGGGTGATCAAGCAGGGTGCGCCGATGGCGACGGGGTTTCTGTTGGGTGGTGCGGGGGCGGCGGCGATCGCGGCGGATTTGGGGGCGCGCACGATTCGGGAGGAGATCGATGCGTTGCACACGATGGGGATCTCGCCGGTTCATCGGTTGGTGATTCCGCGGATGGTGGCGATGTTGGTCGTGGCGCCGTTGTTGAACGTGTTGATCATTTTCGTGGGGGTGTTGGCCGGGTATGCGGTGGCGATCGGTGGTCAGGGGGTGACGCCGGGGTCGTATTGGGCGACGTTCGGGTCGTTCACGACGGCGGGGGATGTGTGGATGTCGTTGGTGAAGGCGTTGATTTTCGGGTTTTTGGTGGTGGTGATCGCGTGTCAGCGGGGGTTGGAGGCCAAGGGTGGTCCGCGGGGTGTGGCTGATGCGGTGAACGCGGCGGTGGTGTTGTCGGTGGTGTCGATCGTGTGTGTGAATCTGTTGTTGACGCAGGTGACCGCGATGTTCCTGCCCACGAGGCTGGCGTAGATGGCTGTCTCTTCCTACGTCCCCAAGGGATTCGCTCCCGTCGCGCGCTACTTCCGGCGCGGCAGCCGCGTCCTGCGCGCGATCGACTCGTTCGGCTTCGTCGCCGTGTTCGTCTGGCAGGTGCTCTCGGCGATTCCGCTGACGCTGCGCCGGTACCGCGCCGAGACCATGCGCGCCATCACCAACATGACCTGGGGCCGCGGCTCCATCGTGGTCGGCGGCGGCACGGTGCCGATGATGATCGTGCTCGGCCTGGTGATGGGCGCCTCGGTCGGCGTCGAATCCTTCGCCACCCTCGACATGCTCGGCATGGGCCCGGTCACCGGCATCGTCTCGGCCTACGCGACCACTCGCGAGCTGGCCCCGATCGCGGCCGCCGTCGGCTTCGCCGCGCAGGCGGGCTGCCGCATCACCGCCGAGATCGGCTCCATGCGCATCTCCGAGGAGATCGACGCGATCGAATCGCTCGGCCTGCGCTCGGTGCCGTTCGTGGTGACCACCCGGGTCATCGCGGGCGCGCTGGCCATCGTCCCGACCTTCCTGATCGCGCTGATCCTGTCCTACCTCGCCTGCCGCGGCCTCATCACGATGGTGCACGGCCAGTCGGCGGGCGTCTACGACCACTACTTCTTCCAGTTCGTGTCCGGATTCGACGTGATCGCCGCGGTGATCAAGGTCGCGATCTTCGGCACCGTGGTGATTCTCGTGCACAGCTATTACGGCTTCTTCGCGAAGGGCGGCCCCGAGGGCGTCGGCATCGCGTCGGGCCGCGCGGTGCGCACCAGCTTCGTGGCGATCATCGCCATCGACATGGTGCTGTCCATCGTGCTGTGGGGTTTCAACACGGCGATCAGCTTCACGGGGTGAACATTGCCTGAATACGGTTTGCCCGGCGTCGCCGCGGACAAGAAACGTTCGCGCACGGTCGGTTCGGTGATCGTCGCGCTGATCGCGGTGGTCGCGCTGACCACCGCGCTCTACCGCGATCTGCGCTCGGAGGACGGTCTGCGCATCGCGCTGCACACCGAGCAGATCGGTGACGGCGTCACCGAGGGGACACAGGTGCGCCTCGACGGTGTGCTGGTCGGCGAGGTCGACCGGATCGCGTCCGCCCCGCGCGGTACTCAGCGAATCACCTTGCGGCTGGACGACTCCCGGCTGCACGGCATCGACGACTCGCTGCTGATCGACTACGCGCCCGCCAACCTGTTCGGCATCAGCGAACTCGAACTGCGCCGCGGGCCAGGCGGTTCGCCGCTGCGCCAGGACACCGAGATCGACCTGACCGGCCCGCGCGCCGTCGGCGTCTACGACGCCACGATGGGCAGCATCCTGCGCAGCCTGTCGCAGGTGGGCGCGTCGGTCTTCAGTCCGCAGCTGGCGACCGTCATCGCGCAGGTCTCCGCCGACTTCAAGGCGTTCACGCCGCTGGTGCAGGCGCTGATTACGGTGGCGCGCACCATCGCCGACAACCAGACGATGCCCGCCTCGGAACTGCTCGGCAGGCTGGGCCCGGCCTTCGACGGCGGTGGTGATTTCGCGGGCGCGACCATCCAGATCCTGGACCAGATCCACGACATCCGGATCGTGCAGACCGACAAGGATCGCTACGACGTGGGCGTCGCCGCCCTCACCGGCCAGATCCTGCCGGGCCTCGCCACCACGGTCAGCAACGCGGGCGGCCAGCTCGCGGAGGCTACCGACATGCTGGCGCCGCTGCTCAGCGTGCTCGCCCAGATGGTGCCCCGGCCGCAGCAGTCGGCGGCCGAATCGCGCCTGCTGCTGGAGCGTTTGCGCGCGGCGATGCCGGATTCGCCGGACGGGCCGGTGCTGAATCTGGAGGTCGACTTGCAAGGAGTGCCGGGTATCGCGGTGCCGCTGCTCGGCCAGGGAGGTATCCGATGACGGTGCGCGGCGCGGCATGGCGCCTCGGTCTGTTCGCCGCGGTGATGGCGGTGGTGCTCGCACTGGTGCTCACCGCGATCGAGCGGCCGGTGTCCGGTGACACCCAGGCGCACGACGCGCTGTTCACCGACGCCAACGGCCTGAAGGTCGGCGACGACGTGCGCATGTACGGCGTGCAGGTGGGCAAGGTCGAGAAGATCTCGCTGGACGGGGTGAAGGCGAAGGTCCATCTCACCGTCAAGACCGCGACGCCGATCTACGACAACAGCACGCTGGCCATCCGGTACCAGAACCTGACCGGTCAGCGGTACATCGATCTGCAGCAGCAGCCGAATCCCGGTGTGCGGCTTCCTGCCAACGCGGTGATCGGCGCCGACATGACGGTGCCCTCGTTCGATGTGACCAGCCTGTTCAACGGTCTGAAGCCGGTGCTCGCGACGCTGTCGCCGGAGGCGGTCAACCAGTTCACCGAGAGCATGCTCGCGGTGATCGAGGGCGACGGCACCGGCATCGGCCCCGCCATGGAGGCCATCGGCAAGCTCAGCCAGTACGTCGGCGATCGCCAGCAGGTGATCGGTCAGCTGGTGAAGAACATGTCCGACATCGCCGACCGGGTCGGCGGACGCGTGCACTACCTGGTGCCGCTGCTGGCCCGGCTCAGCGACGTCTTCCAGTCCCTACAGGCCAATATCGGCGGGCTGGCCGATTTCGCGATGTCCGCGCCCGCGGTGCTCGGTCCGCTGGACCGGCTGCTCGCGACACTCGGGCTCGACCCGCGGAGCGGCCAGGACATCGACGCGATGATCCGCGGCCTGTTCCCCGATCCGCAGCAGGCGGTCGAGGTCTTCGGCAGGCTGCCCGGCCTGCTCCAATCGGTGGACAACGCGCTGCCGCGCACTGTCGCGGGCTGGCAGCCGGAGTGCAGCAAGGGCGCCGCCGAGCTGCCCGCGCCGGTGCGCGTCCTCGTCGCCGGACAGAAGGTGGCGATATGCCAGGCGTGATTTCCCGCTGGTTCGGTGACCGGCCGATCCTGGATGACGCGGCCAAGCGGCGCAAGGAGATTCGTTTCGGCATCTTCGGCGCGGTGCTCGTCGCGCTGGGGATGCTGGCCGCGGCCGTCCTGTACGCGGTGCCGTTCGGCAAGACCACCTACACCGCCGAACTGTCCGAGGCGCAGTCGGTGAAGGAAGGCGACGACGTGCGCCTCGCCGGTGTCTCGGTGGGTTCGGTGGAATCGCTGGAGCTGAAGCCGGATCGGGTGGTCATGGAGTTCACCGTGAAATCCGATGTGTTCCTCGGTGATCAGACCTCGCTCGACATCCGCATGCTCACCGTGGTCGGCGGGCACTACGTGGCGCTGTTCCCCGCGGGAAACGCGCCGCTCGGCGACAAGCCGATCCCGGCGGATCGAGTTCGCCTGCCCTACAGCCTGATCCAGACCTTCCAGGACGCCACGACACCGCTGAACGAGCTGGACGGCGACACCCTGCGGCGCAACCTCGCAGCCCTGGACGAGTCGCTCACCTCCGCGCCGGAGACGCTGCGCACCACCCTGGACACCGTCGGCGGCTACATCGACGCCATCGATCGCCAGCGCTCCCAGGTCTCCAATGCCATTGCGGTGGCCGACGAATACGTGACCATGTACGACGGCGCGAAGACCGATCTGGGCAGGCTGATGGACAACGTCAACCTGCTGGAGACCGTGCTCATCGACAAGCGCGCGGAGCTGCGCGAGGCCGTCGCCCTGCTGAACAGCGTGGTGCAGCGGCTGACCGCCCTCACACCCGCCTGGGAGTCCACGCTGAAGCCGAGGGCGCAGCAGCTGGCCGACGCCCTGCCGCGGCTCGAGGATATGGGCGGCAAGCTCGAACCGATCATCGCGAGCACCCAGCAGCTGAGCGAGAAACTGCGGTCGCTGGTGATCCCCGAGGAAGGTTTGGTTCTGGACCGCTCGGGGCAGACCGTGCCCGCGCCCTCGGGGCTGGATCTGTCGTCGGTGTGCGTGCCGTTGCCGGGGAAGGAGTGCTGATGTTGAAGAAGCTGCTCGGCACCCAGGCGTTCATGTCGATCGCGGGGGCCGTGGTCATCGCGGCGCTCGGGTTAGTCGGCTACATCGTCGGCTTCGATCCGCTGAAGAGCACCGAATCCTATTGCGCGATCATGCCCGACAGCGTCGGCCTGTACGAGGGCAACCAGGTGACCATGCGCGGCATCACGGTCGGCAGCGTGATCTCGGTGCGCAACCAGGGTCCGAACGTGCGGGTCGACTTCGAGGTCGACGCCGACCATCCGGTGTACGCCGACGCCTCGGCCACCACGGTGTCCGACACCGTCGTCGCCGACCGGGAGCTAGCGGTGCTGGCCAGCGGCACGAACCTGGAGCGCTGGAACAGTTCCCAGTGCATCACCAAGACGCTGACCCCGAAGAGCCTCACCGAGACGCTCACCGCGCTCGCCCAGCTCTCCGATCAGATCGTCGGACCCGATCCATCCCAACCGAATTCGCTGGCGAACGGACTCACCGCGCTGGACCGGGCCACTGCGGGCACCGGGCCGCAGATCAACGAGCTGATCCGCAAGCTGGGTTCGGCGCTGAAATCGCCCGATGCCGACATCGGCCATCTCGCGGGCATTTTCGACGCGTTCGCCTCGGTCTCGCAGAAGGTCAACCAGTACTGGGGCGACCTGCAGACCATGCTGGTGCGCGTCGGACCGGTGCTGAACCAGGCCAGCGAGGACCTGCTGCTCCCCGGTGCGCAGCTGTTCGACGGCCTCGCCGAGGTGCTGCCGATGCTCAACGACATCACCACCTCCTTCGGCGACGAGATCCTCACCCTGCTCGACCGCGCGGTGCCGATGCTGAAGCTGCTGCGCGCCAATGTCGGTTCGTTGCGCGAGATCGTGCTCACCACACCGGTGTTCGCCTCGGCGCTGCGCAGCGTCGCCGATCCGGAGACCGGCGCGGCGAGCCTGACCTACGCGCCACCGAAGGTGGCCATCCCGCAGCGCAACGCCGAAGAGGTGTGCGTGGCCGTGAACGTGGTGGCGCCCGGCCGGTGCGCGGGCGCCGAGAACGGCATGGTGAACGTGGAATTGGTCCAGCTGGTATTGGGATTGGCGGGTGCCCGATGAGCGAGCGAATTCGGTCGAAATCCTTGCGGCGCAGTGGGATCGCTATCGCACTGGCGGCCTCGATCGCGCTCGGCGGCTGTGCCTTCGATCCGTCCTCGGTGCCGGTGCCCGGCACGTCGATCTCGGGGCCGAGTTACCACGTGCAGATCCAGTTCGCCAATGTGTTGAATCTGCCCGCCCGCGCGAAGGTCATCGCCAACGGCGCGCAGGTCGGCACGGTCGAGAAGGTGACCGTGGTGCCCGCCGCCGAGGCGCTGCAGGGGCGCGGCGGGTACGTCGTCGTGGACACCGAGATCTCGAAATCGGTGCAGCTGCCCGCGAACACGATCGCCGAACTGCGCCAGAACACCGTGCTCGGTGACATCCACATCGCCCTGACCACCCCGCCCGACGGCTTCGACAAGCTGCTGGGGCCGGGCGGCACGATCGACGTCGATCACACCAAACCTCCTGTGCAACTGGAGGACACGATGGCCGCGATGGCGTTCTTCGTGCAGGGCGGCGCGGTCGGCCAGTTGCAGGACATCGTCAACCGGTTCAATGCGGTGCTGCCCCAGGATCCGAAGGAGACCGCCCGCATCGCGGGCGTCATGGGCGCCGACGCCGCCGACCTCGCCGCCAACCTCGACCAGGTCGACAAGCTGCTCTACGGCCTCGCCAACAATGCCGAAGTGCTGCACAAGGTTCAGCCCGAGCTGGACAACATCCTCAGCGCAGCCTCCGTGGACCGGCTCGGCGCCGCGACCCAGTCCATCGACGGCGTGACCGAGATCTTCAGCGGGCTCGGCCCAGTCGGTCAGTCGCTGGCGTGGCTCGAACCGCTCGTGCGGTCCGGTGACGCCGCGGCCATGGCGTTCGTGCCGCTGGCCACCGGCGGACCGCTGGATCTGCGCGATCCGTCGAACCTGGCGATGCTCGTCGCGCTGTTGCGGGACAAGATCATTCCGTTCGTCGAGCGGGGGCCGAAAGTGAACGTCACCGGTGTGCGGGTGGACGCGAGCCCGGTGGCGGAGCAGGAACAGGTCGACCGGATCGTTCAGACCCTGCGCATGATCGGAGCCGTCCGATGAAGATCGGTTCGCTTGCCTCGCTCGGCGGCATCGCCGCCATCATGATCCTCGGCGCGGCCTACCTGACCTTCGGCGTGGTGCGGGTCGATCCGTTCGCCGATTACACCCACGCCACCATGGTGTTGAAGAACTCCGGCGGACTCGGCGTCGGTTCGCCGATTCTGTTGACCGGCATCGAGATCGGCGACGTCACCTCGGTGGACAGCACCGCGGCCGGTGTCGAGGTCGCCTTCCGTGTCGACGCCGACCACAAGGTGCCCACCGCGAGCGTCGTCACCATCGAGCATCTGTCCGCGCTCGGTGAGCCGTACGTGCAGTTCGTGCCCAAGGTCGACGGCGGACCCTACCTGCGCGACGGGCAGCGCCTGGACACCGAGGACGTCCGGACGCCGCTGTCGATCGCCGAGGTGGCGCGCATGGTCACCAAGACCATGAACCAGCTGGACCCGGCGGTGGTCGGCTCGCTGGTGGAGACCATGAGCAAATCCGTCACCGGCACCGAGTCGGTGATGCCCGAGCTCGCCAGGTCCGGCGACCTGCTCGCCTCGACCATCATGACCAGGGCCCCGAAGATCGCCGAGCTGCTCAACAGCTTCCAGCTGGCCGCCGCCGACATCGAATGGGCTGGCCCGGCCACCGCGGCGGGCGCGCCCGGCCTGGTGAAATTCGGTCAGGCACTGGACGAACTCGTCGAGGCGGTCGGACGTCTGGTCACCGCGCAAGGCAGCCCGGAGATGTACCTCGACGGCAACGGCGTCGTGCCGTTTCTGGAGAAGCTGACGGCCTGGCTCCGCGAAGCGGGCCCGGAACTGAAGGCGCTCATCCCCGGCCTCCAGCCCCTCGCGGACGCGGCGGTCTCGGCCGCACCCCAGCTGGACCTGAGCACCTTGATCGGCCAAGCGCTGCACAGCACCGACGACGACGCCGTCCAGATCCGCGTCGCCATCAAATAGACCCGTCTCACGATCGCAGGCCCCGCGAGGGGTACGGCGGCACCGCGGAGTTCGCTTTTGCGTTGGCGTGCGGGCAGATTCGTAGTAATCCGCGGGTATGCCTGTTGCGCAGTGCGAACCCTGTTGCGGAGAGTCGATCTTCGAATCAGCGACCTTCGGGTAACCTCCGGAGAAGATCGGCTACTCGTGACGGTGTTCTCTGTTCGGCAGTGAAGGCGGTGCGATAGTGGAATCCGGTGGTGGACCGGCGCCCTACGGCGATGACGATGGCCAGAACAACAACACTCGCGTCCTCACCATCGCGGCGGCCATCGCCGCGACGCTAGCGGTGGTGGTGGCGATCGGGCTCGTGTTGCGTTCGAGCCAGGAGTCGGAGAACGCGACAGCGCCGACGCCCTCGTTCACCACAGCCGCCAGCCCGACTCCGCGCACGATGCCGATAAGCACCACCGTCCGTCCGCCGGTCTCCGCATCGGCGCCGCTGGCCGCACGCAGGATCGGCGACGACTGCTCCGCGGGCGGCATCACCGCGCAGTGGGATCTGCGCGAGGGTCAGTGGATGTGTGTGCCGCAGGGGCAGGGTCTCGAGCCGCACCGGATCGGTGACGATTGTTCGCACGATGGCATCACGGCCCAGTGGGGCCGAGATCCCGACGGCCAGTGGATCTGCGTGCCACCGGAGCAGGTTCGCGAAGACCACCAGGTCGGTGACGATTGTTCGCACGAAGGCATCACGGCCCAGTGGGGTCTCTCACCGGATGGCCGGTGGATCTGCGTGCCGCAGGAACAGGGTGCCGGCGTGCCGGTGCAACCTGCCGCACCTGCCCTGCCCGCCCCACCTGCACCTGTGCCTGCCCCGCCCGCCGCACCTGCCCCGCCTGCGCAGCCCGCCGCACCCGCACCGCCCGTCGGCCCCGCACCTCCGCCCGCCCCTGCCCCGCCGATCGTGCCCGCGCCGCCGATCGTGCCGCAGCTGTTCCCGCTCCCGCCGATCGTGCCCGGACTGCCCGCCGGTCGGTGAGCCGGTGGGCGTCACCGCTCGTCCCGCCGGTGCTGCCGGTATCGCCTGCCGCGCCCCGCGCCAGCTGTGCCTGCGCAGCCGTCGTGCCCGCACCGTCCGTCGGACCTGCGCGGAGGGGTGCGGTGGAATTCCTGTCGAAACCGTGGCCGCCAGACCTCCGCCCGCGTCTGCCCTGCCGCAGACGAGCGGGCCGCAGACGCAGGTCAGCCCGTCGGCCACTACTGAGCCGCTCGGCGCGCTGGCACGCGGCGGACTGCCCCCGGGTCGAGCCGGTGTCGTTGACGGCGTCGAACGCTGACGCGGTGGTGATCCGGCAAGTGGCCGGGGCCGCCTGACGGGGGAGGTCGTCCCTAGCTCGTGGCGAGAACGCCTGTGGAGGTAGGTCTGGTCTGTGTTGGACGGACTGCTGGGGGAGCGCGTCGTCTCGGCGGAGGTGGGCGTCCACGGGTGGGATGCCGGGCGGTTGCCGGGTGCGGAAAAATGCCCGGCTTTCTCGAGGAGGTGCTGCGGCTGGAATCGCCGTTGCGGGCCCACCACCGGCACGTCGTCGCCGACACCACGCTCGGCGTCGACCTGCCAGCGGGCGCGCACCTGCTGCTGCTCTGGGGCGCGGCCAACCGCGACCCGGCGGTCTTCCCCGAAGCCGACCGGCTCCGGCTGGATCGCGCGGTGCGACGCGGTCACCTCGCGTTCGGCAAAGGTGTCCACTTCTGCGTCGGCGCCGCGTTGGCGCGGCTGGAGGCGCGGGTCGCGCTCGAAGCGCTGCTCGGCGCTACCGAGTCGTTCGAGTTGGCACCGGAACCAGATGCGGCCCAATGGGTTCCGAGCATATTCGTACGACGGCACGCGCGCCTGGAGCTCGTGCTCCGCTGAGTCGTCTCGAGCCGGTTACTCCGCTGCGCTGTCTGGAGCCGACGTTCCGCCGCGCTGTCTGGGGCCGGTGCTTCGTTGCGCTGACTGGGGCCGGTGCTCCGTTGCGTTCGGCTCGGTTCCGTTGTGTCGTCTGGAGCTGGCGTTCCGCCGCGCTGCCTGGAGCTGGCGTTCGGCTGTGTTGTCCGGAGCTGGTGCTCGGCTGTGTTGTCCGGAGCTGGTGCTCGGCTGTGTTGTCCGGAGCTGGTGCTCCTGCTCAGTGCGGGTGCTGGGCGGCGTAGCGGGCCCGCTCCAGCTCGCGCTTGCGCGCACGTTCCGGGTTCTCCAGATCGGCGGGCAGCCCGTGTTTGGTCAGTCGGTGCGCGCGATTCATCGGCATGAAGGCCGCGGTGTAGAACAGCGCGAGCAGCACGGCGAGCAGCACCATCGATCCGCGCAGCCACAGCGCGCCAGGGAAGAACATGAATACCGCGAACAGCGGCGTGAACGGCACCAGCCCGCGCACCAGATGCCTTGCGACGGCGTACTTTCCGGTCAGGTCCTCGCGCACCCAGTCCTGCAACGAATCGGGCAGCCTGCGCCCGAAGGCGTAGCCGATCCACTCGACGGGGTTGGGGCGGCGACGGGCGCGGGTCATGCGTCGGCTCCTGACGTTGGGTGCGGTTCGGCGAGCGTCGAGCGGCGGGCGGCTTCGTTGACCCTGGTCAGCACGTCGCGCAGTTCCTCGAGGTCGGCGAGAGTGACACCGAGGCGCTGCACCACCGCGGGCGGGATGCGCTCGGCCTGCGCTCGCAGCGCCGCGCCCGCCTTGGTCAGGTCGATCACCAGGTTGCGTTCGTCGCGCGGGTCGCGGCCCCTGCTGATCAGTCCGGCCGACTCGAGGCGCTTGAGCAGCGGGGAGAGGGTCGGTGAATCGAGCTGGATGGCCTCGGCGATCTCCTTCACCGACATCGGCGCCTCGCCCCACAGCGCCAGCATCACCAGGTACTGCGGATGGGTGAGGCCGAGCGGTTCGAGCAGCGGGCGGTAGACGGCGAGCACCGCGCGATTGGCCACGGCCAGTGCGAAGCACACCTGCCGGTCCAGGCGCAGCGGGTCCTCGATCTGGGTGTCCACGGTTCCTCCTCGGGTCCCGGCTAGGTTAACGCACAAATAGTTAGTGCGTGAAGCAAATGTGCGCGACGTCATCTGAGAGCTGTTCAGCGCCGCGGCTCGCCTGCGCCATTACGCGTACCTCCGCCTTCGCTTCGGCCGTGCGCGAGTTGTCGACGGACTTCGTCCCCCTGCGCCATCAGGCGTAACTCGGCCTTCGCTCCGGCCGTGCGCAAGTTGTTGACGGATTTCGTCCGCCTGCGCCGTTACTGTCGGGGCATGTACGACGTCGCCGCGCGCGAGCGCATTCACGAATTAGACGCCGTTCGCGGGTTCGCGCTGTGCGGAATCCTGGTGGTCGACATTTGGCAGATCACCGACATGACGGCCACCGTGCCCTCCGGCGGGGCCATGGACCCGGTCCGGCACGTGCTCTCGGTGGTGGTCGAGGAGCGCTTCTTCCCGATCTTCTCGTTCCTGTTCGGCCTGAGCTTCGCGCTGTTCCTGGACGGCGCCGCCGAGCGGACCGCACGTCCGCGAGTTGTCTTGGCCCGCAAGCTGGTCGCGCTCGGCGCGCTCGGACTCGTGCACCAGCTGTTCCAGCCGGGCGAGGCGCTGCTGCCGTACGCGGTCGTGGGATTGGTGATCCTGCTGCCCGCTTCCGCGTTGCCGTCGTGGCTCGTTCTTGTCGCGGGCCTGGTGGGCACGGTGGGTGTGGCGCTCACCCTCGGCGGCGGCTTGGCCTTGGTACCCGGTCTCTTCCTGCTCGGCTCGGCGGCCGAACGTTTCGGTCTCGTCGACGTTCTGCGCGGTCGCACCTGGCCGATCGCGGCCGTCTTCGTCATCGCAGTGCCCGCCGCGATCGCGACCGCGGTATGGCAGTGGCGCACACCGTATCTGGAGTTGTGGACCAGCTCGATCGAACCGATCGCGGGCCTGCTCGGCGCGGTCGCCTATGCGACCGGGCTACTGCTCGTGCTGCGCACCGGGTTCGGCGAGGTGCTCACCGAAGTACTCGAGCCGATGGGGCGCATGGCGCTGACGAACTACGTTTCCGCAACGGTGCTGATCCTGCTCGCGGAAGAGCGTCTGCATCTCGGCGGCACCACCCGCTATCCCGCGCTGCTCGGCTTGGCCGCGGCGATCCTCGTGCTCCAGGCGTTCGTCAGCTACCTGTGGATGCACTGGCTTCGATACGGACCGCTGGAGTGGGTGTGGCGGTGCGTCACGTGGTGGCGCATCGTCCCGATCCGTGAGCCGGAGCCGGAAGGCGTCGCATCGATCGGCTTGCCCCGCAGGTGAGTCGAGGTGCTCAGGCGAGCGCGACGGGAAGCAGGAGCGGCCCGCGGTGCCGGAAACCGCAGCGCCACGGAACTTCTCGGGCGGGCGTCGTCAGCGTCGTCTCGGGCCATTTGGCGAAGAAGTGCTCGAGGACGGCGTCGGCGACACTGTGCACGAGCGCGGCGCCGAGACAGGAGTGGGCGCCGTGGCCGAGGCCCAGCTGGGCGTTGCGGACGCGGGTCGGGTCGAACCGGTCGGGCCGATCGAACACCGCCGGATCGCGATTGGCGCCCGCGAGGCACAGCAATACGGTCTGCCCGGCTTGCACGGTGTAGCCGCCGATGTCCAGATCCGTTGTCGCGAAACGGGCTCCGGCGAGCACCTGCGGCGAAAGGTAGCGCAGCAGCTCGTCCACGGCGCGCCGCCGGTCCGTGGCCGCCCGAAAAGCCCTGCGGTGCGCGGGTTCGGCGATCAGCGTGAGCAGCGCGCCCGCGATCAGGTCTACGAGCACCTCGTACCAGACGAACAGCAGATAGAACAGCACACCGGCGAGTTCGTCCGCGGTCGGTGAGCCGGTCTCGCCGCTCGCGGCGACCAGCCGCCCGACCGGGCTGTCGGTGCTTGCCGTTTCGATCGTGGCGTCGACGAACGCGCGCATGGCGGCGAGAGTGTCCCTGGCCCGCGGCGCCGACCCGCCGGGCAACAGCGTCGAATTCGCCCAGTCCAGCAGGGTTTCTCGTTCGGAATCGGCCAGTCCGAGCAGGTCGCCGAGCACTTCGGTGGGCAACGGAACCGCGAGACGCTCGATCAGATCCACCTTCGGGTCCGCCTCGGCGCCGCGCAGCAGCGAATCGACCAGATCGGCCGCGCGCTCGTCCCACCCGGTCAGGCGGCGCGGTGTCAGCTCGGTGGTGATCAGGCGGCGCAGGCGGGCATGAGCCTCCGCGTCGGCCACGAGCAGTGCGTTCAGCGGGGGCGGGACGGCGAATCCGGCGTAGTCCACCGGTCCGGCCCTGTTCACGTCGGTGGTCAAGCGCTTGTCCGACAGCGCGGCGCGCACATCGGCGTACTTGGTCACCAGCCAGGCGGGCGGACCGTCGGGTGTGCGGACACGGTGCACGCCGCCCTCGCGGCGCAGTGCGTCCAGCACCGGCCACGGATCCGCCGCGAAACCGGCATCGAAGATCTCTCGCATCCCAGCCCCCATCCGCTTGTCCGCCAACACTTCTCGGCGCGTTCGGTGCGCACCAAAGTACTCCGCGCGCGCCGAATGCGCCGTGCGGGCTGGTGGCGGCGTTCGCCACGGGTTGCCCGGCGCGCGACAGGACGGCAAACGCGGCACGGTGACGCTTTTGGCCGCTTGTGTTGCTGCCACGGCTGTACGCGGTCGCGCGTCGCGCCTTCTGGCGGCGGTGCGCGCAGAGCTGGGGCTGAATCGCGCTGCGCGCCGTCGGGTTGATCGCCATCGCGGCGGCAACGCACGGCCCGCGCCGTCGCCCGCCGTGCCGCCGCGTGGTCTTCGCCCTGCCGTGCCGCCGCGTGGTCTTCGCCCTGCCGTGCCGCCGCGTGGTTGTCGCCCTGCCGTGCCGCCGCGTGGTTGTCGCCCTGCCGTGCCGCCGCGTGGTCGTGCCGTCGCCGTGCCGCGCCGCCGCGTGGTCGCGCCGTCGCCCCGCCGCGTCGTCGTGCTGTTGTGCCGTGTGCCGTCGTGTCGCGTGCCGTCGTGCTGGGCGGATAAAGGCTGTTCGACGACTTGCCGCCATCGTCAGCTACAGAGCGGCCGTGCAAGCCGTGGCCACCGGCCATCCTCCGCGTACGGGGCGGTGACGTGGTCGCCGCGCGGTCGTCGCTGTGCGCTGTCGGGTTGGTACCAGGCGGCGCGGGGCGCGGTGTTCGCCGCCGTGCTGTTCCCTGCTGCCACATGATCCGACACTGCCGCTGGTCATGCGGTCGACCGGCGTGCACGCCGACACGAGGAAGGAAACGCGAGCTGGAACAGCGGCACTGGGACCGCGTGGTGCAAGGCCGAGCCAACCTGAATGGAGCAGCTCGCGGAGACGGAGGGGCCTGTACGGCGAGATCTACGAGCGGCCGCGCGTCCAGTTCAGCGACTGACCCGCGACGATCCCTCGACCGCCGACCAAGACGCCAGCGCATGAGCCGCGCGAGGACCTGAAGGTGATGTGGAGACGACCGTCATCCGCACGGAGGTGGTCGAGGCGGGCCGCGGGGAGGCGCTCGCGGCGCGACGCGACCCCGGCATAGCGCCGGGGCTGGTCGACCGGATGACCGAACGCCTCGATCTCGGCCCGACTCGCTGAGCTACTTCGCGGGGACGCCCGACTGCCTGATCGCGTCGAGGACCTCGCCGTAGCTGAGGGTGGTGGAGTTCACCGTGATGGTCTCCGCGACCCGGTCCACGTCGACGGAATCGACGCCGCCGAGTCCGCGCAGCGCGTTCTCGGCGACGACGGCGGACTCGTCCGAGTAGTCGGTGAGATCGAAGGTGTAGGTCATGATGCTCGACTCTCCTTGGTGCTGATCGACCGGTGATGGTCAGTTCTGCGCATACACCGAAACCGCGCGGCGCAAACGTTTCCGATCGTGTTGTTTGAGCCCGTCGGAACCGGGAATAGCGGACTCGTAATAGAACATTTCAGCGCACCAGGATTGTCATGATCATTCTCCTAGGGCTGATCGTCCTGATCGGCGCGGTGGTCGTCGGCGTCGCCGCGGTGGCGGCGAATACCGGCGAGCTACGCACGTCGACGGGCGACTTCGCCGTATTCGACTATCAGTTCACGGCCTCGGCCGGAGAGGTATTCCTCTACGGCACGGTGATCGGCGCGGCGGGCGCGCTCGGATTGGTGCTGTTGCTGACCGGGCTCTGGCGTACCTCCCGCCGCGGCAGCGAGGCACGCAGGGAACTGCGCAGGTCGCGCAGGGAAGCCGCGGCGGCTCGTCGCGGCACGGCTCCGCCACAGGCGCCGCCCGTCGCGCCGCCGCCCGCAGGGAAGCCCGCCTGGAGCCCGAACCGCTTCCTGCGCCGACCATCCGGAGCCCCGCCGATCGCTGGCGCTCGCGGCAAGACTCAGGCGCCTACTACCACCTGACACGTCAACGGTTTACCGGAAAGAAAGGGATGTGACCGTGATTATCCTCGGATTGATTCTTCTGATTGTGGGCTGGTTGCTCGGAATCGGATTGCTGACGACCGCGGGCATCATCGTGCTGATCATCGGCGCGGTGCTCTGGATCGCAGGCTCGGTGGGCCGTCCGATCGGCGGCCGCAGGCACTATTACTGAGGCCATCGATGACTGCCGACAATTACCGACGGAACAGTCGTTTCGATCACCGCATTCAAGCCGCGCGGGGTCGCGTGAAGAAATTCTTCGGACGCGCGACCGATAACCCGAGGCTGACGGCGGAAGGTCGGCGGGACCAGTTCCGCGGCAACATGAAACAAGCCGCCAACAAAGTGCGGGACGCGTTCCGGCGCTGACCGATCGCCGATGTCGGCCGAGAGCAGCCTCTCGGCCGACATCGGCGTGCGTTGGTGTGCCTAGCCGGATTCGCCGGAACGCTGGCGCAATTCGGCCGCCGCACCGTCCAGCAGATCGCACACCTGGGCGTCGTCGACCGGGGCGAAATCCCCGTACCATCGCGCGATCGAGGTGACCACTTCCGCGCCCTCCAGGCAGACCACCTGGTCGACCCGCCCGCTCAACGCCCGGATCGCCGAGGCCGCGCCGACGGGCGCCGCGAGCGCGATGCGTTCGGCCCCCGCCGCCCGCACCACCGCGACGGCCGCGCGGGCGGTGACGCCGCTGGCGATGCCGTCGTCGACGATCACCGCGGTCCGCCCGTGCAGCGCGAGGCCGGACGTGCCACCGCGATAGCGAATGGCGCTGCGCGCCAAGTCCGCTCGCTGTTCGGCCTCCACCTCGGCCCGCCCCGATTCGGAGACGAACGCGCGCGCCAGGATCTTGTCGTCGATCACCCCGACGCCGCCCTCGCCGATCGCGCCGAACGCCAATTCGGGCCGATAGGGCACCCGCAGCCTGCGCACCATCGCCACCGTGAGTGGCGCGTCCAGCGCGCGGGCCACCTCGTAGGCGACCGGAACGCCACCGCGCGGCACCCCGAGCACCACGGCGTCGGCGTCGCGAAAGTCGGTCAACCGCACGGCGAGTCGCCGACCCGCCGCCCGGCGATCACGGAAGGGCATGTTCGGCCTCCGGACTCGGACTTCGGAAAGCATCGAAGTCTACGCCCGGCCGAATCCCCCACGGCGGGTGGGAGCTCGGTGACCGCCTCAGATTCCGGAGACGTCGGCCAGCTGCCCGATACCGTAGGTGACCAGCATGGCCAGCGCACCGCCGAGCACCACCCGCAGCACCGCGCGCCGCGGATCGCTCCCGCCGAGCCGCGCGCTGACCGAACCGGTGAGCGCCAGCGCCACCAGCACCGCGGCGACCGTGACCGGGATGCGCGCGGTGACGGGCGGCAGCAGGATCGCCAGCAGCGGCAGCAGCGCACCGAGGGTGAACGCGACCGCGGAGGACAGCGCGGCCTGCCAGGGATTGGTGAGTTCGCGCGGGTTCAAGCCGAGTTCGGCCTCGGCGTGCGCGGTGAAGGCGTCGTACGCGGTGAGTTCCTCGGCGACCTTGCGCGCGGTCTCCGGCGTGAGTCCCTTGGCCCGATAGATGTCGGTGAGTTCCGCGAGCTCGTACTCGGGTTCGTCGGTGAGCTCCTTGCGTTCCTTGGCGAGCAGCGCGCGCTCCGAATCCCGCTGGGTGCTGACGGACACGTACTCGCCGACCGCCATCGACAGCGCACCGGCCGAGAGACCCGCGATGCCCGCGGTGAAGATCGCGCTTGTCGTTGTCGTCGCCGCGGCGACGCCCACCACCAGGCCCGCCGTCGACACGATGCCGTCGTTCGCGCCGAGTACCCCGGCGCGCAACCAGTTCAGCCTGGTCGCGAACCCGCCCGCGTGCGGCTCGTACGGATGGGAACCGCTGGTCGTCGAGTCCTCCATGTTCCGCACCCTAATGCTTGTCCGCCTTCGCTCATGGCTCGAAGGCGGCGGACTGACCCCTCAGCCGCTCGGCACGACCTTTCCGCGCAGGTGATCGGCCAGCCGGACAGCCAGCGCGACGATCGTCAGCGTCGGATTGGCGTGGCCCGTCGTGGGAAACACCGAACTGCCCGCGACGAACAGGTTGTCCGTGCCGTGCACCAGGCAGTCGGTGTCGACGACGCCCGCGCGCGGATCGGCCGACATCCGGGTGGTGCCGGTCGGATGCGCCCAGTCGGTGAGTTCCAGCGGCAGCGCGCTGTCCGGCGCGGCCCACTCGAACAGCGTCGGCGTCGGCAAGCCGAGCCTGGCGAACTCCGCGACCGCCAGCGCGGCGGCCCGGCGCACCGTGGCGTCCTCCTGCGCGTGCACCCGCCAGTCCACCCGCACGGTCGGCACGCCGAGCCGATCGGCGCGGTCGGTCAGGGTGACCCGGCTCTCCGCGTTCGGCGCCTGTTCGACCATGCAGCGCAACTCGATTCGATCCAGCTTGTGCGGTAGCCCCGTGTGCTGGACGAGGCGGCGTCGCGCACCGGCGAACAGCAGTCCGGCGTTGGTGAGCGCGACCTTCGCGTCGTGGCGGTCGCCGCGCCCGCGCAGCAGCTGTTTCACCGAGTCCCACGGATCGTCCGCCGCGGGCACTTCCTGTAACCACAACGCGCAGTTGAGCAGACCCTCCTTTGCCTGGATCTCGGGAGAGAGAGCGACACCGTGCAGGAAGGTATGGCGGCCGTGCGGCGTCTTCACCACGTACTTGCCGAAGCGCTGCGCGACCGACTCCGCCGCACCGGGTTCCAGCACGCCGACGGCTCCGCAGCGGTGGTCCATCAGGTAGCGGCCGACCAGGTCGTGCCGGTTGCCGAGGCCCTCGGGCACCGTCCGCCGGGAGGCGAGCAGCAGGCGGGCATTGCCGATGCCGCCGGTCGCGAGCACCACCGCGCGGGCGCGCACCGTTCGCGGTCGCGGGTCGGCGCCAGCCACTTGGAGGGTCCGCACGTGCGCGCCATCGGGATCGGTGTCGAGATGGGTGACAGTGGTGTTGATCAGAATCAGAACATTTCGCGCGACAAGGCTTTCCACGTGGGCGCCGAAGCGTTTGCAGTCGAACGGATCGGACGGATCCCGGCTGATCTGCCAGAAGTAGGGGCGGAAGCGCTCGGGGTCCAGCGCGTCGGCGGGGCGGGTCCGACCGGCCAGGTCCCAGAAGCCGTCGTCGGTGAAGCCGCTGCCGTGACCGATGCCGATGTGGCAGGCCGCGCGGGTCAGGTAGGGCTCGAGGTCGCCGGGGCCGATGGGCCATCCGGAGCCGGGAACCCAAGGGCGAGCGCAGAAGTCGAGCTCGTCGAGCAGCGCGCAGCGTCCGCTCCAGGTGTGCGAGTTGCCGCCGAGGATCCGGTCGCCCGCGAGGCGATCGGGCTGTGCCCGGCGCGCGCCCACGTTGTCGTAGTCGTCGAGCGCGTTGGCGGCGTCCGACGATTCACGCCCGCCGCTCTCCAGGACCAGCACGCGCAGCGCTGAATTCGCCAGCTCGGCGGCGATGGTCAGTCCGGCGGGACCCGATCCCACCACGCAGACGTCGGCGGACAGTTCCTCGTCCCCGACCGTTCGCAAGTCCTCGATCCGCACGGCCGTCCTCCCGCAAGCCAGCAACCCCGACCGGCGGGCCGTCGGACGATCCCGCACGTCCGGTTCACTGTACGAGGCGCGCGCCGATCACACGCCGAAAAGCGTTGGGGCCGATGAAGTCCGGTGGCGTGTCAGTGCCGCACGCGGCGCGGGCGGCGGATCGGCATCGGGTGCGGTATCAACTTGCGGTGCGCGAACTGCATGCCGCCGAGGAGCGCGAGCGCGAGCATCGCGGCGACATAGTCGCCGAGGGCGAGCGAGAGCACGGCGAAACCTCCGAGCAGCGGTAGTTCGAGTAGGGCGCACCAGCCGAGGAACCGTAGTCGGGTGGCATTGGCGTCCAGCCACCGCACGCCGTCGTCGATGATCTCGCCCGCCGTGACCGGACAGACCATTCCGTCGCCCACCTGAACGAACCGATGCACCGCGTCGTCGCGAGTGAGCTCGCCGAGCCAGGCCAGGTCGATGAGCCGCTTACCTTCTTCGGCTACTTCTCGAACCGTGTCCATGCGACCCCTTCCGAGTCGATATTCGCGCCGAAGTCTATGCCGACCGATCCCGGTCTCCTAGAGGTGATCCCCGCCGCCTGACCTTGTCCGCGCCGCGCCGTCGGCGGAACAGGCCGCTTGCTCGTCGCGCGCGTAGCACGGACCGGTGCTGCCGCGCGGTACGGGTACTGGCATGCTGACCGGCATGATCACACTGCGGTACCCAGGGGCACGCCTGCTGGCGGGGATTTCGGCGGGCGTCTTGCTGCTCGCCGGTTGTGGCGGGAACGACGACGCGGCGTCGAATTCGGCCGCGCCGACCACCCCCCGCGACCAGCTACTGCTGTCGGAATCCGAATTCCCGGCCGGTACAAAGAAAGTCGATCTGCCCAAGGACCGGCTGGAGACTGCGGCCGCCGATCTCGCAGGCACGCAACAGAGTTCGACCATCACCCCGGCGGAATGCGCGGACACCCAGCAGGACCTCGGCACGGCGACCAAGGACCTGCTCGCCGACGCCGCCGTCGCGGGCGCGACCGACGAGAAGGCCGGGCTGATGTTCGTCGAGTTCGTCGCGGGTCGCACCGCCGACCTGGCGAAGATCACCGACGGCAACAAGAAGTGCGGTGAGGTGAGTGCGACCTCCACGGTGGAGGGCAAGCAGATCACCTCGGTGGTCAAGGTGGAGAACCTGGACGCGCCCGCCGGGCTGAACGGCGCCGAGGCCATCGTCTACAAGTCGGTGAGCACCTCGACCGTCGGCGCGGGCAAGCCGCTCACGTCCACCGCCTACCAGGGCATGGCCGTGCTGCGCGGCACCACCGTCGTGGTGCGCGTCGCCGCGCTGAAGGACTCGCTGGACGAGGCCGCTTTCGAGAAGTTCTTCCTCGACGCCGTGGAGAAGGTGCGCAAGGCGTCGTAGTCAGCCCGCCCGGCGCAGGGCGGTCGGCGTGCACCCCCACCAGCGACGGCAGGATCGGGTGAAGGTCGCCTGCTCGGCGAAACCGAGGAGCGAGGCGATCTGGCTCATCGGCATGTCGGTGGTGGTGAGGTAGCGGCGGGCTTCGTCGCGGCGCACGTCGTCGAGCAAGGCGGCGAAGGTGGTGCCCTCCGCCGTCAGCCTGCGCTGCAAGGTGCGCGGATGCGTGGTGAAAAGCCCTGCCACCGCGCCGATTTCGGGCGGCGTCGTGCCGAGCAGCTGGCGCAGCGCGGCGCGCACCCTCGGCACGATCGACGTGCCGCCCTCGGCGGTCTGCTCGGCGAGGAAGGCCATGGCCAGCCGGTGCAGGTTCTGGTCACCGCCCGAGAGCGGCCGGTCGGCGAGGGCGCACGGCATCCGCAGGATCGCCGCGGACCGGCCGACCCGCACCGGTGCGCCGAAGAACTCCTCGTAGGCGCTCAGCGGTGCGGGCGGGTGGTACGGCAGTTCGACCGAACGCAGCCCGTAGCGCTCCTCGGCCAGTCGCTGGATCGCGCGGTGCACGAAGCCGAGGCCCAGATCGGTGCCCTGGACCGGGGCGGGCAGGTCCGGCGGGCCGCCGTAGCGCAAGGCGATCACGCCGCGGTCGCCGTACGGGTCCTCCGCCAAGGCCAGGCTCAGTGAGCGCGCGTGCACGAACAGGTAGCGCGAGGAGCATTCGAGCGCGTCGGCCAGGGTGGGGGAGTTGCGGATCGCCAGTGCCAGCGGGCCGAGCATGTCGAAGTCCTGGCGGTGGGCGATGCGCAGTCCGAGATCGGGGCAGGCGAGTCGATGGGCGGCCAACTCCAAGACCGCCGCCACGGCCTGGTCGGGGACGAGCAGATCGTCGGCGTCCAGCGCGGCGGCGGGCAGGCCTACCGCCGCGGCGTACTCCTCGGCATTGCCGCCCAGTTCCGCCACGGTGGCGCGGAAGCCGCGCAAGCCTGCGGACCGGATGACGGACATGTCGTCCAGAATCAAATAGTTGTCGCGTGAAGTCAAGAAGGTGGCCGATCGGATCCGCACACTGGAGGCCATGACCGACACCGCAGTCGTACCGGACCACCTTGACGTCGTGATCGTCGGCGCGGGCCTGTCCGGCATCGGCGCCGCCTACCGGCTCCAGACCGAATGCCCCGGCAAGAGTTACGCCGTGCTCGAGGCGCGCGACGGGCTCGGCGGCACCTGGGATCTGTTCCGCTACCCGGGAATCCGCTCGGATTCGGACATGTTCACCCTCGGCTACCCGTTCAAGCCCTGGCGCGACGCGAAGTCGATCGCCGACGGGCCCTCGATCCTGCGCTACATCAGTGAGACGGCGTCCGAAAACGGCATCGACCGTCACATCCGCTTCCGCACCAAGGTGCTCTCGGCCGACTGGTCCAGCGCCGAGTCCCGGTGGACACTCACCCTCGCCGAGCGCGACGCAGCGGGAAACACCGTCGAGCGCACCCTCACCTGCGGCTTCCTCTACGCCTGCGCGGGCTACTACGACTACGAGCGCGGCCATGCGCCGGAGTTCCCCGGCGCCGACAGCTTCGCCGGGCGGATCGTGCACCCCCAGTTCTGGCCGGAGGGCCTCGACTACGCGGGTAAGCGGGTCGTGGTGATCGGCAGCGGCGCCACCGCGGTCACGTTGGTGCCGTCGATGGCCGAGCAGGCCGAGCTGGTGACGATGTTGCAGCGCAGCCCGACCTGGATCAGCGCCGTCCCCGGGCGTGACAAGCTGGCCGACAAGATCCGCGAACTGCTGCCGCCGCGCCTGGCGCACCGGGTGATCCGCACCAAGAACATCCTGTTCAGCACGGGCTTCTATCAGTACTGCCGCCGTCGTCCCGAATCCGCGCGCAAGCTGCTCATCGGTCTCACCAGGCGAATCCTCGAAGACGAGCAGGCCGTCGCCGAGCACTTCACACCCAGCTACGACCCGTGGGACCAGCGGCTGTGCGCTGTACCGGACGCCGACTTCTTCAAGGCGATGAAGAAGGGCAAGGCGGAGGTCGTCACCGACCACATCGACAGTTTCGTGCCCGAAGGCATCCGGCTGAAGTCCGGCCGGGTGCTGGAGGCCGACATCGTCGTCACGGCGACCGGGTTGCGGCTACTCGCCTTCGGCGGCATCACGCCGCACGTCGACGGCGTGCCGGTGCGGCTGTCCGAGCAGTTCGTCTGGCAGGGCGCGATGCTCACCGGCGTGCCCAACTTCGCGGTCTGCATCGGGTACACCAACGCCTCGTGGACATTGCGCGCCGACCTGTCCTCGCGGCTGGTCTGCAAGGTGCTGCGACACATGGACGCCAACGACTACGCGGCCGTCGCCCCCGAGCCGGATCACGTTCTCACCGAGCATCCGCTGCTCGATCTGGCCTCCGGCTACGTCCAGCGCTCCATCGACGAGTTCCCGCGCCAGGGCGAGCGGCACCCGTGGAAGGTCCGCCAGAACTATCTGCTGGATTCGGCCACGACACTGCGCACGAATCTGAACAAAACGCTGAAGCCGACGCCGCGCGCGCACCGCGTGCCGGTGTCCGCCGCGGCGCGCTGATCCCGAATCCTCACCCGAAACGGGTGAGGTATTCCGCCGGTGCACCCGCTGGGATGGACATCCAGGTTTCTCCTTCGCGGAAGGGAATGCAGATGACCACACCGGACACCCGACACCCGGTTCGCCAGGGCATCGCCGCGGGCACCTCCATCGGCGCCGCGATCCTGCTGCTGACCGTGGGCGTACTGCAGATCTTGGAGGGCATCTCGGCCGTCGTCGACGACGAACTGTTCGTCGTCGGTCCCGAGTACGTGTACCAGTTCGACATCTCGACCTGGGGCTGGATCCATATCGTGATCGGCGCCATCCTGGTGGTCTGCGCGATCGGCCTGATGACCGGAAGCACCTGGGGCAGGATCGCGGCGATCGTCATCGCGGCGATCGCGATCATCGCGAACTTCGCGTCGCTGCCGTACTACCCGTACTGGTCCATCCTGATCATCGCCCTCAGCATCGTGGTGATCTGGGCGGTGTCGACCTGGCGAACCGACGAATACTGACGGTCGCGGCTCTATGGTGGGGCGATGGCCAAGGCGATCGCCGTCGGCCGCGCGCAGTGGCTCGGCTACCGCTGGCGCGGCCACGGACTGAACGGGCGAACCAACGGCGGGTTTCTGGACGACCTGCTACTACTCGGCTTCCAGGACGGCCGCTTAGGCGGCGCCGCCTACTCGCTGCGCCAGCGCACGGACCGCATCGGGTCCACGTCTTTGGCGCGAGCCATCGACCCGTCCGGACCACTGGTGAGCTGGTGGACGTTGCGCGGCGCCCCGCACGCGCACCGGGTCGCCCAGCTGGACGTGCTGCACGACGCACTCGCGCCGCGCGTCTCCGACGAGGGCGGCGCGGCGCACGCCGAGGCCGTCGCCGAGATCGCCGCGGCGCTGCGCGCCGTCGTCACCGGACCGACCCCGAAATCCGCCGCCAGCACCGCGGTGACCGCGCGCGTGTCACCCGCGCTGACACGGTGGTGCGACCGCTGCCGCGCGACGCATGTACCGGACGGACTGTTTCGCGCGGCGGGCTGCCACGCGCAGATCGTGCTCGGCCCGGAGGTGAACCGCGCGACCATGCTGTACCCGACCCCGGATCACCCCGCCGTCGGCGTCCAACAGCCGCGCCTGGCCCTGCTGCGCGCGTTCTTCCGGGTGAACGGCCCCACCACCCGCCCACTCTTCCGCGATTGGCTCGGCGTCGGCGTCGACGAGGCGTGGAGGGAGGTGGCGGGCACGCTGGTGCGCGTGCAGGTGGACGACCGGCGGTACGAGATGCCGGAATCGCTGGTCGACGCGGTGTTGGGGGCGGTTGCGCCGGAGGGGGTGGTGCTGGTTCCGCCCGGGGATCCGTATCTGCGGCAAGCCGATCGGGCCTTGCTCGTTCCGGATAGTGCTCGGCGTCGGGAGGTGTGGCGGGCGTTGTCGGCGCCGGGGGCGGTGCTGGTCGATGGGGAGGTGGTGGGGGTTTGGCGGTATCGGCGTGGAGAGCATCGGATGGTGGTGAGTGCGTTCGAGAAGCTGGAGCGTAGGCGTCGGGGGGAGGTGGAGGAAGGTGCGGTTGAGTTGACCGGGGACCAGCGGCTGCGGTTCGAGTGGAATCAGTTGTCGGCAGCTCGACCACCCGCCGCTCGGTAGCTGGCGCGGTTGACCTTCATGTTGGTTGAGACTCCATGATGGCCCGGTGCGGAGTTCCAGGATCGAGGAGTTGATCACCATCGGGGCGTTGGCGCGGGCCAGCGGGCTGACGGCGAGCGCTCTGCGGTTCTACGGTGACTGCGGACTGCTGGTACCCGCCGAGGTCGACGCGGTGACCGGGTACCGGTATTACACGCGGTCGCAGTGCGAGCGGGCGGTGCTGATCCGGCGGCTGCGAGGCATCGACCTGTCGTTGGAGACGATCACCGAGGTGTTGTCCGGCGATCCGGGCCGCGCCGAACGTTTACTCGACGCGCACGTCGCCGAACTGGCGCGCCGGGCCGACACCGCTGCTCGGGTGGCAGCGCAGGTCAAGCGGGCCCTCGGCGCGGGGCGCGGCATCGCGGTGCCCGCGGCCGAATTGGCGCGCTCCATAGGACAAGTCGGCACGGCCGCGGCGGTCGATGACACCGCGCCGGTGCTCGCCGGGGTACTGCTGGAAGCGGATTCGACCGCACTCACCCTCACCGCGACCGACCGCTACCGCCTCTCGACGCGCACCCTCGCACCGCTGCGAGACGGCGGCGAGGAGTGGTCGGTGGTGGTCGAAGCCGCGAAGCTTGCGCCGCTGTGCCCATGGCTGGACACGATCGAGGAAGTGGTTCTCGCACCGAGCGAATCCGGAATCGCCCTCACTTGCGGAGAAATCGAGCACCACTGCACCGGAATCGAGCAACCCTTCCCCGACTACCGCGCGGTGCTCGACGGACTGCCCCCGGTCCGCACCCGAATGCTGGTGGCTCGCGCCGCCCTCATCGAGCTGCTGGAAGCGGCGGGCGACATCGTGGTGTGCACCATCGACGCGTCCGGTCTCGTTGTCGCGAGTGCGGCCACCACCCGGCTGTCCGCTGTCGTCACCGGCGCACCGATGAAACTCGCCTTCCGGTCCACGGTGCTGCGCTCCGCCGTGGTGAGCGCGCTCGGGCCGGACCTGATGTTCGATCTCGCCGCACCCGACCAGCCCGTCGTCGTCCGTTCGGCGACCGACGGTGATCTCACCACCCTCGTCATGCCTACATTCGTCCCGAGCACGGAGGACCACATCCGATGACCGATCAGACCGACGCCACCATGGACGCCATCACCCATGCTGTCGAGCTCGGCCGAGCGGGCGACCGCGATACCGCTCGCACCACGCTGACCGCACTCTGGACCGAACTCGGCCCCCAGGGCGATCCCCTGCACCGCTGCACTCTCGCGCACTACCTCGCCGACCTGCACGACGACGCCGCGCAGGCCCTCACCTGGGACCTCCGCGCGCTCGACGCCGCGGACAGCCTCACCGACGAACGCGTCCGCCGCCACCACGCGGGCCTCGCGGTGCGCGGCTTCTACCCCTCCCTGCACCTGAACCTCGCCGACAACTACCGCCGCCTCGGCTCCTTCGAAGCCGCCCGGCAGCAGATCGACGCCGCCCGCGAATGTCTGCACACGCTCGGCGAGGACCAGTACGGCACGATGGTGCGCACCGCGGTGGAGGAAGTGGCGCAGGCGATCCGGGATCGTCGCACCGAACCGCGAGCATCCGCTCCCCGGTGAACCGGTGGTTCGGTTGGGATCGCCTCATACCGATCGCACTGTGGTGACCACGCGCTACCGGGGCAGCTTGCCGTGGTGGCGTGCGTTGTCCTCGAGGCGTTTCTGTTCTCGCTCGAGTACGCGGCTCACTCCGCGCAGGGCGGTGATCTGTTCTTCCACGCGGACTCGTTTGGCGGCCAGCAGGCGAGCGCCGTCGGCGCAATCGATGTCGCGGGCGCGTATTCCGTCGAGGATCTGCCGGATTTCGTCGAGCGAGAATCCCAGTGACTGCATGTTGCGCAGCAGCCGCACTTCGCCGACGAGGGTCTCGGGATACTCCCGGTAGTTGTTGCTGGAGCGGTGCACGTCGCCGAGCAGTCCTTGGCGTTCGTAGTAACGCAAGGTATGCCTGCCCACGCCGGTGCGTGCTTCCAGTTCGCCGATACGCATCAGAGCTTGACTGTAGACCTACCTCGACACTTTAGCCTTCGGCCAGCACTATCTCGAGGAGCCCACATGTACCTGCTGGCCAGTGCCGAGACCACCGTGTCCTGTTCGTGTGCGCGGGCATTCGCCTACGCCGCCGATTTGGAGAACTTCGCGGAATGGTTCCCCGGCGTACTGGGTATCACCGCGCACAACGATCTGTCGTTCTACGAGCCAGGAAAGCAGTACCTCGAGACGGTCGCGGTGCCGTTGCGTGGACGTCGACAGGTCCTGATTCGGATCGAAGAAGCAAACCCACCACACCGCCTGGTCACCGAAGGAAACCTGCCACTGTTGTTGCCGCGCATGGAAATAGACCTCGAAAGCGCCGGACCGGAGACCTGCACGATCCGCTGGCGCATGTTCAGCCGCAAAGACAACCCAGTTGCCCGGTGGCTCGTGCTACCGCTGGCCCGGCGGACGATGCGCGGGCGAGCCGACGCGGCACTGCGCAACCTCGCCCGCCGGTTGGACGACGCCTCGGCGTAACTGCCGACGAGCGGTGCGAGCGACACCATCCATTGTGCTGCGCGTTCACGACCATGAACGCTTTCGAGGCGGACGGCATCGTCACGGTCACCGGCTGCCGGGTACCCACGCTGTGGCGAGGTGGACCCGATGACGTGGGTGGCGGACTGCCCCGCCTACACCGCTGGCGGCTCGACCTGACTACTGGCGCCGCCACCGAGCAGGCGCTCGACGACGCGGCGATCGAATATCCGCGAGTCGCCGACGCCGATGTGGGACAGTGCAACCGCTTCGGGTACGTCACCAGCTTCTCGATGGAGGCCGAACCGAACCACTCCGAGATATACAAGTACGACTTCGCCGGGGAAGTCTCGCGCCGAGTACATCGATTGCCCGCCGGACACACCTGCGGTGAAGCGGTTTTCGTCGCACGCCGCGGCGGGTCGGACAGCGACGACGGATACCTGATGACTTTCGTCCACGACCGTTCCCACGGCACCAGTTACCTGGCGATCCTCGACGCCGCCGACCCGGCCGCCCGACCGATCGCGCAAGTGCACCTGCCCGTCCGGATTCCGACCGGATTCCACGGAAACTGGCTGCCCGACCACTGATCCCACGCGGCTGAATCGACGGTGGTCGCGCGGCGGCTGACCAAGATCGACAAACGACCATTCGGCGACCATCGACTACCTCAAGACCGATGCACCCGCCCATGCGGCTCAGCGCAATGCAGATCCGCCGCCACCGAATCCAACTCCGAAACATGGTCGACCTGCAACGTCGTGTGTTCCAACCCGAACTCCGCGAGCAGCACCCGCTCGATGCCCAACCGCACGGCATGGCAGTCGGCTCGATCGTCGACCAGGATGTGCGCCGACAGCGACGGCTCGCCCGAGGTGATCACCCACACGTGCAAATCGTGCACCTCGGTGACTTGCGGAAGGGTGACGATGCGTGCGCCGATGGCGTCGGGATCGAGGTGGGCGGGCGCGGCCTCCAGGAAGATCCGACCCGATTCGCGAACCAGCGCCCATCCCGCCTTCACCATCAGCGCGGCGACCACGAGCGCGGCGATGGCGTCGGCGCGGGGGTAGCCCGCCAGCCACACCACCGCGCCCGCGATGGCCGTGCCGATGAACGCGTACAGGTCGTTGAGGATGTGCTGGAAGGCGCCTTCGACATTGAGGCTGGTGCGGTTGGCGCGGCTGATGCACCACGCGGCGATGATGTTGACGACGATGCCGATCAGCGCGGTGACGAAAACCAGCGGGCCTTCCACGTCCGGCGGGTGGATCAGCCGGTTGACGCCCTCGTAGACGAACCACGCCGCGAGCAGCAGCAGGGTGATGCCGTTGGCCTGCGCCGAGAGGATCTCCGCGCGCTTGTACCCGTAGGTGTACCGCCCGCGCGCCGGTCGTTTGGAGAGCCGGATGGCTATCAGCGCGAGGACGATCGAGGCGGCGTCGGTGAGCATGTGCGCGGCATCGGTGATCAGTGCCAGCGAGTGCGCGAGCAGACCGACCACCACCTCCGCCGCCATGAACGCGACGATCAGTGCCAGCGCGATGCTCAGCCAGCGCGGGTCGGAGTCCGCGGACACGCCGTGGTCGTGGTGGTGCCCGCTGCCGTGGTCGTGGCTGTGATCATGGGAATGCCGACGATCCTCCGCGCACGCACGCTCTTCCGCCGCGGTGTTCGTCGGTCGCGGCGACCCGCACTGGTCTCCCATGGTCGTACGTTCCTTCCGTTTCGGACGGCTGCCGTCGCATAGCCTAACCTACCTTGCAGACATGCGCATGTCTGCATCCATAGGTGTAAAAGGGCTGCCTCGCGGGTATCCGCATCGGGCGCGCCACCGCGGTGCGCAACTGTGATCTTCTGCGGTGCACTGTCGTTCGGACCTGCGGTTACGATGCGGACGCATCTCTCGGGTGATCGACCGAATCATCCGCGCGGTGCGCGCCTTCCGGTCACTCGGAAGGCCCGACACAAAGGGGTATTCGATGGACAGGCCGGCGTGGGCGCCCGAGGGCGTGGATATGCAGCAGGCGAGCCCGGCACGGATGTACGACGCGCTACTCGGGGGCTCGCACAACTTCGATGTCGACCGCAAAGCCGCCGAACTGGGCAAGCAGCTGGTTCCCGACCTTCCGCGAGTCGCCCTGAGCAACCGGGCCTTCCTACGCAGGGCGGTGCGCTTCCTGGTAGAGGCGGGCGTTCGCCAGTTCCTCGACATCGGCTCCGGCATTCCCACGGCGGGCAACGTGCACGAGGTGGCGCAGAAGATCGACCCCGAGATCCGCGTGCTCTACGCCGACATCGACCCCGTCGCCGTCGCGCACTCGAAGGCGATCCTGCGCGGCCACGATCGCGCCGCGGCGATCGAGGCCGACCTGCGCAAGCCCGAGGAACTGCTCGGCAAAGCCCGCGACACCGGATTGATCGACTTCGAGCAGCCCGTCGGCGTGCTGATGGTCGCGGTGCTGCATCTGCTCTCCGACGACGACGCGCCCGCCGAGCGGGTCGCCGCGGTGCGCGACGCCGTGCCGAGCGGTTCCTACCTGGCGATCTCGCACCTGACCTCCGAGCTGCGGCCCGAGGACGCCGCACAGCTCGGCGCCAACGCGGCCCAGCAGAACAAGGTCGGGATTCATTTCCGCCCCGCCGCCGCGATCGCGGCTATGTTCGACGGATGGGACCTGGTGGAACCGGGCGTGGTCGAGCTACCCGCCTGGCGCCCGGAATCCGAGCGCGATCACCACGAGGCGCCCGGCCGATCGCTCGGTCTCGCGGGCGTGGGTCGCAAGGGCTGAGGCGGGAAGAGTAGTGGGACTGCGTGAGCTGGCGTTGCGATGGGCGGACGCGCTCGACGGCGTCGTCGCCCCCACGCTCACGCGGACCGAGACGGAAGCGATGCTCGCCGATCTCGCCGAACTCCTCGTCGCCGCCATCCGCGGCGACGCCGACCTGCGCAACGCGCACGACGCGGCCGTTGTGCTGGTCGCCGCGAACTATCGCGACTCGCTCGTCGTCAGTCGTTCGATCGCGGTGATCTGCCACGACATGGTCGAGGAGGTCTGCACCCCGGACGGCCTCGATTACGACCAGGTGCGCGATCGCGCCGTCGCCGTGGCCGCGGAGTTCGCCGCGGGCTGTACCGGCGCGCTGCGCGCCGCCGCGCTCGTCGAACAGGAGGCGACCCTCGGTGCGGCGCTGGCCGCGGCACGGGACGCCGAGGTGCGGCGGCAACTGTCGGAGGCCCGATTCGAGGCGGTGTTCGCGGGCGCCTCGGTCGGTATCGGCACTGTCGACGTCAGCGGGCATGTCCTCGCGGTGAACGCCGCCTTCGCCGAGATGCTCGGCCTGCCACAGCAACACATGCCGGGCCGTCCGGTGGCCGACCTGCTCGGTCCGGCCAACATCGGCCACGCCTACGGTCAGTTCCGGCGCATGCTGGCGGGGGAAACCGATCGGTTCCGCTTGGAGACCCCGCACGTGCGCCCCGACGGCGGATTGGCCCACATCGACCTGTCGATGTCGGCCGTGCGTGACGCCGAAGGGCGGATCCAATTCCTGATCGGCGTGGCCGTCGACGTCACCGAACGCAAGCAGCTGGCCGACCGGCTCTGGCACGACGCCCACCACGACGACCTGACCGGCCTGCCCAATCGGCTGTTGTTCTTCGACCGGCTCGCCGGCGCCGTGCCGCCGATCGGCCTGTGCTACCTGGACTTGGATGGCTTCAAGGCCGTCAACGACGAGTGGGGACACACCGTCGGAGATCGGGTGCTGCACGAAGTGGCCCAGCGCCTGCGGGCCGCCGCCGAGCCGCGCGCGGGCCTCGCGGCCCGTATCGGCGGCGACGAATTCATCGTGCTGATCGAGCGCTGTGCGGGAGAGCCGCAGCTGGCGGCGGTCGCGAACGAACTGCGCGCCGCACTGGCGACACCGTTGCGGGTGGCCGGGCATCCCGTGCACGTCGGCGCCAGCGTCGGCACGGTGTACGTGGTCGACCGGCCGAGAGCGGTCGACGCGCTCATGCACGCGGTGGATACCGCCATGTACCGGGACAAGGCGGGTCGCTCGCCGCGCGGGCCGCATTCGGCCTGACGGATCACCTGGCTGGTTCGGCCAGCGAACTGTCGCCCGCCGCGGCGATCACCGCGCCGTCCTGGCTGATCAACCATCGCCCGCACACACAGCGCAGATAGCGGACGGCGCCGTGCGCGGACACGACGGTGGGGGAGGGCCAAGCGCAGGAAGGGCAGGTGGCGGACATGATCTCAGCCTGATGTAATGACTTTGTGCATTTCAACCCTTACGGCGGCACGGCGGCGGAACTGGCCGCCCGGCTGGTGAACGCCGATCCGGAAACGGACCTGCTCGAGGTGCTCGACGCGGCGGGATACAAGCCGCTGGGTTCGCTCGACGCGGAGCAGGCCGCGGATTTGCGTCGCTGGATCGCGCGGCTCGCCGAGGTGTTCGACGCGCCCTCGGTGCCGCAGCTCAACGCGCTATTGGCCGAAACGACCAGTCGCCCTTACATTTCCACGCACGACGGTCGTCCGCCGCACCTGCACTACGCGCACGAGGACGCGCCGACCGACGAGCGGGTGAAGGCCTATACGGCGGCCGGTCTCGCGGCGCTGTTCTGCGAAGACCCCCAACGCATCGGCCGCTGCGCACGCCAGGGCTGCGCGGTGGTCTTCGTGGACACCTCCCGCAACGGCCGGCGTCGCTTCTGTTCGCCGCGCTGCTCCAACCGGGTGCACGTGGCCGACCACCGGATGCGGCGCTCGGCGTGAACCCGCCGGGGCCGCGCTCAGTTGGTGACGTGCGGTCCGTGCAGCCGGAAGTGTGGATGCTCCTCGGCGCGTGTCCAGCGCCCGTAGGTCGCCTGGCCCGTATCGTCGTCGCGCTGGATCGGGCTGACCCAGGTGCGGCGCGGAATCTGGCCGCCGCTGCGCGGACCGTGCGTGACCAACGGGACCTGCCTGGCCACCAGGTAGTAATCCTCGTCGGAGCCCGTCTCGGGCAGGTACTCACACAGCTGCTCGGCCGCGTCGCCGAGGTCGGCGCCCGCGACCACGCCGTGGCGTGGACTCGGGCCGTCGGCCTCGACGACGACGGCCGAGACCGTCCACATGCGATTGCCCCGCAAACGCTCGCCAGGGCCGTCGGGGTCGGTAATGGTGCGATGGCGCGGTTCGGTGGTGTCTGCCGCCTCGGCCGCGTACGCGCTCTCGATCATCCTGCACCTCCGGTGGGGACGCGGGTCGGCCGGACCGGTGAGCTGTGATCGATCATCTTGCCTCCCAACGTAATCAGAAGAGAACAGCCGGTCATAGGTCGGGACATCTTGTGTCCGGGGTCAATTCGGCAATTACGAGGAGAACTGACCTGTAAAAGAGTGTATAGCCAAGGCTCGGCCCGTGTGGCCTAACCGTCCGGTCGACGTGGTGAAACACATTCGCCAGCATCAGGATTCAACCGCCGGAGGGCCGTAGGACGTTACGTCTCGGCGGCGAATGCCCCCAGGCGCAAATCGCAGGCAACCACGGCGGGTGATCGAATATGCTCCGTTTGCTGCGCGATCATGCGCGATCAGGCGGTGCCGTTGAGTCGACCGGCCACCCCGGGCAGTCGATCGATCATCGCGATGGTGAAATCGGCGAGCAGATCGATCAGGCCGTCCCGGTCGATGTCGAGCCCGCCGTCCAGCCAGACGAGCACCAGTTCGGCGGCGCCGCCGGTGATGAGCTGGGAAGTCGCGGCGACCGCCGTTTCCTGCCCCTCGGGGAGATCCAGGACGATGCGGGTCTGCTCGATGATGGTGGCGGCGACCGTGCGCATGCCCGCGAAGCGGGTGCGCATCAGCGCCTCGTTGCCGTATGCCTGAGCGAAGACGATCTTCGCTCGGCGCGGGTCGTCGGTGAGTTCGGTGATGAGCGCGGCCACCCCGGCTCGGATGCGCCGCGCGGGCGGGCCTTCGGTCTCGGCGATGGCCGTCCGGGCGCGGTCGAGCGCGGAACGCTGCACCTCGAGCAGGAGTTCGGAGGCCAGTGCGTCGAGATCGGGGAACGCCTCGTAGAAGAACCTCGGACCGACTTTGGCCTGTTCACAGACCCCGCGCACGGTGAGCGCCGCGAGGCCCTGCGTGCCGACGATGGCGAGCGCGGCGTCGAGCAGCCGCCTGCGCCGATCCTCGCGACGCTCGGCGCTCGACACCCCGCGGTAAGTGCCGGTGAATGCGCGAGTCACCCGGCCAGCTTGGCACAGCACAAGTTGGGAAACAAACGTTTACGGAAACGTGCGTTTCCGATAATGTCGATCCATCGCAGCGTCGCGAAGGGATGGGCCATGAGTCTTCTCGTTCCACCAAGAGTCAGCGCGGTATCCGACGGGGCAAGGCGGCTACGTACTCGGCTGTCCTGGCGGGTGCAGCGCGTCGGCGTCCGCTTGGTGCGCCGCTATCCGACCAGGGTGCGTCCACTGGCCGAGCCGCCGGCGGACAGCGGATTGCGCCCGACCCTGGGCGATTTCGGACCGCCGGGCATCGGATACACCTTGCACACCCTGGCCGATCCGATCGAGTTCGCGCGCTCCCGCTTCGAGCGGTTCGGCCCGGTGCAGTGGATGGGCGTGCTCGGCAGGCCGGTCGTCACGGTCGGGAGTCCCGAAGCGTTCGAGGTCGTCATGCTGGACCGGGACAAGGTCTTCTCCGCGCAGCGCGGCTGGGAATGGCTCATCGGCCCGTTCTTCCGCGGCGGCCTGCTGCTGCGCGACTTCGACGAGCACCTGTTCCATCGCCGGATCATGCAGCAGGCGTTCACCCGCCCCCGCCTGGTCGGCTATCTCGAGCTGACCACGCCGCTGCTGCGCGACGGCATCCAGAAGTGGCGTCCGGCCACGGACTTTCCCGTCTACAGCGCCATCAAGAAGCTGCTGCTGCGACAGGCCACCGAGGTGTTCGCGGGCGCGGTGCTCGGGTCGGAGGGAACCAAGCTGGAGCATGCCTTCGAGGACGCGGTGCACGGCGGCACGGCGTTGGTTCGCGCCGATCTGCCCGGCGGGGTGTGGGCGCGCGGGCTGCGCGGACGCCGGGTACTCGAGGAGTACTTCCGCCGCGAGCTGCCCGTCAAACGCGCGGGCCGAGGCAACGACCTGTTCAGCGTGCTGTGCCGGGCCAGCACCGTGGAGGGGCACACCTTCACCGACGACGAGGTCGTGCAGCACATGATCTTCGTGATGATGGCCGCGCACGACACCAGCACGATCGCCTCCGCCATGCTGGTGCACGAGCTGGGCAGGCATCCGGACTGGCAGGAGCGGCTGCGCGCGGAATCCCTTGCGCTCGGAAAGGATTCGCTCGACTACGACGATCTGGACCGGCTGCCCGCGCTGGACATGGCGTTCAAGGAGGCGCTGCGGATGTACGCGCCGGTCGCCCAGCAGGCCCGGGAAACACTGCGCGACACCGATATTCTCGGCCACTACGTGCCGAAGGGAACGCTGATCATGTGCGGCCCGTACACGATGATGCGCACCGACGAATTCTGGCGCGACCCAGCGGCTTTCGACCCCGAGCGGTTCGCGCCGGAGCGTCGCGAGGACAAAGCGCACCGCTTCGCCTGGTCGCCGTTCGGTGGCGGAGCGCACAAGTGCATCGGGCTCTACTTCGGCGGGATGACGGTCAAGGCCGTGCTGCACCAGATGCTCCTCCGGTACCGCTGGACCGTGCCCGCGGACTATCAGGTGCCGCTGGTGGCGGGGACCGGTCCGACACCCGCCGACGGGCTGCCCATCCGGCTCGAACGGATTCGGCCGTGAGACTCGCGGCCGACCGCGGCAGGTGCGAGGGGCACGGCATGTGCGAGGCGCTGGCGCCCGCGCTCTTCCGCGTCGGCGCGGACGGGGTCGTCGTGCCACTCGTCGAGTCGGTGTCGCCGTCGGATGCCGAGGTGGCGGCGCTCGCCGTCGACAGCTGTCCTGTCCAGGCGTTACGGTGGGGCGAGGACTAGGTATGAGCGAGCGAGATGATGTTGTGTCGTCGTCGGGCGCTCGACGCGTGATCACGCGCCGCACGATGCTCGGCTGGGCGACGACGGCCGCCATCGGCCTCGCCGCATGCGGCCGCTCGGACGACGAGGATGCTGCCGCCACCGATGAAACCGCCGACATCGCGAACGAGGCATTCGTCTTCGGTTATCCGCTGATGCTGATGCACGAGATGCGTACGGCGGCGCTGGCGAGCACACCGGTCGACCATTTCCAGCACGACGACTCGCTACCGACGCCGGATCGGCGCGACGTAGTGCGGCTCAACCTCGACACCCTGTATTCCAGCGCGTGGCTGGATCTCTCGAAGGGCCCTGTCGCGCTGCGGGTTCCGGCGATGAATCCGGACCGCTACTGGCTGATGACGGTCACGGACGCCTGGAGCAACACCGTCCACAATCCGAGCAGCGTGCGCCCCGGGGTGCGGCCGGGGGTGACCGCGCCGCCGTTCGACTACGTGATCACCGGGCCGTCCTGGTCCGGCGCCTTGCCCGAGGGGCTGACCCCGCTGCCGATGCCGACACCCACCGTGTGGCTGCTCAGCCGCATCGAGGTCGACGGCGCCGCCGACATTTCGGCCGCGCAAGCGATCCAGCGGGGGTTGCGGCTGGTGTCCCTCGACGACTGGGTCGCGGGCCGCGCCGCGCCCGCCGAGCCGACCCGGCGGCCCAAGGCGTCGCAGCCGCCCGCCGAGCGGGTCGCGGACATGGGCGCCGGGCACTACTACGAGCGGCTCTGCGAGCTGATGGAAACCGATCCGCCCGCACCCGCGGACGAACCGGCGATGGCGCGGTTTGCCGAGATCGGGATCGAGCCCGGCGGCCGGGTCCGCGGAGTCTCGGATGCGACACTCACGGCCGCGGCGACCGAGGCGAAACGGTCGATCGCCGTCTACATAGACCCCGACACCAGGATGGACAACGGCTGGACCTTCGATCCGGAATTCGGCGCGTACGGCACCGAGTATCTGCACCGGGCGGCATCGGCGTACCAAGGGCTGGGCGCCAACCTCGCCGAAGACACGATCTATCCCACCTATTACGGGAACGCGGACACGTACGGTACGCCCAACCGATTTCGGCTGCGCTTCCCCGCCGGACAGACCCCGCCCGTCGACGCGTTCTGGTCGCTCACCACGTATGGGCCGGACGGCTTCCTGGTGGCCAACCCGGCGGGCATCTACGCTGTGGGCCATCAGGTGCCGGTCGTGCCAGGGCCGGACGGCTCGGTCGAGCTGGCGATTCAGCACGCGGACCCGGGACCCGCGGTGCCGCAGGGCAATTGGCTTCCGATTCCCGCCGAAGGGGAGTTCGAGCTCGAGATGCGGCTGTACGCGCCGCGGCCGGAAGCGATCGACGGCCGCTGGAAGCCGCCCCCCGTCACGCGTGCGCGGTGAACGCACCGAATACGGCCTCCGCTGCGTAGGCTGGTCGCGACCCGTCCGCCGATCCGCGACCGGAGCGCCCCGTGACCGAACCAAGTCCTTTTCCGGTGCGTGCGAGCGAGCGCCGCGCGCTCGACCACGTCGGCGAACTTGCCGTGGAATTCCGCTCTGCCGCAGCCGATTACGACGAACGCGCCGAGATCGCGGTCGATCACCTGACCGCGTTGCGCGACGCCGAGGTCGATCGCGCGGTACTGCCGGAGCGGGTCGGTGGCACGGGCCTGAGCTACCAGGTGTTCGGACAGCTGGTGCGCACGCTGGCGAAGGCGGACCCCTCCACCGCGACCATCTGGACCATGCACGCGGGCGCGGGCGTCGCGCTGGCGGAGATCACCGCGGAAACGCTCGGCCCCTTCTTCGCCGAGGAGTTCCTGGCGGGCAAGCGATTCGCGAACGCGCTGTCCGAACCCGCCAGCGGCAATCGCTTCCTCCAGCCGCAGCAGGAGGCCCTGCCCGCGCCGGGCGGGTGGGAGCTGACCGGCGCCAAGCGGTTCGTCTCCGGCGCCGAGATCGCCGACTACCTGTTCGTCAACGCCCTGGTCGACGGCGTGCCGACCTTCTTCGGCGTGGCGCCGGACGCGACCGTGTCGATCATTCCGATCTGGGACACCCTCGGACTGCGCGCCACCCGCAGCCAGCTGCTCTCCTTCGAGCGGACCGTGCTGCGCGCCGAGTACCGCGGAAGACGGCCCGACGCGAGCGATTTCGCGGTGATCCCCGCCGGGCTGCCCGCCCTGTCGCTGGGCATCGCCGACGCGGCGCTGGACGCCCTGGTCGAGCACGCCGCGTCGCGGGTGATCCTCGGCGCGCCGCTGTCGCACCAGCAGTGGGTGCAGCACGAGGTCGCCGACGCGCAGACCAGGCTGGCCGCCGCGCACGCGCTGTACGAGCGTGCACTGTGGCAGGCGGACAACGGGATTCCGGCGTTCCTGCCCACGCTCGGGCGGGCCAAGTACCTCGCCAACAAGGTCGCCGTCGACGTCGCGCAGCTCGGCGTGCGGGTCGGCGGCGCCTCCGGATACCTGAAGCGCTCGCCCATTCAGCGGCACCTGCGCGATGCCGAAGCCGGTCAGCTCATGGCGTATTCGACCGAGGTGCTCGCCGGTGTGATCGGCAAAGAGGTGCTCGGCGTGGTCGACGCGGACTGATCCGTATCACGGCGTGACGATGGCGAAGCCGGGATCCGGCTTGTCGAACAGACCGGGCAGCTGCGCCAGCGCCGCGGCGTTGCCCTCGATCGCGATCTCGCCGTTGCGCACCGCCTCGCGCAGATCGCCGCCCGCGAGGAATGCCCGCAACAGCGTGGCGCGGGTGAGGACGATCGTGGCGTCCGGCGCGGGAAGTCCGTCGTCGGGGCGGCGGTCGTAGTGCACCAGCACGCCGTTGCGCAGTTCGACGCGGTGCGTGCGATCGCTCTCGTCGCGAAACCGCCAGTCGGTGACCAATCGGGTGTCCCACGCCTTCGGTCCGTCGACGCGCAGTGACATCGCGTCGAACGCCTGCTCCACGCTGAGCGCGGTCAGCAGGCCCGTCGAATTCGCCTGGGTTGGTGTGCCGAACGAGCCGTTGCGCAGTTCGTGCGCGCCGCTGAGATAGAAGTTGCGCCAGGTGGCGTTCTCCGCGCCGTAGGCCAATTGTTCGAAGGCGCTGGCCTGCAAGTGTTTTGCCGTCGTATCGGCCGGGTCGGCGAAGACGACGTAGTTCACCATCTGCACCACCCACCGGTAGTCGCCCGCGTCGTAGGCCCGCTGCGCCTTCTTCAGCACCTCCTTCGCGCCGCCCATCGCCTCGACGTGGCGTTTGGCGGACTCGACCGGCGGATGTTCCCACAGGTGCGCGGGATTACCGTCGAACCAGCCCATGTAACGCTGGTAGATGGCCTTGACGTTGTGGCTGACCGAACCGTAATAGCCCTGGGTGGACCAGGTTTTCGTCAGATTCGGCGGCAGCTGGATCATTTCGGCGATCTCGGCGCCGACATAACCCTTGTTGAGCAGTCGCAGCGTCTGGTCGTTGAGGTAGCCGTACAGATCACGTTGTGCCGAAAGGAATTCCACGATCCGGTCGGTGCCCCAGACCGGCCAGTGGTGGGAGGAGAACACCATGTCGCTGGCGCGGCCGTAGCGGTTGATCGATTCGGTGAGGTACTTCGACCACACGTGCGGGTCCCGGACCAGCGCGCCGCGCAGGGTCAGGATGTTGTGCATGGTGTGGGTGGCGTTCTCGGCCATGCACAGCACCCGGCGGTCGGGGAAGTAGAAGTTCATCTCCGACGGCGCCTCGGTGCCCGGCGTCAGCTGGAACACCATGCGGACGCCGTCGATCGTCTCCTCTTGATCCGTGCGGACGATGTCGAGGGTGGGCAGGATCAGGGTGACGGTGCCGAGCGAGGTGGTCTGGCCGAGGCCCGCTCCGATCTGCCCCTTCGGGCCGCGCGGCAGGGCGGCGCCGTACATGTACGCCGCGCGGCGCGCCATCGCTGTCCCGGCGTAGATGTTCTCGGCGACAGCGTGTTCCAGGAAGCCGACGGGCGCGAGCACGGGGCAGCGACCCTCGGCGACGTCGCGCTGGGTGGTCACGCCGAGCGCACCGCCGAAGTGGTCGACGTGGGAATGGCTGTAGATCAGACCGGTGACCGGACGGTCCCCGCGGTGCGCGCGGTAGAGCGCCAGTCCGGCGGCCGCGGTCTCGGCCGAGATCAGCGGATCGATCACGATCACGCCCGTGTCGCCCTCGACCAGCGTCATGTTCGACAGGTCCAGACCGCGAATCTGATAGAAGCCGGGCGCGATCTCGTACAGCCCCTGCTTCACGGTGAGCTGGGAATGCCGCCACAGACTCGGATGCGCCGACTGCGGACAGGGTTCGCGCAGGAAGGCGTAGGAATCGTTGTCCCACACCGCCTTTCCCTGCTCGCCGGTGACCACGCCCGGTTCGAGCGCGGCGAGGAAGCCGCGGTCGGCGTCGGCGAAGTCGGCCGTGTCGGAGAAGGGCAGCGTCGCGGCGGCCCGCTGGTTGGCAGCACGGATGTGATCGCTCGGGTCGGTCGGCGTCGCGGAGGGACGCACCTGGTCGTCGTCCGCGCAGCCGCCGAGTCCCACGCCGACGCCCGCGGCCGCCAGCGCCGCCGCGCCGACGCCGAAGACGCCGCGCCGGGACACCCGCGGGCCCGTGGTGTCGCCGTTCTCTCGCTCGACCATGCGCGCTCCTAGCCTTTCGCGGGCGTTCGCCCCGTAGTTGCCGCCCCTCGGCGGGTTCGGTCGACCTTACGCACTATTGCAGCGATACTGCAATAGTGATTCAGCCTCGGGATGTCGGCCTGACACGGGCCGGTCCACGCCCGTCCGCGCGACCTGTGATCGGATGCGACCATGGCTGACGGCACGACCGGCGCGCGACGGCGCCGCAATCCGGAACAGACCCGGGGTGCGATCATCGACGCCCTGCTGGCCGCCGTGAAGGAGGGCATCTTCGCGCCGACGGCCAAGGACATCGCGCAGCGTGCGGGAGCCTCCGAGCGCAGCATCTTCGTGCACTTTCCCGGTATCGATGATCTGCGGATCGCCGCCGTCGACCGGCAGTCCGAACAGGTCGAGGCGCTGATCAGGACCATCGATCCCGCGCTTCCGCTGGACCGGCGCATCGACCTTGTCGTCGAGCAGAGCGCCGACATCTTCGCGCTCCAGCGCAACCCTCGCGTGCTCGGTCTGCTGGAATCGCATAACCTGCCCGCCCTCGATGCTCGAATGCGCCTGACCGACAGCCGGATTCGCGCCGCGCTCGCGCAGGCATTCGACGCCGAACTGACCCGTGACGGCGAACGCGACGAGCAGCTGCTCGACACGATCGATGCCACCGTCGGCTGGCCTTTCCGGCACCACCTGGTGGAACGGCGCGGACTCTCCCGCGCGGCCGCCTCCGCCGCCGTCCGGCGCGCGCTGGTGGCGCTGCTGACCGCGGACCATCCCGGTCGGTCCGATTTCGGGTAGTCGACTACTCGAGCAATTCGGTCCCGCGGTCGGCAGGATCGGCCAGCAAACATGCCGAGTTCACGGGGGTCCCAGATGTCCGACGAGCGCAAGGCGTTGTCGCCCGCTCCGCACAGCGAGCCGCCGCTGCGCGGTTTTCACACACCACGGCGATCCGAGCCCTTCCGGGTGCGCCCGCGTGGTGCGTCGGGTGCCGGAACGGGCGTTCAGCGCGTCGTCCGGGAGTCGCACGCCCCAGTGGAAACCGACGAGCTGATCCGCTCGGCGCGCAAGTTCGCCGAGCGATCGCTGCGCCTCACGCTGGAGGTGCTCGACCAGCGCAGACCGATCGGACAACTGGCGTCCATCGCGGAGCCCGCGGTGGTATCGGCGGTGCGCACCCTGATCGCGGGCGACCTGGCGCCGGGCCGAACTCTGGGCGTCGCCGTCCTGGCGCGCGTCGCGGTGACACCGGTCGACGCGCGCACCGCGGAAGTCTTCGCGGGCTACGACCGGGGTCCCCGACGCTTCGCCCTGGCGGGCCGCATCGTGCACACGCGCGCCGCAGGCTGGCGCCTGACCGCATTACGCGTCCGGTGAGCTCAGGCTCGACACCGCGCTCAAAGCGCTGCCGTGGATCCCGACCGACGGCGCGCGCTGGCGGTCCGGCCCCGGACGGCGCTCACGTCTTGCGAAAACGAGTAGTCGGCTACTCGAGATTTTCGGCCGCTTCTGACAATCGGCCGATCAATGATCAGCGCGGCCCGTTGGTGTTCAGGAACAGCACGGGACCCGCACCGAAACCGCCCTCGGCGTTGCGGGAATGCAGGGCGGCCAGGGCCTTGGCGGTGTAGACCGGCTCCAAGACGAGGCCCTCGCGTTCGTGCGCGATCGCGGCCGCTTCGGTCGCGGCGGGGATCGGGTGACCGTAACCGGGGCCGAGCCAGTCCGTGCTGATCTCGAGATCGTCGGCCGTGAGCACCGGTGGGTCGAAGACCGCGCCGCGCTTGCGCAGCAGGGCGATGGTGCGGTCCGCCAACCGCAGCAGTGTCGGGGCGTCGAGGCGGAGGGTGTCGTTGACGACGACGCCGAAGACCTTGGTGCGCAATCCCGCGAGACGCAGGCCGAGTACCAGCCCGGCCGCTGTCCCCCCGGAGCCGATCGCGGTGACGACGTGCGAGGGTTCGGGCAGGTCGCCCGCGCGGACCTGGGCGGCGATCTCCAACCCTGCCTCGACATAACCGAGTACGCCGAGCGGTGCGGAGCCGCCCGCGGGCAGGTAGTAGGGGGTCGCGCCCGGTCGCCAGTGCTTGGCGTACAGCAGCGGAGCGGTGAGGACCGTGCGCGCTTTGGTGTGCGTCCGGTGGATTTCGGCGCCGGAGGCCGCGAGCCGGACCAGTTGCGCTCGCACGTGCTCGTCGGCCGGTTGGTCGATCAGCGCGAGCACCGTGTGCAGCCCGAGATCGCGCCCGTACAGCGCGGCCGCCAAACCCCAGTTGGTGCCGACGCCACCGACCGTGAGCAAGGTGCGGCGACCGGTCCGCAGCGCCTCCGGCAGCAACCATTCCAGCTTGCGCACCTTGTTGCCGCCCCAGCCGCCGTCGCCGTAGGCGCTCTCGTCCTTGAGCCAGACCGGAGCGGCGCCGGTCGCGAGCCCGTCCAGCGGCCGCACCGGTGTCGGCGCGGCGCCGAGCCGTTGGAAGGGCAGGGTGTCCGCCACCTCGGGAAGGCGAGCGTGCAGTAGCGACGAGTTTGGTCGATCGTCCAGTTCCATGGCGCCTTCAGCGTACGACGCCGTGGTCGTCGGCGCGGTCGAATCCGCCGCTAGCGAGACTCGCATCCGCTAAATCGACCAGCGGGAGGCCTGGTCCACTACCTTTGACCTGGTGCGACACTGCACAGGTGCGGTCGAGCTGATCACGGCGTTCGTCGCCGCCGTGGTCGGTGGACTGGCGCTCACCACACCGATCTCGCTGGCGTGGGTCAGCGGGACGGCGACAATGGAAATGCAGCTGCTCGCCCACAACATGCCGAGGGCCACCGCGATCGGCTTCATCGTCGCCGTCATCGCCGCTGCCTTCTCGAGCAGCGCGGACTCGGACGTAGTGGCGTGGCTGGTCGCGTTGTTCGGCACCGTCGCGCTGCTGATCAACCACCTGCTTGGCCGCAGCTTCGCCGCGCTCGCCCCGCTGACCACGCTCAATGACATCGATTCGATGGCGGGCGGAATGCTGCTCGGCGGGCTGATGACGGCGGCCCGGCTGCACACGCCGTACGCGGGCGCGGCGACCCTCGGCGCCCTCACCAGCATCGTGGTCGGCGATCTGAGCGTGCCCGGCATCGGTCATCCGACGGCACCGGAATTGCCCGCCGATATCATCACGGGCTCGCCGCCGCTGTGGCTGCTCTGGCCGACCGTCGCGCTGGTGCTGGCGTCGACCTTGCTGAACAGGCATCGGCGGCACGAATCGGCGATCGCGGTCGAGCTGCCGCTGCGACCGATCGTCGCCGTGCTGCTCGCGATGCTCATCACCCTCGGCAGTGCGGAGTGGCTGGCCACCCGCGGCTCCACGCTGTTCCAGGTGCTGTTCGCTGTCACAGTCACGGTGGTCACGGTGCTGGCTGTAGCGCTGTTGCTGCCCGGCCGCGACGGCGTACTCGTCGCCCTCAGCACGGCCATCGCGGCGGTGGGCGGCGCGGTCGTGGTGACCGGGCTGTCCGGGTGGACGGTGCCGCTGCTGCTGGGCGTCACGGTGGGTGGCATGGTGCTCGGAGTGGCCCGCCCGATGCCGGTTGCCGCATTGGCGGCGATCGCGGTGCTCGGTGCGTTCGCCGCGGCGACCGCGCGGCCCGAAGGTCCCACGCCCGCGGCTACCGTCACCGGCAGTATGGCGCTTGCGCTGGTCACCGGCTACTGCTTCGGCACTGCACAGCCGAACCACAGCCCGAGCAAGGTGCTCGGTTTGTCGCTGTTGTTCGTGCCCGGCGTGGTCGTCGCCCTGCGTGGACGCATCTTCGGTGGCGAGCTGGACATCCCGCGCGGCTACGCCGATCCCGACCGATTGCTCTCCATGATGCCCGGCCTGACGGCGATCTTGATCACCGGCGGTTGCACGTTCGTCGTGTTGCTGCTGCGCATGCTGCGGCCAGAGGAATCCGAGACCGAGTCCGCCGACGACTCCCGCCCCGCCGCGCGCTAACGTCGCGGGCATGCGGCTTCACGTGGGATGTGCGATGTGGACGCACGCGGCATGGCAGGAGCGGCAGCTTGGACCCGCGGAACGGTTGCGCTGGTACGCCGAGCGCTGCACCGCGGTCGAGGGCAACACCACGTTCTACGCGACCCCCGCGCGCCACACCGTCGAATCCTGGGCCGAGCAGACCGCGCCCGATTTCCGTTTCGTGCTGAAGCTGCCCAAGCCGATCACCCATGAGCGCAGTCTCACCGGCGCGGACCAGGAATTGCGGGCGTTCCTCGGCGCGATGGAGCCGCTCGGGCCGCGCCTGCACACGCTGTGGGTGCAGCTGCCCGGCTCGTTCGGTCCGACCGATCTCGGCGCGCTGGCGGCCTTCCTGCGCGAGCTGCCCTCGGCATACCGGTGCGGGGTCGAGGTCAGGCACCCGGCCTTCTTCGAGGACCGGCGCGCGGGTCAGGCGCTGGAGCGCGTGCTGGCCCGGGTCGGCGCGGAATGGACAACCTTCGACACCACAGTGCTTTTCGACGGCGTGGCGGCGAGCCCGGCGGAGCAGGAGGCGCGGTCGAAGAAGCCGCGAGTGCCGCGGCGCACCGAAGCACTCACCGAATACCCGATCGTGCGGTACCACGGTCGCGACGACGTCGAGCGCACGGTCGCCGGGTGGCGTCCTTGGCTCGACACAGTGACCGCCTGGCTGCGCGAAGGCCGCTCGCCGACGGTATTCCTGCACACCCCCGACAACGCGGGCGCGCTGGACTTGGCGCGGCGCTTCCACGACGAGGTCCGCGAGCGGCTCCCGGAACTCGATCCGCTGCCCGAACCGGTGGCGGACGAGCCGATGACGCTGTTCTGATTCGGCACCGTCGCCGCGGTCGGCCGAGCGATTGCCATCAGCAGCCGAGCGAGCGCGGTCAGCCGAGACCCAGTGTTCAGCAGCCGAGACCTTGCGTTCAGCCGTTCAGGCCCAGCACCGTCGACGCGAAATCCACGAACAGCGGGGCCAATTCGGGCACTCGCTCCGGCCCGTCGGAGACAATGGTGCGACGGGTCCGCTCGCCGATCGCCTCCGGTATCAGCGCGATCAGATCGTCCGCCAGTTCGGGCAAGCTGGGGTCGGCCGCCCGCTCGTGCCGGTAGAAGACGCGGTACAGCTCGGCGAAACGGTCGACGGCGAGGTCGCGGTAGGCCACGGCCGCCTGGTCCACCTTGAACGACTCCACGAGCACGACGCACGCGAAATCCGGTTCGGTGACGATCATTTCGCAGTAGGTGTGCACGATGGAGCGAATCTTGGCGCGCGCGTCGGCATCCGGCGGGAGCTGGGCGAGTTCCTCGGCGATGCGAGTGGCGACGATGTCGATGCCGGTGTGCACGGCCTCGACGAAGCACTCCTCTTTGTTGGCGAAGTGTTCGTAGAACGTGCTGCGCGACACCCTGGCCCGGCCGACGACGTCGGAGAGCGTCGTCGCGGAATAACCCTTGGCCTGAACACTTTCCACCATCGCGGAGATGATCCTGCCCCGCTGCGAGGCCAAGACCGCTTCCCGGGTCGCGCGGTGCCGCTCGGCGAAACCGCTTCTCGGTAACACCGTCGGACGTATGGTCGCCTGCTCTCGGCGCATGTGTGCCTCTCTGTAGGAACGATCGAGATCGGACACGGCCCCGCCGATCGTGTCGCCTCGGGTCCCACCCAGGGCGACATTATGCCGTGTGGTCTTCGGCCTCTCTCCGTCATTCATCCGTCATCTTCGGCGCATCTGTGCAATCTTGTTATTGCGCAATGGCATTGATACGGAGGGTGCGGCGGAGTCATGGCGTCGAACGCGTTCGATCTCGGCAGCCGCACTGTCGCGCGCCGCGGCGCCCTGCGCCGTGGCCGGGATGCGGCGACCGTGCCGTTGTGGCCCGGCATGATCCCGCCGCAGCAGGTCGGACAGCCGCTCCGGGCGCAGCAGCGCAGACGACCGCCGCGGCGCAGGCGACCGCGAAACCGACGGCGTCCCTGGCTCGTCGGCGGCGCGGCCGTCGGCGCGTCGCTCGCCGCGGTGGCGGTGGTGCTGGTGTACGCCGCGGAGGTGACCGAACCGCGTCAATCGGCCACGGTCGCCGACCCGGTGCTCGGGGGAGGACCGGGCTGTGAGCCGACCCGATCCGATCAGTTGGTGCGCGGCAACGGCACCGGCTCGGTCGCCAGCGGACCCGACGCGATCCTCGCCTTCCAGCACGCCTACTACGTGACCAAGTCCGGTGTCGCGGCGCGAGCGGTGACCACGCCCGACGCGGCGGTGTCGCGCATCGACGTCATCGACGCGGGCATCGCCTCCGTCCCCATGGGCACCAGCCACTGCGTGCTCGTGCTTCCGCTGCCGGACGGCCGCTTCGACGTGGTGATCACCGAGACCCGCCCCGACGCGGCGGTGCGCACCTATCGGCAGTTCGTCACCGTGACCCCGCGCGACGGGGACGTCCTGATCAGCAAGATCGCCCCGCCGGACCGGTAACACCTCTCGGCGTTCCGCGCCGTTTCCGGTTTCGGCACGCGCTAGGTTTGATACATTTTCGTATCGAATACATCGGTGTATCGAACCGGCCGTCCGGCGAGAGGAGTCCACGATGGCGTCGTCCACCGCGGGAACGCCGGCGCGCCCGGCGACTCGCAGACGGGTCGCGACCCGCAAACGCCTGCTCACCGCCGCGTACGAGGTCTTCGCCGAGGACGGGTTCGGCCGGGCCACGGTCGAGCGGGTCTGCGAGCGCGCCGGTTTCACCCGCGGCGCGTTCTACTCGAACTTCACCTCGCTCGACGAGCTGTTCCTCGCCATGTGGGAGGAACGCTCGGCTGCCATGCTCGCCGATGTCCGCACCGCCCTGGACGACATCTCCGTCGAGGGCGTCGCCGACCTCCGCGATGCGGTGGACCGGCTGCTGCGCGCCGTCCCGCTGGACGAGGCGTGGTACCGGATCACGGCCGAGTTCACCAGCCACGCGCTGCGCACACCGACGCTGCGCCGGGTGATGGCGGCCCGCGAGGAGGCGATCGTCGCGGCGCTGATGCCGACCGTGGTCGCCGCGCTCGGCCGGGTCGGGCGCGGCGTGCCCGACCCGGAGGCGCTCGGCCAGGCCATGGTGGCCGTGCACGACGGCACCGCGGTGCAGGTGCTGATGGAACCGCGCAGCCGCATCGCCCTGCGGCGGCGCACCGACCTCTTCTGTCACGTCGTGCTGGCCTACAGCACGCCAATCGAAGGATGAACATGACCAACTGCAGTCCCGAATTCGCGCGCGAGGCCGATGTCATCGTGGTCGGCGCGGGCCTCGCCGGCCTGGTCGCCGCCCACGAGCTGGTCAAGGCGGGCCGCAAGGTGCACCTGCTCGACCAGGAGAACCGCAACAATCTCGGCGGGCAGGCGTTCTGGTCGCTCGGTGGATTGTTCTTCGTGGACAGCCCGGAGCAGCGGCGCCTCGGCATCAAGGATTCCTACGAACTGGCGCTGCAGGATTGGCTCGGCTCGGCTGGCTTCGACCGCGACGACGAGGATCTCTGGGCGCGCCAGTGGGCCGAGGCGTACGTGCGCTTCGCGGCCACCGAGAAGCGGGATTACCTGCACGCCTTGGGCTTGCGGGTGACGCCGCTGGTCGGCTGGGCCGAGCGCGGCGGCGCGGCCGCCGACGGCCACGGCAATTCGGTGCCGCGTTTCCATCTCACCTGGGGCACCGGTCCCGAGGTCGTGCGGGTCTTCCAGGAGCCGGTGCTGGAGGGCGAGCGGCGCGGGCTGGTCGGCTTCAGTTTCCGCCACCGGGTGGACGAGCTGATCGTCGAGGACGGCGCGGTGGTCGGTGTGCGCGGCGCCGTCCTGGAGGACACCGACCTCGAACGCGGCAAAGCGTCGTCGCGAACAGCGGTGGGGGAGTTCGAGTTCCGTGCCAAGGCAGTCGTGGTGACCTCCGGCGGCATCGGTCACAACCACGAGATGATCCGGCGCAACTGGCCCACCGAGCGACTCGGTCCCTGCCCGGAGACGCTCATCTCGGGCGTTCCGGCGCACGTCGACGGCCGGATGCTCGCCATCTCGGAGAGTGCGGGCGGCGCGATCGTGAACCGGGATCGCATGTGGCACTACACCGAAGGCATCCACAACTGGGACCCGATCTGGCCCGACCACGCCATCCGCATCATCCCAGGGCCGTCCTCGCTGTGGTTCGACGCCAACGGAAAGCGTTTGCCCGCACCGTGTTTCCCCGGATTCGACACCAACACCACGATGAAGGCGATCCTGGCGACCGGCTACGACTACTCCTGGTTCGTGCTGACTCAGTCGATCATCGAGAAGGAGTTCGCGCTGTCGGGTTCCGAGCAGAACCCCGACATCACCGGCAAGGACCTCAAACTCACCCTCAAGAGCCGGGTGGCCAAGGGCGCGCCCGGCCCGGTGGAGGCGTTCAAACAGCACGGTGTCGATTTCGTCGTCGCCGACACGCTGCGCGAGCTGGTCGAGGGCATGAACAAGATCGCGCGCGGACCCCAGCTCGACTTCGACGACCTGGAGCGGCAGATCGTCGCCCGCGACCGCGAGATCGACAACAAGTACGGCAAGGACGCCCAGTTGATGGCGATCACCAACGCGCGCCAGTACTTCGGTGACAAGGCGGGCCGGGTCGCCAAGCCGCACCGCATCCTCGATCCCAAGGCTGGTCCGCTGATCGCGGTGCGGCTGAACATCCTCACCCGCAAGACCCTCGGCGGACTCCAGACCAATCTCGACTCCCAGGTGATCCGTCCCGACGGCGCCCCGCTGCCCGGCCTGTACGCCGCGGGCGAGGTCGCGGGCTTCGGCGGCGGCGGCGTGCACGGCTACAACGCGCTGGAAGGCACCTTCCTCGGCGGCTGCATCTTCTCCGGTCGCGCCGCGGGCCGCGCGCTGGCGAAGAAGCTCGCCTGACGTTCGCCGCGAACCCGGTCGCCGGTGCGGGTCAGCGCACCGGCTCGATCGGCAGCTGCCGCGCGGCGGCCGAAAGGCGCAGCGCCGCAGGGGCGGTCGGCGGGACGACCGGGTGACGCGGCGCGATCGGGCCGAGTCGCCGGTACGGTGCGCCGAGGACGGGGCGCGGATCGGCCTCACCTTTGTTGGGCCACAACGAGACCGCGCGTTCGGCCTGCGCGGTGATGGTCAGCGACGGGTTGACCCCGAGGTTCGCCGAGATCGTCGAGCCGTCGATGACGTGCAGGCCGGGGTGGCCGTAGAGCCGGTGGTACGGATCGACGACGCCGGTCTCGGCCGAGTCGCCGATCACGCAGCCGCCGATGAAGTGCCCGGTCATCGGGATGTTCAAGACGCCGGACGCGGTGCCGAGGGGAAAGCCGTCGATCTTGCCTGCCACCCGCCCCGCGACTTCGTGCCCGGCGGGCACCCAGGTCGGATTCGGCTGGCCCGCACCCTGTTTCGTGGTCATCGTGCGGCGTCCGAACCAGCCGCGCTTGGTGTAGGTGGTGATGGAGTTGTCCACCGATTGCATCACCAGCAGGCCGATCGTCTGTTCGGACCAACGCCGTGGGTTGTGCGCGCGCAGCAAATCGCGGCGGGCGCGCCACAGCGCGCGCAGCCACAGCCCGAGGCGCGGGGTGTCGCCGCTGACCATCACGGTCGCCATCAGCGCGAAGGCGTTGCTGCCCTTGCCGTATCGCACCGGTTCGACGTGGGTGTCCGCGTCGGGATGGATCGAGGAGGTGATGGCGACGCCCTTGGTGAAGTCGGCGTCGGCGCGGCGGCTGCGGGCGCCGAGCAGTTCCTCGGAGTTGGTGCGCGAGAGCTGTCCGAGCATGCCCGAGACGGCGGGCAGCGAGCCGGTGTCGCGCAGGCGGTGCAGCAGGCGCTGGGTGCCGAGGGCCGCGGCGGCGAAGACCACCTGCTCGGCGGTGAACTCGCGGCGCTGCTTGCGTACGGTGCGGCCGGTGCGCTGCGTGGCGATCGTGAAACCGCCGCCTTCGCGTGGTCGCACGTCGGTCACCGTCGTCAGTGGATGCACTGTGGCCCCGGCCTTTTCCGCAAGATACAGGTAGTTCTTGACCAAGGTGTTCTTCGCGTTGTGGCGGCAGCCGGTCATGCACTCGCCGCAGTGTGTGCAGGACCTCCGGTCCGGTCCGACGCCGCCGAAGAACGGGTCGGGCACGTCCTGTCCCGGCTTGACGCCGGGGCCGCCGAAGAAGACGCCGACCGGCGTGCTGCGGTAGGAGTCGGCGACGCCGAGGTCTTCGGCGACCTCGCGCAGCACCCGGTCGGACTGGGTCGTCGCGGGATTGGTCGTCACGCCCAACATCCGCGCGGCCTGGTCGTAGTGCGGTGCGAGTTCCGCGCGCCAGTCGGTGATGTGACCCCACTGCCGGTCGGTGAAGAATCGTTCCGGGGGTTCGTACAGGGTGTTCGCGTAGACCAGCGACCCGCCGCCGACACCCGCGCCCGCCATCACGAACGTGTCCTTCAGCAGCGCGAGGCGCTGGATGCCGTAGCAACCCAGTCGCGGCGCCCAGAGATATTTCCGCAGCCGCCAAGAGGTTTCGGCGAACTCGTCGTCGGTGAAGCGGCGACCCGCTTCCAGCACCGCGACGCGGTATCCCTTCTCGGTCAGCCGCAGCGCGGTCACGCTGCCGCCGAACCCCGAACCGACGACCACCACGTCGTAGTCGAATGTCATGGACCTACGCCTTCCGCTCCCGCCGATGTCGTGGAACAACGCTAGGAGCGGACGACGCGCTGACAGGACAGACCTGCGGCCAAGAAATCCACATTTCCGGCCAGCCGTGCCGGTTCGTGGCTCACTCCCGCCGCAGGGCCAGCTCGGCGAGCACGGTCCAGTCGGCGAGCACCTGCTTGCGACGGGCGCGGTCGCGGCCGACCATCTCGTCGAGGGTCGCGCCGCGCACGAGGTTGATGGTGAGCCAGAAGGCGGAGTCGAGGCGGGCGCGGGGGATGTCCGGCCCGATGAGTTCGGCGCAGCGGTCGAGCAGTTCGACGGTGAGATCGTGTTGCACGCGCAGCATTTCGCGGCGCAGCTCGCGGTCGTTGGCGATGCCGACGTAGAGCTCGACGCAGGCGCGGCCGAGTTTGCCCGCGAAAGTGGCGGTCACCAGCTCGACGAGGATTGTCCCTGCGGTGAGATCTTCGGCCAGCGTGCGCAGGCGGCGGTGCAGCGCTTGGCGCTGGCGCTCGGTGAGGTGCCCGATGGTCTGGGCGAACAGCTCCTGGCGGGTGTGGAAGTGGTGCAGCTGGGCGCCCCGGGTGACGCCCGCGCGCGCGGTGATGTCGGCGATGGAGGCGCCGCCGTAGCCCACCTCGGCGAGGCTGTCGATCGCCGCGTCCAGCAGCAGCGCCCGCGTCCGCAGACTCTTCTCCTGGTGCTTGTTCGGCGGCAGATCGGAAACCATTCGTGCAGTATAACGGCTGGAAAGTACATGCTGCCTTGCATGCAATTGGATGTTGGTCATAATGTGTTGGCAAGCCGACCACCCCCGCCGCGGAGATGATGAGATGCCTGTCGACCGACTGCTGCCCACCGAGGAAGCGCGCGATCTGATCGAGCTCACCAGGGAGATCGCCGACAAGGTGCTCGAGCCGAACGCGGCGGAGTTCGAGAAACAGCAGAAGTACCCTGAGGAAGCGTTCCGCGCGCTGGGCGCGGCCGGGCTGCTCAGCCTGCCCTACCCGGAGGCTTTCGGCGGCGGCGGTCAGCCCTACGAGGTGTACCTGCAGGTGCTCGAGGAGCTGGCCGCGCGGTGGGCGGCGGTCGCGGTGGCGGTCAGCGTGCACAGCCTCTCCTGCCACCCGCTTTTCGTCTTCGGCACGCCCGAGCAGCAGCGGCGGTGGCTGCCGGAGATGTTGTCCGGCACCATGATCGGCGCGTACAGCCTCTCCGAGGCGCACGCCGGTTCGGACGCGGCGGCGCTACGCTGCAAGGCCACCGCGGTCGAGGGCGGGTACCGGATCGAGGGCACCAAATCCTGGATCACCAACGGCGGACGGGCGGATTACTACACCCTGTTCGCGCGCACCGGCGAAGGGTCTCGCGGCGTCTCCTGTTTCCTGGTCCCCGCGGACACCGAGGGTCTGAGCTTCGGCAAACCCGAGGAGAAGATGGGCCTGCGCGCGGTGCCGACCACGACAGCGGCCTACGACGGGGCGTTCCTGCCCGCCGAACGATTGATCGGCGCCGACGGCCAGGGTCTCTCGATCGCGTTCAGCGCCTTGGACTCCGGACGTCTCGGCATCGCCGCCGTGGCGACCGGCCTCGCGCAACGCGCCCTGGACGACGCGGTGGCCTACGCCAAGGAGCGTGAGGCGTTCGGCCGCCGCATCATCGACCATCAGGGCCTCGGCTTCGTCCTCGCCGACATGGCCGCCGCCGTGGACTCCGCCCGCGCCACCTACCTCGACGCCGCCCGCCGCCGCGACGCGGGCCTGCCCTATTCGCGGCAGGCCAGCGTCGCCAAGCTGGTCGCCACCGACGCCGCCATGAAGGTCACCACCGACGCGGTGCAGGTCTTCGGTGGCTATGGCTACACCCAGGACTTCCCGGTCGAGCGCTACATGCGCGAAGCCAAGATCACCCAGATCTTCGAGGGCACCAACCAGATTCAGCGCTTGGTCATCGCCAGGGATTTGGCGTCGTAAGCTACCGGCCAACTCAGAGGCTGCCGCCACCGCCGATAAGCCACGGGTTGAAGGTGCACGCCAGGTCCGCCGGGGCGGTCGGGTCGAGTGCGCGCAGCGCGATCGAGGTGGAGCGGGGGGAGTACATCATCGTCAGGTGGTCGGAGACGTCCTGCTCGCAACCCGCCTGCAAGGTGATGTTGTCGACCGTGGCGTCGGGGCCGGGGCGCAGGAAGGTCCAGTCGTAGGGGTTGGTGACCTCGTCGTAGCGCGAGCCGACCGCGGTGTAGGCCACCCCGGGGACGGTGTCGCCGTTGGCGTTCAGTGCCGCGTAGAACGCGGAACCGACGGCCTGCTGGATGTTGGAGAGCCCGACGATGGGCTCGTAGAAGCCCAGGATGTTGACGCCGAGGTTGTTGATCGCGCGCCCGAGCGAGGCTATGCCCATCAGCGAGGTGCCGTGGTGGGTGGCGCCGAAGGTGATCAGCTTGTCGACCTTGCCCTCGCCGCCGTCGAACTTCAGGTACCGGTTGGCTACCGTGCCACCTTGTGAGTGCCCGATGATGTCGACCTTCTCCGCGCCGGTCGCGGCGCGCACCTGCTCGACGAATTGGGCGACCTGGCGCGAGGATTCCTCCATCGGGCCCACGCCGAAGCGACCGGGCAGCACGGTACCGAGGCCGCCGCCCTCCATCAGCCCGGAGCGGCCGAAATTGAAGGCGAAGACGCAGTATCCGGCCTGCGCCAGTCGTGGCGACATGTAGGCGAAGGTGTCGTAGGCGTTGAGCCAGGTGCCGTGCAGCAGCACCACCGGGCGGGGATGCGCGGCGCTCGGCTTGCAGTCCCACCGGTTGGCTCCGGACGGCGCGGCGTCGGGATGGGTGAGCCCGTAGGCGAACGCGGCGAGCGCCGCGGACATCTGCGGGCCCTCCCCGACGGCCGCCGAGGAGGTGCTCTTGGCCCAGCCCGAGCCACTGCTGCCGGTGTCGACGATCGCCTTCGGCTGCCTGCCGTCGGCCGCGGGCAGGAGCCCCGCGGTGATGGTGTCGGCCAGCGCCTGGGCGGCGGACTCGGCACTCCCCTCCACGGCCGGGTCCGCCATCGTCACCCCCGCGCCGGATCCCTGGGCCAGCGCCAGACCCGCGATCATCGCGGCGCAGGCGAGCGCGCGCATGCCTCGTTGCTTCGTTGCAAACATTTCCGTACTTCCCATCCGCTCGGATCCGCCCCCGGTGAATCGATGTGGCGCAGAACACAATTGAACCCACGGTGTGACGCGTGCCATCTCGCGGAGGCGATAATGAAAATTAAAGACCGGATGGTCCAAGTCGTCACTGCACGGCCGGAAAAAGAAAATCGAGAGGCCCTTGTCGTCAGCGACAAAGTTCTTGGCGGTCGCGACCGATACGTTGTCGCGAACCCTGTCGTCGGCAACAATCGGCCCATGGCTGTCGCTTCACCCCCGGTGACCGGGGACCTCCCCCTGGTGGCCCGATTGCTGACCAGGTGGCCCCAGATCGCCGAGCGGATGCTCGCCGCGGGCCTCGGTGCCACACCTCCCGCCGCCGAGCTGCCCGCTGGTCATTTCACCGCCGAAGTACTACCCACCATCTACGCCTGCGGACGCGCCGTGCTTCAGGCCATCGGCGAGGAGCGCGCGTTCAGCAGGGCCGAGGTCGCGGCGTTCGTGGTGCCGGTCGCCGAACGGCACGCCGAGGACCGCTTCCCGCTGGCGATCCTGATCGAGGCCATCCACGGCTCCGCGCAGTCGGTGCTCGCCGAGGCCGCCGCGCTCGCCAGCCTCGACGAGAAAGACGAACTGGTCGTCGTCGGCTCGCGGCTGCTCGACCTGCTGATGCACATCAACATCACCGTCGTGGAGACCTACACCGAGGTCGAGCAGTCCATCTACAACGCCGAGCGCGAGGCGCGCCGCGAACTCTGCGCCGCCCTGCTGCGCGGCCAACCCGCCGACGAACTCGCCGCCCGCGCGGACACCCCGCTGACCGACCGCTACACCGTTCTCGCCATCCACCTGCGCCCGGACGAGCAGCACAACTCGGTCGCCGACCTGCTCGCCCGCCGCCGCATTCGCATCCTGCACCGCACGCTGGACTCGCTCAGCAACGGCACCGCACTGGTCACCTTCGACGGCGGGACCGGAATCGCCTTGCTGCCCAACCACTCCGAGTCCGCCGCTGCCGATGCCGCGCGCCATCGCGGACTCGCCACCGAGCTCGCCGAGCAGTTCGGCACCCCGGTGTATCTCGCCGAGTCCCGCGGCGTCCTCCGCGCGGATCTGCCCGGCTCCGCGGAGCAGGCGGCCGAGGTGGCGACCCTGGCCCGGCTGCTCAACCGCCCGACCGGCCGTTACCACCTGGACGACCTGCTGCTCGAGTACCAGCTCACCAGGCCGGGCGCGGCGCGCGACCGGCTCGCCCAGCGCATCGCCCCGCTGCTGAACAACCCGCACCTGCTCGAGGCGCTGGAGGCCCACCTGGAGTACGGCTCGGACCGCAAGGCCGCCGCCGCGCGCCTGCACGTGCACCCGAACACGTTCAGTTATCGGCTGCGCCGCATCGCCGAGCTCACCGGCATCGATCCCGCCGACCCCACCAACTCGCGGATGCTCGCCGCGGCGCTCACCATCCACCGGCTCTACCCGGCCAACGACACCGCCTGACCGGTCACCCGCTCGCCACGGGCGTACCCTACGCCTTCGCTCCGGCCGCGCGCGGGCTGTAGACGGACTGCGTCCGCCTGTGTGGAATCGGCGTGCCTCCGTCTTCGCTCCGGCCGTGCGCGGGCTACCGGTGGACTGCGTCCAGCTGCGTGGAATTGCCCTTCTGGTGGTACATCGCGGTGTCGGCGTCGTGCAGGATCTCGGTGGCGGTGCGCGGATCGCCGGGCACGATCATCGTGACACCGATCGAGGCCCGGACCGTGAGCCGATGTCCATGGGCGACAATCGGTTCGGCCACCGAGGCGGCGAGCCGCTGAATGACCGCCTCCGGGCCGACGTCGCGTTCGCCGAGCAGGACGAGGAACTCGTCGCCGCCGAGCCTGCCGACCAGATCGCCGCGGCGCACCGCGCGGAGCAGTCGCTGGGCGACGATTTGCAGGACGACATCGCCGACCACGTGCCCGTGCGAGTCGTTGATGGCCTTGAACCCGTCGAGGTCGACGAACAGCACGGCCGACAGGGGGCCGCCCGCCGGATGGGCGAGGGCCGTGTCGAGATCGTGCAGGATGGTCGGCCGGTTCAGCAGCCCGGTCAGCCCGTCGTGCGTTGCCTGGTACTGCAACTCGCGTTGACTGGCCCTGGTGGCGGTGATGTCGGTGAACGAGCTGACCACTGGTGATTTCCGGTCGGTCGGATTGAGCAGACGGCAGTTGCCGGCCAGCCAGCGGCGGTGATGGTCGGTGCCGTCCACGCCGAAGACGAAGCGGCTGATCGGCTCGCCGGTCGCCATGGTGCGCGCGACCGGATGACGAGTGGCGGGCAGCGGAACACCGTCGGTGTCGACCATGCGCAACGGCAGCGCGTCGAACCGGGCGCCGACGAGTTGCACACCGCGACAACCGAATATGCGCAGCGCGGCGGGGTTGATCGACTCGATCATGCCCTGCCTGCTTATCACGACGACGCCCTCCTCCAGTTGCGAGACGATCGCGGTGAAGTGCTGTTCGGCCCGGCGCTGGGCCTGCTCGGCCGCGTGCTGGGCGCTCAGATCGTGCAGCACCACCTGGTAGGCGCGTTTGCCCTGCCAGATGGTGAGCACCGAGACGGTCTGCACCGGGATGCGGGCCCCGTCGGCGCGCAGCAAGGTGAGGACCGCCCGCTTGGACGCGTCGCCGGTACTGCGCGAACCCTCGATCCTGGCCAGTGTCGAGGCGACCGAATCGGGTGCGACGAAGTCGCTGACCTGGCGTCCGACGATCTCGTGCGCGGACTTGGCCGCCAGCAGGCGAACCCCGGCCGGATTGAGATAGACGACGACGCCGCCTTCGTGTACGCATATGGCATCGGGGGAGTGTTCGACCAGCGAACGGTACCGCTCGGCCGCCTGCTCCGGATCGCCCACCATGGTGTTGTTCTCGTCCATGCGAATCCCCGTTCGACGAACGACGCGCGGTCGGTGTCCACATTGCTTGGAACCCGCCGAAACCGGCGATCGCCCACCCTGCCGGTCCGAACGGGGTTTGGTGCTGCCATCCACTAGCCGAGAGCGAGATTATGAGACTCGTTGGTATCGAAGGTCAAGGATACCGCCTGCGGCGAATGAACAGCAATCGCCGCGCCCGCGTCACGACGCGGACCGCTCGGCCTCGATAGCGAGCCTGCGCGGCCCACCGGTAAGCTCGCCGGGTCGCAGCATCCCCTTGATCTATCAGTACGACAGAGCAGATCGCTTGTGGCGCAGGGCTTGGTCGCGCGCGGGACGCGTGCGGTCGCCGGATGCGCTTTGTTCCGAACGCAAGATCGCAACCGTTGGACGATCAGAACCAGGGCATCTACATGACCAATACGACCACCCAGGCTCCGGCGCCGAAGCCGGACCTGGCGGCCGAGGCAGGCGCGCGACTGTCGCATCGGCAGATTCTCACCATCATCTCCGGCCTGCTGCTCGGCATCTTCCTCGCCGCGCTGGACCAGAACATCGTGAGCGTCGCGATCGTGCCGATCGCCAACAGCCTGAACGGATTCGACGAACAGGCCTGGGCGACAACGGCTTATCTGATCACCGCGACCATCACCACGCCGCTCTACGGCAAACTCGCCGACATCTACGGCCGTAAACCGTGGTATCTCATCGCGATCGGACTGTTCGTGATCGGCTCGGTGGCGTGCACGTTCGCCACCTCGATGTACGAGCTCGCCGCGTTCCGCGCCTTCCAGGGACTCGGCGCGGGCGGCCTGATGTCGCTGGCCTTCACCATCGTCGGCGATATCGTCCCCGCCCGCGAAAGGGTCCGGTATCAGGGCTATTTCATGGTGGTGTTCGGTGCCTCCACCGTGCTCGGGCCGGTGCTCGGCGGGCTGTTCTCCGGTTACGACGAGCTCGCGGGCCTGGAGGGCTGGCGTTGGGTGTTCCTGGTGAACGTGCCCATCGGCATACTCGCGTTCGTGGTGGTCGCCAAGGTGCTCGATGTGCCGCACCAGCGCCAGCCGCACCGCATCGACTGGTTCGGCGCGATGACGCTCACCATATGCGTTGTGCCGCTGCTGATCGTCGCCGAGCAGGGCAGGGAATGGGGCTGGAACTCGGACCGCGCGCTCGTCTGCTACGGCGTCGGCGCGGCGGGGCTGGCGCTGTTCGTGCTCGTCGAGTTCCTGATGAAGGACGCGGCGCTGATCCCGCTGCGGTTGTTCCGTAACTCCACGTTCAGCGTGTCCATCGTCGGTGGCTTCGTCGTCGGCATCGCGATGTTCGGCGCGATCGTGCTCGTGCCGCTGTATTACCAAGTGGCGCGCGGATATTCGCCGACGAAGGCCGGTCTGTTGATGCTGCCGCTCGTGGTCGGCATCATGATCGGCGCGCAGATCGCCGGAATCATCACCAAGCTCACCGGCAAGTACAAGATCCTGCCGGTCGCCGGGTGCTTCCTGATCGCGCTCGGCGCGGCGTTGCACGGCAGGGTGCTCTACGACAGCCCGCTGTGGGAGCCGCTGCTGTACGGCGGCGTGATCGGCTGCGGCCTCGGCGCGTGCATGCAGACGCTGATCATCGCCGCGCAGAACGCGGGACCGCGCACCGACATGGGCGTCTCGACCGCGGCCGCCACCTTCTTCCGGCAGATGGGCGGCACGCTCGGCGTCGCGATCTTCCTGACCATCCTGTTCAACTTGCTGCCCGGCCGGATCGTCGACGCCTTCGGCGGGCAACTGCCGGAGGGCTTCGACACCGCCCGGCTCGGCGAGTTGCAGAGCGACACCGGAGAACTCGCCGCCATGCCCGAGGACCTGCGCGCGCCGATCCTGATCGGCTTCACCGACGCGATGGCGGGCGTGTTCTACGTCGCCGCGGCGGTCGCGGTGTTGGCGGGCGTTGTGCTGATGTTCATGAAAGAGATTCCACTGCAAGACGATCCGATCGTGCCCGAGCCGGGTCCGGACGGTTCGTCGAGCTGGGAGGAGTCGCAGGTCTGGGCGGGCGCGGCGGAGGTCTTCTCCGAACCGGAACCGGTGCTCGCCGCCGCGGCGGAATCCCGCTCGCTGTTCGGCCGCATCCAGCACGAGGACGGGCATCCGGTGCCCGAGGCCGCGCTGACGCTGATCGACAAGGGCGGACGTCAGGTCGCCAGGGCTGTGGGCGACGCCAAGGGCGGCTACTCCATCGACGTGCCCGACGCGAGCACCTACGTGCTGATCGCGGCAGCGGCCGGGCACCAACCGACGGCGGTCAGCGTCGTGGCGGGCTCCTGGCCGCAGGAACTCGACGTGAAGCTGATGGGGTCGGGCACCGTCTCCGGAACGGTCAGATCGGCGGTCAGCGGCAAACCGCTCGGCGGCGCCACCGTGACGCTGACCGATCGGCACGGCGAGGTCGTCGGGGCGACGGTCACCGCGGACGACGGCGCCTTCGTCTGCCACGGGGTGGTCTCCGGCACCTACACGATGGTCGCGCTCGCCGAGCACATGCGCCCGCACGCGACCACGCTCACCGTGCCGGACAGCGGCCTGCTCCGCCACGACATCGACATGGAACCCAACGCCGTGCTCGCGGGATCGGCGCTGGCCGACGGCCGGGTGGTGCCGGATGTGCAGATCATGCTGCTGGACATGGCGGGCGATCTGACGGCCACCGCGCGCACCGACGCCGACGGCAGGTACGTCGTCCCCGATCTGGCGGAGGGGCAGTACACCGTTGTCGCGCGTGGATATCCGCCGGTGACCAGTCGGGTGACGGTGTCGGGCGGCGAGGCCGTGCACGACGTGCGGCTCGGTTACGGCCGCGACGGGGATGGCTGACCGCGACCGGTCAGTTCGCGGGCGCGGCCTGCTCGCCGCTGCGGCTCACCTCGTAGCCGAGCAGGCGTTCGGCTTCCTCGATACCGCCTTGGAGGTCGCCGACCGCGTTCATCTTCGACAGGTCCAGGCCGATGGTGACCAGGGTCAGCGCGATCTCCGAGGACAGGCCGGTGATGATCACGTTGGCGCCCATCAGGCCGGAGGCGTCGACGGTCTGCACCAGGTGGTTGGCGACGGTGGAGTCGATCGTCGGCACACCGGTGATATCGATGACAACCACCTTGGCGCGGTTGTTCCTGATCGCGCGCAGCAGCTGTTCGGTGAGCTGGCGCGCGCGCTGACCGTCCAGCACGCCGATGATCGGCAGGATCAGCAGCTGCTCGCGGACCTGGAGCACCGGGGTGGACAGCTCGCGAATGGCTTCCTGCTGCTGGCGGATGATGCGCTCGCGTTCCTCGACGAACGAGATCGCCACGGTGCTCGCGATGCGGTTGGCCGCGGGCTCGTAGGCGTCCAGCACCCGGTTCAACAGGTCGAAATCGGACTGGTACTTCTCGAACAGCGAGCGGGCCAGCACATCTCGCAGCAGCAGCACGATACCGAGCACTTCGTCGGTCTCGACCCCGCGCGGGATGATGCGCTCGGACAGGTCGCGCGCGTAGTCCTGGAGCGCCTCGACCGAGCCGGTCGCCAGCACCGCCACGTAGTTGTCGTAGACCGAGGTGACCTCGGAGAACATCTCCTCGGCGGTCATCGCGGTCAGCAGCTGAGCCTCGGTGATCAGCCGCGCCCACTCCTCGCGCAGCGCCGTCCTGTTCTGTCTGAGGTGCTCCACCAGCTCCGAGAGCAGTCCAGCCCCGCCACCGTTCGCGCCGAGATCGGTCGCGACAGGGTCGAACACATCGGACACGTGGTCCTCCATCGATCCTCGCGCCGCGTGCCTTTCGCGGCGCCTGCCGAATCGTATACCTCGCCCGTGCGGTGCGCGGGGTTTCCTCGGCGACGCGCCATCTCCGACGGCGGTGTGTCAGGCATGTGCGGCGGCCAGCTCCACGACGGTGATGTCGGAGGGCGCGCCGACCCGCACGGGCGGACCCCACGCGCCCGCGCCGCGCGTCACGTACAGCTGGGTGTCGCCGTACCGCTCGAGCCCCGCGACGGTCGGATTCCACAGCGTCGCAGCGTGATTCGCCGCCCGGGCCGGTAGCCGGGGAGTGCCAGGGTACGCCTAGTGCCGCACGGTTTCGTGGCGTCCCGCGCCCGCGGCTGTGAACGCCTGCAGGGCCGTGGCGGCGGCGAGGGCGAGCAGGGCGGGACCCCAGCTTCGGGTGTGGTCGCGGAGGACGCCGAGGAGGACCGGTCCGAGGGCGGCGAGGGCGAAGCCGACGGTTTGGGCCATGGCCGCGAGGGCGGTGGCGTCGCCCGCGTCGGTGGCTCGTTCGCTCTGGAATGCCATCGCCGAAGCGAGGCAGGCCCCGGACCCGATGCCGAGCAGACCGATCGCCAATGGCGTCGCGCCGGGCGCGAGCGCCAGCAGCAGGAACCCCGTGGCTTCGACCGCGCTGGCCGCCACCGCGAGGCGCCGTTTGGCCGAGACCGTGCGGGCCAGCCACGGCATCGCGTTGATGGCCGCCAGACCGAGGATCTGGACGGCGAACAGCGCGAATCCGGCCGCGCGCGGCGATATCCCGTTGTCGTGCAGCACGCTCGGCAGCCACGCGAGCGTGGTGTAGAACCCCAGCGCCTGCAGCCCCATGAATATGCTGACCTGCCAGGCCAGCGCCGAGCTCCATGGCATCGGCACGCGGGCGGCGGGCCGCGGCATCGGCGCGGATCCCGTGATCGGCCACGCCCGTAGAGCGGCAATCACCAGCAGCGTTCCCGCGGCGAGCGCGGAACGCCATCCGCCAGGCAGATTTTCGGCCAGGGGCACCGCGATCCCGGACGACACGGCGGCCGCCGCGGTCATCGCCGCGATGTAGCCCGCGGTGACCGTCATGATCCGCGCCGCGGGGACGGTGCCGCGGACGATCGCGGGCAGCAGCACGTTGGCGTACCCGATCGCCGCCGCGATGACCACGGTCCCGGCGAACAGACCCGACGAGCCGGGCATCGAGCGCAGCACGATCCCCAGCAGCAGCGCGGCTAAGGCGAGCCGCACGAGCTGTTCGGCCCCGCGATGCACGGTGTGTAACACCACCGCGGGCACCGCCGCGAAAATCAGCAGCGGCAGCGCCGTGAGCAGTCCCGCCGTCGCGGCCGACAGCCCGGTGTCGTGGGCGATGGCCGGTACCAGCGGTCCGACGCAGGTCAACGGCGCCCGCAGGGTCGCACCGGCCAGCACGATCCCGGTGACCGGCCGGACCGCACCGCTCATCTACCGGCGGTACGGGAAGGTCATGCGACGAAGCAGTCCGTCGCGTAAGACCAACGCGTGGAACAGGACCGCGCAGATGTGCGCGGTCAACGCGAACAGAAGCAGGTAGGCCAGCGCACTGTGCGCGGTGCGCAACAACGCGTACAGCTCGGGATCGGCGGGGGCGATCGCGGGAACACGCAGGTTGCCGAGCACACGGTTCGGGACGCCGGACGCCGACACCAGCGCCCACCCGACGATCGGCTGGAGCAGAAACAGCGCGTACAGGAGGATTTCGGAGCCGGTCGCGACGAGTCGTTCCGGGCGGGACATGGTGTCGATCTGGGGTGGCGGCCTGCGACGGACGCGGTAGGCGATGCGAATCACGGCCAGCGCCAGGATCGCCAAGCCGATGGTCTTGTGCCAGCTCAGCAACCGGCTGTAGTCGCCGAGATAGCCGACCATCGCCGCGCCGATGCCGAGCATCGCCAGGATCAGGACGGCCATGAGCCAGTGCAGTACCCGGGCGGTGTGGCCGAATCGGGTGGTATCGCGCTTGAGTTGGTCGAGCGTCATCGTCGTCAGACCTTTCGCACCACCACCGCGCCGGTGGGTTTGGCTTCGCCGGCGCGGCGACGGAAGGACTCGCTGTAGGCCGCGGAGCGTGCTTGCAGCAGCGGATCGTCGGAGGGCTCGATTCCGTTGGGCAGCACCAGCGGATCGAAGTTGACGTCCTGGACGTTGTCGGCCGATTCGGTGTCGACGCGGTCCAGCACGACCGTGCCGACGTGCACGGCACGGCGGTCGTTCGGCCACATCCGGGTCGCGTCGTCGGTGGGATCGCCTGGCTCCCCGACGATCACGACGAGCTGCCAGCGCAGCGGCCCTGCCTTCAGGTCGGCGACGAGGCCGTCGAAAAGGGCGCTGTCACCGCCGCTAGGTCCGGTCGCCGGAGGCGGACCATCCGGTTCGAGCCGCCAGCGTACGGAGACGGTGCTGCCGTCGCCGTCGGTGAACCGGAACGCGTTGAGTCCGAAGAAGGCCGAGGCGGCGAAGGTCGGCGCCGGCGCACCTTGCTCGATGATGCCCAGCGCGGCAGCGGTTCTCGGGTGCCTCTCGAGGTACTGCTTCATCGTGGCCGGGTCGGGCTTGCCGGTGGCCGGGTCCGGGGCGAACGCCAGGGTTCGGTCGTAGAAGTCTTGCGCGGTGGCGTCCAGGAAAACCGGCACGTTGATCATCGCCATCCGCCACTCCTCGCCCCTGGGCAGGAACAGCCGCAGCCCGAGTCCGCGCGGAGCGGTCGGCGCGTCGGGAATATGCGGGTTGCCGCCCGCGAGGGAGAACCGTCCGGTCAGGCGATAGCGACCGGCACGGAACACCGAAGCCTTCGACAGCTCGACACCGCTGCCGTTGCTCTCGAAGTATCCGGCGACGGCCACTCCTTTGGCATGGTTGCGGCGGCAGCCGGGGAAGGAGCCGCCCGCGGTTTCCTGTAGTCGGTCCACCACGCTGCGCGCGGTCAGCCGCCACGGACCGATGCGGTTCTCGGCGAACAGGAACCCGCCGATGCCCGCCGCTCCGAGCGCGGCGACGGCCGCGCCGCCGAGCAGGGTGCGGCGGTTCAGCGGTATGGAACTCGGCTGCGCGTCGGTCATCGGTCGTCCTTCTTCGTGCGCTGGTGTGGCGGATTCGGGTGTTCGGCGCGGATCACGGCGGACCCATCGCCTGGAGCCGGTCGATCAGCACCGGATCGATGTCGGGCCTGTCGGCCAGCAGCATGTCGATGGGCGGCGCGGGCGAGGACGCGATGCGGATGTCGACGACGTACGGTTCGCCGTTGTCGAGCGACTCGAATCCGCGTTCCAGCGCGTCGCGGAGTGTGCCGGTCTTGGTCACCACCTCGCCCGGAATGTCGAAGGAGGCGGCGATCTCGGCGAAGTCCTGGGCCGGGCGACCCAACCGCAGGTACCAGGCGTCGTTGGTCGGTTGCCAACCGTAGATCTGCCCGATCGCGGACAGCCCCGTCATCAGGGTCTTGTATTCGTGGTTGTTCATCACCAGGTACAGCACCGGAAGCTGGAACTTGCTGATGGTCCACCACGAATTGGTGTGGAACAGCGCGGAACCGTCGCCGACGATCGTCACGACGTAGCGCCGGTCGCCGAGGGCGAGCGAGATGCCGATGGACGCGGGCAGCGAGAACCCGAGCGAGCCGCCGGAGGTGCAGAAGTACGCGTCGGGGATGTCGTAGGCGATCGCCTTCTGAATCGCGGCGGAGATCGCGAAGTCCTCGTTGATCACCGTGAGGGGTTTGCCGAGGGTCTTCTGCACTTCGGCCAGCACCATCGGCACAACGTGGTCGGGGATCGGCTCCTTGCTCAGTGCGGTGGCCGCGGCGGCGGTGAATTCCTCGTCGCGGCGGGAGTCCAGTTCGACGACCCGCCGATTACGTTGTGCGACAGCGGCTTCGTCGTACTGCGCGTGGCCGGTGACAGCATCGATGATCAGCGGCAGGGTGCGTTTGATGTCACCGAGCACGCCGACCTCGGCGTAGGCGTTCTTGCCGATCTCCCACGGATCGTTGTGCAAGGTCACCTGTGTGAGCTCGGCCGGGATGATCGGGCCCTTCTCCCAGCGGAACACCAGGATCTGCGCCTGGGAGTTCACCCCGATTTGGAAGATGGTGTCGAAGTCGGCCAGCTGCATGTGCACACCGTCCTGGGTGGGCACTAGTTCCCCCTGCCAATGCGGCAGGTCGTTCGGGTAGTTCATCCGGCTGGCTTGGTTCTCCGAGTAGACCGCGGCGCCCAATATCCGCGACAGTCGCTCGATCTCCGGCCAGGCATCGGCCTCGCCGACGCCGTCACCGACCAGAACCACCGGGTTCTTCGCCCGCGCGAGCTGCTCGGCGGCGGCCGCGATGCCGTTCGGATCGCCCGCCACCTTGTGCGCGACGCGAGTCACCCGGCCACGCTGCTGCATGGCGGGCGCCTCGATCAGGAAGTTCCACGGCAGCGAAACGAAGACTGGCCGGAACGGCGGGACCAGGAGTTCCTTGAACGCGCGATGCAGGACCAGCGGCAGCTCGTCGACGCTGCGGATCTCGTAGGCCCACTTGGTGTATTGCTCGGCCGTGTGGACGAGATCCGAGGCCAGGATCGGTTCCTGGACTAGCAGATCGCTGTGTTGCTGTCCGCAGAACACGATGAGCGGGATGTTGGATCGGTAGGCGTTGAACAGGTTGCCGATGATGTTGGCCGTGCCGGGGGTGATGTGCACGATCGCGGCGCCGGGGCGTCCCGACATGCGCGCGTAGCCCATGGCGGCGCCGAGGGCGATGTTCTCGTGCAGACACGGTACGTACTCGACACCGTTCTCGGGGATGGTCGTTCCGTCGAGCAGCGGGATTTCGTGGGTGCCCGGCACGCCGAACGCGTACTCGATGCCCACCTCGCGCAGGTAGTCGAAGATGATGTCGCGGCCGAGCCGGGGCGATGTCGGTGAACTCATAGGTCCTTTGTTTCTGGCAGATCGGTTCCGGGGCTGGTCGGTAGTTCAGTGACCGGTCCAGTTGGGCGGTCGTTTCTCGATGAACGCGCGCGGGCCCTCCTGTGCGTCGGCGGAGTTGGCGCGCAACGTTTCCCAGTGGTAGGTGGCGGTGAAGGCGTCCGGCAGCGGCGTCGTCAGCGACGCGGCGGCAGCCTCCTTGATGGCACGCACCGACAGCGGCGCGCAAGCGAGGATGTCGGCCACCCAGGTTTCGGTTCTCGCGTCCAGGTCGGCGACCGGAACGACCTCGTTGACCAGCCCGAGCTCGGCGGCGCGTGCGGCGCTCATTCGCCGCCCGGTCAGCAAGTGCCCCAGCGCGATCCGATAGGGCGCTTGGCGCGGCAGCCGGAACACCCCGCCCGCGCCGGGGATCAGGCCGAGTCTGGCCTCGGTGAGCCCGAATTCGGCAGTGTCGGCGGCGATCACGATGTCGCAGGCGAGTGCCAGTTCGAAGCCGCCGCCGAGCGCGTATCCGGCGACCTTGGCCACGAGCGGCTTGGGGAATCCGAACCGCTCGGTGATGCGGGGATACCCGGGTTTGCCCGCGCTGCCGAACGTCGAGTGCCCTTCGCCACGGGTATCGCGCTCGGCCAGTTCCCTCAGGTCCTGCCCGACCGAGAACGCGCGCCCGCCGCGGCCGCCGAGGACGGCCACCCAGATGTCGTCGTCGCGTTCGATGTCATCCCATACCCGCGCCAGCTCCGCGTGCATTCGCAGGTTCATCGCGTTGAGGACTTCGGGCCGGTCGAGTTCCACGGTGGCGACACGGCCCTGCTTGCGATAGACCACGGTGGACAGGTCCCCGAGCGTCACCGCCGCGCTCCGACCTCGGGTTTCGCCGCGGCACCGAACCGGGACACTTTCGCCAGCACATCCTGGCCGTAGAGCCGCAGCGCTTGGTGCAGCGCGAACTCGGACATGTAGCGGCGGAACGCGTCCTGCGATTCCTCGGCGGTTACGATCATGTGCTTGTTCGCGATCACCGCATCGGCATCGAGTTGTTCTGCGGCCCTGGCGATTTCGGTGTCGAGTTCGCCGGGTTCGACGACGCTGTCGAAGATGTAGCGCGCGTCGGGTTCGGTGGCGCGAATCTTCCTGCCCCACAGGATCACCTCGCGCGAAACCCGCGATGTCGCCGCGCGCCCGAGCCGCAGGTTGCCCGCGCCCGGCACGATCCCTTCCTGTGCGGCGGGGAGGCTGAAGTAGCTGTCGGCGGCGGCGATCACGCGGTCGAAGACGAGCAGCAGTTGTGCGCCGCCGCCGATCGCGAACGTGTCCACCGCGGCGACCCACGGTTTCGTGCGCGGTGCGGGCGGCCAGTCGTCGCCGTCGTCGGAGAGTCCGCGCAGAATCTTCGCGATATAGCCGGTTTCGCGCCCGAGGAGGAACTCGAGGTAGGAGATCTTGCCTCCGTGCAGCTCCGCGAGATTGATGCCCGCGCTGAACACGCGCTTGCCGCGATAGCGGGGATGGGTCATCTCGCCGCCGCGCACGACGCCGACCTTGGATCTCGGGTCGAGCAGCACCAGGTCGACCGCGGTTTCCATGTCGGCGACGTGCTGGTTGTCCTCGGCGTTGAGGCAGTGGACGTTGGTCATCGTGAGTGTCGCGGTGTGCCCGGAGCGGGTCAACGTCACCGCGGGCAGCGTCACCCGGCCGGTCGCCTCGTATTCAGGCAGGAGTACAGCGGCGGTGAGCGTCGGTCGGCGCATGGCGTCGAGCAGGTGCTCGCCCGCGACCGGATCGGCGAAGACCGCGTGGAAGAAGATTCCTTGATCGATCTCCCACCCTTCCTTGTGTGCCTGGACGACCGCGGCGTCGGCGGCTAGCCGCGCGGGCTCGGGCAGCAGGCCGGGGAACCGGGCGGTCGCCGCGGCCGCGAGATCGGTCAGCCGCGGCGAGTCGCGCAGATCGTCGGTCGCCCGCCGGTACACCGCGGACACGTGCCTGCGCAGGAATGCCCGGCGCAGCGTGCGCACCGCCCGATGGGCTCGTTCCGCCCGCGCGGCCCGGTCGGCGTCTCGCTCCGCGACCGGACCGAGCTCGTGCAGCGTCCGGTCGCATTCGGCGGCGGCGTCCCGCAACACGGCGCTGTCGTGGGCGAGTTCTCCGGTGAACGGTGAGCGCGGGGTGGTCACGACGCCGCCCGGAGACGCCGCAGCGACCGGTCGGCGGCCGCCAGGTGCGCGCCGAGCGCGTCCTCGAAACGCGTGGTGGTCGCGTCGAGCAGCAGCCGGCGGCGGATCGCGATTTCCGTACCGGCGGTCGACTCGAACAACCTGAGTCCCGCTTGCACTGTCGTGGTCTCGGATCGAGCGTCGTGATCGATCACCGCGTCGACGAGACCCTGCGCGTGCGCCTCGGCGGCCGAGAGTGTGCGGCCCTGCACGGCGAGTGCCCGCGCCGGACCGGCGCCGTATTGGGCGACCAGGCGATGCAGCGCCATGGACGGCCAGACGCCCAGAGCGGTGGCGGCGAAACCGAAAACACTGCCGGACCGGAGGATGCGGTAGTCGGCGACGAGCAGCAGTTCCGCGGCGGGTCCGAAGGCGTCCCCGTCGACGACGGCGATGATCGGCGCGGGCGCCTGTTCGAGTCGGCGCAGCGCGGATTCCCACTTGCCGACGACGCCGATATCCACCGGGCCGGGCCACGAGAACTGCTGCCCCGAGCGGGTTCCCGTGACATAGAGGACCACGGTGTGCGGCTTGTCCGGCGGCGCGTCCTCCGCGCGCACCGCGATCGCGGATACCGCTGCGAGTAGTTCCTCGGTCAGCGGCTGGTCGGCGGAGATCACCGCGGGCAGTACGTGAGTAGTGGATTCGTAACTGGTCATCGAAAACCCCCTGGAGTCGAATCGACTTGGACTGCTTCAGAATTGGAGAAGCGCGGACTCGATCTGCGAACCGGGACCCATGGTCATGAGCACACCGTGGTCGCCGCGCCGAACCTTGCCCTCCTCGAGCAGCCGTTGATAGGAGAACAGGAACGAACCACTCGAGAGGTTGCCGAAATCACGCATCACGCTGGAGGTGTGCCGCAGGTCGTTGGCAGTCAGGCCGAGGTTGATCTTCACCGCGTCGATGACCTTCTTGCCGCCGGAGTGCACCGTCCAGTGCGCGATGTCCCTGCGCCGCAATCCGGTACCGCGCAAGAGCTTGTCGATCACGATCTCCGCGTGCGCGCCGACCTCGTAGGGCACTTCTTTGTCCAGGTAGAAACTGAACTTCCCGGCGTCCTCGTCCCAGTCGTAGCGCATCGCGCCGACCGCGTGCCGAATCATGTAGCTGCTGGTCGTCAACAGCGCGGGGGCCGGAGCCGAGCCTGGGCCACCAGGCGCGCCGGTGTCGCCGCCCGATCGGACCGCCAACGCCGCGGCCCCGTCGCCGAAGAGGCTGTTGACGACCGCCGTACGCATCGTTCCGTCGAACACGTACGCCGCCGAGCACGCCTCCGCGCAGACCAGCAGCGCCAGCTCGTCCGGATGTGTTGCCGCCCAATTCGCCACGGCGGCAAGGCCGTTCAGGCCCGCGTTGCATCCCATTCCGACTACGTCGAGCCGGGCCGTATCCGGGTCCAGCCCCAGCTCGTCGATCAGCAGCGCGCTGAATCCGGGTGTCAGGAAACCGGTGGTGGTGACGGCGACCAGATAACGCACGTCGCGGATATCGCTGCCGATGCGACGAAGGCACGCGCGGACCGCGGCCGCACCGGTCCGTACGCCCTGGGTCCGGTGCTTGGCCAGCAGTTCACCCTGGGTCTCGACGCGGAACGCGCCATCTCGATCGCGAGGCGGCAAGGTCAGGTACCGCGTCTCTATTCCGCCGTTGAGGAAGACGCCGCGGATCTTGGCGTCGGTGATGTTCAACAGGTCGACGAGTTCGCGTTGGCTGTAGCGGTCGGGTGGATTGGCGGTGGCTACGCCGAGCAGTCGCGGAAGCGCGGACGGTGCCGACCGGGGTTCGGGCCGTAGCTCGTGGTCGAGTCTCTCGATGTCGATTGTTTTCGAGGCGGTCATGCTCTGGTTCCTTTGATTATTCGTCAACCCTGTTTCGCGGTCCGGCCGATTCTTCGGACGCGATCGATCGCGCGTTTTTACGCTCGACCTGCCGCTTGCGGCGGCACCGGTCAGAATTGTCGGTGAGCACCCAGATAAAGCAGTTATCCAGCGGTATGAATTTCGATCACGAGTTGTCGAATACCCCCGTAGTCCGGCAATCGATACACGTACGTAGATCCCCAAGGCGGCGAATTCGTTGCGACCCCCGTCGATCCGTCGCCGCTTCCCGCACCGATTTCGAACGCTACACCAGCGCGCTGTATGGCGACAACCCCAAAAACAGGGGCGCACGCCGTGAAGTGACTCGGTTCTCCATCGAAATGCGCTGGAGTACAACGTATTTCGGTTGCTACCGCCTCGGTGGTAGATAGTACGTACACGTATGGATGTGGCGGAAATCGGCCGCAAAGATCTTGGACGAACGACTAGATCGGCCTTGTCGTCGGCTCGGATCGTGGTCTAATCGGCGGATGGAATCACTGACCTCGCGGCTGGTGCCCCACGTGTTCGCGGATACACCTGGACATCTGATCCGATTGCTCTATCAACGCCACAACGCACTCTGGCACGCCACCGTCGGGGATTCGATCACGCCAACTCAGTTCGCCATTCTCAACGTCGTCTATGCGCAGGGGCCGCTGACCCAGCACGAGGTCTCCGTACGAATCAGCACGGACACTTCGACGATGGCGCAATCCGCCGGTGTGCTCGAACGGAAGAATCTGATCAAACGGTCGGTCAACCCGGCCGACAAACGCGAACGCCGGATCGCCCTCACCCGCACCGGCCGCCGCGAGTACGCCCAGCTCCTGCCGAAAGCCGACGAAGTGCAACGACTCCTGTTCTCCGTCGTGGCTCCCGATGGCCACGACGGCGCCCTCACGGTCCTCCGCACACTCGCCGGTATCAGCGCCGACGGCGCGGGCGGTCTCGAGATCCAGTGACGGGGTAGTCCTCCGCCGATTCCCGCAGGGCGTCAGGCTCGCGTGGCGGCCAGCTCCACGACGGTGATGTCGGAGGGCGCGCCGACTCGAACGGGCGGACCCCAGGCGCCCGCGCCGCGCGTCACATACAGCTGGGTGTCGCCGTAGCGCTCGAGCCCCGCGACGGTCGGATTCGCCAGTTCCGCAAGGAGATTCCCCGGCCAGAGCTGGCCGCCGTGGGTGTGCCCGGAGAGTTGGAGGTCGACGCCGTGCGCGACGGCGTCGTGGATCTGGATCGGCTGGTGCGCCAGCAGCACTGCCGTGCGGGCCGGATCGCGGTCGCCGAGCGCCTTGCCGAAATCCGGTCCCTGCCCGACCTGTTCGCCCTGTACGTCGTTGACGCCCGCGAGGTCGAAGCCGGGCAGCTCGGTCCGATCGTTGGCCAGCAGGCGCAGTCCCAGATCCTGCACGTGCTCGATCCATTCCTCCGCGCCGGAGAAGTACTCGTGGTTGCCGGTGACGAAGTACGCGCCGTGCCTGGCGCGTAGACCGGCGAGCGGTTCGACGGCGTGGCGCAGGTGCTCTACGCTGCCGTCCACCAGATCACCGACCACCGCGATGAGATCGGGCTGGGTGTCGTTGATCGTGCGGACGACGCGCTCGGCGAAACCCCTGCCGAGGATCGGGCCGAGGTGCACGTCGCTGACCACGGCGATCCGGAATCCATCGGCCGAGCGGGGGAGTTTGGCCAGCGGGATGGTCAGCCGCTGGACCTGCGGTCCGTTCAGCACCCCGTGGGCGCCGACGCCGACGGTTGTCGCCGCGGTGAGCGCGGCGGTTCCAGCGATTGCGCGGGAGACGAAGATTCGCCGCGAGATCGGTCCGGAGTCTCGGCCTCGCGCTGCCGAAGGACTTGGTGCCGAGCGCTTTTCGCCACTCGAAGCCGCAGCGAGGAGTTCACCGGCTCCGAGCGGAGTGCTTGGTGTGTCGCCGGATTCTTGTCCCTGCCGCACCGGAGTGTTCGGTGCGGCCACGCATTCCGGCATCTTCTCCGTCGCCGTGCCAGGAGCTTCCGGGGCCTCTTCTCTCTGCTCGGTCGAAGTGGCTGTGTTCATTCCGGTTTCGCGCGCGAACAGGCGCAGCAGCACCGGCCGCAGTACCTCGCCCGCCAGCAGCGCCAGCAAGAGGTAGACGAACAGCGCGCCCCAGAAATAGCCCGGCCACGCGATGGCCCGCACCAGCGGGAACGGCAGTCCGGCCGATTCGGCGAAGAACGCGCCGAGCAGCAACAGCGGGGCCGTCACCAGCACCGCGGTCCCGAGCCGCCGCCCGGCCGACCCCGGTGCGGTCGTGTCTCGTACCAGGCGCCGCCACAGATACCAGTGCAGCCCGGCGAAGACCGCGAGCACCGCGACGCCGATCAGTACCACCACAACGATCACCGCGAAGCCCTCTCGACCAACCGAACGGAGCCCGCCGACAGCCGCGCATGGCCGTGGCGGAGCGGGACACGCCCTCTCCCGAACCGACCGTTCCGACCTTACGCGGGAGCGTGCGGTGGAGCGGGGAACGATGTCACCCCACCTCGGTAGCCTCGAAGCATGTGCCGAAACATCACAGCCCTGCGCGGGTTGGAGCCCGCGGCGACACCGGAGGAGATCCAGGCGGCGGCGCTGCAGTACGTGCGCAAGGTCGCGGGCATCTCCAGCGTCTCCGCCGCGACGCGTCCGGTCGTGGAGGCCGCGGTGGCCGACATCGCCGCGGTGACGACCCGCCTGCTCGCCGAGCTGCCGGACCGCAAGGTGCCGCCGAAGTCCGTGCCGCCGCTGCGCCGCCCCGAGGTGCAGGCCAGGATCGCGGCGCGCGGCTGAGCCGCCCGCCGGAAATTCGGATGCGCCGCCGGACGCGTCCGGTTACTGTCGCGCCCATGCGAATCGTCAGCGGCAAGAAGATCCGCGATGTGGACATCGGTTAAGCCCGAGAGCTGATCGGACGCCATTCGGCGGTCCGGATCGACCTCGGTACCGGCGACGGACGCACGGTGCTCGCCGCGGCCGCCGCCGACCCCCGCCGATTGGTGATCGGCGTGGACGCCAACGCGGCGGGCATGTTCGAAGCCTCCCGCAAGGCCGCGCGCGGCAAGCTCGCGAACGCGCTGTTCGTGGTGGCCGCCGCCGAGCGCCTGCCCACGGAACTGGACGGCGTCGCCGACGCGGTGACCGTGTACTTCCCGTGGGGTTCGCTGCTGCGCGGCGTGGTCACCGCGGATCCGGTCGTCGTGACGGGTCTCGCCCGGTTGCTGAAGCCCGGCGCTGCACTGTCGATCCTCGTATCGGTCATCGAGCACGATCGCGGTTCCGGTCTGCCGCCGATCGACGAGAACGACCTGCGCGGTCTCGCCGGACCCTACGCGGCGCACGGTCTCACGATCACGGAGATAGCGCCCGCTACCGCCGCCGAGATCGCCGCCACTGGTTCCTCGTGGGCCAAACGCCTCGGCGCGGGGTCCCAGCGCAGCGCCTGGCGAATCGCGGCGCACCGATCGAACGCGCAGCGCGCGCCGGAACTCGCGGCCGAGCACCGGACGGGGACGGCCTGCGCGGAGCCGGCCGGAGACGCCCGGTAGCCGACGGCCGCGCACCCGGTGGATCCGCGGGGCGGGCGGCCACACCCGGCGGCTCCGTCGGTGACCGTCCGCCCGCGGGCGTGCGCCGCTGTGGAAACCTTTGCATCGCAATCGAACTGCGAAGCAAAGGCTGCGGCTCACAGTGACCGGGCGATGATCTCCTTCATGATCTCGTTGGTGCCCGCGTAGATCATCTGCACCCGGTTGTCCACCCACATGCGCGAGATCGGGTATTCGGTCATGTACCCGTAGCCGCCGTGCAACTGGAGGCACTCGCTGGCGACCGACATGGCCTTGTCGGTGGTCCACCACTTCGCCATCGCGACGGTCGGGATGTCGAGTTCGCCCGCGATGTGCTTTGCGATGCAGTCGTCGGTGAAGACGCGCGCGATCTTCGCCTCCGTGGCGACCTCGGCCAGCTTGAACTTCGTGTTCTGGAAGCCGAAGACCGGGCGGCCGAACGCCTCGCGCTCCTTGGTGTAGCGCAGCGTGTGCTCCAGCGCGGTCTCCATGCCCGCCACCGAGCCGACCGCGATGATCAGGCGCTCCTGCGGCAGCTGCTGCATGAGCTGGACGAAGCCCTGGCCCTCCTGCGTGCCGAGCAGGTTGCTCACCGGGATGCGCACGTCCTCGAAGAACAGCTCGGAAGTGTCCTGACCCTTCTGGCCGATCTTGTCCAGCACCCGGCCGCGGCGGAAGCCGGGGCGGTCCGCCTCGACGAGCACCAGGCTGATGCCCGCCGCGCCCTGGGAGGTGTCGGTCTTGACCACGACGATGATCAGGTCGGCCTGTGCGCCGTTGGTGATGAAGGTCTTGGAGCCGTTGACGACGTACTCGTCGCCGTCGCGGACCGCCTTGGTCTTGACGCTCTGCAGGTCCGAGCCGGTGCCGGGCTCGGTCATCGCGATCGCGCCGACCACCTCGCCGCTGGCCATCTTCGGCAGCCAGTGCCGCTTCTGCTCCTCGGTGCCGTAGGCGAGCAGATAGTGCGCGACGATGCCGTTGTGCAGGCTCTGGCCCCACGCGGTGTCGACCACCCTGGCCTGCTCCTCGATCAGCACGGCCTCGTGCGCGAAGGTGCCGCCGCCACCGCCGTACTCCTCCGGGATGGACAGGCAGAGCAGCCCGAGTTCGCCCGCCTTGTTCCACAGGTCGCGGTCGACGTGGTGCTGGGCGATGTACTTGTCGACGTTGGGCGCGACTTCCTTCTCGAAGAAGGCGCGCGCGAGGTCGCGCAGCGCGTCCAGGTCGTCGTTCATCCAACACGACCGGTAGGCGGCCATCGAGACTCCTTAGGCTCGGCGTATTACTGGCAATACTTGTGACCAGTGTTTACGGGTACAGTGTGTACCATTGGTTGCGCTGGGACAAGACGGAATCTCGAGCGGCCGCACGGATCGGATACAGTGCCCGTGGAGGTCGGATACGGTGAGCCGCGTGGGACGACAGGGCTGGACCGACACCGCCGAAACCCGCCGCTCGGGCGCGCGCGGGCCCGGCGGCGACGAACGGCGCCGCGCGCTCGTCGCGGCCGCCGTCGCGGCGATCGAGGAACACGGGCCCGATGCCTCGATCGGGCAGATCGCCGACCGCGCCGGGCTGGTGCGCACGCACGTCTACCGGCACATCGCGGGCAAGGAAGAACTCGATCGCGCCGTCGCGCGGCACGCGCACGCCGAGCTCACCGCGCGCATCCGCGCCACCTTCGACGTCGACGGGACGCCGATCGACGTCATCCGCGCGCCCATCGCCGAACACGTCGCCTGGGCGGGGGAGCATCCGAATCTGTACCGCTTCCTCGTGGAGCGCAACTATCGCAGCGGCAACGACGAACCGCGCATCGGCGGCAGCGCCTTCGCCTCCGAGATCTTCATCGCCGCAACGCGATACATCCCGCGCTTCGGTTCGGACCGAGCCGCGGCGGAACGGCTCATCATCGCGCTGCTCGGGCTGATCGATGCCTCCGTGCGCTGGTGGCTGACGCACCGCGAGAGCACCAGGGAGACGCTGGTCGACCAGCTGACCGCCGAGGCGTGGCTGTTGATCGATCATCGCTTGCGCGCCCTCGGCATCGAACTCGATCCCGCGGCGCGACTGCGGGATCTGCTCGTCGCGGGCGAGGCGTACCGCGGCGAGGCGAGCTGAGCCGGTGCCGGTCTAGGAACCGAACTTTCGCTGCGCGTGCGCGACGATCGCGTCGAGTCGCGCGTGGTGCGCGCCCTTCCAGTAGGTCTGGCCGCAATCGACGCACTGGGCGAAGGTGTCGTAGGTCTGTTCGGTCTGGTTCGGCAGCCGCTCGAGCACGGTCGCCTTGTCGGTCTCGCGCAGCAGGCCGTTGCAGGTGGTGCACCTGGTCCACGGGGCGAGGGGAGGGGCGAAGCGGGACAGCACGTCGTCGAGTTGCTCGGTCGGCTTGTGGCTGTAAATGTATGCGCCCGCGTAGATTTCGCGCCGCCGCAGCAGTCCGCGATCCCGGGACAGCAGGATGCGGCGCTCGGCCGCCGACCGCGTCGCCAACGCGGCGTCGCCGATGTCGGGGTTCTCGTAGGCGGCGTCGATACCGAGCAGGCGCAGCCGCCGCACCAGGGTGCCGAGGTGGATGTCGAGCAGGAAGCGCACCGGGTCCGGCATTCGTTGCGGACGGGTCACCGCGCGTACCGCGAGCGAATCGCCGTCTTTGGGCACATAGGCAGGTCCCACCGTCCGCGCGTTCACCACCAGCGCGCCCGCCTCGGTGAGGGGCACCCCGAGCGACTCCACCACGTGCCCCACGGTCGACACCCCGTCGACGCGCACGCTCGACGGACCCCCGCGCAGCCCTGCGGCCACGAACAATTCCAGCTCGGTCGCGAATTCGACCGTGATCTCCCCGGTGCCCACCCGGCAAGCATGCCAGGACTCACATCCGCTGACCAGCGCAATTCTGGCGGCGTGCGCGACGCATCGCCGCTTCGTGTGAACCGCAGGCCGATCGCGCACGGCGGTGAATACCCCGGAGCGGCAGGCGAATCTGGTCGACCCGCTCGCCGACCAGCGGCATACCGTGCCGTGGTTCGCCAGGCAGCAGGCGTACCCGCGCGAGCACCGGCCATCAGCTTCGCTGTGCTGAAGTCCTCATCAACGCCTCGGCGAATGCTGCGAACTCCGCCCGGAAATCCAAGTACGCCTCGCGCAATTCGTGGCCCGGCCAGCGGTCGGGTAGCAGTTCGGCGGGCAACATCGGGTCGTTGAGGATGTGCCGCACGGTCGCGGCGGCGACCTCGAACCGGTCGCCGATGGAGTCCGCGGCCGACATGGCGGACAAGAGCAGTCGCGCGTCGTCGGCCCAGTCGTCCGGCTGGAAGAGCCGTTCGGCGAGCTCGCTGTCCGGTTCGCCGGGGTGGCCGGTGAAGATCGTCAGTCGGCGCGCCGCGGCGACGGGGAACTCGGTGCCGAGATTGTCCGGCCGGGTCCACACGCCCTCGCGGAGTTCGCCGAACTTCTTGGCGCGCAACACTTCCCGGAACGCGGCCCGGTCGGTGGAGTCGTCCGCACCGACCGTCACGATGGCGAGCCGCCACGTGCGGTCCCATTCGCCCGTCGGTGGATGCATGGCCTCGTCCTGGCGATGCTGCCGCTCGATCAGCCGCGGCGAGAGCCGGTAGGCGCTGTCGCGGCGCTCCAGGTCGCCGACCGCGACCATCCTGGTCAGCGCCGCGCGCACCGCCGACTCCTGGAGTCCGAGCCCGGTCGACACCCGCACGATCCATCTGACCGGCGCCTCGGCCGGATGCGCGCCGAGCAGTGCGCTCAGGATCGCCGACCGCGCGGTCAGCTTCCTTACCGGCGCACCACGCGAATCCATGCCCCGATGCTAGCCACTCGCCGCACGGCCACCGCGGGGGCGAGGCGGGGTATTGCAATTCTCTGGCGCGTGACGCAGGCTTGTAATAGAGCTGGGAGGATGGACGGTTATGCCCACACACGAGGTGACGAATCAGGTTCCGCCGATGGTGGATTTCGACGCGGCCGAGCAGCCGGTGATCCTGGAGGCGTTGCGCAGAGCGGGGGCCGAATCGGCCATCGACGACGTGCGCGCGGTCGGCAAGGTCGCGGGCAGCGCCGAGGCGCAGGCGCTCGGCGACCTGGCCGAGGCGCACCCGCCGGTGTTGCGGACCCACGACCGCTACGGGCACCGGATCGATGAGGTCGAGTACGACCCGAGCTATCACCGGTTGATGGAGTACGCGGTCGGCTTCGGCCTGCACGCCGCGCCGTGGGCGGACCGCGGCCCGAGCCCGCACCTGGTCCGCGCGGCGAAGATGAGCGTGTGGAGCCAGGTCGACGCGGGCCACGGTTGCCCGATCTCGATGACCTACGCCGTGGTCCCCGCGTTGCGCGCCAACCCCGAACTCGCGGCGCAGTACGAGCCGCTGCTCGTCGCCAAGGAATACGACCCCGGTCTGCGCGTGCCGTCGACCAAACGCGGACTGATCGCGGGCATGTCGATGACCGAGAAGCAGGGTGGCTCCGACGTCCGCGCGAACACCACGGCCGCGGTGCCGAACGCGGACGGCACCTACCGCATCACCGGGCACAAGTGGTTCACCTCGGCGCCGATGTCGGACTTCTTCCTCGTCCTCGCGCAGGCGCCGGGCGGACTGTCGTGTTTCTTCGTCCCGCGCGTGCTGCCCGACGGCACCCGCAACACCTTCAACTTGCAGCGCCTGAAGGACAAACTCGGCAACCACTCCAACGCGAGCAGCGAGGTCGAGTACGACGACACCGTCGGCTGGCTGGTCGGCGCGGAAGGCCGCGGCGTCCCGACGATCATCGAGATGGTGAACCTGACCAGGCTCGACTGCACGCTGGGGTCGGCCTCCGGAATGCGGGCGGGCGTCGCCATGGCCGTGCACCACGCCACCCATCGCCGCGCCTTCGGCGCGCACCTGATCGACCAGCCGCTGATGCGCAATGTGCTCGCCGACCTGGCGCTGGAGGCCGAAGGGGCGACCACGGTCGCGCTGTGGCTCGCCGAGGTGACCGATCGGGCCGTGGCCGGTGACGAGACCGCCGACCGACTGCGCCGGATCGCGCTGGCGGTCAGCAAGTACTACGTCTGCAAGCGCGGTCCGATCCACGCGGCCGAAGCCCTGGAATGCCTCGGCGGCAACGGGTACGTCGAGGAATCGCGGATGCCGAGGCTGTACCGGGAGGCGCCGCTGATGTCGGTGTGGGAGGGCTCGGGCAACGTCGCCGCGCTCGACACGCTGCGCGCGCTGGCCAAACAGCCGGAGGCCCTCGGCGTCTTCTTCGACGAGGTCGAGCAGGCTCGCGGCGCGGACGCCCGGCTCGACGCCGCGATCGGCGCGCTGCGCGACCAGTTCGCCGACTTCGACACGATCCAGTACCGCGCCCGCCGTGTGGTCGGCGAGATGGCGCAGGTGCTGCAAGGCTCGCTGCTGGTGCGCTACGGACATCCCGCCGTCGCCGACGGCTTCGCCGCCAGCAGGCTCGGCCGCGATCACGGCGACGTCTTCGGAACACTGCCGCACGGCGTCGACACCGGGTCCATCATCGAACGCGTGACGCCCAAGCTCTGATTCCCCCAATCGAAAGGGACTTTCCCGTTGCCCGACTACACCGACCACGCCGGTACTCGCCCCGCCGCCTGGTACGAAGGCCTGACCGAAGGCAAGGACTCGCTGTTCGCCGACCGGGAACAGGCGCCCGCCGACATCCGGTATCGGACGCTGACCTACGAGGTCACCGACCGGGTCGCCCGCATCACCTTCGACCGTCCCGACCACGGCAACGCGATCACCGCGGACACCCCGATCGAACTCGCCGCGGCGGTCGAGCGGGCAGATCTGGACCCGCGCGTGCACGTGATCCTGGTGTCCGGGCGCGGCAAGGGCTTCTGCGGCGGTTACGACCTGTCGATCTTCGCGGAGAACGGCTTCGCACCGGACGCCGGCGCGGCGCCGGTGGACGGCACGGTCCTCGATCCCGCCGTGCAGGCGCGCAACCACAATCCCTGGGGCACCTGGGATCCGATGGTCGACTATCAGATGATGAGCCGCTTCAACCGCGGCTTCTCCAGCCTGCTGCACGCCAACAAGCCGACAGTGGCCAAGCTGCACGGTTTCGCGGTGGCGGGCGGCACCGACATCGCGCTGTTCGCCGATCAGATCATCTGCGCCGACGACACCAAGATCGGCTACCCGCCCACCCGCGTCTGGGGCATTCCGGCGGCGGGCATGTGGGCGCATCGGCTCGGCGATCAGCTCGCCAAGCGGCTGCTGTTCACCGGCGACTGCATCAGCGGCAAGCAGGCCGCCGACTGGGGCCTGGCCGTCGAATCCTGCCCCGCCGACGAGCTCGACGAACGCACCGAAGCGCTGGTCGCCCGCATCGCCAGGATGCCGGTCAACCAGCTCATCATGGCCAAGCTCGCGCTCAACAGCGCGCTGCTCGCGCAGGGCGTGGCCAACTCGGGAATGGTCAGCACCGTGTTCGACGGCATCTCCCGGCACACCCGCGAGGGCTACGCCTTCCAGTTGCGCTCGGCCACCGTCGGCTTCCGCGAGGCGGTGCGCGAGCGCGACGAACCCTACGGCGACTGGAAGCGCGCGCAGTTCCGGTCCGGCGAGGAGAGCGCCGAGGGCTGACACCTCAGTCCGGCAGTTGGCGCATCTCCAGCAGGGTCAGGCCGAGGTTGTCGATCATCGCGAGAACCGCGCGCATCGCGGTCGGATCGGGCACGGGTCCGAACAGCGAGGTGGTGCCGCTGCGCGACGGTGCGACGTCGAGGTCGGGAAAGGCGGCCAGTGCGCGGTCGGACAGTTCGCCGTCGATGATGAACTGGTACCTGGTCAGGACCGCCATGGCTCTCCTTCCACTGCGCGATGGTCGAGTCTGGCGCGCCGAGCGCGCGGCTGGCCTCACACGCCGCGGATGAGATTTCCGGAGACCGCAGGGGTCCTCAGAGCACGCCGCTGCGCCGTGCGAAATCCAGCGCGGCGACGCGGGAATTCGCACCGAATTTCGCGTAGATCGAACGCAGATGCGTTTTGACGGTATTGATGGAGACCCCGAGATCCCCGGCGATCTGCTGCGCGGTCCGGCCGGACGGAAGGTGTTTGAGGACGGTCAATTCGGCATCCGTCAGCGCCGGGTGAGTCGAGCGCCGGGCGGTATTGCGATTTCGCCGGACGAGATCACCGAATTCGTCGAGCCGACCCCATCGGCCCGCGTAGACATCGAGCAGTTCGATCGCGTTCGGAACGTCGAGAAAAGGACGGACCAGGTGATCGGCGGCGGCGTGCCGCAACGCGTTCTCCAGGCCGGTCCGCGCCTTCGCGCGATTGCCGCTCGCGTGCTGCGCGGACGAGTACAGCAACCAGCCGGTGACCAGGGTGGAGGGACGCGCGTCGTTCGCACCGTCGAGCAACGGTTCGACGAGCGCCAGCACGGCCTGACTGTGCCCGGCCGCCTCGGCGACCGCCGCGCGCGCCACGGTGACATCGGGCAGGTCGCCGAGCAGCCGCTGCCCCCGCTCGGCGAGCAGCTGCGCGGCCAATGGCTCGGACACGCTCAGCAGCGCCCACACCACGTGCGGGACGACGGTGGCGGTCGCGGCGGGGACGGTGTCCTTGTCGAGCAGCAGCTGTGTGGCGCGGCGCAGGTCGTCGACGGCCGTGCGCCGGTCGGCGCCCTGTTCGACGGCGAGCAGCAGCCCGACCACGTAGCCGTGCCAGCCGGCGAGCGGGCTCTCGGATCCGTCCTGCACCGCGTGCTGGGACAGGGCCGCCGCGATATGGCTCGGATCCGGTTCCTCGCCGCGCAGGTAGGCGGCCAGTCCGGCGGCGGTCATGGCCTGCGCCGCGTCCGGTGTGCCGAGCAGGCCGTGCTCGGCGGCCAGAGCCAGCGCCCGACCGGCCCGGTCGCGCATCGCGGCAGTGGCCTCACGTCCGCAGGCGATGAAAGTCAGGCGGGTCAGTGCGCGCAGCGCGAGCCGCGGGTGGCCCGCGTGCAGTGCCAGGGCCAGTCCGCGGGACAGCACCTCCTCGGCTCGGCCGAGCTGTTCGCCGACCATCAGCGCGGTGGCCGACTGAATCGCCAGATAGCAGTCGATATCGGGATTGCCGGTCGGCGGCGCGGCGGCCACGGCGAGGTCACCCGCCACCATCCCGGTCGCGGCCGCCGCGTCCACCGTCGCGGCCACGGTGAGCGCGTCGATCCAGTGCGCGGGCACGAACGACGGGCGGCTGCCGCGCGAGCCGGCGACGTCGAGGTAGGCCTGCGCGTCGGCGGCGCTGCCGTGGAAAAGCGCGTCGAGGACGCGGAGCAACCAGACGAAAGGGTCGTCCAGCATGCTCGGCCGGGCGCGCTGAAGCTCGCCGAACAGCGCGGCGCCGTCCCCGTCGAGGACCATCGTCGTCCCGTGTTCGACGAGTAGATTGCGCAGGTGTCGTGGGTCGCCGACGGCGAGCAGATGGGTCAGCGCCTGGCGTGGCAGCCCGGCGCGGCGCAGCGCGTTCGCGGTCCGCAGGTGCAGTTCGGCGCGGGCCTGCGCGCCGAGCCGGTTCACCTCGGCGAGGAAGTACGCCCGCAGCATCGGGTGGTAGCTGAACCAGACCTCGCCGCCGCGCACGATCGAGCTGACCGGGAAGTTCATCCGGTCCAGCTCGTAGAGCGTGTGCGTGGCGCCGCCGCCGATCAGCTCGTCGGCCATCTTCTCGGTGAACGAGGCGGGCACGCTGGTGTAGGTGACGAACAGCCGCACGGACGTCGGCAGGGCGCCGATCAGCTCGCCGACCAGGAAGTCGGACACCGCGCGCGGCGGCCGGGCCAAGACGCCGAGCGCCGCGGCGCGGTCGGGGTTCGCGACCAGGCACATCGCGGTGATGCGGACCAGCGCCGCCCACCCGTGGGTCAGGTCGAGGACCGTGGCGAGCTCGGCGTCGTCCAGTTCGCAGTGGTGTTCGCGGCACAGCGCGGCGACCTCCGTGCTCGTCATCGCGAGGTCGGCGGCGCCCCACCGGGTCGATCGTTCGGTCAGCCCGAGCAGATGCCAGTGCAGCGGCGGATCGAAGCGACCGGAGACCACGGTGGTGACCGTCGGCGGCGCGTGCAGCAGGAAGTGTTCCAGCCCAGCCAGTGCGAGCGGCTCGGCGACCAGGTGGGCGTCATCGATGACGATCACCGTCGGCGTTCCGCGCGCGGTCAGAGCCTCGACGAGATGGGCCGCGTCGAAATCGGGAGCGTCGACGGTTCGGCGCTGCGGCGGGTTCGGCAGACCGAGCTGATCGCGCAGCGTCTGCCACAGCGAGAGGCCGGGCGCGGGATGCTCGGACACCGAGATCCAGCCGAGCGCGGGTCGTCGCGACGTCCGCGCCCACAGTCGGCTCGCCCAGTCGGCGAGCAGGACGGTCTTGCCGCTTCCGGCGGGCGAGCAAATCAACAGCACTCGGTGCTCGTCGCTGTCGACGATGGCGTCGAGTCGCTCGATCAGCGTCGTCCTGGCGATCTGCGCGGATGAGAACGACGGCATTTCCGCGGGAATTCCGTCGCCGTCGGCGGAGTGTGAACGTAGATCGGGCCCGTGCGAGATGGTCACCGTGCCTCCTGGACCGACTGCCACTGGCGTGTCATTGCCGCGGTGTGATGTGTATCACCGGCCGCGTGCGAGGCTTGCGTTGTTCCCCAACGGAAGAGGAGACACGATGGAAATCCTCGATCTCGGTTCCGCCATCTTCGACCTGGTCGACACGGTGGTCGGAGCCGTCGCGGATCTCATCGCCATTGCCACCGGCTCGGCGTGAACGAGTTCCCGGAGCGCGGGGAGGGGTGCGCCCCTCCCCGCGTCCGCGTCACTCCTTCGCGCGGAAAGCGTTGGTGCGGTGGGAGTACAGGTTCAACAGGCCGAGCACCTGCCCCTCGGAGACGAGCGGGTGACAGTACACCGACCGTATGTCGAGTTCGCGCAGGTGGGCGCAGTAAGCGCGCCAACGCGATTCCGCGGCGAGGTCGGCGATCGAGATCCTTTTGTGCCGCCGGATGACGTCCATGCCCGGCGAATCCGGAAAATCGACGAGGGCCTGCTCCACTGTCGCGGCCTGTCGATCCGAGCAACCGACGACCTCGAAGCCGTCGAGTCCCCAGGCCGAGATGCCGACCAAGGGGTGATCGGGCAGCAGGCGCGCTATGTTCGCGGCGGCCTGCGCGGGTATCGCCGAGGTCTTGTTCGGGAAAAGAGTGACTGAACCGGGGAAATTCGTCGTGATGGGTCGGGTATCGAGCATTCGGACACCTCACTCCACGGCGCGCACCGGCGGCAGGGCCCAAGGGGCCGACCTGCTGGTGTCTCCGGACGCGCCGACTTGCTGACCACCTGTGCAGCTGCCGCGTTGGCAGCGTCGCATCGCCCGTCCCCCGAACGGGCGCCTGCCACCGGTGTTCGACCGGTGGCGGCGTGAACGGTTGCGCGCCTGGGTTTCTCGTAACCGCCGCCCAGGTTTTCCGGAGAGAACCGTTCACCTTCACGCGGGCCACGTGCCGCCGAGCGGCCTTGTGACGGCCACCACATTAACACCGGCTGGTCGGTTCGAGTCGAGGTTTTTCACGTTCGATTCTGGACGGCCGGTTCAGGCGGGTGCCCCGGCACGATTACCCGCGGCCCTGCGTCATCTGTCTCAGTCAGGTCGCCCCAGGGTTCCTCGAACAGGCGCGAGGGGTCGCGGCGTCGGCCTGGTCCCGCGGCTGGTCGCGCCACGTCTGCTTCGCCGCGCCGCCGGACCGGATTCGGGATGCGCTGGAAGGCGGTCGTCTCTTGGCGGGCTCGGGCTGTTGGCCTTGTCACGGATGAAAAGGGCTGTGCCACAACGGGAAACAACGTATTCTGCTGGTCAGGTCCCGCGCGGCCGACCGCAACGAGGCGTTTGTATCCAGTAACCAACTTTCGGTCGTTCTTTCTCGCGATTGCCCAGTGACAGCGCCCGCTCCGCCGCCCGATACTCGCAGCATCGGTTGATGGCTACTGCACGGCAACGTTGCTGGCGGAACGGAGTGGACATGTCGCTCGCACACCCCTGTCCGGACAACGGGCCGCTCGGCCACGGCGGTGACGCCGGAGTAGTCGCGAGATTCACCGACCGTGCCCTGCGCCGCTTCGCCCAGACCGTCGAAGGGCTTCCCGAGGCCACGATGGAAGAGATTCTCGCGGTGGTGGACCTGTTCCGTATCGCCGAAGGTGTGCACGTCGGCGTGCGAGACGTCTGAGGTCCGACTACGACGCCGGGTGACGCGCGCCATCGGCGGGCGAGTGCGGGCGCGCGCTATCGCCTCCGTTCGGGGAAGCGCCGACGGGCGGGCCGTCACCGATGGCAGTCGCGACGAGCCGTTCGCCATTGGGTGGATCGAGTTCCGCGGGCACGCCGAGAACAGGGGACAGGTCGATGCTCTGCCCCGGCCCCAGGACTCGGAAGCCGCGGTCGGTGCAGAAACGGTCGAAATCGGTAGCGGCGGTGAACGATCCGTACATCAGCCGGACTCGACCGGCGGCCGCTCGATCGGCGGCGTACCGCAGCAGGCTCGCGCCGACGCCCGCGCCACGGAACTCCGGCTCCACCGCGAGCACGCCCACCTTCATCAGGCCGACGAGCGCGCGCGCCTGCGCGGCGGTGCCCCACGGCTGGAAGCGGTGCACCACCAAGGCGTCGGGCCCGGCGAAGAGTCCGCCGATGACGACGCGATCGCACTGGGCCACCAGGACCAGGCTGCGCGCGGCGACCGCACCGGCCAGCTCGCCCTTGCCCGCGGCCGCCGAGATCGCGCGAACGCCCGAGGGCGCCATGGCGGAGGCGAGCAGACCGCGCCGCTGTGCCTGCGCCAGCTCCCGGCCGTAGCCGCCGAGCGGAGTGTCGCCGATCCCCGCCAGTGCGCACCACCGCGGGTAGTTGGCCTCGATCTCGGCCGCCGACGCGTACGAGATCGTCACTCGCGCTGGTGAACCCATGTGCACAACCCCTTTTAGCTCCGTGGGACCGGCCGTCGGCGCCGCGAGGACCTGATCTTCGCCGGGCGCGTCGCACGGTGCGCGCTCGGTCACGGTGTAGACCGCTTCGGGTCGTGGCGCCGACCTGGCGCCACTCAGTGTACGGTTGTGCACCCACTCCCGCGCATGCGGGTCAGCTCACCAGTCCTCGGCGGGTCAGCAGCGGTTCGATCTCCGGGGCGCGGCCGCGGAAGGACGCGAAGGCCGCGAGCGGATCCACCGAACCGCCGCGGGACAGCAGTTCGCGCCGGAAGGTCTCGCCCTTCTCACGGATGGGTGCGGCGCCGTCCTCGAACCACTGCACGGTGTCGGCGTCCAATACCTCCTCGCTCCAGATGTAGGAGTATTGACGTCCTCTCCGGTCTGAAGGTCGGAGATTCCTGCCAGCGCCATCGCGGGCACTCTGGGTGGGTTCCTGTTTCACGGGGACTTGCTTTCCGCTAGGCGGAAAGGCTGAGGGTCCCTCCGCAGGCGTTTAGCCACTCCGCCCGTCCGGCGGCGTGGATGTTTGCGGCGGCATTCACATCCCGGTCGTGGGTTGCGCCGCACGCGCACCTCCACTCCCGCACCGATAGTGGTTTCGGCCCGTCGATCGCCCCGCACTGCGAGCACAGCCGACTCGACGGGAAGAACCGATCCACTTTCCCGAAATACCGACCGTATCGGGCGGCTTTCTCCTCCAACATCCGAGTGAACATCGCCCACCCGGCATCATGCACCGACTTCGCCAACCTCGTGCGGGCCAGACCTTTCACGCACAGGTCCTCGACGAACACCGCTTGGTTGTCGCGGATGATCGTCGTGGACTGCTTGTGCGCCCAATCCCGGCGCCGGTCGGCCACCTTCGCATGCGCCTTGGCCACCCTTCGCCGTGCCTTGGCGCGGTTGGCGGAGCCCTTCCGTCTGCGCGACAAAGCTTTCTGCGCCTTGCGCAACCGGCGTTCGGCTTGCCGCAGGAACCTCGGCGAGTCGATACGTTTGCCGTTCGACAGCACAGCGAAGGTGGACAAGCCCAGATCGATACCGACCTCACCGTCGGTCGGCGGCAGCGGCTGATCATCAGTCGCCACCACGAACGACGCGAAATACCGTCCCGCGCTGTCTTTCACGATCGTCACCGAGGAGGCCTCCGATGGCAGGCCCCGCGACCAGCGCACAGAGACGTCCCCGATCTTCGGGAGCCGCAGCTTGCCGCCTGTTGTGACCGTGAACCTCGCGTTGCGCGTGAACCTGATCGCTTGCCGGTTGTCCTTGCGGGACCGGAACCGCGGTGATCCGATCTTCGGCCCCTTACGTCGGCCAGTGATCGAGGCGAAGAAATTGCGGTAGGCGGTGTTCAGGTCTGCGACCGCTTGTTGCAAAACCACCGACGACACTTCCGACAGCCAGGCCCGCTCCGGTGTCTTCTTCGACTCGGTCAGCTGTTTCGACAGCTGGGCATCCGACACGGGCGGCAGCCCCGCCCGGTGCGCGGTCATCCGAGCGGCGAGCGCGTCGTTGAACACCACCCGCGCGCACCCGAACGCCTTCGCCAACGACCGCTGTTGTCCCACGGTGGGGTAGAGGCGATAGTTGTACCGCAGCTGCACACCCCCACCTTTCCGTCGGCCGATGACCGAACACGATAGCCATACGCACCGGCAGATTCTGTGGTTTCGTGCTCCACGCCCATTTGGTTTCGTCACCAAATATCGGAATCGCGCGTTCACCGACCAGCACCTGGCCCGGATCGCGCAGAACATGCGGGACGTGTGCGCCGACTGCGAATGTGAGCCGGTGGGATTCAACGGTGAAACCGACCATGTTCACCTGATCGTGAACGTGCCGCCCCCAAGCTCGCGCCCTCGAAGCTGGTGAACCTCCTCAAAGGCGTCTCCTCGCGCATGCTGCGGCAAACAGTTCCCGACCTGGCTCGCCACTACTGGCAAGCGAAACGCCTGTGGTCGGGGTCCGGCTTCGCCGGATCGGTCGGTGGCGCAACAATTTTCGTTCTCCGCCAGTTCATCGAACAGCGGCAACAACCGGTTTAGAGCACGCTCAGGCCCTGGCAGCCCTCCCGCGTGAGCCTTCACCAACGCCCTGAAGGGCGGCACACTGGCCCACGCCTGGTAGCCCGCCGAAGTATCCCCCGCAACGGTTTTCGATGTCACCTGCCGCAGACGGTGAGTCGCGGGGTCGGTCGGCCGTAGTGATACGAGTTCTAGTCGGATGTGAGGTGTGTAACAACTGATCGCTTCCGGTCGAATAGCTCTGCGGCGCCGCTGGATTGCGGTGCGAAGCAATGGGGTCGGTATCCGAATCAGCTGAACCCGGTTGCCTGTCATGAATGTTGCGATCAGGAAGGGGCTGTCAGCTGTGACTTCTCCGATGCTGTCGAAGGGCCAGAACGTTCCGCTGCCAGACGATGTCGATCGCATCGATGTCGTGATCGGATGGACCGAATCGGAGATCGAAGTCGATGCGTCCGCGCTATTGCTCGGAGCCGACCGACGGGTCGGTTCCGATGCCGACTTCATCTTCTACAACCAACCGGAGTCGACCGATGGGTCGGTCCGGTTCCTCGGTACCAGTGCGACCGAGGAGGGGGCGCAGGCTCGGATCGCGATCGATCTGTCGGCTGTGCCGGTCAACGTCCACACGGTTGCGCTCGCGGGCAGCGTCGGCATCGGGACGTTCGGGGATCTCGGCAAACTCGCTCTCCGGGTGGTCGACGCTGCCGGATTGTCGCTGGCGGAGTATGTGACTGCGGACGCGACCATGGAGTCGGCCTTCGTCTTCGGCGAGATCTACCGCCGCGGCGGCGAGTGGAAGGTCCGCGCTGTCGGGCAGGGGTGGGAGTCGGGACTGGCGGGTCTGGCCAAGGACTTCGGTGTCGACGTCGATGACGCCGAACCCGAAACGGGCGACGCCGAACTGGATGCCGCACCGGCGAGCGAGCCGGAAACTGCCATGCCCGTCGAACCAGTTTCCGCTGAGCCCGGGGGCCAGCCGCAGCAGGCACCCGCAGCAGGAGCCCGGACCAGCGGAAGGGGTCGAGGTGTAAGAACGGCTAAACGGGCGTTGAAGAAGGCCAAGCCCCTCGAGTTCAAGCTCGCTGAGCTCGACACCTGGCAACCGGCTCGACTGTTCTCGGTGGTCGGTGTCGGCGCGGGGGAGGAGCAGGAGCGCCGCGCCACATCGGCACTGATCGGTACGATGCAGGCTGTCCGGCCGTTCGCACGCGCGGTGTGCGCCAGGATGGGCGCCCCGGTCGGCGCGTTCGAGGGGTACGTCGAGGTGCAATACGAACGCGGTGAATCGAAGGTGATACCGGACGCCGTCCTGAAGGTGTCGCGAGGTAGTCGGGTGTGGACCGGACTACTCGAGGTCAAGACCGGAAACGGCAAGCTCAAACGTGATCAGCTCGAGAGCTACCTGGATGTGGCGCGCAAAAAGAAGTACGACGCGGTAGTCAGCTTGTCGAACGACGTCCCTGCAAGCCCGGGTGAACTCCCGGTCGAGGTCGACCGCCGCAAGCTGGCCAAAGTGGCCTTACGGCACCTGTCTTGGGCGGAAGTGGCGCACGAAGCCCGAATGTTGCTCTCGCACGGCGGCATCGACAACGAGTTGCAGGCCTGGCTGCTCGGTGAGTTCTTGCGCTATCTCGACCACCCGCGCTCAGGGGCGACCGAGTTCGTCGACATGGGTCGGCACTGGGTGGCGGTTCGGGATTCGGTGACGGCGGGTACTTTGCGCGCGGGTGATCAGAAGGCCTTGACGGTCGCGGACACGTGGGTGTCGTTGTCGCGGCACCTCGCCCTGCGATTGACCGCCGAACTCGGCGTCACGGTCAAGCACGTCCTGCCCCGGCGTCACCGCGCGGATCCGGCCGCCCGCAACGCCGCTGTCGCGGAGCGGCTCGCGGCGGACGGCACGTTCGAAGCCGTGCTGCGCATCCCTGATACCGCGGGAGATCTGGTCGTCATCGCCGACGTACGCACGAACAAGGTTCGCTGCCGCACGGTTCTCGACGCGCCGAACGAGGGGTCGTCCGGTCGCCGCATGTCGTGGTTGATCAGGCAACTGGAGGATGCCCCCGGCGACGTGCAGGTCGAGGCCGTGTTCTCGGAGCGCGGCAACGAGGCCTGCGAGCACCTCGCGACGGTGCGCGCGAATCCGAAAGCGCTGACCGACGGTCGTTCGGGTTCGATCGTGTCGTTCTCGTTGGAGCAGACCTTCCCGATGGGCAACCGGCGAGCCGGTACCGCGGCCAGTTTCATCTCCAGCGTCACCTCGGCGACCGACGCGTTCTACGGGTCGGTGGTGCAGCCGTTGCGCGGATGGGTGCCCGCCGCACCCAAACAGCCGGAGCAAATGCAGTCCGAGGCCGCAGTATCCCCAGAGTGATGCGTCTGGCCTCGGAACGACAGCGCCGTCGGGTGTGGGGACGCGCGGCTATCGTGGAGGCGTGGGCATCATCGGCGAGCTGTTCGGCAACAAGCTGAACGACGAGGGCAGTGAGGACAGCGACGGGCAGCTGCACGAGCCGCGCGTCGCCGTGGATCTGGACGCGGGCGTGATCCGGCTGTCCGCCGCGCGGACGAACGAAGACGAGACCACCGACTGACTCCGCTGGTCCGCCGCCGAGCTGTGCTGGTCGGCTGGCTCGCGGTGGACGCACTCTGGCGGCCCCGCGCCTCACGCCCCTCGAGCTGAGCACAGTTGAGGGCAGTTGTCTGCCTCGGCGCACTGGCCGTGCCGTCGATCTGCCGATGGGTCTGCCGTCATTCTGCCGACTATTGCGCCGTCGATCTGCCGACGCTGTAGCCGTTGATCTGCCGACGGATCTGCCGTCATTCTGCCGACCGCTGCGCCGTCATTCTGCCGACGACTCTCCGTTCGGTGGACGCAGCGCGACCCTCACCCGGATGGGAGACCGGCGGCCGGCGCAAGGTCGGTGTGGTCGAGGGGCGTGGGACTCTCAGGTGGTTTCGGCGAGGGCGGGGCGGGGCTGGCGGCGGGTGAGGAGCCAGCCGACGGCGGTGGCGAGGGGGAACATGAGGACGCCGTAAACCGCTGCGGGGACGGCCATTTCGGTGCTGTCCAGGACGCTGATGGCGATGGTGATCGCGATGGTGCTGTTGTGGATGCCCACTTCCATCGAGCAGGCGATGGCTTGGCGGTCGGAGACGCCGAGCCAACGGGGGAGGAAGTAGCCCGCGGTCAGGCTGACGAGGCAGAACAGGGTGGTGACCGCGCCGACGTCGACGGCGTAGTCGACCAGGTTGTCGCGCTCGGCGACCATGGTGCCGACGACCACCAGCATCAATGTCAGCGCCGAGCCGATGCGCACCGGCCGATCCATCCGGTCGGCGAACCCGCTCGACAGCCGCCGCACCACCATCCCGATCGCGACCGGAACCAGCACGATCGCGAACACTTGCACGACTTTGCCGAATTGCAGGCCGACCGTGCCAGCGCCCTCGTCGGGATCGAAGTAGTCGATGGCGAAGTTGGTCACCAGCGGCACCGTGGCCACCGCGATGATCGAATTGACCGCGGTGAGAGACACATTCAGCGCGACATCGCCGCGGAACAGATGGCTGAAGAGGTTCGCGGTGGTCCCGCCCGGCGAGGACGCGAGCAGCATCATGCCGACCGCGAGGATCGGCGGCAGGTCGAACAACAGCACCAATCCGAAGGCGACGATCGGCAAGACCACGAGCTGGCAGGCGAGCGCGATCGCCACGGTCTTCGGGTTTCGGGCGATGCGGGTGAAGTCCGCGACCGTCAGCGACAGCCCGAGGCCGAACATGATCACGGCCAAAGCCACTGGCAGACCGACGGATACGAGCGGAGAGTCCATATTCTTCCTCAGCATTCGCGGGCCGAAGCCCACATCTGAGACCAATTCGTCTCAGAATGAATGGAGGGTAGCGGTCTGTGACCTAGGTCGCAACCAATTCGGCCGCGCCGACCCCGCCACGCCGGTCGACGGACGAACCCCTCCCGACCGGTCGGAAGGGGTTCGCGACAAGGCCAGCGGCGCGGCCCGAATTCCTACTTGGACGAACCGCCCGCCGAGAGCGACGACAGCAGGCAGTCCCAGTGCGGAGCGCCGCCCGGGCAACCCGGGTTCGCGACCTGCTCCGACTGCGGCGCGGGTGCGGCTGGTTCCAGCGGGATGGCCGAGGCCGGGACAGCGCTGGCCAACGGAGCCAGCAGAAGTGCGCCGACGAGCATTCCGGCGCGAAGGTGCTTACGCATCGAGAAAGTTCCTTTCGGGCGGCACGGGGTGGCCGCCGCCGGAGACGGTATCGACGGCTCCGAGGGCGCGGACAGACGTGGAAAGGTGGGCCACCGAAACTCGGGGCCGTGCGGACCTCCCCCTGCGGTGGTCACCGATCTTGCACAATCGGTATATGGCCAAGCCCTGCCTGCTCTTGCAGTTGCGGCCCGAGCGTGCCGCGGCGGACGACGAGTATCGCGCGATCCTGCGCGCCGGCGAGCTCCAAGCCGACGACGTGGTGCGGGTGAAGATGGACGAGGAGTTCCCGCATATCGAGCTCGACGCCTATTCGGCGGTGATCGTCGGTGGCGGCCCGAGCAACGTCAGCAGTCCGGAGGACGACAAGTATCCCTACCAGCGGCGCTTCGAGCCCCGCCTGAAGAAGTTGATGACCGAGATCGTCGGCCGCGACTTCCCGTACCTGGGCGCCTGCTACGGCCTTGGCGTGCTCGCGGACGTCCTCGGCGGGAAGGTCAGCGGCGACCGGTACGGCGAGACCGCGGGTGCGCAGACCATCGAATTGGCCGATCACGCGGACGAAGACCCACTCCTGCGCGACCTGCCGCAGTCGTTCCGCGCCTTCGTCGGCCACAAGGAGGCCTGCCAAGAGGTGCCGCCGGGCGCGACCCTGCTCGCGGGGTCGTCCGGCTGCCCGGTGCAGATGATCCGAACCGGCCAGCACGTGTACGCGACCCAGTTCCACCCCGAGCTGGACGGCAACGGCCTCGCGATCCGCATCGATGCCTATCGCCATGCGGGGTACTTCGCGCCCGAGGAGGCGGACTATCTCACCGAGCTCGGCCATCGCGAATCGATCACGGTCCCGCCGGAGATCCTGCGCCGATTCGTCACCCGATACCGCGTCGAGTAGGCGGGACTTCGTCCGGCGGTGATTCGCCTCTCTCCCGGCTGGTGATCCCGCCGCGAGACCGCCTCGGAACTCGCCGAAGCAATCACCAGGCGATCTTGATACAACCTTAACAAGGTGTCTCGAACGAGCCCGGCTGTCATCGCGTCGCGGCGCGATGAGGTATGGGCGGGTCTCTCGGTGAAGGTCTGCCTACCGCCGGGTGTCTGGGTCACGTGCTGCTGTGGCTAAGATCTGGCAATCGCCCGGGCAGGCCCCTGCCTGGGCGAATGTGGCTGACATCTCATCACGCCGCGACCTGTGGTCTGATAGGGGCCGAAGTTGCCCCTGTGAATCGATTCCTTCTCGCTTTGTTAGACACTGTCCCGCTCCCAGGCGGGTCGTCCGACCGGGTTCGTGGGTCTCGACGAAACCTGCGGGCTGGACGCGAGAGGGATGTAGTACTCGGATGGATGGAGTTCGTCGTGCTGTTCGGGGTCGAATTCGTCGCAGGTCGAGTAACCCGCTTTTCGTCCAGCTGCTGACCGCCGCGGTCGAGTCCGCGGCCGACTCGATCGCCATCAGCTATGACCCGACCGGCGAGCCCGGCGATCGGCGCGAACTCACCTACACCGAACTGGACGAATCCTCCTCGCGCCTGGCGCGCGAACTGATCGAGCGCGGCGTCGGCCCCGGCGACGTCGTCGCCATCGGCTTCACCCGGTCGATCGAGTCCGTGCTGGCCGTCTGGTCCATCGCCAAGACCGGCGCGGCCTATGTGCCGGTCGATCCGACACTGCCCGCGGACCGCATCGCCTACCTCGTCGCGGACTCCGGAGCGGTGCTCGGCCTCACCGCCTCGACGCACCGCCAGCGCCTCGGTGACGGCATCGAATGGCTCGTGCTCGACGATCCCGCGCATCGGGAGCGGATCGCGGCCCGGCCCGCGCACCCGATCTCGTACGTCGACCGGGTCCGCGCGCTGACCGAACAGCATCCCGCCTACGTCATCTACACCTCCGGCTCGACCGGTCGGCCGAAGGGCGTCGCCGTGACCCACGCGGGTCTGGCGAGCTTGGTCACCGCCGTCCGGGAGCGCTACGGGGTGGACGGCGGCGCCCGGGTGCTGCACGTGTGTTCCCCGAACTTCGACGTCTCGGTGCTCGAGCTGCTGCTCGCCTTCGGGTCCGGCGCGACGCTGGTGGTGTCGCCGTCGACGGTGTTCGGCGGTCTGGAGCTGGCCGACCTGCTGCGCCGCGAGCGCGTCACGCACCTGCTGATCACACCGGCCGCACTGGAGTCGGTGGATCCGGCCGGGCTGGTCGACCTGCGGGTCGTCGTCGTCGCGGGTGACGCGTTCGGTCCCGCGTTGGTCGCGCGGTGGGCGGACGCGGGACGGTCCTTCTACAACGGCTACGGCCCCACCGAGGCCACCATTCTCGCGACCGGCAGCGCCGCGCTGGCGCAGGGCGAGCCGATCACCATCGGCGCCGCGCTGCCCGGTATCGGCGCGGTCGTGCTGGACGCGCGGCTGCGTCCGGTGCCCGCCGAAGTGACCGGCGAGCTCTACCTGTCCGGTCCCGCGCTGGCGCAGGGCTACCTCGGGCGGCCCGCGCTCACGGCGGAACGGTTCGTGGCCAATCCCTTTGGCGCCACGCCGGGTTCGCGGATGTATCGCACCGGCGACTTGGTGCGCCGCACCGCCGACGGCGACATCGAGTACTTGGGCCGCACCGATTTCCAGGTGAAGATCCGCGGTTTCCGCATCGAACTCGGCGAGATCGACGCCGCGCTCACCGCGCACCCCGATATCGAGTACGCCGCGACGCTCGGCAAGGTCGCACCCTCCGGTGCGACCGTCCTGGTCTCCTATGTCCTTCCGCGCGAGGGTGTTTCGCTCGACTTCGGCAAGCTGTCCCGCTTCGCGGGAACCTCGCTGCCCGGCCACATGGTGCCGTCCGCGTTCGTCGCGCTCGACGCGATTCCGTTGACCGCCAACGGAAAACTCGACCGGCAGGCATTGCCCGAGCCGGTGTTCGAGGCGGCGGTCTCGCGAGCGCCGGAGGGGCCGGTGGAATCCCGGATCGCCGAGTTGTTCGCGCAGGTGCTCGGCGTGCGGCGGGTCGGCGCGGAGGATTCGTTCTTCGCCGCGGGCGGGGACAGCATCCTGTCGATCCAGCTGGTCTCGCGGGCCAGGGCGGCGGGAATCTCGTTCACGCCCCAGGACGTGTTCGAGCACCGCACCGTCGCGGGTTTGGCGCGGGTCGCGGTGCTCGGCGGGGAATCCGCGCCCGTGCTCACGGAGCTACCGGGCGGCGGCGTCGGTGAGATGCCGCTGACGCCGGTGCTCGCCGCCTACCTGTCCGGCGGCAAGCCGTTCGGCCGATTCACCCAGCACATGGTGCTCGAACTGCCCGAACACATCGATCGGGCGGCCCTGGTGGCCACGCTCGCCGCGGTGCTGGATCACCACGACATGCTGCGCGCCCGAATCCGATCCGTCGAAGGGCAGTGGCGACTGCACGCCCTGCCGTCCGGCTCGCTGGATGTGGACGCACTGCTGACCCGCGTCGACGTCGCCGCGAACCTGGACATCGACGCACTGCGTGAAGCGGCCGGCGCCGCAATGGATTCGGCGGTGGACACGCTGGACCCCACGGCGGGACGGATGATCGCCTTCGCCTGGCTGACCCGCCCGGACGGCAGGGACGCACTGATCGTCGCCGCGCATCACTACGTCATCGATGGCGTGTCCTGGCGAATCCTGGTTCCGGATTTGGTGACCGCCTGGGCGCAGCGCGCCGCCGGGCAGCGGATCGCCCTGCCGGGTGTCGGCACCTCGTTCCGGCGGTGGGCACACGGTCTGGTCGAGGCCGCCGAGGGACGCACCGGCGAATTGCCTTACTGGCGGCGAACTCTCGCCATCGCCGATCCGCCGTTGGGCGCGCGAGCGCTCGACCCGGCCGTCGACACGGCCGACACGGTGCGGCGCTTCACCGTCGCGGCGCCCGCCGAGGTCACCCATGCGGTGTTGACCGAGCTGCCGAAGTTGTACCGGGCCGGAGCCAACGACGGACTGCTCGCGGCGTTGGCGCTGGCGACTCGCGCCTGGCGGGCGAACCGGGGTGTCGATGCCGCGGCGACCAGGGTGCGGCTCGAGGGACACGGCCGCGAGGAAAGCACCGTCGACGGTGCCGATCTGACCCGTACCGTCGGATGGTTCACCACCATGTATCCGGTGGCGCTCGATCTGTCCGGCGTCGACGCCGAGGCGGCTTGGCGCGGCAGCGACGCGACCGCGGCGTTGCTCAAGGCGGTGAAGGAGCAACTGCTCGCCGTGCCGGACAAGGGCATCGGCTTCGGCATGCTCCGGTACCTGAACCCGGACACCGCTGGGGAACTCGGCGGTGCGCTCGGCCAGATCGGCTTCAACTACCTCGGCCGGATCTCCGCGGGCGATCTGCCGGAGGGGCTGACCGACCGGAGCTGGCTGCCGACCGCCGACTGGGGCGACCCCGACGCCACGCACGATCCGGACATGCCCGCGGCCGCCGTGGTGGACATCAACGCGCTCGTCACCGACACCGACTCCGGCGCGCAGCTGTCCGCGTCCTTCGCGTACGCGTCCGAGATCCTCGACGAGGCCGCCGTCCGGGAGCTGGCCGAATACTGGGTCGCCGCGCTCAGCGTGCTCGCCCGGCACGTGCATGACCCGTCCGCGGGCGGGCTGACACCGGCGGACGTCCCGCTGGTGCGGGTCACCCAAACGGAGCTCGACACCTGGCGGCGGGAGCGGCCGCGTCTGGTCGACGTGCTGCCGCTCTCGCCCCTGCAACTCGGATTGCTCTTCCTGACCCAGCTTTCGCCCGGCGCGGACCCCTACCTGTTGCAACTGGCGGTGGAGCTGTCCGGCGACATCGATCTCGATCGGCTCCGCAGGGCGGCGCAGGCGATGCTGGATCGGCACGCGATCTTGCGCTCGGCGTTCGGCTCCTCGGCCGAGGGCGCACCGGTTCAGTTCGTGAGCGAGGGACTCGACGTGCCGTGGCAGGTCGTCGACACACCCGACGCCGACGTGGCGACGCTGTTCGCGGCCGAACAGCGCCTCGGATTCGACCCGGCGACGCCGCCGCTGCTGCGATTCACGGTGTACCGCACCGATTCCGGGCGCACGCACCTGGTGCTCACCGCGCACCACATCCTGCTGGACGGCTGGTCGATGCCGTTGCTGATGAAGGATCTGCTGATCTTCTACGCGACAGACGGTGATTCGACGCCGCTGCCGCGCATTCGGCCGTACCGCGACTATCTCGCCTGGCTGGCGCGCTACGACCGGGACGCCACGCTGGGCACGTGGCACGACGCGCTGGCCGGTACGACGCCGACCATGCTCGCCGCGTCCCTCGCGCCGCCGGTGCACCCCGCCGACGGCTACGGTGACTGCGCCGCGGACTTGTCGCAGGACGAGACGGCCGCGCTGACGGCGTTCGCCTCGGCGGCGGAGGTCACCGTGAACACGGTGGTGCAGGCGGCGTGGGGTCTGGTGCTCGCCGCCTGCGTCGAGCGCACGGACGTGGTCTTCGGCGCGGTGGTGTCCGGCCGTCCGCCGCAGCTCGACGGCGTCGACGAGATGGTGGGTCTTTTCGCGAACACCATCCCGGTTCGGGTCCGGTTCGACTCCGACATCTCGGTGTGGCAGCTGCTGAAACAGCTCCAGTCCGAACAGGCTTCGCTGCTCGAAGGACACCACGTCGGACTCGCCGATATTCAGCGCGCCGCCGGAGCGGGGGAGTTGTTCGACTCGATCCTGGCGTACGAGTCGTATCCCGTCGACGCCGACGGCTTGCGTGAGGCGTACGGGACGATCGACGGGCTGGAAATCGTCGACCTGCAGGGGGTCAACTTCACCCACTACCCGGTGGCGATCCAGGTCGAACTGGGCGCCGAGCTGCGGCTACAGGTGCAGCATCGCAACGACGCCGTCACTCCCGCCACCGCGCGGGCGCTCGCGGACCGGTTGCGTTCGCTGCTCGGCGAATTCGTCGCGGCGCCCGAGCGCACGCTGGCGGAGACGATGGAGTCGCTGGATGAGCGCGACGATCTGATCGCGCAGACGCGGTACTGGCGCAGCGCGCTCGCCGGGCTGCCGGAGGAACTGAACCTCCCCACGGATCGGCCGCGGCTCGCGGCACCGACGGCCGCGGACGGCCGGGTCGACTTCGAGATCGATGCCGAGCTGCACGACCGGCTGCGACACGTCGCGCGTGCGGCGGACACGACGGTGTTCACCGTCGTCCACGCGGCTTTCGCGGTATTGCTGGCCCGACTATCGGGCACCGACGACATCGCGATCGGTACACCCGGTGTCGACGGATCGGCCAACACGCTGGTGTTGCGCACCCGAGTCCCGGGCGGCATGTCCTTCGCGGATCTGCTATCGCAGACGAAAGACGTAGACCTACAGGCATTCCGACACGCGGACCTACCGTTCGACGGCCTGGTGGCATTGCTGAACCCGGATCGGTCGGATGCGCGTCATCCGCTGGTTCAAACGATGTTCTCGGCGGGCGACCGTCCACTCGAGTCCGAAAACAACACGGCAAGAACGCATCTCGAATCGACTGTCGACGCATCGGCAGCGAAACCCGATCTGTCCCTGCATATCAGCGAACGCGCCGCGGGCATCGCCGCGAACTTCACCTTCTCCAGCGCACTCTTCGACGCCCACACCATCAGCGTCTTCGCCGAGCGCTTCCTCCGGCTACTGACGGCCGCGACGCTCCGAACGGAGACTTCCGTCGGTGACCTCCCGCTGCTCGACGCCGACGAACACGCGCTGCTGACCCGCGTCGCCGCCGACGACGCCATCGCCACCGGCCTGCTGCCCGACCTGCTGACCCGCGGCGTCGACCTGGGCCGCGACCGCGTCGCGGTGCGCTACCGTGGCCGGTCCATCGGCTACGGCGAATTCGACGAGCGCACTTCGCGTTTGGCGCGGGCGCTGATCCGGCGCGGCGTGGGCCCGGAGCGTCTCGTCGCCGTCGCCCTCCCGCGCTCGGCCGACATGGTGCTCGCGGCCCTCGCGATCGCCAAGGCGGGCGGCGCGCACGTGCCGATCGATCCCGGCTATCCCGTGGAGCGGGTGCGGCACATGGTGTCCGACTCGGGGGCGATGCTCGGCATCACCGTCGCGGAATACGCCGATCGGCTCCCCGGCGGCGTGGACTGGCTGGTACTCGACGATCCTGCGACCGAAGAGCTCTGCCGCGCGCAGTCGGCGGACCGGGTGACCGACGCGGATCGCCTTGCGCCACTGCGTATGCGGCATCCCGCGTATGTCATCTACACGTCGGGTTCGACGGGCGTGCCGAAGGGCGTCACCGTGACCCACGGCGGCCTCGAGGCCCTGCGCGAGGAGTCCGTTCGCCGCTACGGGCTGGAGCCACACCACCGATTCCTGCACCTCTGCTCGCCATGCTTCGACCCCTCGGTGCTCGAGTGGCTGTGCACGTTCTCCGTCGGCGCGACGCTGGTCATCGTGCCGCAGACCGTGGTCGGCGGCTCGGAGCTCCGCGATCTGCTGCACACCGAGGCGGTCACGCACGCGATCTTCACCCCGGCGGTCCTCGGCACCGTCGATCCGGAGGGGTTGGACGCGCTGGAGCTGTTGTGCGTCGGCGGCGACATCACGACCACGGAACTGGTGGCGAAGTGGCAGCCCGGTCGCCGCTACCTCAACGCCTACGGTCCGACCGAGGCGACCATCGCCGCGTCGTACGCGGAACTCACCGCAGGACAGCGCGTGACGATCGGTTCGCCGTTGCACGGCATGTCCGCGCTGGTGTTGGACGCGCGGCTGAACCCGGTGCCGCCGGGTGTCGCGGGGGAGCTGTATCTGGCGGGCGGCGGACTGGCCCGCGGCTATCGGAACCGCGCGGGGCTGACCGCCGAGCGTTTCGTCGCCAACCCGTGGGGCGCTCCCGGCGCGCGGATGTACCGCACCGGTGACGTCGTGCGCTGGCATGCCGCATCGCCCTCGGCGCACTGGGAGCTCGAGTACGTGGGGCGCGTCGACACCCAGGTCAAGGTGCGCGGTCTGCGGATCGAACTCGGCGAGGTCGACGCGGTCCTCGGCGGACACGACGACGTCGAGTTCGCGGTCACCGTCGGACGGAAGATGGCGTCGGGATCGACGGCGCTCGTGTCGTATGTGCTCGCGGCGCCGGGCCGCACGGTGGACACGGCGCGGCTCACCGAGCACGCGGAAACGATTCTCCCTGCGCACATGGTGCCGTCCGCGATCGTCGTCCTGGACGAAGTGCCGTTGACCACCAACGGCAAGCTGGATCGAAAGGCGCTGCCGGAACCCATTTTCGAGTCGACGCCCACCCGCGCGCCGTCGAGCCCTGTCGAAGCGCGGCTGGCCGAACTGTTCGCCCAGGTGCTCGGTGTCGCGACGGTCGGGGTGAACGATTCCTTCTTCGCGATCGGCGGCGACAGCATCATGTCGATCCAGTTGGTGTCGCGGGCCAAGGCGGCCGGGATCGTCTTCACCGCGCGCGACGTCTTCGAACACCGGACCGTCGCGGGGCTGGCGCGCGTCGCGACCGTCGGCGGCGATGCTTCGCCACTGGTGTTGGCGGAGTTGCCCGGCGGCGGTGTCGGTGAGATTCCGCTGACGCCGGTGCTCGCCGAATTCCTCGCCAACGGCTCCTGCGACCGGTTCGCCCAGACCGCGGTGCTGGCGCTGCCCGAGGGCATCGATCGCGCCGGAATCGTCGCGACCATCGCGGCGGTGCTGGACCGGCACGATGTGCTGCGTTCCCGCGTGTGGCAGGACGGTGGCCGGTGGCGGTTCGAGGCGCTGCCGAGTGATGCGGTCGATGCCGACGCATTGGTGACCGAGGTCGACGTACCCGTCGTCGAAGATGCCGAGTTGACCCGAATCGGCAGCGCGGCGATGGCTTCGGCGATGGCCGCGCTGGATCCGGCGGCCGCGAGAATGATCGCCTTCACCTGGTTGCGCAGGTCCGGCGCGCGCGACGTGCTCGCGGTCGCGGCGCACCACTACGTCATCGACGGGGTGTCGTGGCGCATCTTGATTCCCGATCTGGTGCTGGCCTGGGCGCAGCGCGCGGCGGGGCAGGAGATCGCACTGCCCGCGGTCGGCACCTCGTTCCGGCGCTGGGCGCACGGACTTTCCGACGCCGCCACCCGCCCGGAGCGGGCCGCCGAGGTAGGCCACTGGCAACGGGTACTGGCCACGCCGGATCCGTTGCTCGGCGCGCGCGCCGTCGATTGCGCGCTCGACACCGAGCCGACGATGCGGTCGATCACGGTGCGGGTCCCCGTCGAGGTCACCGAGGCGCTGCTGACGACGCTGCCCGCCCTGTATCGCGGCGGCGTCAACGACGGCCTGCTCGCCGCGCTGGCGCTGGCTGTGCGCGCGTGGCGTGCGCGGCGCGGTGTCGACTCCCCGACGACCCGCATTCGCCTCGAGGGCCACGGACGTGCGGAAACCGTCGTTCCTGGAGCGGATCTCACGCGCACCCTCGGCTGGTTCACCAGCGTCCACCCGGTCGCGATCGACCTGTCGGACATCGACACCGCGCACGCGCTCACCGACGGCGCGGTACTGGCCGATGTCCTGAAATCGGTCAAGGAGCAACTGCTCGCGGTGCCGGACAAGGGCATCGGCTTCGGCATGCTGCGCCATCTGAACCCGGACACCGCCGAGCTGCTCGCCGGTGCGATGGGCCAGATCGGCTTCAACTACCTCGGCCGCGCTTCGGCGGGCGGCCAGGTCGACCAGACCGACGGAAGCTGGTTGCCGACAGCCGATCTCGGCGAGATCGACGTCGAACACGATCCGGCCCTGCCGGTCAGCGTGGTGATCGACATCAACGCGATCGTGGCCGACACCGCGACCGGCCCGCGCATGCAGGCGAGCTTCCGCTACGCGAGCGGCATCCTCGACGAGGCGGCGGTGCGGGAGCTGGCCGACGACTGGACGGCCGCGCTGACCGCCGTCGCCGACCACGTGAAGCACCCGGCCGCAGGCGGATTGACGCCCTCGGATGTGCCACTGGTGCGCGTCTCGCAGATCGATCTCGACCGCTGGCGCCGGGACTACCCCGGCCTGTCGGACGTGTTGCCGCTCTCGCCGCTACAGTCCTCGCTCCTGGTGCTCATCGAACTGCTGGCCGGGTCGGTCGACGCCTACATCATCCAGTTGGCGGCCGAGCTGACGGGCGAACTGGACACGAACCGCTTGCGCAGGGCCGCGCAGACCATTCTGGACCGGCACGCGAACCTGCGCTCCGCCTTCGTCACCGCGGCCGACGGGACGCCGGTGCAGCTGGTGGTGGACGACCTCGACATGCCTTGGCGCATCATCGACGGCGTCGCCGACGCCGACCTGCCCGGCCTGCTGGCCGCCGAGCAGCGCACCGAATTCGATCCGGCCGTGGCTCCGCTGCTGCGATTCACGCTGTACAGCACCGATTCCGGCCGCAACCACCTCGTGCTGACCGGTCATCACATCCTGCTCGACGGCTGGTCGATGCCGCTGCTGATGAAGGAACTGCTCGTCCTGTACGCGACCGGTGGCGACGCGTCGCCGCTGCCGCCGGTCCGGCCCTATCGCGACTACCTGCGGTGGCTTTCGCAGCAGGACCGCTGCGTCGCGGAGCGGGCCTGGTCGGAGGTGCTGGCGGGCGTCGCCCCGACCATGCTCGCGCCCGAGCTCACCTGGCCCGCGCCGACGGGTGGCGGGTTCGGCCTGCGCGAATTCGAGCTGTCGACCGAGGAGACCGCCGCGCTGACCGCGTTCGCGTCGGCGGCCGAGGTCACCGCCAACACGGTGCTCCAAGCCGCGTGGGGTCTGGTGATCGCGGCGGGCACCGGACGCGACGACGTCGTCTTCGGCGCCACCATCTCCGGGCGACCGCCGCAACTCGACGGCATCGGCGAGATGATCGGCCTGTTCGTCGACGCGATCCCGGTGCGCATCCGGTTCGATCACGGCACGACGGTCCGGGCACTGGTCGAAGGCGTACAGGCCGAGCAGGTCTCGCTGTTGGACCACCACCACTTCGGGCTCGGCGCCATTCAGCGCGTCGCGGGTCAGGGCGAGCTGTTCGACACGATGCTGGTCTTCGAGTCGTACCCGGTCGATGTCGAGGGCCTGCGGCAGGCGAGCGGCGCGCTCGACGGATTGCGGGTCGAAGGCTTGGGCGGCGGCGATTACACGCACTATCCGATCACCGTGCTGGTCTTCCTCGGCAGCCGAACACTGGTGCAGGTGAAGTACCGGCGCGACTTGGTCGCCGACGAGACGGCGGGAGCCGTCGCCGATCGGCTTCAGCGCGCCCTAGGCGAGCTCGTCGCGACGCCGGACCGGACCGCCGCCGAGACCGTGCTGCTGCTCGACGTCGAATCGGACGACACGATCACCCGATCCCGCTACTGGCGGACGGCTTTGGCGGGGCTGCCCGAGCTGGAGCTGCCGGGCGAGCGGCCCGCTGTGCCGTCGAACGACCGTGGGCTGGTGCAGTTCTCGGTACCGGAGCAGGTGCGGCATGGGCTGCGCGAGCTCGCGGGCACGGCCGGGGTGACCTGGTCGTCCGTGGTGCGCACGGCTTTGGCTGTTGTGCTCGCGCGTCTTTCCGGCGTCGACGACATCGCGATCGGCTCACCCGTGCCCGGTGGTCGTCGCGCCGAGGTGGTGTTGCGTACCCGAGTCGATCGGTGCGCGCGGTTCGCCGACCTCCTGCCGGACGCGCACCGTGTCGAGCTGGAAGGATTCGCGTACGCCGGTATTCCGCTCGACGAGCTGGTCGCTCTGCTGGGGCGGTCGGCTCGGCATCCGCTGTTCCAGGTCGCGTTGTCCTTCGAGGGACAGCCGGAAGCGGTGGGAGACCTCGCCATCTCGTTCACCGAGGATGGACACGGCGAGATGTCCTTCGCCCGTGCGCGTTTCGGCGACGCGGGGCTGATCGCCGAGAGGTTCGTCCTGGCCATGACGGCCATCGCGGACCGGCCCGACACGGTCGTCGGCGACCTGCCGCTGCTGGTCGCGGACGAGTACGAGCGGCTGACCCGAATGGGCGGCGGCGACCCTGTCGACGTCGCCACGCTGCCCGAGCTACTGGTTCGCGGCGTGCGTTTCGGCAGGGACCGGATCGCCGTGCGCGACGCGGGGCGCAGCTACACCTACGGTGAACTCGACGACCAGTCCTCGCGGCTGGCACGCGTCCTCATCGAGCGCGGTGTCGCACCCGAAACGGTGGTGGCACTGGCGATGCGGCGCTCCTACGAGCTGGTGGTCGCGGTGTGGGCGGTCGCCAAGGCCGGTGGCGCTTACCTGCCGGTCGACCCGACCTATCCGGTGGACCGGGTTCGGTACATGATCGCCGATTCCGGTGCGGCGCTGGGCATCACCGTCGCGGACCAGGCGACAGGACTGTCCGATGCGGTCGATTGGCTCGTCCTCGACGATCCCGCCGTACAGGCCGGATGCGCGGCTCAGGCAGCCACGCCCCTGTCCGATGCAGATCGGCTTGCGCCCCTGCGTCTTTCGCATCCCGCGTACGTGATCTACACGTCCGGATCGACGGGTCTGCCCAAGGGTGTCGCGGTGACCCACGCCGGTCTCGGCGGACTGGTCGGCCACACGGTCGACATGCTGCGGCTCGCGCCGGAACACCGGATGCTGCACGTGTGTTCGCCCAGCTTCGACCAGTCGGTGGAGGAGTTGTCCAGCGCTTTCTACAGCGGGGCGACGCTGGTGATCGCGCCGCCGGACACCGTGGGTGGCGCGGAATTGCACGAACTGCTGCGCGCGGAGCGGGTGACGCACACGATCATCACGCCCGCGCTGCTCGGCACGATCGATCCGTCCGGCCTGGACGACCTGGCGGTGGTGTCCGCCGGTGGCGAGGCCACCACGCCCGATCTGCTGGCCAAGTGGCAGCCGGGACGTCGATTCATCAACGGCTACGGTCCGACCGAGGCAACGATCGGCGCCACCTATACGACTCTGCTTGCGGGACAGCGGGTGACGATCGGCCGTCCGGTGCCCGGAGTGTGGGCGGCGGTGCTCGACGAGCGGCTGCGTCCGGTGCCCGTGGGCGTCACCGGTGAGCTGTACCTGGCGGGCCCGGCGCTCGCACGCGGCTATCACGGCCGCGCCGGTGTCACGGCGGAACGTTTCGTCGCGAACCCCTGGATGCCCGGCGAGCGGATGTATCGGACCGGCGATCTCGTCCGGTGGGTGCCGGAGACCGAATCGAACGGCGGGGAACTGGAGTGCCTTGGTCGCACGGACTTCCAGGTGAAGATCCGCGGCTTCCGTATCGAACTGGGGGAGATCGACGCGGTGCTCTCCGGGCACCCCGAGGTCGACTACTCGGTGACCGTCGGACGCGAGAACCCCAACGGCGCAGTCGCTTTGGTGTCGTACGTGACCGGTCGCGTCGATCCCGACCGACTGACGTCGTGGGCAGCGCGGGCACTGCCGTCGCACATGGTGCCAGCGGCGATCGTCGTGCTCGACGAGATCCCGCTGACCGCGGGCGGCAAGCTCGACCGAAACGCCCTTCCGGAACCGGAGTTCGCGGCGCGCACCTACCGGGAGCCGTCCACGGTGTCGGAGCGGATCGTCGCCGAGGTCTACGCCGAGGTGCTCGGCATCGAGCGGATCGGCGCCGACGACCACTTCTTCGAGCTCGGCGGCAACTCGCTGCTGGCCACCCGGGTGACCGCGCGCCTCGGCGCGGCGGTGAACGCCAGGGTCCCGGTGCGTCTGCTGTTCGCCGCGCCCACCGTCGCGGGTTGCGCGCGCGAGCTCGCGAAGCTCACCGGGGGCGGTCGTCCCGCCTTGGTGGCGGGGCCACGGCCGGAACGCATTCCGCTCTCGCCCGCGCAGCAGCGCATGTGGTTCCTCAACCGGTTCGACACCGGATCGGCCGCCTACAACATCCCGGTCGCGATCCGGCTGACCGGTGAGCTCGACATCGACGCGATGCGGCGGGCGTTCACCGAGCTCGTCGCGCGGCACGAGATTCTGCGCACGGTGTACCCGCAGTTCGAGGACGGTCCGGTGCAGGTCGTCCTGCCTCCCGAACATCCCGATGTGCCGGAGCTGCGCGTAAGCGACGTGGACGACGTCGAATCCGTTGTGGTGGAACTTCTTTCGACCGGATTCGACGTCACCGCCGAGGTGCCGGTCCGCGCCGCCCTGTTCCGGGCTGATCGCGAATTCGTTCTCGCCATGGTCGTGCACCACATCGCGGGCGACGGCTTCTCGGGCGGTCCGCTGACCCGTGACCTGGCGGCGGCGTACGCGGCCCGCTCGGTGGGGCAGGCTCCGGCGTGGGCACCGCTGCCCGTGCAGTACGCGGATTACGCGCTGTGGCAGCGCGCGCTGCTCGGTAGCGAGGATCAGCCGGGATCGATGGCGAACGAGCAGATCGCCTACTGGCGACAGGCGCTCGCCGATCTTCCGGATCAGCTGGAGCTGCCGAGGGACCGGCCGCGGCCCGCGGTGCAGTCGTTCGTGGGTGGGCGGGTACCGCTGCGCATCGAGGCCCCCACCCACGCGGCGCTGGCGGAGCTGGCCCGTGCGAACGGCGCGACCCTGTTCATGGTCGTGCACACCGCGCTCGCGGTGCTGCTCGCCCGGCTGTCGGGCACCGACGACATCGCGATCGGCACCCCCGTGGCGGGTCGCGGCGAGGAGGTGCTGGACGATCTGATCGGCATGTTCGTCAACACCCTGGTGTTCCGCACGAGGGTGGATCCGGACGCGACCTTCACGGAATTGCTCGCGCGGCAGCGCGACACCGACCTCCAGGCCTTCGCCCACGCCGACATCCCGTTCGAGCGCCTGGTCGAGGTGCTGAATCCGGCGCGGTCGACGGCACGGCATCCGCTGTTCCAGGTGGGTCTGTCGTTCCAGAACCTGGCCAAGGCCAGCATGGAACTGCCGGGCTTGACGATCGCCGCGTGGGAGACGGATCGGCAGCTGGCGCAGTTCGATCTGCATGTCATCGTCGCCGACAGCTACGACGCGGCGGGCGCGCCCGCCGGTATCGGCGGCGTCTTCACCTACGCCGCCGACCTGTTCGACGAGTCGACGGTGCGCGGCTTCGCGGACCGGTTCGTCCGGGTGCTGGACGCGGTGGCCGCCGAAGCGACGGTGCCGGTGGGTGCGATCGATCTGCTCGCGCCCGACGAGAGCACTCGAATTCTCGCGACCTGGAACGACACCGCGCACCGGGTGGATACGAGCGCCACGCTGGTGTCCCTGCTGGACGCGGCCGTCGCCGCCGCGCCGGAGTCGGTAGCGCTGATCGCCGCGGACGGCGCTCCCACGAGCTACGCGGAGTTGGATGCGCGCGTGAACTGCCTTGCGCGCTATCTGATTTCGCTGGGCGTCGCGCCGGAGTCGCGGGTAGCGCTGGCCCTTCGGCGGTCGGTGGATCTGGTTGTCGCGATGTACGCGGTGAGCAAGGCAGGCGGTGCGTACGTGCCGGTGGATCCGGATCAGCCCGCGCAGCGGACCGAGTACATCCTCGAGACGGCGGCGCCGGTCTGCGTGCTGACCGACGCCGACGCGGATTTCACCACGTCCGCCGCGCCGGTGGTGCGCCTGGATCGGCTGGACCTCTCGGCGGTGGACTCGTCGGTGCTCACCGACCTGGATCGCCTCGCGCCGTTGCGCGCCGAGCACACCGCGTACGTGATCTTCACCTCGGGTTCCACCGGTCGCCCGAAGGGCGTCGCGGTGTCGCACGGCGCGATCGTGAATCAGTTGCTCTGGAAGACAGCGGAATTCGATCTGTGCGCCGACGACGTCGTGCTGTTGAACACGGCGTCGACGTTCGACGTGTCGGTGTGGGAGTTCTGGTCGCCCGCGGCGGGCGGCGGCCGGTTGGTGATCGCCGCACCGGACGGCCATCGGGACCCGGCGTATATGAACGACCTCATGGCGCGCGAGGGTGTGACGACGCTGCACACCGTGCCGTCCAAACTGGAGGCCTTGCTGACGGGTCGCCTGCCGGATTCCCTGCGCCGGGTGTTCGCCATCGGTGAGGCGCTGCCCGCCGCGCTGGCGCGCCGGTTCGCGCTGGCCGCGCCGGGTACAGCGCTGTTCAATGTGTACGGCCCGACCGAGGCTGCCGTGTCGATCACCAGTCACCCGGTGCGATCGGCCGACGAGGTGGCGGTGCCGATCGGCGTCCCGGTCTGGAACAGTCAGGTGTACGTCCTGGATTCGCGGCTGCGGCCGGTGCCGGTCGGTGTCCCCGGTGAGCTGTATTTGGCGGGTGTGCAGTTGGCCCGCGGCTACTTCGGCAGGCTGGACCTGACCGCGGAGCGATTCGTGGCGAACCCCTTCGACGCGGGCACACGGATGTACCGCACGGGCGACCTCGTGGCGTGGAACGTGGCGGGGGAGTTGGAGTGCCTGGGCCGCACCGACTTCCAGGTGAAGATTCGTGGGTTCCGCATCGAGCTCGGCGAGATCGACGCCGTACTCGTCGAGCACCCGGAGGTGGACTTCGCCGTCACGATCGGCAGGGAGAACGCGGCCGGGGCAACCATTTTGGTGTCGTATGTGATGGGTGTACTCGGTCTGGACTCCGGTCTTTTGATCGAGTGGGCCGCGCGGACGCTGCCGTCGCACATGGTGCCCGCGGCGATCGTGGTCCTCGACGAGATCCCGCTCACCTCGTCCGGCAAACTCGACCGCGCGGCGCTGCCCGAACCGGAATTCGCTGTCGGCGCTTACCGCGCTCCGTCGACGGCGCTGGAGACCGCCGTTTGCGCGGTGTTCGCGGAAGTCCTGTGCCTCGATCGAATCGGCCTGGACGACAACTTCTTCGAGCTCGGCGGCAACTCGCTGATCGCGACCAAGTTGTCGGCGCGGTTGAGCGAGGCGGTGGCCGAGACGATTCCGGTGGCGTGGGTCTTCACCACGCCGACCCCGGCGGGCATCGTCGCCCAGCTCCGCGCGGAGGGCGCCGGAAGCGCGGCAGCGGCATTCGACGTGCTGCTCCCGCTGCGCACCTCCGGGTCCGCCGAGCCGCTGTTCTGCGTCCACCCGATCGGTGGCATCTCCTGGTCCTTCGCCGGGCTCGCCGCGCACCTCGACACGGACCGGCCGATTTACGGCCTTCAGTCGCCCGCCCTGAGTTCGGACGAACCGCTTCCGGATTCGATCGAGGACTGGGCGCGGCTCTACGTCGAGCACGTGCGCTCCGTGCAACCGGAGGGGCCGTACCACCTGCTCGGCTGGTCGCTCGGCGGTGTGCTCGCGCACGCCATGGCCGTTCAGCTCCAAGAAGAGGGCGAAAAGGTGGCGCTGCTGGGCATGATGGACAGCCATCTGCGTTCCACCGCTGATTCCGACGCCGCCGTCTCGGTGCCGGAAGTGCTCGGTGGACTGCTCGGCGATCGAGTCGCGGAATTCGGCTTGGACGGGACGGTGGAGTTGTCGGAACTGGCCCAGAGATTGAGCGCGCTGCCGGAGCCGTTCGCATCCTTCGGAGCCGAGCGGATCCAACGAGTCGTGGACTCCGCGGTTGCTTCGATCGACCTCGACGCGGCCTATCACCCACGCGCTTTCGATGGACCGTTGGTGTATTTCACTGCCGCTGAGGGTGATCCGACGGGCTCCGCCGGTGCGTCGACCTGGACGGCCGCGGTCACCGGCCCCGTGCGGAACCACCCGGTGGACACCACGCACTGGCGAATGACCACCGACTCGGCTCTCCGGCAAATCGCGGAGGTCCTGCGTACCTGGTTGTGAGGCCTGTTCGGCGGGATCGGCATAGTGTGCACCCGATCCCGCCGTCCCTGGCTATCGCCCGGCCTTCAGCGCGGCCCCGCGCGCCTTCAGCTCGTCGGCCATCTGCTTGCCCAGCGCCCGCGCCTCCGCCCGCACCTGCTGGAGCTCCTCCTTGCTCGGCCGAACGAACCCGTTCGCCTCCTCGATCCGCACCCCGGCCCGCACCTGCGCCGCCTCGGCCGCCTCCATCCGCCGATCCGCCTTCGCCCGAGCGGTCTCCATGTGAGCGGCGACCAGATCCGAGATGTTGTTCTGCGACATTGCCTTCTCCTTCTGTTGTGCCGGAGCCCGTGCTCCGGCTGACAAGAAGAACAATGACCCCCACCGCTGACAGCCCACCGACAACCGGCTGACAGCATCGTCAGCGGCTCAGTAGTCGCAAAGCTTGATCCAGCGGTTCTTGCGGCTGTTGTCCTTGAACCACAAACCGGCGCCCGCGCTGTAGGGCACTGCGACGTCGTAGCGGCCTTCGCGGTAGATGACGTGCTTGTCGTCCCAGGTGATCCGGGCCGACTGGTTGTCCACCTCGGTCAGAAACCCGTAGAAGTAGAGGTAGCTGTATTCGCGTTCGATCTCCCCGTCGTCGAACTCGACCTCCAGGTCGGTGTCCGCCTCGAACCACCCGTACCCGGCCACGTCCCCCTTGCATTTCCCCACCACCCGATACGACTTCGCCTGCGCCGTCCCCGCCACGGTGACCACGATGGCGGCGAACACGGCCAGTACACACAACAGCTTCTTCACGTCGACCTCCCCAGATTGCGTTGGCACCGTTGACATTACGACGCCCGCACCTGGTAGAAGCTGAAGAAATCCTTGCAGTAGCGCGCCTTCGACACTCACCTCCCGGCCGAACAGGACGCCACGCGCGCCGGTCCTGCGCTGATCGTGGACTGTTCATGGCTGGGCGGCGCAAGTTCGCGTATGCCGCGCTCGTCCTGGGAATACTGCTCGGGATTCATGCTCGGCGGCGCCATGGCAGCAGCCAGAAGTGCCTGGACGCGCTCAATCTCACCGCGTAGGCCAGTAGCGTTTCGATTGGAAGTACTGTGTCGCCTCGGGCGAGTCGTTGTAGTCGAGCAGGTTCCCCACCTTCTTGGCCAGTACCCGGCGTACTTCATCGGGGCTGGCGAAAAAGAACTCCCGCCGCGGGTTCGCGTGGTTCAGCCGCGCCGAGGCGAACTCTTTGTGCAGCTCATTTTCGAGTGTGACTGCATCGTCGGAGAAATACACAGCGTGGACATCGAACGGGAAGGGAACGGAGGCGCCACCGAGCTCACGGACTCTGTCGAGTGGCTCCAGGCGACGTGTGAGTCCGATCTTGACGACATTGGGGCCGAACGCGCCGATGTTGGAGATGACATAGACGTAACCTGCGCGAATGTTCGCGGCACGGAAGTCGTTCTGTGCGATCGCGTCTGCGATCCGGCCGAGCTGTTCTTCGATGTCACGCGTGTCTTGCCCTGCAGCAGCAAGCCGTTCCAGAACAGCGCGGTAGTGAGCCTGCTCCTTCTCGAGACGTTCTCTTTCCGCCGCGAGCTCTTGTTCGACTTTGCGTTCTTCGCGCAGTCGCTCACGTTCCTCGCGAGCGACTTCCCGCTCTTCCTGCACTTTCATCATGTAGTCGGCAGTGAGTTCGAGCTCCTTGATCCGCAGCGCGTGGTATGCATGCGAAACATGCATCTGCATTGCCGTGCCCAGCTTCTCGATGTCTTTGGCGGCCTTGTCGAGCCGTCGTTTGGCGGTGTCCAGGTTGCCGGCACGAATTGTTCGGACGCAGTTTTCCGCTTCGGCGTTGTATGCCCGGAGCATGAGCTTGGACAGGTCCGCGGTCAACCGGCGTCCTTCGGCCAGAGAGTTGTTGAAGCTGAATTTCTTCGCCACGACGATCGCGTCGCTAGCCTTGACGGCTTCGCGCACTTCTATTCGAAGCCCGGCGAGAGCGTCTTTGTAGCTCTCGGCGTTTTCCAAGGGATGGTGGTACTCGTAGATTCCCACATCCTGCAGGACCAGTGCGTCGTCCACTGTGATGAGCCGAGGGTCATCTGCTGGTTCGGGTCTGGCTTGTGCGGCTGGACGAGCATCCAGCCGTTCGGTGAGTTCTCGGACCCGATCTTGCAGGTCGGCGGCTTCGCGTTCCTTGACGATCAGCATCTTCCGCAATCCGATGATCACCGCGTGAGAATCGTTCATCCGCGCACTCCGTGGTTTGCCAACGGGACCAGCCCGTAGGGGTTCTTCGATACCGCGGCAGCCAGATGGGCCAGAGTATCTGTCGCTTCCACTCGTGCGAGTTCGACCGGCAAGAAGTCTGCGCGATCGGTAGCAAGGCGGACAAGGTCGATGCGGGTGTCGTGCCCGGTCGCTCTGTCGACCGTATCGACAGCGACAGCAAGGGAGATGCTTTCGATGATCTCTTCGCGATCAGCTTCGAACACCTCATGCGTTGTCCGCAACGCGGTCTTGGCGATCGCCGACGCATAGCGGCGCTTCACATCGGCAGCAGCGAGCCTGGACTCGGTGATCTCATCGTTCGCTTTGTTGTAGCGGAACGCTTTCGCTGTCGGAAATGCGTCGGGTGGCGGGGCGAGGACTGTGATGTGGAGTTCGCGATCATTCGCGTCGAAGGAATGTTCGTAAGACACTTCGAAGGCCTCCGGATAGATCGAATTCGCCAGCACGATGCCGACGTACTCATCCATCGCGGCGGGCTGGCGCTCGCGTAATCCGGCGATCAGCCTGTCCAGGTGCGCGTTCGACTCGGCGATCTGTCTGCGATGATCAGCGATCGCTTGCTCGTGTCGACTGCGCGCGTCTGCCAATTCTGCTTGGCGCGCGGCCTCCTGCTCTCGCCATGCTGCGCGAAGCATGGCGTTCAAACCGCACGTATGAGCAAGAGCCTGCTGCCACTGCTGTAGGAGGTCGAAATATGCCCGCTGCGCCGCCTCCACTTGGGCGGCATGTCGGCGGTTTCCGCCCAGTGCGCCGCTCAATCCCGTTGGGGGCGCGAGCGGCACGAAGATTGGTCGATCCGGCACAACGTGGTAGCGGGGAGCCGGAGATGGTACAAGCAATTCGGGCCGATCGAATGGGAGGTCAACGGCCGCTTCACGGAGCGATTCCAGGTCCACCCAGTCATCGACCTCGAGGGTTGCGGTGAGGAGGTTGTCGATCGCGTCATGGGCGGCCGCCAACTGTGCATTCTTCTCCTCGGCTTCCGCCTCCCGGGCGGCAATGTGGGCGAGTTTCGCGGCTCGGTCCGCGGCTGCGCGTTCTGCTGCCGAGGCACGCATCGCCGCTTCCGCAGCGCGTTGCTGCTCGCGCGCGAACCGTTGCGCTTCCCGTACAGCCATGTTGTGTGCACGTATCGCTGCTCGCTGCTGCTGTGCTTGGCGTTGTTGCACCAGCCGATGCTGGTGCTGCAGTTCAGCCAAGAACCCCCTGCGCCGCGCCACCGACTTCACCCCTCTTCCTGATACGTCGACACGGTCGGGCCGGTACCTACGGCCCGCAGTACCTGTCGTGCGAGGGTGAATTCCGTTACACGGATCACAGTTGCGCGCGCAGATCGCGTTTCCACGCGGCGAATGAGCAGGTTACCGGCGCACGACGCGGAACGTGCGTACGGCGAGGAAGGTCACGGCAGGTCCAGCGCATCTGTGCGGCTTGCGATAGTGCGGAATACCTTTGCGGTACAGGCCTACTCGCTGTTCGGCGGGCCGCTGATGGTTCACAGCTCGCGGGCTCAGTGATTGCTCGCGGCGCGGGCTATGGTGCGGAACGCGCGTTGCCGCAGGCCTCGCCGTGCGCGGGCGAGGAATGGGGGTTGCGGGAGCGGGGTGGTGCGTCCGAAGCGGGGGAAGAGTGCGGTCGCGTTCGTGCGTTCGATACCGCGGCGGGTGGACGCGTCGAGGTGTGGGTATTCGTCGAGTCCGGCGTTGAAGTAGTGCACCGCGGGTTCCGGGGCGAACGGCCAGTCGCTGCCGTAGAGCACATGTCCGGGTTCGGCGAAGGCGAGGAGGCTCGGGAGTGCGGACGCGCTGGCGGAGAGCGCGGTGTCGAAGTAGAAGCCCGCGAAGTCGTCGAGGACGTCGACGGGACTGGCGCCGGTCTGGTTGAAAATGCTCAGGGACATGCGGTGCGCGGCGTAGGGCACGAAGCCGCCCCCGTGGCTGAGGATGAAGCGGATGTTGGGGTAACGGCGACGGATTCCGTTGCGTACCAAGAGATATGCAGCGCGCGTCGTGTCGAGCAGGAAGTCCGTGGCGAACGGCGGGACGCCGGGTACCGGGGCGGCGGGCAGCTCCGCGGGGTGCACGAGAACGACCGCCGAGCGCTCGTCGAGGACGCGGAACAGGTCGTTCTGGCCTTCCTCGCCGAGGTAGCTGCCGCGGGAGTTGCCGAGGAGAACGCAACCGTCGGCTCGGAGGTCGTCCAGGGCTCGCTCCGCTTCGGCGGCGGCCGCCGCCACATCGGGCAATGGCACCGTGGCGAAGAAGCCGAAGCGATCGGGGTGATCGGCGCTGAGCTTCGCGGCGTAGTCGTTGACCGCGCCGGCGAGTTCCGCGGCTTCGGCGGGATCCGTCAGGAACGCGGTGCCGGCTGTCGAAACCGACAGGATCGCGGACGCGATGCCCGCCGCCGACATCGACCGCAACGCCGCCTTCGGCGTCCATTCGGGCAGCTCACGGCCCCCCGCAGCGTCGATTCCGTGCGTCCGCAGCGCCTCGCGGTAGACGGGCGGAATCAGGTGCTGATGCACGTCGATGCGGTCGCTCGCCACGGCAATTCCTTCCTAGAACCTCACGGTAGGCCGCGCGCCTACAATTTTGAGAATATCATCAATATGTGTGGAAACTCTAGGATAATGACGAAAGTGTCAGGATGCGTGGAAAACGCGTGACGGTCCCGACGTCGAGGAGACCCCCAGCGCAGGAGGGCAAATTTCCGAAACCCGCCACAAGCGCGTGGTACGGGACTTCAATGAAGAGGTGTGCAGGTGGATGGCATACTCCGGCGATCCGATCCTCATCGAGGACCTGCTGTTCCGACCTGTCCACTCCCTGATCGACCAGAGCCTGCACTCGCGCATGGGCGCGACCACCACGAACGGTGACGGCTTCGGCATCGGATGGTACGGCGAGGGCCCGACGCCCGCGGTGTTCAAATGCATCGAGCCAGCGTGGAACGAGCGAAATCTCCAGGAGATCTCCCGGCAGATCCGGACGCCGCTGCTGTTCGCGCACGTGCGCGCGTCGACGGGCACCCCGGTGCAGCGCAGCAACTGCCATCCGTTCCGGTACGGCGACTGGCTGTGGATGCACAACGGCGCACTGCGGGGATTCTCCGAGGTCAAGCGCGACCTCTTGATGGCCGTCGACCCGGGCCTCTACCCCGACATCGAAGGTTCGACGGACTCCGAGACCCTCTTCTTCCTAGCGCTGACCTTCGGCCTCACCGAGGATCCGTTCGCCGCCGTCGCGCGGGCGGTCGGACTCGTCGAGGACGTCGGCGCCCGCCGCGGCGTCGAGAACCCGGTGCAGATGACGGTCGCGACGACGGACGGCACCTCCCTGTGGGTCTTTCGCTACTCGACCGAGGGCCGGACGCGGTCGCTGTTCTTCTCGACCGCCGTGGAGAAGGTCCGCGCTCTCCACCCGGAGGTGGAAGTGCTGCACCGGTTGAGCGACGAGACCCGGTTCGTGGTCTCCGAACCGCTTCGCGACGTCGAAGGCGCATGGAACGAGGTCCCCGAGTCGCACGCCGGTGTCATCCGGCCCGGCGAGGACGAGATCCGGCCGTTTCAGCCCGTGGCGCCGGTGCGCTGATCTCGCTGTCGAACCGGCGCCACGTTCGCTCACGGCCTCTCGGCCCGGACGGTCTCCGCGGCATGGGTCGCTCCGATCCAGTGCAGCAACTCGTGGATCGTGTCATCGGCGAGGCGGTATCGGACGATGCGACCGTCCTTGGTGCTGGTCACCCATCCCTGCTGGCGAAGCAGCCGAAGCGCTTGGGAGACAGCGGTTCCGGACTTGCCCACGGCGGCGGCGAGATCGCTGACGCTGATGTCGGGTGCGTGGTGCAGGCATACCAGAAGCCGGAGCCGGTGGGCGTCGGAGAGCATGTCGAAACGATCGGCCCACTGGTCGATGCCGACGATATCCAGTCCCGACGCGGCGCGGCTCGCGTGATCGGGGTCCAGCGGAAGACTGACTGCCACGTCTCCACTCTGCCGCTCGCGAGCGCGTAGGGCCAGTTCCCGCGCCCATACCTCCATATGTGTTCACATGCGCAGGTATCGAGCGTATCGTCTTGGGGGGTGAGCGATTACACAGTTGCCATGCATATGAGCGACGGCATCGTCGACGCTCCGACTTCGTTGGTCTTCGCCCTGATCGCGATTGCCGGAACAGGTTTCGCCGCCTGGCGGGCACGTGCCGAACTCGATGAACGTGCCGCTCCCATGGCGGGTCTGGTGGCCGCGTTCATCTTCGCGGTGCAGATGGTGAACTTTCCGATCCTGCCCGGCGTGAGCGGACATCTGCTCGGCGGGGCGCTCGCCGCGATCCTGGTCGGACCCTACGTCGGGGCGCTGTGCGTGGCGATCGTGCTCGTCGTCCAGGCGCTTCTCTTCGCCGACGGCGGCCTGTCCGCGTTGGGCGCCAACATCACCAACATGGCGCTGATCGGCGTAGCGGTGGGCTACACGGTCGCACGCCTGATCCTGCCGATGCTGGCCAAGCGGGTCGACGCAGGGATCGCTGTCACCGCCTTCGTCTCGGCGCTTGCCGGAACGCTGGCCGCCGCAATGGGTTTCGTCGTCGAGTACGCGATCGGTGGTGCGGCGGGATCGACCGTCGGGGCCGTCGCGGGATACATGGCGATCACCCACGCGCTGATCGGTGTCGGAGAGGGAATCATCACCGCGATCACCGTTGTCGCAGTGGCTAAGGCGCGACCCGATCTGGTCTACCTGTTGCGGGTCACCGAACGACACCGAACCGACGCGGCCCCGCTTCGCGCTCGACTCTCGATGACCGGGTTCCTGTGGGCGTTCGCGGGGGTCGCGGTGATCATCGCGGGCACGTTGTCCTACGTGGCCAGTTCGCAACCGGACGGACTCGACGCCACGACCCAACGCGGATGCACGGTGCTCGAGGTCGACGGCGCCGAAGAACTGCACGGCGAATGCATCGCCCAGAGCGCCGAAGAACATCGGCTCGCGAACTCTCCGCTGGCCGACTACGCGATCGACGGCAACGACGAATTGATCGGCATCGCGGGCATTCTCGGCGTCGCCGCCGCATTCGCCGTGCTGTTCGCTCTGCTTCGCACGATTCGCGCGGGACGGAAGAACAGGAGCCCTTCGGCGGAAGGCGAAACCGCGGTCGCCGGGTCGGAGTCGGCTTGAGGTGAGCGGTCACTGGCTGTATCTGCCGGGGAACTCGCCCGCTCATCGGGCGCCTGTCGAAGTGAAGATCGTCTGTGCGGTGTTCGCGATCTTCGCTGTCGTCGCGACTCCGCGAGAATTGTTCTGGCCGTTCGGTTGCTACGCGCTGGGGTTGGTCGCGTTGTGGTCGTGGATCGGTATCTCGCTCCGGTGGATCGCGCCGCGCCTGCTGATCGAAGCGCCTTTCGTCGTGTTGGCGATACTGTTGCCGTTCGCCGCGGGTGAACCGAGGACAGTGTTCGCTGGGCTATCGCTGTCGACGACCGGTCTGTATGCCGCGTGGGGGATCATCGCCAAAGGAACTATCGGCGTCGGTATTTCGCTGACCTTGGCCGCGACGACGAGCATCGGCCAGTTGCCCGCCGGGCTGGCCAGGCTGCGTGTCCCGGGCGTGATCGTCATGATCGTAGTGCTCATGCTTCGGTATGTGGATGTGCTCGTGGACGAGGCGGCGCGAATGCGGATGGCCCGGATCTCGCGCGGCGACGACCCGCGCACACTGCGTCAAGCCGGTTCGACCGCCCGCGGCGCGGGCCACTTGTTCCTGCGGTCCTACGAACGGGGCGAACGCGTACATCTGGCGATGTTGTCGCGTGGATTCGACGGAACAACCACTGATTTCGGATTCAAGCCGTCGACCCGAACACAGTGGATGTTCGGCTTGCTGCCTGCGGCCGGGGCGATCTGCGTCTGCCTGAGCGCGTGGGCGGTCCGGTGACCGAGCCGACGACACCCGCGGTGCGCCTGGTCGACCTGACTTTCGCCTATCCCGACGGAACCGGCGCCCTGCACGGCGTGAATCTCGACATCGCCACCGGGGAACGGGTGGCCGTCCTCGGCCCCAACGGTGCGGGAAAATCCACGCTGATGCTGCATCTGAACGGTGTACTCACCGCTGCATCGGGGGAGGTGCGTATCGGCGGAACTCGCTTGAACCGCAGCACTGTTCGCGCTATCCGCCAACGCGTCGGCGTAGTCTTCCAGGACCCCAACGATCAGCTTTTCATGCCGACCGTCGAACAGGACGTCGCCTTCGGTCCGGCGAATTTCGGTGTCCGAGGCGAACGCCTCGCCGAGGACGTGCGCGACGCGCTCGCGGCGGTCGGTATGACCGACCGCGCCGATCGCTCCCCGACGCACCTCTCGGTCGGCGAACGCCGCCGCGCCGCATTGGCCACAGTCCTCGCGTGCCGACCCGAGGTGCTCGTGCTGGACGAGCCCGCCGCGAACCTCGACCCGGTCGCCCGCCGCGAACTCGCCGGCATCCTCCTGACCCTGCCGACCACCATCCTGATGGTGACCCACGACCTGCCCTACGCCCAACGCGTCTGCGACCGCGCCGTGATCCTCGACGCGGGCCGGATCGTCGCGAACGGACCGATCGACGAAATTCTCGAAGACACGGCCCTTCTCGCCAAGCACCGCTTGAGCTGAAGCCCGTTCCTGTCAGCCGTTTCGCAACCCCGAATGCCGCAAGAAGGTGCGCACCGCCGCCTCAATCCCGAGCCTCGCCGTGCGGTGCGGTCGCGGTCAACTCACCTCGGGTTCGTCGGCGAGGTAGGGCGGGGCCGGGTCGTAGTGGATCTCCCGACGCACGGCCCGCGCGTGCGCCCGGCCGTGCAGTCGGCCGACGAGCCAGAGCGCACTATCGATGCCAGCCGAAACGCCCTGGCTGGTAAGGAGGTTGCCGTCTACGACGTACCGTGCGTCCCGGATGACGGTGACGTCGCCGCGCGCTTCGAGCGCGTCCTCGTATTTCCAGTGCGTGGCGACGCGGCGGCCGCGCGCCGGGCCCGCGGCATGCAGGAGAAACGCTCCGGTGCAGACGCTCACCACCCAGGAGGCTTCGGCCGCCGTCCTGGCGATCCACTCGGTGACCACCGCGTTGTGCGGCTGCGTCGTCCGTGCCCCGCGTCCGCCCGGGATCAGCAGTACGTCCAGCGGCGGGTGGTCGTCCAGCGTATGGTCCGGCAGCACGCGAAGCCCTTTGCTGAATCGGACCGGTTCGGGCCGTTCGGCGATCAGGACGGCGCGATCGGCGCCGTTCCGCAGGATCGCCGAGGTGGTGAAAACCTCCCAGGGCCCGGCGAAGTCGAGTTCCTCGGCATCGTCGAAGACGAGAATTCCGTAGGTGCTCATCGAGCGCCTCACAGCGAGAAGTACGGGTCGTCGAGCACGTAGCGCCAGGACCCGTCACGGCCGCGCCGGGCGATCTCGGTGGAACTGGAGATCACCGGATCGCCGTCGGGTCGCACGCCCGACACGGTGGCGTCGTTCGAGATCAGCGCTAGCTCGCCCACCACGTGCACCCGGCGCGTCCGCAGCTCGATCCGGGCGCCGGAGTCGATCATGTCGCCGAGCGCGTTCCGGATCGCAGCGGTACCCGATCGCCGGTCGCCCGGGCTCGGAAAGAGCAGTGCCGAGGGCTCGTACAGCGACATCAAGCCGTCGAGGTCACCGGCGTTGAAGTAGCGCTCGAACAGCGACGCCAGTTCGGCGGGCGCCGCGGCTCCGACGCTGCCGGAATCGACCCGCACCGGCCGGTCGTTCCAGCCCGCGCCGTCCACGATGTCGAACCAGGTGATCGGTCCGTGCGTCGGGTAGTACAGCTGACAGACCTGACCCGGAAACGTGAACGGGCTGCCCTTGGCCGGGTTGTCGCGCACCTGCCTGGCCAATATCTCGCCGAACGAGTACCCGAGGTCGTAACGCGGCCACACGGCATGCACCCGCTCGGCGAACCCTTCGGGCAGTAGTTCTCGGTCCCGGCCGACGATGTCGACTCCGGTGCCGCGCTGAACCAGGGCTTCCACCGGCCCGAAACGATGGGCGATGCCGTCGACGGTGTGCAGTGCGACAGCGTTCCACACTGTTCGGACCCGCGCGTCGTCGACGCCTTTGCTTCTGAGGAAATCCGCGGCGGCGTCGGCGCCGTCGACCTCGAAACGCTGGTCGCCGTTGGCGTGCTCGGTCGCGCCGAGATCGTGCAGAAGGCAGCCCAGGTAGAGCAGTTCGCCGTCGTAGTCCACACCTTCGCGCAACCCCTCGGCGGCCGCCACTTCCCGCGCGTACAGATAACTGCGCACACAGTGGTTGTAGACGAGCTCCGGTGAGACCTCGGCGACCAACGCGTCCGCGGCGACGGCGAGTTCCGAAGTGGGCAAGTTGAATTGAGCTTTGTCGGCTTGCTGAACGGTCATCGTGTGTTCCCTTCCGATTGTGCCCACTCAGTGTGTGCTCGGAAGTAACCGCCGCCCAGTGGCCAGATAGCCATGTATTGCTCAAATCTGGCCACGGGCTACGCGGAGTAGCGGCTACGCCGTTCGTTCGCCAAGCCGCGAGGAACGGCCGGAATGGTGAAAGCTGTTGCGGTAGGCCTGCGGAGACGTTCGCGTCAGGCGGGCGAAGTGGTAGCGCAAGGTCGTGGCGGCGCCGAAGCCCGCCTCTTCGGCGATGCGGTCGATGGACAGGTGGGTGGTCTCGAGCAACTGTTGCGCGCGGTGCACCCGGGCGCGCAGCAACCACTGGAGGGGAGTGGTCCCGATCTCGGCGCGGAACCGGCGGTTGAGGCTGCGCACGCTGATGGCTCCGTGCGCGGCGATGTCGTCGAGGGTGAGCGGGCGGTGCAGGTTGACCTGCATCCAGTCCAGGACCGGCTGCAGGGAGGAGTCGGGGCTGTCCGGGTCGGTGTGCGCGATGAATTGCGCTTGCCCACCGTCCCTTTGCGGCGGCATCACGATCTGCCTGGCGGTGTCGGCGGCCACCTTGGCGCCGAGATCCCGGCGAACCATGTGCAGGCACAGATCGAGCCCCGCCGCCGCCCCGGCCGAGGTGAGCACCGCGCCGTTGTCGATGAACAGCACCGAGGCGTCGACGTCGACGAGCGGATGGCGGCGCGCCAGCTCGGCGGCGTGTTCCCAATGGGTGGTCGCGCGCTGCCCGTCGAGCAACCCGGTCGCGGCGAGGGTGAACGCGCCGACGCAGACAGAAGCCAACCGCGCGCCCCGCTCGGCCGCGTCCAGCAGCGCGTGGCGAACGACAGCGGATGGCTCACAACGGAATTCGGCCTGACCAGGCACGACGACGGTATCGGCATCGGCCAGACTGTCGAGATCCCAGTCCGTCACCAGCCGCACCGCACCGTGCTCGGAAGCGGCGGCGGCCGTTCCGCCGACCGTCACGATCCGGATGTCGTAGTGCTCTTCCCCGCTCACCGTGTTCGCGGCGCCGAACACCATGCCAGGAAGCATCACTTCGAAACCGAGCACGCTGTCCGGAGCCAGAACCGCCACGATCCTCATGGCCAGAATTTAATGGATGATCAAATTCGGTCTGGCTCGGATGGTCGTCACGGGTGCTGCCGTGGTCGCCGGCGGCACCTGTCGACGCGCCGTCGGCCGAATCAGATCGCGAGCACGAGCTTTCCGTTGTTCGCACCGGTGAACAGCATGTTCAACGTCTCGCCGAAGCGCGCGACCCCACCCTCGACGACGTGCTCGTGGCTCTTCAGCTTGCCCTCGGCCAACCATTGCGCGATCTGCTGGACGGCCTCGCCGTAGCGGTCGGCATAGTCGAAGACGACGAAGCCGGTCATGGACGCGCGGAAGACCAGCAGGGACATGTAGCGCGACGGCCCGGGTGCGAGCGTCTCGTCGTTGTAGGCCGAGATCGCACCGCACAGCACCACCCGCGCGCCGCGGCGCAGGTTGGCCAGCGCGGCGTCGAGGATCTCGCCACCGACGTTGTCGAAGTAGATGTCGATGCCCTTGGGCGCCCCTTCCCGCAGCCGGCTCAACACCGATTCGTTGCGATAGTCGATAGCCGCGTCGAACCCGAGCTCTTCGGTGAGCATCCGGCACTTCTCGGGTCCACCGGCGATGCCGATGACGTGCGCGCCTTTGGCTTTCGCGATCTGTCCGACGACGCTGCCGACGGCCCCGGCCGCCGCGGAAACCACCACCGTCTCCCCGGCCTGCAACTTCCCGACCTCCAACAGGCCGAAATACGCCGTCATTCCGGGCATTCCGAGTGCGCCGAGCCAGGTGGGCCCGGGTGCGACGTTCAGGTCGACGCGCTGGACATCCCGGCCGTCGCTGACCGCGTACTCGGTCACCCCGAAGATGCCGCTCACCGTGTCGCCCACCGCGAAGTCCGGGTGGGTGGATTCGACGACGGTCGCGATATCGAGCGAGCGCATGACCTCGCCGAGGCCGACGGGCGGGACATACGAGCGAACATCGTTGAGCCAGCCGCGCATGGCCGGGTCGAGGGAGATGTAGTCGACCTTCACCAGCAGCTGCCCGTCGGAGAGGGCCGAAGTTTCCTCGGTCGTCACGTTCCAGGTGTCGGCAGTGGTCAGCCCGGTCGGGCGCTGCGCGAGACGGACCTGCTGTGTCTTCGGCATGCGTGTTCTCTTTCTGTTCCGTGATGACGTCGAAACCGGAGGTTCGGCAGTCGACCGAAGTCAGAGCCCGCTCGATGGCGGCGGCTCTTCCGGAGGGTAATTGAAATCGGCGTCAGGTTCAATCAGTGGGGCGACCCGACCGGATCGCCGGATGGCGCTGGCCGTCGACAGCCTCCGGAATCCCCGCCCGAGACCGCGAACGACATCGACCGGACGTATAAATGCGACATGACTATTCCTGACGCCGACGTCGACGACCATGACGCGCCACCGTCCATGGCGCGCTCGTCGCTGTTGCGGGAGTTGCCGGCGACCCAGCGCGGTCTGCGGACCCGCGCGGCGCTGATCGCGGCCGCGCGGAAGGTGTTCGAACGGCGCGGGTACCTGGAAACGCGGTTGGTGGACATCACCAAGGCCGCCAAATGCTCGTCCGGGACCTTCTACACCTACTTCGCGAGCAAGGAAGAGATCTTCGCGGCCGTGCTGGAAGTGGCCCAGGAGGACATGATGCATCCGGGCATGCCCCGGGTGGACGAGGACGCCGACCCGGCGCGGATCATCGCGGCGAGCAACCGCGCCTACTTCCTGGCCTACGAGCGCAACGCGAAACTGATGGGGCTGCTCGAGCAGGTCGCCAATATCGACCCCGAGTTCGCCCGGCTGCGGCGCAACCGCGCGGAGGCGTTCGTCGTCCGCAATGCGCGCAGCATCGAGAACCTCCAGGAGCGGGGGCTCGCGGACGCGGAGCTGGATCCGATGCTGGCGTCGCGCGCGCTGTCCGGCATGGTCAGCCGACTCGCCTTCAACCATTTCGTCGCGGGCACGGACGCGGTAGATCCGGCACCGCTCGACGAGGTGATCGACACCGCGACGCGGCTGTGGGTCAACGCGCTGCGCATTCCCTCGGGAGAGTGACCGTCCTCCTGGCGTGACGCGCCGCCTGGAACTCCTTCGTCGGTGCCTTCAGCAGCGCCGACATCGGCGTGTCAGTGCATCGCTGGTGTTGCCGCGAGAGATCGCGATTGGCGGAGTGCCCCGTCGCGCGCCGAAGCGAGCTCCCCTTGGCCGAGAGCGCTTCCGGTCGCGATCTTTGAAATTGACGCCGACTTCAGATATATCCTTTGGTGGGGTATGGATCGCAGCTGTCACCCCGCAGTCGGCTCGGCCGTGCCGAGGTACCGTCCGGACATCGCATCGCCGACACCGCCCTACCGTCAGGAGCCAGGATGTCCTTTTTCGACATGTCCGAACGTGCTTTGAAGTACCAGGCGGATCTGCTCGCGTTCATGGATTCGCACGTCTATCCCGCCGAACCCGTCTACGAGCGGCAGATGCGTGAATCCGGTGACCCGCATTTCCATCCGCCGATCTTGGAGGAGCTCAAGGCCGAGGCCCGCCGTCGCGGACTGTGGAATCTCTTCCACCCCCATCCGGAATGGGGTCCGGGGTTGACCAACCTCGAATACGCGCCGCTCGCCGAGATCATGGGTCGCAGCCATATCGCGTCGGAGGCGTGCAACTGCAATGCGCCCGACACCGGGAACATGGAGGTGCTGACCCTCTTCGGCACCGACGAGCACAAGCAGAAGTACCTGAAGCCGCTGCTCGAAGGCACGATGGCGTCGGCGTTCGCGATGACCGAACCGCGCGTGGCCAGCTCGGACGCGACCAATGTCGAGCTGTCGATGGTTCGCGACGGCGGCGACTACATCCTGAACGGCCGCAAGTGGTTCGCGTCCAACGCGCTGCACAAGAACTGCAAGGTGCTGATCGTGATGGGCAAGACCGATCCGAACGCGGCGCCGCATCGGCAGCAGTCGATGATGGTCGTGCCGATCGATGCGCCCGGCGTCACGGTCATGCGCAACCTGCCGGTCTTCGGCTATCAGGACCGCGAGGGCCACGCCGAGATCGATTTCGCCGACGTCAGGGTGCCCGCCAAGGATGTGCTGAAGGGTGAGGGCGAAGGGTTCGCCATCAGCCAGGCGCGCCTCGGACCGGGCCGAATCCACCACTGCATGCGTTCGATCGGCATGGCCGAACGCGCGCTGGAACTGATGTGCAAGCGCGCCGGCTCGCGCACCACTTTCGGCAAGCCGATCAGCGAGAACGCCAACATCCAGGATTGGATCGCCGAATCGCGGATCGAGATCGAGATGATCCGGCTGCTCACCCTGAAGGCCGCCCATCTGATGGACACGGTCGGCAACAAGGAAGCGCGCACGGAGATCGCGGCGATCAAGGTCGCGGCCCCGCAGATCGCGCTGAAGGTGGTCGACCGCGCGATCCAGGTGCACGGCGGCGCCGGCGTCACCGACGATTTCCCGCTCGCCATGGCCTGGGCGCACCTGCGCACGCTGCGCCTGGCCGACGGACCTGACGAAGTACACAAGCGGGCGATCGCCCGGCAGGAGCTGGGCAAGTACCGCACCGCCGAGACCGCCGCGAGCAATGGAGTGAAAGCCTGATGACCAGCATTGATCTGACCGGCCGCACGGCCAGCGTCACCGGCGCATCCCGCGGTATCGGTCTCGCCGCCGCGCACGCCACCGACGAGGACCGGGCGCGGCGCTGCGTCGACCTGACGCTGGAGAAGTTCGGAAGCGTCGACATCCTGGTCGACAACGCGTTGTTCCGCGGGGGGTCGGCCGGTGCCTGAGGTTTCCGACAGCGTGGCGGTCGACCCGGCGGCGGTGGCCGGTTGGCTCGAATCGCTGGGCATCGAGGTCGACGGGCCGCTGCGTTTCACCAGAATCGGTCTCGGCCAATCCAATCTGACCTATCTGGTCACCGACGCCGCCGAGCGGCGCTGGGTGTTGCGCAGGCCGCCGCTTGGCCATCTGCTCGCGTCGGCGCACGACGTGGTGCGCGAGGCGCGGATCATCGCGGCGCTGGAAGACACGCCGGTGCCCGCGCCGCGCATCCTCGGGGTCGCCAACGATCCGGCCATCTCCGACGCGCCGCTGGTCTTGATGGAGTTCGTCGACGGTCAAGTCGTCGACACGATGGACATCGTGCGGTCGCTGACACCGCAGCGGCGTCGCGAGATCGCGTTGTCGCTGCCGCGCACGCTCGCCAAGATCCACGCCGTCGACATCTCCGAGGTCGGTCTCGCGGATCTGGCCAGCCACAAGCCGTATGCCCAGCGCCAGCTCAAACGTTGGGCGGGGCAGTGGGAGCAGTCCAAGACCAGGGAACTGCCCGAACTCGACGACCTGACCCGCAGGCTGGTCGCGGCCATCCCGGAACAGCGCGAGACCACGCTGGTGCACGGCGATTTCCATCTGCGCAACGTCATCGCGGATCGCGAATCCGGTGAGCTCGTCGCGGCTTTGGACTGGGAGTTGTCCACGCTGGGTGAACCGCTGGCCGACATGGGCAGCCTGCTCGCCTACTGGCCCGAGCCAGGAGAGGGCACCGGCGGTGATTTCCCCGCCTCGACGCTGCCGGGTTTCCCGACCCGCGCCGAACTCGCCGAGGTGTACCTGGCCGAAACCGGGCGCGATCCGTCGGCCTTGCGGTACTGGCACGTGCTCGGCCTGTGGAAGGTGGCCGTGATCGCGGAGGGCGTGATGCGCCGGGCGATGGACGAGCCACAGAATAAGGCCGCGGCGGGCACGCCGACCGTCGAGCTCATCGACGCGTTGGTGCACAAGGCGATCGAGATCGCGGACGCCGCGGGCATGTGACCGATCCGGTGCAGCGCGCCGAAGAGCTCTGCCGAGCTCATCGATCCGCCGATCGCGGCGGATGCCGCACCGTTGCTGGTCCGGCGGCCGCATGACAGACTGAGCCCACTCCGCTCCCCACTCGAAGGGGGCCGTCGCGTGCGAGCTGCTTACATCGAACGACTCGGGCCGCCGGAAGCGATCGTCTACGGCGAGCTGCCGCCGCCGGTGTGTGAACCGGACGATGTTCTGGTCAGGGTCACGGCCACGGCGGTGGATCATGTCGACACCTTCGTGCGCTCCGGGCGATACCCGACCGCGATGGAGTTTCCGTTCGTGATCGGCCGCGACTTGGTCGGAAACGTCGTCGAATCGCGTTCGCCGGAGTTCTCTCCCGGCGATCAGGTCTGGTGTAACAGTCTCGGGCACGACGGGCGGCAGGGAGCGGCCTCCGAGCTCGCCGTCGTTCCCGTCGATCGCCTCTACCCGCTGCCCGACGGAGCGTCTCCGACGCAGGCGGTGGCTGTCGTCCATCCGGCGGCCACCGCCTACCTCGCCGCGTTCACCCACGGAAATCTCCGGCCGGGTGAGACGGCACTGATCGCGGGCGCGGCAGGCAATGTCGGTAGCGCACTCGTCGCCATGATCAGCCGCGCCGGAAGCACGGTCATCGCGACAGCGCATCCCGACGACCATGAGTACTGCCGACGCGTGGGCGCCGCGCACACCATCGACTATCGCGACCGAGACATCGTCGACAAGGTCCGCGCGATCGTCGGCAGCGGCATCGACCTCTCTATCGACACCTCTGGTCGCAACGACATGGTGGACGCCGTGGAGATGCTCGCGGTCGGGGGCCGGGTCGTCATCGTCGCGGGCCCCGCTTCCCGGAGCGAACTCCCGACGGGACCGCTGTATCTGAAGGACGGTTCGATTCGCGGTTTCGTCATCTCCCGCGCGACCAGCGCCCAACTGCGCGAGGCCGCGACGGTGATCAATCGCCACCTGCTCGACGGAACGCTGCGACCGCGAGCGGTCGACCTACTTCCGCTGTCCGCCGCCGCGGAGGCGCACCGCAGAATCGAGACCGAGCGGCTACACGGGACGCGCCTCGTGCTGGAAATCTAGCTCCGTGTCGGGTGATCGAACGCGAGGCCATAAAGCCAACTTATGAGGTGGTCGGTAACAGGCCCCTACCCACGCACAGGATTCGGCACCAGGATCGGAACGTCCGCTTGTCGCGGGGTGTGAAGGGCAGAGGAGAACATCGTGACGTTCGTGGTCGGCGCTGCCTGCGTCGATGTCCTGGATCGGGCCTGCGTCGAGGAGTGCCCGATCGACTGCATCTTCGTCGGCAATCGGATGGCGTACATCCAGCCCGACGAGTGCATCGACTGCGGGGCGTGCGAACCAGTGTGCCCGGTCGAGGCGATCTACTTCGAGGACGACATTCCCGCGGGGCAGGAGCAGTTCGTCATCGAGAACGCCCGCTTCTTCTCCGAGCCGCTGCCCGGACGACAAACGCCACTCGGCCAGCCGGGTGGTGCGGCGGGGGTCGGCGAGTTGGGAGTCGACACGGTTTTCGTGCAGGAATACCAGCCGTGAATGTGTTCCCGGCTCCTGTTCGTCGCCTGATTTCGAGCCCTGCTAGTAATGGTGTCGACTTTGGATAGGAGACATGACTGTGAAGTTGATCGGTGTGATCGGTGGCGGCACGATGGGTGCGGGCATCGCCGAGGTGTGTGCGAAGGCCGGGAGTGAAGTCCTGGTGCTCGAGACGAAGCAGGAGTTCGCCGACGCGGCGCAGCAGCGGATCGCGGCGTCGATCTCGCGCGGGGTGACGAAGGGCAAGATCACCCAGGCCGACGCCGACGCCGTGCTGGCTCGGGTGCGCGTCACCCTCGATATCGAGGAGTTCGCCGATCGTGACCTGGTCATCGAGGCGGCCCCGGAGATCGAGTCGCTGAAGTACGAGATCTTCGGCAAGCTCGACGCGATCGTGAAGCCGACCGGCATCCTCGCGACCAACACCTCGTCGATCCCGGTGATCAAGGTGGCGGGCGCGACCAAGCGTCCCGAGCAGGTCGTCGGCGTGCACTTCTTCAACCCGGTGCCGGTGATGCCGCTGGTGGAGATCATCTCCACCCTGGTCACTTCCCCGGAGACGGCCGCCGCGGTCACCGACTACGCGAAGAACACGCTGAACAAGACCACCGTGCAGGCCGGTGACCGCTCCGGGTTCATCGTCAACGCGCTGCTGATCCCGTACCTGTGCCAGGCGGTGCGGATGCTCGAGTCGGGTTACGCCTCGGCCGAGGACATCGACGCGGCGATGAAGGGCGGCTGCGGCTACCCGATGGGTCCGCTCACCCTGCTGGACACCGTCGGCCTCGACATCGCGCTGGCGGCGGCCGAGTCGCTGTACGCCGAGTTCGCCGAGCCGCACTACGCGCCGCCCGCGCTGCTGCGCCGGATGGTCGACGCGGGCCGCCTGGGCCGCAAGAGCGGACGCGGCTTCTACAACTACAGCTGACAGCGCGGGCTCATCGCCCGTTGCCGGGGCACCACCGCGCCACCCGACGAGTCATCGAGAGGTGCGCGGTGGTGCCCGCGCTGTTGCACGGATCGGCGGAACCGGTGGAAGGCCGACGTCCGGGCCGCCCACCACCGTTTGGCGGGTACCCCGGCGTTCCTCCCGGACGAAGGCAAGCACTACAGCGAGGCATGGTCCGAAGCCCATCGGATCTTCCACCGGACGCTGCTGGAGGGTTGCGGGAACCCCGTCCTGCTCGAGACCTTCGACCGGATGTGGACCGCGAGCGAATTGGCCCGCCGCTGGTCGACGGACCGCAACCCCGGCCGAGACGGCGCCGAGGAACACCGTCGGCTGGAAGAGGCGGCACTGGCCCGCGACGCCGACACCGCGGCCGAGCTGTTGACCCACCACCTCACCCTGACCGCAGACGCGTTGCGAGAGTGATACGCCACGCCGCGTTCGACTCCATACGCCGCGCTGGCTGCGACCGCTCGCGCCGTCCGCCAGGCACCCTCAGTCGGCGAGGTAGCGCAGCATCACCGCGGTGTCGAAGTGCCTCGTCTCGGCCAGTCGGAGCCGGATTCGCTTGTCCAGCAAGGGGAACTGTGCCCGACGCTGTCAGGCGACGACGGAACGCTGTGGCACGCCGACGTATTCGCTCAGCGGCCGGATCAGGGCGTTGGATTCGCCCTGCTCGATGATGTGGGCGGTCCAACCGGTGATGCGGCTCATCACGAAGATCGGCGTGAAGACCTCGATATCGAAACCGAGCAGGTAATACGCAGGGCCGGTGGGGAAGTCGAGATTCGGCTTGATGCCGGTGGCCTCGTTCATGGTGCGCTCGAGGATCTCGTACATCTGCACCCACTTGGCGCCGTCGGTGACGGCGGCGACGTCCAGGAACGCCTTCTTCATGGTCGGCACCCGGGAGTCACCGTTCTTGTAGACCCGGTGGCCGAAGCCCATGACCTTTTCCTTCTTGGCCAGCTTCTCGCGCATCCACTGCTCGGCCAGCGCCGGATCGCCGATCTCGATCATGTCGTGCATGACCGCCTCGTTCGCCCCACCGTGCAGCGGACCCTTGAGTGCGCCGATGGCGGCGGTGACCGCGCTGTAGATGTCCGACAGCGTAGAGGTGACCACGCGGGCGGCGAAGGTGGAGGCGTTGAAGCTGTGCTCGGCGTAGAGGATCAGCGACACCTCGAACGCCTTCACAAGCTCCGGAGCTGGGACCTTGCCGAAGCACATGTTCAGGAAGTTCTCCGCGAAACCCCTGTGCGAGTGCGGCGCGATCGGATCCAAGCCCCGGCGACGCCGGTGGTCGGCGGCCACGATGGTCGGCAGCACCGCCATCATGCGCAGTGCCTTGGCGAGGTTGGCCTTCGGCGTGTTGTCGTCCTCGGCCGGGTCCTCGGCGCCCAGGTAGCTGATCGCCGTGCGCACCACATCCATCGGATGGCAGTTCTCGGGCATCTTCGCGATCAGTGCGAGAAGCGAGCGATCGGCCCGCCGCGCGGCACGTTCCCGCTGGTTGAACAGCGCGAGCTGCGCAGCGTTCGGCAGTTCGCCATACCAGAGCAGGTAGGCGACTTCCTCGAAGCTACAGTTCGCCGCCAAATCCTGGACCGCGTAGCCGCGGTAGGTCAGGGAGTTGGTTTCCGGCACCACCTTGGAGATCGAGGTGGTGTCGACGACGACGCCGGCGAGACCTTTGTAGATGGTCGGTATCGCGGTCTCCACCATCACTGGTTCCTTCCCAATGTGAAATTGAAGATGTCGGAATCGAATTCGTTGTAGCGCTGGTACTGCAGAAGCTCATACAGGCGGCTGCGGTGCTGCATCCCGTCGAGCAGGTCGGCCTGCGTGCCCTGCTCGAAGATCTTCCGCAGCCCGGTCTCGGCGGCGTACATGGCCAGCCGCAGCGTCGTCACCGGGTAGATGACGGCGTTGTAGCCGATGGACTCCAGCGTCTCGGCCGTGAGCAGCTCGGACTTGCCGAACTCGGTCATGTTGGCCAGCAACGGAATCGAGACCGCCGCCCGGAACTTCTCGAAATCGGCGGGGGTGTGCAGGGCCTCGGTGAAGATCAGGTCCGCGCCCGCGTCGGCGTAAGCCTTCGCCCGGTCGATCGCCGCGTCGATGCCTTCGATCCCGGCGGCGTCGGTGCGCGCGCAGATCACGAAGTCCGGATCCCGGCGAGCGGCCACCGCCGCGCGCAGGCGGCGCACCATTTCGTCGGCGGGCACCACGGCCTTACCGTCCAGATGCCCGCACCGCTTCGGGTTCACCTGGTCCTCGAGGTGCAGACCCGCGATTCCGGCGTCCTCCATGATGGTGACGGTGCGCGCGGCGCTCATGGGTTCGCCGAATCCGGTGTCGGCGTCGATGAGCACCGGCAGGTCGGTGACCCGCGCGATCTGCTGACCGCGACCGGCGACCTCCGTGAGCGTGGTGAGGCCGATATCCGGCAGGCCGAGGTCGGCTGAGAGCACCGCGCCCGAGACGTAGACGCCTTCGAAGCCGATCTCCTGAATCAGCTTGGCCACCAGCGGGTTGAACGCGCCCGGGAAGCGCTGGATCTGCCCCGAGGTCAGTCCTGCCTTGAACGCGGCCCGCTTGTCGGCGGCGGACGTGGTGGCAGCCAGGAGCCCGGTCATCAGAACAGGCCCTTCGGGGACTTGGGCGCGCGGGCGAGCACGTCCGCCGAGACGGTGAAATTGAGCTCCGACAGCTCGGCGGCGGACAGCTCGCCCGCGCGCTGGACCACTTCCAGGAAGCGATCCTGCTCGGCGGGCTCCACGACGCCCTCGGCGAGGGTGCGGAACTTCGCGATGTACTGCTCGCGGGCGAACGGCCGCGCGCCGAGCGGATGGGCGTCGGCGACCGCCAGCTCGTCGGTGATGACCTCACCGCTCTTCAGGGTGATCTCGGCGCGCGCGCCGAAGGCCTTCTCGTTCGGGTCGGTGGAGTGGTAGCGCCGTGTCCACTCGGCGTCCTCCGCGGTGGAGATCTTCTTCCACAGCTCGATGGTGTCCGGGCGCTGCGCACGCTCCGGAGCGTAGGAGCGCTCGTGGTGCCACGTGCCGTCCTGCAGCGCGACCGCGAAGATGTACATGACCGAGTGGTCGAGGGTTTCGCGAGAGGCGAAGGGATCGAACTTCTGCGGATCGTTGGATCCGGTGCCGATCACGAAGTGGGTGTGGTGGCTGGTGTGGAGCACGATCGAGGCGATCTGATCCAGGTCGCCGATGCGATCGCGCATACGCCGCGCCAGGTCGATCGGAGCCTGGCTCTGGTACTCGGCGGAGTGTTCCTTGGTGTAGGTGTCGAGGATGCCGCGCTTGGCCTCGCCCGGGCTGGGCAGCGGCACGGTGTACTCCTTGCCGGGACCGCCGAGCAGCCAGGCGATCACGCCGTCCTCGCCTTCCCAGATCGGCGAGGGCGCGCCCTCGCCGCGCAGCGCGCGATCCACGGCCTCGACGGCCATCTTCCCGGCGAACGCGGGCGCGTAGGCCTTCCAGCTGGAGATCTCGCCCTTGCGGGACTGGCGGGTGGCGGTGGTGGTGTGCAGCGCCTGGCCGATGGCCTGGTAGATGGTCTCGGTGTCCAGGCCGAGCAGCGTGCCGATACCGGCCGCGGCCGAGGGGCCCAAGTGCGCGACATGGTCGATCTTGTGCTCGTGCAGGCAGATTCCGCGCACCAGATCCACCTGGATCTCGTAGCCGGTCGCCAGACCACGGATCAGGTCGCGGCCGCTGCGGCCGGTGTGCTGGGCCACGGCCAGGATCGCGGGGATGTTGTCACCCGGATGCGAGTACTCCGCGGCGAGGAAGGTGTCGTGGAAGTCGAGTTCGCGCACGGCGACGCCGTTGGCCCAGGCCGCCCACTCCGGCGAGAAACGGCCCTCGACGCCGAAGACCGTCGCGCCCGGCTGGTAAGGGTGGGTCAGCGCCTGCGCGCGGGCATTGGCGACCGGACGGCGGGTGACCGAGGCCGCGGCGACAGCCGCGTTGTCGATGATCCGGTTGACGATCATCTCTTCCGTGTCCGCGGCAACCTCCACGGTATCCGCGGCCACCTCGGCGATCTTCCACGCGAGATGCTCCTCGTGCGGAAAGTGCTCCGCAGAACGGTAGGTGCGGACGAGATGGTTCTTCACGGTCGAAGCCTCCAAGAAGTCGATTTTCACCGGTACATTTCGCACGCTACACAGCGCCAAGTCCGAGGGAAATGTCACGCAAATGCCTAATTTTGTGGAAATGGATCTGTGAAATTGTGAAAGTTGTGGAAGCCGAAGCCACTAGACTGAACGCATGCAGAAGATGTACGCGGGTGCACGGTTGCGCACGCTCCGGGAACAGCGCGGGCTCTCGCAGTCGGCGCTGGCGAAGGAGGTGGGGCTATCGGTGAGCTACATCAATCAGCTGGAGCACGATCAACGTCCGCTGACCGTTCCGGTGCTGCTGCGCCTCAATGCGCGCTACGACCTCGACATGGGCTTCTTCGCCGCCGACACCGACGCCCGGCTCATCGCCGACCTGCAGGATGTGTTCGCCGAGGACCCCGACGGCGCGAGCATCACCACGGCCGAGATGGACGACTTGGTTGCCCGAGTGCCCGCGGCCGCGCGGCTGCTGGTCGGCTTGCATCGGCGCTTGCGCGGCGCGACCGAGCAGATGGAGCGGGTGTCGGCCGGAATCGAAGGCGCCATAACGGGTTCCGCTTCCGTTATGCCCTACGAGGACGTCCGCGACTACTTCTACGACCGACGCAACCACATTCCCGAACTCGACCTGGCCGCCGAGGAGCTGTTCGCCCGCAACGGACTGAGCCTGGGCGGCCTGGACCTGCAGCTGACCCGGCTGCTGCGCGAACAGCACGGTATCGCGGTGGCGATACGCACCGACGATCCCGATCACCCTGGCCCCAAACGGGTCTACGATCCGAACGGGAACGTGCTGACCCTGGCGCGGCGGCTCAGCCCAGGGCAACGCGCGTTCCAGCTGGCCACGCAGCTGGCCTTTCTCACCCAGGCCGAGGTCATCGCCGACCTGATCGACGACGCGGACACTGTGCCCGAAGGTTCGCGCGGCCTGCTGCGCATCGGGCTTGCCAACTACTTCGCCGGAGCGCTGATCCTGCCCTACACCCAGTTCTGGGACGCGGCCGAAACCCTGCGCTACGACATCGAATTGCTGGCGGCGAAATTCGAGGTCGGCTTCGAGACCGTCTGCCACCGCCTGTCGACCCTGCAGCGTCCCGGCAAGCGGGGCGTGCCGTTCTTCTTCGTCCGCACCGACCGTGCTGGAAACATCTCGAAACGCCAGTCCGCCACCGCCTTTCACTTTTCCCGGGTGGGCGGCAGCTGCCCGCTGTGGGTGGTGCACGAGGCGTTCGCCACCCCGGGCAGCATCCGCACCCAGATCGCGCAGATGCCCGACGGACGCAACTACCTGTGGCTGGCCCGAACCACCGACGAGAAGACTCCCGGATATCTCTCTGCCAAAAGGGATTTCGCCATCGGACTAGGTTGCGACCTGGCCTACGCGGGCAAGCTCGTCTACTCGCACGGACTGCCCGTCGACGACCCGCGCACTGCGGTGCCGATCGGCGCGGGCTGCAAGGTCTGCGAGCGAACCGACTGCGCACAGCGCGCCTTTCCGCAACTGGGCCGCCCGATTCGCGTGGACGACAACAGTTCCCAGAACATCCCCTACGTACCGACGACAGCGAGCTGACCTCGGGTCGCGACCTTCCCGCGCCGTTCTCGAGGGGATGTCCGTTACGGCAGGGTGACCAGGAGCGCGCGATCGGCCGGTGCGATGTATTCGCCCGAACCGTCGCGGTCGACGAGATCGATGGTTTCGCCCGGTTCGGGCTCACGAATGTCGCTGCAGCACAAGGCCGACCGGGTGGCCGGTCGTGTGACCAGCCACCCGGGGATAGTCACTTCGCGGGCGGGGTGAACGGTGCGTTGATGGTGGTGAAGTACTGGATGGCCGCGCCGATGGCGACCGGTGCGGTCACGAAGATCTGCCCGGCGAGAGTTCCGAGGGCGCCGACGGCGAGGATGCCGCCGATGCAGCCGACGGCGGCGGCGGGGATGAAGGGCCCGAAGAGGCCGACGATGGTGGCCGAGGCGACCGTCGCCCCGACGATGCCGCCGAGCACGCAGCCGACGGCGCCGCCGCCGAGGCCGCCGACCAGGGTGCCGATGCTCGCGCCCATGCTGATGGTGCTGGTCATCCGGGACCAGGCTGCCTGCTCTCGTTCGTATTCGGTCTTCCACGGCGCCTTGTCCTCGAAGGGCAGCGCGACCGGCTTGTAGACGGCCTTGTCCATGGACAGTTCCGGGGTGAGGGTCGCGGTGCGGCCGTCGATGTCGGCGCGGATCGGGAACTGGAAGTCATCGATGCCGAAGGTCAGCGGGGTCGCGGCGATCACGGTTCCACTCGGCGACTTCACCTTCAGCGCTCCGTCCTCGACCGCCAATGCACCGGAATCGATCTCGATGATCGAGGCGGTGTCGGTGGCGTGCGCGGTGAAGGACACCGGCGATTCCGGTGTGGCGTGCGCGGTGGCGGTGGCGGTGGTCAGCGCGGCCAGAGCCAGCGCGGGCAGAGCCAGGGTCCTCATCAGCATGGAGATGTTCCTCGTTGTCGAACAGTGCCGAGCGGTGCGTCGGCTGCCCTACTATTGATAATGATTATCGTTAGCGCAAATCGGTCGACGAAACGCGCTGTGCCGCAAGGGTGTCGCGCCGCTGGCTTGTCGTCTATCTAAAGATAATGGTTATCATTAGCGTCTGCGTGAGGTTTGGAGGCTTCTGTTGGGACACCTGCTGATGGTGGAGAGCTGGGTCGGATCGATGAGCACACTGCTGCCGGCCGGAATCGGGGACAGCGGGCACACGTTCAGCTTCCTGACTCGCGATCTGGGGCATTACCTGCGCGGGAAACCGGGTACCCATCCGCTGCTCGGCGCGGCCAATGTACTCACCGCCGAGACCAATGACGAGGACACGCTGCTGCCGTACGTGCGGCGCCTGCACGAGGTGCTCGGCTTCGACGGGGTGCTGTCGTCCTGCGACTACTACCTGCCCACCGTGGCGGCGATCGCCGCCGACTTGGGTCTGCCCGGCCCCGGCCGCGACGCGGTCGCCGCGGCCTGCCAGAAGCACCGCACTCGGGAATTGTGCGGTGCCGCGGGCGTTCCGGGTCCGGCGTTCGTGGTGGTGACGTGCGCCGAGGAGGCCGTCGAGGCGGCGCGGGGCATCGGATACCCGGTGGTGGTCAAACCGGTCGACTTGTGCGGCGGCATGTTCGTGACCCGCGCCGAGGACGACGCCCAACTGCGCGAGGCGCTGGACGCGCTCGGCGGATTCCCACGCAACGCCCGCGGCCAGGAGCGCTCACCTCAGGTACTCGTCGAAAAGCTCCTGCACGGACCGGAATTCAGCGTCGAGACGGTGACCGCCCGCGGCATCACCACGGTGGTCGGGGTCACCGACAAACGGCTCACCGGCGCCCCGGCGTTCATCGAGGCGGGACACATGTTCCCCGCCGCGCTCTCCCCGGCCGAACACGACGCTCTCACCGGCACGGCCCGCGCCGCGATCTCCGCGCTCGGTCTCGACGACACCGTCGCCCACATCGAGATCATGCTCACCGCGGAAGGTCCGCGTTTGATCGAGGTGAACCCGCGCCCGGCGGGCAACCGCATCACCGAACTCGTCCGCCGGGTCACCGGCATCGATCTGGCAGCCGTCCACGCGCAGGTCGCCGCGGGGCAGACGCCCGATCTGACGGTGCGGCCCACCGGAATCGGCAGTGCCGCCATCGCTTTCGTGGTGCCACAGGAGGCGGGCACCTTGACCGCGCTGACGGGTGCGCAGGACTGGCCGCTCGACCCGCGGATCGTCGAGCACACCCTCGCCGAACCCGGCGCGACCGTGCGGGCCGCGACGAACAACAACAACTATCTCGGTCACGTCATGGTTGCCGTCGAATCCGCTGACACCGCAGGCGATCTCGCTCAGTCGCTGATCGAAAAGCTGTCGGTCGAGGTCGCCTCATGAGTCCCGTGCAGACCACCGCCCCGCATTCGGTCGCCGAACTCCTGACCCGGGCCGCGGACGGACGCCTCGGCCCCGACCCGGCGACCCTCACGATCTCCAACGCCTTCCTCACCCGATACGACACCCGCCACCGAGGCAGCCGCAGCGGCTACCGCAATGCCGTGCTCGGCCTGCGCACCGGAGCCTCGGTCGGCTCGTGCAGTGTCGAGCCCACCGCCGACAACGACGAACTGCTCGACGACTGTGTCGGCGTCCGCGTGGCCGATCTCCTGCGGCACCCGCTGCTCCCGGTGCGCATCGCCGCCTTGGACGCCTATCTGATGCACCTGCGCCCGCATCCGGCGGCAGTCGGCACGATGGCCCGTGCGGTGACGATCGAGCCCGGCGACAGCCTGACGAAATCGCGGCAGCGGGCGCGGGCGGTGGTGGCGCTGCTGCCCGACCGCACCCGCCGCGTGCTGGTCGTCGGCGTGGTCGGATCGCTGCTCGCCGCGCTGCGTGAGCGCGGAATAACTTATATCCCTTGTGATTTCGCTGGCGGCACCAGCGAGTGGGGCGAACCGGTGCATCGCGACCTCGACGGAGTCGACCGCGACTACGACGCCATGCTGGTGACCGGGATGACCTTGGGCAACGGTTCCTTCGACGCTTTGGCGGCCGAGGCTCGGGACCGCTCGCTCCCGCTCGTCGCCTACGCCCAGAGCGGCAGTGCGGTGCTGCCGTGGTTCCTCGGCGCCGGTGTGCACGCCGTGTCGGCCGAGCCGTATCCGTTCTTCTCTCTCGACGGCGGACCGAGCACTCTGTTCCACTACCGCGGCGGGGTGGACGAGTGAAACCCCAACCGGATCTGCTGGCATTGGTCGGCGGTACTCCCGTGATCCCGGTCCCGGCCGGCGCCACCCACTATCTGGCCAAACTGGAGGCGGCGAGCATCGCGGGAATGAAAGCACGCGCCGCGGTCTCCATGCTGACCGCCGCCCGCGCCCGCGGCGAGCTCGCGGTCGGTGCGCCGGTGATCGAATCCACCAGCGGCACACTGGGGCTTGGCCTCGCCCTGGCGGGCAAAGCGCTCGGCCATCCGGTGACCCTCGTGGTCGACGCCGGTCTCGAACCGGAGATGCGCTCCCTGTTCACCGCCTTCGGCGTCGGACTCGACATCGTCACCGAACCACACCCCGACGGTGGATGGCAGCAGGCCCGCCTCGACCGGCTCGCCGCCCTCGTTGCCGCGACACCGGGCGCCTACTGGCCCGACCAGTACGACAACCCCGACAACGCGGCCGGATACACCGCCATGGGCCAGGAAATACTAACCCAAGTCGACCGAGCCGATGTCCTGGTCGCCGCGATCGGGTCGGGCGGGCACTGCGCGGGCCTGACCCGGGTCCTGCGCACCCGCTGGCCGGATCTGCGGGTCGTCGGCGTGGACGCGACCGGGTCGCGGATCTTCGGCCAGCCCGACCGGCCGCGCCTGATGCGCGGCCTCGGCAGCAGCATCCTGCCGCGCAATGTGGCCTACGACGACTTCGACGAGGTGCACTGGGTCGGTGCGGCCGAAGCGGTGGCCTCCTGCCGGGAGCTCGCCGCACGGACCGGCGTCGCCGGTGGCTGGAGCACCGGGGCGACCGCCCTGGTCGCGGACTGGCTGGCTCGGCGCGAACCCGATTCCCGCGTCCTCACGGTGTTTCCGGACGGACCGCATCGCTACCTGCGCTCGATCTACGACGACGACTGGTGCCACCGGCACGGCATCACCGCCGTACCGGCCACCGAACCGGACGAACTCGCCGCCCCGGATGCCGCCGAGGTCCACGGCTGGGCTCGGTGCGCGGTGGTGCGTGATCCCCGTCGCGAGCAGGTGGGAGCATGAGGATCACCTGGCAGACCGCCCGGCTGGAACTTGCTCGCCCCCTTCGCATCTCCCGCGCGAGCATGTCCGGACGCGACGCGGTGTGGGTGCGCCTGAGCGACGGGGAAGACCACGGCTGGGGTGAAGTGGTCACCAGCCCCCGGCTGGGACTCGACACCGCCCGCATCACCACCGCGCTCACCGAACTGGCCGCCCGGGTCGAGGCATGCGATGCGCCCGAACAACTTCGCGCGAACCTGTCCGGCCTGCGCACCACCTTCCCGCCGCCGGTGGTCTGCGCCGTCGACAGCGCGGTGCACGACCTGCTGGCCCGCCGCGCAGGCGTGTCCGTCGCGACGTATCTCGGCTTGCCTCATCGTGTTCGGGTACCGACCGCCTGCACGATCGGCCTGACGAGCGTCGCCGAGGCCGGTGACCGCACCGCCGAACTGATCGCTGCCGGGTTCTCCGTCGTGAAGATGAAACTCGGCGCGCCCGACCCCGCCGACGACATCGCCCGCGTCCGCGCGGTGCGTGCCGTCGCCCCGTCGGCGACCCTGCTGCTCGACCCCAACGGCGCCTGGGACGCCGCTACCGCGGTGACGGTGCTGCGGACATTGGCCGAGCTCGATATCGCCGCCGTCGAGCAGCCGGTGCCCGCCGGTCGGCCCGCGTGGCTGGCCGAGGTCGCCGCCCGTGCGCCGATGCCGGTGATCGCCGACGAGGACGCGGGCACCGTCGCCGACCTGGACTGGCTACCGGACGGGATCGGCGGCATCAACATCAAACTCGCCGAATGCGGCGGGCTCGATGCCGCGCTCGCCATGATCGGCCACGCCCGCGACCGCGGCCTGGATGTGATGCTCGGCTGCCAGGCCGCCAGCTCGCTCGGCATCGCCCCGGCGGTGCATCTGCTCGGCGCCGCACGCTGGGTCGACCTCGACGGGCACCTGCTACTGGCCGAGGACCCGTGGACCGGCCTCGGAGCAGCCGACGGCGTCCTGAGCACACCTGCCGGACCAGGTCTCGGCGTCACCACCGCGGTGGCCGCGCGGTGAGCGCCTTGATGGAGCTGCGGAGTCTCCCGCGTTCGGTGCGGTTGCTGCTGGCCAATCAGTGTCTGGGCAATATCGGGTTCTTCATGCTTGTGCCGTTTCTGGCCGACTACCTACGCACGGATTTGGCGCTGTCGGTGACGGTCGTCGGCGTCGTCCTCGGCGTACGCAATCTCAGCCAGCAAGGCTTGTTCCTGGTCGGTGGGTCGGCCGCGGACCGGCTCGGCGCGCGCGGGGTGATCATCGTGGGCGCTGGCATCCGCGCGATCGGTTTCGTGCTGTTCGCGATCGGTGGGTCGCTGCCGGTGGTGCTGGCCGGGTCGGTGCTCACCGGATTCGCGGGCGCCCTGTTCAACCCGGCCGTGCGCGCCTACATCGCTCGTGACAGCGAGGACCGCGCGGCGCAAGCTTTCGCCTGGTTCAACGTGTTCGGCAATGCCGGGTGCGCGCTCGGTCCGGTGATCGGGACCGTGCTGGTGGGAGTGGGTTTCCGGATCACCGCGCTGACGGCGGCAGCGGTGTTCGCCGGATTGACCGTGGCGCAGCTGCTGCTCCTGCCGGACCGGCCCGTACCGCCGAGCGGCACCACCTTGCGCGCGGATTTCGCCACCGTGTTCACCGACCGCCGGTTCTGGGCGTTCTCGCTGGCGCTGGCCGGATTGTTCGTACTGCAGAGCCAGCTGTACTTGCTGTTCACCCTGCAAGCACGCGACCTGGCCGGGGCCGCCGCGGGTCCGGCCGCCGTCGCCGCCCTCTTCGTCGTGGAGACCGTCGCGGTGGTGGTGTTGCAGGTTCCGGTGACCAGAGTGCTGGGTCGCCGCGGCGAGCGCGGCCCGATGATGGCCGCCGGAATGGCTTTGCTCGGCGCGGCGTTCCTGCCGGTACCTCTGGCGGCAGCTGGAGATCCTCCCGCCGGGACCGGCGTCGCCGAGGTTGCCGTGCGCATCGCTCCCGTCCTGCTCGGCGCGGTGGTGCTGGCACTGGGGGTGACGGTGGCGCAGCCGTTCGTGAACGAGGCCATCCCACGCTTCTCCGGCCCCACCCTCACCGGAACCTATTACGGCGCTTTCTATTTGGCTTCGGGCCTGCTCACGTTGGCCGCCGGTGCGCTGGTCGGTGCGGTCGTCGACCACGGCGGCGGGCCGCTGGGGTGGCGGCCCGCCCTGGTGTGCGCCGCGCTCGGATTCGGCTCGGCCGCAGCGGTCTTGGCCTTGCACCGCGCGCGTCTCCTGCCCGGCCCCGAAGTATCGACCTCCCCGGCGCAGTCGCTGCGCCCCGCGAAAGGCAACCGATGACCCCCGCAGGCCCGGTCCGCTTCAGCGAGAACCTGCTCACCGACAACCCCGCTCTCTACGAGCGCACCTTCCCCGGCACGGGTGCGGACAACGCGCGATTCGTCGCCGACCTGGTGGACCGCTTCGGCACCGGCCCGCGGCTCAGCCTGCTCGACGCGGGCTCGGGCACCGGCCGCGACGCCGCCCGCTTGGCCGAACTCGGCTTTCGGGTGCGCGGCGTCGACCTGTCCGAACAGATGGTCCGCTACGCCCGGACCCGTTGCCCCGCCGTCGAATTCGTGATCGGCGACCTGCGCACCCTCGATACCCCGGCCCCGGTGGACGTGCTCACCTGTCTTGGCAGCACCCTGCTGCACCTGCACGACACCGCCGACGTGCTCACCGCACTGCACCGTTTCGCCGCCTGCCTGCGGCCGGGCGGCCTGCTCGTCCTCGAGATGCGCAACGGCGCCTTCCTGCTGACCGACCGAGGCCGTCGCGAACTTCTCGACGACCAGCCGCAGCGGCACATCGAATGGGAGGGACTGACCTACACCTCGCGCACCCGCCTCACCGTCGACCTGCCCGCCCAGCTGCTGCGCCGGGAACGGGTCTGGACCTGGCCGGGCTGCGCGGAGCCTGTCGCGCAGCACACCGCCTGGCGGCTGCTCTTCCCGCAGGAACTGCGTCACTTGCTCGACAGTGCCGGATTCGAGGTGCTGGCCCTGTTCGACCAACCGGGCCCGCTCACCACACCGGCATGGCCCGGGGACGGAACACTCGGCGACCGTCTCGACGGCGACCGACTGCACGTGGTCGCCCGCCAGGCCCGTAGCGGGGAGGCATGATGAGCGTCCCGATCCGCGTCGGCGTCGGCGCAGCCTTCGGCAGTTGTGGCGAACTTCTCCAGGGCGTCACCGCCGAGAACGGGCGCGATTTCCTGGTCACCCTCCCGATCACCCGCGGCTCGGTGGCCGTGTTCGAACCCGACCCCAGCCGCGACGACGTGACCGTCGTGCCTGCCCACAAGACCAAGTCGCGTGCTGTCGCGGCCGCCGTGCTCGCCGGATCCGCGGCGCTGCGCGGCGGCGTGCTCACGGTGCTCGGCGACCTGCCCGAGGGCAAGGGCCTGGCCAGCTCCACCGCCGACTTGGTCGCGACCGCACGCGCCGTCGCCGACGCGGAGGGCAGGACACTGGCCGCCACCGAGATCGAGGCCGTCTTGCGCGGCATCGAACCCTCCGACGGCATCATGTATCCGGGAGCCGTGGCCTACTACCATCGCGAGGTCCGCCTGCTGGCCGCGCTCGGCGCGCTGCCGCCGCTGACCGTCGTCACCGGTGACGAGGGCGGCTGTGTCGACACGGTCGCCTTCGACCGGAATCGGCCTGCCGTGCCGCCCGTCATCGCACGCGAATACAGTTCGCTGCTCGCCACACTGACCGAGGCCGTCGCCCGGGGCGATGCCGCCACCATCGGCGCGGTGTCCACCCGCAGCGCCCGCCTCAGCGCACCGCTGCGTGAGCGTCCGCACCTGGAAGCCACCATCGCCGCCGCCGAACGCATCGGCGCCCTCGGCGTTGTCGTCGCGCACAGCGGAACAACCACCGGCATCCTGCTCGACGAGCGCGACCCCGAGGTGGCGGCGAAAACGGTCGCGGCACAGCGGATTTGTGCGCAGTTCGCGGTTTCGGTGGACCTACACCGCTCGTGGCGCCCCGGTCCACCCGAGGGCATCTCCCGGCTGTTCGCCGAGGCGGCGAGCCGATGATCACAGTGCGCGACATCGGATTCGCCTACGGCGGCGCGGTCGTACTCGACGGCGTCGGCCTCGTCGCCGAACCCGGTGACACCGTCGGGCTCATCGGTCCCAACGGGTCGGGCAAGTCCACCCTGCTGCGGCTGATCTACCGGGCGCTGCGTCCCACCTCCGGCGTGATCACCGTCGACGACATCCCCATCACCGGCCTGCGGGGGCGGGCGCTGGCGGAGCGGCTCGCGGTGGTCACTCAGGAATCCGCCGCGGACACCCCCATGACCGTCACGGAATCGGTCCTGCTCGGCCGCGCACCGTGGGCCAATGCGGTGCAGGGCATTTCGCGGGCGGACCGGATCACCGCGGCCGCCGCGCTGGCACGAGTCGGCGCCCGGCATCTGGCCGAGCGGCCGTTCGCGCACCTGTCCGGCGGAGAACGCCAGCGGGTGCTGATCGCCCGCGCCCTCGCCCAGCAAGCCGACCACCTGCTGCTCGACGAGCCAACCAACCATCTCGACATCGGCTACCAGCACGAGCTCCTCGGCCTGGTCCGTGACCTACCTGGCACGACAACGATCGTCGTCCTGCACGATCTGAATCTGGCCGCCCGCTACTGCGACCGCCTTGTCCTGTTGCACCACGGACGAGTCCGCGCGGCGGGCACGGTGGACGAAGTGCTCACACCGGACATCCTCGAACCCGTCTACGGCGTCGCCGTGCAGCGGGCCGACGCGTTCGGTGCGCCGCAGCTGCTCTTCGGTCCGCGCGCAGGCACCGAGGAGAAGGTGGCGCTGCGATGAGCGAACCATGTTGCCAGCGCGCTTCGCGCATGCCGGAGCCGAGCGCCAGCGAGGCGCGGGCATGAGCGTCGACGATCTCGGCCATGACCGGCACCGCGCGCACACCCTGCTCTGGGTCGGCGGGCTCACCGGTCTGCTGCTGCTCGTGCTGGTTCTGGCCACCGGCTTGGGACCGGTGTCGGTTCCGCCCGTGACGGTCGCGCGCATCGTCGGGCACCACACCGTCGGGTTCCCCGCGACCGCGGAGTGGACGACGGCGCAGGACGCCATCGTGTGGTTGGTCCGTGTGCCACGAGTCCTGCTCGGCGCGCTGGTCGGCGCCGCGCTGGCCGTCAGCGGCGCGGTCTTGCAGACGCTGGTGCGCAATGTGCTGGCCGACCCGCACATCCTCGGCGTCACCTCCGGCGCCTCCACGGGCGCCGCGGTGTCGCTGCTGTTCGGGGTCTCCGTCGCGGCCGGCGCCCTGGCCGCGAGCGCGTTCGCCGGTGCGCTGGGAGCGACGGCACTGCTGTTCGCCGTCGCGCGCATCAACGGCGCGATGACCTCGCTGCGGCTGCTGCTCGGCGGCGTCACCATCGGATACCTGTTCTCCGCCGCCACCAGCTTCCTGATCTTCGCCTCCGACAATCAGGAAGGCGCACGCACGGTGCTCTTCTGGCTGCTCGGCTCGCTCGGCTCGGCGGCATGGCCGAGCGTGGCGACGACGACCATCGCGACCCTCGCCACCGTCGCCACGCTGGTGCTGCTGGCGCCCCGCCTCGATGTGCTCGCCGCCGGTGACGACACCGCACGCGCACTCGGCATGTCGCCGGTCCGGTTCCGGATGTTCGTGCTCGGCATCGTCGCCCTCGCCGTCGGGGCCGTGGTCGCGGTCGCCGGGGCGATCGGGTTCGTCGGCCTGATCGTGCCGCATGTGGCGCGGCTGTGCGTCGGCTCCGCGCACCGGCAGCTTCTCCCGGTCTCGGCGCTGCTCGGCGCGCTGTTCCTGGTGACCGCGGACGTGGTGGCCCGCACCGCGTTCGCGCCGCGCGAGCTGCCGCTGGGCATCGTCACCGCCGTGGTCGGCGCCCCGCTGCTCCTGGTGCTCATTCGGCGATTCCGGCAGTCCCCCAACTGATTTCCCCTTCGAAAGGACCACCCGTGCCCACCCGTCTCCTGCATCAACGCCGTGCCGCGCTTCCGGCCGCTCTGCTCGCCGCCGCCGTCCTCACCGGCTGCGGGGGCCCCGCGCCCGCCACCACCCCGGCTGCCGACGGCTTCCCGCTGACCATCTCGAGCTGCGGCCGCGACGTCACCTTCACCGCGCCACCGCGCCGAGTCGTCACCGTCGGGTCGGTCGCCGCCCCGCTCATCGCCGCCGCCGGCGCCGCGGACCGCATCGTCACCCGCACCTTCGAGACCGCACCCCTTCCCGGGCAGTACGCCGACGCGGTGAAGAACATCGAAATCGTCGCCCCCACCGGCGAACTCGCGCGCGAGGAGATCATCAACCGGGCGCCTGACCTGGTGGTGAGCTACGAGGGCGCGGCCGTCACCCCCGACGACTTGGCGAAGGTGAACATCCCACTGCTGGTCACCCGCGGCTACTGCCGCGACGCCGCGGGCACGTTCGACGACGTGTTCGCCGACATCGAGCTCTACGGCAAGCTGTTCGGCACCGCCGACGCCGCCACCGCGTCCACCGCCGAACTGCGCGGCCGAGTGGCCGCCGTCGCCGCCAAGCACCAACCGGCCAGCACGTCGGCGAAACCCGCTGCCGCCCTGATCATCTCCCGTGACGGTGCCAAGGTCAGCGCCTACGGCAGCACCAGCACGGTGGCCACCCAGATGCGGATGCTCGGCTTGGACAACATCTTCGGCGATGTGGCCAAGCGCCAGTTCGACGCCAACACGGAGACGCTGATCCAACGCGATCCCGAAGTGATCATCCTGCTCACCCAGGGCACGCAGACCCCCGAGTCGGCCACGGCGGCTCTGAAGGAGCGCCCGGAATTCGCCGGACTGCGCGCGGTCCGGGACAACCGCATCATCGCGGTGCCCTTCGGTTACACGGGGCCGGGACCGGTCGCCGTGGAAGGTCTCGAGATTCTCGACCGCGCCCTGGGCGGTCAGCGGTGAGCGCGGACTACGTGGTGCGCCTGGCCGGGCCCGCCGACGTGGCAGGCGCCCGCAGCGTCATGCTCGACACCTTCTACCACGTCTTCGGCATCGGCTACCTGCCCGAATACCACGACGACGTAATCGATCCCGAGTCGGCCTACCTGCGTCACCCGCTCAACCGCCTCTGGGTAGCAGAACACGCCGGACACATCGTGGCCACCACGGCTATCCGCGCCCAGGGACCGCGCCCACCACACCCGCGCTGGCTGACCGAGCGCTATCCCGACCCACGCACCGCCCAGCTGTTCCGCGTCTATGTCCGCCCCGAGCACCAGCGGCGCGGCCTGGCCCGCCGACTGGTGGCAACGGCGGTCGAATACGTCGACGCCACCCCGGAATTCGACGACCTGTACCTGCACACCGACGCACGCACACCCGGCGCTCTCGAATTCTGGCAGAGCTGCGCCCGACTGGTGCACGACGCACGCACCCCCGGCGAGGGATTCCAAACGGTGCATTTCGACATCCCGCTGCCCCGGCACGCCGCCACCGCGCGACGAGAGCACGCCGTGCGGTAGTAGCTCGGCTCGAGGCCACGGCCGCGCGGACGTTGCGCCAACGCGCGCCCGTCTGCGCGGCCGACCGGTCACGAAGCCCGTATGCCCGGCGCCTCCCGACCGATCACTCGAGCCCGGCTGCGTACCGGTCCAGACCTGACTTCCGCGACGAGCCGCAATGCCGATCCAGGGCATTCGCCGGATCCCGGACATGATGATTCTCCTGGCCGAATGGCAACCCGAGGTATCCCTGACCGAGTTGCGCAGGGCCGTCGACTTGCTCCTGAACCATCTCGAAGCTGTCGCAGCCGGCGACACCATTCGCCTGGACGAGGGACTACTTCTGCGCTCGAACACACAGCCGGCGAATGCGGCAAATCTGCCAGGTTTTTGTGCACCTAAGTGAACCTCTTTCAAACCATGAAAGTTTGAAAGAACTCGCTTTGGTGCGCCTAACCCAAACCCTTTCAAATGTGCCGCGTGCTCTGGAACGTCTCATTGACAAGGTCGGCGAACATCCCGCTCGTGTTCCACGCAAGAAGCTCGTACACAAGGTGACATCGACAAAGCCCGAGCGGCGTAGATACAAGCCGAACCGAAAACTGTCGCCGGAAGAAGTGCAGAAGTTGGTAGCGCAGTATGAAGCCGGAGCAACAATCGCTGCTCTTGCGCGTGAGTGGGGAATGCATACGCAAACGGTCGACACCCACCTAAAAAGCTGCGGCGTTCAGAAGCATGGAAGTTTCAAGCTGTCTCCGACACAAGTCGATGAAGTCGCGTGGCTATACACCAGTGGTTGGTCAGCAGGAGAGATCGCCAGGAAGTTCGAGGTCACGACCACAACGATTAGCAAGAGTCTCGTCCGCGCAGGTGTAACCCTTCGGAGTCATCGACAGGCGCAACGGAGAATCCAGAATAGGAGGAAGCAGCGCAAAAATTAGGCAGCGCGCGATTATAAGAGTCATCCCTCATCCGAATCCGTCTGGACAAGAACCGATCGCCAGTCGTCGGCCCCCTCGATCACCCCCGCAGTTTTGAGGATCTTGTCTCGCCAGTATTCGGCGCGCGATGGGGCGGTTTCGATGTCGCTACGAATCGCGAAAAGTTGGAGCCCTGTCATTAGGCAATGGTCGCGGCTAACGCAGTACGGAAGCATCTGGTCGGGAAAATCCTTCTCAGTCCTCGCTGACAGATCGGTTTCTCGCCAGGTATTCACTATGAGGATGCCCTTCGGGGCTGTGCCCGTCGCCTCCAACTCGCCAGCCACCCATTTTTCGAGCTGCGCGGCATGCTTCTCAGCGGCGCTCTTATTTACCCCTTTTACCTCAACGACGGCATTCCGTGAGTCAAACTTGACCTTCCAGTCATCCCGTCCCGGTTCGGGTTCAGTGACGTCCCCGCCGAGCAACTCAAGCACTGCTTTTACTTCCAGTTCAAGAGCGCGACCAGTGCCAAGAAAGAGCTGGTCCTTAGATTGCCCTTGCTCCTCCTTTTGCTGGAGCGTGGACAGCTTTGCGCGGGCCGTCTCAACACGATTTTGCTGCTTTACGACGGCATCGCGAAGCGCAAGCTGATCTTTTGTGGAGTACTTAGTCGCCCACGCCGGACGCGCTTCGACAACCCTCGCTTTTATTTTTTCGATTGCTGCTAATAGGTCTTGCTGTACTTCTACCGACTCTTCTTTCCACGTCATCTCCCCCGTTTCCCCATCCCTACCATCCGACAATCCGAACGGAGGCAAAAGGAGGAGCACACCATCATCGCTGGTCTGGAGGACTGATCCAACAATACGATTGGTTCCTATGACGGATGCGACAGGTTTTCCAGGAGGCGCGGACATGACAGCTTCATACCTGAGGAGATGCTTGTACTTACGCAAGAAAGACGAAATTGCACCTTCGCCATCGATGCCAATGCGATTACCAGCGGCACGTGTCAGCTGCGGGTCGGTAATCGGAAACGCATCCCATATGTCTATTTTTTCTACTATGGGCGTAACCTTCTGATTGCGACCAGTGCCGAAATATCGTTTTTCTCCCGTTGCAATGTAACATTCCTGCGGTGGGCGAACGATTACTATCACAGTACGCCCCGACTTTAGGAATTCGGCGAATTCCGACCTGCGACGCGAGATATCTGATTTAAGACTGACAGAGGCATGATCGCTCAGTCGTGGTAGATTCTTGAAATAGGACTCACTGAAATAGGAATCGGACTGCAAGTAACTGTTCAACGTACTTTCAGGATCCCAGATCACAACATCGTAGTCAAATACGCTAACGTCACTACTGAAAGATTCGCGGTCGCAGTCATCACTATCGTCGCCACCGTAGACGGGGTCGTAGTCGAGGGATAGCAGTCGCATGCTCTAGATCGTCCTTCTCACTATGGCTGCCAAATATTTTGCGGGTTGAAGATATTGACCTTGAATGCGGTACTTTTGGCCACAATGCGAGAGTTCACCACGAGAAATACCTCAACAAGATGACTACCGGTGTAGGATGTACGCTCCCAGTTCACTGTCGGATCATCCGACACACCGCCCGACAATTTTTTTCCTCGTATAAATTCGCCTCGCAGCCCCTTCGTGCTTGACCGAGCATGTTTGCCTGTGTTGGTAATTCGCCACCACACACTCGAAGTGGTCGGACCTGTTCGAGTCGCCTTGAAACGGATAAATCTACCAGAGAATAGTAGGCCGCCATCGCTAGGATAGCGCATGCTTCGGCCTTTGTTGCCTCGCTGCGACCAGGCTTCAAGAGTCACTTCGTAGCGAGAATCCAGCATCTCAAGCCAACCTTTTGCCTCTGGTGATTGCGCATGAGACGTGTCCGCAAGTTGGACGTTGAACACACCTTTGTCGACCGACGGGAATGCATCTCCAAAGAGTTCTTTCCAAGCATCAACCTTCTCAACTAGCGTGTCAGCATTGGCAGCTACATTCACCAGTCCAGCAGCTTCGCCTAATTCTGTCTTAAAGTTGGCAAAAGACTCCTTGCTCCACCGCTTAGCGAGATTCTCGACCCCTATGTCCATGACGGGGTTCCAGACTTCGGGAGGCGATTCAAGCGAGGACAATTCGTTGTGTAGACCAAGGATGGTTTGCGCAACGCGATCGGCATCATCGACAGCATCCGCTGGAAGATGCTGAGATATCAAGACCTGAAGTACGATTGACTTAATAGCACCACGTACTTCCTGGTGCTCATCACGCCAGCGCTTGAGCATCTGCACAGTCTGCCGGAACTCCAACCCCTGCTGCTCACACCAGTTCGTGTATTCATTGGGTGCGGTCGGATGCCAGCCATCGCCAGCTCGCGGCGCATCAAGCGGTGCCTTATCCGTCTGGCTAACCCTCACTGGTACGACATCGACGTGAAACTGGCCGATATCGTCGTCGGCGTATTGTATCCGCACACACGGCTTCTTTGGTGTCAGTTTGTCTTTGTAGCGACCGTGGTCCTGAAGAGTGTCGAATAGGTCGTTGATCGCCTCATCCGCAGATTCGTCGTGTTTGACCGAGACGCAGACAATATCGACGTCGTATTCACCTCCGTCAACAGGCTTGACCGCAGTGCCGTTGGCGTATGAGCCTTGAAGAAAGATTTCTTCATTACTCAAGCTATACGCTTTTTGCAGAAAGTCTATCAAGGCATTGGAGGCGCTGGTTATCCGGTCAACTTGCCTCTGCTTCAGCGAGATATCGTCTAAAAACTTTGCAAAGTATGACCGTAAACTCACGGTACCTCCTGCCAGTTCCGGATGATAATACGAAGCCAGCGCCAAGGCTGAAAAGAAAGATGGTCGCGCACGTCCTGAAGAAATTTCCGACGCACGTTAGGATCTATATTGGGGTGGACATCCGATGAATCAGAGTTACCAGTCTTGCCCGGTCGATCCCATGCGTCTCTGATATGCGGCAGAGTTGCGCTCTTAGACGCCGAAACCAGCTTTCTAAAACTCCGCCTCATGTATTCGGATTCACTGCCGATCCAACCTTCGTAGTAGTCGAGACGTTCCTGAAGATCATGGAACCTATCAGTTATGGCTCGATCACATTCGTCAGTGTTGTTGCGTCGCCTCACTCGATACAGCATCTCACGCCATTCCAACGCTGCACGAAAGGCTTCGCCGTACATCTGACGCCGACGATCACGTTGAGAAAAAATCCGCGTTGCGAAGGCGGAAAATATTGCAACCGCGATGGCGCTGGCGGCGGCGGCTCCAGCTAAAATGAGCTTGACTTCAGTATCCGTGAGATCGGCGCTAATTCTTGTTCCCCTTTTGAAGCGCAAATTTGTGCGCAATTTTACCTAGTTTATTATGCGCTTAACGTATGTTTCTGACAAGCTGTGCTAGATTCGCAAAATCCGATGCTCTCCTTTGAGGGTGTCTGAGTGTAGACCACTCCGTAGTATGCACCCGAAGACCGACAGCAACGCGCAAGCTACGGGTGTGTCGGCGAATCTTCGCTCGTGATTCTGAGCGGAGCCCGCGCAGCCACCTGCCATGAATACAGATTCCCGCGCTGCTCCAGCGCCACCATGACGACCTCCGACACCACGACATCGACCCCCTCGATCGACGCATTCATCGCGTCTGCGGTCGCAGCAGCTCGTGCAGACAGCTCCTCAAAGATCGGGTACGCGATGGTGACATGCGGGACGGAGGACGAGTCCCTGACGGTTGCGCCCGGAAAGGCGGAGAGTGTTGCTGCCCTCAGTGTTTCGCGTAGGTCGCGAACCTGATCGGCAGGCGACACAGCGAAGCCAACCGCACCGCGAAGATTGGTCAGCCGCTTGAACGTGAGCGTGAGTGGTGTCCGGTCGCCACAGGCCCGGCGTGCAGTTGCTGCGATGGATGCGCGTTGCTCCGGTGTGCTCGCTCCGTCGAAGGCGATTCGGTCGAGTGTGAGGTGAAGTCCGTCAACGGGAGTCGCCTCGAAGTAGGCCGGATCGATCGCCTGCTGGCAGGTTTTCGTCAGCGCATGAAGTTCCGGCGCGTGCTCGAAGGTCAGGAACCAATAGTGACCAAGCGGGCCGCTGCGGTCTTCACGGGGTTGCAGGCGCAAACCGTCCGTTGTGCTCGTCATCGCTCCTCACGGCTGCTTGCCAACACGTCCTCCACTGTCCGCAGTTCCGGCGTCGTACCCCACCGGGCGGCAGCATCCCGCACGAACTCCGAACCCCGCCGCTGAACTTGCAGCATGAGCCTACCGCGCGTTGGACTGAGCGCTTCGTGCATGATCGCCACCGCGGCGTCCAGGTCAGCGTCCTCGCTCAGGACGTGCGACCGTGCCACGTCGATCATTACCAGCGAACGGCCCCACGGCGAATTGGCGTCGCTCATCTCCGACAAGGCGAGGTCAGCGAAGTACTCGACCCTGTCCGGTTTCGCCAACGACAGATAGGCCGTGGCTGCGTTCCCGGCGATCTGCGCCGGACTGTAACTCTCCAGCGAGATGCTGGACGGAACCCCTACCGGCGCATCGCTCCGCGGCAGCAGTTCATACGCCGCCTCAACCGCACGGTGTACGCCGTCGATGTCGCCGAGTTTTCCGCTGGCGCGAGCCACGCCGTTGATCGCCAACCGAACACTCTGAGGTCCGGTCGCATTGCGCGCAAGGCCGTCCTCCGCGTAGTGCAGTGCGTTGTCGAATCGGCCCGCATAGTATTCGCAGAAGCTTTGCAGGCCGCGTGCCCATGCCGCCAGATTGCTGTCCTGGGCGTAGTCGCCGAGTTGGAAGGACTCCTGGCAGTAGGCCCGCGCAAGCGAGAAGTGAGCGCAGCCAACCGCGATGTAGCCAAGCAGTCCAGAGGTCATGCTGGCGATTCCGAAATGCTGACTCCGCTGTACGGGATGGCCGCACTCGCTGATGAGTTCGTCGAGCGACCGTGTTCTGCGGCGGATGCGGCAGCAGGCTGATCGTCACCCACGCCAGGAACCGTCACGGCACCGTGTATCCGTACTTCGTGTGCCTGGGCCGCCACCAGAAGGCGAACGACTGCACGCGCAAGGCAGTGCTCATCGAACACGTCGAGGAACTGGTCGAGGAGGAATACAAGACGATCCAACTGACGACCGGACTGAGGGAGAGGGTCGAGACCAGCCTCCGAGACGAACTATCGATCAGCCGCCAGGCAGCCGACCGCGACGCTCATGACCTGGAGAAGCAACGGAAGCGCCTGCTCGATGAACGATCGAAGCTGCTGCAAGCCCACTACGCCGGAGCGATCCCGCTCGACCTCATGAAAGACGAACAGGACCGCATCGCCGACCAACTGGCCCGGATCGAGATCCGCCTGGAGGCTAGCTTGCTCAGCATCGAGGTCGTTGAGAACAATCTGCGCACCGCGCTCAACTACGCCAGCAACTGTCATGCGGGCTATCTGGAAGCAAGTTCCAGCGTCCGTCGCCTGTTCAACCAAGCATTCTTCGAGAAGGTCTACCTCGAACAGGACCATGTCCACATCGAGCTGGCCGAACCGTTCAAGACCCTGCTGGGCGGTGAACTGATCGCCGCCAGTGTGGGCGAGATCGAGGCCGTTCGGGCAGGTCAGACCGACGTTACCGACCCGGACGACCAACGAGTGGCTGCGGATGGCGTGGAAGTGATGGAGATCATCTGCAGGAGCCCGGAAACCAACAAACCCGCACCGGTGGGTGCGGGTTTGAAAGGTAATAACCTGGTGCGCGAGAGGGGACTTGAACCCCTACGTCCGTGGACACCAGAACCTAAATCTGGCGCGTCTGCCAATTTCGCCACTCGCGCTTGATGGTACGACCGTCCAAACTCTACCGGGCTTGACCGAGATCGCGAAGCTTCTGTGAGGAGTGTCGTACTGGCCGGTAACACGACCAGGGACTATAACGATTAGATAACGGTCAACATGAGGGGCACTCATGTTTCATACGTGTTGGTAACCGGGTGGACCAGCGGGTTCAAACATGAGGACGGGTCATGTTTTTCATAATTCTGGTACGGACGTACGTAAATACCGGGCGGTAAGAGGGCGCCGACGAGCCAAACGTGAGGATTTCCTCATGATTTTGTGCCATCCTCGCCCGTATCAGGCCTAGAGGTCGAGGACGACCCGCGCACCTATAGGAAGCGGCGTGTCGACTACGGGCATGTCGCCAGGAGAAGGAAGTCGAAGCGTCTTGACGATCAACGAGAGCACCGAGACCGGAACCGGAGCGAGCGCGAAGGTGGTCAGGACTGCCGGGCAGGCAGCCGGCGTGCGATCGCCGCTGCTCGATCGTTTGCTGAACGGGACGCCGTACGCGCTGGCCTTCGGCGGGCAGGGCGCGCAGTGGCTCGGCGAACTGGAGGAGATCGGGCGCGACAGCGCGCTGGAGCCGGAGCTGACCGCGTTGGTCAACGAGGCGGCCGCGCTGCTGGAACCCGTTGCGGCACAACTACTTGTGGTCCGTCCCGTCGGGTTCGACCCGATCGGGTGGATGCTCGAGGACGAACTGGTCGACACCGAGCAGGGTGAGACCTCGGCGGCGCCTTCGGAGCAGGTGCTGCGGTCCGCGTCCGTCTCGATGCCGGGCGTGCTGCTGACGCAGCTGGCCGCGCTTCGGGCGCTGCGGTTGCAGGGTCTCGATTTCGCCGAGCACGCGCCGGTCGCCGTCGTCGGACACTCGCAGGGCAAGCTGGCGGCCGCGGCGGTGCGATCGGGCGGCGCGCGGGACGCGGAGCTGCTGGCGATCGCGCAGTTGATCGGCGCCGCGGGCAATCTGGTGGCGCGCAGGCGCGGGCTGATGCCGGTGGGCGAGCGGTCGCCGATGGTGGCGGTATCCAACGTCGATCCCGAGCAGTTGCGCGCGGTGGTCGCGGAGGTCGCCGAAGGCGTGAATCCCGATGCGGCAGCGGTGGTCTCGATCCGCAACGGGCGGCGCAGGGCGGTGCTCTCGGGTGCCCCGACGCAGCTGGAGCGGGTGCGGCAGCGCTGCACGCAGATTTCCGAGGAGCAGACCCGTGCCCGCGACGCGAAGGTGCGCGGCGGTGCGGTGTTCGCCCCGGTCTTCGAGGACGTGCTGGTCGACGTCGCCTTCCATCATCCGGCCCTGGCCGAGACGGTGGAAATGGTGGCGGGCTGGGCCACCCAGTGCGGACTGGACGCGGAGCTGGCCGGTTCGCTCGCCAAGTCCATCCTGGTCGACCCGGTGGACTGGGTGCAGTCCGTCGACGACATGGTCGACGCGGGCGCGCAGTGGATTCTGGATCTGGGCCCCGGCGATCTGCTCAGCCGTATCACCGGCGGCACGTTGAAGGGCAGTGGCGTCGGCATCGTCGCCGCCGCGACCCGCCCGGGCCAGCGCAGCCTGCTGACCCCCGGCGCGGCTCCGGAGCAGGCACGGCCGTGGTCGGACTACGCGCCGCGCCCGGTGCGGCTGCCGAACGGCCGGATCGTGGTGGAGACCGCGTTCACCAAGCTGACCGGTCGCTCGCCGATCCTGCTCGCGGGCATGACGCCGACCACCGTGGACGCCAAGATCGTCGCGGCCGCGGCGAACGCGGGCCACTGGGCCGAGCTCGCGGGCGGTGGCCAGGTGACCGAGCAGATCTTCGCCGACCGGGTCGCCGAGCTGAAGAAGCTGCTGCAGCCCGGTCGCGCGGTGCAGTTCAACTCGCTGTTCCTCGATCCTTACCTGTGGAAGTTGCAGCTGGGCGGCAAGCGCCTCGTGCAGCGGGCCCGCAGCGCGGGCGCTCCGTTCGACGGTGTGATCGTCACCGCGGGCATCCCGGAGCTCGACGAGGCCGTCGCGCTCATTCAGGAGCTCACCGAGGTCGGCATCTCGCACGTCGCGTTCAAGCCGGGCACCGTCGCGCAGATCCGCGCCGTGCTGCGCATCGCCGACGAGGTGCCGGACTACCCGGTGATCATGCACATCGAGGGCGGCAAAGCAGGCGGCCACCACTCCTGGGAGGACCTGGACGACCTGCTGCTGGAGACCTACGCCGAACTGCGCAACCGCGCCAACGTGGTGGTCTGCGTCGGTGGCGGCATCGGAACCCCCGAGCGCGCCACGGAATACCTCACCGGCGCGTGGTCGCAGGCGCACGGCTACCCGGTGATGCCGCTGGACGGCGTGCTGGTCGGCACCGCGGCGATGGCGACGCTGGAGGCGACCACCGCACCCGAGGTCAAGCAGCTGCTCGTCGACACCCCCGGAACCCCGGACTGGGTCGGGGCGGGTACCGCGTCCGGCGGAATGGCTTCGGGCCGTAGCCAATTGGGCGCCGACATCCACGAGATCGACAACGCCGCCTCGCGCACCGGCCGCCTGCTCGACGAGGTCGCGGGCGACGCCGACGCGGTCGCCGCCCGGCGCGCGGAGATCATCGAGGCCCTCGATGGCACGGCCAAGCCGTACTTCGGCGATCTCGGCGCCATGACGTATCTGGAATGGCTGGAGCGCTACGTCGAGCTGGCCGTCGGCTTGGACCGCCGCAAGGACTTCGACTGCGGCAGCGACCTCGGCGACGCCATCCTCGACGCCACCCGTTCGGTGTGGCTCGACATCACCTGGCGCGACCGCTTCGCGGAGATGATGCGCCGCACCGAGTCCCGGCTGCACCCGGCCGACCGCGGCGAGATTCCGACGCTGTTCGCCGACGACGAGGCGTTCGAGCGCCCGGTCGACGCCTTGTGCACGCTGAAGAAGCAGTACCCGGCCGCCGAGCAGACCCTGCTGCACCCCGCCGACGTGCCGTTCTTCATCGCGCTGTGCAAGACGCCCGGCAAGCCGGTCAACTTCGTGCCGGTCGTCGACGCCGACGTGCGGCGCTGGTGGCGCTCGGATTCCCTGTGGCAGGCGCACGATCCGCGCTACTCCGCCGATCAGGTGTGCGTCATCCCCGGCACCGTGTCCGTCGCGGGCATCACCCGGGTGGACGAGCCGGTCGGCGAGCTGCTGGATCGCTTCGAGCAGGACACCGCCTACTCGCTGGTGCGCGAGGGCGTGGTGCCCACCCCGATCGACGCGCGCCGTGCTGCTGGCGTGACGAGCGGCCCGATCGACGCGGTGCTGGCCGCACCGGACGTGGAGTGGGCGGGCCGCACCACCGTGAACCCGGTGCACCGGCTCGGCGACCACACCGAATGGACCGTGGACGGCAAGGGCGCCGTGCACCCGCGCACCGGAGCCACTCTGGTCGAGACCACCGGTCCGGAGGCCGACCACTCCTACGTCGAGCTGACTGTCCCGCTGCTGCGCAGCGACGCGGTGCGCATCCGGATCACCGTGCCCGTTTCCATCTACAACGGCGGCGCGCCGGTCGTCACCGAGGCCGACGCCGAGGCCGCCATGGCGGCGCTGCTCGCGGTCGCGGCCGGGCAGTCGCTGCCGGAGGTCAAGGGCTCGGCGGCGCACGTCAACCTGGCCTGGACCCCGGATCTGATCGCCGACCACGCCGGTGTCACCGGCGCGGGTCTGCCCGCCTCGCTCAGCACGCTGGGCCGCACCGCGCCCGACGTGCTGGTCGGCGCCTGCTGGCCCGCCGTGTTCGCGGTGCTCGGCGCCACCCGCACCGGCGACGCGCGCTCGGTCATCGAGGGCATGCTCGACCTGGTGCACCTCGACCACCAGATCGAGCTGCTGCGCGAACTGCCCAGCACCACGAGCATTCTCGTGGTGCGCGCGGAGTCGAAGTCGGTGCTCGACACCGACATGGGCCGCGTCGTCGAGGTGGAGGTCACCGTCGGCGAGATGCGTGACAAGGGCCTGGACGTGGTGCCGCTGGCCCGGCTCAGCGAGCGCTTCGCCATCCGCGGCCGCAACGGCGCGGGCGAACTGGCCGACCCGCCGCGGGCCGCGGGCACCGCCGCGTCGGCCACCGACACCCCCCGACGCCGTCGCCGCGACGTCACCCTCGTCGCGCCGCGCGCCATGCACGCTTTCGCCGCGGTGTCCGGCGATCACAACCCGATCCACACCAGCGACAACGCCGCCAAGCTCGCCGGGCTGGGCAGCCCGATCGTGCACGGCATGTGGCTGTCGGCCGCCGCGCAGCACGCGGTGTCCGCCGTGGATCCCGAAAGCTCGGTTCCCGCACGGACTCTCACCGCATGGACCACGCGCTTCCTCGGCATGGTGCGTCCGGGTGCGGAGATCGACGTGCGGGTCGAGCGGATCGCCGTCGACGCGGGCAGCGAGATCGTCGAGGTCTCCTGCCGCACGGGCGGCGATCTCGTGATGACCGCGACCGGCCGCACGAAGGCGCCGAAGACCGTGTACGCCTTCCCGGGGCAGGGCATCCAGCGCAAGGGGATGGGTCTGGACGCCCGGTCGCGGTCCAAAGCGGCCAAGGACATCTGGGAACGCGCCGACAAGCACACCCGCGAGGCGCTCGGCTTCTCGATCCTGGCCGTGGTGCGCGACAACCCGACCTACCTCAAGGCGCGCGGCGTCGAACACCGGCACCCGGACGGCGTGCTGCACCTGACACAGTTCACCCAGGTCGCCATGGCGACCCTGGGCGTCGCGCAGGTCGCCGAGCTGCGCGAGGCGGGTGCGTTCGTCGAGGGCGCCATGCTCGCGGGCCACTCGGTCGGTGAATACAACGCGCTCGCCGCGGTCGCCGGGGTGCTGCCGCTCGAGGCGGTGCTCGAGGTGGTGTTCCAGCGCGGTTCGGCGATGCACGAGCTGGTGCCGCGGGATGCCCAGGGCCGCAGCGACTATCGGATGGCCGCCATCCGGCCCTCGCAGATCGGCCTGCCCGACGAGGACGTGATCGGCTTCGTCCAAGGCGTGTCCGAGCAGACCGGCGAATTCCTCGAGGTCGTCAACCTGAACCTGCGCGGCTCGCAGTACGCGATCGCGGGCACGGTGGCGGGCCTGGACGCGCTGGAGACCGAGATCGACCGCCGCCGGGCCGAATTCGGCGGCAAGCGGGCGTTCATCCTGGTGCCCGGCATCGACGTGCCGTTCCACTCCACCGTGCTGCGCAAGGGCGTGCCGGAGTTCCGGCAGAAGCTCGAGCAGCTGCTGCCCGCCGACCTGCGGCCGGACGTGCTGGTCGGCCGCTACGTTCCGAACCTGGTGCCGAGGCCGTTCTCGCTGGAGCGCGATTTCGTCCAGGAGATCGCGGATCTGGTGCCCTCGGAACCGCTCGCCGCGGTGCTCGCCGATTTCGACAGCTGGGCGGCTCGGCCGACCGATCTGTGCCGTGTGGTGCTGGTCGAGCTGCTCGCCTGGCAGTTCGCCAGCCCGGTGCGCTGGATCGAGACTCAGGACCTGCTGTTCACCGACGCCGAGAACGGCGGGCTCGGTGTCGAGCGGTTCGTCGAGATCGGTCTCGGCGCGACGCCGACCGTGGCGAACCTGGCCAGCCAGACACTGAAGCTGCCCAGCTTCGGCACCGCCACCGTCGAGGTGCTCAACATCGAGCGCGAGGCCGCGGTCGTCTACGCGACCGACACCGACCCCGCCCCGGTCGACGAGCCCGACGAGACCCCGGCCGAGACCGCAGCCCCGGCCGCCGCCGCGCCCGCCGCGGTGGCCGCACCGGCCCCGGTCGCGAGTTCGGGCGGTCCCCGTCCCGACGACATCCTGTTCACCGCCGCCGACGCCACCCGGGTGCTCATCGCCCTGTGGACCAAGCTGCGGCTGGACCAGATCGGCCCGGTGGACACCATCGAGGGCCTCTGCGACGGCGTCTCCTCGCGGCGCAACCAGCTCCTCGTCGACCTCGGCTCGGAACTCTCGCTCGGCGCCATCGACGGCGCGGCCGACGCCGACATGGGCGCGCTCTCGGCCACCGTCGAGCGGCTGGCGCGCACCTACAAGCCGTTCGGTTCGGTGCTCTCCGACTCGATCAACGACCACCTGCGCAAGGTGTTCGGCCCGTCCGGCAAGCGGCCCGCCGCGATCGCCGAGCGCGTCAAGAAGGTGTGGGAACTCGGCGACGGCTGGGCCAGCCACGTCACCGCCGAGGTCTCGCTCGGCACTCGGGAAGGCGCCAGCGTGCGCGGCGGCGATCTCGGCGGACTCGTCTCGGGCGCGCTGAACGACGCGGCCTCGGTCGACGCCGCCATCGACGCGGCCGTGCAGGCCGTCGCCGCCCGGCGCGGTGTCGCGGTGTCGCTGCCCACGGCGGGCGGTGGCGGCGGCGCCACGGTCGACGCGGCGGCGCTCGGCGAGTTCACCGAGCAGATCACCGGCCGCGACGGCGTGCTCGCCTCGGCGGCGCGGGTCATCCTGGAGCAGCTCGGCCTCACCGATCGGGTGTCGGCGCCGGAGGCCACCGACGACACGCTGGTCGACCTGGTCTCGGCCGAATTGGGTTCGGACTGGCCGCGTTTGGTCGCGCCCGCGTTCGACGCACGCAAGGCGGTGCTGATCGACGACCGCTGGGCGACCGCGCGCGAGGATCTGGCGCGGCTGTGGCTGCTCGACGACTCGCACACGGCCGACGGCTCGGTCATCGGCTTCCTCGGTGCGGGCGAAGCCGTTGCCGCGCAGGCCGAATGGTGGCGCGAGCAGGCCAAGCACGAGGCGCGCTCGGTGCTGGCGGGCTTGTACGAGCGGATCGCCGAGGCCGCGCGTACCACCGAGGAGCCGGGCCTGTGGTCCGACGACATCGCGGTGATCACCGGCGCGAGCAAGGGTTCCATCGCCGCGGCGGTGACCGGACGCCTGCTCGGCGGCGGCGCGACCGTCATCGTCACCACCTCGGGCCTGAACGACGACCGTCTCGGCTTCTACAAGAAGCTCTACCGCGAGAACGCCAGGCACGGCGCCGCCCTGTGGGTCGTGCCCGCGAACATGGCCTCCTACCAGGACGTCGACGCGCTGATCGACTGGGTCGGCAGCGAACAGGTCGACAACGCGGGCGGCGCGAAGGTCAAGATCAAGGACGCCATGACGCCGACCGTGCTGCTGCCGTTCGCGGCGCCGCGGGTGGCGGGCGATCTGGCCGACGCGGGCGCGCGCGCCGAAATGGAGATGCGCGTGCTGCTCTGGTCGGTGGAGCGGCTGATCGGCGGGTTGTCCAAGCTCGGCGCCGATCACGACGTGGACGCGAAACTGCATGTGGTGCTGCCCGGTTCGCCGAACCGCGGCATGTTCGGCGGCGACGGCGCCTACGGTGAGTCCAAGGCCGCGCTCGACGCGGTGGTCGCCAAGTGGCGGGCCGAGAAGTCCTGGTCGACGCGGGTGACGCTGGTGCACGCGCTGATCGGCTGGGTGCGCGGCACCGGCCTGATGGGCCACAACGACCCGATGGTCGAGGCCGTAGAGAAGGCGGGCGTGCAGACCTGGTCCACCACCGAGATGGCCGACGAGCTGCTCAAGTGGTGCACCTCGCGGGCCCGTCAGGTGACGGTCACCGGTCCGCAGCAGATCGACCTGACCGGCGGACTGGCCAGGGCCAAGCTGGATCTGCCCGCGCTGGCCAAGGAAGCGGCCGAGCAGGAGGCGGCGGAATCCGCGGAAACCGCCGCGGCCGCGACCATTCCGGCCCTGCCCGCCCCGCCGACCATGACCTCGGCGCTGCCGGTGCCCGAATGGGGCGAGGTCACCGCCGACCTGGCCGACATGGTGGTCATCGTCGGCGCGGCCGAACTCGGACCCTACGGCTCCTCGCGCACCCGCTTCGAGATGGAGGTCTCCGACGAGCTCTCCGCCGCGGGCGTGCTCGAACTCGCCTGGACCACCGGGATGGTGACCTGGGAGAACGATCCCAAGCCGGGCTGGTACGACGCCGAATCCGGTGACTACGTCCCGGAATACGAAGTGGCCGAGCGTTACCACGACGCCGTGGTCGCCCGCTGCGGCATCCGCCGCTACGAGGACGACGGCGCCATGCTCGACAACACCGCGCCGCTGATGACCTCGGTCTTCCTCGATCAGGATCTGTCGTTCACGGTCGGCAGCGAGGCCGAGGCCCGCGCCTTCCACGCGGCCGATCCGGAGCACACCGTCGTCACGGCGGTGCCGGACTCCGGCGACTGGACGGTGACCCGCAAGGCGGGCACCGAGATCCGGGTGCCGCGCAAGGCCAAGCTCTCGCGCACGGTCGGCGGCCAGATCCCGACCGGCTGGGATCCCACCATCTGGGGCATCTCCGCCGACATGGCCGCCTCGGTGGACCGGGTCGCGCTGTGGAACATCGTCTGCACGGTGGACGCGTTCCTCGGCTCCGGCTTCAGCCCCGCCGAGCTGATGAGCTGGGTGCACCCCTCGCTGGTCGCCAACACCCAGGGCACCGGCATGGGCGGCATGTCCTCGATGCGCTCGCTCTACGTCGACAACCTGCTCGGCGAGCCGCGGCCCAACGACATCCTGCAGGAGGCGCTGCCGAACGTGGCCCTCGCGCACGTGGTGCAGTCCTACGTGGGCAGCTACGGCGCGATGGTGCACCCGGTGGCGGCCTGCGCCACGGCGGCGGTGTCCGTCGAGGAAGGCGTCGACAAGATCCGGCTCGGCAAGGCCGAACTCGTGGTCGCGGGCGGCTACGACGACCTCGGGATCGAGGGGATCGTCGGCTTCGGTGACATGTCGGCTACCGCGGATTCGGCGACCATGAGCGCCAAGGGCATCAGCGACCGGTACTTCTCCCGCGCCAACGACCGCCGCCGCGGCGGCTTCGTGGAATCGCAGGGTGGCGGCACCGTGCTGCTCGCCCGCGGTGACGTGGCGCTGGAAATGGGTCTTCCGGTGCTCGGCGTGGTGGCCTACGCGCAGTCCTTCGCCGACGGCGTGCACACCTCGATCCCGGCGCCCGGCCTCGGTGCGCTCGGCGCGGGTCGCGGCGGTCGCGAGTCTCGGTTCGCCGCGGAGCTGCGCAAGCTCGGCCTCACACCGGACGAGATCGCGGTGGTGTCCAAGCACGACACCTCCACCGCGGCAAACGATCCCAACGAGTCCGAGCTGCACGAGCGGCTGGCCGGGGCGATCGGTCGTTCGGAAGGCGCGCCGCTGTTCGTGGTTTCGCAGAAGAGCCTGACCGGACACGCCAAGGGCGGTGCGGCCGCGTTCCAGCTGATCGGCCTGTGCCAGGTGCTGGAAACCGGTGTGGTGCCGCCGAACCGGAGTCTGGACTGTGTCGACGAGAAGATGCAGGCCTACCCGCACCTGGTGTGGCCGCGCGAGCCGCTGCGCTTCGGCGAGCGATTCCCGCTCAAGGCCGGTCTGGTGACCTCGCTCGGTTTCGGGCACGTCTCGGGCCTGCTCGCCGTCGTGCACCCGCAGGCGTTCCTCCAGGCCATCGAGCCCGCGCGGCGCGAGGAGTACCAGCGCCAGGCCGAGCAGCGTCAGCTGGCCGGTCGGCAACGGTTCGTCGAGGCCATGTGCGGCGGCGCGCCGCTGTACGAGCGGCCCGCGGACCGGCGGCTCGGCGGAGAAGGCACGCCCGCCAAGCGGATTCGCCAGCTCGAGGCGGACATGCTGCTCTCGCCGCAGGCTCGCCTCGGCGCGGACGGCGCCTACCGTGCCGACGGATTCGGTTGCGGCACGGGCGCGGTCATCGTCGGGCAACTCGAGGGCGATGCCTCTTTGGATCGGTGACTTCGGCCACTACCCTTCACTCAGGCCGTCCGGCGCGGGCGGCCGGGACCCGGCGGGAACGCCGGGTCCGGTGAAGCGGGGTGCGGTCGCGCGAACGGCCGCACTCCACGAGGCTCGAGGAGCTGCGACGCATTGACCATCCTGGGGATCGGCCTCGACTTGGTGACCATCTCCGAGTTCGCCGAACAGCTCGAGCGGTCTGGAACCACCATGCTCAGGGAGAGTTTCACCGCGGGTGAGCGGCGCTACTGCCAGAGCAAGGGCACCGATCCGGCGCGCAGTTTCGCCGCGCGCTGGGCCGCCAAGGAGGCGGTGCTCAAGGCCTGGGCCTCGTCGCGTTTCGCCCGTCGCCCGCAGATCGGCGACAACCCCTATCCGCTGATCGAGGTGGTCAACGACGCGTGGGGCAGGCCGAGCATCAAACTGCACGGTCTCGCGGCCGAATTCCTGCCGCGCGCCAGGGTGCATCTGTCCCTGACCCACGACGGCGACACCGCGGCGGCGATGGTGGTGCTGGAGGATCCGGGCGAGCTGGCCGACTTGATCGAGGGACGCGAAACGACCGCGTGAGCGCCGTCAGCGCTCGCTGGCGGTGCGGGATTCCTTCTCCGCGACAAGCAGATACGCGACCATCAGCCGCTTGAGCTCGGCGACGGCCTCGGCGTGCGACTGCTCGTCCTGGACCGAGAAGTTGAGCATCGAGTACACGACGTGCACGAGGACCTCGGCCATCATGGTGCGCCGGACCCGCGGCGTGCGCGGGGTGAGCGGCCGCAGCATCTGCGAGACGACCTCGGCGAACTGCTTCTCGTGGATGGCGCCGGTGGCGCGGGTGGACGGCGTGGACTGCATGGCCAGCCAGACCTCGCGCCGGGAGGGGTCGGTCATCCAGAGATTGGCCAGGTGGTCGACGAACTGGTTCATGTGCCGCAGCCAGTCCAGCGAGGGTACTTCGCCGTGGAAGTCGGCCAGTTCCTGGGAAACGGCAACGAGATCTTGGCGATTCAGTTCGCAGACGATGACGTACTTGTTCGCGAAGAACTGGTACAGCGTGCCGATCGGGACCTCGGCGCGCGCCGCGACCTCTTCACAGGTGAACGATTCGAAACCGACCTCGACGAGCAACTCGCGGGACGCCTGGAGCAGCGCGTCGAACTTGCGTTTGCTGCGTTCCTGAGTCGGCCGCTTGCGCGGCATCAGCTCTTGCGGATCGTCCTGCAGTTCCAACGCGGGGTCCAGGTGTCGCTTGGACGGCGTCGCCCTGGCCTCCGTGTGTACTTCCACGTATCCAGGCTAGCGGTACCGACACACACGCGACACGCGCAGTTGGTCTGCGTGTTCAGGTCTGTCACATTTCACGACCCATCCGCGACGGTTGTGGCCGCGAACACTAACCGAGCGTGCGTGCATCCGCAGGCACGTTGCCAAGGGTGTTCGCCCACCTCGGCGCACCTTCGCCTTCGCTCCGGCGCGTGCGCGGGCTGAGGAAGGACTTCGTCCGCGTCCGTAGGGCGGGGCGATCCGGTCCGGACAGTCACTGGGAAGGCGTATCTGTGGTAGCTCGATCTGTGGTAACTCTCGGCGTTTCCACCGAACGTGGCGCCGTGCACGCGGTAGCGCTCGCCGACACCGGCGAGAAGCTCGTGGAGCGCGTGCTGGTGCACCGGGTGGCGAAGACGCACGGCGACAACAAGGCGGATGTGGCGGCGGCGGTCCAGGCCGCGATGGACTACGTCGCGGCGGAGGTCGGACAGGGACGGGAGATCGCGGGCGCCGCGGTCGCCTACCGCGACGCCGCCGAGCGGAAGGCCATCGTGACCCGGCTCGCGTCCGGGCCGTGGCGCACCGCGTCGCTGCTCTCGACGAAATCCGCGCACCTGAGCGCGGCGGGCGTGATGACCTGGCTCGCCGAGTTCGATGATCTGCTCGTCTGCGAGGTCGTTCCCGGATATCAGGCGTTCACGCTGGTCGACAAGGGTCGCGATCGGGTGCTCGCGGCGGTCGCGCAGACCGGTGGCACTAACGAGTCGTCGCTCGGCGCCGCGGTGACGGCCGCGTGGGACCAGTTCGAGGCGGCCGCCGTCCGCCCCGACGGGGTCGTGTTGATCGGCTCCGCCGCGGACGAACCGGCGGTGCGCGCGGCCGTGGATCGCTTCGGCGCGCCCGTGCTGCCCTGCAAGATCGCGTCGTCGGCCGCGGCCGTCGGCGCCGCGCTGTTCGCCATGGCCGACGTGCCGGAACTGGTCGACACCGTCGAAGAGCCACGCGGCGGCCGGAGTTCGACGGCGATGTTCGCGGCGGCCAGCGTGGCCGCGGCCGGTCTGGTCGTCGGCGGTGTCTACGCGGTCGGCGACTACTCCATCCGCTCGGTCGTCGCCGACGCGCGGAACACCGCCGATGCCCATGTGGTCCCCGGCACCGGATCGTCCAGTGGGATGGCCGTGGGTTCGTCGGTGCAGCCGGAGATCTTCGAGCGCGAAGACAAGGGTGCGTCGTCGGTCCCGCGGCAGTTGCCCGTGATCACTCCGGACAACCCTGCCGTCGCGCCGCAGACGGTGTTTCAACGCTGGGGCAGCGGCCAGGCGGGTCCGCTGACGCTGGAGGAGTTCGAGGCACTGCAGGAGTCCGACACCGCCGCCGCGTCGGTCCTCCCCGGCACCGGCATCCCGTCCACCACCAAGGTCGGCGCGCCCAACGACGCCATGTTGTTCCCGGGCGAGGCGCCCCCGCCGGCGGCCTTCACCCCGGAGTTCTACCAGTGGTGGGACAACCACCTGCGCTTGCTCGCGCAGTGGGCCTCGCAGCAGTGGTCGGAGGCCTGACTCCGAACAGCACGAAAGGCCCGGCGCCGCGCCGGGCCTTTCGCCTGTCCGGCGCACCCTCGCGCTCGGTTCGGCCGCGGTCGAGTCGGCCTCGGATCAGGTGCGGGTGCGGTGTCGGAAGAGCGCGCCCGCCGCGAGGTAACCGACCACGGCGATGCCCGCGCACCACAGCACCGCGAGCAGGGCGCTGTCGCCGATGGGCGTCCCCATCAACAGACCGCGCATCGTCTCGATCACCGGCGTCACCGGCTGGTTCTCGGCGAACCGGTGCAACCAGCTCGGCATCGATTCGGTCGGCACGAACGCGCTGCTCACGTAGGGCAGGAACATGAAGAAGAAGGTGAAACCGTTGGCCGCCTCCGGGTTTCGCGCGAGCAGGCCGAGGGCGGCCGACAGCCAGGACAGCGCGAGCACGTACATGGCGATCACCCCGAGCGCGCCGAGCCAGCGCAGCGGGTCGGTGGTCGGGCGGAAACCCAGCGCGACCGCGACCACGATGACGAGTCCGGTGGTGATCAGGTTGCGGATCAGGCTCTCGGCCACATGCCCGGTCAGCACCGCCGATCGCGCGATCGCCATGGTGCGGAACCGGTCGATGATGCCCTCGGCCAAGTCGGTCGAGATGCTGACGGCGGTGGTCGAGGCGCCGAAACCGGCGCACAGCAGGATGATTCCCGGCACCACGTAGTCGATGTACGCGCCGGGACCGACGTCCATCGCGCCACCGAAGACGTAGACGAACATCAGCAGGATCACGACCGGCAGCGCGATCGTCATGATCATGGTGTCGGGACTGCGCAGCGTGTGCCGCAGGTTGCGGTCCAGCATGGTGCCGGAGTCCTGGACGGTGCGCAGCGCACGCAGGGCGGGGGACGGGGTGATCATGGTCGTCTCGTTTCTCATGCGGCCGATTCGGTGCGGCCTGGGTGGCCGGTCAAGGCGAAGAAGACGTCGTCGAGGTCCGGGGTGTGCACGGTCAGCCGCTCGACGGCGATGTCCAAGTCGGCGAACCGGTCGAGCAGGCGCTTCACCTCGGCCGCACTGCCGTCGGACGGCACCTGAAGGGTCAGCTGCTCCGGGTCCACCTGGCTACCCGCCGTGGGGACGGCGCGATCGTCGACGGCGCGGGCGGCGGCCGCGAGCAGGTGCCGGTCGGCGAAGCGAAGACGAATGTGGCCGCCGGGGGCGAGGCGCTTGAGCTCCTCGGGGGTGCCCTCGGCGACGATGCGTCCGCCGTCGAGCACGGCGATGCGGTCGGCGAGTTGGTCGGCCTCCTCCAGATACTGCGTGGTGAGGAAGATCGTTGCGCCGTCGTCGGCGAGTTCCTCGATGGCCGACCACAAGTCGCGGCGGCTGCGCGGGTCGAGGCCGGTGGTCGGTTCGTCCAGGAAGACGATGCGCGGCCTGCCCATCAGGCTCATCGCGAGGTCGAGGCGACGGCGCATGCCGCCGGAGTAGGTGGCGACCGGCCGGTCGGCGGCGTCGGCGAGGTCGAAACGTTCGAGCAGGTCGGCGGTGCGGCGGCGCGTCTCGGCCGAGCCGAGGTGCAGCAGCTTGCCGGTGAGGCGCAGGTTCTCGGTGCCGGTCAGCACGCCGTCGACGGCCGCGTACTGGCCGGTGACGCCGATCAGACCGCGGACGACGTCCGGCTCGCCCGCCAGATCGTGCCCGAAGACGCGGGCCTCGCCGCGATCCAGCGTGCTCAACGTGGCGAGGATGCGCACCAGGGTGGTCTTGCCCGCGCCGTTCGGTCCGAGCAGTGAGAAGACCGTTCCCGCTGCGACATTCAGATCGATGTCGGCGAGCACGGTGTGCGTGCCGAAGGACTTGCCGAGCCCGTGCACCGCGAGGGCGGGGGGTGGTTCGGGGGACATGGGATCTCCGATCCGGAAACTGTTTATCGAATAAACTCTGTTTATAGAGTAAGCAGTTTTAGAGCGCAAGAGGTCCTGGGCGGGTAACCCACGATCGCCACCACCGGACGTAGTTCGTCGACCGACCGCGCACGGCCGCAGTGGAGGCGGGAGGTACGCCTAGAGTCGAGGCGAGCGAAGGAGGCTGAAGGGGAGATGACGACGTCGGACGACGCGGCGCTACCGAAGTCGGTGGAACTGTTGTGGCGGCTCGATCAGCCGGGCGGGCGCGGCCCCAAACGCGGGCTGACGCTGGACCAGATCCTGGAGGCCGCGATCGAGGTGGCCGACGCGGAGGGTTACGCGGCGCTGTCGATGAACCGGGTGGCCCAGCAACTCGGCTTCACCGCGATGTCGCTCTACCGGTACGTCGACAGCAAGAACACCCTGGTCGAGCTGTTGCTGGATCGGGTGATCGGCGAGCCGCCGCGCATCCCGCCAGGCACACCGTGGCGGACGGGGCTGGAGTACTGGGCCCGCAGCGAGTTCGAGGTGGTCGGGCGGCATCCGTGGTGGCTGGACATTCCGCTCAAGGCGCCGCCGATGGGCCCGAACAACATGGCGTGGCTCGAGGCGGGACTCGCGACGCTCGCCGAAACTCCGGTGCCCGAGCCGGTGCGGCTGCAGCTGGTGATGAATCTGTCGCTCTACGTCATCGGCAGGCGCTGGGCGGCGAGCAATGTGGTCGGCGGGACCGAGGGCGAGCAGGACTTCACCGCGGCGCTGCGGCGCGTGCTCGATCCGCAGCGGTTTCCCGCGATTCTCTCCGCCCTCGCCCACCAGGCCTTCGACCAGGACGACATCGACTGGGAGAAGGCCGATTTCGAGTTCGGTCTGGCGCGGATGCTGGACGGCTACGAGAGCCTCATCCGCTCCTTCGAGAGCTGACGTTCAGACCGACAGGTCGCGGCGCAACTTGGCGACGTGGCCGGTGGCGCGCACGTTGTACTGCGCGACCTCGATCTTGCCCTGCTCGTCCACCAGGAAGGTGGACCGGATGACGCCGGTGACGGTCTTGCCGTACATCGTCTTCTCGCCGAACGCGCCCCACGCGGTGAGCACCGCGCGGTCCGGATCGGACAGCAGCGGAAAGGTCAGTCCCTCGGCGTCGCGGAACTTGGCCAGCTTGGCGGGCTTGTCCGGCGAGATGCCGAGGACGTCGATGCCCGCCTCGTTCAATTCGCCGAGGTTGTCGCGGAAGTCGCAGGCCTGCTTGGTGCAGCCGGGCGTGCTCGCGGCGGGGTAGAAGTAGACGATCACCTTGCGGCCGCGGTAGTCGGCGAGCGAGATCTCCTTGCCGTCGGCGTCGGGCAGTGTGAACGCGGGGGCGGTGTCGCCGGGGGAGAGTCGTTGGTTGGTCACGTCCTGCACGGTAACCGAACGCCCATCGAGCAGGCGGATACACTCGTCCGCGAGCCCTGGTGACTCGCGAACGGCCGGTGGGAACGTGGTCCCCGGCCCGGTTCGCGCCCGGCGGCACGCCCATCGACAGGAGGACATACGTGGCGAAGGACACCGAGCGGATCGAGCGGGAGATCGAGGCCGCCCGCACCCGGCTGGCGAGCACTCTGGACGAGATCGCCGTGCGCGCCGATCCGCAGCGGATCGCGGACGACACCAAGAGCATCGTCGTCGCCAAGCTGAACGAACCCAAGGTCAAGTACAGCCTGATCGGCGCCGGTGCGCTGGTCGTCGGCTTGGTGCTGGTGAAGCTCTTCCGCTGATTTCCCGGCAGACGAAAACACCCGGTGCGGCACTGCCACACCGGGTGTTTTCGTTTTGGCGGTATCAGACCGTCGGGCAGGCGAATCCGTCGCCGTCGGGATCCAGGTGCGGGCCGAAGCCCGGCTCGCCGCGGAAGATCGGGGCGCGACCAGCCGCGCGGGCGTCGTCGCAGTTGGCGAAGGCGCCACCGGCCGAGCCGGTCTGGGACACGCCCGCCGAACCGGTCGCGGCGGAACCGGTGTCGATGGCGGAGGAGCCGGTTCCGGAAGAACCGGTCGGGGCGGCGGCCAGGGCGGCGGGCGCCGCGAGGATGGTCAGTCCAGCGACGGCGGCGCTGACGGTAAGCCGGCGAACGTTCATGTATTCCTCTGTGTGTGCTGCGGTGGGAGGGCGCCTTGACGAGCGACGCCGCACCCACTGTTGCGAGGGGTCGCCCAGTTGTCAACCGCGCGTCACCCGAATTAGGGCCATTAGGGGCTATAGGGCAGCCCGGTTCAGCGGGCCGGGCGGGTGCCGGAGAGGTGTTCCGCCGGGATGTTGCCCATTCGTCCCGACTGGAAGTCCTCTATCGCCTGGATGATCTCCGCGCGGCTGTTCATGACGAACGGGCCGTACTGGACGACGGGTTCGCGGATCGGTTGCCCGCCGAGCAGTAGCACCTCGAGATCGCCGGTGTGCTCGCGCTGCTTCGCATCCGCGTCGACCGAAATCGAATCGCCCGGTCCGAACACCGCGAGCTGACCCGCCCCGATCGGCCTGCGCTCGGCGCCGACCGTCCCACTGCCCGCGAGCACATAGGCCATCGCCGAGAAGTGCTGCGGCCAGGGCGTTTCCAGTCGGCCGCCCGGGGTGATCGAGGCGTGCGCGTAGGCGATCGGCGTGTAGGTCGATCCGGGACCGGCGAATCCGCCGATCTCACCCGCGATCAGTCGCACCAGCGCGCCGCCGTCGTGCGAGCTGACCAGCGTCAGTTCGCTGCCGCGCAGATCTTGATAGCGCGGCGCGGCGAACTTCATGGCCCGCGGCAGATTCACCCACAGCTGCACCCCGTGGAACAGTCCGCCGGCGACCACCAGTTCCTCGGGCGGCACCTCGTCGTGCAGGATGCCGGAGCCCGCGGTCATCCACTGCGTGTCGCCCTCGCTGATGACGCCGCCGCCACCGTTCGAGTCGTGATGCACCATGGTGCCGTCGAGCATGTAGGTAACGGTCTCGAAGCCGCGGTGCGGATGCCATGGCGCACCCTTGGCCTCGTGCGGTTCGTAGGTCACCGGACCCATCTGGTCGAGCAGGATGAACGGGTCGGCGGCACGCAGGTCCACGCTGGGGAACGGACGCGTCACCTCGAAGCCCGCGCCTTCGCTTTGCTTGTGCGCGGTGACGACCTGCCGGACCGGGCGTTCGCGCATGGTCTCGTCGGGGCGGGGCAGGCGCGGCAGCACCAGGATGTTGTCGACGGCGATGGCGGGCATGGGGAGCACCTCCTGTGCGGGGGACCGGCCTCGGCCGGTTGGTGTCCATGTCAACCAAGTGGGGTTTAGGATCATTCCCGTGGCGCGATGGCTGAGCGACGACGAGCAGGAGACCTGGCAGGCCTACATCCGGCTGCGCCAGCGGATGGACGCGGCGATCATGGCCGGGCTGGCCCGCGACGGACTCTCCCTGGCCGACTATGAACTGCTCGTTCCGCTCTCCGCCGCGCCGCAGGGCCGACTGAGGGCCAAAGAACTCGCCGCCGAGGTGTGCTGGGAGAAGAGCAGGTTGTCCAAGCACCTGGCCAGGATGGCGGCGCGCGGGTTGGTCGAGCGGCGGCCCTCCGAGGAGGACGCGCGCGGGATCGTCGTCGAGCTGACGGCGGCGGGCCGGACCGCGCTCGAGCAGGCCGCGCCCAACCACGTGGATCTGGTTCGCCGCGTCTTCATCGATGCGATGACCGACGCGGAGGCACGGGCGCTGCGCTCGCTGTCGGACAAGGTCAGTACCACCGCCGAGAGCGTGACCGATCTCGCGGTGTGACCACTACGACCACGGCGTGATCGGCGGCTTCACCCACAGCAGCTTCTCGTCCACGTGCGCGCGCGCCGCCGCCGCGTGATCGGGGTTGCGAACGGCCCACGCGTTCTTCTCGTCGAGCAGGCGGGCGACGACAAGCCAGGTCTCGTCGGTGCTCGGCGGGTTCGTTTCGGCGGCGCGGGCCAGCTTGCGGCGGGTCGCGGCGGGCATGTCGCGCAGTTCGGCGCCGCTGATATCGCGGTCCCAGAGATAGACGGCCAAGCGGCGGGCCTTCTCGGCCCTTCGGCTGACCGACGCGTCGGAGTGCGCGTAATCGGCCACCCGGGCATCCTACGACGAACGCCCCGCACCCGGTCGCGCTGACCGGAGGCGGGGCGTTCGTCGTACTGGAGACGGATCAGTACGCGCTGTTCACGTTGTCCATGCTGCCGTAGCGGTGCGCGGCGTAGTTGCAGGCCGCGACGATGTTGGCCACCGGATCCCAGACGTCGAACGGGGTGCCGGCCACGTGGTAGGCCGCGAAGGTCGGGTCGATGACCTGGAGCAGGCCCTTGGACGGGATGCCCGCGGCGGCGTTGGAGTCCCACAGGTTGATGGCCTGCGGGTTGCCGCTGGACTCGCGCATGATGTTGCGGTGGATGCCCTCGTAGGAGCCCGGGATGTTGTTGGCGGCCATGATGTCGAGGGCCTGGCGGATCCAGCCGTCCAGGTTGTTCTCGTACACCGGCGGAGCCGGGGCCGGGGCCGGGGCGGGCATCGGCGCGGGAACGGGTTCCGGCGCGGGCATCGGAGCCGGGACCGGAGCCGCAGCCTCGGGGGCCGGGGCGGGAGCGGGCAGGACTTCGGCGACGGGCGCGGCTTCCACCACGGGGGCGGGGGCGGCCGCGGGCTGCTGCTCGGCGACCACGGCGACGCGGGCCGGAACGCTGTCGTCGGCCACCGACACCGCCGACGAGGCGGCGACGGCCACGATGCCAGCCGCGGCTACGGCGAAGGTCAGGCCCTCGCGCAGGGTGGTGCGGCGCAGGGTGGAAAGGCGACTGTCAGGCATTTCTGAATCGGTTCCTTGTTCGGGGACAGGGCGGTCCGGCCGCACTCGGGCAGCGCGGATCCGGCGGTGGACGCTCATGGCGCTCGCCGGGAAAAGTCGATGTGCTGTTGTGGATTTTGTTGTGGGGGACACTCCGGTCCCCGGAACGCGGCAGGGCGGGTACCGGGCATTTCTGGCCCGGGCCGCGGCGTCGCGCGGAACTCCACAACAGTGGAGCGATAGGCGTAGGCGGGTGATCGGGGATCCGTTGCCGATCCGCACCCGCGACCGCCTGGACCAACTCGGGTCCGTCCGGTCGTTTTCCGAATGCGTGTAAACAACACCTCGGTCTAACCAAACCTCAGGTCTCTTTGCGACCTGATTGCAGAATGGTCACGGAAGGTTAACGGAAGGTGAACGAGACCTGAATGATAGATGCTGTCGATCTTGGAACGACCAGGGCTTCGTTACCGAAACGCGATTTACCAGGGCGTTTGCTTCTAAACGCGTTGTGCGCTAGGTCACAAAAATTGTGGAGTGACCTGCGTCTAATCGGGGTTTACAACCCCCGATAGGCCCTGTTCCAGGCTGTTCCGAGTGTTTAGGTCACGGCGTCGTTACCATCGCGGAGATGATCGCCGAGCGACGATTCGGACACGAAAAGACCGTGCCCTTGTCCAATCGTGACTGGAAGCTAGGCACGGTCTGTACTGTGCGCCATCAGGGACTCGAACCCCGAACCCGCTGATTAAGAGTCAGCTGCTCTGCCAATTGAGCTAATGGCGCCTGCTCCGTGTTCCGGTGCGGGACAAAGATTAACAGGCCGGGGCCGCAGAAGTGAAATCGCCTGGTGAAGGGCCGTTTTGTGTGGTCGGCGACGGGTGTTAACACTGGGGGCTCCCGCGGGGATCTATCCGGTGGAACTTGGCCCGTTGCGCGTGTAGTTCGCGTTGGATCGGTCAGACCGGACTGGCAGAATGTTAGGAACGCGGTCTCGACCGATCCCGCCGGCGCGGTGGGTTGAGCTTCTTTCGTCGGTTGGATCCGAAGCCATCGGCGCGTGTCTGGACGGCGCCGAGACTTGAAACGGGGTTGATATGCGCATTGGTCGAGGTCGGCGGCGGTCGATACGAATACTCAGCGGACCTTTGGTAGTGCTCGCCGTGATCGCATTGGGATCTTCGGCCTGCTCGCCCTCGTCCGGTAGCGCGGACGCGGCGGTTGCCATCGACCGGAATCCGATCACCGAACTGATCAAGCCGAAGCTGCTCGCTCCCGTCAAAGACGGCGACAAAGGCGTATCACCCGGCATGCCTATGACTTTCAAGGTCGACGACGGCAAGTTCACCAATGTGACGTTGGTCAACCAGCAGGGCAAGCCGGTCAGCGGCAACCTCGCCGCCGACGGGCGGACCTGGGAGACCGCCGAGGTGCTCGGTTACGGCAAGACCTACCAGCTGACCGCGGACGCCATCGGTCTCGGCGGCGCCAACACCACTACGCTGAGCTTCACCACGAGCTCGCCGAACAACCAGACCAAGCCGTATCTGATCCCGGGGGAGGGCGAAGTCGTCGGTATCGGTCAGCCGGTGGCGATTCAGTTCGACGAGAACATCCCGGACCGCAAGGCGGCCCAGGATGCGATCAAGATCACGACGAACCCGCCGGTGGAGGGTGCCTTCTACTGGGTGAACAACCGCGAAGTCCGTTGGCGGCCAGAGCATTTCTGGGCGCCGGGCACGCGAGTCGACATCCAGGTGAACGTCTACGGCAAGAACCTCGGCAACGGGCTGTACGGCCAGGACAACATCACCTCGCACTTCGTGGTCGGCGACGCTGTGATCTTCACCGCGGACGACGACACGCACCAGGTGACGGTCGAGCAGAACGGTCAGGTGATCCGCACCATGCCGACCTCGATGGGCAAGGACAGCACGCCCACCGACAACGGCATCTACATCGTCGCTGACAAGCACGAGAAGATCATCATGGACTCCTCGACCTACGGCGTGGCGGTGAACTCCGCGGACGGCTACCGTACGCCGGTCGACTTCGCGACCCGAATCTCCTACAGCGGCATCTTCTTCCACTCGGCTCCGTGGTCGGTGGCTCAGCAGGGTTACTCGAACGCCAGCCACGGCTGCCTGAACCTGAGTCCGGCGAATGCGCAGTGGGTGTTCAACTTCGCCAAGCGCGGTGACATCACGATCATCAAGAACACCGTGGGCGGCACGCTGTCCGGCACCGACGGCCTCGGTGACTGGAACATTCCGTGGTCGGAGTGGAAGGCGGGCAACGCGGACGTCGGATGACGCGCGAAAGTCCCTGAGCGGCAACGCAAAGGCCCCCGGCGAGTGCCGGGGGCCTTTGTCGTCGGTGGGCTCAGGGGATGATCGGCCCCGGGGTGCCCGCGCAGGTGAGGTTGGCGTTGAACGCGCTGCCCACGGCGGCGCAGAGCAGCGGGCCGCCGAAGAGGATCTTCTCCAACGCGGGGCCGGAGCCGGTGCCGGTGGAGCCGGTGGTCGTCGCGCCGCCCGAGGATCCGGTGCTGTGCGCGGAGCCACTGGTGATGCCCGCGGATCCGGTGTCGGCGGGCAGGTCGACCGGAGTCGCCTCGCGCGCCGCCGAGGCGGTGCCTCCGGACCCGCCGAGCAAGGTGGCGCCGACTAGTGCTGCGAGAACGGCGGAACGCTTCACGTAGTGCTGTCTTTCTCCCGGGCCGGGTGATGCCACGGCGGCACACCCTGGTGCCGCAGTTTACGGCCAGTGGGGGAGATGCGGGTCACATTTGGAAGTATCTGTGTTTCAGAACGAATTCCAGTGCTGGGGCGGTGCGCCGAGTGGCGATGTCGCCCCGAATCGGCGCGGTCGAAACGGCGTTGGGTGCGCGGGGTGAATCGGCCCGGAAACGCGAAATGCGCGAGCCCACTGGACTCGCGCATTTCGCGTGGGGTGAGTGACGGGACTCGAACCCGCGACAGCCAGGATCACAACCTGGTGCTCTACCAACTGAACTACACTCACCATCGCCGGTAACTACCGGCGCGCTAGATACTAGCGTGCCACCCCCGCGATTCCCTAATCGGCTTCCAGTGCGCCGTTGCGCGGCGCCGAGGCGGCGGGCTTGGCGGTGCCGCTGAGCTCGGCGGCGACCGTGGCGATCTCCGTGCTGGACGGCCCGGGCGGCGCGACGAACGCGGTGCGCCGGTAGTACTCCAGCTCGCGGATGGACTCTTTGATGTCGGCGAGGGCGCGGTGGGTGAGGCCCTTCTCCGGCTGGCCGAAGTAGATGCGCGGGTACCAGCGGCGGCACAGCTCTTTGATGGAGCTCACATCGATCATCCGGTAGTGCAGGTGACTGTCCAGCGCGGGCATGTCGCGGGCGAGGAAGCCGCGGTCGGTGGCGATCGAGTTACCCGCCAGCGGAACCGTTCCCGCGGTGGGGGCGTAGGCGCGGATGTAGTCGAGCACCTGCTGCTCGGCCTCGGCGAGGGTGACGGTGGAGCGCCGCACCTCTTCGGTCAGACCGGAGCGCTCGTGCATGTCGGCGACGACCGGAGGCATCGCGGCCAGCGCCTCGTCATCGGCGTGGATGACGATGTCGACACCGTCACCGAGAATGTTGAGGTCGCTGTCGGTCACGAGCGCGGCCACCTCGATCAGCTTGTCGCTGTCCAGGCGCAGGCCGGTCATCTCGCAATCCATCCACACCACAAGTTTGTCGGACACTCAGGCAACCTTACTGGCATCCGCGCGGCCACCCTCGGCTGACAAGCACGTTCGCCTTCCGCGCGCCTACGGTGCTGATTTCTCGCGCGCCGAAGTGTCGTTCCCGCGGCCGGTGTTCGTCCGCACACAGGCTCGTGTCGGCGATGCCCGCGCGGGTACCCGGCCGCGGAACGCTCCCACCGGGGATACAGTTTCCGCAGAGATCGGCAAGGCGTACTTTCGCCTCCGCTCGGGCCGTGCGGGCTGTCGACGGACTCTGTCCGGCAGCGCCCACCAGGGGTACCTCCGCTGCGGCCACGCGCGAGCTGACGGCGGACCTACGCCCGGTTGGGCCCTAGGCGTTTTCGGTTCGACAGACGGAGGACGTGCGATGACCACTCCCGAGGAGAAGGCGGCCGCGGCGCGTAAGGCGGCCGACGAAGCGGCGCGAATCGCGGCCGAGGCGGCAGCCGCCGCGGAAGCCGCCGAGCGTGAGCTCGCCGAGCACCGAACTGAGGGGTCCGCCGCTCCGGGCGAGAATGCGCCGGACCGCGCGACGCGCGCCAGGCAGACGGCCGCGAAGGGCGGCGAGAGCCGCGCCTCGAAGAGTGCCGACGCGGATGCCGACTCGGCCAAGGTCGCCGACGCGAGCTCTGCCGCACAGGAGATCGCCGCGGGCTACGCCTTCGACGGCGCGGCGCTGGAACTGGGCACCGTGGTCGTGAACGGAACCGTGGATCCCACCGCGCGAGTGCGGATTCCGATGCGCACGGTGAACCGGCACGGCTTGGTCGCGGGCGCCACCGGAACCGGGAAGACCAAAACGCTCCAGGGCATCGCCGAGCAGCTGTCGCGGGCGGGCGTTCCGGTGGTGCTCGCCGACATCAAGGGCGATCTCTCCGGTTTGAGTCGGCCCGGCGAGGCCGACGACAAGATCAGCGCGAGGGCGCGGGACACGGGCGCGCCGGACTGGGCGCCCAGCGGCTTCCCGACGGAGTTCGTCTCGCTGGGCACCGGCGGTATCGGCGTGCCGATCCGGGCCACCATCACCTCGTTCGGCCCGGTGCTGTTGAGCAAGGTCCTGGATCTCAACGAGACGCAGGAATCGACCCTCGGGCTGATCTTCCACTGGGCCGACCAGCAGGGCCTCGCGCTGCTGGATCTCAAAGACCTTCGCGCGGTCATCACCCACTTGACCAGCCCCGACGGCAAGGCGGACCTGAAGGGCATCGGCGGTGTGTCGGCGCAGACCGCGGGCGTGATCCTGCGCGCGCTGGTCAACCTGGAGGCCGACGGCGGCGACACGTTCTTCGGCGAACCGGAACTGGACCCGGCCGATCTGGTCCGGGTCTCGGGCGGTCAGGGTGTGATCACGCTGTTCGAGCTCGGCGCGCAGGCGGCGCGGCCGGTGATGTTCTCCACATTCCTGATGTGGGTGCTCGCCGATCTGTTCCAGACGTTGCCCGAGGTCGGCGATGTCGACGAGCCCAAGCTGGTGTTCATCTTCGACGAGGCGCATCTGCTGTTCGACAACGCCTCGAAGGCGTTCCTGGATCAGGTCGAGCAGACGGTCAAACTGATCCGCTCGAAGGGTGTCGGCGTGTTCTTCTGCACGCAGCTGCCCACCGACATCCCGAACCAGGTGCTCTCGCAGCTCGGCGCGCGCGTTCAGCACGCGCTGCGCGCTTTCACCCCCGACGATCAGAAGGCGCTGTCCAAGACGGTCCGCACCTACCCGAAGACCTCGACCTACGACCTGGAGAAGGCGCTGACCTCGCTCGGCACCGGCGAGGCCGTGGTGACGGTTCTCTCCGAGACTGGCTCCCCGACGCCCGTGGCGTGGACCAGGATTCAGCCGCCGCGTTCGCTGATGGACACCATCGGCGAGGACGCCATCAAGTCCCAGGCGCTCTCCAGCGCGCTCGCCACGAAGTACGGCCAGACCATCGACCGCGAGTCCGCCTACGAGATGCTCACCGCGAAACTGGCCGCGGCCGAACCGGAGCAACCGGAAGCCGCCCCGGTACCCGGCCGCTCCCCGCGCCAAGAGGAAGAATCCGCCGCGGAACGCATCATGAAGAACCCGGCGGTGAAGAGCTTCCTCCGTTCGGCGGCATCCGCGGCGGGCCGCGAGATCAGCCGCACTCTGTTCGGCACCCGCCGCCGCCGCTGAGCGGTCGGAGGTCTATTCGGACGGAGTGGCGGGGTCCGCGAGTCGGACCCCCACTTCGCGCGCCATGAGATCGTCGATCGTCTCGCGGCGGACGAGGGTTCTGGTGCGACCGTCGCGGACGGCGACAATGGGCGGGCGGCCGACGCTGTTGTAGGTGCTGGCCAGGCTGTGGTGGTAGGCGCCGGTGCACGGGACCGCGAGGATCTCGCCGGGGCGCAGGTCGGCGGGCAGCCGGACGTCGACGGCGAGGACGTCGCCTGCCTCGCAGTGGCGGCCCGCGATGGTGGCGGTCATGTGCGGCCCACAGGGGTGGCGGTTGGCGAGCACCACGTCGTAGCGCGCGCCGTACAGCGCGACCCGCGGGTTGTCGCTCATGCCGCCGTCGACGGTGACGTAGGTGTGCCCGCCCTCGATGTGCTTCACCGAGAGCACCCGGTAGAGCGTCACGCCCGCGCGCGCCACGATCGCGCGGCCCGGTTCCACCGCGATGCGCGGGCGCGGGAAGTGGTGCCGGGCGCAGCCCGCGTCGAGCGCGTCCTCGAGGATCTCGGACAGCTCGGTCAGGTTCATCTCGGCGTCACCGCCGCGGTAGGCGACGGCGTGCCCGCCACCGAGGTCGAGTTCGGTGAGGATGTGCCCGTGATCCTCCCGCACGCGCGCCATTTCGCCGATCATCCTGCGGACCGCCTCGCCGTAGTGGTCGGGGTTGTAGATCTGCGAGCCGAGATGGCAGTGGAAGCCGACCAGCTCCAGGTTCTTCCTGCGCATGATGCGCTCGACCGCCTCGGCGGCCAGGTCGCTGCCGAGCGGGAAGCCGAACTTCTGGTCGACGACGCCCGTCTTGACCGCGGGATGGCCGTGCACGTCGATGCCGGGGGAGAGGCGCACCAGCACCCGCTGACGTGAGGTGGCCAGCGCGGAGAGCAGCGTGATCTCGGTGAGCGAGTCGACCACGATCCGCCCGACGCCGCAGCGCACCGCGGTGCGCAGTTCGTCGCAGGATTTTCCGTTGCCGTGCAGGATGATTCGCTCCGGGTTCACACCGGCCGACAGGGCGATGGCGAGTTCGCCCGCCGAGCACACGTCCACCGAGAGGCCCTCCTGGGAAACCCACTCGGCGACCGCGCGGATCATCAGCGCCTTCCCCGCGTAGATGATCTCCGCTTCGGGAAACGCCTTGTGGTAGGCGCGGCACCGCGACCGGACCTCCTGTTCGTCCAACACATAGGTGGCCGTCCCGTACTCGTCGGCGATGTCGGCCAGGGCCACACCGCCGACCGTGATACGGCCTTCGCTGTCGTAGTGCGTGTCCCGTGGCCACACCGCCGGATCGAGCCGCGAGGGCATCCCCGACCGCAGCGACGGGAAGATTTCGAGCAGCGTCACAGTGTTCTCCTGGGTGCGCCCCCGCTTTCTCTGAACTGCGGGGCCGATGCCAGGACTACGCCTCCCAGACCACTGTGGACGCGTCCCTAACGCCTCTTTGACGGCCGCCCCTCCGTTCCTGACGCCCCGCTGACGCCCGCCCTGGCCTGGCATTATCGCAGCTCACACCCGGTTCGGGCGCCTCGCGCGGCGCCCGGAGCCGCGCGGCGCCGAAACGCCTCGCGGTGCCGTTCTATGCGTGATCGCTATGGCACCATGATCGACATGGCGACCATCGAAGAGCGAGTCATCGCACTGCTGAAGGAATACCTGGCCGACGCGGAGAAGGTCACGCCCGCCACCGCCATTCTCGACCTGGACAGCAGCGCCTACCGGCAGGAGCTGGTCATCCAGGCCATCGAGAAGGAGTACGACATCGAGCTGCCCAGCGCGGGTATCGAGGCGTTCTCCACCGTGGGCCAACTGATCAAGTTCGTCACGGAAGCCAAGAGCTGATCGGCCCCGACAGAACCCCTCCGAACACGACGAAGGTCCCCGTCGCAGCGACGGGGACCTTCGCAGTGTCTGGTCAGCCGCCGAGCTTGCGGTAGAACGCGCCCGCGACGGGGGCGGTGAGGGCGCGGGGACCGTACTGGCCCGCGACGCTCATGCCCTTGCTGATCAGGCCGGGGACGACACGCATCTTGTTGCGGGCAAGCGCGTCGATGGAGACCTTCGCGGTGTATTCCGAGGACACCCACATGAAGTCGGGGACCAAACGGTCGACGATCGAGGCCTCGGCCGGGTCGGGCATTTCGGTGCGCACCGGGCCCGGCGCCAGCAGCGTGACGTGCACTCCCGAGTCCTTCAGCTCACCGCGCAGCGATTCGCAGAAGGTGTTGGCGAACGCCTTGCTCGCGGCGTAGGTGGCGTTGTTCGGGATCGGCATGTTGCCCGCGGCCGAGCCGCTGATCAAGATGCCACCGGCGCCGCGCGCGATCATGCCGGGCAGCACCGCCAGGGTGAGATCGTGCACGGCGACGGCGTTGAGCTCCATCTGGGCGCGCTCGTACTCCAGGTCCAGCTGCGCGACCGGGCCGAACGTCGCGATGCCCGCGTTGTTGCACAGGATCGAGATGTCGCGCGCCGACAACTCCTCGACCAACGGGCCGCGTTGCGCGCGGTCGGACAGGTCGACCGCGCGCACCTCGGCGGTGATGCCGTGCGCCAGGGTGAGCCGCTGCGCGAGCTCGTTCAGCAGGTCGCCGCGGCGGGCGACCAGGATCAGCGAATGGCCGCGTCCGGCCAGTTCGGCGGCCAGCGCGGTGCCGATGCCGGAGGAGGCTCCGGTGACGACGGCGCGGTTCTCGGAGGTGGGGGAGGGCAGGCTCACCTGAGCGATGCTAGCGATCGGCTCAGAGCTTGGCCGCCAGCCGGGTGCCCTGATCGATCGCGCGTTTCGCGTCGAGTTCGGCGGCCAGCTCGGCGCCGCCGATCAGGTGCGGGGTGATCCCCGCCGCCCGCAGCGGCTCGACCAGCTCGCGCACCGACTCCTGACCCGCGCAGACCACCACGTTGTCCACCGGAATCAATTGCGGACGTTCGCGTTTCTCGCCGAAGCTGATGTGCAGCCCGCTGTCGTCGATGCGCTCGTAGTTCACGCCGCCGATCTGCTCGACGCCCTTGGCCTTCAGCGCGGCGCGGTGCACCCAGCCGGAGGTCTTGCCGAGGTCCTTACCGAACGAGGACGACTTGCGTTGCAGCAGAACGACATCGCGGGCGGCGGGCGCGGGCTTGGGTTCGGTGAGCTGGCCGGGCGCCTGTTCGTCGTTCGCGTCGACGCCCCACTCCTCTTTCCACTCGTCCAGCTTGAGCGCGGGGTGCCCCTCCACGGTGAGGAACTCGCTCACGTCGTAACCGATGCCGCCCGCGCCGATCACGGCGACGCGCTTGCCCACCGGCTTCTCCTCGCGCACCAGTTCGGCGTAGGAGAGCACCATCGGGTGGTCGATGCCGGGAATGTTGGGGATACGTGGTCGCACGCCGGTGGCGAGCACGACTTCGTCGTAGCGGCCCGCGATGAGCTCGTCGGCGGTGACCCGCTTGTTCAGGTGCAGGACGACGCCGCGCACCTCGATCATCCTGCGGTAGTACCGGATGGATTCGTCGAACTCCTCCTTGCCGGGAATCCGCCGCGCGATGTCGAACTGGCCGCCGATCTTGTCGTCGGCCTCGAAAAGGTCCACGCGGTGGCCCCGTTCGGCGAGATTGACCGCGGCGGAGAGCCCGGCCGGTCCCGCGCCGACCACGGCGATGCGCTTGCTGCGCCGGGTCGGCAGCAGCTTCAGCTCGGTCTCGTGGCCTGCGCGCGGGTTGAGCAGGCAGGACACCGTCTTGTGCTGGAACGCGTGGTCGAGGCAGGCCTGGTTGCAGGCGATGCAGGTGTTGATCTCGTCGACGCGGTCCTGCGCTGCCTTGTTCACCCACTCCGGATCGGTGAGGAACGGACGGGCCAGCGAAACCAGTTGCGCGTCACCGCGAGTCAGGATCTCCTCGGCGATCTCGGGCATGTTGATGCGGTTCGACGCGCAGACCGGAATGTTCACCTGCTTGGTGATCTTCGCGGTGAACTCGACGAAGGCCGCCCGCGGCACCGAGGTGACGATGGTGGGCACCCGTGCCTCGTGCCAGCCGATATCGGTGTTGATGACGTTGACGCCCGCCTTCTCCAATTCTTTGGCGAGGGTGACGATCTCGTCGAAGGTCTGACCCTTCTCCACCAGCTCGGCCATCGACAGCCGGAACACGATGATGAAGTTCGGCCCCACCGCGGCGCGGACTCGGCGCACGATCTCCAGCGGCAGCCTGCGCCGGTTCTCGGCCGAGCCGCCCCACTTGTCGGTGCGCTTGTTGGTGCGCGGCGCGAGGAACTGGTTGATGAAATAGCCTTCACCGCCCATGATCTCGCAGCCGTCGTACCCCGCGAACTGGGCGAGCTTCGCACAGCGCGCGTAGTCCGCGATGGTCTGCTCGATGCCGCGCGCGGAGAGGGCGCGGGGCCGGAAAGGGTTGATGGGGGCCTTGATCGCGGACGCGGAGACGCTGGCGGGCCAGTAGGAATAGCGGCCCGCGTGCAGGATCTGGATGGCGATCTTGCCGCCCTCGGCGTGCACCGCCTTGGTGATCGCGCGGTGGCGGTAGGCCTCGGTCTTGTTGGTCAGCTTGGCGCCGAAGGGCAGCAGCCAGCCGGTGCGGTTGGGCGCGTAGCCGCCGGTGATGATCAGCCCGACACCGCCGCGGGCGCGCTCGGCGAAATAGGCGGCCAGCTTGTTGGTGTCCCAGGCGCGGTCCTCCAGGCCGGTGTGCATCGACCCCATGACCACGCGGTTGCGCAGGGTGGTGAAGCCGAGGTCCAGCGGCTCGAAAAGGTGGGGGAAGGAACTCATGCCTGGCCTTTCTCCATCGGATCCGGGTGCGGGGCTGACGCACTCGGTCGCAGTGCTTGCAGTACTTCGTCGCACCATTCGATGAACCCGATCTCGACGCGGATGCCGCCGCGCAGGACCAGGTACTGGTGCAGTGCCGTGCCGGAGAGCTGATCCGGCGCGGCGAAGTCCTTCTTCTCGATGAGCCGATAGACCTCGAGCCGCTGGGCGTGCTGGTCGCGGTGTCTGGCGACCTCCGCGCACAGCGCGTCCAGGTCGCCGTAGGCCGCGCCGCGGATCTTCACCCCGAGTTCGCCGCGGGGGAGGTCGGTAGGGGAGGGCTCGGCGATCCAGCGCGCCAGCTCGGCGCGGCCCGCCTCGTTCACCGAGTAGACCTTCTTGTCCGGCTTGCCCTCCTGGGCCACCGATTCGCTGTCCAGCCAGCCGGATTCCTCCATGCGCTTGAGCACGCGATAGATCTGCTGGTGGGTCGCGCTCCAGAAGTACCCGATGGACTTGTCGAACCGGCGGGCCAGCTCGTAGCCCGAACCGGCCCGCTCGGTCAGCGATACCAGCAAGGCGTGCTCGAGGGCCATGCGGCCACGGTACTCGGTACAGTCGGTACTATGCAACTGGGTGCATAGAGCTGTTCAGTGGCATGATCACCAGGGGTCGGCGGTTCGTCTTCGCACCGACCCGCTCGCATATCCGGCGGCTTGTCGGCCCGGCGTCGGCTTTCGGCGGACTTCCTCGCGCCGGGCGGGTTACGCTGCGCCCATGACCGAGGTGGACGCGCGCGGCACGATCGGGGACGCCGCCGGGCGCGGGCAGATCGTGGCCTGGGGGTTGTGGGACTGGGGTTCCTCGGCGTTCCACGCCGTGATCCTCACGTTCGTGTTCTCGGTGTATCTCACCGACAAGGTCGGCGACGATCTGCCCGGCGGGATCTCGGCGAGCGCCTGGCTCGGCTGGGCGCTCGGCATCGCCGGTCTCGTGGTCGCGCTGACCGCGCCCATCAGCGGCCAGTGGTTCGACGCGGCCGCGAAACGCAAACGCTCCCTTGGCGTTCTGACCGCGCTGACCGTCCTGGCCATGACCGGGATGTTCTTCGTGCACGACGACTACCGCGATCTGTGGCTCGGTCTGACGCTGCTCGCCTTCGGCTCCGCCGCTTTCGAACTGGCCAACGTGCCCTACAACGCCATGCTGCGCCAGGTCTCCACACCGGAGACGGTCGGCCGCGTCTCCGGTTTCGGTTGGGCGATGGGCTATTTCGGCGGAATCTTCCTGCTGCTGATCTGCTACGTCGGCTTCATCGCCGGCGAAGGAGACAACCGAGGACTGTTCGGCATACCTACCGACGACGGGCTCAACATCCGGCTGGTGGTCGTCCTCGCCGCGATCTGGTTCGCCACGTTCGCGCTACCCGTGCTGTTCGCGGTGCCGGAACTGCCGCGCACCAGTGCCGATCCCGGCGCGGCGAGCGTGGGGTTCTTCGGTTCCTACCGGGTGCTGTGGCGGGATCTGCGCGAGCTGTGGGCGGCCGACCGGCGCACCGTCTGGTTCCTGTTGGCCAGCGCCGTCTTTCGCGACGGGCTGGCGGGCGTGTTCACCTTCGGCGCGGTGCTCGCGGTGCGCGTCTACGGGATCGACGATTCCGATGTGCTGCTGTTCGGCGTCGCCGCGAACGTCGTCGCCGCGCTAGGGGCGATCGTCGCGGGCCGATTCGACGACCGGGTGGGACCGAAAGCGGTGATCGTGACTTCGCTGGCCGCCATGCTGGTCTGCGGACTCGCGCTGCTCGTGGTCTCGGGACCGCTCATGTTCTGGATATTCGGCCTGCTGCTGACCATCTTCGTCGGGCCCGCCCAGGCTTCGGCGCGGTCGTTCCTCGTCCGGTTGGCGCCGCCGGGGCGGGAAGGGCAGCTGTTCGGCCTCTACACCACGACCGGACGGGCCGTATCCTTCCTCGCCCCCTCGCTTTTCGGTCTGTTCGTCTGGCTGTTCGACGCCGACCGCGCCGGGATGATCGGCCTGGCTGTCGTTCTCGCCGCGGGTTTGGCGGTGCTGCTCCCGGTGCGCGCGCCCGACAGGGCCTAGTTGATCCGGCCCTCCATGCCGCTGTAGATCTCGGTGGCCTCCGCGAAACCGCCGCCGATCAGCTCCGCCAGCGCCAGCGCCTCGTCGCACTTGCGCAGCGACAGGCGCGTGCGGTCGTCGCCACCGCTCAAGGACTCGGCGTGCTCCGCGAGCCAGCCGCGCGCCGCTGTCGCGTCACCGGCGCCGACGAATCCGCCGATCACATAGTTGGCGGTGATGGTGTCCTCCGTGCGCCAAGCGATTTCGGGGAACTGGGACGGCAGGTCGCCGAGCAGCGGGCCGTTGCCGCCGAACCCGGCGGGCCAGCCGGTTCCGGCCTCCTCGGCCAGTGCCGTAGGCCAGACGACGCCGCGGTCCATCCACCCCGGCAGCAGACGCCCGGCGAATTCGACGAGGCAGAATTGCAGGTTGTTGCGCAGAAGGTCGGCGGCGTCGTGGGTTTCGGGGCTGTGGGGGTCGTCGACGGTCGGCTGACCGGAGCGCAGCGCGAGGGCGGCCTGGCGCAGCAGGCGAATCTTCCATGCGATGTCGATGGCCAGGTCGTCGGCGCCGGGCAGCGTGCCGCTCATATCGGGTTCGGTCCGGGCGGCCAGCGCGGGGTCGAACAGTTCGAGTTGCGCGCGGGCGATCTCGTCCACCGTGGCGACAGTGCAATCTCGGTATCGCACAGCGGTTTCCGCCACGTCGGAGGGCGACTCGGCGGTGATCAGGTACGGCCGTCCCCACACGTACAGCGAGGCGTCGAACTCGTCGTCGGCGACCTTCATCGCGCCCAGCGCCCACGCCTTGGCGCGGAAGCGCACCCGCGCCTGCTCGACCGCGAGGGTGATCAGATCGTCCAGATCGCCGTCGCCGCCGAGCCCGGCCAGATACGGCAGGATCCGCTCCTCGACGAGCCGCATGTCCAACGCGTGAAAGCTGGTGTCGTAACCCATGTTCGGCACAGTACGGGACGCGGTGGGCCGAGCTGCGCGGTCAGTGCGCGTACGTCGAACGAGCGCCTACCGATCCTTGGGCGGCCACCAGTTGTCCATGCCGAGCGCGATCAGCCGGATCTTCTGCACCGTGCGGTCGACGATGGTTCGTTGGTCGCGGTCCTCGGCCGCGACATACGCGGCGATCCCGTCGGCGACGGTGCCGACGAGCAGGTCCGCGGCGATCTCCAGATCGCGCGGGCTCCAGTCGTCCAGCGCGCGCACCCGGGACAGGTCGGCGACCAGCTCGCGCACGATCAGCTGGAGTTCCAGTGCGATGGCTTTGCGCAGCGCCGCCGAACCGCCGTGGCGCTCCCGGGTGAGGAAGCCGAACACCGCGCGTTTGGCTCCTACCTGATCGAAGACGAACCGCACGGTGTCGGCGATGCTGGCCTCGGGATTGCGCCGGACCTCGCGTAGCGCCAGCCGCAGCGCGGTCACGCCTTGGTCGACGAGCGCCGCGCCGAGGTCGTCGAGCGAGGCGAAGTGGCGGTAGAAGGCCGTCGGCACGATGCCGGCGGAGCGCGCGATCTCACGCAAGCTCAGCGCGGCGAAACCGCGCTCGGCGGCCAGTTCCAGGGTGCCGTCGACCAGGGCCTGCCGCGTGCGCTCCTTGCGCTCGATCCGGGTTGCTGCCTGCTCGCTCATCACGGTGAGCATACATCCGTTCACCATTCGCTCATCCAAGAGGTGTAGTTCGGGTCACACGAATTGCCGGTTGACACTGGACCCTGTCTATCGGTCACACTGGATGAGTGTACAGGCGTGCACTGAAAATTGATCAAGTGACAGTCGGCACGCCACAGCCTTGACCCACCGACGATCAGAGGTACGGAGAACCGAATGGTGGATCTCATCGACCTGGTGCAGACCCTGACCACGCCCCATCCGCTCGACCGGTACCTGGAACTCGTGCGTCCCACGCTGACCGTCCGGCAGATGCGCGCCGAGATCACCCACGTGCGCCGCTCGGTGCCCGGCTCGGTGACGCTCACCCTGCGCCCGACCAGGCAGTGGCGCGGCCACGCCGCGGGACAGTACGTCCAGATCGGCGTGGTGATCGACGGCGTCCGGCACACCAGGTGCTACTCGCCGGTGAATGCGGAAGGTCGGCGCGACCGGCACATCCAGCTCACCGTCAAAGCGCATCCCGGGGGCCTGGTGTCGCAGTATCTGCACGAGAACGCCGTGTCCGGCATGGTGGTCGACCTGAGCCCGGCGGCCGGAGTGTTCCGGTTGCCCGAGGTCCGCCCCGACCGGGTGCTGCTGATCAGCGGCGGCAGCGGCATCACGCCGGTGCTGTCGATGATGCGGACCCTCGCCGACGAGGGTTATCCCGGCGAACTGACCTTCCTGCACTACGCCCGTTCGCCGGAGGTGGTGCCGCACCGCGCCGAGCTGGAGGCCATCGCCGAGCGGAACCCGCGTTTCCGCGTCGAGATGCGCTATCCGGAGCAGGGCGGCGGCCCGTTCGACTACGACGAGCTCGAGCGCGTCGCGCCCTGGTTCGCCGACGCGCAGACCTATGTGTGCGGGCCGCCGCCGCTCATGGACGCGGTGCGCAAGGTGTACGAGGCCGAGGAACTGGCCGACCGGCTGCACTCTGAGGAGTTCACGCTCTCGGCCGCCCCCGTCGACGCGGACGAGGTGCACGGCTCGACGAGCTTCTCGGCCAGCGGGGTGCGTGCCGAGAACACCGGTACCAGCCTGCTCGAGCAGGCCGAGGCCGCGGGCCTGACCCCGGAGTACGGCTGCCGCATGGGGATCTGCTTCTCCTGCACCGCCGTTCGCCGCTCCGGCTGCACGCGCAACCTGCGCACCGGCGAGACCGACAGCGATCCCGACCAGCCCATCCAGCTCTGCGTCAGCGCCGCGGTGGGCGACGTCGACATCGACATCTAGACAGACACAAGGGGACTGACTGACTATGACCATCCTGACCGAGACCAAGGACGGACCGCTGGTCCTGACTCCCGACCAGGTCGAGGAGCTGGGCAAGGCGCTCGACGAACTGCGCGACCGTGTCGTCGCCGACCTCGGCGAGCGCGACCGGGAATACATCTACTCGATCATCAAGGCGCAGCGCGGTTTCGAGATCGCCGGGCGCGGCCTGATGTACCTGGGCTTCCTGCCGCCGGTGTGGCTGGCCGCGGTGGCCGCGCTGAGCGTGTCGAAGATCCTGGACAACATGGAGATCGGCCACAACGTCATGCACGGCCAGTACGACTGGATGCGTGAGCCCGGCTTGAATTCCCGTGAGTTCGAGTGGGATACGGTCTGCCCGGCCGACCAGTGGAAGCACTCGCACAACTACCTGCACCACACCTTCACCAACATCCACGGCATGGACCGCGACATCGGTTACGGCATCCTGCGGATGGACGAGGGCCAGAAGTGGAACCCCTACTACCTGGGCAACCCGGTGTGGGCGTTCCTGCTGATGGTGTTCTTCGAATGGGGCGTCATGCTGCACGACGCCGAAGCCGAGAACATCGTTCAGGGCAAGCGCAAGTGGTCCGACCTCAAGCCGCTGATCAAGGGCTGGTGGCGCAAGGCGGGCCGCCAGGCGCTCAAGGACTACGTGGTGTTCCCCGCGCTGACCGGCCCGCTGTTCGTCAGCACGGTGGCAGGCAACGCCGCGGCCAACCTGGTGCGCAACGTCTGGGCCTACTCGATCATCTTCTGCGGCCACTTCCCCTCCGGCGTACAGACGTTCACCGAAGAGGAGACCGCCGAGGAGACCCGCGGCGAGTGGTACGTCCGGCAGATGCTCGGCTCGGCGAACATCACCGGCGGCAAGCTGTTCCACATCATGAGCGGCAATCTGTCGCACCAGATCGAACACCACCTGTTCCCCGACATCCCCGCCAACCGCTATCCGGAGATCGCGCCGGAGGTGCGGGCGTTGTGTGAGAAGTACGGATTGCCCTACCACACCGGCCCGTTGAGCAAGCAGATCGGCGATGTGTGGCTGAAGATTTTCAAGCTGGCGCTGCCGCCGCGCTTCACGAAGAACACGTCATCTCCCGGTGTTATCGTGATGCGTCAGCGGAAGGCGACCGAAGTGGGCGTGTGAATGATCGGGAAATTCGAAAGCAACAAGGATTTGATTCAAGAATTGACGGCCTCCGGTGCCAGGCACGTCGGAAATATCGCGACGATCATCACCGGGACCGTTCAGGAGGTCACTCGGGAGATCGGTGAGTGGATCACCGACGCGATCGAGATGAACGAGGCGGCCGCCGCGGCCCGCAAGGATGCGGCCGTTCAGCGGGAAGCGCCGCTGGACGAGGTCCCCGACGAGCCCGAGCCCACGTCCGCGACGGGTTCCGCGTTCGTCGAGGCCGAGGTCGTCGAGTCCGATCTCGACGACCGCCGCTGATCACCACACCGGCAGCCTGCGCCGGTGCTCGGTGACGTCGGTGATCAGATCCTGATAGCCGTCGGCCAGCTCGGCGAGCCGCGTCCACAGCAGGTGGGCTTCCCCGTCCACCCGCGGTGAATGCGTCGCCGAGCCGGTTCCGCTCAAAGCCTGTTGTGCCGCAGTCCATTTCGCCGCCATTCGATCGATGACAGCGCCCAGTGTCTCGGTGTGCAGCGAGGCGCCCGTGCGGTGCGGGACGTTGGTCGCCACCCAGTCGTTGATCCGGCCGACGAGCTCGGCGCGGCGACCGTCGATGTCGTCCACCAGCTGACTGCACGCCGCGACCCGACCGTTGGTGGCGTCCGGCGCGTGCGCGGCGGCCAGCGCCCGGTGCCTGCGTTCGTGGCATTCGACCAGCTCGCGGGCCGCGGCCAGGACTCGGTGCTTTCGGCGGTTCGGGTCGTCGGCTTCGCGAAACGCGCGCAACAGCGCCGATCGCGGTGGCAGCTCGCCGGCTCCGATACGGCTCCCGGCGTATTCGGTAGGCATAGTGCACGCCCCTGCGGTAACGATCCGACATGGATACGCCAGGGCCGAGGGGGATTTCGGGGAGGGGCACCCCTCGGCTCCGGCGCAGCCCCGAGCCCGGACGCCCCCACACAGTCCACCAGCACGGCAAAGAAACCGGGAAATCCGCGACGATGCGATGAGGAAGACGGCCCGAAAAATCGGGACACTTTCAGGAAAGCGCGATAGTCGAATCGGCGCAACCGAATGGGGGAAAATCCACGCGCCAGCCGGAAATCGTTATCGTTCGTTACGGTGCAGTCACACGAAATCTATCTTTGCCCAAGGTGAACTGGGCGATCGGCGCATCTCCAGTTATCGTCGCGGCGCGGCGGCTGCGCACCCCGGTGCGATGGACTAGCCTCGATGTTCGTGCCCGCTTATGTGTCATCGCCGGAGCTGACATTCGGCTTCATGTTCTCGCTGGAAGACCCCGAGCGAATTGCTGAAGTCGTGCGCAACCTCATCGTCCGCAAGACGGTCTCGGTGTTCCGGCTCGCACGTCTGTCCGACGACGACGGCCCGCCGGAGCGCTACGTGGTCAACTGGGGCGCCATCCCGCAGATCTCCATCACCACCACCGCGCCCGATCCCGAGGAGCTGCGGGTCAACCGGATCATGCTGGTCAACGCGTTCCTCAGCGAGGAAGGTGAGGTCAGTCTGTACTCCGCGCAGGGGCAGGCGCCGAGTTAGTCCGCCTCGGCCCCGGAGTACGACCGACCGAGGGTGACCTTCGTCGCGGTGGGCCGACTGCCGGTGACCTTCGGTCGGATTGCGGTGCCAACCTTTGTGGACGCGGCACAGCCCGAAGGGCATGCGACGCGTCGCGGCCCACGCAGGCGTTGTGTCCGCATCGCAGGGGCGGTGACCCCCGCGAAGCGCGCGAGGATGGTGCCGCTGGTGGATTCGACGATCGGCGCGCCCGGCGCGAGTTCACCGCGGGCGGCAGCGCTACCTGGGATCGATCCGGGGGTGCGCGGCGCGGTAGTCTAGGCCGAGCGACGTGCGGCCCGTGCTGTCGAGGACGGGGCTGCGCTGAGGCCGGACCGGCCGACGCCCGGGTTCGGTCAGCGGCGGGGTGCGGGGCGGACGAGGCAGGCGACGCCGTCCTCTTTGCCGTCGAGGCGGTCGAGCTGGACCGAGTAGCCGGGGTCCTGGCGGCGCAGGGGTGCTTTGCCCGCCGCCCAGGCGTCCTCACAGTTGCGGAATGCCGCGGCACTCGTCGTGGTCGCCGCGGCGACCGGTCCGGACGAGGAGTGGCGCCGCTTCTTGCTCGAACCGCAGCCGGTCACCGAGACGGCGAGCACAGCGATCAGCAGCAGGCCGACGACCAGGACGACGGGCCGAGAGTTACGCATGTGGATTCCCCCCAAACACAACGGTTTTCGATCCAAACGCCAGTCAGTATCACGGCGGCCATCGCGTTCCGCAACATCGCGGCGCGGGCTGGACGGTCGTTTTTGTTGGCGTGTCGGTACCGCATCGTGGCCTTACTGCCGGAGGGGTGCCGGACAATTATGAGATACCTCACAGGGGCGCTGTGAAATCCGAGCCCGGTGGGCTGGGCGCAGCCCGGAAGGAGCGTCGATCATGGAAATGGAACTCGAGAAGCCGGCGGCCGCCGTGAATCCGGTCCGCGTCCGAGGGGATCTCGATCCCGGTCTGTCGCGGTGGATGTGGCTGGTGAAGTGGATTCTGGCCATCCCGCACTACATCGTGCTGTTCTTCCTGCACATCGCGTACTTCGTGGTGTCCGTGATCGCGTTCTTCGCGATCCTGTTCACCGGGAGGTATCCGCGCGGCCTCTTCGATTTCAATGTCGGTGTGATGCGCTGGAATTGGCGCGTCAGTTTCTACTCGCTCACCGTACTCGGCACCGACAAATACCCGCCGTTCCATTTGCGGCCGGACGCGGACTACCCAGCCGATCTGGAGGTCGATTATCCCGAAACTCTGCACCGCGGACTGGTTTTGATCAAATGGTGGCTGCTCGCCATTCCGCACTATCTGATCATCGGCGCGCTGATGAGCGGCGCGATCGGCACCGCGATGGAGGACAACGGCTCCGACGCCTGGAATGTCATGCTGGCTTGGCCGGTGATCTATCTGCTTCTGGCCGTGGCGCTGATCGCCTTGCTGTTCACCGCGGTCTACCCGAAGGGCCTGTTCGACTTCGTCGTCGGCATCAACCGATGGGCCATCCGGGTGCAGGCCTACGCCTCGCTGATGCGTGACGAATACCCGCCGTTCCGGCTCGACCAGGGGGCGCGCGAGCCGTAACCGCCGATCGAACCGACCACCCCGAATCCGCCCGCCGACTCGTCAGCGGGCGGATTCGTATATCCGCCGGACCACGTCTTCGATACCGGGCTCCTCGATGGACAGATCCCGCACCTCCGCGCGGTCCGACACTGCGGCGAGCAACTGTGCGGCGGTGATGGATTCGGCGTCGAAGGCCAGGCGCTGGCGCATGCCATCCGCCTCGCTGGTGAGCAGTTCGGCGCCGGGCGGCAGGTCGCGCAGATCCGCGGTCGGCTCGGCGAGGTCCACCACGAGCACCCGGCGCGCGCCCACCGTCGCGCCGAGTCCGGACAGCGATCCGTCGTAGACCAGGCTGCCGTGATCGACGACGAGCACACGGTCGCAAAGCCTTTCGATATCGCCCATGTCGTGGGTGGTGAGCAGCAGCGTGGTGCCGCGGTCCACCCGTTCCGTGCGCAGGAATTCGCGCAACCGCTGCTTGGACAGCACGTCGAGACCGATGGTCGGTTCGTCGAGAATCACCAGCTCCGGGGAGTGCAGCAGCGCCGCCGCGACCTCGGCGCGCATGCGCTGACCCAGCGAGAGTTGCCGCACCGGAGTGTCCAGTGTCTCGGCCATTTCCAGCTGCTCGACCAGCTCGTAGGTGCGCTTGCGGGTGATGTCGGGTTCCAAGCGGTGGATGGCGGCCAGGATCGTGAACGATTCGCGCAGTGGCAGATCCCACCACAGCTGGGACCGCTGGCCGAACACCACCCCGATGCGGCCGGCCAGTTCCCGGCGCTGCCGGACCGGCTCGAGTCCGCAGGTGCGCACCCGACCGGACGAGGGGACCAGGATGCCGGTGAGCATCTTGATGGTGGTGGACTTCCCCGCCCCGTTCGCCCCGATGTAGCCGACCGCCGCGCCGCGTTCGATGCGAAAGGTCATCCTGTCGACCGCGGTGAGGGTGTCGCGCTGCCTGCGCCAGCGGCGGCCGTTCTTGCGATACAGCGTGAATTGCCTTGTCAGATTCTCGATGTCGATGATCGCGTCAGATAAGTCGCTGTCCGCCACGCTTATCCGCCACCTCCCTGGTAGTGCCTAGTCCCGAGCCGCCATAGACCGAATGCCAGCAGCCAAATCCACAGCGTCGCCAGCGGGGTGAACCAGACCAGCCAGGACGGCAGCAACGGCGGGCCGGGCAACCCGAGCAGGGCGATGGTGGGCAGGTACGCCGTGAACGCGACCGGGATGGCGAATCCGAACAGTAGTTTCAGCGGCAGCGGAAATACCGAGGCGGGCTGCATAGCGGCGAACGACCCGCCGTAGGTGAAACTGTTGGTGAGCTCGGAGCCGTCGATCAGGAAGAACTGCAACCCGGCCGCGCAGACGAAGATCCCGCCGAACAGGAGAATACCGCACCCGAGTGTCATCGCCAGGAGTCCGAATGCGGCCGGTCCCCAATCGATGTCGTTCTGTAGCAACCCGATGACGAGCACTACTATGGCGACCGCGGCGCGGGCGAATCGGCGCAGCGAGACATCGCCGGTCACGAGTTGCAGCAACAAGGGTTGCGGGCGCAGATGGTAGGCGTCGAGGGTGCCCATCCGGATCAGCGTCGGCAGCGTATCCAGATGTCCGACGAGTACTTGGGCCAGCGCGAACGTGGTGTTGCTCAGGCCGAACAGCAGCAGCGCCCCGCGCATGTCCAGCCCGCCGAGCACTCCCACGTTGTGGAAGATGACCCACACCTCGGCGAATTCGACGACGCCGATGAGGAACGCGCTGAACACCTCGCTGGCGAAGGACAATCGATAGGCGCGCTGAGCTCGGATGCGCGAGCGCAACACCGCGGCATACGGTGTGAACCAGCTGCCCGACGGCACGGAGACCAGCGGCTCAGCCACCCTGCACCTCCAGCCTGCGGCGTCCGGCCGACAGCATGAGTCTGCCGATCGCTGCGATCGTGAGCACCCAGAACAGCTGTGTCCCAACGACCGTCATCGCTTCCAGGCCGAGTATCCGACCCGAGAGCACGTCGATCGGGGCTTGCAGAATCGAAGGGAACGGAGTGGCGTACGCGAGCAGGCGCAGCCAGTCCGGGAACATGTGCACCGGCACGAACAGTCCGGCCAGGAAAGTGCCGCAGATCTGATAAAGCACGCGGATGCCGCGGGTTTCCACCACCCAGAAACCGATCAGGCCGATAGCGAACAGCATCAGAAACGACAGCGCGACGGCGAGCACCACCGAAATCACGCCGAGCACATAGGGACCGGGCGTCGCGGGCATGGCGAGTCCGACGGTGAGGAATCCGAACAGTACGCTGGGCAGAAACCGCGGTACCAACGTGCACGTCGCACGCCCGAGATCGGCGGCGAGATAACCCAGTTGGATATCGACGGGACGCAAGAAATCGATCGCGACGTCGCCGTTCTTGACCCGGTCCACCAATTCCAATGGCGGGCCCATGAATTGCATCGCGCCGAGCAGTCCTTGCGAGAGCCAGACGTAGGCGCCCATGGTGCCTTCGTCGTATCCGCCGAAGTCACCCGCACTGCGCACGGCGGCGAGCATCACCGCGGCGCGTACCAAGCCGAACACGCAGTTGGTGAACAGACCCGCGAACATCGCCAGTTTGTACTGCGACTGACGCCGGAACCCCGCCACCGCGAGCCGCCAATACAGTGTCGCCTCGCGTCGCGCCCGGGTTGCTGCGGCCAGCCGTTCCTCCCCTCCCGCACTCCAGCGCACAAGGAGTCGACTTTACTGCCCGGCCGCGGACGCGCGGTAGCTTCCCGCGCGATTTTTGGAAAAGCGCTACGAACCTGAGTCGCGAGTGTTAGAAACACAGACACTTCAGATTGATGGAGTGCTCGCGCACGACAGGAAGGATCGTCGATGACTGTCGCCGAGTCGACCGTTTTCGAGGCACTCGAATCGAACGTTCGCGGGTACTGCCGATCCTGGCCGACGGTGTTCGACACCGCCAGCGGCGCCTGGTTGCGCGACGAGCAAGGCCGCGACTACCTGGATTTCTTCGCCGGTGCGGGCGCGCTGAACTACGGCCACAACAATCCGGTCCTCAAGCGCGCGCTGATCGACTATCTCGCGGGCGACGGGATCACCCACGGACTGGACATGTCGACGGTGGCCAAGCGACGGCTGCTGGAAACCCTGCGCGACACCGTCCTCACTCCGCGGGGCCTGGACTACAAGGTGCAGTTTCCCGGTCCCACCGGCGCGAACGCCGTCGAGGCAGCGCTCAAACTCGCGCGCAAGGTGACCGGCAGGCAGGCGGTGCTGAACTTCACCAACGCCTTCCACGGCATGTCGCTCGGTGCGCTGTCGGTGACCGGCAACGCCGCCAAACGCGCGGGCGCGGGCGTGCCGCTGGTGCACGTCACGCCGATGCCCTACGACGGCTACCTCGGCGCGGACGACGACCTGCACTGGATGCGCCGCGCGCTGGACGATCCCTCGTCGGGTCTGGACAAGCCCGCCGCCGTGATCGTGGAGACGGTGCAGGGCGAAGGCGGGGTGAACGTCGCGCGGGCGCAATGGCTGCGCGAACTGGCCGACCTGTGCCGGGCGCGCGGCATCCTGCTGATCGTCGACGACGTGCAGATGGGATGCGGGCGCACCGGCCCGTTCTTCTCCTTCGAGTTCGCCGGTATCACGCCCGACATCGTGACGCTGTCGAAGTCGATCGGCGGCTACGGACTGCCCATGGCGCTGGTGCTTTTCAAGTCCGAGCTGGACCAGTGGGCGCCCGGTGAGCACAACGGCACCTTCCGCGGGAACAACCCCGCCTTCGTCACGGCCGAGCTCGCGTTGCGCCACTACTGGTCCGACGACGCGCTCGAGCGCGCCACCCTGGCCAAGGGCGCGCGGATCGAGGCGGTGCTTGCGCGGCTGGCGGCCGATCTTCCCGGTGTCTCGACGCGGGGGCGGGGTTTGGTGCACGGGATCGTGTTCGAGGATCCGTCGCTGGCGGGGAAGGTTTGCCAGGTGGCGTTCGATCGGGGGTTGCTGGTGGAAACCTCGGGGTCGGTGGACGAGGTGGTGAAGTTGTTGCCGCCGTTGACGATCGGTGAGGACGAGTTGGAGCGCGGGTTGGAACTGGTTGTCGGTGCGGTGGGTGCTGTGTGTGGTTGACCGGAGGGGGCAGCTCATCCGGCCGCACCTACTTCGGCCGAGCGTGATCGCGGTGCTCGAGTGGTACTCGGGCGCGGCCGTGCCATGCTCGTCACGTGGGGTTCATCAATCGCAGAGTGGAACAGTTCAATGAACGCACGACGCAGGCGGCGCAGCGTGGCCCGCGGTATCACGGTGCGGACAACGACCCAAGGTATCCGTCTCCACGCGAGTTGCGCACCTTCGCGGCGGTAACCGTCGACGTGCTGCTGCATTTCGGCGTCGCCTTCGCCGTCGCGGCTGACATCGAGAACGTGCTGTTCGCGGTACTGGTCGGTGTCATCGCCTATATCGCGGCGTCATTCGTGCACACCGTGCTGTTTCAACGCTTCTTCGGAGCGACGCTGGGCAAGCTCCTCTTCGGTGTCGTTGTGATCCGAGGCGTCGACGGCCGCCGTCCCACGCTCTGGAACCTTCTGCGCGCCTTTTTCTTTCGCGCCTTCCTCGCCGTGTTCGGCCTACTGGCAGACGGTTCGATCGATTACGACACCTACGGCGATTTCCTGTCCATCGTCCGCAGCCGCGACGTCCGGGCCCTCCGCTCACGCCAGCCGACAACCTGGAACTACCCGCAGCAGGGCTACCCGCCCCAACCCCACAGCCACGTGCCACCGCCGCGCTGATCACAATCCGCAGTCGTCGTCGTCAGCGATGCGTCGAGCTGCCCAGTGGCGTGAGTCCGCGATGACCGATGACGATTCGGTGGATCAGCCGCGGCCGTGCGCCGACCCACATCGTGCGGAATTCGGTTGACCGGCGACCCGTGCCGATCAGTAGGGTGGGCCGGTGATTCGCACAGCTGCGTTGGCTCACGTCCGGAATCGGCGCCTGCTGCAGGCACGGTCCATCGGCAAGGACGTCTTCTACATGGCGGGCGGCAAGATCGACGCGGGGGAGACGCCCGTCGCGGCGCTGCACCGCGAGGTCCGTGAGGAACTGGGCGTCGGCGTCGCCACCTACACCGAACTCGGCATCTTCCAGGCCGAGGCCTACGGCCACGCGCCCGGCACGCGCCTCCACATGACCTGCTTCACCGCCGAACTCGACGGCGACCCACACCCCAGCGGCGAAATCGCCGAACTCCGCTACTTCACGGTCCGCGAATACGCGGCCATGGACCACGTCGCCCCCGGCTCCATGCTCGTCTTCCACAAACTGCACGAACTGGATCTCATCGACTGGTGACCGACAGTCTGTCCGGGGCGACGACGGCGGATTCCTAGCCGCCCTCGCGGGCCGGACCGCGGCGTTCTCCTTAATGGACCACTCGCGTGGCGCGGCCATGAATTCGGGGGAGATGTAGGACGCGATCGGAGTGCTGCGGGTCGGGTCGACCCTCAGTGGAGGGTCCGTCTGGCCGGGCGGGGACAGGTACGGGTAAGTAACTGGATAGTCGATCGCCAATTTGGCTCTGGCGTCGGCAGATGATGCTGTATGTTAATGGCAGTTCCTCATTCGTTGGGGGAATGAGGAACGTCGGTGATGTGGTCGGTGGGGAGAGGTTGGAAGTGGCCCCACGGACCGAGCGCCGAAGGGGCACAGTCGCTCTCCGGCGACGTCGAAGATTGGTAGGCCGAATGCGTGTATCCGCTCCACTCACCGCATCGGCGCTGGTCGTCGCTGGACTGGTCGTCACGGGGTCGTCGACGGACGCGGGCGGTTCGAGTGCTCCGCCCGAAGCTTCCGAAGCGATACTGACTGGTAGGCAAGAAGGTTCGGTGCGAAGAGAGGACGAGGGCGAACTGTCACAGGCCGTCGGCCTGCTTCCGGTCGCGCCGGACACGCCACGCAAGCTACGCGCCGCGACGCCCGCGTTCGCGGGCACGGTTCCACTGCAAGATATTTCGCTGCCGAATACCGGCGGTGCGCTGGGCATACCGGAAATCGTGTTGGCGGCCTACCGCAATGCCGAATTGGCGCTGGAGTCCTCGCTGCCGCACTGCGGGTTGACGTGGAATCTGCTGGCCGGGATCGGGCGGATCGAGTCCGCCCACGCCGGAAACGGTCGCACCGACGCGGCGGGGACGACGGTGTCGCCGATCTTCGGACCGGCCTTGGACGGGAGTCTGCCGGGCAACGAGATCATCAAGGCCGCCGGCGGCGGATACGTGCGCGCGATGGGGCCGATGCAATTCCTGCCGAGCACCTGGGGTTCGTACGCCGCGGACGGCAACGGAGACGGAGTCGCGGACCCGCACAACGTGTTCGACGCGTCGTTGGCCGCGGGCAAATACCTGTGTTCGGGTGGGTCCGACTTGCGTGATCCGGCACAGGAATTGCGTGCGGTGTTGCGGTACAACAACTCGCTGTCGTACGCGAGCGATGTGCTGAGCTGGTCGGCGGCCTACCGCACCGGCGGCGCTCCGGCGCGTGTCGCCATCGACCCGGGATTGATTCCGCCGGGATCGGCGCCCGTGATCCGGTCCGGTCCGGAGATGGCCGCCCTCGACACCACCGCGCCGCCGCTGACGATCCCGCTGGAAGCGCCGCCTGCCAACGATGTCCCCGCGCCTCCGGCGCCGACTCAGGTGATGATCACCATCCCCGGCCTGCCGCCGATTCCGTGCGGGATCTTCTGTCCGCAGCCGCAGCCGCAGCCGCAGCCGCAGCCGCAGCCGCAGCCGCAGCCGCAGCCGCAGCCGCAGCCGCAGCCCTGTGAGCAGGTGACGGTTCCAGCTCCGATGCCGCGACTCGGCGAACCAGGCGGCCGCCTGCTCGCGCCCGGCCGACCCTACGGCGGCACCGCGGTCGAGCCGATCGAGCCCGAATCCTCACCGGCGCGGCCGAGTCCGTCCTGCACATCAGAGGACCCGCATTCGCAAACCGGCGGCGAACCGTACTACGGGCCGAAACCACCAGAGCCGCCGCAGCCTTCCGGTCCCGGGCCTGCTGTCGATGTCGCACCCGAGTCGGCCCTCCCAGAGCTTGTGCCACCGCAACCCCCGGCTCCACCCGGCCCACCGCCCGCAATCACCCTCCCCTTCGGCATCGTCATTCCGCTGCCAGCACCACAGCGCTGACACGCACCAAGGAAAGCCGATGTCCGCAGCCAACGATCTCCCGAACAACCACGAGGCGGTCCACCTCCGTATCGACCTGCCCGAGCGCGTGCGGATCTGCACGATCCTCGACTATTTCGGCAAATGCCCGAACTGCGGTTACCCCGCCGAGGCGTCTGCCATCGAGCGCCGCCGTGCGGACGGCACCCTGTCCACAGAGATCGTCGCGTTTTGCGGCTCGCCTTGTGGCTGGTCGGCGCCGGTGCCCCGCACGACGATGACCACACCTCGAGCCAGCGAAACCGGTGATGGCCTCGGAGAGAACACCCCTCGTCGGACCCGCCGCTAGGGTGGATGGAACGGCTGAGGCAAGGGGAGTTCGATGTTGGAAGTCGCGCACCTGGTGCGCCGATTCGGGGGCACCGTCGCGGTGGACGACGTGTCGTTCAGCGTGGCGCCCGGCACCCTGACCGGATTCGTCGGCGGCAACGGCGCGGGCAAGACCACCACCATGCGGATGATCATGGGCGTGCTTGCCCTGCACGGCGGCGAACTGCGCTGGCAGGGCAGGCCGGTGAGCGCCGCGGATCGCCGGTCGTTCGGCTACATGCCCGAGGAGCGCGGACTGTACCCGAAGCAGCCGGTGTTCGATCAGCTCGTCTACCTGGCCAGATTGCGCGGGCAGTCGGCAGCCGACGCCCGGCGGCGCGCGAAGGAACTGCTGGAACGCTTCGATCTCGGCGGCCGCGCCAAGGACAAGCTGGAATCCCTCTCGCTGGGCAACCAGCAGCGGGTGCAGATCGCGGCGGCGGTGATCGCGGAGCCGTCGCTGCTGATCCTGGACGAGCCGTTCTCCGGTCTCGACCCGGCCGCCGTCGATTCGATGGCCGACCTGTTGCGCGAGTACGCCGCCCTCGACGTGCCCGTCCTCTTCTCCTCGCACCAGCTGGATCTCGTGGAGCGATTGTGCGACCGGCTGGTGATTCTCGCGTCCGGGCGGGTCGTCGGGCAGGGCTCGGTGGACGAGCTTCGCTCCACCGGTTCGACGCGCTATCGGCTCTCACTCGGCGGCGACCCGGGCTGGGTGCAGGCATTCGCGGGCGTGCGTGTGCTGCAAACGAACGGTTCCAGCGTCCTGCTCGAACTCGACGGCGCGACAACCGAAGCGCTGCTCGGCGAAGCACTGGCCCGCGGTCCGGTGCGTGAACTGGCCGAAGTGCGACCTTCGGTGTCGGAGATCTACCGGGAGGTGACGGCATGAGTGAGCGTCAGCGAGGTGCGGGCATGAGCACGGATTTCGCCCCTCGGGGACTATGGCGGATCGTGGCGGCCCGCGAGATCGCGGTGAAGCTGCGCGATCGAAACTTCCTGGTCTCCACGGCGATCACCATCGTCGTGATCGTCATCTCCTTGGCCATCAGCGGGTTCATGAGCAACCGCACCGACGAGATCGACGTCGCCGTCGTCGGTACGGGCGCCGATCGAATTATAGAAACCGCCAATGGTTTGGCGGCGAGCGCGGACAAGAAGATCACCTTCACCGCCCGCCCGCAGACCGATCTCGCGTCCGTCGAGCAGCAGGTGCGCGACGAGGACGTCGAGGTCGGCTTGGTCGCCGCCGATCAGGGCGGATGGCGCCTCGTCGGCGACACGGCGCAGAACGACGATGCCGCAACCTATCTCACCGCCGCCGCACAGCAGTTGGCGGTGCAACGCAATGCCGCCGCCGCGGGGCTGAGCATGGAGCAGCTGAGTCGCGGTGGCATCGTGACCTACGACCTGCTCGAGGAATCCGCAGTCGATCCTGGCATCGCGAACATCGTGAGTTTCGTCTTCGCGTTCCTCTTCTACATGGCGTCGTTCCTGTTCGGCATGGCCATCGCGCAGAGCGTGGTCGAGGAGAAGCAGAACCGCGTCGTGGAGATCTTGGCGAGCGCGATTCCGTTGCGGCAGTTGCTGATCGGCAAGGTGATGGGCAATACCGTGATGGCGTTCGCGCAGCTGGCGCTGTTCGTCGGGGCGGGACTGATCGGGTTGCAGGTGATCGGCAGGGGCGATCAGGTGGCCAGGATCGCGGGCGCGGCGGGCTGGTTCATCGTCTTCTTCGTGGTGGGATTCCTCGCGCTGGCGAGTTTCTGGGCGGTCGCGGGTGCGCTCGCGACGCGCAGCGAGGACCTGCAATCGACCGCCATGCCGATGTCGATGCTGATCATGATCGTGCTGTTCGCGGGAATCTTCCTGACGGGGACGTGGCGGGTCATCGCGTCCTACGTGCCCGTGGTGTCGATCGTCGCGATGCCGAGCCGATTGGCCGAGGGCACGGCCGCGTGGTGGGAGCCGTTCGTGGCGCTGCTCCTGATGGCCGTGGGGATCTACGGCATCGTCCTGATCGCGGAGAAGATCTACCGGCGTTCGCTGATGCAGACGCAGGGACGGTTGACGATGCGGCAGGCGCTCGCGGTCGAGGATTGACGCCGTGCGTCAGTACCAGTGGTTCCGTTGCCAGAACGCCCAGGCGGCATCGGGACTGCCGTAGCGCGCGACCATGTAGTCGTAAGTCCAGCGGAGTTGGGTGACGGGATTGAATCGCCAATCGAAGCCGTGGGTGGACATCTTCTCCGGCGGCAACGCCTGGCCGAGCCCGTAGGCGCCGCTGGTCGGGTTGACCGCGAAGACATTCCAGCCGCTCTCCCGCGTGATGATGGCGTCGAACGACGGGAACTGGTGGATCGGAACGATGGTCAGCGCCAGTGTCTTCGTCCCCAGGCGCGCCGAAGCCATGATCAGATCGACGGTCGCGGAAACCGTCGGGGTCGTTGATCGGGTGCCGTGCGCGTCGCGGGGGTGGTTGTCCGGCGGCGCCGCGTTCGCGGCGGGCGCCAGGGCGATCAGCGCCGCACAGCAGACCGCGGCCGCGGCGTGGAAATACCGAAGCATCGACTCGCTCCCTTCGCATCAAATGGACTGGAACCAGCTCGTGCGAAGTCAGCAAACCATCGGTAACCGTATGGATCGGGTCGACACACCGGCGCGGCGCGATTTTCATCCCATGACTCGCGCCGCCGTCACGGCCGTTTCAATCAGTGATTGAATCGACGATTGAAACGTGTTTTACTACACCCATGGCTCAGAGAGTTTCGGCGGTCACCCGTGAGCGGCTGCTCGCGGCGGCCGAGCGTTTGTTGCTGACCGACCGCTACGAGGACGTGTCGGTGCGGGCGATCTGCGCGGAGGCCGGTGCCAATCCGGCTGCCGTGCACTACCACTTCGGATCGAAGGAATCCCTGGTGGCGGCACTGCTCGAGGAGCGTCTAGGACCGCTGTGGGCCGACCGCCTCGCCGCGGTGAGCGCCGAGCGCGGTTCGGTGTCCGACATCGTCGACGCGGTGATCGAGCCGTTCGTCGAACTCGCCGCCGATCCGGCGGGCCGCCTGCACCTGCGGCTGCTCGCCCAGTTGGTGCTCGGCCGCCATCCGCTGCTGTGGCAGCAGCCGTGGTTCCGGATGGACTCGTGGGTCGGCCTGCTTCCTGAACTCGCGGAACCGGAGAGCAGGCGACGCTGGTCGTTTGCCTTCGACCTCGTCATCATGTCGTTCGGTGCCGGAGACCGAGACCTGTCGGCATCCGCCGTCGCCACCTTGCGGGACTTCGTGGTCGCCGGACTCGCCGCGCCGGAAGGAGGTGCGCGATGACCGACGTCTTCGCACCGGCCACGCTGGGCCCGATCACCTTGCGCAACAGGGTGATCAAGGCCGCGACCTTCGAGGGGCGCACCCCCGACGCCTTGGTGACCGACGAACTCATCGCGTTCCACCGCGAAACCGCGGCGGGCGGCGTCGGCATGACCACCGTGGCGTACTGCGCGGTCGCGCCGGGCGGCCGCACCGATCGGCACCAGATCTGGATGCGTGAGGAGGCGCTGCCTGGGCTGCGGAAGCTGACCGACGCGGTGCACGCCGAGGGAGCGGCGGCGAGCGCGCAGATCGGGCACGCCGGACCCGTGGCCAACGCCGCCTCCAACCGGCTTCCCGCCCTCGCGCCGAGCCGCATGTTCAGCCCGCTCGGCATGCGGCCGATGAAGGTGCCCGACGAGTCCCAGATCCGCGAACTCGTCGCCGCCCACGCGGATGCCGCGAAGTTGGCCGAGCGAGCCGGATTCGACGCGGTGGAGATCCATTTCGGACACAACTACCTGGCGAGCTCGTTCCTCAGCCCGCTGCTGAACCGGCGGAAGGACCGCTACGGAGGGTCGGCGGCCAATCGCGCCCGGTTCGTCCGCGAAATCGCCTGCGCGGTGGCCGAAGCGGTGGGCGGCCGCCTCGCGGTGACGGCGAAGCTGAACATGGAGGACGGTGTCCGCGGCGGCCTCACCGTGCCGGAATCGCTCCAAGTCGCCGCGTGGCTGGAGGCGGACGGGGCGCTCGACGCCTTGGAACTGACGGCCGGTAGCTCCCTGCTCAACCCGATGCTGCTCTTTCACGGCGACGCACCCCGCCATGAATTCGCGAAAGTCCTTCCCGGACCGGCCCGCTGGGGCTTCCGCATGGTCGGCCGCGGCTTCCTGCGCGAATACCCCTACCGCGAGGCGTACCTCCTCGAACGGGCCCGCCAGTTCCGCCGCGAACTCTCCATGCCGCTGATCCTGCTGGGCGGCATCACCAACCTCGACACCATGCGTCTGGCGATGCGCGAGGGTTTCGAGTTCGTCGCCATGGGCCGGGCGCTACTGCGCGAACCGAACCTGTTGCGCCGCATCCAATCCGACGAATCGGCCCAATCGGCCTGCACCCACTGCAACCTGTGCATGCCGAGCATCTACACCGGGACGAAGTGCGTGTTCCGGCTCGACCAGCGCCCCGATGTCGCCATTGCCCTCCCTGATCCCGTACCGGCCGCGGCGAAGCCGCACTGATCAGGATTCCGAGCCGATTCACGGGCCAGTTGTCGCGGCGCCGGATCGGTCGCGGCTCGGTGCTGTTAGGCGGGGGTGACGATCTGGATCAGATTCCCGCAGGTGTCGTCGAAGACCGCCGTGGTCACCGGCCCCGCCTCCATTGGCTCCTGAGTGAACGTCACCCCGAGGGCGAGCAGCCGCTCGTATTCCGCGCGCACGTTCTCGACCTGGAACGAGGCGGCCGGAATTCCGTCGGCGACCAACCCGTCCTTGTACGGCTTGACCGCGGGATGTCCGTCCGGCTCGAGCAACAGTTCCGCACCGTTGGGGTCCTCGGGTGAGACGACCGTCAACCATCGAGTCGCACCCAGGGGGACGTCGTTCTTCTTGGTGAAGCCGAGCACTTCGGTGTAGAAGTCGAAAGCCTTCTGTTGGTCGTCGACGAACACGCTGGTGATGTAGATCCGCACGGTGTGGCTCCTTCCTGACGACCGGCAACCGTTCGAGGACGGCAGCAGGGGAGTGGTGGTGGAACTGGTACCGCCCTTGCGCGTAGTGATGGGCCCGAGTGTCCTTGTTTGACCGCCGCGCGGTTCGGGTAACAACCCTGTGACCCACATCTACGTGCGGGCCACAGGGTGCCTGCGTGAGCGCCCCCGGCAGGAATCGAACCTGCGACCTAGGGATTAGAAGGCCCTTGCTCTATCCAACTGAGCTACGGAGGCAGCGGTTTCCACCATGGCCGACATTGGCCGTGCTGTCCAGCACGGAAATTATAGCGACCGTCCAGGAAAGTAGATTCTTAGCGTCAGCAACATTCCGTCTACCTCAGTCGAGCAGGACAGCGACGCCGAGCAGGGTGGCCAAGGTCACTTCGACGACGAAGTAGAACCACACCGGATAGAAGGCGGACGCGCGCCCGGTGAACGAGGACCAGATCCGGCCGAACGCCATCCCACCCAGCGCCGCGGCCACCGCGACGCACACGCCGAATCTGAGGTCGCCGACATCGGCGGCGGCCAAACCGAGGACCACCGCCACGGCGACGCCGAAGCCGCCGTAGACCGCGCGCACCTCGGCGTGCGCGTCGGCCCGATCGGCGAGCAAGCCGACGGTGTCGGCCAACTGGCTCGGGCGAAACAGTCCGTAAACGCCCATGGCGGCGAAGAACAGCGCCACCACGGCAATCAGCACGACCGACATCTCACCTCCGTGATCCGCGCCTACCTTATACGCGCTTCGCGACGCGGGCCGGACGAATTTCGCGTCGGTGGTTCGCAGGCTCGGAGAACGCGTAGTGATCGTCGACGCCCGCGAGCATGGCCGGAGCGAACCCGGGGGTACGCACCCAACTACGCTGAGTCGTATGTCGTCACCGCAGGACCCGACCCTCGCACCCGCTGCGCCGGACGTCCCGCGGGCGGACGCGGCGCGCGGTTTCGCCGCCGTGACCGTGTTCGCGGGAGCCATCGCGGCCGTCGTCGCGGCGCTGGTGGTCGGTCTCTCGGCGGCGCAGGCGTTGAGTCTGCTCGGCATTCCGGATCCGGGTCCGCTGACCACCTACGGTCTGCCCGCGCTCCGCGCGCTGGCTGATCTGTTCGCGGCGCTGACTGTCGGCTCGCTGCTGTTCACCGCGTTCCTGGTACCGCCGCAGTCCGACGGACTGCTGGACGTGGGCGGGTATCGCGCGCTGCGCCGGGCCTCGAATTTCGCGGTGATCTGGGCGTGTTGCGCCGCGCTGCTCGTCCCGCTGACGGTGTCGGACACGACGGGTCAGCCCGCCAGCGACATCTGGCGTCCGGAAGAGCTGTGGCGCGCCATCGCGCAGGTGGAGCTGGCCGAGGCCTGGCGTACCACGGTGGTGTTCGCGCTGATCCTCGCGATCGGCTGCCGGCTCGCGCTGCGCTGGGGTTGGACGCCGCTGCTGTTCGGCGGCGCGATCATCACCATGATGCCGCTCGCGCTGACCGGCCACTCGTCCTCGGGCGGCTCGCACGACGTCGCGACCAACAGCCTCATCCTGCACCTGGTGTCGGCGGCGGTCTGGGTGGGCGGCCTGTTCGCCGTCCTGGCGCACGCGCTGCGCTCGGGTGCGCACACCGATGTCGCGGTCCGCCGGTTCTCGTTCCTGGCGACCATCGCGTTCGTGGTGATCGGCGTCAGCGGAGTGATCAATTCGTGGGTGCGTGTGCCGTTCGATGAGCTGTTCACCAGCACCTACGGGCGGCTGGTTCTCGCGAAAGCGGCGGCGTTGCTCGTGCTCGGCGTCATCGGCTGGTTCCAGCGCCGCGCGACCGTGCCAGCACTGGCGGCGAACCCGCGCGATCGCGGCGCGCTGCTGCGTTTCGGCGCGGTCGAGGCGCTGGTCTTCGCGGCCACCGTGGGTCTGGCTGTCGGTCTGGGCCGCACCCCGCCGCCGCCCCCCGAGACGGTGCCGACGCCCGCCGAGGTCGAACTCGGCTACGACCTCGCGGGCCCGCCGACGGCCGCGCGGCTGCTGTTCGACTGGCGCTTCGACCTGATCTTCGGCACGGCGGCGATCGTGCTCGCCGTGGTGTATTTGCTCGGTGTGCGGCGGTTGCGCCACCGCGGCGATGCGTGGCCGGTCGGCCGGACCATCGCGTGGCTGTCGGCCTGCGCGCTACTGCTGCTCGCGACGTCGTCGGGGATCGGGCGGTATTCGCCCGCGGTGTTCAGCGTGCACATGGGGCAGCACATGGCGTTGTCCATGCTCGCGCCGATTCTGTTCGCGCTCGGCGGCGCGGTGACGCTGGCGCTGCGGGCGCTGCCGCCCGCCGGACGCACCGGTGTGCCGGGGCCGCGCGAATGGATTCTGGCCGCCGTGCACAATCCGGTGTCCCGGTTCCTGACCCACCCGATCGTGGCGTCGGTGATCTTCGTCGCCGGCTTCTACGCGCTGTACATGGGCGGCATCTACGACACCTTCGTCGACTCGCACGCCGCGCACCTGCTGATGAACATCCACTTCCTGCTCAGCGGCTACCTGTTCTACTGGGTGGTGATCGGCATCGATCCGAAACCGCGCCAGGTGGAACCGCTCACCAAACTGGGCATGGTGTTCGGCTCGCTGCCGTTCCACGCGTTCTTCGGCGTCGCGCTGATGAGCATGACGACGGTCATGGGCGGCTGGTTCTTCCGCAGCCTCGACCTGGGCTGGAACAGCGACCTGCTCGGCGATCAGCGCACCGGCGGTAGCCTGGCCTGGGCGAGCGGTGAGGTGCCGTTGGTCGTGGTGATGCTGGCGCTGCTCATCCAGTGGTCGCGCAGCGACGAACGGACTGCCAAGCGCATCGACCGGGCCGCCGACCGCGACCACGACGCGGAGCTGGCCGCCCACAACGCCATGTTCGCCGAACTGGCGAAACGTGACGGAGAGGTACGCAAGTGAATGAGGCCGCGCCGCCGGGTCCGACCCGGCTGTGCGACCGCGGAGTGCGGTCTTGACAGGTAGTAACGACAGGGGTGCGGCCGCGGTGGCCGAACACTGCCGACGGGTGTATCGCTCCGATGTGCGCGCCGCGCGCCGTCGGACGGTGGGGCGGATCAGGAAGACGCCCGTCTTCCACACTTCGGTGGCCGGTCCGACCGGTCCGGTGCCGGTCACGTTGAAGCTCGAGTACCTCCAGCACGGCGGCACTTTCAAGGTCCGAGGCACGCTCAACGCGCTGCTCACCTCGACCGCGCGGACCGATCAGGTGGTCATCGCCTCCGCGGGCAACGCGGGCATCGCCGCTGCGCTGGCCGCCGCCTGGCTCGGCAAAGCGTGCACGGTGGTGGTGCCGGAATCCGCGCCGCACACCAAGGTGGCGGCGATGTGGTCACACGGCGCCGAAGTGCTCTGGTACGGAACGACTTACGCGGAAGCGGCAAAGCACGCCACCGAGCTGGCGGCCGAACGCGGTGCGTTGCAGTTGCACGCCTATGACCTGCCCGCCGTGGTCGCCGGCGCCGGAGTGGTCGGCCTGGAACTCGAAGACCAGGTGCGCGGCAAGCCGCCGGTGCTGGTCGCGGTCGGCGGCGGCGGGCTCGTCGCGGGTATCGCCGCGGCGCTCGGTCGTCGTCAGCAGGTGGTGGGCGTCGAGCCGGTCGGCCTGCCCGCACTGCACTCGGCGTTGCTCGCCAATCGAACGGTCGACGTCGGCGGCCCCGGTGTCGGCTTGGACATGCTCGGCGCGACCCGGGTCGGCGAGATCGCCCTCGACATCGCGCGGCGCTACAACGTGCCCTCGCTGCTGGTCACCGAGGAGGCGATCACCGCGGCCCGCGACTACCTGTGGCGCGAATTCCGGATCGTCGTCGAGCTGGCGGGCGCCAGCGCGCTGGCCGCGATCCAGAGCGGCGCGTACACGCCCGCGCCGGGGGAGCGGCCGGTCGTCGTGCTCTGCGGCGCCAACACCGACCTCGGCGCGCTCTGATCCGCCTCCTCGAGGTCGGCCGTCCGGGCGGCGCCGACGCGTAGATTGTCGGCAGACGCGGGACCCGGCCGACGATCCGAGGAGGAGCGCTGATGCTCGACACGGTGGACGAAGCCCTGCGCGCGCTGGTCGGCGCGCTGAATCTGGAGCAGAAGGTGCGGCTGCTGACCGGCGCCGACATCTGGTCGACCGCGGCGGAGCCCGCGATCGGGCTGCGGTCGATGATGCTCTCCGACGGACCTTCGGGCGTGCGCGGCTCGATCTGGGACGAGCGCGACCCGTCGCTCAACCTGCCCTCGGCGACCGCGCTCGCGGCGACCTGGGATCTTGGCATGGCCCGCCGCTACGGCGCCGCGTCGGCCGCCGAGGCCAAGCGCAAGGGCGTCGATGTGGTGCTCGGACCGACGATCAACCTGCATCGAAGTCCCCTGGGCGGCAGGCACTTCGAGGCGTACTCCGAAGATCCTTTGCTGACGGGCGAATTGGCGGCGGCTTATGTCCGCTCGGTGCAGGAGCACGGCATCGCCGCCACGCCGAAACACTACGTGGCCAACGACTTCGAGACCGAGCGCTACACCGCCGACGTCGAGCTGGACGACCGCGCGCTGCGCGAGTTGTATCTCGCGCCGTTCGAAGCGGCGGTGCGCGCGGGCGCGTGGCTGGTGATGTCGGCGTACAACTCCGTCCGCGGCGTCACGATGACGGAGAACCCGCTACTGACGACGCCGTTGCGCACCGAGTGGGGCTTCGACGGCGTCGTGGTGTCGGACTGGGTGGCGGTGCGCAGCACCGAGGCCTCGGCGAAGGCGGACCAGGACTTGGTGATGCCGGGCCCCATGGGCCCCTGGGGCTCGCGACTGGTTGGGGCTGTGCGGTCCGGAGCGGTGCCGGAGGCCGCGATCGATGCCAAGGTGCTGCGTCTGCTGCGGCTGGCCCAGCGCGTCGGCGCGCTGGATCTGTCGGATACCGCTCTGCGCGACAACGGTTTCGACACCGCCGCGATGGCGTCGCACGGGCACGTCGCGGTGCGCGAACCCATTGCGCCGGAACCGGAAACGAACGGTGAAGCCGCGGCCGACGTCTCCGATCGCGAGTGCAGAGAACTCGCTCGCGAAGTCGCGGCGGCCGGGATGGTGCTGTTGCGCAACAGCGGTGAATTGCCGTGGCCGGCTTCGGGTCCCGGTTCCCTCGCGGTGATCGGCGAGGCGGCCATCTGGCCACGCACGCAGGGCGGCGGCAGCGCGACGGTGGTTCCCGCCGAGATGATCAGCCCGGTGGACGGTCTGCGCGCCGCGCTGCCCGACGCGTCCCTCTCGGTGCATCCCGGCGTACCGGTCCAGACCGGTATTTATCCGCTCCCGCTGGCGTCGATGACCGATCCGCAGACCGGCGAACCCGGGTTGCGCGCCCGCTTCCTCGACGCCGACGGTAACGAGCTGCTGAGCGAGCTGCGCCGCGCTGCGCAGCTTGTCTACCTGGGTACGGTGCCCGCGGGCTCCGCAACGCTGGAGCTGAGCACCGAGTACCAGCCCGGCGCCGACGAGGCCGCGGCGGTGCGGCTGGGTGTCGCCGGGGTGGGCCGGATACGGATGGAGATCGACGGCGCCGCGGTCATCGACAGGGAGCTCGGCGGCAGTGGTGACGCGCTGGGCGCCGCGCTGCTCACCCCGGATGTCGCGTCGGTGCCGGTGGCCGCCGACGGCTCGGGTCCGATCTCGATCACGGTGCGCCAGCAGCTCGGAAGTGATGGCGCCGCTTTGGGTTTGGTCGCGATCACGGTGGGCACGGAGGCCGCGCACACCGACCCCGCGGACGCGATCGCCGACGCCGCGGCGCTGGCGGCGGCCGCCGATGCCGCCGTCGTCGTGGTCGGGACCAGCTCGCAGACCGAGAGCGAGGGCTTCGACCGCACCACCCTCGCGCTGCCCGGCGCGCAGGACAACCTCGTGCGCGCGGTGGCGCGCGCCAACCCGCGCACCGTGGTGGTGGTGAATTCCGGCGGACCGGTGCTGCTGCCCTGGCGCGACGAGGTCTCCGCGCTGCTGCTGACCTGGTTCGGCGGCCAGGAGGTCGGCCACGCGCTGGCCGACGTGCTGCTCGGGCGGGCCGAACCCGGCGGCAGGCTACCCACCACCTGGCCCGCCGCCGAGGCCGACGTGCCCGTGCTCTCGACCACGCCGGTGGACGGCGTGCTGCGCTACACCGAAGGCATCCACATCGGCTACCGCGCTTGGCTGCGCGCCGGCGTGACACCGGCCTATCCGTTCGGGCACGGACTCGGCTACAGCACTTGGGAACTCGCTGATCTCACGGTGTCGGCTCCGGCGGCGGACGGGGCGGTGGCGGTGTCGCTCACCGCGCGCAACACCGGTGCGCGGGCGGGGAAGCAGGTGGTTCAGGTGTATCTCGCCCGTCCCGAATCCGTGGTCGAGCGGCCGGTGCGGTGGCTTGCGGGGTTCGCGACCGTGTTCGCGGAGGCGGGAGCGGCGGTTCCGGTGCGAATCACTCTGCCGAGGAGGGCTTTCGAGCATTGGAATGGGGGTTGGCGGACCGAGCCGGGTGAGTTCGCGGTGTCCGTCGGGACGAGTGTGGTCGAGTTGCCGTTGAGTGGGTCCGCGGTGGTGGGCACGGGCGGGTAGGGCCTGTGCGATGGGGTTGGCGTGGTGCGAAGCGGCGGGTGTCCACATGTGGCGGAGCGGGTTGTCCACAGGCGCGAAACAGGGGGTTCCTTCGCACCCGGTGCGGGGGCGAGGCTGGAGAGGCCCTCGCTCGGCGGGGAGGAGACACCCGGAGCGTCCGGCCCGGGTCCGATAGGTGAAGGGGCGAAATCATGTACGAAGCGATGGCGACGGTGGTCGGCACGGTGGTGACCCACCCGGTCAAGCGGGACCTGAGCAACGGCGAACAGGTGCTCACCTTCCGGATGGCGAGCAACTCGCGCAGGCTGGACGTCGCGACCGGGGAATGGGTGGACAACGGGACTTTGTTCCTCACCGTGTCCTGCTGGCGGCGGCTGGTCGGCGGTGTGGACGCGTCGGTGCGGCGGGGCGACCCGGTGCTCGTCTACGGGCAGCTGCGCTCACACGAGTACCGGACCAAGGAGGGCGTCGAGCGGCGCGACCTGGAGATGCGGGCCACCGCGGTCGGCCCCGATCTGTCCCGCTGCACGGCGCAAGTGAGCCGGCGATCGGAGACCGGCGGCGGGCCCAGCGCCTTGATGCGGAATACTTGTCTCGGATCCAGCGCTGAAAATCGTGCACGCGTCGGCGAGGAATTGGGGGACAGTGCCGCGACCGTGGCTTCCGTACCTTCCGGAAGTGCCGCACCCGAGCCCGTCGACGCCTGATCCCGCCCGCAGAACGTCGGGCGCGAGCACGGTGAATCCGGCGCGAGGATGCGCGCGTGCCGTGAATGGCTCTGCTTCGTTCCACTGTTCCCGAGACCGATAGGCTTCCGCATATGGCTGAGTTCATCTACCAAATGAAGAAGGTTCGCAAGGCACACGGCGACAAAGTCGTGCTCGACGATGTCACCTTGAACTTCCTTCCCGGCGCCAAGATCGGCGTCGTCGGCCCCAACGGCGCCGGTAAATCCAGCGTGTTGAAGATCATGGCCGGACTGGACCAGCCCAACAACGGCGACGCGTTCCTCGCGCCGGGCGCGACGGTCGGCATCCTTCAGCAGGAGCCGCCGTTGAACGAGGAGAAGACCGTTCGCGGCAACGTCGAGGAGGGCCTCGGCGACGTCAAGGTGAAGCTCGATCGCTTCAACGAGATCGCCGAGCTCATGGCCACCGACTACTCCGACGAGCTCATGGAGGAAATGGGCAAGCTGCAGGAGTACCTGGACCACGCCGACGCGTGGGACGTGGACTCCCAGCTCGAGCAGGCCATGGACGCGCTGCGCTGCCCGCCGCCGGACGAGCCGGTCACCAACCTCTCCGGTGGTGAGCGTCGCCGTGTCGCGCTGTGCAAGCTGCTGCTGAGCAAGCCCGATCTGCTGCTGCTCGACGAGCCGACCAACCACCTCGACGCCGAGTCGGTGCTATGGCTCGAACAGCACCTGGCCCAGTACCAGGGCGCGGTGCTGGCCGTCACCCACGACCGGTACTTCCTGGACAACGTCGCGGGCTGGATCCTCGAGCTCGACCGCGGTCGCGCCTACCCCTACGAGGGCAACTACTCCACCTACCTGGAGAAGAAGGCCGAGCGCCTCGAGGTGCAGGGCAAGAAGGACCAGAAGCTGCAGAAGCGGCTGAAGGAAGAACTCGCGTGGGTGCGTTCCGGCGCCAAGGCCCGCCAGGCCAAGAACAAGGCTCGCCTCGGCAGGTACGAGGAGATGGCGGCCGAGGCCGAGAAGATGCGGAAGTTGGACTTCGAGGAGATCCAGATCCCGCATGGTCCTCGCCTGGGCAATGTGGTCGTCGAGGTCTCGCACCTGGACAAGGGCTTCGGCGAGCGCCAGCTCATCAAGGATCTGTCGTTCACCTTGCCGCGCAACGGCATTGTCGGTGTCATCGGTCCGAACGGTGTCGGTAAGACCACCCTGTTCAAGACCATCGTCGGACTCGAGCAGCCCGACAGCGGTGAGGTGAAGGTCGGCGAGACGGTCAAGCTCAGCTACGTCGACCAGAACCGCGCGGGCATCGACCCGACGAAGAACGTGTGGCAGGTGGTCTCCGAGGGCCTGGACTTCATCCAGGTCGGCAACCAGGAGATGCCCTCGCGCGCGTACGTGAGCGCCTTCGGCTTCAAGGGCCCGGACCAGCAGAAGCCTGCCGGTGTGCTCTCCGGTGGTGAGCGCAACCGCCTGAACCTGGCGATGACCCTGAAGCAGGGCGGCAACCTGATCCTGCTCGACGAGCCGACCAACGACCTCGACGTGGAAACCCTCGGTTCGCTGGAGAACGCGCTGGAACAGTTCCCCGGTTGCGCCGTGGTCATCTCCCACGACCGCTGGTTCCTGGACCGCACCTGCACGCACATTCTGGCGTGGGAGGGCGATTCGGACAACGAGGCCAAGTGGTTCTGGTTCGAGGGCAACTTCGAAGCGTACGAGGCCAACAAGATCGAGCGCCTCGGTCCGGAGGCGGCCCGTCCGCACCGGGTGACGCACCGCAAGCTCACCCGCGACTGAGCAATACCCGCCGACGGGGCGATCGCCGCGCGCATCGCCCCGTCGCAAGGCCGCTTCGCCGAAGGAATTGCGGAGACACACCCGCGGGCGGTCGCTCCATCGAAGGAAATACGGTCGGCCCTATCTCAGCCTCAAAACTGGCTAAGGTGGGAACCGTGCATGCGCAGGCGCTGTCCGGACAATGGGTCCTTCCCACCGCGATCGCGTCTACGTGACGTTTGCCGGTCCGATCGGGTGCTGTGCCGAGAGATCGACGACCTCGGCAATTCATCGGCGAACGCACGGTATAGGTGAACACCCTGTATTTGGAAGGGAATTCACCTCCGCGTCAGCACGGCACAGCTACCCTCGGACCGGCGTCACTTTGTTGCGGAACCGAATCCGAGGGAGTTGGCGAAAAAATGACGGTCTCGTCCGAATTGTCCAGTGCGGCGTGGGCCGCGAGTTTGCCGCAGTCGCTGCGCGGTGACCTCGCGACCCTCGAAGAGGCGTATTTCCGCCACGTCGACGCGGGCGATGTGGACTGTGCGATCACGGGTATCACCCAGATCTTTCGGCGGCACCTGGAATTGGCGATGACGCGCCAGACCGGTCGCGCCCTGGTCCGGATCTATCACCCGGACGACGGTTCGGGGTTGGGCGCCGCGGTCCAGGTCGTGACCGACGACATGCCGCTGCTGGTCGAATCGATCACCTCGTCGCTGAGCCGGATCGGAGTGAGCGTCAGCGAGGTCATCCATCCGATCTTCGAGATCGAGCGCGACGACGAGGGACGGCTGACCAGAGCGGTGCCGCACGAGGTCGACGCCAATGGGTCGATGGCGCTGCGCGAGTCTTGGATGCACCTGCAATTGCACCCTTCCACCAGCCGCGCCCAGCTCGAGCGCATCGAACACGCCATGCCGGACGTGATCGCCGACGTGCGGCAGGTCATCGGCGACACCGAGGCCATCAAACAAGTCCAGAGCGAGCTGGCCGCCCATTTGGAACTGGCGGCGAAAACCGGCGCCGCGCCGTTCTCCGCGACCGAACTGACCGACTGCGCCAATCTGCTTCGCTGGCTGGGCCAGGGCAATTTCACGGTGCTCGGATTCGCCCGCTATCGCCTGAGTACCGAGGGCGACAAATCCGTGTCGAATCCGCTGCCCGGCACCTGCCTCGGCGTGCTGCGTCCGGATGTCGGCACCGATTTCCACGTACCGGTCAACGGCGCCGATCGCCCGTTGCTGATGCTGACCCAGGGTCTCGTACCCGCCACCGTGCACCGTTCGGTGTACCCCTACTTCGTCGGCGTCGCCGATTTCGACGAGTTCGGCGCGATCATCGGCGAGCACCTGTTCATCGGCGTCTTCACCGTGACGGCGGTGCACGAGAACGTCCTCGACATCCCGGTGATCGGCCGCCAGGTGCGCTCGGTGATCGAGGAGAGCGGGTTCGACCTGGACTCCTTCTCCGGCCAGGCGATGCTCGAGGTCATCCAGTCGTTCCCGCGCACCGAACTGTTCTCCTCCGACACCGAGACCATGCGTCGCACCGCCCTCGCCGTGCTCAATGTCGGCCTGCGCCGCCAGGTTCGCCTGTTCATGCGGCTGGACACCTACGGCCGGTTCGTGGCCTGCCTGGTCTACCTGCCGCGCGATCGCTACACCACTCGGGTGCGGCTGGAGATGCAGGACATCCTGGTTCGCGAACTGGGCGGCGTCTCCATCGACTACTCCGCACGGGTGAGCGAAAGCGAGCTCGCCAGTGTGTATTTCACGGTGCGGATGCCCGACGTCCAGTTCACCGCGCCGCCCGTGTCCGGCGAGGCGCCCGCCGTCGTCGACACCTCCGAAGCCAACCGGTTGCGCATCCAGCGACTGCTCGCCGAGGCGAGCAACACCTGGGACGACCACCTCAACGACGAAGTGAGCACTTCGACAGTGCTCGATCCCGCCCTGGTGCAGCGCTACGCCGCCGCTTTCCCCGAGGGATACAAGCAGGACTTCAGCCCGGGCCGCGCCCTGCGCGACATCGGCAGGCTGGAGCGTCTGGCCGAGGGCGCGATCGCCCAGCATCTCTACCGCAAGCCGGAGTCGGCGCCCGGCTCGTGGCGCTTCACGCTCTACATCGGCGGCACCGGCGTCTCGCTGAGCCAAGTGCTTCCGGTGCTGCAAAGCCTCGGCGTCGAGGTGGTCGACGAGCGGCCCTACCAGATCCAGCTGGACCCGGCCACGCCCGGCGGCCCGAGCGTGGAGCGCTGGATCTACGACTTCGGTCTGCTGGCCCGCCCCGAGCTGCTGCGCAGTTCACTGGACCGCGATCTGGACGCCGAACTGCTGGAGTCCCCGGCGCGGGCCGACGCGCTCGAGGCCGAGGTGCGTGGCCTGCGGGAACGCTTCACCGACGCCTTCGAGGCGGTCTGGTACGACCGTGCCGAGGCCGACGGCCTCAACGAGCTGGTGCTGCGCGCGCGGCTGCCGTGGCGTGCCGTGTCGATCCTGCGCACCTACGCGAAATACCTTCAGCAGGCCGGCTTCCCGTACAGCCAAGCCAATATCTCCAGGGTGCTGCTGACCTATCCGGATGTGGCGCGGTTGTTCGTCGACCTGTTCACCGCGCGGTTCGATCCGGACACCGTCTCGGCCGAGCGGGCCGGCGAACTGGACGCCGCGCTGCGCGCCCGTATCGACGAGGTGGTGAGCCTGGACGCGGACCGCATCCTGCGGGCCATCCTCGGCCTCGTCAAGGCGACGTTGCGCACCAACTACTACGTGACCGACGGCGAAGGCAGGTCGCGCGACTTCCTCGCGATGAAGGTCGAGCCGCGCGAGATCATCGAATTGCCCAAGCCGAGGCCGCAATTCGAGATCTTCGTGTACTCGCCGCGGGTCGAGGGCGTGCACCTGCGCTTCGGTCCGGTCGCGCGCGGCGGCTTGCGCTGGTCGGACCGTTTGGAGGACTTCCGCACCGAGATCCTCGGTCTGGTGAAGGCGCAGGCCGTGAAGAACGCGGTGATCGTCCCGGTCGGCGCCAAGGGCGGATTCGTGGTGAAGCGTCCGCCCGCCTCGACCGGCGATCCGGTCGCGGACCGGCAGGCGCTGGGCGCGGAGGGCGTCGCCTGCTATCGCACCTTCATCTCCGGTCTGCTCGACCTCACCGACAACGTCGACCTGGCCACCGGCCGGGTGCTGCCGCCCGCGCGGGTGGTCCGCCGCGACGGCGACGACACCTACCTGGTGGTCGCCGCCGACAAGGGCACCGCGACGTTCTCCGACATCGCCAACGACGTGGCCCAGAGCTACGGATTCTGGCTCGGTGACGCGTTCGCCTCCGGCGGCTCCGCGGGCTACGACCACAAGGCCATGGGCATCACGGCCAAGGGCGCGTGGGAAAGCGTGAAGCGGCACTTCCGCGAGATGGACATCGATACCCAGACCGAGGACTTCACCGTGGTCGGCATCGGCGACATGAGCGGCGACGTCTTCGGCAACGGCATGCTGCTCTCCGAGCACATCCGCTTGGTCGCGGCCTTCGACCACCGGCACATCTTCCTCGATCCGAATCCGGACGCCGCCCGCTCCTTCCGCGAGCGGCAGCGCATGTTCGCACTGCCGCGGTCCTCCTGGGCCGATTACGACACCTCGCTGATCAGCGCGGGCGGCGGCGTGTGGGATCGCACGGTGAAGTCCGTGCCGATCAGCCCGCAGGCGCGAGCCGCGCTCGGCCTCGGCGAGAACGTGGAATCCCTCTCGCCACCGGAACTCGTGCGTGCGATCCTGCTCGCGCCGGCGCAGCTGCTGTGGAACGGCGGCATCGGCACCTACATCAAGGCGAGCACCGAGTCCAACGCCGATGTCGGCGACAAGTCCAACGATCCGGTGCGCGTCAACGGAAACCAGTTGCGGGTCAGGGTGATCGGCGAGGGCGGCAACCTCGGCGCCACCGCGCTCGGCCGCATCGAGTTCACCCGCAACGGCGGCAAGATGAACACCGACGCGCTGGACAACTCCGCGGGCGTGGACTGCTCCGACCACGAGGTCAACATCAAGGTCCTGCTCGACGGCGTGGTCAGCAGCGGTCTGCTGCCCAAGGAGGAGCGCAACCCGTTGCTCGCCTCGATGACCGACGAGGTCGCCAGAATGGTGTTGCGCGACAACGTGTCCCAGAACTTCCTCATGGGCATGTCGCGTTTCGAGGCGCCGCGCATGATGAACGTCAACATGCGGCTCATCGACGAGCTCGAACAGCGCCGTGGCTTGGACCGCGAACTCGAGGCGTTGCCCTCCGACGTCGAGATGAAGCGCCGCCAGGAGGACGGCGCGGGCCTGTGCTCACCGGAACTGGCCAATCTCATGGCGCACGTGAAGCTTTCGCTCAAGGCCGACCTGCTCGACTCCGATCTGCCGGACATGGCCTACTTCGCGGCCCGCCTGCCGGAGTACTTCCCGACGCCGCTGCGGACCCGCTTCGGCAGCGCCATCAAGAAGCACCGGCTGCGCCGGGAGATCGTCACCACGATGATCGCCAACGAGATGGTCGACTACGGCGGGATCAGCTACGCGTTCCGGCTGATCGAGGAGGTGGGCGCGACGGCAGCCGACGCGGTGCGTGCCTTCGCGGCGACCACCGAGATCTTCGACCTGCATTCCATGTGGGCGCGGATCCGTTCGGCCGACATTCCCATCTCCGTGCGCGACGAACTGGAGCTGGAGACCAAACGCACCCTGGACCGCGCCTCGCGGTGGCTGCTCAGCAACCGCCCGCAGCCGATCGCCGTCGGCGCCGAGATCAACCGGTACAGCCGGGGCGTGCGCGAGCTGGCCTCGAAGGTCCCCGGTTGGCTGCGCGGCCACCACGTGGCGACGCTGACCGATCAGTCCGCGGAGTTGATCGCGCGCGGCGCGCCGACCGATCTGGCCACCGAGGTGTTCGGCCTGCTGACACTGTTCCCGCTGCTCGACGTGCTCGACATCGCCGACATCACCGACCGCGACGGCGAGGAGGTCGGCGCGCTGTACTACGCGCTGAACGACCACCTCAAGATCGATTGGTTGCTCCAGGCGGTGAGTCACCTGGAGCGCGGCGACCGGTGGCACGCGCTGGCCAGGCTGGCGCTGCGCGACGACATGTACGGTTCGCTGCGCTCGCTCACCCTGGACGTGCTCTCCGCCGGTGAGCCGGAGGAGACCGCCGACGAGAAGATCGCCTACTGGGAGTCGAAGAACCAGTCCAGGCTGGGCCGCGCGCGGGCGGCGCTTTCGGAACTGTTCGAATCCGGCGCCCACGACTTGGCGACGCTGTCCGTCGCGGCACGGCAGGTGCGCAGCATGGTCAGTGGTGTCGGCGCGCAATCGGAGGTGCCTCGCTGACGGGCGGCCCCCGACAGGACCCCTCGGGCCGACATTGCGATACTGGACGGCGAAGATCGGTCTCGATCCGGGTGCGTCCCGGATCGCAGTGTCGGCGTAGTCGGATTTTTCAGACCCACGATCTCGCCTCGTCTGCCTGTTGCGACGCCGCAGCGTGTGCGTCCTGGTGGGTGACTGGGCGTCCCCCGGAGGTACCACAGTGACGAATTCGTTGAACGGTGACGGGAAGGGTCGCGGAAGTTCCGTGCTGCTGCCCAAGCGTTTTCACGCCAAGGTCGAGATCCGGTGGTCCGACATGGACGTGTTCCAGCACGTCAACCACGCCAGGATGGTGACCTTGCTGGAAGAGGCGCGTATCCCGTGGCTGTTCGAGGAAGGCCGCCCGACCTCCTCGCTGCGGTCCGGCTGTGTGCTGGCGGACCTGCGCGTGCGCTACCGCGGGCAGCTGCGCCACGAGGACACCCCGCTCGATATCGCGATGTGGATCGAGCAGTTGCGCGCGGTCGATTTCACGGTCGGCTACGAGGTGCGGGCCAACGGCGCGGCGCCCGACTCGCCGCCCGCCGTGCTCGCCACCACCCAGCTCGCGGCGTTCGACATCGATACCCAGCGGTTGCGCCGCCTGACCGAGCCGGAGCGCGAGTACCTGGCCGGGTGGATGGACAAGTGACCGCGACGCGATCGCCGGTGACGACAGAACGGTTGTGATGACAGAGCAGCGCGTGCTGCACGTTTCCGACCCGGCCGAACGTGAGAACCTCGCCACGTTCCTGAGCAGGGCCGTCCGGCTGGACCAAGCCGCGGTGGTGCGCCTGCGCCGCCGCGGTGAGCGCTACGTATCGGCTTGGGTCGCGACGGGTTTCGAAGCGCTCGCGGTGCGGACGGTGATCGCCGAACTCGGCGTCGACGACGTCACCGTCGGCGCCGACCTGGTGCTGGCCGGACTCGCCTCGGGTAGCCCGATCGACCTGGGTTACTCGATGGACTCGGCTTGGCGTAGCGCGCTGCCGCCCATCGACGGATTCGCGCACGTCGACGATGTGCCCGCCCGTACCCTCGTCGAATTGGCCGAGCGTGGAGCGGAATTGGCCAAGGAACACGGCAGCCAGCACGGCCCGCCCGCCTCGCTGCTCGACCAGACCGTACTCACCGTCTCGGCCGCCGACACCCGGGTGGAGGTGCCGATGCGCGTCGTCTTCGCCCTCACCGCAATGGATTTCATCCCGCACTCCGGTGAGAAGGCCGAGGCTCGCCGCATCCCGGCCGCCGAGATCGTGCGCGTCCGCGCCACCGCCACCTGGCTGCGCCTCGACGCCCGCTACGGTTCGGTCGCCCGCCGCCGCGCGGGCAGCATCCCGCTGCTGCCGAACTGATCGCCCGCAGCCGACGAACACAGCTGGGCAGTCGTCCGCCGCCGCGCAGAGCGCCGTGCGTGTCGACCATTCTGGGCGCCGCACCAGCCGCCGAGTTTCCGCGGCGGATCAGGAAACTCCGATGAGCCGCAGCACGGCGGTGGTCGCCGCGGCGGCCAGGATCACCACGAGCAGTGGACTGCGTCGCCACGCGAGGACTCCGCCGACCACCACCCCGGCGGGCAATGCGACGCCGACATGCCCGGTGCCGAAGGGCAGGGTCGTCACGGCGACCAATGCGGCCAACAGCACGACCGCGCCGATCTCCAGCAATTGGCGCGCACGTTCCGGAAATCGGATGCGGCTGCGCAACGCGGGTCCGGCCCAGCGGAAGGCGTAGGTGCCCGCGGCGAGGGCGATCACTCCGGCGGCCAACGTCATCGAGCTTCCTTCGGTCCGCAGTCGCAGGAGATGTAGTCGGCGCTCTCCGTTGCGGAGGGCGTGCGCCCCAGCGCGATCGCCGCGACCACCACTCCCGAAAGCGCGAGCAGCACAGGCAAACCCGCTGGTAGGAACGGCGCGCTCAGCACCGCGACGCCCGCGCCGACGCATACCGCCCCGAACGTCGTCCGGTCGCGCAGCGCAGGAACGACCAACGCGAGCAACACCGCGGGGAACACCGCGTCGAGCCCGAGTACCGAGGTGTCCGGCACCACCGTCCCGATGAGCGCGCCGAGCGCCGCCCCGCCCGGCCAGGCGAGCAGAACACCGAGTCCGCAAGCCCAGTAGACGGCGCGGCGGCGGTCGGGCTCGGATTCGGCCAGCGCCATCGCGACCGCCTCGTCGTTCATCACGTGCACGCCGATCAGCCGCCGCCAGCCGGTGCCGACGACGTCGGGCACCGAAAGTCCGTAGGGCAGGTGTCGCGCGTTGACCAGCAGCCCGGCCAGCGTCGCCGCGATCGGGTTGCCGCCCGCCGCGACGATGCCGATGAACAGGAACTCCGCGCCGCCCGCGAGCACGACGGTGCCGAGCAGCACCGGCAGCCACACCGGAAAGCCCTCGGCCACCGCGGTCGTACCGTAGGAGACGCCGATGACGGCGACCGCGAGGCAGACCGCCGCGATGCCGGACAGCGTCTCCCGGTCCAGTGTTCGCCATATCGAACGCATGTAGCTTATAGTGAACATGGCAGGCCGGTTCGTCAATATGGTTTTCTGTTGGGCGGTTCGGACTCGACGGGAGCTGGGGCATGGCGCGGAACGACACCACGACGGCGACGCCGCAGGCGGTGATCGCGGCTTCGCTGCGCCGCGAGCGCAGCCGCGCCGGGCTCTCGCTGAGCGAGGTGGCCAACCGGGCGGGAATCGCGAAATCCACGCTCTCCCAACTGGAGTCGGGTAGTGGGAACCCGAGCCTGGAAACGCTGTGGGCGCTGTGCGTCGCGCTGGACATGCCGTTCTCCCGGCTGCTCGATCCGCCGCGTCCGACCGTCCAGGTGATCCGGGCGGGCGAGGGGCCGCAGGTGGCGGCCGAGCAGTCGGAATACACAGCGACGCTGCTCGCGTCCGGTTTGCCGAACACTCGCCGCGACCTGTTCCGCATCACCGCCGAACCCGGCCACCCGCGCGCCTCGGACCCGCACATCCCCGGCGTGATCGAGCATGTCCTACTCGCGACGGGGCGGGCGATGGTCGGCCCGACCGAGTCGCCGGTGGAGCTGGGACCGGGCGATTACATCGCCTACCCAGGTGACGCGCCGCACATCTTCGAGGCGCTGGAACCCGGCACCTGGGCGACACTCGTCATCGAGTACGGCTGAGGTTCAGCTGCCGATCGGGGTCGTTTTCAGGCAGCGCCTTCGCCCAGATACTGCAACCAGATCGGATCGAGGTCGGAGGTCGTGGACAGCAGCCGCCAGTGCGGCCCTTTCGGCGACACCAGCGGCGATCGCAACGACCAGCCCAGCTCACTGAGCAACTTGTCGGCTTTGCGATGGTTGCACGGCGCGCAGCTGGCCACGCAGTTCTCCCAGGAATGCTCGCCGCCGCGGCTGCGCGGGATGACGTGGTCGATGGTCTCGGCCTTGCCGCCGCAGTATCCGCAGCGGTAGCGGTCGCGGTGCATGAGCGCGGCCCTGGTCATCGGGACGCGGGCGCGATAGGGGACGCGCACGTAGGTGCGCAAACGGATGACCGAGGGAATGGCCACCTCGGATCCGGCGGAATGGACGACCGGTCCTTCGGGATTGTGGTGCACGGCGTCGGCCTTGTCGCAGATGAGCAGGACGACGGCACGGCGGGCGGACAACGCGGTGAGCGGCTCGTAGGTGGCGTTCAGAAGCAACACCCGGCGCTTCAACCAGTTGGCGGTCTCGGCCTGGACCGGCGTGAGATGGTGGCCGTGATCGGCGCGATGAGGAGCCTCACCCGGGCGGTGGGATCCCGGATGGTGATCGGACAAGATGTGCAGCGGAGTAGCCCCCGACCCACGATTGTGGACGTCGGCGGGCTGGAGTTGTCGGTGGGTCCTGGCCTCGTGTGACCGGCCGTGCCGCTGCTTCATTAGGGAGACCCCGATTTCGTCAGGTTCAAGATCATGTGGTATCTCCAGCGGAGACTGCCACCAATATGACCATGGAACTCGCCTGATTGCACGGTGATTTCGCACAATGTTGGGTTAACTGCCGCTGAAGAGCCGCCGCTCCGCTATCTGGACCGCGGTCGCGCGGTCCGTCCAGCCGTGGCGCCTCGGCCCGCGCCGGGCACAATGGAGTGCGGGGATTCGACCAATCGAGAGGACCTGATGAGTTCGGGCGAGCAGACCACGACGTCGTTCTACGAGGCGGTCGGCGGCGCGGAGACGTTCCATCGGCTGGTGGCGGTGTTCTACCGGGAGGTGGCCGCCGACGAGATCCTGCGCCCCCTCTATCCGGAAGAGGACCTCGGCCCCGCGGAGCGCAGGCTGCGCATGTTCCTGGAACAGTACTGGGGCGGTCCGCGCACCTACTCCGACGAACGCGGACATCCGAGGCTGCGGATGCGGCACATGCCGTTCACCATCGGCCCGCTCGAACGCGACGCCTGGCTCCGCTGCATGCACATCGCGGTCGCGGAGATCGAGCCGGAGGTCCTCGACGACGAACACCGCAAGGCCCTGCTCGACTATCTGGAGATGGCCGCGTACTCGCTGGTGAACTCGCCGATGTGAGCCACGGGGTGCCGTACCGGCCACGAAAGGTATTCGCTGTGAATTTGCCAGATAGTGTGACATGCGGTCACCCGAGGGGAATTCGCCGAATGCCTTTGGCACTATTGGGAACGTGACAGCTACACCTGCCGTGCGGGCGCCGGCGGACCGCAGTGACCAGCCGTGGTGGCGTTCCGCCGTGTTCTACCAGGTCTACCCCCGTTCCTTCGCCGACTCCGACGGCGACGGCATCGGTGATCTAGGCGGCGTCCGCGAGAAGCTCGGCTATCTGGAATTGCTCGGCGTCGACGCGCTGTGGATCTGCCCGGTGATGCGGTCGCCGATGGCCGACGGTGGCTACGACGTCGCCGATGCCCGCGACATCGACGCCCTGTTCGGTGGCATGGCCGCGCTCGACGCGCTCATCGCCGAGGCGCACGCCCGGCGACTCAAGGTCACCATGGACTTGGTGCCGAACCACACCAGCAGCGAGCACCCCTGGTTCCAAGCGGCGCTGGCCGCTGCGCCGGATAGCCCGGAACGGGCGCGCTACATCTTCCGCGACGGCCGCGGACCCAACGGCGACGAGCCGCCCAACAATTGGCCGAGCATCTTCCGCGGACCCGCGTGGACCAGGGTCACCGAGCCCGACGGCACGCCCGGCCAGTGGTACCTGCACCTGTTCGCGCCCGAACAGCCCGACCTGAACTGGGAGAATCCCGAGGTCGTCGCGGATTTCGAGCGGACGCTGCGGTTCTGGCTCGACCGCGGCGTGGACGGCTTCCGCATCGACGTGGCGCACGGCATGGCCAAACCGCCGGGCCTGCCGGACATGGAGACCGTGTCCACCAAGATGCTCATCCACGACGACAGCGACCCGCGCTTCAACAACCCGGCCGTGCACGACATCCACCGCCGCATCCGCAAGGTGATCGACGAGTACCCGAACGCGGTGTCCATCGGCGAGGTCTGGGTCGACGACAACACCCGCTTCGGCGAATACGTGCGACCCGACGAACTGCATCTGGCCTTCAACTTCCGCCTGGCCGAGACGGCGTTCACCGCCGAGGCGGTCCGCCACGCCATCGACAATTCGCTGGCCGCGGTCGCGCCGGTCGGCGCCTCGCCCACCTGGACCCTGTCCAACCACGACGTCGAACGCGAGGTCACCCGCTACGGCGGCGGCCCGACCGGGTTGGCACGGGCCAAGGCGATGATCCTGGTCGAGCTGGCGCTGCCCGGCTCGGTGTTCATCTACAACGGCGCCGAGCTCGGCCTGCCGAACGTGGACGACCTGCCCGAGGAAGTGCTGCAAGACCCGGTCTGGGAACGGTCGGGCCGCACCGAACGCGGGCGCGACGGCTGCCGGGTGCCGATTCCGTGGGAGGGCGACCGGCCGCCGTTCGGGTTCACCAAGGGTGAGCGCTCGTGGCTGCCGATTCCGCCGGAGTGGGCCGGGCTGACCGTGGAGGCGCAGCTCGAGGAGCTCGGATCCACTGTCTCGCTGTACCGGCTGGCGATCGAGTTACGCGGCCTGCGACCGGAATTCGCCGGCCCGCGGATCGAGTGGTACGGCAGTCCCGCCGGATGCCTTGCCTTCCGCCGCCCCGGCGGGCTGGTCTGCGTGCTCAACGCGAGCGCCGCACCGATCCCCCTACCGCCCGGCGAACTGCTCCTCGCCAGCGCGCCGCTGACCAGTGGCCACCTGCCGCCCGACGCGGCCGCCTGGCTGGTCTGACCTATACCGCGACCAGGGGAAGCTGGAACGACACAGGGGTGAGTGGCCGACCGGACGAGCGTCTACTACACAGCATCGTCTACCGTAAGGCCGTGAGCATTCTCGAGACAGTGCTGATCTTCGTCGGCATCCCGCTGGTGATCTACGCGGCGATCGCCGGATTGTCGTTTCTCGGTAAGCCGCTGCCCGGCGAGAAGCCGGTTCACTTCGAACTCGGACAGAAGTGGACCGCGGAGCCGGTGCTGTGGAGTGCTACCGACGAGGTGACCGGACACGGCCACCACGACACCGCTCAGTCGCATGGCAGCCATGCGGCTATCGAATCCGCCCAGGTTGAGCTGATCGGAGGCCGGGCAAGTGGCAAGTTCTAAGTGGCCCGCGGTGGTCGAGGCCGACCTCCCGCACGGGTACGCCCTCACCAGCAGCGGACGCGTGTCCGGCGTGCACGAGGCGGGCGACCTCTTCAGGGAAGCCCCCTTCAGCGATGAAGAGCGGCTCGCCATGGACAACGCGCTGACCGAGGCGACCAGGGCGACCAAGGTGCGCTTCAACATCTACGTCGGCGATCTCGGCGCCGACACGGCGGCGGGCGCGGACGCGCTCTTCGCCACGACCCCCGAGGCGGCGCGCTCGGTGCTCATCGCCGTCTCGCCCAACGAGAAGGCGATCGAGGTCCGCTCCGGCCACGATGTCGCCGACCGCGCCAACGACCGCGTCTGCCAGCTCGGCGTCACCGCCGCGCTGAGTTCGATCCGCCAGGGCGAGCTGATCGACGGTTTGATCTCCGCGGTCCGCGTGATGGCTGCCGCCATCGGTCGCTGACCCCCACGTCACCAGCGTGCTCGCGGCGCGCCCACCCGGTTCGGGTGGGCGCGCCGCTCGGGTTTCCGGGTGTCCCTGCGGCGCTGCGGAATTGGGGGTTGTCGCGAGCGGCGGAGTGCGAGCACCTTGGGAAGATGAAGATTCTTGTCACGGGAGCGACCGGCAACATCGGACGGATGGTGGTGGACCACCTGCTCGCGGGCGGCGCGACGGACGTGCGTGCGCTGTCGAACCATCCCGAGCGCGCGGCGTTCCCCGCGGGCGTCGAGGTCGCGCACGGTTATCTGCGGCGGCTGTCCTCGCTGCCCGCCGCCTTCGAGGGCGTCGACCGCATGTATCTCGCGCCGGTGCTGGAGACGGTGAACGAGGTGGTGGAGCTGGCGAAGGCGGCGGGCATCCGGCATATCGTGGATCTGTCGGGTGACGCGTCCACCGACTGGCAGCCCATCGCGAAGGCCGTCGAGGGTTCCGGCCTGGACTGGACCCACCTGTACGCCGGTGAGTTCACCGAGAACGCCACCATCTGGGCCGGACAGATCAAAGCCTCGGACGAGATCCGCGATCCGCACCCGGACGCCGCGAACGCGCCACTCACCATGGACGACATCGCCCGCGTCGCGGCGAAGGTGCTGCTCACCGAGGGACACGCGGGCAAAACCTATGAGCTGACGGGCCCGGAGACGCTCACCAGGGCCGAGAAGATCCGCGCCATCGGCACCGCCCTCGGACGGGACCTCACCGTCGTTCAGCTGCCACGTGACGAAGCCATCCGGCTGCTCGAACCGGATATGGGGGAGTACGCGCAGTGGTACGTCGACGGGATCGCGAGCATGGTCGAGCACCCGCAACAGGCCACGACCGTGATCGCGGACGTGACGGGCGCACCGGCCACCACCTTCGCGCAGTGGGCGCGGGACAACGTCGACCTGTTCCGCTGAGCCGGGCGGCTCAGCCGCCGCTGGGCGGAACCGCCGAAGCCGATCGGCTGTGCGGAGTGGCGGCAGCGCCACGTGGCGCTCCGGGTCTGTCGTGGTCGTATCCTGCGACGATGGCAGCGGAGTCGACGCCCGAAGCGCGTCCGTCGAGCGGATGGCGCGTGCTCGCTGTTGTCTGCGTCGTCGCGGTGGCGGCGGTCGGGTTCGTAACTCGGCCGTTCGGCTGGGCCGCGACAGTGCTGGTGGTGGTCGTCGGCGTGGCCGTATTGATCCGGGCCATCCGTTCCCGGAGCTCGGTGCGGCCGAAGGACCCGCCGCTGCGCCGCGGCACCGCGATGTGGTCCGCGCTGCTGCTCGCGATCGCCGGATGGGAGGCGTACGCCTTTGTGCGCCAACCGGATTGGACGAAGCCCAGCGACCAGCATCCGACTCTCTCGACCCTGCTCGATCCGGGTCTGGAACAGGGCCCGCTGCGCTTCGCGGGCTGGCTGGTCTGGTTGGCCGTCGGCTGCTGGCTGGCGACGCGATGACCGAGCGCGCCATCGTCATCGCGGGTTTCGTCGCCCTCCTCGCGCTAGCCCTCGGCCTGACCGCGCTCGCTCATCTCCGCCGGGATCTGATCGCCCCGCTGACCGAAGTGGCTGCCGCCGCCCTCGACCACCGCTCGGTGCGCATCCTCGCGGTGCTCTGCTGGGCGTGGCTCGGCTGGCACTTCCTCGCTCGCTGAACATCCCCGCCGACCTGACGTAGATCAGCTCGGGATGCCGGGCCCGGCGCGGCGCGCTGAACCTTCGGCCAAGCGGGGGCGCACAGGGATCGCACGCCGCGCATTGGTGGCGGCTGCGAGGCGTTCAAACGGTGGGCCCGACGGCTTCCACTGCGGCGAGGCCGACGGATTGCGTCCGGAGGAGACGTGGTCTCTCCTCCGGACGATCCGGACTATCGTGCGTCGAACGCCCGTGCGCGCAGCGAGCGTTCGATGCCCGCCTTGCCCTCGGAGACCAGGCGGCGCAGGGCGGGCGGGTGGTTCCCGGCGAGGAACTTGTCCGCGACGGCGACCGCGTCGTCGGTGATCTCCCACGCCGGGTACAGGCCGACGACGACCGTCTGCGCGACCTCGCTGGACCGCCGCTCCCACACCGCGGGGATCTCGGCGAAGTACCGCTCGACGAACGAGCCGAGCAGCTCGCCCTGACCGGCCGGTGCGAAGCCGCCGACGATCGCGCGGGCGGTGATGTTGGGCAGCGAGTCGTCGTCCATCACCCGGGTCCACGCCTGTTCCTTGACCTCGGCGATCGGCCGCGCGGTCGCCGCGGCCGCGGCCTGGCGCTTGCCCGCCGCGGTCGGGTCGTTGGCGAGCTCGCGGTCGATGGTCGGAGAAGCCGTGCCCTCGGCGTCGATCTCGCCCGCCGCGGCGAGCGCGCTGACCAGCCGCCAGCGCAGATCCGTGTCGACCACGAGTCCGCCGAGACCGACCGAGGCCGGGTCGCCGTCGAGCAGTTCGCGCAGCACCTCGGTGTGCCAGGCCGACAGCCGCGCGCCGGTCAGCGCGTTGACGAAGGCGAGCTGGTGGTCCGAGCCAGGCTCGGCTTCGCGCGCCAATTCCAGCAGGCGGTCGGCGAATTCGGGCCAGCCCACCGAAGCCGCCCACGCGGGATCGGCGTAGCTGCCGATCGCGGTGTGCGCCTGCATGAGCAGCCGCTGCACCACGCCGATCTCGGTTTCCGCGCCGACGCCGCGCTGCACGAGCGCCACGAAATCGCGGGCCTTGAACTCGGCCTGCCTGGTCATCTCCCACGCCGCCGACCAGGCCAGCGTGCGGGGGAGCGGCTCGGCGATGTCGGCGATGCGGTTGACGAGCACGTCGAGCGAGTCGGCGTCCAGCCGCACCGAGCAGTAGGTCAGGTCGTCGTCGTTGACCAGCACGAACTTGCCGCGCGGTACGCCGACCAGCTCGGGCACCTCGGTGCGTTCGGCGGCATCGAGATCCAGCTCGACGCGATGGGTGCGGACCAGCTTGCCGTCCTGGTCGTCGTAGACGCCGACCGCGAGCCGGTGCACGCGCCGCTCGCCCGCGCCGGGGGCCGCGCCTTCCTGGACGACCGCGAAGGAACCGAACTTGCCGTCGGCGTCGACCTGGAAGTCGGGCCGCAGGATGTTGAGGCCGGTGGTCTTGAGCCACTGCGAGCCCCAGGTCGACAGGTCGCGGCCGGAAGACTTCTCCAGCGCGGTCAGCAAGTCGTCGAAAGTGGCGTTGCCGTAGGCGTGCTCGGCGAAGTAGTCGCGCAGACCCGCCAGGAACGGCTCCAGCCCGACGTAGGCCACCAACTGCTTGAGCACGCTCGCGCCCTTGGCGTAGGTGATGCCGTCGAAGTTGACCTCCACCGCGGCGAGGTCCGGGATGTCGGCCGCGATCGGGTGCGTCGACGGCAGTTGATCCTGCCGGTACGCCCAGGACTTCTCCACGTTGGCGAAGGTGGTCCAGGCGTTGGTGTACTCGGTGGCCTCGGACTGGCACAGCACCGAGGCGAAGGTGGCGAACGACTCGTTCAGCCACAGGTCGTCCCACCACTTCATGGTGACCAGGTCGCCGAACCACATGTGCGCCATCTCGTGCAGCACGGTCTCGGCGCGGCGCTCGTAGGACGCGCGGGTCACCTTGGAACGGAAGACGTAGTCCTCCAGGAAGGTCACCGCGCCCGCGTTCTCCATCGCGCCAGCGTTGAACTCCGGTACGAACAGCTGGTCGTATTTGCCGAAGGCGTAGGGCACGCCGAAGTTGGCGTGGTAGAAGCCGAAACCCTGCTTGGTCTCGGTGAAGAGGCGGTCGGCGTCCATGTGCTCGGCCAGCGACGCGCGGCAGTAGATGCCGAGCGGGATCGAGCCGTGCTCGTCGGTGTAGGTGTCGGTCCACTTCGCGTACGGGCCAGCGATCATGGCGACCAGGTAGGTGCTCATTCGCGGCGTGGTGGCGAAGGTGTGCACGGCGAGCCCGCCGGATTCCCGCTTGCCGCCCGCACCATTGGAGACGACTTCCCAGTCGGCGGGCGCGGTGGCGGTGATGTCGAAGGTGGCCTTCAGGTCCGGCTGGTCGAAGCAGGCGAACATGCGCTTGGCGTCGGCGGTCTCGAACTGCGAGTACAGGTAGACCTTGTCGTCGGTGGGATCGACGAACCGGTGCAAGCCCTCGCCGGTGTGCGAGTACACGCAGTCCGCCTCGACGACCAGTTCGTTGCGCTCGGCCAGATTGTGCAAGGCGATGCCCTTGGCCTCGTCGTAGTCGGAGATGTCGAGCGGGGTGCCGTTGAGCGCCGCCGAACGCACGCCGGCCGCGACGATGTCGATGAAAGTGCTCGCGCCCGGCGTCGCGGTGAAGGTCACGGTGGACTTCGAGCCGAACGTCTCGCCGACCGCGCCGTCGGTGCCGGTCGGCTGGTCGGTGAGATCGAGTTCGATGCGGTAGTTCTCGACGCTGACCGTGGCGGCGCGCTCGATCGCCTGGTCGCGGGTGAGATTCGGGGCAGACATGGAACTCCTTCGCTCTTCGACGAACACGGCACGGTGCGAGCTCGCGGCGGGATCGCCCACCGGGAGCGCGACAGCGTCCACAATGCCACCGGGCGGGACCGCCCGCGCGGAACTTTCTCGGCCAACCCTAGTGGGCGCAGCCGGACGAAGTCGGTCCCTCGACTGCGCATGGCCGGGACGAATACCGACTGATGGGCGCATGCGGCCGCTAGCGAGACCAATGCACGCGGCCGCCGGGCGGAGGCGGCGGCAACGGGCCGGACGCGGCGCGGCGGTATCGTTCCTGTGCAGCGCAGACACATATCCACGGATTCGGAGGCTCCACGTTGAAGCATGTGCACGCCGGTAAGGTGCGCGACCTGTACGAGGACGGCGACACGTTGCTGCTGGTGGCCTCCGATCGGGTCTCGGTGTACGACGTGGTGCTGCCGACGCCGATCCCGGAGAAGGGCGCGCTGCTGACGCAGCTGTCGAACTGGTGGTTCCAGTTCTTCGCCGACGTGCCCAATCACGTGCTGTCCACCACCGACGTCCCCGCGGAGTTCGCGGGTCGCGGCGTGCGGGTCAAGCCGCTGAAGATGGTGCACGTGGAGTGCATCGCGCGCGGCTACCTCACCGGCTCGGGTCTGAAGGAGTACGAGCGCACCGGCACCGTGTCCGGCGTCGCGCTCCCGCCCGGCCTGCGCGACGGCGACAAGCTGCCCGAGCCGATCTTCACCCCCACCAGCAAGGCGTCCGAGGGCCACGACGAGCCGATCACCTTCGCCGACGTGGTGGACCAGGAGGGCCGCGAGGTCGCCGAGCAACTGCGCGATCGCACCCTCGACATCTACCTGCGCGGCGCCGAGCACGCCGCGAGCAAGGGCGTCATCATCGCCGACACGAAAATCGAATTCGGCTGGGACGGTGACGTTCTCACCCTCGGCGACGAGGTGCTCACCTCCGACTCCTCGCGCTTCTGGCCCGCCGATCAGTGGGAGCCCGGCCACCCGCAGCCCTCCTTCGACAAGCAGTTCGTCCGGGACTGGTCCACCTCGACCGGCTGGGACAAGGAGCCTCCGGGTCCGGAGATTCCGGCCGACATCGTGGCGGCGACTCGCCGCAAGTATCAGGAGGCGTTCGAGCTCATCACCGGCGTGAAGTGGGCCTCGGCCTGAGTTCCCGCCAGGCTCCACGTTTTCAGGGCCGAGTGTCGTCGGTGCGGTTCAGGTCTCGGTCGGTTTCCGCGCGCAGGTGTTCGGTGAGGCGGTCCAGGTAGGGCCGCTGCCCGCCGATCAGTTTGTCGTGAGCGGTCGCCAGATCGAACCATTCGGCGCGGTCGATCTCGGGGAAGGCGACGAGACGGCCGGAGTGCGGCGGCCATTCCATCTCGAAGGTGCCGGGGTCGAGTTGGGCGGGATCGAGGTCGCCCTCCACGGCCCACGCGACGAGCCGCTTGCGCCCGCTGCTGTACCGGACCTCGCCCAGCGGGATCCATTCTCCTTCCGGCGCGGGCAATCCCAGCTCTTCGGTGAATTCGCGGCGGGCGGCCAGAGCGGCGTCCTCGGTGTCCGGGTCGTATTCGCCCTTGGGGATCGACCAGGCCGCGTTGTCTTTGCGCGCCCAGAAGGGCCCGCCCATGTGGCCGAGCAGGACTTCGGGATCGCCCGACGTGGTGCGAAACAGGAGTACGCCCGCGCTGAATGTCGCTGTCACACCAGCAGTCTGCCGCGCCACTCGACCGCAGCGTCCAATGGTCGGCGGTCGTGTCGGCAGCGATGTGGTGCGGCTTGGACCGCCCGTGCGAGGGTCGTGTGGCGCCGGTGCTCGCGGTGCGGTGCGGACCATTCACACGAGTGCCGCGAACCGCGCGCCTTGAACCGAGATCGGCCCGGGCGCAGTCGCGGGATACCGGCGCACAGAGTTGCTCAGCGCTGCGAGGCGGTCTCGCGGTGCAGCTGCGGGACTCCGACGCGCAGAGCACTCAGAGCCCGGTCAGCGTTTCGCGGCGGTCTCTTGGCGCAGTCGCGCCGCACGCAGCGTCAGATAATCCCGCTCCGGCACACTCGTGGTCCGGCGGGCCGCCGCGGTGTAGTGCGCGACGGCAACCGGATACTCACCCGCCATCTCGTGCAAGTGCCCGCGCACCGCGTCCAGCCGATGACCAGCACCCGCGAGCGGCTCCTCGAGGGTGTCGATCAGCGCCAGCCCCGCCGACGGACCGTGCACCATCGCGACCGCGACGGCTCGGTTCAGCGTGACCACCGGATTCGGCGCGATGCGTTCGAGCAGGTTGTACAGCGCCAGGATTCGCGGCCAGTCGGTGTCCTCCGCACGCGGCGCCTGCCCGTGCACGGCCGCGATCGCCGCCTGTATTTGGTAGGCGCCGGTGAGTCCGTGCGACAGGATGCCGGTGACCAGTCGCACGCCCTCGGTGATCATCGCTCGATCCCATCGACCTCGTCGCTGCTCGGCCAGCGGAATCAGCTCGCCGTGCGGACCGACGCGGGCGGCACGGCGAGCGTCGGTCAGCAGCATGAGCGCCAGCAGACCGGTGACCTCGACGTCGTCGGGCAGCAGCCGGTGCACGGCGCGGGTCAGCCGGATCGCCTCGCCGGAGAGGTCGGTGCGCTGCAATTCGGCGCCCGACGTAGTGGTGTGCCCTTCGTTGAAGATCAGATACAACACGTGCAGCACCGAGCCGAGTCGCTCCCGCCACTCGGCGGCATCGGGCCTGACGAATGGACGATCGAGCGCGGCGAGGCGCTTCTTGGCCCGCGCGATGCGCTGGGCCGTGGTCGGTTCCGGCAGCAGGAAGGCGCGCGCGATCTCCGTTGTGGTGAGTCCGCCGACCGCCCGCAGCGTCAACGCGATCGCACTCGCCGAGGACAACGCGGGGTGGCAGCACAGGAAGAACATCGCCAGGGTGTCGTCCCGGTCGACGGTCTCGGTGTCCGGCACCTCGCGCTCGAAAACAGTTGCCTCCCTGCGCCGCCGCGCCGCTTCGGCGCGCACCACGTCCGCCATCCTGCGCTGCGCGACCTGGACGAGCCAGCCGCGCGGATTGTCCGGCAGCCCCGCCGCGGGCCACTGGGTCGCGGCGGCGAGCAGGGCCTCCTGGACGGCGTCCTCGGCGGTGTCGAAGTCGCCGAAACGGCGCACCAGGACGCCGAGGACCTGGGGCGCCAGTTCGCGCAGCAGGGCCTCGGCGTCGGAGGACAGGGTCACAGTTCGGCGGCGGGAGCGCTCATCACCGCGCGCACTTCGATGTACTCGCCGATCGGCTTTCCGCCGGGGCCGGGCGCGGCCGAGGCCTGGGCGGCGATCTGCAACGCGCGTTCGGGGCTGTCCACGTCGACGAGCCAGTACCCCGCCAGGAATTCCTTGGTCTCGGGGAACGGGCCGTCGGTGATCACCGGGGCGGAGCGGCCGTCGGCGCTGACGATGCGCGCACTCTCCGGTCCCGCCAAGCCTTGCGCGTCGACCAGCTCGCCCGATTTCGCCAGTTCCTCGCCCAGCGCACGCTGAAAGTCGATGTGCGCCTCGAGGTCCTCCGGCTCCCACTCCGAGATCGGGGTGTCGCAGTAGGCGGCTTCGCTGTAGGTCTTGATCAGCATGTACTTCATGGTCGGCTCCTCGCGGATCGGCGCGCCCCTTCGGCGCTCTCGTAGGTAGGTCGGAGCGGGGCGCGCCTCTTCGACACATCGCTCACGCGAGGTTCGGTGATATGGATCACAGTGACGTCGAGGTGTCGGCCAGGCGGTCGGGGTCGGCCGGCTCGCCCGCGGTGATCAGCTCCTTGATCCGGTCGGTCACGTCCCACACGTTGACGTTCATGCCCGCGAGCACGCGATTCTCCGAGTCCAACCAGAACGCGACGAACTCGCGCTGGTCCAGATCGCCGCGTACCACGACCCGCTCGTACCCGCCGGGCGCGGCGTAGCCGGTGTACTCCATGCCGAGGTCGTACTGATCGGTGAAGAAGTAGGGCAGCCGGTCGTAGGTCGCCGACTTGCCGAGCATGGTCGCCGCCGCGACCGCGGGCTGGTTGAGCGCGTTGGCCCAGTGCTCCACCCGGATGCGGCGGTCGAGCCGCGGATGCTGCTGTTCGGCGATGTCCCCCACGGCGACGATGTCCGGATCGCTGGTGACCAGGCTCGCGTCGACGAGCACGCCCTTGTCCACCTCGAGTCCCGCCTCGGCGGCGAGCTCGATATTCGGCTTGGCGCCGACCGCGACCAGCACCGCGTCGGCGGCGACGGTCGTCCCGTCGGCCAGCCGCAGCCCGTCGGCGATCGCCGTCGCGATCCCGTCGTGCGTGGTGATCTCCTCGACTTGGGCGCCGAGGCGTAGATCGACGCCGTGCGCCCGGTGCAGGTCGGCGAAGACCGCGCCCATCTCGGGTCCGAGCGCGCCGAGCAGCGGCTGTTCGGCGGTCTCCACGATGGTGACGTCCATCTCGGCGGCGCGGGCGGCCGCCGCGACCTCGAGACCGATCCAGCCCGCGCCGATGATCGCGAGCCGGTCGCTCTGGCCGAACAGGCCGATGAGGGTGTCGGAGTCCTCGATGGAGCGCAGCGTATAGACGTTGGGGGTGTCGGCGCCGGGCAGCGACAACGTGCGCGGTGTGGATCCGGTGGCCAGCGCGAGTTTGTCGTAGGCGAGCGTGGAGCCGTCCGGCAGCGTGATGGTCTTGGCGTCCCGATCGATCGTGCTGACGGTCGTGCCGAGCAGCAGGTCCACATTGTGGTCGCGGTACCACTGCGCCGGATTCACGGTGAAGTCCGCGAGCTGCTTCTTGCCGAACAGATGTTCCTTGGACAGCGGCGGTCGTTCGTACGGCAGGTGCTCCTCGGCGCTGACCAGGGTGATCTTCCCGTCGAAGTCGTTGTCGCGCAGGGCTTCCGCCAGCTTGGCCGCGGCAAGTCCACCGCCCACGATCACGAAACGCCGATCCGAGGTCATTTGCGGACTCCTTCGCGGGAGGAAACGCGTGCCCAGTCGAGCCTACTGTCGGCGGGTGTTCCGCAACGCCGTATCCGGACATCGGTTCGGGGCGGGAACGAATCGTCCGGCGGCGTGGTTGGTTCCGGGTGACGGCGCTCGCGCGCCGCGCTTCTTGCATGCGATCGAGAGGAACGACCCGTGACCGACACGGCCGAGAAGAACGTCGCCGATTTCTGGTTCGACCCGCTGTGCCCTTGGTGTTGGATCACTTCCCGCTGGATCTTGGAGGTCGAGCAGGTCCGCGACATCGAGGCGCGCTTCCATGTGATGAGCCTCGCGGTGCTGAACGAGGGCCGCGATCTGCCCGAGCAGTACCGCGAACTGATGAACAGCGGCTGGGGTCCGGTGCGCGTCGCCATCGCCGCCGCCAAGGACCACGGCGACAAGGTGCTCGCCCCGCTCTACACCGCGATGGGCAGCCGCATCCACGATCGCAAGGCCGAATACGAGCGTCCGACCATGCAGGAGAGCCTGGCCGCGGTGATCGCCGACGCGCTCGCCGAGGTGGGCCTGCCCGCGGAGCTCGCGAAGGCCGCCGAGAGGACCGAGTACGACGAGGCGCTGCGCAAGAGCCATCACGAGGGCATGGACAAGGTCGGCCAGGACGTCGGCACCCCGACCATCCACGTCAACGGTGTGGCGTTCTTCGGTCCGGTGCTCTCGCGCATCCCGCGCGGCGAGGACGCGGGCAAGGTCTGGGACGGCGTCGTCGCGCTGGCCTCCTACCCGCACTTCTTCGAACTCAAGCGGACCAGGACCGAGGACCCGGTCTTCGACTGAACGCGAAACCGGGCGCCGCGCGTTCGCGGCGCCCGGCTCGTCGGCTCAGGGCACCGGCTTCGGCGGCAGACTCGGCACCTCGCCGTACGGGCCATACGGCACGGCGCCCATCGGCGGCTGCGGGCTCGGGCGCAGGAAGAGCTTTCCGTGCCTGCTGCGGTCGCGCAGCGCCCACATCCGCCAGGTCAGCACCGGGTGCGAGGACAGGGCGTTGACGAACCAGACGAACCCGCCCTTCTCGGTCGCGGCGCGGTCGGCCATCTCGTCGAAGCCGACGAGGGTGTTCATGTACTTGCCCGCCGCCAGCGTGCCCATGGCCGCGGCCGCGCCGGTGTGCCGGTTGCAGTAGCCGTGGTTGTCGGCGGTGTACTCCTGCGAACGGATCAGCGAACTGCCCAGGATCGGCAGAAACGGCACGAGGAACATGCCCAGCTGTCGCCAGTACGAGGTGTGTCCGGCGGCGATGTGGCCGACCTCGTGGCCGATGATGAACGCGAGCGCGTCGGGTTCGCGTGCCTTGCCGCCGATTTCGAACAGGTCGCTGTAGACGACGACGAAGCGCCGGAAGCCGTGACCGGAGGCGAAGGCGTTGATCTGGCCGTTGCCGAGCACCACATAGGCGTCGGGCACCTTCGCCATACCCAACCGGGCCGCCGCCTCGACCACCATCTGATAGCCCTCGGGGAACTGCGTCGGCGACATCTTCACGCCGTTCACCCGCTGCGACGCGTAGTTGATACCGCGCCCCACCCAGACCAGGATCGGCGCGAAGACGAGCAACAGCAGATAGTCGCTCGGCACCGCGCCGTCGGCGAGCACCACGACGAGCATGACGATGGCGATCAGGTAGGCGACCGTCGTGCACACCACCACCAGGACGAGCAGCGGGATCTCCCAGCTGTGCCTGGCGGGCATCCCGAACGGGGAGAGGCCGCGCGGCATGTTCTTCGGCGGTACGGGGGGCGGTGCGCCGTAGGGCGTCATCGGACCGGCGCCGTAGGGGGACGTGGGCTGAGCGCCGTAGGGCGAGGTGGATCCAGTGCCGGGAGGCGGCGTCGTTGGGGTGCCGTAAGGGGACGTGGATCCAGCGCCGTAGGGCGAGGTGGATCCAGTGCCGGGAGGCGGCGTCGTTGGGGTGCCGTAAGGCGACGTGGATCCAGCGCCGTAGGGCGAGGTGGATCCGGCGCCGGGAGGCGACGTCGGCTGGGCGCCGTAAGGCGACGTGGACCCAGCGCCGTAGGGCGAGGTGGTCCCGGCGTCGTGAGGTGGTGTGGATCCAGCGTCGTAGGGTGACGTGGGTTCAGTGCTGTAAGGCTTCGAAGTCTCGGTGCCGTAGGTCGGTTGGGCGCCGGTGTGCTGTGGTATCGCCGAGCCGGGCTGCGGCGGTTGCTGTTCCTGCCCCCACCCGCTCGGCGGCGCGTACGGGGATTCCGGCTGGTCGGCTCGGTCCGGCGGCGTCGGTTCGTGCGGCTGCATGGAATGCACTCTATTCATCGGTAGGGGCGGGGTTCTCGCGTCCGAGAGCCAGCGCCGCTGTGCTGTCGGACACTCGCTGGTCAGTGCCCGCGGGCACGCCTCGTGTCAGCAGATTCGCGCCGGACGGCGCCGGTGTTAATGGCGGACGGTGCCCACCCGGATCGGCCGTCGCGCGGCCTGACAGAATCGCAGCCATGCGCGTATACCTGGGTGCCGACCATGCCGGTTTCGAACTGAAGAATCACGTCAAGGCCCATCTCCAGCAGGCGGGCCACGAGGTCGTCGACTGCGGCGCCCTCGAGTACGACGCCCTGGACGACTACCCCGCCTTCTGCATCGAAGCGGCTCGTCGCACCGTCGCCGATCCGGGCAGCCTCGGCCTGGTCTTCGGCGGCAGCGGCAACGGCGAGCAGATCGCCGCGAACAAGGTGCCCGGCGCCCGCTGCGCCCTCGCCTGGAGCGTGGAGACCGCGAAGCTGGCCCGCGAGCACAACAACGCGCAGCTGATCGGCATCGGCGGCCGCATGCACTCCACCGACGAGGCGCTGGCCATCGTCGACGCGTTCGTCTCCCAGCCGTGGTCCGAGGAGGAGCGCCACCAGCGCCGCATCGACATCCTGGCCGAGTACGAGAAGACCGGTGTCGCTCCCGCCGTCCCGGCGTACTGAGGTCGCGTCGACGAATGCCTGAAGGGCACACGCTGCACCGCCTGGCGAACCAGCATCAGCAAGCTTTCGCCGGCGGTGTGGTGCGGGTGTCGAGTCCGCAGGGCCGGTTCGCCGACGGCGCCGCGCTGGTGGACGGACAGCGACTCGTGCGCTCGGAGGCGCACGGCAAACACCTGCTGCATCACTACGAATCGGGCCTCGCGGTGCACGTGCATCTCGGGCTCTACGGCAAGTTCTACGACTCGGAACCACCGATGGGCGTGCCCGTCGGGCAGGTCAGGATGCGGATGGTCGGCGACGGCTTCGGCACGGATCTGCGCGGTCCCGCGGCCTGCGAGGTGCTGCTGCCGCCGGAGGTCGAGGCGCTGACCGACCGCCTCGGCGCCGACCCGCTGCGTCCCGACGCCGATCCGGACCGCGCCTTCGCGCGAATCCGCCGTTCCCGCAGGCCGATCGGCGCGCTGCTGATGGACCAGAGCGTGATCGCCGGTGTCGGCAACGTCTACCGCGCCGAAGTGCTCTTTCGGCACGGTATTTCGCCCTACCGTCCCGGCGTCGACCTGAGTGCCGAAGAGTGGAGCGCCCTTTGGTCGGATCTGGTCGAGCTGATGCCCGTGGGCGTGGCGACCGGACGTATGCACGTCGTCCGTCCCGAGCACGATCACGGCGAACCGTCCTACGCCCCCGACCGTCCGCGCACCTACGTCTACCGCCGCCTCGGCTCGGATTGCCGGGTGTGTGCCGAGCCGGTTGCTCACGCGGTGCTGGAAGGTCGCAACCTCTTCTGGTGTCCCACCTGCCAGCCGAGCTGAACTCCTTCGGCAGCGTCACCCCCGCCCGCGGACGCGGTTTGCGGGGGTTCAGCCGGCGACGGCCGCGTCTATCTCCGGTTCGTCGGAATCGGAGAACGCGAACCGTCGCCCGCCCGCCGTCTTGGCCGAGTACATCGCCCGATCGGCGCGCCGCAGCAGATCGGTGAAGTCACACGGGGCGCCCGGCGGGTTGTAGGCGGTGCCCACACTCGCCGAGACCGGCACCGGACCCGCCGACGACCACACCGGGTCGCGCAGCGCTCCCACGATGCGGTTGGCGATCTCGGTGAGGGTCTTGCCGTCCCGGTTCACCGCCAGCACGAACTCGTCACCGCCGTACCGGCAGATCACCGTGTCGGGCGGGCAGACCTCGCGCAGCCGGTTGGCCAGTTCGACGAGCACCTCGTCGCCGACCGCGTGCCCGTATCCGTCGTTGATCTGCTTGAACCGGTCCAGGTCGATGAGCAGCAGCCCCACGCAGCTGTTCGGGTCGGTGGCCATGCGGCGCACCTGGTCCTGGAGCAAGGTCCGGTTGGCCAGGTCGGTCAGCGCGTCGTGGGTGGCCTCGTGGCGGAGCCGATGCTGGAGGGCGGCGATCTCCTGCACCCGCAGCGACACCTTGGCCGAAAGACTTTGCTCCTGCTGGGCCAGCGCTCGCTCCTGCAGGGCCTGGGCGTAGCTGTCGATGGCCTGGCTGGCCACGAACGGCCAGCGGGTCGCCACCAACGAGCCCGGCCTGCCGGAGGGGAAGCCGAGCAGCCAGCGACTGGCCTGCGCGAGCATCCTGGTCCGCTCGAACGGCGGCTCGGCGAGGCGAGCGCCCAGCATCCGCGCCTCCGGCACCGGGAAGGGCTCGTGCCTGGCCAGATACAGCAGCCGTTCGACCAGCTCGATCAGAACAGGTTCCAGCTGATGCGGCGTCGTGTGCGAGCCGGGTTCGGAGCACACGGCCCGTGCCCAGGCGCGACACATCGCGGCGACTGGCGGTTCGATGTCGGTCGCCATCGCATTCACCGACCGTGGGCAACGTCGGTACCCGGGTGCCCTGTGCGCACACAGGTGCCGGCCTCACCCCGATCACTACTGCTACGCGGTTGTGTCCACCTCGCTCGGCGCACGCTCACCGCCCCCTTTCCAGATACCCCCGTCCGGCAAAAAGGATCCTAGCAAGCCACTCGGCACTGAAAAACGGCGTTTTACAACGAGTTTTCGATGCCTCGCGAATGGCGATCGGATGTGTGATCGTTCCAGCGGCGCGGATGTTACACATGAGTTTTCGTTCGCTGGAGAGTCGCGGGCCGACGCGCCGGGAGTGTGCTGAAACGGGGGTCCTGCTCGACAGGGGCGTAGGCCAACGCGTCGGCGGGCCCGGACGCCGCGGCGGACACCGGTTCCGGCCCGAATCCGGCGGCACGGTGGGCTCCACATGGAGCGGATCGAGGCTCGGCGCGGGACGCTGCAACTCGAGAGCTGGGATCGCACATACGGTCCATACGTCACGCAGAGGCGGTGCCTGTGTGTCGCGTGCGAAAGCTGTGTGCGACTTGTTCGGCCACCCGCGCGCGGTGATCAGGGGCGACGGCCGGTCGCGCACCGCCAGCACGGGGGCGATTGGCGTTTCCCGAACCGGATTCGGTACAGTGCGTGGTGCACACGACATCGTGGCGATCCCATCGATGTCGTATGCCTGCGGGTGTAGTTCAATGGTAGAACCTCAGCCTTCCAAGCTGATGGTGCGGGTTCGATTCCCGTCACCCGCTCAACGCAAGATTCATACTCGTCGGCGGCCCCCGCCACCGCGAGGCCTCGGGGTGTAGCGCAGCTTGGTAGCGCATCCGCTTTGGGAGCGGAGGGTCGCAGGTTCAAATCCTGTCACCCCGACCAGTTTTCGACCTCCCGGCCCGATCGGGATCGGTACCCTGATCGCCGTGGTGGATGCGATGGGGCACGGCCCCACCCAGTTTCAGAAGCCCTGGCCGCCCGACGCGACCCCGGGGATCCTGACGGAAAGCGGGCGGGTCTTCCATCGTGGCGTCGATTGTCCCGGATATCGGCAGGGCGTCGAGAACTCGCGTCGACTCGGCAGACGGATCGCGCCGGTCGAACAGGTGACCTCCGTCGAGGCGCGTCGTCGTGGCAAGGGCGTGTGCAACAAGTGCTGGGCGTAGGGGATTCCTCTCCGGACGGGGCGGGCCGGTTGGGTCGGCGCGTCTCGACCGGAGAGGGATCCCGGGCATCCCGAGTACCGTTGAGGGAGAGGGGACTCGGGTGCTGTCGGGATGTGGGGTGTCGAGTGTCGGCACATGGCATCTACCTCCTTTCGAACGGGCTACGGGTGGGTCAGCTGTAGAGCCTGGTGAGGAAGGCGTTCATGTTGTCGCGGACCCGGTCGATCTTCTCCTCGAGCGTGAGGTCCTCGCGGTAGCGGCTGCCGAGGGCGGGGCGCTTCTTTCCGCGCGCGTACAGCGAGCAGGCCAGATCGGTGCACATGTAGGTGCCGATCGAGTTGCCGCGGCGACCGGAATCGCCCGCCTTGTGCGCGGTCATCAGGACCACATCACCGCCGGTGTGCGTGGTCAGGCAGATCGCGCACAGCTGCGGCTTGCCGGTCCCGCCGGTCTCGTAGCGCAACGCGACCCCGACCAGCCGTTCGTCCTGTGGCACCACCAGGTAGCAGCGGCCCTGCAGCGACGGATCTCCCCAGCCGAGGAAATCCAGATCGTCCCATGGCCGCTCCGCGAGGTCACGTGGCACGGACAGCCGCTTGGCGTCTCCCTTGGAACAGTTGACGAACGACGACCTGATATCGCGTTCGGTGACAGGTTTCATGACAGTGTCGACTCCTTCCGGTCGATGGTGGACAAACCGACGTGACGTTACGGACCCCGCCACCCGTGGAACAACGGATTTTCCGCGTCTGCCCCGCCCCGCCGAGATCCACCCGACAGCCTCCGGCGAGCACGGCGACCCGATCGCCCACCCGACCCGCGCCTTGCCACCGAATATCTCGGCTTCGACCTCCCGAGCTGAACGCAGCCGGAAAAGATTCGCCTGCAACACTTTCAGCACCGGCACCGATTGCTCTCGCATGCAGGGGAGCACGGTTGCCCAAGGAGTGCCGCAGGACGGCGGGTTCGGATCTTTCACCATCGTGGATGTCGAGACCACGGGACTACGCGCGTCGGATCACCGCATCCTGTCGGTGGCCGCATTGACGTTGGAGAGCGATGGGCGCGTCGCGCGAGAGTTCCACACGCTGCTCGATCCGGGCTGCGACCCCGGTCCGGTGCACGTGCACGGGCTCACCGCCGAGATCTTGCGTGGTTCACCACGTTTCGAACATGTGCGGGAACAGTTGTCGGAACTGCTGACCGGCCGGGTGATGGTCGCGCACAACGCCGGCTTCGATTACGGCTTCCTGATGAACGAGTTCGACCGCAGTGGTGGTGTGCTGCCGGTGGACCACCGATTGTGCACCCTCGCCCTGGCACGCCGGGTCGCCCCGCCGACGCCGGACTGCAAGCTCGGCACGCTCGCCTCCTATTACGGTGTGCCGCAGCGGAAAGCGCACGACGCGCTGGACGACACTCGTGTCTTGGCAGGGGTCTTTCGCGCCTTGGTCGCGGACGCGGCGCGCCTCGGGGTCGCACCGCCGCTGCTTCGCTGCCCGCCGAAAGAGAACAGCCGGGGTTCCTGGCGGCGCCCTGGCACTCGTTCGGGTCCGAAGTCGCCGTGCGAGTTCAGCTATCCGGGTGCTCTCGGCGCCGATGGCCGTCTCGTCCAGGGAATGAAGGTCGCGTTCACCGGCGAGACCGAGACCGAACGCGAAGTTCTGATCGCCATGGCGGAAGCTGCCGGTTTGGATGTGACGGGTGGTGTCAGTGGACGAACGAGCCTGCTGGTCACGAACACTCCGCATGGACCAACCGGAAAGGCCCGCCGTGCGGCTGAATTGGGCACGCCGATCGTGAGCGAACAGCGATTCGTCGCGATGCTCGGTGAAGTGCGACCGGGACGGCGCAAGGACGATTCCGCCGCGTCGGGACGCACCGCCTCGTCGAAAGCGACCGGACCTCTAGCGGGTCGGCGCATTCTGGTACTCGGCGGCGCACACCGCGAAGCGGCAGATGCTCGCGCCCGTGTCGTGGAACTGGGCGGTTCGGCGGCGGTGAACATGTCGGCTCGGGTGACAGATGTGCTCGCGCTGCCGGGGGCCGGTGCCGATCGCAGGCACGCGAAGGCGATCGAGCTCGGCCTGCCGGTGCACGGCCCGGAGCTGTTGTCGGGCGGGCCGTCGACCACGGTGCGGCAGGTGGCGATCGCCGAAGCTGTAGTTGATCCGATCGATCTGGCGCGCGGGCAGGTGATCGATCTGCCGATCGCTGAACGCGGAGTCCAGTGGCAGCTGCGCGCGTCGTGGGCGCAGAGCACGACCTGGGAGGTCGATCTGATCGCCTTCCTGGTCGACGGCGACGAGCGTGTCTCCACAGACGAGGATTTCGTCTTCTACAACCAGCCCCGGACGAGCGGAGCCGGGCTCGCTGTGGAGGGCCCCAGCGAACAGTCGATCGAGTTCGATCTGGATGAGCTGCCGGTGACCTGCCGCCGAATCGTGTTCGCTGCCGCACTCGAGGGCGCGGGCGTGACCTTCGGTGACGTCGGCGCCGTAGAGGTGGAAGTCGCGCCAGGCGGCGATGCGGCGGCGGTGGCCAGGACAACGCTCGACGCCGCGACCGAGGAAGAGACTCTGCTACTGGCCGAGATCTATCTGCGCGGCGACAACTGGCGACTGCGGGCGATCGGTCAAGGGTACGCAACCGGGCTTGCGGCGCTTGCTCGAGGTTATGGCGTCGAGGTGGATGAGTAACGGCTGACAGATCGCGCAACAGGTCGACGAAATTCGAAGTTCGGAGCCGAGTTCCGGTGGTGGGAGTGGGTACTTGTCAGCGCATCCACCGTCAGCGGATGGCGGCCAAGCGGGTGAGATGGGTGGCGAGTGCGGGGTCGGTGACCGGTGCCAGGGTCAGATCGGTGGTGGTCGTCAGTAGGTAGCGTCCGTCGTCGGTGAAGTCCAGCCAAGTGCGGTGGCGGGTCGGCGGTGACATCGGGTCTTCCGGTGCGACGGTGACGGTGATGAAGCCGCGCGCGTCGATCGGCCGGTGCAGGGTCTCGCGGAGCGCGGCGGCGCGCAGCGCGGCCTCGGATTGCTGCTGCCAGAGGTGGGGATCTTCGTGCAGGACGGCCTCGCGTGGTTCACGCATCGGCGCGAGGCGGCCGGGGGGAGCCGAGCCCATGGCGGCCACCAGGTGATGGGCGACTTTCCTTGCGTGGCAGGCGATCACGCTGACGTCGCAGGGCCCCGCGACGATCACCGTTCCCCACACGAGGTGGGTGGCGCCGAAGGCGAGGATGGGCTCATCGGCGCGCCCGTCCTGGACGTAGCGGTCGCCGGAGACCGTGATGGTGGTGACGTCACCGCGGGCGCAGAGGGTGAGCGCGCCGGTCAGGTCGGGATCCGCGTTGCGGGGGAAGCGTTTGGCGAGTTTCAGCTTTTCCCAGTCGTTTTCACTGCGGACAGTGCCGCGGTGGGCCATGTTGATCGGGTAGGGGCGGCGATCGAGGCCGGTTTCGACCGACCACACGTAGGTGAACTCGTCCGGCGTGAAGACCCACTTCACCGCGCGCCCTCGCCGCTCGGTTCGGGTGTGCCGAAGACGGGCACCGCGTCGCCGGAGGCGACGAGGGTGGAGTTGTAGCCGAAGGTCAGCGTGTCCTGCGCGTCGGCGAGCGCCTCGGCGGCGGCGATGTCGTGTGCCATCTTGCGCGGACCGCCCTCGATCGCCTCGAGCACCGGGTCCGGATTCGGCACGTAGGGTTCGGGCGGCGGCGGAATGGCATCGCGGATCGCTTGGGCCGCAGTCGAATTCGACTCCATCAACCGGTGCAGTTCGGCGCAGACGTCGCGCACGGTCGCGCCCGCGCGGAGGAAACGCTCGGTCGATTCGCGCGCGGCCGTCGCCGCTTCGCCGTGCCATTCCGCGAACTCGCGGCGCACCGCGGCCGCGAACGCCGCGAACAACTCGTCGAGCGCCTCGGCTCCGGCCTGCCAGCCCTCGGCGATGCGGCCCAGCTCGGCGGGACGCAACGCCTCGTGCACGAGTTCCCAGATCTCACGGTGGGTGTAGGCGTCGAAGGATTCCCGATCGGTGACGTACGGCGGGTCGGTCGCCGCGTCGACGGCGTCGGGCGCGCTGGTCACGCGCCCTCGTCCAGGCGGTCGGCGGCCAGTTCCAGCGCCGCGCGCTGGGCGGCGTCGGCCTCGGACACCAACTGCCCGGCCGCCAGATATCCGGCCTTGTAGCGCAGGGCCGCTTCTTGTAGCGCGGTCAGCGTGTCCGCGAATTCCTGCCCTTTGGCCGCGAATCCGCGGGTCAGCGCGACTCCTGAGGGCAGATCGGGAAAACCGCTCACCTCGCCGAGATCGGTGCCGCGCAGCTGGCGCAATCCGTCGATAAGCGCGTCGCAGGCCGACGCCAGTCGCAGCGCCGTCTGTTCCGACATGCGCAGCTCACCGGTCAGCGCGGCATCGAACACTCCGGCGGCCCGTGCCTGTTCCGGTTGCACTGGAATCGGCCCCCTCGCTCTCCCTCGGCACGACGGTCGTGAGCAAGGCAGCCTATCAGCGCTCGAGCGCGCCTTTCCGGTGAATCGTGCACGGTTCGTGGATCGCACAGCGTCGTCGGTGAGGGCTTGTGCTCCGATCCGAACACTGTCCTCGGACCGGTATCTGTGCCACGATCGGCACATGCCGTATGTGGCCGACCCACGCGTCGACGCCTACATCGACGCCCTGCCCGCGTGGCAGCAGGCGATCTGCCGCGAGGTTCGCGACCTGGTGCACGCCGCCGACCCCGAGGTCGAGGAGACCATCAAGCGCACCGTCCAGCCGTACTTCGTGCTCGACGGCAATATCTGCGCGCTGCTCGCCGCGAAGACGCACGTCAACGTGTTCCTCTACGACGGAGGCATCGTCTCCGACCCCGAGGGCATCATCACCGGCGGGCACGACAACAAGACCGCGCGCACCGTGGCCATTCGCGAGGGCGAGACCGTCAATGCCCGCGCCCTTTCGGCCATGTTCCGCCAGATCATCGCCGACAACCGCGCGGGCGGATGGCGAAAACTGAAGGGGCGCTGATTTTCAGCTGGCCGCTGCTTCCGGCTCGACCGGGATCGGCGCTTGGCCGCGGGCGGCGCGGGCGATGCGCTCGGCGCGGGCGGCGAGCATCGGCAGCCTGGCGTCGCCGACCGACATGGCGTGGTTGCCGAGACGATTGGTGACGAAGGCGACGGAGAGGCCGAGTTCGGGGAACGCGATGCCGCCCGATCCGCCGATCCCGAAGTGCCCCAACGCCCTTCGGGTGATGCGCGGACCGACGATGGCGCGGTGGTAGCCGAGCGCGAAGTGTGGCGCCGCGCCTAGCACGTAGTCGAAGCGGCCGTTGGGCGGCATCTCCGCGATGCGCCGGGTCGTCTCGGCGCGCAGCAGTCGGCGGCCGCTCACCATGCCGTCGTTGGCGATCGCGCCGTACATTTTGGCCAGTGCGCGGGCGGTGAACACCCCGTTCCAGCCGGGCATCATCGCGTCGTAGGGCCGGGTGCCGATCGACATGTCGGCCCAGCCGTCGTAGACCGCGCCGCGGGCGGCGTACACCAGTTGCAGCGGTGCGAAGGGCGCGATCAGCCGGTCGATCGGAACCCTGGCGACCCCGATCCGCGGCGAGAGCGTCGCCAGCCGGTGCCGCTCGTGTTGCGGAACGCCGTAGAAGAAGTCGCGCTCGCCGAGCGGTTCGGCGAGTTCGGAGCGGACCAGATCGGTGAAGTCGCGACTGGTCGCGCGCTGGGCGATCTCGGCCACCAGGGTGCCGAAGGTGATGGCGTGGTAACCGGATGCGCGCAGCCGCAACGGATCCGGCGCGGAGGCGGCCATCGCGGCGGAGACCGCGTCGTGGTCCAGGAAGTCGTGCGGGTCGGGCAGCAAGCCGCGGATGCGCTGGAGACCCGCGCGGTGGTTCAGTACATCGCGCAAGGTGATGTCCGCCTTGCCGTTGGCGGCGAAATCCGACCAGTAGTCGGCGACCGGGGCGTCGACGTCGAGCAGTCCGCGATCGATGAGCCGATGGGCGACGGTGGCCGCCACACCCTTGCCGGTCGAGTACGACAGCGCCATGGAGTCCGCGCGCCACGGCCGGTCGCGGTCCGCCCAGCCCGCCCACACATCGAGCACCGGTTTGCCGTTCAGATAGACCGCGAGCGCGCCGCCGCCCTGGCTCTTGCGACGGAACATGCCGAAGAACTTCGAGGCCAGCCCGGTGAAGCGGTCGTCGATCAGCATCGTCCGAGTGTCGGACTCTCGAGCCTGCCCGTTGTCGAGGGGTGCAGTCATGGTCAGACTCCTTTGTCTGTCGGCTGCGCGCGGCCGAACCGCGCAGGCGGGCTGCTTACTCTTGCAAGCGCCCTGCTAGCAGACTGTAACGGCTGTCACGATCCGTCCGCAACGGTCGTTCCCACTGGATGGGGAGTACCCAGCGTCAACCTTTCGATGCCTCAGCACTTCTCACTCCGGGCACGCGGCGTCGCTAGAACCCCCACGACCTGCGCCGATCGTCGGATGCCGCCCAGCTGCCAAGCGACTATCGGCGTCGAAGCAGGGACGCGAAGGGCCATCGAGCCGCTCTGAAAGTCCTCTGGACGCCGTCCGCCCCCGATCGCGTACAGCGGTCGAGAACGAAGGTCGGCACGCCGGTAACGCCCCTAGTTCACGGTGAGCTCCTCCGGCCTCGACCGGGCTCCCTGCCGCCCGAGCCTTCTCAATACAAAGACGCCACCGACCAGCACGCCACCGACCGGCACGGCATCGACCGGCGCGGCATCGACCGGCGCGGCATCGACCGGCACGCCACCGACCGGCGCGGCATCGACGAGCGTGGTGCCGAGGCGCGCTGCACCGGCCAGCGCCGCGCGGATTAGCGCGGCACCCGATTGGCGCGACATGACCAGCGCGGCGCGGATTAGCGCGGCGCGGATTTGCGCGGCACCGACGAGGACGGCACCTGGCCAGCGTGGTGCCGACAAGCGTGGTGCCGAGGAGCGTGGCGTCGACCGGCGGGGCACCGGCCAGCGCGGTATCGATGAGCGCGGCATTTGCCAGCGTGGCATCGACCAGCGCGGCGCGGATTTGCGCGACACCCGATTAGCGCGACACCGAGGAGAACGGCCTCCGGACAGCGTGGTGCCGACGAGCGCAGTGGCGACGAGCGCGGCGGCGACGAGGACGGCGGCGACGAGGACGGCGCCCGGCCAGCGCGGTATCGATGAGCGCGCCACCGACCAGCGCGGCACCGACGAGGACGGCACCCGACCAGCACGCCACCGACCAGCGCAACATCGACGAGCGCGGTGCCGAGGAGCGCGGCACCGGCCAGCGCGGCGCGCGGATTAGCGCGGCACCGACGAGGACGGCGCCCGGCCAGCATGGTGCCGATGAGCGCGGCATCGACCGGCGGGGCACCGGCCAGCGCGGTATCGATGAGCGCGGCACCGGCCAGCGCGGCACCGGCCAGGGCGGCACCGGCCAGGGCGGCGCGCGGATTAGCGCGGGGCGGATTAGTGCGGCACCGACGAGGACGGCGCCCGGCCAGCGTGGCGCCGGCCAGCGGGGCGTCGACCAGCGTGGCGTCGACCGGCATGGCGTCGACCGGGCGCGGCCTCGACCAGCGGGGCACCGACCGCGCAGCATCGACCGGCTCGGTACCGGCCAGCGCGGGGCGGATTAGCGCGGCACCGACGAGGACGGCACCCCGGCCAGCATGGTGCCGAGGAGCGCGGCATCGACCGGCGGGGCACCGGCCAGCGCGGTATCGATGAGCGCGCCGCCGGCCAGCGCGGCGCGCGGATTAGCGCGGGGCGGATTGGTGCGGCACCGACGAGGGCGGCACCCGGCCAGCGTGGCGTCGACCGGCTGGCGTCGACCGGCTGGCGTCGACCGGGCGCGGCCTCGATCAGCAGGGCACCGAGCGCGCAGCATTGACCGGCTCGGTACGGGCCAGCGCGGGGCGGATTAGTGCGGCACCGAGGAGGACGGCACCCGGCCAGCGTGGTGCCGATTAGCGTGGCGTCGACCAGCGTGGCACCGACCGGCGCGATATCGACCAGCAGGACACCGACCGCACGGCCTCGAGCGGCGCGGTACCTACCAGCGCGGCGCCGACCGGCGGGGTACCGGCTAGCGCGGCATCGACCGGCGGGACACCGGGGCGCGGCATCGAAGAGCGCGGCGCCGACCTGCGCGGCACCGGCCAGCATGGCACCGACCGGCGCGGCGCCGACCGCAAGATCAGGGGATCCGTACCCGTTGTCCTGGGTTCGGCCCGCGCGTCGTCGGTGAACTCTCGCCAGCGTCCAACAGGTGATCGCGGGGTCGATTGGCGCGCCTGCGGCCTGGCGGACCGACGTGTCGGCATCCAGCAGTTGCGCTTCCTTCCGCTGCGCACGCCGTCCGACGGCCTCGACGAGGCGATGCTGCCCGACGCTGCGCCCGCGTGACCGGGTCGGCTCGGTCGTGCGCACGGTCGAGCCGACCAAGCCGCCGGAGGTCTTCTACGAGGTCACCGGGTGGAGCCGTTCACGGCGCCGGGCACCGCCGTTCACAGGCGCGGGTCGACGGGCTCCGATTCGAGGGCCAGCACCGCGAACACCGCCTCGTGCACCCGCCACAGCGGCTCGCCCGCGACGAACCGGTCCAGCGCCTCCAATCCGAGCGCATACTCGCGCAGCGCCATCGACCGCTTGCGCCCGAGACCGCGTGTGCGCAGGCGGTGAAGGTTGGGCGCGCGCAGGTACTCCGGGCCGTAGATGATCCGAAGGTACTCGGGTCCACGGCATTTCACGCCCGGCTGAACCAGGCGGGCCGACTCGTCTCGGGTCGGAGTGCTGGCGGTGTCCGAAGTGTCCGGTGCCGAACCGCTTCCCTCGGGACCACGCTCACCGTCGGTACCGGGACGGTCGACCGATCGGCTTCGGACAAGGGAACCGAGCGGCTTCACGACCATGCCTTCGCCGCCCGCGGTGGTGAGTTCGGTCCACCACGCCGTCGCGGCCGCTTCGCTGTCGGCCTCGGCGAGATCCACCACCATCCGGCGCGTCGGCGTGAACAGCTCCGGATCGGCGGCGACCAGGCGATCGATCACCGCCAGGTGCCAGGCGTGGTCGCGGGTGGCGTGGTTGACGCCCTCGGCGGCGAGCAGTTGGAACGGCGCGAGACGCAGCCCGGCAAGACCGTCGGTCGTCCAGCAGTAGCGCCCGTAGGCAGTGGTGAAGGCCGCGGCGTCCGCGCGCCGCCCCGCGGTGCGCTCGGCCAGCTGGGTGACGTCCTGGCCGCGCGTGGCGACCGCCGCCAGCACCGCCGCGGTGTCGTCCAGCGCGGCCTTCGCCGCCGCGCCGACGGCCGCGTACTGGTTGCGCAGCAGGCCGACGGCCTTCGCCGACCACGGCAGCAACTCCGTGTCCAGCAGCAGCCACTCGCTGCGTAGTTCCTCGAACAGACCCGCGGCCTCGGCCGCCCCGCGGACTCGCGCGAGCAATGTCTCGGTCTGGGCGGGGTCGTCGAAGAACGGGCGCCCGGTGCGCGTGTAGATCGCGCCCGTGCCGTCGTCCTCGACGCCGAAACGGTCCCGCGCGACCGCCGCCGAGCGGGTCACCAGGACGACGGCCCGCGAGCCCATGTGCTTCTCCTCGCACACGACCCGGTCCACCCCTTCGCCCCGGTAGTAGGCGAATGCCTCGGCCGGGTGCTCGAGGTAGCCGTCGAGCGACGAGGTCGCGCACGGCGCCATCGTCGGAGGCAGGTACACCAGCCAGCGCGGATCGATCGCGAAGCGGCTCATCACCTCCAGGGCAGCCCCGGCGTTCTCCTCCTGCACGCCGACGCGGCCGTGGTGGCGGGTGTGCACCACACGGCGTCCCAGCACGTCGTCTAGATCCAGCACGCCCGGATCGCGGTGCACCACGGCCGCGGTGGTGTCGGTCGTGGTGGCTACGGCAGGCGCGAGCGGGCGCACCGGCTCGTACCAAACCTGTTCGGCCGGAACGGATACCGGCTCGCGCTCGGGGTAGCGCAGCGCCGTGAGGCGACCGCCGAACACCACGCCGGTGTCCAGGCAGAGCGTGTTGTTCACCCACCGCAGCTCGGTCACCGGAGTGTGGCCGTACAGCACGGTGGCCCGGCCGCGGTAGTCCGAGGCCCACGGGTAGCGCACCGGCAGACCGTATTCGTCCGTCTCGCCAGTCGATTCGCCGTACATGGCGAACGCGCGGACCCGGCCGGACGCGCGGCCGTGGTACTCCTCCTTCAGCCCGGCGTGCGCGACGACGAGGTTGCCACCGTCGAGCACGTAATGACTGATCAGTCCGCGGCAGAAGTCGAGCGTCGCCTTGCGAAAATCCTCGTCCTCCGCCTCGAGCTGGCTCAGCGATTCGGCAAGGCCGTGCGCGATCCTGACCTTCTTGCCGTCCAGCGCGCGAACAAGCTTGTGTTCGTGATTTCCGGTGACACACAGCGCCGTTCCCGCGGCGACCATACCCATCACCAGCCGCAGCACGCCCGGGGTATCCGGGCCGCGGTCGACCAGGTCGCCGACGAACACCGCGGTGCGCCCGCGCGTATGACGCGCGCCGACCGCACGCCCGGCCTCGTCACGCTCCAGCGCGTACCCGAGCTCGCCGAGCAGCGTCTCCAGTTCGGCGCGGCAGCCGTGCACGTCGCCGATCACATCGAACGGTCCGGTGAGTTCGCGCTTGTCGTTCCACGCCTTCTCGTCGACGAGGGTCGCGCCCTCGATCTCCTCTGTCCCGCGCAACACGTACACCTTGCGGAAACCCTCGCGCTCCAGTCCGCGCAGGCCGCGGCGCAGCTCCCGCTGCTGGCGATGCACCACGTGCGCGGCGAGATGCGAACGGTCGGGACGCAGCGCATTGCGTTGCAGGCACACCGCATCCGGCACGTCGAGCACGATGGCGACCGGTAGCACGTCGTTGGCGCGCGCCACCGCGACCAGTTCCTGACGCGCCCGAGGCTGCACATTCGTCGCGTCGATCACCGTCCGCAAGCCGCGGCGCAGCCGGATGCCCGCGATGTGGTGCAGCAGCGCGAAGGCGTCCGGTGTGGCCGACTGGTCGTTCTCGTCGTCGCTGACGATGCCGCGGCAGGCATCGGAGGAGACCACGGCCGTGGCCGGAAAGTGCTTGCGCGCGAAGGTCGACTTGCCCGAGCCGGTGCTGCCGATGAGCACGACGAGCGAGAGTTCAGGGATGGACAGTTCGGTCATCGTACGGCTCCTTTCGTGTCTTCGCCGGTGGGCCGGGGTCCGTCGGCCCTGGTGAACAGCGCCAGCTGTGTGGGCGCACCGAGCTCGGGGTGCTCGGCGCCCACGGGACGCAGCTGAACGCGGTACCCATTGCGCTGCGCGACGCCGGTCGCCCAGGCGGCGAATTCGGCGCGGGTCCACTCGAACCGGTGGTCGTCGTGGCGGAACTTGCCCGCGGGCAAGGTCTCGTAGGCCGCGTTGTACTCCGAGTTCGGTGTCGTCACCACGACGGAACCGGGTGCGGCCGTGGCGAATACGGCGTGCTCGAGCGCGCCGAGGCGCGGCGGGTCGACGTGCTCGATCACTTCCATCAGCACCGCCGCGTCGTAGCCGCGCAGGCGAGCGTCGGTGTAGGTGAGCGCCCCCTGGAGCAACGTGAGCCTGCGTGCGACACGCTCCGGCATGCGGTCCAGCCGCAGCTTGCGCTTGGCGATGTGCAGCGCCCGTGTCGACACGTCGACGCCGACGATCTCGGTGAACATCGGGTCCGCCAACAGCTCTCGCAGCAGCGCGCCCTCGCCGCACCCGAGATCGAGCACCCGCTGCGCCCCGATCTCACCCAGCGCGGCGAGCACCGCCGCCCGCCGCTGCACCGCCAGTGACGGCGTACGGGTTTCGTCGGTGCGTTGCTCGCCCGCCGAGTCGACGGCAGACGCGCCCGCAGCGGCATCAGTCAGTGCAGGCTCACCCGTATGCGGCGCCACCGCGCGCGTGTCGGCCCGCATTCCGTCGGATGCGGCGTCGTCCGGCGACGAGCGAGGAGCCTCGGCCGCATCGAGCAGGGCGATCTGTGTCGTCGAGCCGAGCCCCCGTGAACCCGTGGAGTCCGCGGTCTGGCCCGAGATCGAACTGTCCGCATGCGAAGACGCGGCGCTACCGACGTGCACATCAGTGTCAAATGCCCCGGAGGCGTTGTCGCCCAAGGCATTCGCGCCGTCGACATAGTCCTCCACCGCGCCGAGATCGTCCGGATCGGCCTCGTCGATCTCCGCCAGACGCGCCAGTGCGGTGCGAACGAGCGACTGACGCCGGGCCAGGTAGCGACGGGCGATCCACCCGCGTTCCGGGTGCTCGGCCAACCACCCGTCGCCCGCGCGGATCAGCTTGTCGACCTCGTCGGCGGCCATCCAGTAGTGCTTGGCTCCGTCGAGGACGGGCAGCAGTACGTACAGGTGTGAGAGGGCGTCGGCCAGTCGCATCTCACCGGTGAGCGCCAACCGCAGGTAGTGCGAATCGCCCCACTCCGGAAAAGCCGGATCGAGCGGGAGCGGCGTGGTCGAGACACGCCAGCCGAGCGGCGTGAACACCCGCTCCGCGGCCTCGGCACCGCCCTTGCACGGCACCGCGGGCAATTCGATCCGCAACGGCAGCGCGGCGAGCGCGAGTTCCGGACGCGCTTTGCACTGCCCGTGCAGCGCCGTGCGGAACACCGCGCCGATCGCCACGGACAGCAGTGACGACGCCGCGTACGGCCGGTCGTTGACGTACTGACCGAGGCTGAAATCCGGTGTGCCACGCGAACGTCCGCGCACCAGGCGGATCGGGTCCACCTCGAGAACCAACGCCGCCGTACAGCGCGCCGGATCCGCCTCCGGATACACCACGTGCGCCGTGCCGTAGGACTGCTCGAACGCCTGCACCCGCTCGGGGTTTTTGTGCAGCAGGAACCCGAGGTCGGTCGCGGGCCAGTCCGCGCCCTCCGGTCGCGTGCAGGTGATCGTCAGCAGCATGCTGCGATCGTCGCCGACCCACCCCATGGCCGCAAGGAAGTTTTCCACAGCGACGATGAACTTCCATATGGCACAAACCATTCGGGCGCCGATATGTGAACAACCGGCTGTCGCTCCCGCCGCGCGGCTAGCCTGAGAGGCTGACTTCGGGCCAGCTCCAGTCCGCGACGCACGGGATGTCGGCGCCGTACTCCCTGGTCCACGCGCGCGCCTGCCAGCGGGCGTCGACCATCTCCTGGCGCAGCCCGGCGGCCTTCTCGCGCAGGTCGGGCACCCGGTCGATGACGTCCATGACGAGGTGGTACCGGTCCAGGTCGTTGAGCATCACCATGTCGAAAGGCGTTGTGGTGGTGCCCTCTTCCTTGTAGCCGCGGACGTGTATCTCATCGTGGTTGGTGCGCCGGTAGGTCAGCCGGTGAACCAGCCACGGGTAGCCGTGGAAGGCGAAGATCACCGGGCGATTCCTGGTGAACAGCGTGTCGAACTCGCTGTCGGGTAGGCCGTGCGGGTGCTCTTCCGCAGGCAGCAGCCGCATCAGATCCACCACGTTGACCACGCGAACCCGCAAGTCCGGCAACCGATCACGGAGTATCGCCGCGGCGGCCAAAGTCTCCAGCGTCGGCACGTCGCCCGCGCACGCCAGCACGACATCCGGTGTGCTACCGACGGTGTCGTTGTTGCCCGCCCACTCCCAAATGCCAAGGCCTCGTGCGCAGTGCACCGCCGCGTCGGTGACCGAGAGCCAATCCTCCTGCGGCTGCTTGCCCGCCACCACCACGTTGACGTAGTGCCGCGAGCGCAGGCAGTGGTCGTAGACCGAGAGCAGGGTGTTGGCGTCCGGCGGCAGATACACCCGCACGATCTCGGGCTTCTTGTTCAGCACCACGTCCAGGAAGCCGGGATCCTGATGGGTGAACCCGTTGTGGTCCTGCCGCCAGACGTGCGAGGACAGCAGATAGTTCAGGCTGGCGATGGGCCGCCGCCATGACACCGCCGCGCTGGCGTCCAGCCATTTGGCGTGCTGGTTGAACATCGCGTCGACGATGTGGATGAACGCCTCGTAGCAGGTGAACACCCCGTGCCTGCCGGTCAGCAGATAGCCCTCGAGCAGGCCCTGGCACATGTGCTCGGAAAGTACCTCGATCACCCGGCCGGTGCGGTCCAGCGCGACGTCGTATTCACCGATCTCGGCCTGCCAGTCGCGTCCGGTGACCTCCAGGATGTCCTGGAGCCGGTTGCTGGCCAGCTCGTCGGGCGCGAAGGTGAGGAAGTTGTCCGGGTTGCGCCGGGTCACCTCGCGCAGCCAGCCGCCGAGCACCCGGGTGGCCTCGTGTTTCGTGCCGCCGGGCGCGTCCACCTCGACGCCGAAATCGCGCCAGTCCGGCAGAAGCAGATCGCGAACGAGCATGCCGCCGTTGGCCACCGGGTTCGCGCTCATCCGCCGATCACCCGCGGGCACCTGGTCGAGCAGTTCCGGCACCGGCTGTCCCGCCTCGTCGAACAGTTCCTCCGGGCGATACGAGCGCAGCCATTGTTCGAGCACCTCGCGATGCGAATCGTTGTTCCGCGCGGCGGGCAGCGGCACCTGATGGGCGCGGAAAGTGCCCTCGACCGGGTCGCCGTCCACCAACGGAGGACAGGTCCAGCCTTTCGGAGTGCGCAACACGATCATCGGCCAGTTCGCGGGCGCGCCGTCGGCGCCGGACCTGGCGGCGCGCTGAATCCGGTCGATCCGATCGAGGCAGCCGTCCACCGCACCCGCCATCGCCTGGTGCACCGTCGCCGGATCGTCGCCCGCCACGACGATCGGTTCGTAGCCGTATCCGCGCAGCAACTCGATGAGTTCGTGCTCCGGAATCCGCGCGAGGATGGTCGGGTTGGCGATCTTGTACTGGTTGAGCGCCAGGATCGGCAGCACCGCGCCGTCGCGTCCGGGGTTGAGGAACTTGTTGGCGTGCCAGCTGCCTGCCAGCGGTCCGGTTTCGGCCTCGCCGTCGCCGATCACACAGAAGACGATCAGGTCGGGATTGTCGAGCGCGGCGCCGTAGGCGTGCAGCAGGGAATAGCCGAGTTCGCCGCCCTCGTGGAAGGAGCCAGGTGTCTCGGGCGCGCAGTGACTGGGCACCCCGCCGGGGAAGGAGAACTGGGCGAACAGCGCGCCCATCCCCGCGCCGTCGCGCGGAATGTGGCTGTACAGCTCGGAATACGTACCCTCCAGCCAGGCGCACGCGTTCGGGCCGGGACCGCCGTGACCGGGACCGGCGACGAACACCGCGTCGAGTTCGCGGCGAAGGATCGCCCGGTTGGCGTGCGCCCACACCAGATTGAGCCCGGGAACCGTGCCGAAGTGCCCGAGCAGCCGAGGCTTGATGTGCTCGGGACGCAACGGTTCGCGCAGCAGCGGGTTCTTCATCAGATAGATCTGGCCGACGGACAGATAGTTCGCCGCGCGCCACCAGGCGTCGATCGCGGTCAGCTCCGCGCGATCCAGCGGCCCGGACGCCTCGCTCAGCCGATAGGGCCGGGGCGCGATGGAAACGCCGCTTCGCGCGCCGACATTGTCCGCCGAGGTGTCGCCCCCGGCACTGGCCATCTGCGTCATCCGCCGACTCTCCTCACGGTCGCTGGGAAATCCGCTTCACCGGCCGCATTACCCGTTTACGGGCGGCGACACCCCGAGACTGCCGGAAACCGCCACTGGACGCACGGGCACTGTGTCGTCGCTGCGCGCGCGGGCGCTGTGTCGTCGCTGCGCGCGGGCGCTGTGTCGTCGTGCGCCCGCGGACGCTGGGGTGTCGCTGGGCGCGCGGGTGCCGGGTCGTCGCTAGGCGCGCGGGCGCTGGTTGGTCTAGGGTCCGCCGCATGCACACACTCGGCAGGATCATCGGTGTCGGGGCCATCGCCGCGGCCGCGTTCACGCTGGCCGCCTGCGGCTCCGACGACAAGGACACCGCCGCCACCGCGACGGCCACCACCACCAGCCCCGCCGCCGCGCAGGCCAAGCACGGCAGGGAATGCACGGCCGAGGACATCGGGGTGACGGGCGGCTTCGGCGAGACGCCGACCGTGACCATCCCCGGTGACTGCGACCCGCCCACCCAGCTGATCGTCAAGGATCTGGTCGCGGGTAGCGGCCCCGGCGCGGTGGCCGACCAGCCGCTCACCATGAACTACGTGCTGGTGACCTGGTCGGACAAGAAGAAGCTGGACAGCTCGTTCGATCGCGGCAAGCCCTTCCAGCTGAACCTCGGCGCCGGTGAGGTCATCCCCGGCTGGGACCAGGGCCTCGTCGGTGTCCAGCAGGGCGCGCGCAGGCTGCTGATCATCCCGCCGAACCTGGGCTACGGCGCGGGCAGCGGCGGCATCAAGCCCAACGAGACGCTGGTCTTCGTTACCGACGCGGTCGCCGTCGGCAACTGAACGCAGCCGGTCGCGGCGCCGCGGGGTGCGCCGCGCCGTGACCGATTGCAGGCGCCGACGGCCGGTCAACTAACCTGGTCGGGATGCGTACGCGCACCCCCGCTGGAGTCGCGCCAACCCGAACGAACAACGAACCAAGGAGCATGTCCGTGAAGAGCACCGTCGAGCAGCTGAGCCCGACCCGGGTCCGGATCAATGTCGAGGTGCCCTTCGAGGAACTGAAGCCGGACTTCGACCGCGCCTACAAGGCCCTCGCCAAGCAGGTCCGCATCCCCGGCTTCCGCCCGGGCAAGGCGCCCGCCAAGCTCCTCGAAGCCCGCCTCGGCCGCGGCGCCGTCCTCGAGCAGGTCGTCAACGACGTGCTGCCCGGCCGCTACAGCGAGGCTGTCACCACCGCCGAGGTGAAGGTCATCGGCCAGCCCGACATCGAGATCACCAAGATCGAGGACGGCCAGGAGCTCGCGTTCACCGCCGAGGTCGACGTGCGCCCCGAGATCGCGCTGCCCAGCTACGAGGAGATCGAGGTCACCGTCGACGCGTTCAGCATCGGCGACGAGGACATCGAGGAGCAGCTCACCTCGCTGCGCCAGCGCTTCGGCACCCTGACCGGCGTGGAGCGTCCGGTCCAGGACGGCGACTTCGTCTCCATCGATCTCGCCGCCAGCGTGGACGGTGAGGAGGTGGCCGACGCCGCCACCACCGGCCTGTCCCACGAGGTCGGCTCGGGCCAGCTCATCGAGGGCCTCGACGAGGCGATCGTCGGTCTGTCGGCCGGTGAGTCCAAGGAGTTCACCTCGACGCTGGTCGCGGGCGAGCACGCGGGCAAGGAAGCCGTCATCACGGTGACCGTGCAGTCGGTGAAGGAGCGCGAGCTGCCGGAGGCCGACGACGAGTTCGCCCAGCTCGCTTCGGAGTTCGACACCCTCGACGAGCTCAAGGAAGACCTGAAGAGCCGGGTCGAGCGGGTCAAGAAGGTGCAGCAGGCGGGCGAGATCCGCGACAAGGTCCTGGAGACCCTGCTGGAGACGACCGAGATTCCGCTGCCGGAGAAGGTCGTGCAGGCCGAGATCGACGCCGTGGTGCACGACGCCGTGCACGGCTTCGACCACGACGAGGCCAAGCTGGCCGAGGCGCTCGAGGCGCAGGGCTCCAGCCGCGAGGAGTTCGACAAGGACACCAAGGAGGCCGCCGAGAAGTCGGTGAAGACCCAGCTGCTGCTGGACGCCATCGCCGAGGCGGAGAACACCCAGGTCGGCCAGGAGGAGCTCACCGAGCGGATCCTGTTCCAGTCGCAGCGCTACGGCCTGTCCCCGGAGCAGTTCATCCAGCAGGTGCAGCAGGCCGGTCAGCTCGGCGCGGTGTTCGCCGACGTGCGCCGCGGCAAGGCGCTGGCCGGTGTCGTCGGCAAGGTGAAGGTCACCGACTCCGAGGGCAACGCCGTGGACACCGCCGAAATGTTCGGCGCGCCCGCGGATTCCGCCGACGAGACCGAGGCCGAGAGCGCCGAGTAGATCTGTGAAACACCAGCGCGAGACACGACCGTGTGATGTTGTGATTGCGCTGTGAGCGAGCGTAGCGAGTGAACAAGAGTCACAACGCGCCCTCGTACACAGCGCGACCGAGCACGAACGTAATTGCGCTGTGAGCGAAGAAAGGGCGGTACCGGGAGTTCGGTGCCGCCCTGCTTCGTTAATGTTTGTGGCAACGAACCAGTGATGGCTGTGTGGCACTCAGCGCTGTTCAGCTTGCAGTGACAAGCCGGTGAGAAGAGAAGGCAGGTATCCGTGACAATCAACCAGGCAGGGGTCATGACATCCGCGACTGCTGGTCTCAACCTCAGTGATTCGGTGTACGAGCGCCTGCTGCGGGAGCGCATCATCTTCCTCGGCAGCCAGGTCGACGACGACATCGCGAACAAGCTGTGCGCGCAGATCCTGCTGCTTACGGCGGAGGATCCGACCAAGGACATCGCGCTCTACATCAACTCGCCCGGCGGCTCGGTGACCGCTGGCATGGCCATCTACGACACCATGCAGCTGTCCGAGTGCGACATCGCCACCTATGGCCTGGGTCTGGCGGCATCGATGGGCCAGTTCCTGCTGACCGCGGGCACCAAGGGCAAGCGCTACGCGCTGCCGCACGCGCGGATCATGATGCACCAGCCCTCGGCGGGCATCGGCGGTTCCGCGGCCGACATCGCGATCATGGCCGAGCAGTTCGCCCACACCAAGCGCGAGCTCAACGAGCTCCAGGCGCTGCACACCGGCAAGTCGGTGGAGCAGGTCACCGCCGACGCCGACCGCGACCGCTGGTTCACGGCGAAGGATGCCCTCGAGTACGGGTTCATCGACCACGTGATCAGCCACGCCAAGCAGGCCAACGGCGCGGCCAAGTGAGCGGCGGCCGGACCTGGTTCCGGCCCGCGCCGTCAGTCAACCGTCGTTGAACACATAGACTTTGGAGACGAAATGGCTCTGATCGACCCACGCGCCGGCCTCTCCGGCATCGCGCCTGCCTCGCCGCAGTCGCGCTACATCCTGCCTTCTTTCATCGAGCACTCGAGCTTCGGTGTCAAGGAGTCCAACCCGTACAACAAGCTGTTCGAGGAGCGCATCATCTTCCTCGGCGTGCAGGTCGACGACGCCTCGGCGAACGACATCATGGCGCAGCTGCTGGTGCTGGAATCGCTGGATCCCGACCGCGACATCACGATGTACATCAACTCGCCGGGTGGCTCGTTCACCTCGCTGATGGCCATCTACGACACCATGCAGTACGTGCGTGCCGACGTCGCCACGGTCTGCCTCGGCCAGGCGGCCTCCGCCGCGGCCGTGCTGCTCGCCGCGGGCACCCCCGGCAAGCGCGCCTGCCTGCCCAACGCCCGCGTGCTGATCCACCAGCCTTCGCTGGAGGGCGGCATCCAGGGTCAGGTCTCGGACCTGGAGATCCAGGCTGCCGAGATCGAGCGCATGCGCCGCCTGATGGAGACCACCCTCGCGCGGCACACCGGCAAGGACGCGGACACCATCCGCAAGGACACCGACCGCGACAAGATCCTGACGGCCGAGGAGGCCAAGGAATACGGGATCATCGACACGGTGTTCGATTACCGCAAGCTGAGCGCGCAGAAGTAAGGCGTTCGCGGGCTTTTCCCATTCGCGGGATCGCTCGCAAGTTGCTGTGTCTCAGGGGAATACGGCCGGGCAGTGTGTCGAAGGCGGACTGTCCGGCCGCTTCCGCTACGGTGTCATCGACCGTTCGCGAGGGTGGCGGACGGCGCGAGACATCACGGCGGTTGGCCGGGCGTCGGGACCGGCCGCTCACCGGCGGAACATGTGCCGAACGTGTTTCGATGTCGTGAGAACACGCACAACCCCGGCGAGAAACATGCTCGAGTTGTCGACCTCCGTCGCGCACACCGGGTACGGTCGACCTAGGGACCTTTGCTCTCGGTTGACGGCATAGCTCGACCCGCCCGAAATGCTCGAAGTGTTCGCGATTACACACGAGTTCGGCGGATTGCTGGCAACCTGGACAGACGGTTGCACGCGGACAAGGAAGTAGGGACCCACGAGATGGCGCGCATCGGAGACGGCGGCGATCTGCTGAAGTGCTCGTTCTGCGGAAAGAGCCAGAAGCAGGTCAAGAAGCTCATTGCGGGACCTGGCGTGTACATCTGTGACGAGTGCATCGATCTATGCAACGAGATCATCGAGGAGGAGCTCGCCGAGTCCAGCGAGGTCAAACTCGACGAGCTGCCCAAGCCTGCCGAAATCCGTGAGTTCCTGGAGAACTACGTCATCGGGCAGGACACCGCCAAGCGCACTCTCGCCGTGGCCGTCTACAACCACTACAAGCGCATCCAGGCGGGCGACAAGGGTCGCGACAGCCGCGGCGAGACCGTCGAGCTGACCAAGTCGAACATCCTGATGCTCGGCCCCACCGGCTGCGGCAAGACCTACCTGGCGCAGACCCTGGCGAAGATGCTGAACGTGCCGTTCGCGATCGCGGACGCCACGGCGCTCACCGAGGCGGGTTACGTCGGCGAGGACGTCGAGAACATCCTGTTGAAGCTGATCCAGGCCGCCGACTACGACGTCAAGCGGGCCGAGACCGGCATCATCTACATCGACGAGGTGGACAAGATCGCCCGCAAGAGCGAGAACCCCTCGATCACCCGCGACGTCTCCGGCGAGGGCGTGCAGCAGGCGCTGCTGAAGATCCTGGAAGGCACCCAGGCGAGTGTGCCGCCGCAGGGCGGACGCAAGCACCCGCACCAGGAGTTCATCCAGATCGACACCACCAACGTGCTGTTCATCGTGGCGGGCGCGTTCGCGGGGCTGGAGAAGATCATCTCCGACCGTACCGGCCACCGCGGCATCGGCTTCGGCGCCGAGGTGCGCTCCAAGGCCGAGATCGACACCACCGACCACTTCGCGGAGGTGATGCCCGAGGATCTGATCAAGTTCGGTCTGATCCCGGAGTTCATCGGCCGTCTGCCGGTCGTCGCGTCGGTGACGAACCTGGACAAGGACTCGCTGGTCAAGATCCTCTCCGAGCCGAAGAACGCGCTGGTCAAGCAGTACATCCGGCTGTTCGAGATGGACGGCGTCGAGCTGGAGTTCACCCAGGACGCGCTGGAGGCCATCGCCGACCAGGCCATCCTGCGTGGCACCGGCGCGCGCGGTCTGCGCGCCATCATGGAGGAAGTCCTGCTGCCGGTGATGTACGACATCCCGAGCCGCGACGATGTCGCCAAGGTGGTCGTCAACGCCGACACCGTCAACGACAACGTGCTGCCGACCATCGTGCCGCGCAAGCAGCAGCGCGCCGAGCGCCGGGAGAAGTCGGCGTAATTTCGGAACTCGAAATCCGGGCCCGCGGGAAATTGTCCCGCGGGCCCGGATTTGTTTCGGACATGTCCGAATTGTCGAGATTGATTCGTAATTGGTGGTGTACTGACCTGTCTGTCCGGGTACTCGGAGGTCAGGGTTGAGTAGCCAGCTCAGTTCCGGGGCCTCGGGCAGCCGGGACGAAAATTCGCCCGGCGCATGTTCGGTGCCGGGCGCGACGGGACCGGGGTCCTCATGTCGACCGTATTCGCCACCCAATCCACCGACGCCCGAACGCACCAGCCCGATCCCGCTGCGCGGGTACGGGTTTCGATCACCGCCCCGGGTGACGAGATCACGCTGTGCGCCGTGGCGGGCGAGGTGGACCAATTCACCGTCGAGGAGTTTCGGCGGCATCTGATCGGCTCTCTGGACACCGCCGCCCCGCGCGTGGTCGTCGATTTGTCCATGGTGACGTTCTTCGGCATTCCAGGGCTGCGCGTGCTGTTCGAGGCGCGTTCCGTGCTCGAACAGACCGGAGGGCGGTTGCTTCTGGTGACCGGCCCGCCGTGCGTGGACCGGCTGCTCCGAGTGGCCGCCGATGTCGTGACCTTCGAGACGGCGACCGCCCTGACGGGCGCGCTGCTCGACGCGGCATAACTTCCAGACGACTCGACGCCGCCCCGGATGCGATTCCGGGGCGGCGTCGGCGTCGTGGGCGGCTCGGATCAGATCGGTTCGGCGCGCATGTCGTCCTGGCTCCAGTAGGCGCGCATCTTGACGATCTTGCCCTGCTCGTCGAACTCCATCGTGTCGATCGGCGTCAGCGTGAAGCGCTGATCGCCGACCTTGGTGATCACGTCGAACATGAAGGCGGCGTGGTTGCCCGCGACCCGCACGGTGTCGGCGTGCAGCGCGGTCGAGCGGTCCAGGTTGTCGAACACGGAGTAGAACTCGCGGATGGCGTCGTGGCCCTGCCGCAGCGGCGTGCCCGCGGGGTCCTCGACGGTCGCATTCGGTGCGTAGAGCTCCACGATGGCTTCCGTGGGCCCGGTGCCGACCAGCTTGACGTACTGCTCGACGACGTCGCGAATCTGTTCTGTCATGTCAACCCCTGACGAATTGAAACGTGTTCCAATTCGGAGGCTAGCAGCCCGGGCCCGCGCCGTGTAGCCCGAAGGCCGTTCATCGGGACGCGGATCGTTGTGCGGTTGTGCCTGCCTCGCCGGGACGCGGTGACGATTCGTCGTCGACGAATCGCGCCCGAGATGGGGAGCTCCGTTGATCCCCCTGGTTCGCCGTTGAACCTTGATCCCGAACGAATGCTGACGTACTGACTTTCGCTGCCGCCGCTCGATGTGTTACGTAGATCACAAAGATCGCGGCGATGGACGGATGGCTACTCGCCGACGGTGCCGTATTCGGGGATGCCCGCGGCGCGGTAGGTCGTGATGTGGACGCCGGTGGGGGTGGTGCGGGAGTCGGTCAGGTGGAAGGCGGTCGGGGTGGCTCCGGTGGAGAAGAGGCGTTTGCCGGTGCCGAGGAGGACCGGGAAGGTCAGTAGGTGCAGGGTGTCGATCAGGCCGGCGGCGAGCAAGGTCTGGGCGAGGTTGCCGCTGCCATGGATCTGGATCTCGCGGCCCGGGCGGGACTTCAGGTCGGCGACTCGTTCGACCAGATCGCCGCGCAGCAGTTCGGTGCCCGCCCAGTCGGCGTGCGAGAGAGTATGGGTGCCAACATATTTCGGCAGGGCATTGAGTTTCGAGGCGATCGGGTCCGCGGGGTCGTCGTGCTGCGGCCAGTAGCCCGCGAAGATCTCGTAGGTGCGCCTGCCGAGCAGGAAGGCGTCGGCGCGAGCGAACACCTGGTTCATGAACTCGCCCCCCGCCTCGTCGAAGTAAGGCGCGGTCCAGCCTCCGTGTGTGAAGCCGTCCTCGGTGTCCTCCTGCGGTCCGCCCGGGGCCTGGCAGACGCCGTCGATGGTGACGAACTGGGTGAGCGACAGTTCCATGGCGGGCTTCCTTTCGTCCGGTTCGCGCGCTTCGCGCCTGCCCTTCACCGGTTCTGACGGCGGCGCGCCAGAAAACTCATCGCAAACTCTGACCGGTGTGTCGTCGGTGTGCCGCCGGTGCGGTGCTGTTTACTCGGTGCGGTCAACCAGATGTTCGAGTGACGAGTGAAAGCGGAGGAGACATGGCACTGCCCACGATGACCGCCGAGCAACGCACCGAGGCGTTGGCCAAAGCGGCTGCGGTGCGCAAGGCGCGCTCCGAATTGATCGGCAAGGTGAAGGCCGGCAAGGTGTCGGTCGCCGACCTGCTGAAGAAGGCGGAGTCCGACGATCTGGTGAAGAAGACCAAGGTCGCGGCGGTGATCAAGGCCCTGCCCGGCGTCGGTCCGGTGAAGGCCGCGAAGCTGATGGATCAGGCCGAGATCCCCGAGGATCGCCGCATCGGCGGACTGGGTGCTCGGCAGCGGGCGGCGCTGCTCGAGGCACTCAAGGACTGAGGGCGCCGCAGCGACCTGGCTCGAGCCGGAGGCGCACGCCAGCACGCCCGAGGTGACCTACCAGCGGCTCGCGCCGACGGTCTCCCCGGGCTTCCCGTGCGACGCGCATCGCCTCCGGCCAGGCACTACCCGCGCTTCGGCCGGGTCGGAACGGTCGTTCGGCACGACCCGCGCTCAGCGCGTCTGGCGGCGGCGCGGGAAATGGAAGTCGATCGGCTTGGGATCCGTCGCCTGCGGACCGCGCGGCGGCACCAGCAGGCAGGCCGCGCCGAGCGCCAGCAGGGCCGCGGCGGCGAGCAGGCTCAGCGTGAAGCTCACGCCGCTCATCGCGTCCGGCCGGTGAAACGCGTGGTAGATCAGATGCGGGGTGGCGAAGACCAGCCAACCCAGCCCTGCGGCCTGCGACAGCGCGCTGCCCCCGCGCCACAGCGCGAAGCCGCTCACCGCGGCGAGGGCCAGGAAGAAGGCGCCGACGTCGCCGGCCAGATGGTGGTTGTAGGGGCCGTCGACGGCGATCCAGTGCATACCGAATCCGGGGAAGCTGGTGTACCAGGAGTGCGGCGCGAGCACCGCCCACAGGCCGATCACCGCGCCCTGGAAGGTCAATATTCCCAACATGATTCGTACGGCGAGCCAGCGGCGACGGTGCTGCTCGAAACGCATACGGACGCGCACGCCGCCGGACTTTCCTTCTACCGAGATCCGCATCGTTGGCTCCGTTCCTCGCCGAAGAGCGTTCGGGGGTGCAGTCACGGTAAATCGGACATCGGGTACCGGGCAATAGCCGCCTCGGCCGCGAGCCGGAGTCAGCTCGCGGGACGCGCGGAGGACCGCCGCTCCAAGCGGTGCGCGCCGGAATAGACGTTCATGGTGTCCCCGCGCAGGAAACCGACCAGGGTCAGGCCGGATTCATCGGCCAGGTCGACCGCGAGCGAGCTCGGCGCCGACACCGCGCCGAGCATCGGCACCCCCGCCATCACCGCCTTCTGGACCAGCTCGAAGGACGCCCTTCCGCTCACGATGAGCACCAGATCCGATGCCGGAACGCGGTTTTCGCGCAACGCCCAGCCGAGTACCTTGTCCACCGCGTTGTGCCTGCCGATGTCCTCCCGCACCGCGAGCGCGGTCCCGTCGGCGGTGAACAGGCCCGCGGCGTGCAAACCGCCGGTGGCGTCGAAGACCGACTGCCGCGCGCGCAGGGTCTCGGGCATCGCGGCGAGCGCGGCCGGATCCACGGCCATCGCGTCGGCCGGGAGCGGGTAGCGGGTGCGGGCCCGGACGTCGTCCAGTGCGGTCTTCCCGCAGAGTCCGCACGAACTGGTGGTGAGGAAGTTGCGGGCGCGAGCGGGTGCGGGGATGCGCAGTTCTACGTCGAGCACGTTGTAGGTGTTGCGGCCCTCCGCGTCGGTTCCCGCGCAGTATCGGGCGCTGACCACGTCTTCGGCGGACCCGATGATGTTCTCGCTCAACAGGAATCCGTGCACGAGGTCGATGTCGGAGCCCGGGGTGCGCATGGTGACCGTCAGCGATTGCCCGCTCAGGCGGATCTCGAGCGGCTCCTCCACGGCCAGCGTGTCCGGACGCTGGATCTCGCCGGTGGGAGAAAGTCGCAGCGTGCGGCGGCGCGCGGTAACCCGACTCACGACCCGCCCTCGCTGGCGCTCGTCCGCGTCGCGCGTCGGTGCACGCTGTGCTGATGGTTCGCTCGCTGACGCTCGTTCACGACCCGCCCTCGCTGGCGCTCGTCCGCGTCGCGCGTCGGTGCACGCTGTGCTGATGGTTCACGACACTGCTCCGATGTGCACGTGCCGCTCCAGCCGGATGGTCACCGCCTTGGAGACCGGCGTATTGGACCGCGCCGCAACGTGGTCCAGGGGGACGAGCGGATTGGTCTCGGGATAGTAGGCGGCGGCGTTGCCGCGCGGCGTCGGGTAGGCGACCACGCGGAAGCCTCGCACGCGACGCTCCACGCCGTCGGTCCACTCGGAGACGAGATCGACTAGATCGCCGTCCGCGAAGCCGAATTCGGCGATGTCGTCCTGGTTCACCAGGACCACCCGCCGTCCGCCGTGCACGCCGCGGTAGCGGTCGTCGAGGCCGTAGATGGTGGTGTTGTACTGGTCGTGGCTGCGCAGTGTCTGCAGGATGAGCCTGCCTTCGGGGACCGGCACCCAGGTCAGCTCGTTGACCGCGAAGTTGGCGCGACCGGTGGACGTACGGAATTCGCGGCTGTCGCGCGGCGGATGCGGCAGGACGAAACCGTTGCGCTGCCGGACGCGGGTGTTGTAGTCGGCGCAACCGGGCACCACGCGGGCGATCGCGTCGCGGATCTTGTCGTAGTCGCGCTGGTAGCGCGCCCACGGTACGGGATGGTCCGGGCCGAACAGCGCGAGGGCGAGTTCGCAGACGATGGCGACCTCGCTGCGCAGCTGATCGCTGACGGGTTCGAGTCGACCGGTGGACAGGTGCACCATCGACATCGAATCCTCGACCGACACTTGCTGTTTCGTCCCGGCTTGGACGTCCTTGTCGGTGCGGCCGAGGGTGGGCAGGATCAGCGCGGTGCGCCCGTGCACCACGTGGCTGCGGTTGAGTTTGGTCGAGACCTGCACGGTGAGTGCGCAATTACGCAGCGCGGCCTCGGTGACTTCGGTGTCGGGGGTCGCCGAGACGAAGTTGCCGCCCATACCGAAGAACACCTTGGCGCGGCCGTCGCGCATCGCCCGAATGGAATTCACTGTGTCCCAGCCGTGTTCGCGCGGACTGGTGATGCCGAACTCGCGGTCGAGCGCGTCGAGGAAGGCGTCGGGCATCTTCTCCCAGATGCCCATCGTGCGGTCGCCCTGCACGTTGGAGTGCCCGCGCACCGGGCAGACGCCTGCGCCCGGCTTGCCGATCATCCCGCGCAGCAACAGCAGGTTGGTCGCCTCCTCGATGGTGGCGACGCCGTGCGCCTGCTGGGTCAGACCCATCGCCCAGCAGATGATGGTGCTGCGCGACTCGGCGAGCAGCCGCGCGGTGCGCTCGAGCTCCGCCATGGACAGTCCGGTCGCGGTCTGCACGGCGCTGAGATCGACCGCGCGCGTGTGCTTTTCGTAGTCGGCGAACCCCGCGCAATGCGCGTCGACGAACGCGCGGTCGACCACGGTGCCCGGGGCTAGGTCCTCGGCGTCGAACAGCAGCTTGCCGAGGCCTTGGAACAGGGCCATGTCGCCGCCGAGCCGGATCTGCAGGAAATCGTCGGTGATGGCGACGCCGGTGGTGACGCCGCGCACGGTCTGCGGGTCGCGGAAGCCGAGCAGGCCGGTCTCCGGCAGCGGATTGACCGCGATCACCCTGGCCCCGTTGGCCTTCGCTTCGGCGAGCGCGCTGAGCATGCGTGGATGATTGGTGCCGGGATTCTGGCCCGCGACGATGATCAGATCGGCCTTGCCGAAGTCGTCGATCGAGACCGAGCCCTTGCCGATGCCGATGGAGCCGAGCAGCGCCGCGCCGGAGGACTCGTGACACATGTTCGAACAGTCCGGCAGATTGTTGGTGCCGTAACCGCGGACCAGCAACTGATAGAGAAACGCCGTCTCGTTGGCGGTGCGGCCCGAGGTGTAGAACACGGCTTCGTCGGGCGAGGACAGCGCGCGCAGCTGGTCGGCGATCAGGCGGTAGGCCTCGTCCCAGGCGATGGGGGAGTAGTGCGTGTCGCCGGGTCGCAGCACCATCGGATGGGTGATTCTGCCCTGCTGACCTAGCCAGTAGCCGGATTTCCCGGCCAGTTCGTCGACCGAGTGGGCGGCGAAGAACTCCGGCGTGACGGTGCGCAGCGTCGCCTCCTCGGCGACGGCCTTGGCTCCGTTCTCGCAGAACTCCGCGGGGCGGCGGTGCCCGCTCGGCTCCGGCCACGCGCAGCCGGGGCAGTCGAAGCCGTCGACCTGATTGAGCCTGGCCAGGGTGCGGGCGGTGCGGACGACGCCCATCTCCTCGACCGAGCGTTTCAGCGCCACGGCCACCGCCGTGACCCCCGCGGCCTGCTCTTTCGGCGCGGTGACGGTCAGCGCGGTTTCGTCGATGTCCTCGGTGGGGCCGTGACGATGCATGTCCCTATTGTCCTCTCCGCGCGATGACTGTCTCAGCTGGCGCAGTCTTCGCATCGTAGGCCGCGGAGCGGGGCCGGTCGCTTCAGGATCTCCGGGTCTGGGCCGTGGCCGGATGGCGCTCGTCGGTGCGGTGGGTGAGGACCTTCTCACCGATCCGGATACGCCAGCCCGGCGGCAGCTCGACCGGTGCGGTCCCGATCCGGGTCCAGGCGTCCGTGCCGGGACCCGCGACGTAGGTGCCCGCGGGGGTGGACGCGTCGCGGACGAAGACCTTGCCGCGATTGAGCGAGACGTAGGCGTGCACCCGCGAGACGTGGCGGTCCCTCGGCACCGCCAGCGGGGACGCGATGGCGTTGCGCACCGAGTCGTCGGCGGCGGGGCTGCGGCCGATGACGTATGGGCGGTCCAGCGGGTAGGCGGTGTCCTCGAAGACCAGCGCGCCCGTGGGGGCGTCGGCCTGCGGCGAGCCCTTCGGCGGCCGAGGCGGTGGGACGCGGACGCCGTGGGTTGCCGGGTTCTTCTGCAAGGCAACGGGTTCGGGTCGGAAGCCGGCGGTTTGCGACCAGGCGAGTGGCATCGCCCTGGTGCCGATGTCCTGGGGGCGATCGGTCGCGGACGGTCGACCGGCGCTGGTGTCGACGGGGACGTCGTTGCTTCGAGCGTCGTCGGAGTCGTCGGTCAAGGCCTCGAAGCCCGCGGGTGCGGTCGCGGGCGGTTCGGTGGCGCCGGGTTTCGCGGTGACAGCGGCGCGCTGCGGGGACTTCGGCGCGCCCGCGCGACGCACAGCAACACGCCATTCGAAGCCGCCGCCGGGCACCGTGCCCGCGCGCAGGTCGGTGCGAGGCAGGGCGGTGATCGCGGAGCCGGTGTCGGCGCCCACGGTGATCCGGCGCACCGGCTCGCGCACGATCTCGTCCACCCAGGTGAACGCACGGGCGCCGGAGATCCTGCGTGCGCCCTCCGCGCCGTGGATCTCGGCGGCGACCTTTCCGCGCAGCAGGATCACCGTGCCGTCGTCGGTCGGTGCGACCACACCGAACGGCGGTGGTTCGGAGCCGCTGCCGAATACCACGGCGGCCAGTCGCTGGGCGATCGCGGCCCCGGGATGGTCACCTTCGGCGACCGCCTCGATCGCACCGAGAATCCGGTCGGTGGAAGCGGTTTCACCCGCGAGATACACCACCACCGCGCCGAAGCGTGCAATCAGACCATCGCCCGGCGCGATCCCTACGGTCGACGGGTTCTTGCGCACCCGCGCCTCCTTCCCGCGCACTACCGGCGTCCAGCATAGAGGTTCGCACGGTACGTGATCGGGCAGATCGAGGAGCGGGCAACCGGCCGACCGGTCGCTCCGCACCGGGAATCCGCAGGGCAACCCGGAGAGTCGGGCGAAGACACGCGCCCGGCGGATCGGTCGGCCGTGATCGAGTCGACTTCGCGGCCGACCGGTGTTGTCGGGCGCTTCGTTGTCGTCCCGATCACTGCGGTCGCGGTCTGCCGCTGCCGGGTTGCTGATACGTGACCGAGAGTCGACGCGCGTCGCGGGTATCGCGGCTCCGGCGGCTGAACCTAGTGGAACGGACGAAGCGGGAAATCCGCGCGACTTCGTCCGGCGGTCCGGCAATACTCCTGGCATGGCATCCATCAGACCGGCGACCGAGGCCGACCTGCCCGTTCTCCAGGACATCGAACGCGCGGCCGAAAAACCTTTCGCCGACATCGGCATGACGGCCGTCGCGGACGACGAGCCGCCGCCGCTCGACACCCTCCGTGGATTCCAGCGCGCCGGGCGTGCCTGGGTCGCGACCGACGACGCCGACCGGCCGATCGCCTACCTCGTCCTCGGCATCGTCGACGGCAACGCGCACGTCGACCAGGTGTCGGTCGACCCGGAATACGCCGGTCGTCGCATCGGTAAGCGGCTCATCGACCGCGCCGTCGACTGGGCGCGCACCCACGACCTGCCCGCCATCACCCTGACTACCTTCACCGAAGTGACCTGGAACGGGCCGTACTACGAGCGCCTCGGGTTCCGCTACCTGGCGCCCGCCGAGGAAACGCCGGGCCTGCGCGCCCTGCGTGCGGCCGAAGCCGACCATGGCCTGGACCGCTGGCCCCGCGCCTGCATGCGCGCGGAACTGGCGACGTGGGTCAGCGACTGATCATCAGCGCCTCGCAACCCTGATCCGTTTGCTTCGAGGCCCGGTCGGCACCTTCGAATCGCCTGATTCTGTTCGCAGGCGGGGTGCCAGGCGGGGGCTCCAGCGCACTGAATTCGTGATACAGAATCCGGCAGATCGCACGAACCGAACTGGACGGGCGAGCGCCAGCAGGCGCCTACTGGGCGATGCTCAGGTCGGCGTGAGCACCAGGGACCGATCTGGTCATCGGATCATATTGGGGGGCAAGCATTTCCGTCGGTAGTCTCACGTAAAGTGTGGGCACCTCCTGCCGAGGGGCGGTGGACATTGGTCCAGACACCGCGCCCAGGGAGGAGGTGGTGGGGGATGGCGAAACATCGCCGGAAGAAGAGGGAAGCCCCGGTCGATTACGGCATTATCTTGATCTTTGCTGCCGTGACCGCCGGGGCACTCATCCTGGTCCGCCGAGTGCGGGCTAGCTGACCCACCAGGTGGGGCGTCGTCGGAAGCGGCGCTCCACCTCTCGGCATCACTTTCGTGACGAGCTCAAGCATACAGGCAACGCAATTGCTTTGCCCGAATGTGGGATGGGCGGTAGCACAGTCGACGATCAGATCGTGGCGAGGGCGGCGGAGGCGGCGGGGAGGGCGGCGGCGCGGTCTTCCGGAACCAAACCGATGCGGGTGCGGCGGTCGAGTAGATCGTCGACGTGCAGTGCGCCCTCGTGGGAAAGGGCGAAGGCGAATTCGGCGCCGATGACGTCCATTCCGGGAGCGACCGGTTCGCGCAAGGCCGGGTCGAGAGCCGCGAGGGCGGTGACGGCGGGCGCCTCGCTGCCGTAGCGTTCCACCAGCAGCGGGGCGGCGGCGAGGCGATCCCGTGCCGCGCCGGAGACCGCGCCGACCAGCGGCAGCCGCTTGGTCGAGCAGGGTGCCGCGTCGAGGCGGGCGTGGCGCACCGCCGCGTCGACGACGTCCTCGGCCATCTGCCGGTAGGTGGTGAGTTTGCCGCCGACGATCGTGATCACGCCGGTCGGCGAGTTCAGCACGGCGTGCTGGCGGGAGATGTCGGCGGTGCTGCCGTCGTCGGTCTTCAGCAGCGGGCGCAAGCCCGCGTACCGGCCGCGAATGTCGGCGCGGGTCAACGGTTCTCGCAGTGCGGTGTTGATGGTGTCGAGCAGGAAGTCGATCTCGGCCTCGGTGGGCTGCGGCTCGTCGGGCACCGGGCCCGGCGCGTCTTCGTCGGTCAGCCCGAGGTAGACCCGCCCGTGCGCGGCGGGGAAGGCGAAGACGAATCGGCTGGTGCTACCGGGCACCGGCACCGTCAGCGAGGCACTGAGCCCGCCGAAGGACTCGGCGGAGAACACCAGGTGGGTGCCGCGGCTCGGGCGCAGTTCGATGCTCGGGTCGACCTGGTCGGCCCACACGCCGGTGGCGTTGACCACCGCGCGGGCCCGGATGGAAAGGGTCTCGCCGGAGAGCGTGTCGCGCAGGGTGGCCGAATCTCCGGTCACGTCAGAGGCTTCCACTCTCGTGAGAACTGTCGCACCCTCGGCCGCCGCGGTGCGGGCCAGCGCGACGACCAGCCGCGCGTCGTCCACCAGCTGCCCGTCCCATGCCTGAAGCCCGCCGCGCAGACCCGCCCTGCGCACGGTCGGCGCCAAACGCAGTGCCTCCGCGGCGGCGACGTGCCGCGACCGCGGCAAGATCGAGGCAGGCGTGCCCGCGCCGCGGCGCAGTGCGTCACCTGCGACGAACCCAGCGCGAATCAATGACCGTTGCGCCGCACTGATATTCGGCAGCAGCGGAACAAGCTGCGGCAGCGGACGCACCAAATGCGGTGCGGTGGTGGTGATCAGGATGCCGCGCTCGACCGCGCTCTCGTGCGCGATCCCGATCCGCCCGCTGGCCAGATAGCGCAAACCGCCGTGCACCAGCTTGGAACTCCAGCGGCTCGTGCCGAACGCGAGATCGTGCCGCTCCACCAGCACGGTGCGCAGCCCGCGCGCGGCGGCGTCCAGCGCCGCGCCCGCCCCGGTGACGCCGCCGCCGATCACCAGTACATCGATCGCGCCGCCGTCGCCGAGTGCGCGCAGCTCGCGCGCGCGGCGCTCGGCATTGAGCGCGGAATTCCCGCGGGTCACCGGATTGTCGGTCATGCCAGAACCTTTCGTCGTCCTTCGGGTTCGCCGGGGCGGAGGTAGCCATCGATGGCGCGGGCCAGTTCGGTGTCCAGCTCGGGGGCGGGCAGCAATGGCGCGACCGTCCCCGCCGACTGCACCGCGGACTGGACGATCAGCAGCAGCATGGTGGCCAGCTGGAGCGGATCGCCGGGCCGGATGGAGCCGTCGCGCTGGCCGTCCAGGATCCCCGCGGCGAACAGTTCGATGAGGGTGCGCTGGTTGCGGCCGAGCCTGCCGAAGACGTAGGTGAGCATCAGATCGGTGTCGGTGCGGAAGATCTTGCCGAACAATGGATTCGAGCGCACCATCCCCGCGCCCTCGACCACGCCTTCGACCAGTCGTGCCCGCGCCGGGCCGGACTCGGGCATGGCCGCGGTGAGGATGCCGCGCAGTTCGCGGACCAGTAGCTCGGCGACCAGCGCGCCGGTGTCGGGCCAGCGGCGGTACACGGTCGGCCTGCTGACGCCGGCGCGCCGCGCCACCTCGGTGAGCGTGGTCCGGCGGACACCGAACTCCTGGACGCAGGCGCGCGCGGCGTCGAAGATGGCCAGGTCGATGGCCGAAAGTTCGGCGTCCGGGTCGTCGGTCACGAGAATCACCACCGGGCTTCGAGCGGGGACGGACAGTTACTGCTTGACAGTATATGTCAAACTGTAACGCATGGTCGAGACGCAGCAGCCAGGCGGGCATTCCGTTCCCGCGGCAAACCCGGGCGCGGACGCGCGGGTACCGAGTATGGTGTGGGACGCCTGGGGTATCCCGGCCGGACACAAGCCGCTTTCGGCGCAGATCCGCGGCCTGCTCGCGCAGGTTTTCGGGGTGTCCGGCGACCCGGTGGCGCGCCGCGATGAGGGTGACGTGCCGCTCCGCGCGTCGGCGTTGACGCCGGCGCAGCGGGACGGGTTGGTCGAGGTGGTCGGCGCGGACAACGTGTCGGCCGACCATCACGATCGACTACGGCGCGCCGGTGGCAAGAGCACCCTGGATTTGCTGCGGCGCCGCGCCGAGGGTCCGCAAGACGCGCCGGACGCCATTGTCTTTCCCGCCGACCACGAGCAGGTGCTCGCGGTGCTCGCCTACTGCGCCGAGCACGGTATCGCGGTGGTGCCCTTCGGCGGCGGCACCAGCGTCGTCGGCGGCGTCGATCCGGTGCGCGGCCAGTTCGACACCGTCATCGCACTCGACCTGCGCCGCATCGACGGACTCACCGAGGTCGACCCGGTGAGCGGCACCGCGACGCTCGGCGCGGGCCTCACCGGGCCACAAGCCGAGGAACTGCTTGCCGCGCACGGACTTTCGCTCGGCCACTTCCCGCAGAGTTTCGAATTCGCCAGCATCGGCGGTTTCGCGGCGACCAGGTCCTCCGGTCAGGCCTCGGCGGGCTACGGCCGCTTCGACGACATGGTGCAGCGCCTGAAGGTCGCCACTCCTACCGGCTCGTTGGAACTGGGCCGCGCGCCCGCCTCCGCCGCCGGGCCGGATCTGCGCGAGCTGTTCGTCGGCTCCGAGGGCGCGCTCGGTGTGATCACCGAGGTCACGTTGCGCGTGCATCCGCTCCCGGAAACCACTGCGTACCAGGCGTGGTCGTTCCCCGACTTCGCCGCCGGCGCGGCCGCGCTGCGCACCGTGGTGCAGGCGGGCGCCGCGCCGACCGTGTTCCGGCTGTCCGACGAGGCCGAGACCGGCCTGAACCTGGCCCGCTCCGGTGACATCGGCGGCCAGGCGGTGACGGGCTGCCTCGCGATCACCACCTTCGAGGGCAGCGCCGAGCACGTCGCGGCCCGCTCCGCCGAGGCCACCGCGCTGCTGACGGCCGCGGGCGGCACTGCGCTCGGCGAACAGCCCGCCCGCGAATGGGAGCACGGCCGGTTCGCCGCGCCCTACATGCGCGACGCGCTGCTCGACGTCGGGGTGCTGTGCGAGACGCTGGAGACCGCGACGACCTGGTCCAACGTCGCCGAACTGAAGGCGAAGGTGACCGCGGCGCTGACCGACTCGCTCGGCGCGCAGGGCACGCCGCCGCTGGTGATGTGCCACATCTCGCACACCTATCCGACCGGCGCCTCGCTGTACTTCACCATCGTCGCCAAACAGCTCGACGATCCGATCGCGCAGTGGCAGATCGCCAAGCGCGCGGTGGGTGACGCGATCATGGCCGCGGGCGGCACCATCACCCACCACCACGCCGTCGGCGCCGACCACCGCCCGTGGCTGCCCGCCGAGGTCGGTGAGCTGGGCATCCGGGTGTTGCGCGCGGTGAAACGGGAATTGGACCCCGCGGGCATCCTCAATCCTGGAAAACTGATCTGATGGATCGGCAGGTAAGCGCCCTTCGCTCGGCGCTGGTCGTCACGAACCGGCTCTCCGGCGCGGGCAAGGGGCACGACACCGCGACGGCGGCCATCGCCCGGCTCACCGAGCGCGGTGTCGAGGTCACCGAGATCCGCGCGCCGTCCGCCGCCGAATCCGTCCGGCTGGTGCGTGATTCGCTGGCGAACCCGGATCCCGACGCCCGTCCCGACGCGGTGGTGTGTGTCGGCGGCGACGGCCTGATCTGCGTGATCTTGGAGGCCGTCGCGCAGACCGGCGTCCCACTGGGTCTGGTGCCGAGCGGAACGGGCAACGACCTGGCGCGGGCGCTCGGCATCCCCACCGACGATCCCGCCGCCGCGGTCGACGTGGTGCTCGCCGGGCGCCGCAAGGCGATGGACCTCGGCCGGATCGAGTCGCCCGCACCGGATTTCACTCCGATGTGGTTCGCCACCGTGACCGGCACCGGCTTCGACGCGCGAGTCACGTTGCGCGCGAACAGCATGAGCTGGCCCAAGGGCAGGCTCCGCTACACGTTCGCCGCGCTGGCCGAGATCACCGGCGGTTTCACCGTGCCCTACCGGATCGAGCTGTCCGGCGTGGCCGAAGGCGCGGTGGACAATCCGCCGGGCGACGGCGTGATCGAGACCGACGCGGTGATGGTCGCGGTGGGCAACACCCGCACCTACGGCGGCGGCATGCTGATCTGCCCCGACGCCGAGATGGACGACGGTTTGCTGGATCTCACGGTCGTCGGCGCGGTGCCGCGGCTGGAGATGCTGCGGCTGCTGCCCGCCCTCTCCGCGGGCAAACGCATCGACCATCCCGCCGTGGCCCAATACCGTGCCGCCGCGGTGACTCTCACCGCGCCGGGCGCGCCCGCCACCGCGGACGGCGAACCGGCGGGGACGCTGCCGATCACGTTGCGCGCGGTGCCCGAGGCGCTGACGGTGCTCGTGCCCTGAGCGTTCAGCCGTCGAACGCGACGCGACTCATGCGATCGACGGTGGAACGGTCCACGATGACGACGGACGAGGACGGAACGGGCGCGTCCGGGTCCTCGGTGTCCAGGTCCCGGATCAGGCGGTCCCAGCGGCGGCAGTGCAACGTGAAGAACATTCCGTTGATGCGGCGGCCGCGGGCGTACTGTCCGGCCCTGGCGACCGTCGGGGGCACGTCGAGCATGACGACGTGCAGATCCCTGCGGTAGGCGGCCGCCCAGCGCGCGATCATCCTGCGGCTCCAGCCGAAGGTGCCGCAATCGTGGATCACCACCGGACCGTCGGCGTCCCGCAGCGCCGCCTTGATCCCCGCGTAGTGCGCGACGTGCACGACCGGACGCCACAGCGGATAGGGAAGCCAGCCGAGCCGGTGCCGCCAGCGGTTCCGCGCGTGCTGGGAATCCAGGACGATCGAACCGGACGGTCCGGCGGGCGGCTCCTCGGCCTGCGCCGTCGCACCGAAGAACTTCCGCAGCGCTGTGCTCTTGCCCGCTCCGGGCACTCCGGCGAAGATCAGGGCCGCCGTTGTGGGGTAACGCAATTCATCGATCGTCCGACCGCGCAGGTCGTGCACGCCGACCGGTGTCAGCGCGCCGACGGCGGCCAGCGGCATGCGCGGCTCGGGGGAGTGCAGGGGTAGCGCATCGAGCGGGGGGTTCACCCCTTCCAGACTCCCTAGTCCGGTCCGATTCGGCAACCGGGAAAACCCTGAGATCGCGCGACGGAAAGGATGATTCGTCGCGACCGGCCGGTTTGTCGTCGGCCTACCGATCGGTTGCCGCCGCGCGACGCGGCCTCGCCCGCACGTGCATCCGCTCACCCTGGCTGCCGAACAGGCTCAAAATCTCCACCGGCCCACGCCCGGTGCTGCCGAACCAATGCGGTTGCCGGGTATCGAATTCCGCGGTCTCGCCGGGACCCATGATCAGGTCGTGTTCGCCGAGGACCAGCCGCAACCTGCCGGACAGCACGTAGAGCCACTCGTATCCCTCGTGCACGCGAGGATCGGGATCCTTGCGCTCGGGCGGCAGGATCATCTTGAACGCCTGTAGCGGGCCGGGCCGCGCGGTCAGCGGCAGGACGGTGTAGCCGTTGACCTGCCGGGGCGTGGTGTGCACGCGGGGGTCGGCGATTTTGGGCGCCGCGACCAGTTCGTCGAGCGGCACCTGCAAGGCCAGCGCGATCGGCAGCAGCAATTCCAGACTGGCCCTGCGCTGTCCGGACTCCAGCCGCGAGAGCGTGCTCTTGGAGATGCCGGTGGTCGCCGAGAGCGCGGTCAGCGTGATGCCGCGGTGGGTGCGCAACGCCTTCAGCCGTGGGCCGATCTCGGCCAGCGCCTGTGTGACGCCTGGTTGGTCGTACATGTTCCCAGTGCACGCTCACTTCCCGGAAACGGCAAATATTGTTGCCGATACCGGTCCTCCTCGGCAGCCTGAACGCCGGAGGTGATCGCGAATGAGCGAAAGAGACAAGACGATCCTCGACGTGGTCGTCGTCGGCGGCGGCGCGGCGGGATTGTCGGCGGCGCTGGTGTTGAGCAGGGCGCGGCGGCGGGTCGCGGTGGTCAGGGGCGGAGCGCCGCGCAACGCCCCCGCCACGCACATGCACGGTTTCCTGTCGCGGGACGGGCTCCCGCCCGGCGAGCTGCTGACGATCGGCGCCGCGGAAGTCGCGGGATACGGTGGCGAGCTGATCGACGACGAGGTGATCGGCGCCGAAAAGAACGAGGACACGGGCGAATTCACGCTCCATCTGGCGGGCGGCGGGCGGTTGACGACCCGGCGGGTGCTTGTCGCCACCGGCCTGCGCGACGTGCTGCCCGGCTTGCCCGGCGTACGCGAGCGCTGGGGCGCGGACGTGCTGCACTGCCCGTACTGCCACGGCTACGAGGTGCGTGATCGACCGCTCGGCGTGCTCGGCGGCACCGAGCCGGGTGCTGTAGCGCGGGCTGTGCACGTCGCGTTGCTGCTGCCGCAATGGTCGGCCGACGTGGCGTTCTTCCCGCACACGATGGAGTTGTCCGAGCACGATCTGGCCCGGCTCGCCGCGCGTGGCGTGCGGGTCGTGCCCGGCGAGGTCGCGCGGCTGGTGGTCGAGGACGGCGAGCTGCGCGGCGTGGAGCTGGCCGACGGGCGAGCGGTGCCGCGCGCCGCGGTGTTCGTCGCACCCACCTTCGTGCCCAACGGCGACGTGCTGGCCGCGCTCGGCTGCGCGACGGGTCCGGACGGCTGGGTCGTCACCGACGCGCGCGGACGGACCAGCGTGGCAGGGGTGTGGGCGGCGGGTAACGTCGCCGACCCGGGCGCCCAGGTGATCTCCGCCGCGGGCGCGGGCTCGGCGGCCGCCATCGCGATCAACGGTGACCTGGTCGAAGAGGAGTCCACGGTCTCTGTTCCGGTGCGCTGAAACGGTCGCGTTCCCGGGGTGCCGCCCAAAGCTGAGAATTGCTCGAGGATTCGGGGCTGTTCCGCGGATCGCCGGTAAGCTGTGAGGCGTAGGCGGAGTGTTCGGTGTCCCTCATCCACCGAAGACTCCGCCTCCTTTCGTTTCCGCACCCCTGTGGTTCGTGCCGCCGAGTCCGCGCCGGGAGCGTGGGCGCGGGGAGGCGGCGAGGTCATGTCGAGCCAACCCCTAGAATCACGGAGTGACCAGCGCAGCCCCTGACAACTCGCGTAATCGTGCCGATGCCCTCCCCAAGAGCTGGGACCCCAGCGTCGTGGAGGCCGAGACGTACGAGCGCTGGGTAGCCGCTGGCTATTTCCAGGCCGACACCGCGAGCGGCAAGCCCGCGTACTCGATCGTGCTGCCGCCGCCGAACGTGACCGGCACCCTGCACATGGGCCACGCCCTCGACCACACGCTGATGGACACCCTCGCCCGCCGCAAGCGCATGCAGGGATACGAGGTGCTGTGGCTGCCCGGCATGGACCACGCGGGCATCGCCACCCAGACCGTGGTGGAGAAGCAACTCGCCGTCGACGGCAAGACCAAGGAAGACTTCGGCCGCGAACTGTTCGTCGAGAAGGTCTGGGACTGGAAGCGCGAGTCCGGCGGCGCCATCCAGTGGCAGATGCGCGCCCTCGGCGACGGCGTCGACTGGAGCCGCGACCGCTTCACCATGGACGAGGGCCTGTCGCGTGCCGTGCAGACCATCTTCAAGCGCCTCTACGACGCGGGCCTGATCTACCGCGCCGAGCGACTGGTGAACTGGTCGCCCGAGCTACGCACCGCCATCTCCGACATCGAGGTCAAGCACGAGGAAGTCGCGGGCGAGCTGATCTCGCTGCGCTACGGCTCGCTGAACGACGACGAACCGCACGTCATCGTGGCGACCACCCGCGTAGAGACGATGCTCGGTGACACCGCGGTGGCCGTGCATCCGGACGACCCGCGCTACCAGGCGCTGATCGGCGCCACCCTGGAGCACCCGATCACCGGCCGTCAGATCCCGATCGTCGCCGACGACTACGTCGACCCGGAGTTCGGCTCCGGCGCCGTGAAGATCACCCCCGCGCACGACCCGAACGACTTCGAGATCGGCCTGCGGCACAACCTGCCGATGCCGACGATCATGGACGAGCGCGGCCGCATCGCCAACACCGGAACCGAATTCGACGGCATGGACCGCTTCGAGGCCCGCGTCAAGGTCCGCGAGCGGCTCGCCGCGGAGGGCCGTGTGGTCGCCGAGAAGCGTCCGTACGTGCACAGCGTCGGCCACTCCGAGCGCACCGGCGAGCCCATCGAGCCGCGGCTGTCCATGCAGTGGTGGGTCAAGGTGGAGTCGCTGGCCAAGGCCGCCGGTGACGCGGTGCGCAACGGCGACACCGTCATCCACCCGGCCAGCCAGGAGCCGCGCTGGTTCGAGTGGGTCGACAACATGCACGACTGGACCATCTCGCGCCAGCTGTGGTGGGGCCACCGCATCCCGATCTGGTACGGCCCCGAGGGCGAAGTGATCTGCGTCGGCCCGGACGAGACCGCCCCCGAGGGCTGGGTGCAGGACCCGGACGTGCTCGACACCTGGTTCTCCTCGGGCCTGTGGCCGTTCTCCACGATGGGCTGGCCGGAGGCCACGCCGGAGCTGGAGAAGTTCTATCCGACCAGCGTGCTGGTCACCGGCTACGACATCCTCTTCTTCTGGGTCGCCAGAATGATGATGTTCGGCATGTTCGTCTCCGAGGATCCGGCCATCCTCGCTGGCAAGTCCGGCGCGGTGCAGGTGCCGTTCAAGGACGTCTTCCTGCACGGCCTGATCCGCGACCAGTTCGGCAAGAAGATGTCGAAGTCGCGCGGCAACGGCATCGACCCGCTGGACTGGATCAAGGCCTACGGCGCGGACGCGCTGCGCTTCACCCTGGCCCGCGGCGCGCAGCCGGGTGGTGACCTGTCCGTCGGCGAGCCGCACGCGCTGGCCTCGCGCAGCTTCGTCACCAAGCTGTTCAACGCCACCAAGTTCGCGCTGATGAACGGCGCCCAGCCCGGTGAGCTTCCCGACCGCGCCGCGCTCACCGACCCCGACCGGTGGATCCTCGATCGCCTGGATCAGGTTCTGGCGGAAGTGGATTCGGCTTTCGACGCCTACGAGTTCGGCAAGGCGTGCGAGGCGCTCTACCACTTCGCCTGGGACGAGCTGTGCGACTGGTATCTGGAACTGGCCAAGGTGCAGTTCTCGGAGGACGAGGAGCGGGCGGCCGCGACGAGGACCGTGCTCGGCAACGTGCTGGATTCGGTGCTGCGACTGCTGCATCCGGTGATCCCGTTCGTCACCGAATCTCTGTGGCAGGTGCTCACCGGCGGTGAGTCCGTGGTGATCGCGGCATGGCCGCAGGCCAGTGGAATCGCCACCGACACCGTTGCGGCGCAGCGTGTTTCGGACGCCCAGCGGTTGATCACGGAGATCCGCCGGTTCCGCAGCGACCAGGGCCTCGCCGACAAGCAGAAGGTGGCGGCCAAACTGATCGGTCTGGAGCAGGCCGATCTGACGGCGCTGGAGCCGTCGGTCGCCAACCTCGCCAGGCTCACCGCGCCCGGCCCCGAGTTCGCCGCCACCGCCTCGGTCGAGGTGCGGCTGAGCGGCGCTACGGTGACCGTCGAGCTGGACACCTCCGGCGCGGTCGACCTGGACGCCGAACGCCGCCGCTTGGAGAAGGATCTGGCCGCCGCGGAGAAGGAACTGGCGGGTACCGAGGCCAAGCTCGGCAACGAGGCGTTCCTCGCCAAGGCGCCAGAACCGGTGGTTGCCAAGATCAAGAACCGTCGCGATGTCGCCGCCGCCGAGGTGGAGCGCATCGGGGCGCGGCTCGCGGAACTGGCGGTCAAGTGAACGAGGAGCCGGAGCGGCAGTACCGCGACGACGACGGAGGCGCCCGGCTCGGGTCCGGGCCGTCGCCGGTGGAACTCGCCGAGATGGCGCTGGTCGAGGCGGAACTCGACCAGCGCTGGCCGGAGACCAAGATCGAGCCCTCGCTCACCCGCATCGCCACCCTGATGGATCTGCTCGGTTCGCCGCAGCAGAGCTATCCGGCGATCCACATCGCGGGCACCAACGGCAAGACCTCGGTCACCCGGATGATCGACGCGCTGCTCACCGCGCTGCACCGGCGCACCGGCCGCATCACCAGCCCGCACCTGCAGCTGGCCACCGAGCGGATCAGCATCGACAACGCGCCGATCAGCCCGGCCAAGTACGTCGAGACCTACCGCGAACTCCAGCCCTACGTCGAGATGATCGACGCGCAGTCGGCCACGGCGGGCGGTCCGGCGATGAGCAAGTTCGAGGTGCTCACCGGCATGGCCTACGCGGCGTTCGCCGAAGCCCCTGTCGACGTGGCGGTCGTGGAGACCGGCATGGGCGGCACCTGGGACGCCACCAACGTGATCGACGGACAGGTCGCGGTGATCACCCCGATCGGGCTGGACCACGTCGACTATCTCGGGCCCGACCTCGCCTCGATCGCGGGGGAGAAGGCCGGGATCATCAAACGCGCGCCGGAGAGCCTGGTTCCGCGCGACACCGTCGCGGTGATCGCGCAGCAGGAACCCGAGGCGATGGACGTCCTGCTGCGCAGGGCCGTCGAGGTAGATGCCGCGGTGGCCCGCGAAGGCTCCGAGTTCCGGGTGCTCGCGCGCCGCGTCGCCGTCGGCGGCCAGCAGCTCGAACTGCAGGGCCTCGGCGGGGTCTACGACGACATCTTCTTGCCGCTGCACGGCGAGCACCAGGCGCGCAACGCGGTGCTCGCGCTGGCAGCGGTGGAGGCGTTCTTCGGCGCGGGCGCCGAACGTCAGCTCGACATCGACGCGGTGCGCGCCGGTTTCGCTTCGGTCACCAGCCCTGGCCGCATGGAGCGAATGCGCAGCGCGCCCACCATCTTCATCGACGCCGCGCACAACCCGGCGGGCGCGCGGGCGCTGGCCGCGACGCTCGGCGAGGAATTCGACTTCCGCAAGCTGGTCGGCGTGATCGCGGTGCTCGGCGACAAGGACGCCGCGGGGATCCTGGAGGCGCTGGAGCCGGTGTTCGACGAGATCGTCGTCACAACCAACGGCTCACCGCGCGCCATGGACGTCGACAGCCTGGCGAACCTGGCGGTGCAGCGCTTCGGCGACGAGCGCGTGGTCACCGCCGACACGCTGCCCGACGCGCTGGAGACCGCGATCGCCATCGCCGAAGAGGTCGGCGATCCCGGCGAGGCTGTTTCGGGGGCGGGTGTCATCGTCACCGGTTCGGTCGTCACGGCGGGGGCGGCGCGCGCACTGTTCGGAAAGGATCCCGCGTGAGTGGCGGCGAAAACCACGAAGGGGCCGGTGAACACGGCATGAGTGAGCCAAGCGAGCGCGACAAGGACGCGGCCGCGCCCGAACAACCGGCCGCGGCGTCCGCGCCCGATCCGTGGAAGGGTCTGCGCGGCGTCATGGCGGGCACGCTGGTCCTCGAGTCCATCGTGGTGCTGCTCGCGCTGCCGGTCGTCGCCGACGTCGGCGGCGGGATCAGCTGGCTCTCCGGCAGCTATCTGGTTGTCCTCGCGCTGCTGATGATCCTCGGCGCCGGTCTGCAGCGCCGTCCGTGGGCGCTCGGGTTCAACCTCGGTCTTCAGGTGCTGGTGATTCTCGGCGCGTTCATCCACATCTCCATCGGCGTCATCGGCTTGCTGTTCTTGGCCGTCTGGGCATTCATTCTGATCCTGCGTTCCGACGTCAAGCGCCGTATGGACCAGGGGCTGCTGCCCAGCCAGCGGATGAACCGGCGGGCGTAACCGGCTGCGCTGCTATAGTTTTCGCCGTACCGTCCCCCTGGCGGATCCCCCTCGTCGAGCGTTCTCGACCGAACACCGGAGATTCGTCATGCCCGATTTCGTCATCCGTTCCTTCCGTCGCGACGATCGCGACCAGCTGACCAGGCTTGTCAACGCGCACATCGCGGCCGTCATCCCCGGTGTATCCGTTTCCGTCAACACCGTGTTGAGCCAGATGGAACGGCGTCCGACCGAAACGATCATCGATCCGTGGGTCGTCGAACGGGTCACCCTGGTCGCCGAACAAGCCGGTGCGGTGGTAGCCGCGGCGCATCTGCTGCGGTACGGCGTGGGCTCGCAGGTGTCCGACAGTTACCGCGATGCCGGAGTACTGGAGTGGCTCGTCGCCGCGAACTGGGACCCGACCGGCCCGGAGGATTGGCTGCGCTCGGCTGCGCCCGCGGCGGACGCGCTGATGGCTGCATGCCTCGCGCAGTTCCAGCGCTGGCGCGTCCGGTCCCGCTACTTCGACGGAAAGCTCCCCGCGCCGGCCACCTACGGACTCCCCGCGCAGTGGCCGCACCTCGGCGACCTGCTCCGGCGCACCGGCTGGGAATTGGGTGCGGAGCACAGCGTCGAGCTGATCCTCGTCGCGTCGACCGATGACCTGCCTCGGCCCGTATCCGCCGATCTCGCGGTCCGGCGCAGCATGGGCGAACTCGGCACTCGCTTCACCGCGCACCGCGGCGGCGCGGATCTCGGTTACCTCGAGATCGACACCGACCTGGCGTCGCCGGAGCGGATCTCGCGGCTCGGCGGCTGGGCAGACGTGTGTCGGACGGAGGGTGAGCCGGAGGTAGTCCGGTGGCTGTTCGGCCAGGTCGCGTCCTGGTTGCGGCTCGGCGGGATCGACCGTCTGCTCGATTACCTCGACCCCGGCGACGAGTCGCTGCCGCTGCTGCTGGACTGCGGTTTCGTCGAGCTGACGCGCACCGAACGGGGATGGGAGCATCGCGGCTGACGCTGGTTCGGTACCGGGAGTAGTAGTCAATTAGGCTGTGCGCCGTGACTGAGCAGACGTTGGTACTCATCAAGCCGGACGGCGTGGCCCGTGGCCTGGTCGGCGAGGTGCTGGCCCGTATCGAGCGCAAGGGCCTGAAGATCGCGGCCCTCGAGCTGAAGCAGGTGTCCGAGGAACTGGCCGGGGAACACTACGCCGAGCACGCCGAGAAGCCGTTCTTCGGCTCCTTGATCGAGTTCATCACTTCCGGCCCGGTCGTCGCCGCAGTCCTGGAAGGCCCGCGTGCCATCGCCGCGTTCCGGCAGATCGCCGGCGGCACCGACCCCGTGGAGAAGGCGGTGCCGGGCAGCATCCGCGGCGATTTCGCCCTCGAGACCCAGTACAACCTCGTGCACGGCTCGGACTCCCCGGAGTCGGCCAAGCGCGAGATCGGACTCTGGTTCCCGGAGTTCCCCGCCTGAGCTTCCCCGCGTAACTCGCCGCGCCGCCGCACCACGGCGGCGCGGCGAAGTCCGCACGGCCCGCGCACCGCATCGGCCCTTGTCGCACTGGGTCGAAGCGAGGCGGCAAACCCCGAGCATCGGGCCGCTCACGCGCCGATGGCGAACCACTGGCGCGCGGTGTGGGATACTGGCAGTGGTCGTCAACGACACCGGCAGTTCGCGCAGGTACGCGAATCGTGGGTGGCGATGCCGACCGGATGACACCGCGGTTCGATGCCGATCATCGCTGCCACGGACAGCCGCGCCCGGTTGCTGAGGGTGTGGGAGTTCGCGTCGGCACGCTGGATGAGCGCTCGTTTCCGCGGAGTTCAGCCAACAGCCAGGCGCCGCGTGACCAGTTAGCCCGAAGACGAAGAACCAGGTGACTACCGGGCACGCGGGGCGAGACCACAGGACCTCGCGTCGACGGCGTGAGGTGTACGGACAGCGCCCCCGCGTTGGCCGCGTCACTCCGTACCGGGAGGGACGCGCCCGGGGGCTCGAGGAGACTTCGTGGCCGATCAAGAGCCGCTGGAAACAACATCACAGGATGCCGATCAATTGCCGGAGCGAATCCGAGTTCACGCGCTTGCCAAGCGGCTGGGAGTGACGAGCAAGCGCATCCTGGCCAAACTCACCGAGCTGGGCGCCGACGCGCGCAGCGCGCAATCCAATGTCGACCGGGCGGTCGCGGAATCGGTACGCGACGCACTCGTCGCCACCGAACCCGAGACGACGACGCCCGCCGCGGCAGCCGAACCTCCGGCCCCAGCAGCCGAGGCGGCCGACGCGGCCGAGCCGGAGCCGGCCGGGCAGCCGAGCGGGTTGCTCTTCTCCGCACCGGATCAGCAACACACCGGACACCCGACCGCGGCGAGCACGCCGGCACAGCCGACCCAGCTGTTCACTCACGCCGCCCAGCGCGAGCCGCAAGTCGAGGCGCCGCCGGTCTTCGAAGCGCCGTCCGTCGCCGCGCCGCTGTTCCTGTCGCCCGACGCGGCGGTCGCCGAGGATATGCGCAAGCGTCGCCGCGCCGAACGCGAGGCCAAACGCGCCGAGGAGACCGCGGCCCCCGAGGTGGTCGAGGAGGAACCCGACACCACCGAGGACGAGCAGGACACCGCCGAGCAGCAGGGCGAGGGTGACGGGCAGCCGCGCCGCAGGCGACGGGGCAGGCGTGGTCGTGGCCGCGGCCGTGGCGAACAGCACGCCGACTCCGACGTCGAGGGCGACGAGGGCGAGCAGGCCGAGACCGACGCCGAGGACGAGGGCGGCGCCGAGACCGCCGAGGGCGCGGAAGCCGCCGAGCCGACCGACGAGGCCGACACCGACACCGAGTCCGACGAGTCGGTGCCGGAGGGCGCGAGCCGCCGTCGCCGTCGCCGTCGCCGCAGGAAGGTCGGCGGTGAGGGCGGCGACGCCGAGCCCGCCGACGACGACCCGCCGAACACGGTCGTGCACGAGCGCGAGCCGCGTAACAAGAGCCGCAACCGCGCCGCCTCGGACGAGGTGCAGGGCATCACCGGCTCCACCCGCCTGGAGGCGAAGCGTCAGCGTCGCCGCGACGGTCGCGAGGCCGGTCGCCGCCGCCCGCCGATCCTGACCGAGTCGGAGTTCCTGGCCCGCCGCGAGGCGGTCGACCGGGTGATGGTGGTGCGCGAGAAGTCGTTCTCCGAGCACCCCACCGCCACCCAGGTCGCGGTGCTCGAGGACAACGTCCTCGTCGAGCACTTCGTCACCAACACCGGCCAGGCGTCCATGGTCGGCAACGTGTACCTCGGCAAGGTGCAGAACGTGCTGCCCAGCATGGAGGCGGCGTTCGTCGACATCGGCCGTGGTCGCAACGGCGTGCTGTACGCGGGCGAGGTGAACTGGGAGGCCGCCGGGCTCGGTGGCAAGGAGCGCAAGATCGAACAGGCGCTCAAGCCGGGCGATCAGGTGCTCGTTCAGGTCTCCAAGGATCCGGTCGGCCACAAGGGCGCCCGTTTGACGACTCAGATCAGCCTGGCCGGTCGCTTCCTGGTGTACGTGCCGGGCGGCACCTCCACCGGCATCAGCCGCAAGCTGCCCGACACCGAGCGCAAGCGGCTCAAGGAGATCCTGCGCGACATCGTGCCCGCCGACGCGGGCGTGATCATCCGCACCGCCTCCGAGGGCGTCAGCGAGGCCGAGCTGGCCCGCGACGTGGAGCGGCTGCAGAGCACCTGGCGCAGCATCGACGAGCAGGCCAAGAAGGACGGCGGCGCGCCGAAGACCCTGTACGAGGAGCCCGATCTCCTGGTCAAGGTCATCCGCGACCTGTTCAACGAGGACTTCTCGCGGCTGGTCATCGAGGGCGACCGGGCGTGGAGCACGGTCGAGAACTACATCCGCACCGTCGCGCCGGACCTGCTCGCGCGGGTCTCCCGGCACGAGAACAACGGCGTGGACGTGTTCGAGACCTTCCGCATCGACGAGCAGCTGGCCAAGGCGCTCGATCGCAAGGTGTGGCTGCCTTCCGGCGGCACCCTGGTGATCGACCGCACCGAGGCCATGACCGTCATCGACGTGAACACCGGCAAGTTCACCGGTTCGGGCAACAGCAACCTGGAGGAGACCGTCACCAGGAACAACCTGGAGGCGGCCGAGGAGATCGTGCGCCAGATGCGGCTGCGCGACATCGGCGGCATGATCGTCGTCGACTTCATCGACATGGTGCTGGAGTCCAACCGCGACCTGGTGCTGCGCCGCCTGACCGAGGCGCTCGGCCGGGACCGCACCAGGCACCAGGTTTCGGAGGTCACCTCGCTCGGCCTGGTCCAGATGACCCGCAAGAAGCTGGGCACCGGTCTGGTCGAGGCGTTCTCGACCACCTGCGAGCACTGCCACGGTCGCGGCATCCTGGTGCACACCTATCCGGTGGAGCCGTCGGCCGCCGAGGACACCTCGACCCGTCGCGAGAGCGGTTCGCGTCGTCGCCGCGGAAAGGACAAGAGCGCGGCCGCCGTGTCCGCAACCAACGGGACGCCGCAGCCGAGCGAGTCGCTCGAAGAAGAGGCCGCCGTGCGGCGGGCGCATCCGGTGGCGCTGGCCATGGCCGCGCACACCGCCACGGACACCGAGCCGGAACAGGCCGAGGTCGCCGAGGTGGAGGTCGTCGCGACCGATGCCGACGCGGTGGCGGCGAACGTGGCCGACGCCGTGGCCGCCGCGCAAGAGACGCTGGCCGAGGAAGCCGCCGAGGTCGAGACGGTGTCCGAGGAGGCCGCCGAGGTCGAGCCGGTCGCCGAGGTCGAGGCGCCGGTCGCCGAGCCGGTGGCGACAGTCCCCGCCGAGACCGGTCCGGTTTCGGTGGCGGAGGTCGAGCAGCCCGCGGCCGAGCCGGTGCCGCCGGTGGGGGAGGAGCCCGCCGTCGCGGAAGCCGCTGTCGCCACCGCCGATAGGTCGGTTGCCAACGGTGAACCGGCGCCCCCGCAGACGGGTCGCCGTCGCCGCGTGGCGCGTTCGGCGGCCGCTCCTTCGGCAGACAGTGCCGGAGCGGTCTTCGTGCTGTCGAGTGGCGATCAGGACACCGCGCCCGCCGTCGACTACTCGGAACCGGAGCCGGTCGAGTTGCCGCAGCGCGCACGTCCGCGGCGCAGGGCCGTCGGCCGTCCCGCGGGCCCGCCGCCGGTCGATACGCCGAACTGAGAAGAGCATGGCGATTCGGCCGGTCGGACCCGAGAGGGGCGACCGGCCGAAACCGTTCCGGCGCCGGTCCGCTCGGTGGAAACCGCGCGTGGCGTAGGTTGCCGGGAGGCTGCCGACCAGCGAATTGGGTCGTAGACCTGGGGTCTGGTAGCCTTGGACGGTCGCTGCCTGGCGATGCGCCCGAAGCTGCTGACGCAGCGAGGTATGCGCCCCGTGCAGCACCAGCCAAGAGAATTCACGTCGCGACTTGCGGCGTGAGTGAAGCACGAGAAGACATCGAGTGGAGGAAGCCGACCGATGGCAACGTACGCGATCGTCAAGACCGGCGGAAAGCAGTACAAGGTCGCGGTCGGTGACCTGGTGAAGGTCGAAAAGATCGAGGGTGCGCCGGGTTCCGCCGTCGAGCTCTCGCCCGTCCTCGTGGTGGACGGCGCCGAACTGACCACCGACGCGGCCAAGCTGGCCGAGCGTTCGGTGACCGCGGAGCTGGTCGAGCAGACCAAGGGCCCCAAGATCCGCATCCACAAGTTCAAGAACAAGACCGGCTACCACAAGCGCCAGGGTCACCGTCAGCCGCTGACGGTCCTGAAGGTCACCGGCATCAAGTAAGACATCCCGAGGAGACTCAGCTATGGCACACAAGAAGGGCGCGTCCAGCTCCCGGAACGGACGCGATTCCAACGCCCAGCGACTCGGCGTCAAGCGCTTCGGCGGCCAGACCGTCAAGGCCGGCGAGATCCTGGTGCGTCAGCGTGGCACCCACTTCCACCCCGGCGTGAACGTCGGTCGCGGTGGTGACGACACCCTGTTCGCCCTCGAGGCGGGCGCGGTCCAGTTCGGCACCAAGCGCGGCCGCAAGACCGTCAACATCGTCGTCCCGGAGCCGGTTCAGGCCTGACCGCCTAGCCGTCCAGACACAAGCCGAGCGGGTCAGGGTATGTCACCCTGGCCCGCTTTCGCGTTCTCGTGGCGGCGACCGCCGAAGAATCAGCGCGAGCCCTCGAAAACGACCAGCCCAGAAGGAGGATGATTCGACCATGTCGAAATTCATCGACCGTGTCGTGCTGTACGTGCGTGCCGGGAAGGGCGGTCATGGGTGCGCGTCGGTGCACCGCGAGAAGTTCAAGCCGCTCGGCGGACCGGACGGCGGCAACGGCGGCAACGGCGGCGACGTCATCCTCGAGGTCGACGCGAACGTGCACACGCTGCTCGACTTCCACTTCCACCCGCACGCCAAGGCGGGCAACGGCAAGCCGGGCGAGGGCGGCAACCGGGACGGCAAGACCGGCGGCGACCTGTTGCTGAAGGTGCCCGACGGCACCGTCGTGCTGGGCAAGGACGGCGAGATCCTGGCCGACCTGGTCGGCGTGGGCAACCGCTATGTCGCCGCGCGCGGCGGACGCGGCGGACTCGGCAACGCGGCGCTGGCTTCGAAGGCGCGCAAGGCGCCCGGCTTCGCGCTGCTCGGCGAGGAGGGCGAGGAACGCGATCTCGTCCTGGAACTCAAGTCGGTCGCCGACGTCGGCCTGGTCGGCTTCCCGTCGGCGGGCAAGTCGTCGCTGGTCTCGGTGCTCTCCGCGGCCAAGCCGAAGATCGCCGACTACCCGTTCACCACGCTGGTGCCCAACCTCGGCGTGGTGGCCAGTGGCGACACCACCTTCACCATCGCCGACGTGCCCGGCCTGATCCCCGGCGCCAGCGAGGGCCGCGGACTCGGCCTGGACTTCCTTCGCCACCTGGAGCGCTGCGCGGTGCTCGCGCACGTCGTCGACTGCGCGACCCTCGAACCGGGCCGCGATCCCGTCTCCGACGTCGACGCGCTCGAGGCCGAGCTTGCCGCGTACAAGCCCGCGCTCGCCGCCGACGCCGGTCTCGGTGATCTGGCCGACCGCCCGCGTGTGGTGATCCTGAACAAGACCGACGTCCCCGACGGCGCCGAGCTGGCGGAGATGGTGACGCCCGAGTTCACCGCGCGCGGCTGGCCGGTCTTCGAGATCTCCGCGGTGAGCCGAGCGGGCTTGCGCCCCTTGACCTTCGCGCTCGCCGACCTGGTGCGCGAGTACCGCGAGGCGCACCCGAAGGCGGCGCCGAAGCGTCCGGTGATCCGGCCGATCGCGGTGGACGAGTCCGGCTTCAGCGTGATCGCCGATCCGGAGGAGCCGGGCGGCTTCATCGTGCGCGGCGCGCGCCCCGAGCGGTGGGTGCGCCAGACCCAGTTCGACAACGACGAGGCCGTCGGCTACCTGGCCGACCGGCTGGCCCGCCTCGGCGTCGAGGACGAGTTGGTGCGGCTCGGCGCCGAACCAGGCGCTCCGGTCACCATCGGCGACGTCAGCTTCGACTGGGAGCCGCAGATCTCGGCGGGCGTCGACCACGTGCCGACCGGGCGCGGCACCGATATCCGCCTGGAGCAGACCGACCGCGTCAGCGCCGCGGAGCGCAAGCACGCCTCGCGGGTGCGCCGCGGTCTGGTCACCGAGGACGAGGATTGATCGTGCAAACCGTTGCCGCCGAACGGTTTCGAGCGTTCGGCGGCGGGTTCGGGCGGACGGCCCTTCGGACAGCACATTCGGTTGCGGTACAGGGAGTTCTGTTGTGACGCAGGTGAATTCGGGGCTAGCGGACGCGGTGTCGCCCGGCGGGCTCAGCGACGCGCGGCAGGCGATCGCCGCGGCGCGCAGCGTCGTGGTGAAGATCGGCTCGTCGGCGTTGACCAGCCTGAAGGGCGGTCTGGACACGACACGGCTGGATCGGCTCGCCGACGCCGTCGAGGCCCGCATGCGCGCGGGTTCGGACGTGGTCGTCGTCTCGTCGGGCGCCATCGGTGCGGGTCTCGCGCCGCTCGGATTGTCCAGTCGCCCACGGGATCTGGCGACCAAGCAGGCGGCGGCGAGCGTCGGCCAGCTGGCGCTGGCGCACGCGTGGGGCACTTCCTTCGCCCGCTACGGACGTACGGTCGGCCAGGTGCTGCTCAGCGCCGACGACTTCTCCCGTCGTGAGCACCACCGCAACGCCCAGCGCACCCTGGACCGCCTGCGTTCGCTCGGCGCGGTCGCGGTGGTGAACGAGAACGACACGGTCGCCACCGAGGAGATCCGGTTCGGCGACAACGACCGGCTCGCGGCCCTCGTCGCGCATCTGGTCGGCGCGGACGCGCTGATCCTGCTCTCCGATGTGGAGGGCCTCTACGACGGCGACCCGCGCAAGGGCGCGGCCAACTTCATCCCCGAGGTCCGCAGCAGCGCCGACCTCGACGGCGTCATCGCGGGCAGCGGCGGCGCGCTCGGCACCGGCGGCATGGCCTCCAAGCTCTCGGCCGCACGACTGGCCGCCGACGCGGGGGTCCCCGTGCTGCTCGCGGCCGCCGAGGAGGCCGCCACCGCGCTCGCCTCCGGCACCGTCGGCACCGCGTTCGCCGCGCGCCCGGTTCGCCTGTCGGCCCGCAAGTTCTGGGTCCGCCACGCCGCCGACAGCCGCGGCGCGCTCGTCCTCGACGACGGCGCCGTGCAGGCCGTCGCCCACCGCCGCCGCTCCCTGCTCGCCGCGGGCATCACCGCTGTTCGCGGCCGCTTCTACGGTGGCGACGTGGTCGACCTCCTCGCCGCCGATCACCGCCTGATCGCCCGCGGCGTAGTCGAATACGACAGCACCGAACTCTCCACCATGCTCGGCCGCTCCACCACCGAACTACCGGACACCATGCAGCGCCCGGTGATTCACGCCGACGACTTGGTGAAGGTCTGAGTTTCCGGCGAGGCATGCAGCGTCACACACCGTTCGTACTCCTCACATAGGCAGCGGCTTTGTGAGGCGTGCAAGCGGTGTGTGGGACCCCTGCGGCAGCGGTCATGTTGGGGTGGAGCGGGTTTCGTGCGCGCCATCACTGGGGAGTGGTGTGGATCCGGCGCGCTAGCTGGTTGCGCCGGATTGGGGAACCACGCCCGGTTGGTCGGTGTGGGAGGAGCCTTGGTTCTGCCCCTCCGGGATGGGACCGGTGACGCCGGGCTGGCCGCCCGGGTCGGGGAGCGGTCCGGGTTCGCCGGGCGGCGGAGCCGGTTCCGGTGACGGCGGGGGCGCAGGCATTTCTTGGGTGGGCGGGGGTGCCGGGGTTTCTTGGGTCGGTGGTGGCACTGGCGATTCTTGGGTGGGCGGGGGTGCCGGGGTCTCTTGCGTGGGTGGTGGCACCGGCGGCTCTTGGGTAGGTGCGGGCGTCTCCTGCGTGGGCGGAGGGACGTCCTGCGTCGGCGGCGCCTCGGTGGGTGACGGTGCCTCCTGGGTGGGCGGCGGTGTCGGAGCTTCCTCCGTGGGAGGCGGTGCGTCCGAGGTCGGTGGCGCCGGGGTCTCCGGGGTCGGCGAAGGCGTTTCCGGTGTCGGCGGTGCGGGGGTCTCCTGCGTGGGCGGAGGAGTTTCCTGGCTCGGCGGCGCGTCCGGGGTCGGCGGCACATCGGGTGTCGCGTCCGGGGTCGGTGCGGTGGGGGCGTGGGATTCCGGCGGCGACGGCTCCGGCGTGGCATCGGTGGGTGGCTCTGGCGGCGAATCCCCGCCCGGCGGAACGTTTTCCGGCGCGTTCGGCGAATTTCCCGTCGACCCGTTCGACCCATCGGGCCCGTACTTCGACGACCCATTCGGCGACTGCGGAATCGCCTCCGCGTCCGAAAGCGTCGACAGCACAGGCGGTTCCGGCAGCGCGGGCACGCCGTTTCCCGCCATCGAATAGGCGGGCTTGTAGACCATGTTCATCGCGAGCACGGCTTCCTGCCGCAGCGCCTCCTGCGCCATCTGCGCGTCGATGACGTTCGCCGCTTCGAGCAGTTGGGCGATGGCGCCGATCGGACCGGAGCTGCCGGGCGGCACCACGGCCAGTTTGACCGCTTCGGCCGCCGCCGCGACCCCACCGAGGCGCGCGCCGACCTGGCCCATGACGGCGCTGAGTTCGTCGACGGAGGCGGCGAAGCTGCGCGTGCTCGCGTAAGCGGCGTTCGCCGCCGCGCCTTCCCATTCCATGCCGTTCATGACGCGGTCCGCGCTGCCGCGGGTCAGCGGCATGGAGGTGGCCAGCGCGGCGGCGACCTCGAGCCAGGTGACCGAGGCGCGCAGGATCTCCCCGGCGTCGATCTGCTGGGTCTTGGCGTAGATCTCCTCGTGCGGCATCGACTCGAAGTGCTCCATCGAGTTGATGTAGGTGGGGTCGGTGCCGGTCATCGGGGCAGCCTCGTTTCCACCGCGCGCAGCGCGGCCGCGTTGGCGGCGTCGGCTTCTTCGTAGAGTCCGGCGCTGATCAGGAACGCTTCCTTCATGCGGTAGGCGGCCTCGATGTAGTGATCGAGCAGCGCCGCGGCGTCGCGCGCCTTGTGCCCGAATCCGGCCTGCAGTTGCTGCGCGGAGACGAAACCGCCGAATCCGTGCAACTCGGCTGCGGATTCGAGGCGCTGCTGCAGGTAGATCAGCCGGTCGGCCTGGTTCTCGTAGATCTCGGCGCACCGCCGCGCGGCGTCCGGATCGAACTTGACGGTGCCTGCCTGCGCTTCCTGCTTGAACCGCGCTATTTCGGCTCGGCTGCTCTCGATCGTCATGCGCACCCCCCGGGGATCGGTCGGTTGGCTTCAGCCTAATGGTTACAGCCGGACGGAGTCCGCCCAAAACCCGCGCATGGCGCTCACCTGGCCTGTGCCGGAATGCGTTTCTGGAGCTGGGCGGCGATCTGTTCGGGCGATGCGGGCACGATGTGCACGGTCTCGCCCGCTTTGATCAGGTACCGCCCGTCGCCCTGCACATCGATCCAGGTGTAGTGGATCGGCGGGACGGGTTCGTCCCGATCGAGCCGAGCTTCGATGCGTAGATGTCCCTCGGCGGTGTGCGGTTTGAGCAGCAGCCTGCGGATGGGGTTCGCGGCGGGCTGGGTGGCGACGACGGTCTCGGTGTCGCGGACCGCGGCGGCGCTCGCGGCGCGGGCCGGTTCGCGTCCGGCGGGTGTCTTCGGCAGCAGCGTGGCGATGCGGCTGCCCAGCTTGCTCGCGTGTCCGATCGAGATGCGCACCCGTCCGCCGAAATCGGGGCGGGTGCCGGGTTCCTGAATGGCGAGCACCGCGCGGTCGTACACCGCGCAGGCCAGTAGCCGCAGCTCGCTGTTCGGGATGTGCGCGCCGCCGATGGCGACGATCCTGGTGTGCGGTTCGGCGAGGATCCGCAGGCAGGCGGACAGGTCCGGGTCCGCGCCGAGCGGCAGGCGCTGAGTCAGCTGGGCTCGCAGCGCCTCGGCCTCGGCCTCGGTGCGCGGCGTCTCCAGGATGCGCAGCGGATAGGGGTGGCGATCCACCTGAGTTTCCCGCCAGACGTGGGCGAACTCGTCCGGGGTGAACGTCCAACCCACGCCGAATCACTCCTCACCGAACCCACCGAACTGCCCGCAGCATATCGGTGACCCTGGCCGCGCGACGAACTGTTCGAGAACTGGTACCACTGGATCAGGGGCTAACGCCGCGGCGACAACTCGGATATACCCAGACGAACCCTTGGTTCTCGCGCGGCTGTACGCGGGCCTGGAGTGCCCGGCTCCGACGCGTCGATCAGGGGCGATGGGAGAGATGCCGTGCAGGTACTCGGGACGTGGGACCAACCGGCGACGATCGCCGCGCTGGCGGGCGGCAAGGCGCGCGGCTTGCACGCTTTGCACAACGGAGGCTTCCGTGTTCCCGAGTGGGTCGCGCTCGGCACCGACGCGTTCGAGCGCTTCCTCGCCGAACACGGGTTGGCCGAGCGAGTTTCCGCGTTGGCTATGGCGGACGATCCGGACCGGGTGCTCGCGCTGGCCGCCGACCTGCGCGCCGATATCGAAGCCGCTCCGCTGCCCGCCGACCTGCGAGAACTCGTCGCCGACGGTTACGAACGGATCGGCGGCGGTCCGATCGCCGTGCGCTCCTCGACGGTCGTGGAGGACGGCGCCGAGCACTCCTACGCGGGACAGTTCGACTCCTTCCTCAACGTCAACGGCGTCGCGGCGGTCACCGACCGCGTGCGGGACTGCTGGGCCTCGGCGTTCTCCGAGCGGTCGATACGGTACGCCTTCGCGCGGTCGCGCCCGGTCGGCGGCGCGCCGGGCGTTGTGCTGCAACGACTGGTGGTCGCGCGGGCCAGCGGCGTGCTGTTCACCGCCGATCCCCGTACCGGTGCGTCCGATCGACTGGTGATCAGCGCGGTGTACGGGCTCGGTGAGGGGCTGGTGTCGGGTGCGGTGGACGCGGACACCGTCACCGTCGACAAGGCGACCGGCGTCGTGCTCGACACGATCGTCGGCGACAAGGACAGCAGCTACCACCCCGCCGCGGCGCAGGGCTGCGAGGTCGGCGAGGTAGCGGCGGCGCTGCGTGAACGGGCCGTGCTCGGCGACGACGAGATCGCCGAACTGGTCGAGCTCGGTCGCAAGATCGAAATCGTCTGCGGCGCACCGCAAGACATCGAGTGGGCGCTGGACGACGTGGGACTGTGGATACTTCAGTCTCGCCCGATCACCACCGAGCCCGCACCGCCCGAGGCGGCGGACGCGTCGTTGCGCGGGGCGGGTGAGACGCTCGCGCCCGGCGAACTGCGAATCTGGGACAACTCCAACATCATCGAGAGTTTCAGCGGCATCACCTCCCCGCTGACGTACACCACCGCGGCGGGTATCTACGGTCGCGTGTACCGCGGCTACGCCGCCTCGCTGCGCGTGCCGCCCGCCCAGCTGCGTCAGACCGACGCGTGGACTCCGGTGCTGCTCGGCTGGTTTCACGGCCGCGTGTACTACAACCTGCTGCACTGGTACCGGATGGTGGGCATCGCGCCGGGCTATCCGCTCAACCGCCGGGTGCTGGAGGCCGCGCTCGGCGTCGCCGAGCCGCTCCCCGACGACATCGCGAAGACATTGCGGCCCTTCACCTTCCGCAACCCCCTGGCCCGGCTGCGGTCCCGCGCGGTGACCACGGCCACCTACCTGCGGCGGCTGTTCGGCATCGACGCGATGGTCGAGGATTTCCTCGCCGACTTCTACCGCGTCTACGACGAGTACGACGGACTCGACTACACGTCGCTCTCCGGCGAACAGGCCTATGCCGCCTACCGCACGGTCGATCGCGATCTCGTCGAACGCTGGGGCCCGCTGATGGTGCTCGACGCGATCCTGCTGACCTGCACCGGCCTGCTCTACGCATTGACCAAGGCGCTGCTGCCGAACGCGCCGGAGTGGTTCCTGTACGCGGTCGTCGGTCCCGGCGCCGACGTCGAATCGGCCGAGCCCGCCCGGGCGATGACCGCGCTCGCCAAGACCGTGCGGGCGGATGCGGAGCTGACGGCGCTGGTGCACGCGACCGCGCCGGACCGGCTGTACGACGCCCTCGCCGACCATCCGAAGTTCCGCGCCGAGGTCGACGCCTACCTGGACAGCTACGGCTATCGCAGCCTGGACGAACTGAAGCTGGAGACGCCGGACCTGCGCGAGGACCCGTCGGGTCTGTTCATCATGCTGCGCAGCGCGCTCGGGCGGGTGCACGAGCAGGAAGCGCCGTCCGACCGGCGCGACGAGGCCGAGGCCTACCTCGACGCCCACCTGCGCGGCCCGCGCCGTCGCGTCTACGAACGTCTGCGCGCCAAGGTATCTCGGTGCGCCGCGCACCGCGAGCGCCTGCGGTTCTGCCGCACCAGGGCCTTCGGCATGGTGAAGCGGATGATCCGGGCGATGGGCCGGGACCTCGTTGAGCGCGGCGTGCTCGACGAATTCGCCGACGTGTTCTATCTGACCGTTGACGAACTGCGCGGCTGCTACGAGGGCGCCGACACCGACCCGCTGCGCGCGCTGGTCGCCGCGCGCAAGGCGCAGCGCGCCGCCGACGCCGATCTGGTCGCGCCCGCCCGGTTCGTCACCCGGGGCGGGGCGTTCGGGCGCGCGGAACTGGCGACGCAGGGCTGGGTGCCGGTCGGCGAGACGCCCGCGGCGACCGTCGGCACCGTGCTCGGCGGTACACCGTCGGCGGCGGGGATCGTGGAGGGCGAGGCGGTGGTCGTCAGCGAGCCGAACGATGTCGCGGGCGGCATCCTGGTGGCCTACCGCACCGACCCGGGGTGGGTCGCGGCGCTGCCCTCGGCTTCCGCGCTGGTGATCGAACGCGGTAGCCCGCTCACGCACGTGGCGATCGTGGCCCGCGAGCTCGGCGTGCCGACGGTCGTTCAGGTCAAGGACGTCACGAAGAAAATACGGACCAGTATGCGAATTCGGGTGGACGGAACGGCCGGAACGGTTACTGTGCTGTCCGAAGGAGTTGACCGCGATGGCACCTGACAAAGACGTTGCGGCCGTGCGAGATTGGCTCCTGCGCCCGGCGCGGGAGACCGGCATTCACCTGGCCGCCGAGGTCGACGGCTGGGAGTTCCGCAGCTATCGGGAACTGGCCGAGCAGTCCTGGTCCATCGCCGCGCTGATGCGCGAGCACGGACTCACCGGCGGTGCGGGCGCGTGCGTCGTCATGCCCACCGGATTCGCCTGCACCGCGGCGTTCTACGCGGTGTGGGCCTGCGGCGGGGTGTTCACCCCCATCGCGCCGCCGATGTTCGGCGACCTCGACCAGATCGTCGCGCATATCGCCGCGATCCTGACCGCCGCCGCGCCGCGGCTGGTGGTCACCGCACCGGAATTCGAGGACCTGGTACGCCGGGCGGCGGTGGCGGCAGGGCGGCGCGACGAGCCCCTGGTGATCGGTTCCGATTTACCGCAGCCACCCGCCGAGCGCCAACTCGGCGCGCCCGCGGATTGCGCACTGCTGCAATTCACCTCCGGCTCGACGGGGACGCCACGGGGCGTGCGGGTCAGCTGGCGCAACCTGGCGAACAACATCGCCATGATCTCCGGACTCATCGATTGGCGCCCCGGCGAGGCCATGGTGTCGTGGTTGCCGCTCTATCACGACATGGGCCTGGTCGGCGCGTTCCTGACGACCGTCACGAACCAGGGTGATCTCTACCTGATGCGGCCGGACCAGTTCGTCCGCGACCCGGCGCGCTGGCTGCGCGCGATGGCCTCGGCCCAGCACTCGCCATCGCCCTCGTTCGCGCTGGGCTATGTGGCGCACCGGGTCCGACCGGAGGAGATCGCCGAACTGGATCTGTCCGGCTGGCGCACCCTCGCCGTTGGCTCCGAGCCGGTGGAGGTCGCCGACCTTCAGGCGTTCGCCGAGCTCACCGGACCGCGCGGCTTCTCGATGGACGCCTACACGCTGGCCTACGGCTTGGCCGAGGCCACGCTGATGGTGACGTCCTCGGCCCTGCGGCGGCCGATCACCGCGCTGCGCCTGGACACGCCGAACCTGCGCTTCGGTCATCCGGTCGGAGTGCTGGCCGAGGCGCGGCTGGACGACACCCACCGCGTCGACGGCGCGGGCTGGATCACCGGACTCGGCTACTCGACGCCGGAATCGACCGTCCGCGTGGTCGACGAAGATGGGCGCGAGCTGCCCGACGGTGTGCTCGGCGAACTGGTGGTCGTCGGCGACTCCGTCGCCATGGGTTACACCGGTGCCGACGACGGCGGCGCGACCCGAATCGTGGACGGCGAGCTCTACACGGGAGACGCTGGATTCCTGTACCGCGACGAGGTTTTCGTGCTCGGCAGGATGGGCTCCAGCCTCAAGGTGCGCGGCCGCTCGGTGTACATGGAAGACGTCGAATCCCGCGTGGCCGGTGAGACCGGCCTGACCAAAGGCAAATTGGCCGCCGTCGCACTCACCGACGTAGGCGCGCCGGGCATCGCGCTGTTCGCCGAAGCACCGCCCGGCGCGTGGATAGCGCAGGCGCGCAAGGTGATACGCGGTGAACTGGGTCCCGCGGCCGCGATCGCCATCGTCACCGGCCCGCGCGGCACCATCCGCCGTACGTCCAGCGGCAAGCCGCGCCGCCGCCATCTGTGGCAGCTGTTCCGGGACGGCGGACTCGTCGGGGTGCAGGTGCACGAGGCGGACGGAACAACCGCGCTGACCGCCGGTTCGCGCACGACGGAGACGGGCGGACAGGCTCTCGGCGGTGCCGAGTTCCGGCCCGCCGCAGCAGCGGACCGCCGGAGACCGGTGGACATGGGCGGCCCTGTCGCGATGCCCGCGCGCGATGGCCGAGGCTCCGGTGACGCGATCTCCTCGGGCGATGGCCCGGTGGTTTCGAGTGCCGACGGGGTGGTTTCCGTCGGCGACGCGGTCGCGCTGGGCGGCCCGCGAAACACGGAGCCGAAATCCGTTGCCGCCGAAGAAGGCCGATCACCAGGCGCGGACGGCCGATCCCCAGGCGCCCCGCCTGCGGTGGGCGCGGACCGCCGGGAAACGGTTCACTCGGTCGACCCGGTCTCGGAGCCGTCCCGCGTCGGCCTTGGCTCGGAGGGCGACGCGCTGGCCTCGGGTGGGCCGCGCAACACGGTGTCGGGATCCGCTGCGGCCGAAGAAGGCCGATCCGCGGGGGACGGTCAGGGCTCCCGTCCGATGGCGTTGGACGGCTCGCGTCCGATGGCGTTGGACGGTTCGCGATCGACGGCGTCACCCCGCGCCGAGAACGATCGACCGGTGCCGGATACGCCGGTGCCCGCTCTGCCGATCGAGCGTGTGCGCAGACTCCTCGAAGTGTCACTGGAAACCGTTGTGCTCCATTCTGATTCGGCAGTCCTGTTCGAAGGCTCACTGGCGGAGGGCTTCGGTAACGAGGGTTCCGACGTAGACTTCCTTGCCGTCGTCCCCGGCGCCGAAGAACTCCCGACCCTCCCGACAGTCCTGTTCATCGACGGCCGCCGGGTGGAGGTCCGCACCCGCTCGGTGGCCCAGCTGCGCCGCCAGCTCGAGCGGGCGGCACGAGGCGTTCCCGCCGAGCTGGACGAGGACCTGCTCAACCGCTGCCAGCGCTTCCTGCGCGCCACTGTGGTCCGGCCTGGCGCGGTGGATATCGACGGCTTGCGCGCTCTGCTCTCGCACGACGACTTCCGAACCCTGATGGCAGAGTGGTGGACGGCTCGCGCGGTCCAGGCGCTGCGCTACGCGGTGGCGCTGCGTGCGCTGGGTGCCGCCGACGAGGCGAGCGAGTGGGCCCGCGACGGACTGCTGCAAGCCGTGAAGGCGTGGGCGGCCCGCCGTGGCGAGACCTACCTCGAGACCAAATGGCTGCCGCGCCAACTCGATCGGATCGGCGGCCACGACGTCATCGACCGTTACCGCGAGCTGAGCGATCCCGCAGCCTGGACGTTCGAAAGCCCGCAGGGGTTCGACGGCGAGACCTCGACCGAGCCGACGACCAATGGACACCGTCGCGGGAAGCCGATGGCGGTCCTGGAACCGTTGTCCGACAGAACATTTGGATCATCACCGACCCCTTCGCGCCTCGACGCCTCCGCCTTCCTCCCGGATACCCAGGCCCGCCGCTTGGCCGAAGACACCACCTGGCGACAACTCTGGCGACTCGTCGCCGATCTCGGCATCGAGGACACGACCGAAGACCCACACCGCATCCTGTTCGCCCGCCGCCCGGCCGTGACGACCTGGACCATCGGCGGCCGCATCCACGTGGTGCGCGACGATCGCGACGTCTTCGCGCTCTCGGACACCGCCGCCCGCGCCTGGCGATCGGTGGTCTTCAAGCACTCCGTGCGCGACGTGCTCGCCCGAGCTCCGCGCGACATCGCCACGGAGCTGGCGGAATTCGTGCGCCTCGGACTCGTCGGCTTGCAGTGGCGGGATGCGGGCGCGATCGAACCCGCGCTCGCCATGTGCAAGCCCGTCGCGCCCTATACGCCGGTGCCGAGCGCGTGCAGTCCCGCGCTCGGTCTGGCCGGCGCGGCTCGCGACGACGCGATCGCGACCCTCGCACCGCTGCCCGCGTGTCGCTTCACCGAGTGCGCGCTGCACCTGGTCTGGTCGAACATCGTGCTGGAGAACGCCAGGGAAGATCTGGCGGGCGCGGTGAAGAATGGTCAAGGCGGCGTCGCCGACATCGCCGCGCACCGGTTGATCGCCATGGCGGTGCGAGTATTGCTGTCCGCCTTCGGTATCCACCCGCTGCCCGCCGACGTGGCGCCGTCCGCCACGGTCGCGCGACTGCTGCCGCCCGGCGCGTGGCGGCGCGCGGAGGTGCTCGCGCAGCTGGACGCCGCACGCGGGGTGCGGTTCTCGGAACCGCTCGGCCGCGGCGGCGACACCCTCGCCGGACTCGCGGTCCTCGACGACTTCGTCGCCTTGGTGCGCACCGTAGCGGGCGGCGCCGACGCGGCGCTCGTCTTCCCCGCCTCGTTCGACTCGCGTGAGCAGTGGCGGCGCACCCTGGCGATCGGCTACGACTGGCTGCGCCTCGCCGCTTATCTCGACACCGACCTGCCGCTGGACGAAGCCCGCGACCTGCTCACCACCGGTGGCCACCAGCCCCATCTCCGGGAAAGCGAACCGTCATGACCGCCGCCGCCGACACCACCCTCGCCGCCCGGGTGCGGCGCCTCGTCCAGGCCATGGCGCCGGATCCGCCTGCCGACCTGGCCGACGAGCACCGCCTCGTGGAGGATCTGGGCTTCGACTCGCTGCGTCTGATGGAGCTGACCGTGGCGCTCGAGCGGGCATTCGAGCTACCGAGGCAACGGCCGGAGGACCTGGTCGGGATCCGCCGGGTCGGCGAGGTGATCGCGCTGGTCGGCAATGGCATGCGGGGGAGCGATCATGTGTGAGCGCGAGACCGTGCTGGTCACCGGGGCGACCGGACTGGTCGGCGCGGAAGTGGTCGCTCGGTTGTCCGCGGCGAGCAGACCCGTCGCCGCGGTGCTGCACAGCAACGCCGACATCGTGCGCAACGACGGCACGGTGCTGGAGGCGGGCACGCCCGTGGCCGGGGACATCCGCCGCCCCGGATTCGGCCTCTCGGCGCGCGACAGCGAAGATCTCGCCGAGCGGGTCGGCGTGATCGTGCACTGCGCCGCCACCACCGCATTCGACGCCGCCGACGCCGACTACGTCGAACTCAACGTGCGCGGCACCGAGCACGCGATCGCGCTCGCGCTGGCGTGGGATGTGCCGCTGGTGCACGTCAGCACCGCTTACGTGTGCGGCATGCGCGGCGGCACGATCGGCGAAGACGAACTCGACGCTGGTCAGTCGTTCGGAAATCGCTACGAGCGCAGTAAGTTCCTCGCCGAACAGCTCGTGCACGCGGCGGGCGAGCGTGGATTGCGGTGGGCCATCGTGCGGCCCGGCATCGTCACCGGCCACGCGGCCACCGGTGAGATCCGCGAATACAAGAACCTGTACACCGTCGTGAAGTTGATGGTCGAGGGCAAGCTGCGGACCCTGCCCGGCCGCTACGACGCCACCCTCGCGCTGGCCCCGGTCGACCACGTGGCCGATGTGATCGCCGCGGCCGTCTTGGATTTCGACTCGGCGGACTTCCGCACGCTGCACGCGCTCGGCCGGGACGCGCTCTCGCTGCGCGAGGTGTCCGACGTGCTCGCCGAGTATCCGTCGTTCGAGGTGGCGACCTTCGTTCCGAAATCCACCTTCGCCGAGTCGGATCTGGATCCGGTCGAGCGCGAGTACTACCGCCGGATCGGCGCGCTCTACACCAGCTATTTCGAGCGCCGCCTCGACTTCGACACCACGCGCGCCGAGATACTGCTCGGCCGCCCGTCGCCGCCCACCGGCAAGGACTACCTGCGCCTGCTGCTGGACTACTGCCTGGAATCCGGCTACCTCGGCGTTCCGCTGCCCTCGATCGCTGAAGTCCTGGCCGCCAACGGTTTCGACGGGGCGATCCGATGACGGCGACGCCAGCGGAACAGAGTGGCGCGTCGCTGCACGCGCTGCTGGACCGCCTGACACCCGCCGCCGCGAAGATCGATGCCTACGCGGACGACACCTACGTGCAGGAGGCCGTCGACCAGCTCGAGCGGCTCGGCATCGATCCCGTCGCCTTCGCCAGGCAGCATTCGCTGCTGCTGCTGAAGCCGGACGCGATCGTGGCGCGCGCCGTCGAGCCGACACTGCAATGGTTGCCCGCCAGGGGATTTCGCGTGGTAGCCGCGCACCGGATGCGAGTGAACCGGCACCTGGTGCGCGCGCTGTGGTACTTCGCGTGGAACATCGCCTCGCCGGAACGAAGGCGCCTCGCCGACCTGCTCGTCGACATCTCCGATGTGCTGGTGCTCGTCGTGCACGGCGCCGACGACGCGCTGCCGGTGCCGATCCGCCTCACCGAGGCCAAGGGCGCCACCGACCCGCGCAAGCGCAACCCGGGCGAACTGCGCTACGTGCTCGGCAGGCACAACTTCTTGCTGAACCTGGTGCACTCGCCCGACGACCCGGCCGACGTGCTGCGCGAACTGGCCATCTACTTCGACGAAGACACCCGCGCCGACCTGCTCGCGCAGGTGACGGCCGGACTGGATCGCACGGCGGCGGTCAGCGCGTTGGCGGCCGACCTGTACGCGCGGGTCCCGGCCCGCAGCTTCGACCGGGACGACGCGCTGCGCACCGTTCTGGCCGATCTGCGCCGCGCCGGAATCGACGCGGGGGAGGACGCGGACGGCGCGCGGCTGCTGTACTCGGCGTGGGCCGCGGACGCGGAGCTGGATCCCTGGTCGGTCTTGGTGCTCGGGTCTTATGTGCTTCCGATGCGGGTCGGTACGCGGTCGCAGACGCTGCCGCCGGTGGCCGCGCGAGAATGGTTGGAGGGCCGATCGTGACAACACACGCGGCAGTCGAGAAGACCGCCACGCACAACCGCACCATTCCCAGGCAGTTGGCGCACCGCTGCGCGGTCTCGGAGGTGTTCGTCACCTCGCTGGACACCCTCGGGCCCGACGCGTTCCTGGTCGGCGCCCAGCTGCCGCGCATGCACGCCTATTACGGTGACCACGCCGGATCGCTGAGCCTGCGCCACGATCCGCTGCTGGTGATGGAGGCCGCGCGGCAGGCGGCGATCTCGGTCACCCACGAGTTCTACGGTGTGCCGGAGAATATGGCGTTCATCGTGCGAACGTTCAACGGCACCGGCTCGGACACCCCGGCGTGGGAGACCGGTATCGCCCCCGCCGATCTCGTGATGCACGTGCGGGTTCCGCGCAGGCACCGCCGCGGTGAGACGCTCCATGGCCTGGACATGGTGCTGGAGATCTTCTCCGGCGGCGAGGCGATGCTCACCGTCGACGGGTCCTTCTCCTGGACCACGCCGCGGCAGTGGACCGGGTTGCGCGATCAGTTCCGAAAAAGTCTGGGACTCGGCGCTTTCCACGGTGCGTCGGCCCTCGGCGAGCGCGCCGACGCGGCGGCGGTCGGCCGGGAGAACTGGCGCAACGTCGTGATCGCGCCGCCGGACACGGACGGTCGCGTCGCCCGTGCCGCACTGGTCCCCGACCTGTCCCACCCTTTCCTGTTCGATCACCAGCTCGACCACGTGCCGGGTAGCCTGCTGATCGAGGCGTGCAGACAGACCGCGCTGAGCATGGTCCTGCGCGATCTGCCCCGATTGGTCTGCGTGGCAAGCACCTTCGACCGGTTCGTGGAACTGGATCTGCCCGCAGAGTGCGTCGCCGAGATCACCGAACCCGGACTCGACACCACCGTCGTGCACTGCGAGATCCACCAGGCGGGCGCTGTCGCGGCGCGCCTGGACCTCGAATTCGACGTGGACGCTTTGGATTCCGAGACCATCGCCGAATCCCGATGACCGCCGACCCGATGACCGCCGCCGAGCTGCTTCGGACGACCCGCGCGTTCCGCAGACGGCTGGATCTCACCCGCCCCGTCGACCGCGCGGAGCTGCTCGGCTGCCTCGACACCGCCGTGCACGCGCCAAGCGGCACCAACCGACAGCCGTGGCGCTTCCTGGTCGTGCAGGACCAGCGCGCCCGGCAGCAGATCGCGGAGTACTACCGCAAGGGTTTCGCGGCGTACCTGTCCGCTCGCACACCGCGACCCGATCAGCTCGGAGATCTCGCCTCCGGCCGGTATCTGGCCGAGCGTATGCACGAGGTGCCCGCGCTGGTGCTGGTCTGTTCGCTCGGCCGCCCGCCCGCGACCGGTTCGGCCCTGCACCTGGCGAGCTACTACGGCTCCGTCTATCCGGCTGTCTGGAGCTTCCTGCTCGCCCTGCACGAGCGCGGGCTCGGCGGCACCATGACGACCGCTCACCTGGCCTACGAGCGCGAAGTGGCCGACCTGCTCGGGATTCCGTTCGAGGAGGTCGCCCAGGTCGCGCTGGTTCCGGTCGCGCACCTGCGGCCGGGTCCGTCGAAGGCGGCGCCGCGCAGGCTGCCCGCCGCCGAGGTCACCGCGTGGGAACGGTGGGGCGGGTTATGAGAAGCGACGTGCGGTCCCCGAGCCCGCTCGGCTCCGCGCGGCGCGTCGCGCGCTTCACCGCCGTCATGTACAAGCCGCACTACCTGCTGTACGGCGTCCTCTTCGTGCTCGCCCTCGAGGGCACGGCCGCCCTTGTGTCCCAACCGGTTACACCGTGGCGGCCGGGCCGGGGCACCATCCTGCGCATCGTCGTCGTGGCCTTCGTGCTGCTGTATCTGCGGATGGTCGACGAGCAGAAGGACTTGGACTACGACCGCGTCCACAACCCGGACCGGCCGCTGGTGACCGGCGCGGTGAGCGCGGGCGAACTGCGCGCGGCCATGGGCGTGATCGCGGTGGGGGCGATCGGCGCGAGCCTGGCTCTGTCGGTGTCCTCCGCCGTGGCGATCGCGGCGGTGTTGGCGTACGGGGTGTTCCTGTGGGCCTTGGAGCGGCGCTCGGCCGCGGTGCGCGACGACATTCTGCTCAATCTCGTCGTCACGTACCCGGTTCAGCTGCTGGTGGCCGCGTATGTCCTCGTCTCGGCCAGGGACACCGGGGAGGTCGCCGCCGGATGGCAGACCGCCGCTGTCGTGGCGATCTTCGCGGGCGCGTTCCTGCACTTCGAGTTCGCGCGAAAGACCGCGCGGGAAGAGCGTCCGGCGCACCTCTATTCGAATCAGCTGGGCGTCGCGGGCAGTGTGGCCGCGATTCTCGGTTTCGCCGCGCTCGCCGTGGCGGTCGAACTCGCGCTGGCCCAGCCCTGGGAGTTCAGCGGAGCGCGAGCCGCGGTCGCGTGGATACCGCTGGTGCTTTTGCTGATTCCGGCGTACGGAGAGTGGCGGTTCCTGCGATCGGACGAACCCGAGCACCCGGTCCTGCCCGCGGTCGCGTTCGTTCTCGCCCTCTACCTCGCGCTCATTGCGCAGGCATTGCTCTGCGTCACCTGACAGGTCACGCACCGTAGCGCCGGATGAAGTCCTGATCGGGGTCGAAGGCGGGTAGGGCGTGGTCGGATGCGCTCGGGCCGACGTGGATCTCCTCGATGTGTGTGACGGGCTCCGGCGGCAGCTGCCTCCAGTGCGCGCGCGGGTCCTCGGCGCGATCGGCTTCGTCGTGTGCCATGGCGTCCCCTCCTGAAGCGTCACCTCGAGGCTACCGTTCGGCCGGGCACGCTTCGAGGATGTTGTCGGGAGACACCGTCGGAACGACGCGCAGCAGGGTGAATCCGTTGCGCGCCAGTAGATCTCGGTACTCCGACTCGGTGCGCTCGCGTCCGCCCGCGTTGACCAGCATCTCGATGTCGATGTATTTGCCGGGGTGCGGCCGATCGTGTTCGGGCAGTACCAGTTCGACCAGCAACAGCCGGGAGTCCCGAGGCATGGCGGCGCGCAAGGTGCGCAGGATGCGGCCCGCCTCGTCCTCCGGCCAGTCGTGGATGATGTGCTTGAGCAGGTACGCGTCCCCGCCTTCCGGCACGGCCTCGAAGAACGACCCGGCCGTCACGGAGCAGCGATCGGTCACGCCGCGCTCGGCCAGGTACGGCGCGGCGTCCGCGACCACCTCGGGCAGATCGAACAGGACGCCGCGGGAGCGCGGTGCGCGGCGCAGGATCTCGGCGAGCAGACTGCCGTGGCCGCCGCCGATGTCGACGACGGTGTCGTAGCGCGCGAAATCGTGTGCGGCCAAGAGCGGTTCGAGCGCGAGCGTGCTGATGCTGGTCATCGCGTTGTCGAACAGCTCGCCGAGCTCGCGGTCGGTCTGCACGTAGTCGAAGAACGGCATGCCGTTCAGCGCCGGGCCGACCGGCAGGCCGGTGCGCACCGCGTCGGTGAGATGCGACCAGTGCCCGCGGTGCTGGGCGGATCCGAAGAACAGGAACGCGTCGCGCAGCGAGACCGGGGCGTCCCGGCGCAGCGCCCGCGCCTGCGGGGTGAGCCGGTAGGCGCCGTCGCGCCGCCTGGCGAAGATGCCGTGGCTGATCAGCAGTCGCAACAGCCGGTGCAGCGCGTCCTCGTCGGCGCTCACCGCGGCGGCCAGCTCCGCGCCCTGCCGTGGACCGCGGGCGAGCTCGTCGGCGATGCCGAGTTCGGCGGCCGTCGCGATGGCCTGCGCCAGCCAGCCGGAGGTCATCATCTCCATCAGCGCGATATGGCCGGGAACCAGTTTTCGGTGCAGCACCGCCAGCGCGCCGCGAAAGCGATCGACCGCGCGCAGGAGGGGGAGTGGCGGCATCATGGGTCGTCCGGAGGCCATGGGCGGTCCATTCCATCGGTCGGTGGTCGGCACACACTTGTCGAGCAGGGTACGTCGCCTGCCCGGTCGCGCGATGGAAAAGCGCTGGTAGATGACCGGAAACGACGCCGTTCACCGGTGGTGCAGGACCACCGGAAGCTTGGCGGGCGATGGCACGAAATCGAGGGTGGCCGGCCGCACCCGGTACCTCGGGTCCGGTTCCGGCCGCCAGCGGGCGAACAGCGCCGCCGTGGCGAGGGTGATCGTCATGACGGCGAAGTTGTTGCCGGGGCAGCGCCGCGCTCCCACGCCGAACGGCAGGATCGCCTTCTTGTCGATCTCCTCGACCCGCCCGGCGAACCACCGGTCCGGATCGAAGGTCTCCGGTGCGGGGTAGTAGCGCTCGGTGTGGTGCACAAGGTACGGGCTGTAGACCACCATCGCGCCGTCGGGCAGGGTGACGCCACCGATGGTGACGGGGCCGTCCGCGGTCTGCGTGCTGACCCACGGTCCCCAGAACCGCAGGGTCTCCAGCACCACCAACCGCAAGTAGGGCAGTGCGACGAGGTGATCCGGCCGTACCTGTCCCGAGGCGACGAAATCATCCAGCTCCCTGCGTAGTTCGTCGCCGATATCTTGGTTTCGCATGGTCTCGTGCCAGACCCACGCCATGATCGAAGCCGTCGATCCGACGCCCGCCGCCAGCATCAGGATGAGCTCGTCGACGATCTCCTCGTCGGACAGCCGCACACCGGTGTCCGGATCGGTGTGCCGGACGAGGGCGGAGAGCACGTCGTGGAAATCCCGGTCGGCCCTGCGGTATTCGGTGACGACCGCGGAGATCTGCGCGCGCAACGCGGCGGACTTCGCGGCGAACCGGCGATTCGCGACCACCCGCAGCCGCCGTACGGATCGCGGCAGCGCGGCCCGCTGGATCACCTGACCCAGCAGCCATGGAACATTCTCGCGCACTTCGCGTTTCGCCTCCGCGCCGAAATCGGCGGTGAACAGGGTGGCCGAGATGATGTCCAGGACCAGCCGATGTGCTTCATCGACCAGATTCAGCGGACGGTTCGCGGGCAAGGCGTCGGCCCACGCATTGGCCAGATCCGCGGCCACGGCGGTGTACTCGGCCAGCCTGCGCTGGCGCAGCGCCGGGGCGATCATGCGGCGGCGCAGCTCGTGCGGTGTCCCGCTGAGCACATTCGATGCCCCGCGAATCACCTCGTGCATCGCTTCGCGCAACTCTTCGCGATGGAACGACCCGGCATCGCCGAAGCCGACTTCGCGGACGAGCTCGGGCGTGGTCAGAACGTAGGCCGGGCGCGGGCCGAGATAGATGCGCACGATCGGCCCGATCTCGGCCAGGGAGGCGACGAACGGCAGTGCGCCGCGCAGCGCGGCGAGGCTGTGGCCGAGCACCGGCAGCCTGCCCGGGGCGGTCGGGATGCCTGTGACACGCTCGTCGCCCTGTGCGGCCGTCAGCTCGGCGTACTCGGCGGTGACCTGCGCGATCAACCGGGATTGCCGCGCCGTGTCCGCGTACTCGCGCAGGGCTTTCCGCATCGGGATCAGCTGCGCCGGATCGGCGGCCAGATCCCGCAGCGCCGCGGCGATCGAAGCGACCGAGGGGTCACGGGTGCGAATACCGCCGCCCGGCGGCACCGTCTCCGCGAGATCGGGGTCGCAGTACACCACGGGCAGTCCCATCGCCACGGCTTCCAGCAGCGCCATGCCTTGGGTGTCGAATCCCGAAGAGGGGAACAGCAATACGTCGTGCGCCGCCATCGCGATGAGGCAGTCGAGCTGGGGCACGCCGCCGTGCAGGCGTACCCGATCCGCGAGGCCGCCCGCCTCGATCGCCGCCCGGGCGGACGCCTCCTGATCGCCGCTTCCGTACACGTCCAGCGTGCAGCCCGGTGTTCGGCGGACGGCCTCGATCGCTTCCAGTAGCCGCTTCTCCGGTGACAAACGCGCGCACCACAGCACGCGCAGCGGAGTAGTCGCTTCCGGCATGAAATCGAGTGCGGTACTGCGAGATTCGTCGGCGCCGGTAGCCGCTGCGGCGCGCGCCATGTCGAGCAGTTCGTCATCGATGCCGTTGGAGATGACCCGAATCGGGCGGTCCAGCCCGTGCGCGCGGAAGCGGTCGGCGAAGTGTTCGGTGGGCACGATCACCCGATCGGCGGCGCGCGCGTGGTTCACCATCGTGTGCCACGCCTGCCGGGCGGCGCGCGATTCTCCCTTGTGCGGCACCGACTTCCGGTGCGGAACGAAGCGCCCGTGCAGCAGACGCACGGCGAGCGCGGATAGGTACGGAGTCGGCGAGGTGTGCTGGATGAACGCGTCGTCGCGACTGTGCACCGTCTGCACGACCGGAATGCCGTGGCGGCGCGCGGCGCGCAGCCCGGCGATCGCGACGCCGTAGGTGGTCTGCACGTGCACGATGTCGATCGGGCCGCGGTCGGCGAAGGCCGCGTCGATTCGCCGGGTGTTGTCCGGCGTCGGCAGCACCATCGCGAATCCGTTCACCCGCACGCCCGCGAGTGCCGAAAGGACCACGAGGTCCGGGTCGGGTTCGGTAGATTCCGGCGTGGGTGCGGCGAACACCGTGACCCGGTGACCAGCCCGTTCCAGGCCGCGCCGCAAGGCGTTCACCGAAGTCTGGATCCCGCCGAGAGTGGCGGGATGGAAGTCGGTGAACAACGCGACGTGCATGGCCACCACCGTACGGACGCAGGAGGTCCGATGAGGGTAAATCGCGCCGAGCGGGAGGCGACGGCATGAAGGTGGCGATACCGCTGACCGGCACCCGCGGTGATGTGCAGCCCGCGGTGGCGCTCGGGCTCGAACTGCGCCGCCGCGGCCACGAGGTGACCGTCGGCGCACCGCCCAATCTGGTCGACTTCACCGCCCGCGCCGGACTGACCGCGACACCGTGCGGTCCGGACGTGCAACAGCTGTACGCCTCCGACGAGGGCCAGCGGGCGCTGGCCGCGGGCAGCAGTTTCCGTCTGATGCAGCTGGTCGGCAAGCAGATGGCCGACTACGCCGAGCGGATGAACCGCGAGGTCGTCGAGGTCTGCCGGGACGCCGATGTCATCGTCTCCACGTTGCTCACCGAGGATCGGGCCGCGTCGGTCGCCGAGGCGATGGGGGTGCCGATGGTGACCATGCACGGTTTTCCCGGCCGCAAGAACGGGGCGTATCCGTTCCCCGGCGCGCTGCCGCCGCACTGGCGTCCGCCCGCCGCGATCAACCGCGCCACCTGGGCGCTGGCCGAGAACCTGCGTCGCGTGGTGTTCCTGCGCTACCTCAACCAGTTGCGCCGCGAACTCGGTCTGCCCAGGTCGGCGACGAGCCCGGCCGCGATGCTCGAACGCCGCGGCGTGCCGGAGGTGCAGATCTACGATCGCGCGCTGGTGCCCGGTCTTGCCGAGGAGTGGGGTGAGCGCAGGCCGCTGGTCGGTTTCCTGCCGCTCGAGCGGTCGGCGCGCGAGGCGATCGGTGAACTCGCCGCCGACCACAGTGCGGTGCTGGACTGGATCGCGGAAGGTGAGCCGCCGGTGTACTTCGGATTCGGCAGTATGCCCATCCGGGACACGCACGCGGTGCTGGCCATCGTCGAGCAGGTGTGCGGACGGCTCGGCAGGCGCGGTCTGGTCAGCGCGGGGTGGAGCGATCTGGACGCCGCGAACGCCGAGACCGGTCCGAACGTGCGGGTCGTCGGACCGCTCGCGCACGACATCGTCTTCCCGCTGTGCGCCGCGGCCGTGCACCACGGCGGGATCGGCACCACCTTCGAGAGTCTGCGCGCGGGCTTGCCGACGCTGGTCTGCTCGGTGTCGTTCGATCAGCCGATGTGGGGCGGGCAGGTCGAGCGGCTCGGGGTCGGCGCGCACGTGCCGTTCCAGCGGCTGGACGCGGAGAGGTTGACCGAGGGCGTGCGCACGTTGCTCGCGCCGGAGACGGGTCAGCGGGCGAAAAGCCTCGCGGTGCAACTGCATTCGAGCTCGGACGCGACCCGGCGCACGGCCGATATCGTCGAGCGGGCGGCGGAATGATCCGGCACTCGTTCCGCCCGCTGCCGAGCCGCGCCGCAGCACGGGACTGATGAGGCGGGTCGGCGCGGCCGTCGCGGATTCCGTCGTCATGTTCCGGCGCGCGGCGCGGCGCACCGTACGCGGCCGCGACACCCTGGTGATCTCGCTGGCGCTGCCGATCCTGATCATGCTGCTGTTCGTGTATGTGTTCGGCGGAGCGATCCGGGTCGGCATGCCCTACCTGGACTATGTGCTGCCGGGAATCATCTTGCTGTGCACGGGTTTCGGCGCGTCCATCACCGCGACGGCCATCTCGGCGGACATGGTCTCGGGAGCGGTGGAGAGGTTTCGGACGCTCCCCGCCTTCCGGCAGGCACTTCTCGCTGGGCACGCGGGGGAAGGGGTCGTCCGGAATCTCGCCGCCGTCGGCATCGTACTGCTGATCGCTTTCGCGCTCGGATTTCGTTCCAGCGCGGGACTGTTCGACTGGATGGCGGCGCTCGGGGTGATCGCGCTGTTCGTGCACGCGGTCACCTGGATCGCGGTCGCGCTCGGCGTAGTGGCGAAAAGTCCAGAGGCGGCGGGCGGTTTCACCTACGCGGTGATGTTCGTTCCCTACATCAGCAGCGCCTTCGTCCCGATCGACACCATGCCGAGCTGGTTGCGCGGGTTCGCCGAGAACCAGCCCGCCACGCCCGTGATCGGCACCGTGCGGGCTCTCCTCACGACCGGCGGAGGTGGGCAGGCCGTCGCCGCCGTGCTGTGGTGTCTCGGGCTGACGCTTCTCGGATATGTCTGCGCCGCAGCCCTTTACGCGCGGCGCTGAGTCAGGCGCCTTTGCCGGTGCGCTTGGCTTCCCGCTCGGCGGCGGTGGCGAGGTAGTCGCCGAGCTCGCGGCGCAGCGTCACATCGAGCGAACGGGCCAGCGTGGCGTGCACCGAAGTGGTGGCAAGCTCCCGCATCTTGTTCAACATCGTTGTGGTCTCCGCGATTTCGGAGCTCGTCTGCGGCAGCCAGCCCGGGCCGTGCTCGTCGATGATGTGCTGCTTGGCGGCGGTGATCATGATGTGGGTGATGTCGTCGATCCGGTCGGCGACCTTGGCGTAGATCTCGATGAGCGTGCGCAGCTCCAGGCCGTACTCGTGCAGCTCGGCGAACGAGGCCAGCAGGTGGGTGTCGGTGAACACCACGGTCTCGCCCTCGACGCGGACCAGCTTCATCTCGGTCAACCGGTCGACGAGGTCGGCGGCCTCGGCGCCGAGCAGCGTGTCGATCAGCTCGCGCGGCACCTCGAAGGTCTCGGCCTTGGCCCACGACGCGGTGACGGCGTGTTGCAGCCCGAGCACCTCGGTCAGGTCCTTGCCGGTCTCCCAGCTGGTGATGAAGTCGGCGATGTGCGCGGTGGTGAAGCCGCGCTGCAACAGCGCGTCGATCAGCCGCAACCGGTCCAGGTGCGCCTCGCCGTAGATGCTCGCCCGGCCGTCCTTGCCGATCGGCGGCGGCAGCAGGCCCCGCTCCTGGTACGCGCGCACGTTGCGGGTGGTGGTGCCCGCCGCGCGGGCCAGATCGTCGATCCGATACTCGGCCACCGCGCTCACCTCCTCGCCCGCCGCGGCGCATCGGACGGCCGCGACCTTGATCGTCGAAAGACCGAGTCTATCGAGACGAGCCCGGCGGCACCGGTGTGGGCGCGCGCCGGACTCGTGTCGTTGCGGCGGGTCGACTCAGGAGACCGCCGCGATCCGCGCCGCCCGCGTGCCCGCGTCGGCCGACACCACGTGGTAGTCCTCGAGCCGCAGGCTGCGCAACTGGTTGACGTACTGCGTCGCGAAGCCGGGATACATGGTGGCGTTGAAACCGTCATCGGTCAGATACCAGCTGTGGCAGCCCGAATTCCAAGTGGTCCCGGTGAGCCTGCGCTGGATGGTCTCGTTGTACCGGTCCTGGCGATCCCTGCGGACGTCGAGCATGCGCAGGTCGCGGTCCAGGATGGTGCCGATCGCCCGGACCAGGTAGTCGATCTGGGCTTCCATGTACACCAGCGCCGAGTTGTGGCCAGGTCCGGAGTTCGGCCCGAAGGTGAAGAACAGATTCGGATAGCCCGACACGGCGACGCTCTTGTACGCGAACGCGCCGCGCGACCACTCCTCGGCGAGCACCCGGCCGTCGCGGCCGACGATCGGAATCGGAGTCCCGGCCTTGGACACCTCGAACCCGGTCGCGAACACGATGCAATCCGCTTGGTGCTCAACACCTTCCGCGGTGCGGATACCGTGCGGCGCGAGGCGCGCGATCGGCCAGGTGATCAGTTTGCAGTTGTCGCGCTGCAACGCCGGGTAGTAGTCGTCGGTCATCAGCAGGCGCTTGCACCCGGCGCGGAAGTCCGGCGTGAGCTGGCGGCGGAGCCAGGGATCGCGCACCTGCCGGTGCAGCTGGGCCCGCCCGACCAGCTCGACGACGCGGGTCAGCGGGGTGTTCCACACGACGCCGAGCGCCACCGACTCGTGCCCGTAGAACCACGCGCGCCTGGCCAGCGACTCCGCCGCGGGCACGTGCCGGTAGAGACTCTTCGTGAGCGGGTTGGTCCGCCGGTTCACCCGGGGCAGCACCCATCCCGGCGTACGCTGGAACACCTTGACCGAGGCGGCCTTCTCGACCAGCTCGGGAATGATCTGCACCGCGCTCGCGCCGGTGCCGATCACCGCGACCCGCTTGCCGGTGAAGTCGTAGTCGTGATCCCAACGGGCACTGTGGATCTTGTGCCCCTCGTAGGTCTCGATGCCGCGGATGTCGGGGAAGCCCGCGTTGGCCAGGGGGCCGGAGGCGAGCACCACGGTGCGCGCCCGCACCGGCGCGACGTTGCCCTCGATCGCTACGTCCCAGAGCCCCGCGTCCTCGTCGAACGCGATTCCGGCCACGGTGCAACCGAATCGGACGTGCGGGCGCAGCCGATACCGCGCCGCCATCGACTCGATGTAGCCGAGTATCTCCGCGCTGCCCGAATAGGTCTGCGACCAGTTCGGATTGGGGGCGAAGCTGTAGGAGTAGAGCCGCGACGGAATGTCGCATGCGGCGCCCGGATAAGTGTTGTCGCGCCAAGTGCCGCCGAGCGCGGTGCCGCGCTCCAGGATGGCGAAGTTCTCGATGCCGTGCTGTTTCAACCGGATCGCGGCGCCGATGCCGGCGAAGCCGCCGCCGATCACCGCGACGTCGAGCGTCTGTGCGTTGGTCATGTCGTCCCTCATGCCGCGGGTTCGTAGGTGATTTCCTTGGCCCAGCTCGGGTCCTTGCGCAGCAACCGCTTCGGCACCCGCGCGGTGATCTTGACCAGGGCGTCGGCCAGCAGGTGGTAGGGATGGTCGCGGTCGACCACCCATCCGCCGTGCATCTTCACGATCTGATACATCGGCAGCCTGCGCGCGAAATCGCTGCGCTCGCCGACATTGCGGTAGCGCTCGAGCGCCTTGTAGAGCTTGTTCTCGTCCACGCCCATCGCGACGATGTTGTCGCGCATCTTGTTCAGCAGCGGCACATAGCTCAGCACGCCGATCAGGAAGGTCGGCTTGACCCAGCCGCCGACCAGCTCGATGAGCAGCTTGCGCGTCTCGGCGTGGCCGAGCAGATCCATGACCGCGAAATCGACCGCCAGATGCCGGGATTCGTCGGCGTTGATCCGCTTGAACGCCTCCTGGCAGACCGGATCGTCGATCTCGTCCATGATGAACTTCACCAGCGCGCCGTCCAGCGCCACCTCGAGCATCGGGATCACGGTGCCGAGGAAGGACAGCGACATGTCGTCGGAGTACTTGTCCAGGAAGTCGATGACGAGCTTGACGTTCACGTTCGGCTGCGGGATCTCGTCGCCCTCCAGCATGCCCCAGCGGCGCATCAGCGCCAGTTCGGCGTTGGCGTGCTTCTGTTCCTCGGCGTGGAAGTAGCGGTAGATCTCGCGCAGGGTCTCGGTGGGCGCCTTCTTGGCCATTGCGGCGAAACCGCGCGCGCCGACGTTCTCGATCCACATCAGGTCGGCCATGAACGGCTTGAGGCGGGCGTGCAGTTCCGGGGTGATGGTCTCGGCGCCGGGGGCGTCCCAGTCGATATCGGCAAGGGCCCACTGGCGGTCCTTGATCTTGCGGAGCATGTCCTCGAAGTCCATCGCGATGGCGGCCATGTCAGACTCCTGTTCTGTCGGTGACCGCTGGGCGGTCCGGTGTGGTCGAATCGTCTTGCGGCAGGAGCCGTTCCAGCAGGCCGAGGACGAAGGTGTACTGCGCGGGGAAGTAGCGCTTGAGGCGCCAGATCAGGTGCGCGTCGAGTTGCGGCAGGACGTAGAGGCTGCCGCGGTCGTTGGCGTCGAGGCTGACGCGTGCGACGTGTTCCGGGGTGAAACCGGTCCAGCGCATCAGGGTTTCGGCCAACTTCATGGACTGCGCGGTGATGCGACCGTCCTTGGCCACGTTGGTCTTGACGAAGGTCGGGCACAGCACGGTGACCGCGACTCCGCTGCCGCCGAGCTCGGCGGCCATGGTCTCGGACAGCGAGAGCACCGCCGCCTTGGAGGTGTTGTAGACGGCCATGGACGGCGCGGCCGCGAAACCGGCCGCCGAGGCGACGTTGATGATGCCGCCGCGACCCGCCTCCCGCAGCATCGGGGTGAAGATCTCGCAGCCGTGCACCACGCCCCACAGGTTGATGCCGAGCGCCCACTCCCAGTCGGCGAAACCGATGGCCCCCACGGGCTTTCCGCCGATGCCGACACCGGCGTTGTTGATCACCAGCGAGACCGGCTCGTCGAAGACGGACTCGGCGAAACGGGCGAGGACCTCCACGTCCGCGCGCCGGGAGACATCGCAGCGGAAGGCGTGCGCCGCGCCGGGCCGGGTGCGCTCGATGAGGGCGACCGTCTCCTCGGCGCGCGCCTGGTCGATATCGGCGCAGATCACCCGACCGCCGCGAGCCGCGATTTCGACCGCGAAGGCGCGACCGATGCCGCTGCCAGCGCCGGTCACCACGGCGCGCGCGCCGTGACTGCGGCGCGCTCGAAGACTCAGCGGCACCATTCTTTCCAACATTCTCAGCTCACCTGTTCCACATCGGTGCGCGCGGCCAATGCCGCGCCGAGGAATTCCGCGGCCCGGCGCAGCGCCAGGTCGGCCTCCGGAACCAACCGGGGCAGCGCCTGGAAGACGTGCACCTGGCCCGGCCAGATCTCCAGCTCGCACGCGCCGCCCGCGGCGCGCACCATCTCGTGCAGTCGCCGGGCGTCCGCGCTGAGCATCTCGGCGCCACCGGCTTGCACCAGGATCGGCGGCAACTCGATGCCCGAGGGCACCGTGAGCCGCAGTCGCGGTGTGTCGGCGGGTAGGCCGCGGGTGTATTGGCGGGGGAGTCGAGCGGCGGCCCGTGCGGAGATGACCGGATCGCGTTTGCGCCGTTCCTGTTCCGCGGCGAGCGTCAGAGTGAGGTCGAGCAGCGGGGAGAACATCGCCACGGCGGCCGGTTGCGGCACCGATCGAGTTCCGTTCTGCACCAAGAGATCCAGAGCGAGATGCCCGCCCGCCGAATCACAGGCGACGGCGATGTCTTTCGCCGCGAAGCCGTGCGTCAACAGCCAGTCGTAGCCAGCGGCCACGTCGTCGGCCGCGGCGGGGAAGCGGTGCTCGGGCGCGAGTCGGTAGTCGGTGAGGAATACCGGCAGACCGGTCTCACGGGAGAGCCGCGCGGCGAGCCCGCGATGCGTCCGCGCCGAACACAGCACGTACCCGCTGCCGTGGATGTAGTAGATCGCCCGCTTCCCGAACTCGACACCGTCGGCCCGCACCCACTCGCCCCGCACCGCACCCGCGCGGACCCGGCTGACAGTCGTGCCGGATAGCGGTGGCCCACCGGCCGCCATGATGGTCGCGATCAGCTTGCGCGCGAACCAGATACCCGGCGTGTTCAGCGGAATCGCGCAGTTCAGCGGCCGCAATCCGTACTCGGCGGCCGCGGCGGCAAGCCCGGCGCGCAGCGAGGGCGCGGCGGGTACGCCGGGGACCGAGGTCTTCGTTGACCTTGTCATGGAGATAAGGATCATCTTGTAATGTGCCATTTGTCAATGGCGAATTGGGAACGCTGGTGTCACGGTGCGGTGGCTTTCGGTCCGAGGCATTGCCGTGCATGTGTGGCAGCGCCATGTAGGGAGCCTCGGTAACCGCGCGGGGGCGTTCGGCCGCGGGCGGCGGCGAGCTCAGTAGCCGCGCGCGGGATCGATCGAGGCCAGCAGTGGTCGTCCCTCGACGAACCGGACGACGTTCGCCTCGACGTGGTCGGCGAAGGCCGCGAACCGCAACTGCGGTGGGTTCGAATCATGCGGCGTCACAATCGCATTCGGCAGGACCCAGAGTGGATGTCCGTCGGGGAGTGGCTCCGGGTCGGTGACGTCGAGTCCGGCGCCGCCGATCGCGCCGGAGGCGAGCGCCGCGACCAGCGCGTCGGTGTCGACCAGGCTGCCGCGGGCCACGTTGATCACCCACGAGGAGGGCTTCAGCCGAGCCAGGACGTCGGCGCTGATCAGGTGCTGGGTGTCGGCGGTCGCGGGCGCGGCTACCACCACGTGATCGGTGCGCGGCCACACCTTGGACACTTGTTCGGCGGAGATCGTCTCGACGGTCGGTGGAATGCCGGGGCCGGTGACCGGTCGTCCGGACCGATTCACCGCGATGATGTGCGCGCCGAGCGGCACCAGCATCGGGATGAGCGCGCGACCGATGCCGCCCGCGCCGACGATGGTGACCGTCTTGCCGCGCAGGGTGCCGACGTGCGGGAAGAAGTCTTGCTGTCGCCAGCTGCCCGCGCGCAGGTGTTCGGGCAGATAGCGCACGCCGGCGAGCAGCATCATCAGCGCGTGCTCGGCGACGCTCGCGGCGAAAGCGCCTGCGGCGGAGGTGAAAAGGACGTTCGGATGACGGGCGATCAGACCTCCGGTGAACCAGTCCTCGACGCCCGCCGCGGGCAGCTGCACCCACTCGACGGTGCCGGGCAGCTCCTCGGGAAACTCGCCGGGGCCGCCCGCCCAGATCAGCGCCCTGGCATCGGCGAGGTCGCTCAGCGTCGCGCCACCTTCGGTGACCGCCTTCTCCAGCAAGGTCGGCGCGGGCTGGGTGGGGCCGATCGCGATCGGCACTGCCATCTCATTCACGACTGCGCCTCGCTGACGCTCGGCTCCGTAGTGCGCGAGAGCGCGCTGTGTCGTCGGTTCGCTCGCCGGCGCTCACCCATGATCGCGGACCTCCTTCACCCGGTACCGGCGGCCCGCGCGCGGACCGACTGCTCGCCACCGCGACGTTAGCACCAGGAAGCTATACGCACGCCTGTCCGCGAACGACTACGAGTCGCCCTCCTGCGGGTCCGCTTCGATCCGGTCCCTGTCGGCCCATTCGAGCAGTGGGTCGATGGCGAACACGGCGTCGTCGATCCCGGCGTGCAGATCGCCCAACTCGGCGTAGCGAGACGGCACGGTCTTCATGGTGAAGTCGCGTGGGTCGATGTCGGGGATCTCGTCCCAGCGGACCGGGGTGGAGACGGTCGCCTCCGGCACGCCGCGCACCGAGTAGGCCGCGGCGATGGTGTGATCGCGTGCGTTCTGGTTGTAGTCGACGAACAGCAGGTTCGGATCGCGATCACGGCGCCACCAGGTGGTGGTGACGTCGTCGGGCGCCCGGCGCTCCACCTCGTGCGCGAAAGCCAGTGCGGCCCTTCGCACATCGGCGAAGCCCCACTCCGGCGCGATCCGCACGTACACGTGCAGACCCTTGCCGCCGGAGGTCTTGGGCCAGCCGACGGCGCCGAGTTCGTCGAGCACCTCGTGCACAACCCCCGCCACCCGCTGCACCCGCGACCACGGACAGTCCGGCATCGGGTCCAGGTCGATACGCCACTCGTCGGGGCGTTCGGTGTCGGCGCGACGGGAGTTCCACGGGTGGAACTCGACCGTCGACATCTGCACAGCCCAGATCACGTCGGCCAACTCCCGCACGCACAGTTCGTCGGCGTGGCGGCCATAGCGCGGGAAGAAGACCCGGACCGTCGGAATCCACTCCGGCGCGCCCTGCGGCAAGCGCTTCTGATGCACCTTGTCGCCGGCCAGCCCCTTGGGGAAGCGGTGCAGCATGCACGGGCGGTCGCGCAGCGCGTTGACGATGCCGTCGCCGACGCTCAGGTAGTACTGCACGAGGTCGAGCTTGGTCGCGCCGGTCTCGGGGAAGTAGACCCGATCCGGGTTCGAGATTCGCACCGTATGGTCGCCGACGTCCAGCTCGACGGCGGGTGTCGCGGACTTGCTGGCCACGGTGCGAGCTTAACGGGGCGGACCGGTCGCGGCTGGTCGAAAGCCCGCAGATCGCGGCGGTTCCGTGCGGTGCACCGTTCTGGTATGCATGAAGGTATGAGCAAGGCGACGCGCATCACGGTGACCCTGGATCCGCAGGTCGCCGAATGGGCGAAGCAGGCCGCCGAGCGCCAGAACCGCAGCCTCTCCTCCCTGATCAACGCCTCCCTGCGGACCGCTCTCGTGCACGAAAGCCTCACCAGCCTCCCCGTCGACGACGCCGCCGACCGCGCTGCCGCCCAAGACGAACTCGACCTCACCGAGTCCGCCGCCGCCGATGCCCGCCGCCGCTCCCGCGGTGCCGCATGAGGCGCGGCGAAATCTGGAGCTACGCACCGACCCTCAGCGACGGCACACCCTTCCCGCGCCGCAGCACAGTGGTGCTGGTCTCCGACCCGGCCGTCATCACCTCGCCGTACCGGTGGCTGCATGTGGTCCCGGTCATCGCTACCGATCCGGGGCACGTGCTGGGCGTCTACACCGAACACGGCTGGGCCGACGCGCTGGAACTGCATCGCGCGTACCGTCCGTGGCTCGCCGAAAAGCTGGGGAAATTGACGGCCGCGGAGACCGAGTCGCTGGATGCGAGTTTGCGGGCGACGTTGAGTTTGTAGGTGGTCGCGTGTAGCTGGTAGTCGGAGTTGCCCGCGCATGGCGGAACCTCTGGTACCGATGGCGAAATTCGGCGTGGTCGGTGGGTTTTGGTGCGCGGAACCCTTTGGTGCCGACGGCGGGCTCCTCAACGTGGCCGGGGACTGTGGCACGCGTGGCGGAACATTCGGCGCGGGCGGCTTTCGGGGACGAGTTCCGGATGTTCGCGTGCGAGAAGGTGCGGTTTCCCCAGGTTGCCTCGAACGGTGCTGGGCGCGGTTACGTGACCGAAGCCAGGGCGAACGGAAGAACAGCAGGCGCTCCCGCGCGCCGTAGTGCGTGGGCGGCGAGTGTGAGCGTCCAGCCGGTATCGGTCAGGGCGTCGACCAAGAGCACCGGCCCGTCGAGCCCGGAAAGATCGGGCACGTCCCACGAGTCGTAGAGCCCCGCGACCCGGTGGGCGGAGTTGGCGGCCGAGACCGGCGGATGGCCGGGGCGGGTCGGGAGCGTACCGAGATCGCGCAGGCGTCCGATTTCGGCCAGGCGCGCGGCGAGGGTGGCGGTCAACACGGGGTGGCGGTCGGGGGCAAGTGCCATGACCGAGGTGGGGCGGGTGGACCAGTCCCAATCTCGCAGGACCGCGATGCAGGCGTCGAAGACGGTGTCGGGAACGGGGTCGTCGGGTGCGTCGAGAAGGGCGCGGAGGCGCTGGCCCCAGCCGAGATCGGTGAGCCTGCCGAGCACACGGCCGGTCTCCGGACCGTCGCTGATCTTGCCCGATAGCGGGATGCCGAGCTTGGCCATGCCGGTTGGCCACTGTTTGCGCGGCGCGAGGTCGAGGCCGGGACGGTCCAAGCGGGCGCGGGTGGCCGCGACGGCGTCGGCATCCACCGTGGCGTCCGGACGCGTGCCGGTGCAGTTGTCGCAGCGGCCGCAGCCCGGGGTTCGGCCGTCCAATGCGGGGAGGCCGGGGTCGTCGAGTTGGCGGCGCAGGAAGTTCATCCGGCAGCCGGTGGTCGACTGATAGTCCAGCATCGCCTGCTGTTCGACCTCGCGGGCGGCGGACAGACGTTCGTAGCGCTCGGTGTCGTAGACCCACGGCTCACCGGTGGCGATCCAGCCGCCGCGCACCCGGCGCACGGCGCCGTCCACGTCCAACACCTTGAGCACCATCTCCAGACGCGAACGGTTCAGCTCCACCAGCGGTTCGAGCGCGGCGGTCGAGAGCGCTCGGTCGTGGTCGAGGGCGTCGAGCACGCTGCGCACGATGTGCTCGCGCGGGAAGGCGACCGAGGCGAAATAGCTCCAGATCCGGGTGTCCTCCGGGCCGGGCAGCAGCACCACTTCGGCGCGCTCGGTGCCGCGACCGGCGCGACCCACCTGCTGGTAGTAGGCGATGGGCGAGGAAGGCGCGCCGACGTGCACCACGAACCCGAGATCGGGTTTGTCGAAGCCCATGCCCAGCGCGGAGGTCGCGACGAGCGCCTTCACCTCGTTGCGCAGCAGCGCCGATTCCAGCGCCTCGCGCTCGGCCGGATCGGTTTGACCGGTGTAGGCCGCGACGTTGTGGCCGTGCGAGTTCAGCACGTCGGCCAGATCATGGGCCGCGGCGACGGTGAGCGTGTAGACGATGCCGGAGCCGGGCAGCCGGGGCAAGTGACCGCTCAGCCAGGCCGTGCGTTCTACCGCGTCGTCGAAGCGCACCACCGACATGTGCAGCGATTCCCGGTCGAGGGTGCCGCGCAGGACGAGGGTATCGGTGCCGATCTGGGTCGCGACGTCGGTGACCACGCGGTCGTTGGCGGTCGCGGTGGTGGCGAGCACCGGCACATCCGAACCGAGGTCGGCGATGAGGGTGCGGATGCGGCGGTAGTCGGGGCGGAAATCATGGCCCCAGTCGGAGACGCAGTGCGCCTCGTCGATGACGACGAGGCCCGCGTCGGCGGCCAGCTTCGGCAGCACCTGATCGCGAAAGTCCGGGTTGTTCAGCCGTTCCGGGCTCACCAGCAGCACGTCGATCTCGCCACGGGCGACTCGCTCGTGGATCTCGTCCCATTCGGTGACATTGCCGGAATTGATGGTCGCCGCGACTACGCCGGCGCGCTCGGCCGCCGCCACCTGATTGCGCATCAGCGCCAGCAGCGGCGAGACGATCACCGTCGGACCCCGGCCCTCGGCGCGCAGCAGTTTCGCCGCGATGAAGTACACCGCCGACTTACCCCAACCGGTGCGCTGCACGACCAGAGCCCGGCGCCGGTGGACCGCAAGCGCCTCGATCGCGGTCCACTGATCCTCCCGTAGCCGCGCCTCTGCCCCCGCCAGCTCGCGCAACAGTGCTTCGGCCCGCTCCCGCAGGTCGGAAGTGGTGCCGTCGATCGCGAAACTCTCCTCGGCCGTGGTCACGCGCTCCATCGTGCCCCACCCCACCGACACCTTCCACGGCCCGCCCCTCCCCGGGAGACGGGACGGCGCCCGCCCGCCGCCCCGCCATCTGTGCGGCAGCCAGCCCGCCGCTCTTCGGACCGGGGCCCCGGGAGCAGGACGGCGCACCGCCCGCAGCGCTGCGGGTCGAGCGCCAGCCAGCCGCCCTTGGGCCAAGGGCTGCGGCATGCCGGTACATGGGACGGCGCATCACTCGCTGCGGTCTTGTTCGTTCGGTACCCACCACGCTGTTCTTGCGACCAAAGGCTGAGGCATACACAGCCCGCTCATCGAAGTGCCGTTCCGACGCGCCGCCGATGGGACCCGCGTACTCCAGATCCGCCACCGAACCGGTGCGTCTGCGAGATCATCGTGGTATTCCGGGGCCACTCGAAAAACGGTGGGCGGGGCGACAATGAACGGCAGTGGCGGGATCGCAGGAGGCGAACGATGTCGTATCAGTACCAGCCGCCCCCGAACTGGTCCCCGCCCGGCGCGCAGTTCCGCACCAGCGGGAACGCCGGACGCACGCTGGTTGCCGTGCTGATCGGGTTGGTGGTGACCCCGATCGGGATCGCGTTGGCCGCGCACGGCGCTGCCGACACCAGGCAGTGGGTGATTCTCGGCGATATCGCCGACCGACTCGGCTCGACCTTCCAGATCATCGGCGGCGCAACGCTTCTCCTCCTGGTAGCCGCGCTCGCGGCCTACTCGGCCGTGGGCACGATCGTGGCCGGTCTGGTGTGGGGCGTATTCCCCGGCATCGTCTATTTCCTCTTCCCGGACGACACTTTCCGCCTGATCGACGAACTGCCACTACTCTCCGCGGAAACCCGCCTCGCAATACACGCCTGGGTGATCAACGGCAGCATCTACCTCGCGGGCGTTCTGCTCCTCGGCGCGGGCATCGCAGGCACCCTGCGCTGCCGCTGATTTCGAGTGCGCGTTGGTCTAACGGTCATCAGTACGGCAGCACCTTCACGGCTAGTCTTGAAGGCCTGAGACTCGTAAACCTACTGGATTTGCCGCGCGATTGGTCGCCATTGGACCCGGTGACCGGATCGGCATCGAAGGAATTACCAGACCAGGCTCCGAGGACGGTGCAAATGTTCGTGCTGGACCTTACGACGCCAGCGGTGGCGTACACCGTCGGCCTCTTGCAGACCGACGGCTCGCATGAGGGGAACCTCGATGGAAAAGGACGAGTCTCGCTCGAGTTGGGCGTTCGGGACGAGCAAATCCTTAACCGTATCGCCGAGATTCTCCCGTGCTACGCGTCTATCGGCTACCGAACTCGCACGACCAACTTCGCAACGCACTACGAGACGGCCACCTTGCGCTTCTACGATCAGGCAACTCGCCGCGCGATTGCGAGTGCGGGCGTGCCCGTCGGCAGAAAGGCGACAAGTATCGAACCTCCTGTCGGACCTATCGCCGAAGCTGACTACCTGCGCGGTTTGCTGGATGGCGACGGTTCCATCGGGTTCACTCGAAAGGACGAGCCTTTTGTCGGTTTCGTCACCGCCAGTCCCGCCATGGCCGAGTACTTCTGCCGCACAGTGCAAAACGTCTGCGGTGTAACCAGGACAGCGCGTCCGAACAAGCGGGACGGCGCTATCAACGTCATGGTGTTGAACCACGCAGCCGCCCAACTCGCGGCATGGGCCTGGTACTCGCCCGAAGTGCTTGGCCTGGAAAGGAAGAGCGCTGCCGCACAGCAAGTTGCCGAATGGTCTCCAGTTAGCCAGAAGGCAGGCCGCTACGGCGTGCCAAGGAAGCGGTGGACCGCTGACGACGACCACGTCGTCATGGCTTACGGGCAAGCCGCGGCTGCACGGATGCTGGGGCGCACGCTATCCAGCGTGTCGGCTCGGAGGTGGCGGCTGCGGAACCGGCCGGACCATGATGGTCCGGCCGGGGCGACGGTCACCCCTTGACGCAGAGCACCTGACGCAGTGTCGCCACCACATCGACCAAGTCGCGCTGGGCGGCGATGACCTCATCGATGTCCTTGTAGGCGGCCGGGATCTCGTCCACGACACCGGCGTCCTTGCGGGACTCGACGCCCTCGGTCTGGGCGATCAGGTCCGCGACGGAGAACTGCTTCTTCGCCGCGGTCCGGCTCATCCGGCGGCCCGCGCCGTGCGAGGCGGACTGGAACGAGTCGGGATTTCCCTTGCCTCGCACGACATACGAGCGCGTCCCCATCGAGCCCGGGATCAGCGCGAGATCACCTTCGCCCGCACGAACGGCGCCCTTGCGGGTCACCAGCATCGGCATGCCGTCGATGATCTCCTCCGCCACATAGTTGTGGTGGCACGAGATCGGGTCGTCGAAACACACGGTGCGACCGGCGAATTCGTCGCGCACCGCACGACAGACCAGGGCCAGCATCACCGCGCGGTTGCGCGCCGCGTATTCCTGAGCCCACGTCAAGTCGTGGCGGTAGGCGTCCATTTCCGGGGTGCCGGAAAGGAATACCGCCAAGTCTCGGTCGGGCAGGTACATGTTGTGCGGCAGCGAACGCGCGACGCTCATATGCCGTTCCGCGAGTTCCTTGCCGATGTTGCGGCTACCGGAATGCAGAAGGATCCATACCGTGTCGTCCTGATCCAGGCACACTTCGATGAAGTGGTTGCCCGATCCCAAGGTGCCCATCTGCTTGTGCGCTTTGGACTCTCTCGTGCGCACACCCTTGTCGAGGGTTGTGAACGAACCCCAGAACCGATCCCACCCCGAACGCAAGGTCGAGGTGCTCGCGCCGAAGGCCGAGGCTTCGGCGCCGATCTTGCCGACGTTGACCGGGTCGTCGTGCGCGTGGAAGCCCACCGGGACGGCGGCCTCGATCCGCGACCGCAGCGAATGCAAGTTGTCGGGCAGGTCGGCGGCGGTCAGGTCCGTCCGCACGCTCTCCATACCGCAGCCGATGTCGACGCCGACGGCCGCGGGCGCCACCGCGTTCTTCATCGCGATCACCGACCCGACCGTCGCCCCCTTCCCCAGATGCACATCCGGCATCACGCGCACTCCGTGCACCCACTCGAGTTGCGCGATGTTCCGCAGCTGCCGCAACGCGGCAGGCTCGATATCGTGCTCGTTGGCCCACATCAGCGTCTGCGCTCGGGTACCGCGCAGCTCGACGGGAAACATCGGTCTACCTTCTTTCTCTCTCGATGATTCCACCGTAAAGACTGGTTGACCGCTCTGCACTCGATTAAAACGCGCCGTCACCGGGCATCGACGCAGCCGAGCGAGCGCCAGCGCCCGGCAGCAACCGGGACCGATGTCGAGCAAGTCGATGCCCCCATTTCGTCGCCGGACCTACCCTTGATCGCAGGATGCCGTTCGGCGTAGGGGATGACCTGTTCGGGAAGTTGCGACGCCTGTACCAGCGCTATGGGAATACCTTCAACGTCCTGCTGACCGATATCACCTGCCCAACGGCGTCACGCTGGCCACCTCGGGCAGCGGAGACCTCGCGACTATTATCGGTGCATTCCACCGGGGACCAAGAGGTCGCCGATTTGCACTGGCTCGCCGTGGACACCGGATGGCGCGGTCACGGCATCGGCAACGCCTTGGTACGCGCTGCCTGCGGCTTCGCGATTTCGCCCAGGTATGTCCGAATGACTTTGCGTACCGAGGATTTTCGTGTCGCGGCGATCGCGCTCTACCGTGGCTTGGGCTTTCGTGAAGTATCCGAGGACGGATAGATCCGCTCCGCATTCCCATGGGCGAGACCGGAGACGAGGGCTTCGGCGTCGGCGATCGTGATCACATCGTCGCCGAGCCATTCATCCACCAACCTGCCGAGCGCCTCACGCCACAGCACCGCGCCGAGGTAGTGCAGTTCCGGAAGGCCGTATCCGTCCGACGAGTACAGCAAGGAGCGAAAGGGCGCGAGCTCCAGCGCTTCGCCGAGCATGGCCCGCGCGCCACGTCCGACGTGCGGGATGGCGAGGCCGAGGTCCATGTGGACGTGCTCGAACACGTGGCTGAGATAGGCGGCGTTGCGGTGGAACGGCCAGCAGTGCAGGAGCACGACGGTGAGGCCGGTGTTCGCGTGTAGGAAGTCGGTGAGCAGCAGCGGGTCGGCGCGGTGCAAGCGCAGGTCGGGGTCGCCGAAACCGGTGTGGATTTGCAGCGGCAGGCCCAGTTCCGCGCCGAGCCGGGCGCCGAGTCCGACGAGCCAGCCGAGCGTGGCGGGGTCGGTGAGGCGGTGTTCGGGCGCGAGCGTGGGCGGCGGCGTGCTCGTGAGCGGGAAGTCGAGGCCGACTCGATAGGCGACGACGGTCTTGAGTCCGACCGCGCCGACAGCCCGTTCCCGCACCGCGGCTTCGATGCGGTCGAAGACCTTGGCGGTGCCACCGACCTCCGCGATGACCTGTTCGGCGACCTGTTCGAGCCGCACGATCTCGCCGACCTCGCCACCTGCCAGCGCGCCGAACTCGGGCAGATCCGTGAGCCCGCCGGGCAGTCCGGTGTCGACCAGCCAGCGCGCCGTCCCCGCCGCGCCGAGCAGTCGCGCGGCCACCTCACGCCAGCCGAGATCGACGCGGCGCGCCAGGTACGCGTCCGCCCCGGTGTGCGGCGGCAGGTCGAGCACCGGCGCGCACCAGCGCCGCACCGCGAGTCCGAGGGCGGAGTCGAAGCTGCCGCGCGGACCTTCGCCGAGCAGAGCCTCGAAGCCAGGACGGTCCAGGTCGGCTGCCGTGACGCCGTGGCAGTGGTGGTCGGTGAGCGTGACGTCATCGGTGAGCATGATCAGCGCCCTCCACGGCTCGAGCGGCCGCGCCGACCGGCAGTCGGGGATCCATGCCGTCGCGGTCGACGGGGTGGCGCGCTGAAGGCCGTCCATCGACGCCCCTCGCAGCCCGGGAGATGATCATCAGAACCGCCAGAGAGTGAGTTCGACGAGCTCTTCCGGAGTGGCGTCTCGGTACCGATAGGCCTCCGCTCGTCGCACCGTGAGCAGCGCGTCGTGCAGCTCGGGCCCCAGCGCCTCGGCCAGCACGGTCGAGGCGGCCAGATGATCGGCCGCTTCCGCGGCATTGGTCGGCAGTCTGCGCACCTGATTCTTCCGTCCGAAAGTCGCTGGATCACCGATGATTTCGTTGGGCAGCGCCAAGCCTTCGGCGATGCCCGCGAGCCCGGCGGCGATCACCGCGCCGACGATGAGATACGGATTGCCCGTCCCGTCGAAGCATTTGACCTCGGCATTGGCGGCCCAGCGCTCGGTGCCGCGCACGCCAGTGACGAAACGCACTGCCGCTTCGCGGGTTTCACGCCCCCAGCACTGCCAGATCCCCGCCCACCGGGAGGGTTGTAGCCGCAGGAAGCTGGCCGGATTCCCGGCGCCGATCGCGACCAATGCGGGCAGTTCCCGCAGCACGCCTGCGAGGAACGACGCGCCTTGCTCCTTCATGCCATAGGGGCCCGGCCCATCGGCGAACAGCGAACCGCGTTCGTCGTGCGCCGAAAGATGCAGGTGCGCACCGGAACCCGCGCCATTGGGAGTGAGGCAGGGCGCCAGCGTCGCGCGCCATCCGTATTTCGCGCTGAGCTGGCGAATCGTGTGCCGCAGCAGCACCGCCCCGTCGGCCGCCGCGACCGGATCGGTGGGCGCGATGGAGATCTCCAGTTGCGACGCGGCGTATTCCGGGTGGAACTGTTCGACCCGGAGGCCCTGCTGAATTAGTAAACCCACCAATTCGCGCGCATACTCCGCTACTTGGCCGAGCCGGATGATGCCGTAGCCGGGTCCGCGTATCGCGGGGGTGAAGCCGATCTCGTCCTCGGCTCGGCCCAGCGCCCACTCGGTCTCGAAGGCCATCGACAGCCGCAATCCCGCCCGCCGCGCCGCCTCCACCTGTCGCGCCGCGAAACCGCGCTGACAGGCCGCGAACCGCGTGCCGTCCTGGGTGTACTTGTCGGCGGGCGCCCACGCCCAGCCGGGCTGACCGGCGAGTTCGGTGAGCGCGGCGAGATCGGGGACGAGCCGCAGGTCTCCGTCGGGTCCGCCGAGATAGCGGCCGACCGTCATCAGATCGTCGAAGCCGAAGGTCTCGAAACACGGCGAGACGCCCACGCCGAAGCGTGCCGCGTGCGCCAGACGCGCGGCCGGTACCGTTTTCACCCGCGTGATGCCCGCGTTGTCCACGAAGGACAGCGCGACCATCTCCGGGTCGACGCGGGCGATGAGCTCCGCTGCTTCCCCGTCGGCCGGAATGCGCTCGGGCATAGTGGGCATGAATCCCAACGATAGGCGCTGTGCCGCGCGGTCGTGGGGACAACGCGGGGTGACGCGCCGGTGCCCGACGAGGCCCTTCGCGGGCTGCCGGAGCGGCGAGGGAAACCTGGCTAGGTCGTGTGTTCACCCAGTAGGGCCTCGATGTGCTCGCGGTCCGGAATCGCACTGCTCGCACCGAGCCGAGTGGTGGCCAGAGCCCCTGCGACGCAAGCCCATTGGAGCGCATGCCGCGGTCCGCGATGCCACGCGGCGGCGAGCGCTCCGGTGAAGGTGTCGCCCGCGCCGGTCGTGTCGACGACCTCCACTGGGACGCCGGGAACCGACAGCTCCGCACCGTCCGGATCGCGATAGGTCGCGCCCGCGGCCCCACGGGTGACCACGAGGTGTGCGACTGTGTCCAGCGCGTCACCCAGCTCGGCTGCCTCACCCGAATTGACCACGGCCACATCGACGTCCTCCCACAGTTCCGGCGGAAGACGTTGCACTGGAGACGGATTCAGCATGACGACAGTGTCGTTGGCTCGCGCGTGCCGCGCCGCGGCGGCGATGGTCGGCACGGGAATCTCCAACTGGCACAGCAGAATATCGGACGCGGCGATCACCGCGAGATCGTCCGGCGTCAGCTCGGTCAGCGCCGCGTTGGCCCCGCCGACCACGACGATGCTGTTCTCACCCGTGCCGTCCACCACGATGGCCGCGATCCCGCTCGGCCCCGGCACCGTGCGCAGCCGGTCGGCGCCGACGCCCGACGCGGTGAGCGTCCGGCGCAGATCGCCCGCGAACACATCGGATCCGACCGCGCCGAGGAACGACACCGCGCCACCCGCCCGCCGCGCCGCGATCGCCTGATTCGAGCCCTTGCCGCCCGGCACCATGGTGAACCCGCTGCCGAGCACCGTCTCGCCGGGCGCGGGGCGTCGCCGCGTGGTGGTGACGAGATCCATGTTGATGCTGCCGAGGACGGCGATCGCGGGGGCGTCAGCGGTCATACCGCCGGACGGTAGTCCCCGGTCGCCGTGCCCGCACGCAACCGAACGGTACGCCCGCGCGCCGGGTGCTCGAGCAGGTGGAAAGCGCCGCCGACCCGGTGCGTAGGCTGTACCCATGACGGTAGGAACGACGACCGAGCTGGATGTCCGCGAGGCGGTACACGACGCCGCGCGAAAGGCCCGCGTCGCGTCCAGGGCGCTGGCCCAGCTGACCACCGCGCAGAAGAACGAGGCGCTGCACGCCGCCGCCGACGCGCTGCTCGCGGCGGCCGAGGAGGTGCTCGCGGCCAACGACAAGGACATCGCGACCGCCGAGGCCGCGGGCACCGAAGCCTCGCTGCTGGACCGGCTGCGGCTGACCAAGGCGCGCATCGACGGCATCGCCTCCGGATTGCGTCAGGTGGCCGGTCTGCCGGACCCGGTCGGCGGCGTGGTGCGCGGCTCGACGCTGCCCAACGGCCTCGAGGTCCGTCAGGTGCGGGTGCCGCTCGGTGTGGTCGGCATGGTGTACGAGGCACGGCCGAACGTCACCGTCGACGCCTTCGGTCTCGCGCTGAAATCCGGCAACGCCGCGCTGCTTCGCGGTTCCTCCTCGGCCGCCGAGTCCAATGCGGCGCTGGTCGAGGTGCTGCGGAAAGCGCTGGCGGCCCAGGGCATTCCGGCCGACGCCGTGCAGCTGCTGCCCAGCCACGACCGTTCCAGCGTGACCCACCTCATCCAGGCGCGCGGCTTGGTCGACGTGGTGATCCCGCGCGGCGGCGCCGGGCTGATCAACGCGGTGGTGCGCGACGCGACCGTGCCGACCATCGAGACCGGCACCGGCAACTGCCACGTCTACGTGCACGCGGCCGCCGACCTGGAGATGGCCGAGCGGATCCTGATCAACGCCAAGACCCGCCGCCCCAGCGTCTGCAACGCGGCCGAGACGGTGCTGATCGACAAGGCCATCGCCGACACCGCGCTGCCCAAGCTCACCGCGGCGCTCGAGCGGCACGGCGTGACCATCCACGGCGACCTGCCCGGTCAGGTGCCCGCGACCGACGCCGACTGGGGCGAGGAGTACCTCACCCTGGACATCGCGCTCAAGATCGTCGACGACCTGGACGCCGCCGTCGAGCACATCAACACCTGGGGCACCGGCCACACCGAGGCCATCGTCACCGCCGAACTGGCGGCGGCGCGGGAGTTCACCAGCCGGGTCGACGCCGCGGCGGTGATGGTCAACGCGTCCACCGCGTTCACCGACGGCGAGCAGTTCGGCTTCGGCGCCGAGATCGGCATCTCGACCCAGAAGCTGCACGCGCGTGGCCCGATGGCGCTGCCGGAGCTCACCTCCACCAAGTGGATCGTCTGGGGCGACGGGCAGACCCGGCCGGTGTAGTCCGCTGCGCGCGGGCTTTTCGGAGGCGACCGCCTCCTGCTTTTCGAAGGAAGGAATGACCAGTGGCCGATGCACCGCAAGAGCCGATCTTCACCTCGGTCGACGATGTGATCGAGCGGCTCGCCACCACCGGCTATCTGGCCGACAAGGCCACCGCCACCTCGGTGTTCCTCGCCGACCGGCTGGGCAAGCCGCTGCTGATCGAGGGCCCGGCCGGTGTCGGCAAGACCGAGCTGGCCCGCGCCGTCGCGCAGACCGCTGGCGCGGAACTGGTGCGGTTGCAGTGCTACGAAGGTGTCGACGAGGCCCGCGCGCTGTACGAGTGGAACCACGCCAAGCAGATCCTGCGCATCCAGGCCTCCAGCGAAAACGATTGGCAGGAGACGAAAGCCGACGTCTTCACCGAGGAGTTCCTGCTCTCCCGGCCGCTGCTGACCGCCATCCGCCGCGCCGACCCCACGGTGCTGCTGATCGACGAGACCGACAAGGCCGACGTCGAGATCGAGGGCCTGCTGCTCGAGGTGCTCAGCGATTTCGCCGTCACAGTCCCGGAATTGGGCACCATCACCGCCAGCCGTAAGCCGTTCGTGGTGCTGACCTCCAACGCCACGAGGGAGCTGTCCGAGGCGCTCAAGCGACGCTGCCTGTACCTGCACCTGGACTTCCCGGACGAGGAACTCGAGCGCCGCATCCTGGCCAGCCGGGTGCCGGAGCTGTCCGCCGCGGTGTCGGCCCAGCTGGTGCGCATCGTGCACGTGCTGCGCGGGATGCAGTTGAAGAAGCTGCCCTCGGTCGCCGAATCCATCGACTGGGGCCGCACCCTGCTGGCGCTCGGCCTGAAGGATCTGGACGACTCCACCGTGCGCGCCACCCTCGGCGTCGTGCTGAAGCACCAGAGCGATCACCAGCGCGCGCTGGCCGAGCTGAAGCTGGCCTGAGCCGTGGTCGCGGGATCGGGCCCGGCGGATTCGGTGTCGTTGGACGCCCCGCACGGGCTGCCGGGCCATCTCGTCGGTTTCGTCGAGGCGCTGCGGGCGCGCGGTATCCCGGTCGGACCGTCGGAGACGGTTGACGCGGGCCGGGTGATGACGGTGCTGGATCTGCTGGATCGGGAGGTGCTGCGCGAGGGCCTGGCCTGCGCGCTGCTGCGTCGCACCACCCACCGGGCGACCTTCGACGGGCTGTTCGACCTGTGGTTCCCGGTCGCGGTGGGTCAGCGCGGCGTGGCCGCCGACGAGGTGGCGATCCCGCGTACGCCCGCCGGTGAGGTAAACATTCCCGCGCTGCGGGAAATGCTCGCCGAACTGCTCGCGCTCGACGATCCCGGCCAACAGTTGGAGCAGTTGGCGGGGCAGCTGGTCGAACAACTCGGCCAGTACCAGTCCGCGCGTGGCCCCTCCTTCTCGGCCTACCAGGCGCTCAAGGAGGTTCAGCCGCAGACGCTGCTGGCCAAGATACTGGCCGGGCTCGCCATCGGACCGGACACCAGCGAGTTCGACACCGAGATCGCCCGGCGCGCGGCCCGTCAGCGCATCGATGGCTTCCGCGCCGCCGTCGAGGCCGAGACGCGCAGGCGAGTGGCCGAACGCATCGGCCGCGAGCGGGTCGCCAGCTACGGTGTCGCGCGGCAGGCCGAGGACGTGGACTTCCTGCGCGCCTCCGACCGCGAGCTCGCCGAATTGCGGCGCAGCAGCCAGCGGCTGGCCCGCATCCTGGCCTCGCGACTCGCGGTGCGGCGCAAGCACGCTCGCCGCGGCGAGATCGACCTGCGGCGCACCCTGCGCAAGTCCATGTCGACCGGTGGCGTGCCGATCGATCTGGTGAACCGCAAGCCGCATCCGGGGCGGCCGGAATTGGTCCTGCTGTGCGACGTCTCCGGTTCCGTTGCCGGTTTCAGCAACTTCACCCTGCTGCTGGTGAGCGCGCTGCGCGAACAGTTCTCGCGGGTACGGATTTTCGCGTTCGTCGACAATACCGACGAGGTGACCCGGTTCTTCGACCCGAGCACGCAGCTCGACGAGGCGATGGCCAAGATCTTCACCGAGTCCGACGTCGTCGGCTTCGACGGGCATTCCGACTACGGCGGCGCGCTGACCGCGTTCGCCAGGGAGTTCCCCGACGCCGTCACCAGCCGCAGCTCGTTGCTCATCCTGGGCGATGCCCGCACGAACTACCGTGACCCGCAACTGGATACGCTGCGCGCACTCGTCGGGGTCGCCAAGCACGCGCACTGGCTCAATCCGGAACCGCGAACCCAATGGGGCTCCGGTGATTCCGCCGCCGACCGCTATCGCGAGGTGATCGACATGTACGAATGCCGTTCGGCCAGACAGCTGACCGACGTCGTCTCCCGACTCCTGCCGGTTTGAGATGGACGACGCACAGCTGCTGGCCTACTGCCTCGCCAAGCCGGGGGCATGGCAGGACGAACCGTGGGAGGGCGACGTCGTCGCGAAGGTCGGCGACAAGATCTTCGCGTTCCTCGGCGGCGGCGACTCGGTCGGCCTCAAATGCGGTCGAAACCGCGAGGAGGCCGACGAACTCGTGCGCATCTACCCGGACGACGTCACCGCCTCGGCGTACATCGGCCGCTACGGATGGAACAGCATCCGCGTCGGCGGCGCCGTCCCGGCCGACGAACTGCGCGAACTCGTCGACCAGTCCTACGACGCGATCGTGAGCAAGCTGCCGAAATCCAAGCGCCCGAAGCTATGACCGAGCCCATCAGGATTCGTTAAGCGTTTCTTTGGCGGTCCCGCGAACGATGCCCCGCATGGGGAACGAAGCGCCGGAAGGCGTCGGGTCGGGGTGTGCCGAGCAGAGTGGCGACGGGGAAGGGGACGAACGGGGCGAGGAAGCCGAGCGCCTGGCCGAACTGGCCGCGGCCCGGCTGCTCGACGCGCCCGCGGAGGCGGAGGAGTACTTGCGTAAGGCGCTGGCGCTCGGCGCGGGCGCGCTACCCGCCGAGACGCTCGCGCGGTGGCATTCGCAACTGGTCATGGTGCTTTCGGGCAGGGCGGGGCGGGAGCTGGAGCTGGCGGAGACGGCCCTGCACGCCGCCGCGCGCTGGGGCGGTGTGTCCGACGCGGACGCGGTGCATCTGACCTTGGTCGCGGCGCGCGCGCTGCACCGGGCGGGACGGCATGCCGAGGCCGTCGAACTCTTCGAGCCGCCGCTCACGGTGGGAGCCGCGCCCTACCCGGCCGCCGAAATGGCGGTGCTGCGTGGGCAATTCGGCAAATCGCTGCGAGTCGTCGGCAGGTATCGCGAAGCGGGCGAGCAGTTTCTCGAAGGCGCGCGGCTGGTCCGCGCCGATCACGCGCGCGTCGAACTCCAAGCCGAGCTGGTCTGGTCGGCCGCCTCCGCGTTGGACGCGGGCGGCGCGGAGGACCAGGCCCGGCTCGCGTACCTGCGGGCCGCCCAGCTCTGGGGCGAGCTCGACCGGATCGGTCCCCGCGCGCGCTGCCTGCGTTCGGCGGCCTGGCTGCGGTATTGGTCCGCCGATTCGGAGACCGAGCGGGAGGACGGGATCGCCGCGCTCGGCGAGGTGCTCGCCGAACTCGAGGCGCTGGCCGAACGCGAACCCTCGGCCCAGGTGAGCCTCGAACTCGAATACACGCGCAACCAGCTCGCGGACATGCGCGAGCGCTGACGGCGTTCTTCAGCGGATGCTCAGCCGTTCTTTGGCGGCGTGCCGGACCGTAACCGAAGACACCGAGATCGCCTCGGTGCGTCGCGAATTCGGAGACCGGGATGAGGATCTACGCCACCGCCGCTGCCATCGTCGCGGTGCTGGCCGGGCTGCTGACCACCTGCGCGGCGGGCATCGAGCCGGACGCCGTCGCGGCGCCGCCGAGCGTCCCGGTGCGCGTCGCGACTTCGGAACTCGTGACGGGGCCGGGATACGTCCTCGACGTCCCGCGGGTCGCGGGTGACGATCCCGCCGCGGCGGCGTTCAACGCCGGTATGCGTGCGGCGGCGCGATTCTGGATCGATCAGGTGGATTCGCGGACCACGCTCGCGCCAGGTCCGGGACAGGTCACCTACGTCGGGACGCGGGTGCTGAGCGGGCTGCTGTCCGTCTCGGTGCACACCAGCGATACGCAGGTCGTCCTGCGCACGAGTCGCGTGACCGACGCGCGCACCGGTCGTACGATCACCCTCGCCGACCTGTTCACCGATCTCGACCGTGGCCTCGACACGCTCGCCACCCGGGCCGCGGCCCTTCTGCCGCAGAACGCCGAGCTACCCGCCAGCGCGCTCGAGCCCGCCGAATACAACTACCGCGTCTGGCTGGCTACCCCCGCCGGAATGGAAATACATTTCGGCGCGCCCGCCGAGCGGATTTCCGGCGACGTCGTCGTCACGGTGCCCTGGTACCAGCTGGAAACCGTTCTCACGCCGGGCATTCGGGATATCGTCGGCAGCTGAGCAACGCCGTGGTCGTCCAGTCGCAAGGTATGCGGCGAAATTACTGATTGCCCGAACGAAAGATATCGGCATTCGGCTCGCGTAAATCACTGAGCCGGAAAGTAATCCATCGATTACTCTTTGCGCTACGACCGAGGTCGCGGGGGAGATTCGTATGGATGGGGAATACGGCGGGAGCCACCGCGTCACCGTCGGCGGCAGTGTCGCGGGGCAGGTTGTGGTCGGCGAGCACAACGTCGTGATCAACGCGCACGGATCACAGGTCTTCGTGCGCGAGGGCCCGCCGCCCACGGTGCGGCGGCGCAGCAGGCCGGTCGGGATGCCGATCCCGCGGGCGCGCGGCGACATGATCGGGCGGCTGCGTGAATTGCACAGCGTGGCCACGTCACTGGATCGGTCTGTGCCGGTGGAGATCTCGGGACCACCTGGGGTCGGCAAGACGACGCTGCTTCGCCGTTTCGCGGCCGACCGTGCGCGGGGCGGTCATCCCGTCGTGTATCTGTCGGCTGCTGGTCTCGCCGTCGAGGATCTGCTCCACTCCTTGTTTCAGGCCTGCTACGACGCGGTCGACTACCGGCCGGATCCCACCGCGCTGCGCAGGCTGATGGGATCGATCCGCGCGCTGATCGTCATCGATGACTTCGAGGGTTCCGCCGCCGACCTGGAAAGCTTGCTCGACACGGTGCCCTCCGGTGATCTGATCGTCGCGACGACGACGAGAATGCTGTGGGGCCACGGATATTCGCTGGAAGTACAGGGTCTGCCCGAGCCGCAAGCCATGGCGCTGATCGCCCGCACGCTCGGTCGCGGTCTCGGCCCCCACACGGACGCGGCGAGGCGGTTGTGCCGGGCGGCGCGCGGGCATCCGCTCGCCCTGGTGCGCGCCGCCGCGTGGGTCGGGATGTCGGGTTCCGACGAGCTTTTCGCCGATCCCGGCGTGCTCCAGCGGGCGATGGTCGCCGGTTTGGCCGGTCACGTGCGCGATGCCCTCCGGGCCCTGTGCGCACTGGCGGGCGCCACGGTGACGCCCGCCGCGCTCGGCGTGCTGATCCGCAGGCCGGACGCGTCGGCGGCGCTGACCGCGCTCGAGCGCATCCACCTCGCCGAACGGTTCGCGTCGGGTTACCGGCTGACCGGCAGTCCGGCCGCGCTCACCGCCGAGTGGCAGGGGCCCCCGCCCGACCCGTCCGATTACCTTGTCCCGCTGCGTGATTGGGTGGTCGGGTCGGCGACGCCCGCCGAGATACTCGAGGTCGACATCGTCGTCGTGCGGGTGCTGCGGGCCGGAATGGTCCGCGGACGGCACGATCCGGTGCGCGAGCTGGCCAGGGCCGTCTCGCCGGTGCTCGGCCGGTCCCTGCGGTGGGGATGCTGGAAAGAGGTGCTCGCGCTCGGCTCGCAGGCGGCGACCCACGTGGGTCATGCCGCCGATCTCGCGTACTTCACCAGGGAGACGCACGTGCGCGAGCAGGCGCTCGGCATGGCGGTCGGGGCGACCGTCGGCGCCGGGGCGAGCGCGACGGTCGTCACGGCGAAGCAGGTGGGGTCGCACACGGTGCGGGAGGCGCTGCGTTCGACCGCACTGGGTCATCCGGTCGCGACGGGCGCCGTGGTCGCGACGCTCGCGGTCGCCGCGACGGTCACCGGAGTCCGCCTCACCTCTGGCGACGCCCCGCCCGCGGTCGGGCAAGCACCGATCACGACGGTCCTGGCCACTGCGACGACCGGTCCGCTCCCGGTCACCTCGACCCCGGAACAAACCAGCGGCCCGGCCCAGGCTCCGCCGCGGACACCCCCACCGCCGCGGGCAGACCCCGGGCCGGGGGCCACCGACTGCGCTCCTCAGACCTATCTGGTCACCTTCGAGGCGATCGTGGGCGGGGAACCCGTGACCCGTTCGGCGGGATTTCCTTGGTTGACCTGCGACAACGAGGCGGCCGCCGCTCTCTCCGGCGATCCGGTCTTTCGGGCGACGCCCAACCCCTGCCCGCCCGTCGGAGCGGGCGGATGCGTCTACGACTTCACCTTCAGCCCCATTGAGCCCGGTGACTACGCCGCGAAGCTGGTCATCCCGTCCGACTCGGGTGGTTCGGCCATCACCTTCGAACTGCGCGGTGTCGCGGTGCTGGAACCGTCGGAGACCACCTCGCCGAGCGACACCAGCACGCCGTCCACCCCGCCTTCGACAACCACGATCCCGCCGACCACGACCACGCCGACGGTGAGCGTGCCGTCACCGTCCACCGCCCCCACTTCCGATCTGCCCTTCCCCACCAACTGAGAGGACACCACCGTGACCGAGGCATCAGGAGCCAACTACCACCTGAACGTCGGCGGCGACGTGCCGGGGCAGATCGCCGTCGGGCACCACAACACCGTCAGCCGGGTGGAGGCAGGCGGGGACTCGACCCAGAACGTCGGCGTCGACCTCGCCGGTCTGCGCGCCGAGTTCGAGCGGTTGCGCGCCCAGCTGCCCACCGACGGCCCGCTGCGGGACCAAGCCGCCGAGCGGGTGGACGAGCTGGAAGAGGCGGTCACCGCGTCCGAGCCGGACCTGTCGACCATGGAGTACGTCCGCAACTGGTTCGCCCGGCGGCTGCCCGAGCTCGCGGGCGCGGTGACGGGGCTGATCGTCCATCCCGCCGTCGGGGCGCTGGTCGCCGCGGCGGGCACGGGGCTGGCGGGCGAGTTCGTGCGCCGCTTCGGTTCGACTGACGGGGCGTGAGCTGCGCCGCGCCGGGGTCGTGATCCAGTCGGCCGGGTGCAGCCGCCGTTCGCGCCCGGCGCCGATGAACCGGACGCTTGCCCAGCAGCCGGGCGTCCGGACGGTGGCCGACGGCTGAGCATTAAGCTCGGCACTCATGCAAGAGACAGGCCGGACCGGACGCAAGCTGGGGGTGATGGGCGGCACCTTCGACCCGATCCACCACGGGCACCTGGTCGCCGCCAGCGAAGTCGCCAACCGGTTCGACCTCGACGAAGTGATCTTCGTCCCCACCGGACAGCCGTGGCAGAAAGCACACAAAAAGGTCAGTCCGGCCGAGGACAGGTACCTGATGACCGTCATCGCGACGGCCTCCAACCCGCGGTTCTCGGTGAGCAGGGCCGACATCGACCGGGGCAAGGTCACCTACACCGTCGACACCCTGCGCGAGATGCGCGCGCAGTATCCGGACGCCGAGCTGTACTTCATCACGGGAGCGGACGCACTGGCCAACATCCTCTCGTGGCAGGATTGGGCGGAACTGTTCGAACTGGCGAAGTTCGTCGGGGTGAGCCGTCCGGGCTACGAGCTGAACGCCGATCATCTCCAGGAACATCTGCGTGATCTTCCGGCCGATGCGGTGACGATGATCGAGGTCCCGGCCCTGGCCATCTCGTCGAGTGAGTGCAGGCGACGCGCCGCCGAGAATCGGCCGGTGTGGTACCTCGTCCCCGACGGCGTGGTCCAGTACATATCGAAGCGGCACCTCTACGTGCCCGGAGCAGCGGAAGGTAGCTAAAAGGCATGAGCGCATCTGTCGAGGCGGTCGAGATGGCGCAGGTCGCCGCGCGGGCGGCGGACGAGAAGCTGGCTGCCGACGTGGTCGTGCTCGACGTCTCCGAGCAGCTGGTGATCACCGACTGCTTCGTGATCGCCTCCGCGCCGAACGAACGCCAGGTCAACGCGATCGTCGACAATGTGGAGGAGCGGCTGCGGCAGGCCGGTCACAAGCCTGTCCGCCGGGAGGGCACCCGCGAGGGCCGCTGGGCCCTGCTGGACTACGTCGACGTCGTCGTGCACATCCAGCACAACGACGAGCGCAATTTCTATGCGCTGGAACGGCTGTGGAAGGACTGCCCGGTGGTTCCGGTGTCAGGTGTCGGTGATCCGCGCGCCGTCGAGGGTGACGAGGGGAACGGCGCCGAGTGAGCAAGTATGCCGGTGTGCGCACCCTGATCCTGTTGCGGCACGGGCAGACCGAATGGAATGCCTCGGATCGGATGCAGGGGCAGATCGACACCGATCTCACCGAGCTCGGTCGCAGACAAGCCAAAGAGGCGGCGCGCGAGCTCGTCTCGCGCAATGCCATCGCGATCGTCTCCTCCGACCTCAAGCGCGCCTACGACACCGCGCTCGCCCTCGCGGAGCACACCGCGGTGCCCGTCGTGCGGGACCCGCGCCTGCGGGAAACCCACCTCGGTGACTGGGAAGGGCTCACTCACCTCGAGGTCGACGCCGATTATCCTGGCGCGCGGGTCGCTTGGCGGCTCGACGCCACCTATCGGCCGCCCAACGGCGAGAGCAAACTCGAGGTGGGCGCGCGCTCGCTTCCCGTCGTGCGGGAACTGTTCAGCGAGCGACAGGATTGGCCGGGCCGGACTATCATCCTGGTGGCGCACGGCGGGCTGATCGCCGCCCTGACGGCCGCGCTGCTCGACCTGCCGCCGCAGAACTGGCCGATCCTCGGAGGACTGGCCAATACCAGCTGGGTGCAACTGAGCAGCCACGGTCCAGGCATCGAACAGCCCGGGTGGCGCCTCGATGTGTGGAACGCAGCGGCAAAGGTAGCTCCCGATGTCCTCTGAAGAGCCGATCAGGTCGGTGCCGGACGAACTGTTCCAGCAGGTGACCGCCAAGCCGGAACGCCGGCTTCCGGACGCGCTGTTCGGCGGTCCCGCCGACAAGCCCGCGCGGTCCGCGAAGAGCACCGCGAAGGGTGAGGAACCCCTTCGCACGGTGCCGGACGAGTTGTTCAAGCAGGTGACAGCCAAGCCGGAACGGCAGCTGCCGGACGCGTTGTTCGGTGGACCGCCGAATCGGGATGTCGAGCCTGCGTCGGGCGCGGTCGACGGTCCGTTGGGCGGAGATGCCGCGGACGCGGAGGCCGAGGACGACGTCGAATCGGGGCAGGAAACCGGTGCCGTCGAAAACGGCGCCTCGGGAACCGAAGTCGCCGATGGTGATTCGGGTGCCGCAGTGGTGTCCTATGTCGCGGTGGGTGCGGTGGGCAGCGAGGTTGTGGCGGATTCCGGAGAGCCGGGTCCGAGCGGGTCGTCGGAGACCATCGATGGCCCGCTGGGTAGCGAGCGTTCGGACGAAGTGTGGCGTGCCGTCGAGGACGATTCGGCGACGCACGGCTCTGTCGACCCCGAGACGGAAGTAGCTGCGGGCGAGAGCGTTCCGCGCGTCGCGGAGGCCGATAGCGCGACCTCGGCCCTTGGACCGGCATCGGTCTCGGCCGACGCGCAGGAGCATGCCGGCGCGCCTGCGAATTCCGCGCTGACCACTGAATCGGCGCCGGTGGATCCTGCGAAGTCCGATGGCGCAGCAACGGTCGAGGTGTCAGCGCCGCAAACTCTGGCGGCACCGGCTGCGATGTCTGCTCCCGCTGCGGCATCGGAGTCGACTCCTTCTGCGGCGTCGGCGGCGTCCGTCTCGGCGCTGATCCCGTCCGCGGCAGCAGTTTCGGGCGCGTCCGAGCTTGCCGCCGAGCGGGTGAACGCAGACGCCAGTGTGGCGACGGCCGGTGAAGTCGTTCCCGCGGCCGAGGAGGTTCCGGCCAAGCGCCCGGTGCTCTTGGTCATCGCCGACTCGCTGTCCTACTTCGGTCCGAAGGGCGGCCTGCCCGCCGACGATCCGCGAATCTGGCCGAATCTCGTCGGCGCCGAACTGGATTGGGACGTGGAGCTGGTCGGCCGGATCGGCTGGACCTGCCGCGATGCCTACTGGGCGCTGATCGGCGACCCGCGGGTATGGGCGGCCGTGCCGAACGCGGGCGCGGTGGTCTTCGCCGTCGGCGGCATGGACACCCTGCCGTCGCCGCTGCCGACCGCGCTCCGCGAGCTGATCCGCTATGTGCGTCCGCCGGGTCTGCGCAGGCGCGTCCGTTCCCTGTACAACTGGCTGCAACCGAAGCTGTCGAAGCTGGGTCGCCCGGTCGCGCTGCCGCCGAAGGTGAGCGTCGATTACTTGGAGCAGTCCCGCGAGGCGCTCGCGCAGTTGCGTCCGGATCTGCCGTTCGTCGCGGTGCTGCCCTCGGTGCACAACTGCGAGGCTTATGGGCGGGTGCATTCCGGCAGGCCACGCGCGGTGAAGGCGCTGCAGGCGTGGTCGGCGCGGAGTTCGGTGCCGCTGGTGGATCTCGGTGAAGCGGTGCGGGAGAACATCTTCTCCGGCGACGCCAATCCGGATGGGATCCACTGGGGTTGGGCCGGGCACACCGCCGTCGCCAACGCGATGGTCAAGACCTTGCAGGAGGTTCGGTAGTCCGTGGCCGTCGTGGTCGTCACCGATTCCTCCGCGAGCCTCCCTGCCGAACTCGTCGACGAGCTGGATATCGCCGTCGTTCCGCTGCACGTCCTGGTCGGTGACCGCGCCATTCGCGAGGGCGTGGAACCGATCGACATCGACTACGCCGCCGATACCGTGACCACGTCGGCGGCCTCGCCCGGCGAGTTGCGTGAGGTCTACGAGCGGGCGTTGGCGCGCAGCGGCGGCGATGGGGTTGTCGCCGTGCACCTTTCGCGTCAGCTGTCCGGAACCTGGGAGGCGGGCAGGCAGGCCGTGCGCGACATGGACGCCGCCGACCGCGTTCGTCTCGTCGATTCCCTCGGCGCGGGCCTCGCCACCGGACTTCCCACCCTCGCGGCGGCACGTAGGGCGCGGGCCGGTGCGCCGCTGGACATCGTCTACGACACCGCCGTCGCCACCGCCAGCCGGGCGCGCACCTTCTTTCTGGTCAACCGCACCGAGCAGCTACGCCGCGGCGGGCGGCTGAGCAGCGCGGCGGCGTTCTTCGGCAGCGAGTTGGTCACCAAACCGCTGTTGCAGATCGTCGAGGGTCGGCTCGAGCTGCGTGAGAAAGCGCGGACGCGTTCCAAGGCGTACGCGAAACTCCTCGCCGCGGCGGTGGACGCGGCCGGGGAAGACGGCGCCGCGGTGGCCGTGCAGCACTTGGAGGCGGCCGAGGCCGCGGAGACCCTGGCCGGGCAACTGCGCGAACTGATTCCGGGGATCCGCGAACTGATCGTCGCGGAGTTCGGTCCGGTGCTCGGCGTGCACCTGGGTCTCGGCGCGGTCGGTGTGCTCGTGGTGCCCGGCGGGTGCGCGTGAATGCCGATCACGGTGATCGCAACCGGTTCGCCGAGCCGCCGCGCCGGATAACGTCGCGACGGTGACGAGTTCGACACTGACCGTGGCGACGGTCGACTGGGCGCATCCCGACGCGGTCACCCTGCGCGAGGAGATGGCCGCCGAGGTCGGACCGCGCTACGCCGATCTCGCCCGCTCGGTGCGCGGCAATCCGAACGCGGTCGACGAGGCCACCGTGCATCGCACGTTCGTCGCCTATTCGGACGGGGCGGCCGGTCACGCGGCGCTGCGCTGGAACGCGGGCGAACTCGAGCTGAAACGAATGTTCGTTCGCCCCGCCCACCGCGGCTCGGGCGTCGCCGCCGCGCTCCTCACCGCGGCCGAGGACGCCACCCGCGCCGCCGGTCTGCCCCGGCTGATCCTGCAGACCGGACATCTTCAGCCGGAGGCCGTGCGGTTCTATACCCGCAGCGGGTACCACCGAATTCCGATCTTCGCGCCGTACGAGGTGCTGCCTCTGTCGAATTGCTTTGCCAAGCGGTTGAACTGAGCGTCAGGCCCGCGGAACCGCCTTCGCACGGGAGTTGGCGGTCCGGACTGGCACGTGCGGGTCCGGGGCTTTGGCGGGTGGGTTGTCCCCAGGGGCGGGGTTATCAACAGGGCTGACGAAATGCCTGGTCGCAGCGGGCTGTTCGGTCTGGCGGCTGCGTACGGTCGCGGGCATGGGACGACACGACGAACGCGAGCGGATACGACGGCAGCTCGGGGCGCTGACCGTCCGGGTAGGGGCGAGTCGAGGGGTTGGGTTCGGATCGGATGCCTCCGCGACGTCCGGTGGCAGTGCCCCGAAAGCTGCTCGTGGGGAGCCGCATGCCTTCGCGTCACCTGAGAGCGAGACGGCACATCCAGCCGACGTGACCGGGAAAAGCTCGGGCCGTTGGCATTTGGAGCGGCTACCGCCGGATCCTCGCTCCACGGAAACCAGCGCGGCGGTGGACGACGAAGAGCCGGTCGGTGAGGTGCATACCCCGCGCTGGTTGGACGAACCGCCACGCGGTCCGGGCTGGCGGGAACGTCTTTTCCCGGAACGTTTTCACGGTGCGCGAATCAACCCCGGCCGCCGGGGGGTGCTGACTCTGGCGATGGTCGGTGTGGCGGCCGTGATCGTCGCGATGGTGATGGTTTTTCAGGAGCGTCCGGTGGCGCACGCGGTGCCGCCGTTGCCTGCGGTACGCACCAGTGCGACTCCGCTTGGTACGCCCCCGGTTTCGGCGCAACCGGTTCCCGCCGCGACGGGAGCGCTGCCCGCACCCGAGGCCGCCGAGCTGGTCGTCAGTGTGGTCGGCCTGGTCCAGCGCGGTGGATTGGTGCGGCTGCCCGAGGGTGCTCGGGTGGCGGACGCGCTCGCCGCGGCGGGCGGCGCCCGCGACGGCGCGGATCTGACCGGTATCAACCTGGCCCAGCGCGTTCAGGACGGCGACCAGATCCTCGTCGGGGCCACCGCCCCGGCTCCTGGAACGCCGCTCCAGCCCGGCAGCACCACGATCACCGCGACCGGCGGGGCTGCCACCTCCCGTCCCAACGCCGGACCGACCGGCAAGGTCGACCTCAACAAAGCCACCGAAGCGGAGCTGGACGCCCTGCCCGGCATCGGGCCCGTCACCGCCGGTGCGATCACCGCTTGGCGCAAGGCGAACGGCCGCTTCACCGACCTCGAACAGCTCGGTGAGGTCGACGGCATCGGTCCGGCCCGCCTGGCTCGCCTGCGCGATCTGGTGACGGTATGACCTCCGCACTCGATTCGCGGGAGGCCGAACGCGTGAAGATCGTGGACGCCCGTCTGCTTCCCGCCGCACTGTGCTGCTGGGCAGTGACGATCGTCGTGCTGGTCTCGGGCTGGTTGGTCGGTATCGCGGTGGCTCTCGGATCGGCCGTGGCAGCAGCCGGGTTGGCGGCGATGTCGCTGGCCTGGCGTTCGGAGCATTTCGTGCGACGGGTCCTGGCGGTAATGCTTCTCGCCGCCGTGTTGCTCGGAGTCGGAGCCACCGTCGTGGCGGGTGTTGGGGCCGCGATGGCAGTCGCGGTGAGTGTCGCGGTCGTGTCGGTTGCGGCGGCGGCATCGACGGGAAGGCGGCGCGAGAGTTCCACGGTGCATCGGGCGGTGGCCTTGACGTTGCTGGCTGCTGTACTTCTCGGCACGGGTTTCGCGGTGGCGGCGGCGTGGCGGGAATATCGCGTCGCGACGCATCCGATGCGTGCGGCGTACGGCCTTTCGATGCGAATCGTCGCCACGCCGACCGATGATCCGAAACCGTTGCCGAGCAGTTCCTTCGGTGGGGAGCGGCGCTGGGTCGTCCGGGCCGCGCTGCGGGAGTATCACCGCGCCGATGCGACGGTGCGTTCCGGCGGCCGGGTGGTCGTCTTCGCCTCGGGGCCGGAGTGGGCCGACCTGTTGCCCGGACAGCCGGTCGAATTCCGGGCGCAGCCGCAGCCGCCGCAGAACCGTGATCTGACGGTCGCCGCCCTGCACGCGCTCGGGCCTCCCAAGCCTGTCGCACCACCGCCGTGGTGGCAGCGAGCGGCCGCGTCGGTGCGTCACGACTTCGCGGACGCGGCCACCGCCGCGCTGTCCCCGGATGCCGCCGGGCTGATTCCCGCGTTGGTATTGGGTGATACTTCGGGCCTACCCGAACCGGTGCGTGAGGACTTCAAAACCGCTGGACTACAGCACCTTTGCGTGGTGAGCGGAGCGAACTTCACGATTCTTCTCGCGGTCGTGTTGTTCGTCGTGCGCACACTCACGTTGGGTCCGCGCGCGGCGGCGGCGACCGCAGTGGGCGCGATACTCATGTTCGTGGTCGTCGCTCGGCCGGACCCGAGTGTTCTGCGCGCGGCCGCGATGGGCGCGGTCACACTGCTCGCGCTGGTCACGGGCCGTCGCAAACAGGCACTTCCCGCCTTGTGCGTAGCGGTGATCGGTTTGCTGTCGATCTGGCCGGAACTCGCGGTGAACGCCGGATTCGCGCTGTCGGTGCTCGCGACGGCCGGGCTGATCCTGCTCGCGCCGAGCTGGGCCGATTGGCTGCGGGACCGCGGCTGGTGGCGGCTGCCCGCCGAGCTGGTCGCTGTCTCGGCAGCCGCCTTCACGGTCACCGTGCCGATCATGGTCGCCCTGACCGGCCGCGTCAGCGTCGTCGCGATCCTGGCGAATGTGCTTGTCGCACCGGTGATCGCGCCGCTCACCGTAGTCGGCGCTCTCGGTGCCGCCTGCGCCTCGGTGTGGCCACCGCTCGCCGAACTGGTCCTGCGTTGTGCGGGCCCGCCGCTGTGGTGGTTGCTCACCGTCGCCGAGCACACCGCCGCACTACCGGGGGCGACGCTCACCGTGCCCGGCGGGTTGATCGGCGGTCTGACCGCCGCCGCGTTCGTCATCGTCGCGGTGTGTGCGCTGCGCAGCGCTCTGGTGCGCCGAATCACGGTCGTCATCGTGCTGTCCTCGACGGCCGTCCTGCTGCCCGTCCGGCTCTGGAATCCGGGCTGGCCCCCGTCCGATTGGGTTCTCGCGGCTTGCGACATCGGCCAAGGCGACGGCTTGGCCCTCTCCGTAGGCCACGGAACGGCCATCGTCATCGACGTCGGACCCGACCCGCGCACCATGCGCACCTGCCTGGACCGCCTCCGCATCCGCCACATCGCCCTCCTCGCCCTCACTCACCCCCACGCCGACCACATCGGCGGCCTGACCGGCGCGATCCACGGCCGCACCGTCGCCGCGATCGCCATCGCGCCCGGCGAACTCGACGGACACGAAAGGTCCTCACGAACCGCCGCCGACAGCAAAAGTGCTGAGCACCAGGCGACCCGGAGCGTGCAGTCGAAATCGGGGGAGGTCGACCTACCCGACGCCCAGCGCCTCGATGTGGACAGCCCCGGGGCCGATCGCCTCGGAGAAGCCGCGACCAACCTCGATGCAGACGGCAACGCCGCTCCGAGCCAGCACCCACGCGCCCCCGACGACCGCACGCCCATCACCGCGCCCGCGCAGATCGCCGAGATCGCGACCGCGGCAAAGATCCCGGTACTCGAACTGTCAGCCGGTCATGTAATGCGGTTCGGCGCAGTCGAATTGACCGTCCTGTCACCGATCGCCACCCAACCCCGCCCACGACACCCCACCGCCGAACCGAACGACCGCTCCCTCGTCCTCACCGCCGCCACCCCGGCCGGTCGAATTCTGCTCACCGGCGACATCGAATCCCCAGCCCAACTCCGCCTACTCCGCAACCCCACCCCCTTGCGCGCCGACATCCTCAAGGTCCCCCACCACGGATCCCAAACCACGACAGCAGAATTCCTCACCGCCGTCCACCCCCGCCTGGCCATCATCAGCTCCGGCACGAACAACACCTTCGGCCACCCCCACCCCAAAATCCTCACCGCCCTCCACTCCCTCGGCACCACCATCGCCCGCACCGACCAACACGGCGACATCCTCATCGCCGGCACCCCACCCCACCTGCGCATCCACACCCGCAATCCGGGTTGATACCGAATCACCGACGACGGCTGTATTCGACTAGCGCACTCGGTCGGTCGATTCCTCTCGGGACCCCCTGGCTAGCGTGGCGCAGCGGTAGGCATCGGATTTGCCTCGACTCGATTGGGTCCCGTAGAACTCCCTGGCCCACTTGTAATCTGCGCCCTGCCAAGGAATCAGGAGGTCCGGTGGCGTCGGCTGGTCCCAGGAGAGCGGACATTGCTCGATTTCGCGAGTACCGCGAGTACGAGGCTCGCAAGATCGATGCGAACAATGCCATGATGGCGCTGCTGGCCGGCGCCCAGCTGGCCGCGCATCTCTTGAAGCTGACCGAGGGCTCGGATCATCTACTGCCGCAGGTATTCCCGGGCGTCGAGCACATCAAGCGTTTCAACCTGAGAACCGCGCAGGCCACCGAGATCCTCCTCGCTGCCGATCCACACTTGGGAATGATGGGCGTGCCCTACGTTCTCGCCCTGCACGAAGACTATTTACGGACGTGTGTACGGCTGCTCGCCGGGGAAGGGTTGTGCCGGGCGAAAGAGGCGAAGGCCAACCTCGTGGAGCTGCACGGAATCATCGAAAAGACCACGGGCTACAAGTATTCAGCCGACCTCATCGCCTACATCGACACACTACGGCTGATGCGCAACTGCGTCATCCACAACGGTGGGCTGCTGAGCCAACCCCTGTATGACCAGCTGAAGTCCTGGACGCCCGCGCAGGAGCTGGGCTGGGAAGCGGTCGCCGTTCGAAACCCGCGGCACCTCCGCCTAGGCGACCGTCTCCTGCTCGGTCACGGCGAGATGCTCGCGGCGTTGGCTTTCACCAAACGGCTCGACCGCGAGACCAATCTCGGCTTGCAGGTAGCGCTGCCGCGCAGTTGCTGGGCGAAACTGGTAGTCGACGAGGTTGCGGATCAGCATCCGTCGTTGGTCAAGGATCGGAACCAAGCCTTGCGGAAGGCGCGGGGAGTGGCCCGACATCACTACGGGGTGCTGAAACTGACCGACGCAGAACTCCAGTCGGAAATCAGCCTGCGATAGAAATGGCGGGCACACCTGTGAAGATGCCCGCCATTTCGGATGTAACAAAGCGGGGCTCTACTGCTTGAGCTATCGGTTTGGCGAGCCAAACCGATCGGGATGTCAACCCCGAATCTCCACGCTTCTGTGGAACGCCCGGTTGCGAACCGGTAGGACCAAGTCCCGCTCCTGTCGAAAACGGTATCAGATGAGCACGTCGGCGGGGGGTGTCGGTGGGGGGACGTAGGATCGGGCGCGTGAGTGAACGGTCTGCGGCGGTGCATCTGGTCCTCGGGGAGGAAGAGCTGTTGATCGAGCGCGCGGTGGCGGGGATTACCGCGCAGGTCAGGGTGGGGGCGCCGGATCCGGAGGCGGTGCCGGTCGATCGGCTGCGGGCGGGGGACGCGAGTACCGCGGAGTTGGCGGAGTTGTTGAGTCCGTCGCTGTTCGCGGAGGACCGGGTGATCGTTCTGGAGTCGGCGGCGGAGGCGGGGAAGGACGCCGTCGCGGTGATCACGGAGGCGGCGGCGGATCCGCCCGACGGTGTGGTGCTGGTGGTGCTGCACTCGGGTGGCGGACGGGCCAAGGCGCTGGCGCCCGCGCTGCAGAAGGCCGGGGCGACGGTGCACAACTGCGCGAAGCTGACCAAGGCCGCCGAGCGGGTGGAGTTCGTGCGCGGTGAGTTCCGTGCCGCGGGGGTGCGGGTCGCGGGGGACGTAGTGCAGGTGGTGTTGGAGGCGGTCGGCTCGGACCTGCGCGAATTGGCCGCCGCCTGTTCGCAATTGGCGGCCGACACCGGCGGCAAGATCGATGTCGCCGCGGTGCGGCAGTACTACTCGGGCAAGGCGGAGGTGTCGGGATTCGACGTGGCGGAGCTCGCCGTCGCCGGCGACCGGCCCGGCGCGATGGAGGCGCTGCGGTGGGCTAACGACCGCGGTGTTCCGCACGTGTTGCTCGCCGACGCGCTCGCCGATTCGGTGCACACCATCGCGCGGGTCGGCTCGGCGGGGCGCGGCGACCCGTTCAAGCTCGCCCAGCAGTTGGGCATGCCGCCATGGAAGGTGAAGAAGGCGCAGGCCCAAGCGCGCGGCTGGACCCCGGCCACCATCGGCTCGGCCATGCAGGTGGTCGCGACCTTGAACGCCGACGTGAAGGGCGGCGCGGCGGACTCCAGCTACGCCTTGGAACACGCTCTCACGAGCATTCTCGACCTGCACGGCGCGGGCTGATCGGGGATAGCCGCGCAATCGGCGAATACCTAGTTACCCGATCCGTGTCAAACTGGATTGGGTGGACGAGCCAACAGCGCGAGTTCCCGGCGTCGACGCTTCCGGACGACGTCGTGCGATCGGCGGCGCGCACCGGCTGCCGACCCCCCGCCGCGACGTCGTCCGCACCGTGGCGAAGGCGGTCGCGGGCGGACTGTCGGCACTCGTCCTCGCGGGCACCGCGGCGGGCTGGACCACCGAGAACGGCTTCGACGACGGTTTCGGCCGCTCCCATGCGCTGGACGACGCGCCGCGATCGCTGGACGGCGCGATGAACATTTTGCTGATCGGCCTCGACACCCGAAAAGACCAGAACGGCAACGACCTCCCGCGAGAAATACTCGATCAGCTGCACGCGGGAGACGGCGATCAGGGCGGTTACAACGCCAACACGCTGATCCTGGTGCACATCCCCGCCGACCTGAAGAAGATCACCGCGGTCTCCATCCCGCGCGACAACTACGTGGCCGTCTCGGGCATCCCTGGCTACACCCACATGAAGATCAAGGAGGCGTACGGCCTGAAGAAAGCCGTGGTGCAGGAGCGGCTCGAGGCCCAGGGCGTGACCGATCGCGCGAAGCTGGAACGCGTGGGCCGGGAGGCGGGCCGCGCCGCCATCGTGCAGGCTGTGCGCAATCTGACCGGCGTTCCGATCGACCGGTTCGCCGAGATCACCCTCGCCGGTTTCTACGATCTGGCCAAGGCGCTGAACGGCGTCGAGGTGTGCCTGCGCAAGCCGGTCCAAGACGTCGAGTACTCCGGCGCCGATTTCCCCGCCGGTCGCCAGCGCTTGGATCCGGCCCAGTCGCTGGCCTTCGTTCGTCAGCGTCACGGCCTGGAGAACGGCGATCTGGACCGCACCCATCGGCAGCAGGCCTTCCTCACTTCGGTCGCCAAGGAGCTGCGCAACGCGGGTACGTTCACCGACGTCGGCAAGCTCTCGGCCTTGATGGACGTCGCGCACCGCAACATCGTGCTCTCCGACGGCTGGAACCTCGTCGACTTCCTGCGCACCGTCGGCTCCGCAGCCAGCCCCACCGTCGAGTTCCGCACCCTGCCGGTGCTGCGCTACGACGTGATCAACGAGCAGGACGTGAACATCATCGACCCGGCCGCCATCCGCCGCGAGGTGCGCCGCGCCTTCGGCGAGCCCGAGCCGACCGCGTCGCAGAGCCCGTCCAGCACGATCGACGTATTCGACGCCGGAAGCGAAGAGGGTTACACCGCAAAGGTTTCCACCGCCCTGGCGAGCCGCGGCTACCGCAAGGGGACGGTCGGCTACGCCGCGTCCTCGGACGGCTGGGCCTCGGCGGTGTACTACGGCCCGGGCGACGAGACCGAAGCCGCCCGGCTCGCCGACACTCTCGGTCTCCCCGCCCTCGAGTCCGTGACCGTGCCCGAGGGCCGCATCAGGGTCGTCCTCGGCTCGGACTTCACCATGCCCCCGGCCCTGACCGGCGCCTCGACCACCGGCACGGCCACGCCGACCACCCGACTCACGCCAACCACTCAGGCGCCGACCTCGACACCGGACGTCGGCAAACCAGTGGACGCCACCATCACCGGCAGCGACATCCCTTGCGTGAACTAGTGCCGCGTCCACAAAGGTTGGACACGCGATCCGACCGAAGGTCACCGTCGGTCGGCCCACCGCGATCAAGGTCACCCTCGATCGGTTCCCCGGGCACGTAGGTCGGGTGAACGAAGGTCACCTCTGGCGGTATGAAGGTGGTCTTCGGTCGGTTACCGCATCGACCGTTCTTGGCGCGGTACTGGTCATCGAGGCGGGCGGTCGGAAGGTATCGCGGTGCCAAGGGAAAACTCAGACCCGCGCCTCGATCTTCAGATCGCCGAAGGTGACGCTCCTGGTCAGCGGCCGGGCCAGGAACTCGTGCGGAAACCCGAGATCGATGGACGTGGCGCGCTCCAAGCGGTCGATCTGATCCGCGTCGAACTCGATGTCGAGCGCGCCGAGGTTGTCCTCCAGTTGCGCCGCCGTGCGGGCGCCGATGATCGGCGAGGTGACGCCGGGGTTGTGCAGGGTCCAGGCGATGGCGACCTGGGACGGCGTCCTTCCGAGCTGCGCCGCGACCTCTTTCACCACGTCGGCGATGACGAGACCGCGCTCGGTGAGCGCCCCGCTGGCGGCGGCCACGTTCTTGCGGGTGCCCGCGGCGGACGCCTCGGTCCGCATGCCGAGATCGGCGCGCCCGTACTTGCCGGTGAGCACGCCGCTGCCGAGCGGCGACCAGGGGATGACGCCGAGACCCAGCTCCCGCGCCATCGGGACGAGATCGCGTTCCACGGTCCGCTCGATGAGGCTGTACTCGATCTGCAACGCGATCAGCGGCGACCAGCCGCGCAGGTCGGCGATGGTCTGCATGCGGGAGATCTGCCAGGCGGGCGCGTCGGAGATGCCGACGTAGAGCACCTTGCCGGAGCGGACCAGGTCGTCCATGCCGCGCAGGATCTCCTCGACCGGGGTCAGGAAATCCCAGGCGTGCAGGTAGAGCAGGTCGATGTAATCGGTGTTCAGCCGCCGCAAACTGGCCTCCACCGAGGCGAACATGCTCTTGCGGTGGTTGCCGCCGGAGTTGGGATCGCCCGGCCTGCGCAGCATGGTGTACTTCGTGGCGAGCACCAGGCTCTCACGGTTGTCCGCGGTGAACTCGCCGAGCAACCGTTCGGAGGTGCCGTCGGTGTACTGGCTGGCGGTGTCGATGAAGTTGCCGCCGCGGTCGACGTAGGTGTCGAAGATCTTGCGGGCCTCGTCGCGGTCCGCGCCCCATCCCCAGTCGGCGCCGAAGGTCATGGTGCCCAGCGAGAGCGGGGACACCCGCAGGCCCGAGCGGCCGAGCAGGCGGTAGGTGTCGAGGGTCCGTGTTCCGGACATGGTCGCTCCTGTCGTGATGTTTCGTCGTCGTTCGAAACACAGTCTGGAGCGGGGCGAATGCGGCGGTAAGGGAAGGAATTTCCTGGGAAAGCCAGTCCCACCCTGGCCGTACCATCGAAGACGATGACCCGCACCGTGAACGCGACCCAGGAACTGGCGGCCTTCCTACGCGCCCGCCGCGCGCGCTTGCACCCCGACGACGTCGGCCTGCCGGTCCGTCGGCAAGTTCGCCGCACGCCGGGTCTGCGCCGCGAGGAGGTGGCCGAGCTGGCCGGGGTCAGCACCGACTACATCGTCCGGCTGGAGCAGGGCCGCGGACTCCGCCCCTCCGCCGAGGTCGTCGAGGCACTGGCGCGGGCGCTGCGATTGGACGCCGACGAACGCGCCTATCTGTTCGACCTGGCCAGACAGCGGATGCCTGGCAACGGCACACCGGCCACCGCCCCCGATCCGGCACTGCTCATGCTGGTCGAGCACCTGTCGCCGCTGCCCGCCATGCTGGTCGACCACCGCTACGACATTCTGGCGTGGAATCGCGAAATGGCCTGTCTGATCACAGATTTCGAGGCGCTACCGGAACGGCGGCGCAATTCGATGTGGTTGTGCCTGCTCGATCCGGCGCTGCGCGAGTTGTACGCCGAGCGCGAGCGCATCATTCGGGAGGGCGTCGCGGACCTGCGCGCGGCATGGGCGGCGCATCCGGACGATCGGCGACTGGCCGAGCTGATCGACGAGTTCGCGGCGTACAGCGAGGAGTTCGCGCGGGCATGGGACCGGCACGACGTGAAGGTGCAGGGGCGCGGGAACAAGCCGCTGTGCCATCCCGAGGTCGGGCCGCTGGTCGTCACCTACGAGGTGCTGATGCCCGTGCAGGATCCCGACCAGCGGATCATCATCTATCGGGCCGCCGACGCCGACTCGCAGGTGGCGCTGGACCGCCTGACGGCCGGAGTCGCGGCAAGGAAGCCGAGCGCGGCGGAACTGAGCCCGCCGAGCTGAGCTGTCTGTAGAACCGAGACCTGAGGAGCTGAGCAGCCAGTCGCTCAGTCCGCCGAGCTGAGCAGCAGCTCGTCGTCGTCCTCGTCCGACTCCTCGAATCGGCCTTCCCATTCGTCGTACACGGGCACTTCGTCTTCCCGGGTCACGATCCACTCCAGCGAGTAACCACCGTCGTCGTCGGGGACCATGACGTTCTCGATCTTCAGGCCGAGCCCGAGCACCTCGGCGGCGCGGATGACCTCCGGCAGGTCCTCGCCTCTGACCACGGTCTGATTCGCGTACACGGTTACCATGCGCGGAATCGTAGCCCCCGACACCGACATCTCGGCTACGGTCCGGTGAACTCGTCGACGAAGCTCGGATTCGAAGCGGACACGACAAAAGCCGCCGTGGTCATCGAGGCCGCGGCGGCTGGCGTCAGAAGAATTCGATCCCGGATGCCGGGACCGGCGAATCAGCCGAGCTTGTTGTAGGCCAGCGCGAGCGCCGACTTCTTGTTGGCGGCCTGGTTGGCGTGGATGACGCCCTTCGAAGCGGCCTTGTCCAGCTTGCGGCTGGCGAACTGGAGACGCGCGCCGGCCTGCTCCTTGTCGCCGGCGGCAGCGGCTTCCCGGAAGCTGCGGATCGCGGTGCGCAGCGCGGACTTGACCGACTGGTTGCGCTTGCGCGCCGCCTCGTTGGTACGGATCCGCTTCATCTGGGACTTGATGTTGGCCACGCCTGTTTCCTCGTGTTCCTGTCGCTGGTGGTATGTACTGAGAAGTCTTGCGCGTGCGACACACCCGGTGTGAACGGGTATCGCGACGCCGAAGATCGAGGGTACCAGCCGCCGCGCGGCACACGAAATCGCCGCGTCGGGTCGGTCGACCGGTACCGAGCGCGATGCGGGCCTCGGGACGAGTCGGCGACAATGGGCGAGCAACCTCGGGGCATCCCCTCCCACCTGCGCGACCGGAAGCATCCGGTCGCGGCTGCGAAGTCGTTGTAGAGATCACCCGTCTGGCGTAGCGTCCCCACTGCAAGCACCGCTTGATCTTGAATGGTCGGAGTTCGCGGCAATACCTCGTCTACCGGTAGCAATGGCTCGAGATGGCGGAAGGTGTGTCTGTATGTCTCCCACGGCGCAGGAAGTCGTCGAAGAACTGGCCGAGGACAGGCCGATTCCCGACGTGAAGAAATGGGCGGCCGAGGCGCTCGGCACGTTCGTTCTGGTGATGGGCGGTGTCGGCACCGCGGTGCTGGCCGGTGAGCGGGTCGGCGCGCTCGGGGTGGCGCTCGCCTTCGGTCTCACGCTGATGTTCCTGGTCTACGCGATCGGGCCGATCTCGGGCTGCCATGTCAACCCGGCGGTCACCCTGGGCCAGCTCATCATGGGCAGGCTGACCCCGATCAACGCGGGCGGCTACGTGATCGCGCAGCTGGTCGGCGCGTTCATCTCCGGGCTCGTGCTGTTCGCGATCGCGAAGAATCTGCCCTCCTACGACCGCAAGGTAGACGGCCTCGGCGCCAACGGCTGGGGCGCGCACAGCCCGTCGGCCAAGACCGGGCCGCTGGGCCAGGTCGTCGTGCAGAACGGCTACGGCATGGCCGCGATGATCATCATCGAGGTGATGTTGACCGCACTGCTGGTCTTCGTGGTGCTCGCCTCCACCGACCAGATCTCCGACGTCCCGCTGGCCGGTCTGTCCATCGGCGTCACTCTCGCGGTGATCCACCTGATCTCCATCCCGGTCGACAACACCTCGGTGAACCCCGCGCGCAGCCTCGGCGTCGCGTTCTATCAGGAGGGCGCCGCCGGGCAGGTGTGGGCGTTCATCGTCTTCCCGCTGATCGGCGGCGTGCTCGGCGCGCTGGTCTACGGCCTGCTGTACGGCCGGAGCCGGGAAATGATCAGCTGACGCCTCGTAGACATCTTCCGACCGAAGGTGACCGCGAGCCCGCTATATCGACTGGACGTCACCTTCGTTCGGGAAATGCCTGCCGACCGAAGCCGGCCTTCGGTCGGGTCGGGCGGCTGACGGTCCCTTCGGTCGGCAGCCGACCGGCTCGCGCGCTAGCTCCAGTGGTACTCGACGACGAGCCGGTGGGCGACCAGATCGAAGGTCTTGCGGGCGAGAATGGCGCCCTCACGGCGAATGCCCGCCTCGGGAACGTCGAGCACCCGGTCCAGGCGCACCCAGCTCGGCCGGCCGTCGTGATCCCAGCTCCCGCTGCCTATGCCGAGCCAGTTGCGGTCGTGTGCGCGTTCGGGATTCGACGAGAGCATCAGGCCCAGCAGCGTGCGGCGATCGCGGCCGACCACGAGCACCGGGCGGTCCTTGCCGTTGCCCGGGTCCTCCTCGTAGGGCACCCAGGTCCAGACGATCTCGCCGGGATCGGCACGTCCGTCCAGGTGCGGGCAGTAGACGATCTGCCTGGCCCGCTGCGCGGTGGGCACCGGCGTCGACGCGGCGGGACGCACGGACACGCCTCCGTTGCGGCGCTGCGCGAGCGGGCCGACCAGTCGATCCACCAGTCGAGGTCCCTGCTGGCGGACGATCTTGGGACCCTGCTCCTTCGCGATCAGGCTCAACTGCTTGCCGAGAGAGTTCCAACTTCGGGCCATCGTTGGAGGATAACGGTGTGGTGACGACTTCTCATCCGGCACGCAATCGACTTGGCACAGCTGAGGATTTGCGGTAGGGATCGCGGGCGCTCGGACGACTAGAGGCAGCGGGAGACAGTCACGGGAAAACCGCGCGCGGCGGTGCGAACCGGGACGGCGCGTCGCCGGGGACGGACCAGTGGACCGCGTCCGCCCGCACCCATGGGACGATAGAGGGCAGTTTGCCGATACCCAGCTGAGGAGTGGAGTGCCCGCCAGCTTCGCCGACAAGACGTTCACCGATCCGTCGCGGATCCGGAACTTCTGCATCATCGCGCACATCGACCACGGCAAGTCGACGCTGGCCGACCGGATGCTGCAGCTCACCGGTGTGGTCGAGGAGCGGGCGATGCGCGCCCAGTACCTGGACCGGATGGACATCGAGCGCGAACGCGGCATCACCATCAAGGCGCAGAACGTGCGGCTGCCGTGGCAGGTGGACGACACCGAGTACGTGCTGCACCTCATCGACACCCCGGGCCACGTCGACTTCACCTACGAGGTGTCGCGCGCCTTGGAGGCCTGTGAGGGCGCGATCCTGCTGGTCGACGCCGCGCAGGGTATCGAAGCGCAGACCCTGGCCAACTTGTACCTGGCCATGGAGCGGGATCTGACCATCATCCCGGTGCTGAACAAGATCGACCTACCGGCCGCCGATCCGGATCGCTACGCCGCCGAGCTCGCCCACATCGTGGGCTGTGAGCCGGAGGACGTGCTGCGCGTCTCGGGCAAGACCGGAGTGGGCGTGCCGGAGCTGCTCGACAAGGTGATCGAGCAGGTCCCGCCCCCGGTAGGCCAGGCCGACGCGCCCGCGCGCGCCCTGATCTTCGACTCGGTCTACGACACCTATCGCGGCGTGGTCACCTATGTGCGTGTGGTCGACGGCAAGCTGACCCCGCGCCAGAAGATCAAGATGATGTCCACCGGCGCCACCCACGAGCTGCTGGAGATCGGCATCGTCTCGCCCGAGCCCAAGCCGACCCAAGGCCTCGGCGTCGGTGAGGTGGGTTATCTGATCACCGGCGTGAAGGACGTGCGTCAGTCCAAGGTCGGTGACACTGTCACCACCGCGCGCGAGGGCGCGACCGAGGCGCTGACCGGTTACCGCGAACCGCGGCCGATGGTCTACTCCGGTCTGTACCCCGTCGACGGTTCGGACTACCCGGATCTGCGTGACGCTCTGGACAAGCTGCAGCTCAACGACGCCGCGCTGACCTACGTCCCGGAGACCTCGGTGGCGCTGGGCTTCGGCTTCCGCTGCGGCTTCCTGGGGCTGCTGCACATGGAGATCACCCGCGAGCGCCTGCAGCGGGAGTTCGGTCTGGACCTGATCTCCACCGCGCCCAACGTGATCTACCGCGTGGTCATGGAGGACGGGCGCGAGCACATCGTGACCAACCCCTCGTACTGGCCGGAAGGCAAGGTGCGCCAGGCCTTCGAGCCGGTCACCAAGTGCACCGTGATCGCGCCGAGCGAGTTCATCGGCACCATCATGGAACTGTGCCAGTCGCGGCGTGGTGAGCTGCTCGGCATGGACTACCTGTCCGAGACCCGCGTCGAGATGCGCTACATGCTGCCGATGGCGGAGATCATCTTCGACTTCTTCGACTCGCTGAAGTCGCGCACCCGCGGCTACGCCAGCCTCGATTACGAAGAGGCGGGCGAGCAGGAGGCCGCGCTGGTAAAGGTGGACATCCTGCTGCAGGGTGAGGCCGTGGACGCGTTCAGTGCCATCGTGCACAAGGACGCGGCCCAGGCCTACGGCAACAAGATGACCACCAAGCTGCGCGAACTGATCCCACGACAGCAGTTCGAGGTGCCCATCCAGGCCGCGATCGGCTCGAAGATCATTGCCCGCGAGAACATCCGCGCCATCCGCAAGGACGTGCTCGCCAAGTGCTACGGCGGTGACATCAGCCGTAAGCGCAAGCTGCTGGAGAAGCAGAAGGAGGGCAAGAAGCGCATGAAGACCATCGGTCGCGTGGACGTCCCCCAGGAAGCCTTCGTCGCGGCCCTCTCCTCGGATGCTCAGTCGGACAAGCCGAAAGAGAAGAAGTAGCAGCGTTTTCGGGCGCGGACTGAGTGGTCGTCCAGTCCGCTATGCCCGTGAAAAGGGGGCTTCCGTTCGGGTTGGCAGGATGGCAAGGTTGTTGTGCTCGTCACCGTCATACGCTCCGCTGTCCTGGAGAATGTGACAACTGGGTTTTCCGGAAATATCCTCGAGTGATCTTCACTCGGTCTTCCCGGTGTGGTGAGGATTGCTGGAAACCCGAGATGTGGAGCTTGCATGACGCGTGACCTGCCTTTCGACGACGACACCGAGATCGCCGAGCCCGAGGGGGACACCGCCTACCGTGTGGCGACCGGCGTCGCGCGCGTCGCGCGGGCCGGAGCGTATGTGACCGGTGGCGCGCTGATCGCCTCCAACGGCGGCGGAGTTCCGGCCCAACCGGATGGCCAGCGTCTGGACAGCTGGAACGCGGGCTGGGCGCAGACCACCGATCCGGAACCCGATCTGCCGAGCCCGGTGGTCACCTTTCCGGATCCGGACCCCGATGCCATGCCGCCCGCGCAGCCGTTCACCGCGGGTCCGCCCAACGCCGTGACCGCGCCGCAGCCGTCCGTGCCCGAGTTCCGCCTCGAGCCCGCGCCACGGCCGTCCGAGGACTACTGGACCAACAACCGCCCCGGCGAAACGGAGACCGAGTCGCCGTACGAGTGGTGGGACAGCCAGGGCACCCCGAGCCCCGGCTTCGCCCCGACGCCGGGATTCTCCGAGACTCCGGAGTACGGGCAGCCCAACCTGAGTCCGAGCGCGCCCGCCGAGTCCGCGCCCGGTTCGGCGTCGCCGTACGAATGGTGGGAGCAACAAGGCTTCGGCCTACCCGGTCACGGGCTCGGCCCGGCCGGACACGGTTTCAATATGCCGGGTAGCGACGGCTTCCTCGCGCCGGGTTCCAATCCGTTCACGATGCCGAAGGTGCCCGCCGCCATGGAGGCGAGCGAGAGCGCGTCCGCCGGTGACAGCACCCTGTCCGCCGGCGACCCGTTCCGGCCTGGCGACATGTTCGACGGGGTTGGGGCCGCGCCGGGGGACGTCGGCGTGTACCTGGGTGTCGATGCGGGTGTGGAGATCTGGTCCCACTTGGACATCGATTTCGGCATCACCCCCGAAGGCGTGTACCTGACGACCGATTTGGGGATCGAGGCGTCCGCTGGACTCACCGTGAAGACGGCGGCGGGCACCAACATCGGCGACCAGCTCGACGACTTCTCGGACTGGCTGGAGGGCTCGCGCCCGGAGAGCGGCGCCGCCCGCGGTGCGGACCAGCAGCAGCCCGGCGCGACCGCCGGTGGCACCGGTTTCGCGAGCGGTCTCTCGACGCCCGCCACACCCGCACCCGCACCCGCGCCGGTCGCGCACGCGGCGCCCGCGCTCGCGGCACCGCAGCCGGTCGCTCCCGCGGTGGCCGCCGCTCCCGTCGCGCCCGTGGCTCATGCCGCGGCGCCCGCGCCTGTGGCGCCCGCGGTGGCCGCGCCGGTGGCCGTCGCCGCGCCCGCCGCTGTCGCCGCTCCGGTGGCGGCCACTCCGCTGCAGACCACCATCCAGCCGGAGGCCGCGACGACGCCCATCGCCAACGTCTTCGGCACGCCCGCGGGTCCGTCCCCGCTGACCGCACCCGCGGCCGCGGTGCCCGCGCTGTTCGATCAGCACGTGCGGCCGACCACCAGCCCGTCGCCGGTGACCGACATCCCGATGCCGACCGACACCTACCCCGGGACCACCGCGCCGACCACGATCACCAATTCGGTGCCGACGCCCGGCGTCCCGACACCCACCAAGCCGGACACCGGCACGGTGCCGACCCTGGAACCGGGCGTCACCAAGGTGCCGGGCGTGACCGTCCTGCCCACGCCGGGCACCGGCTCCGACGTGACCAAGCTGCCCGGCGTCACGGTGACCCCGAAGCCGTCCACCCCGGACCTCGACGTCACCACCCCGGGTAGCGGCACCGGAACCACCGGCGGCAGCACCGGAACGACTGGCGGCAGCACCGGAACCACCGGCGGCAGCACGGGGACAACGGGCGGCAACACCGGTGGCGGCACCGGCACCGGCGGCACGACCAACCCGGGCACGACCTACCCGACCGGCGGCCAGGGGACCCCCGACGTCCCCACGGTCTCGGTGCCTTCGCAGCCCCCGACGTACGACGCGCCGACGCAGGCGCCTACCGTTCCTTCTGTCGATGTCGACGCGCCGTCGGTCGTCGTGCCGACGCCGGTCACGCCGGTCAAGCCGCCGGTCCTGGTCGATCCGCCGAAGACGCGCCCGATCAGCGACGAGCTCGACCACGCGAGCTACCACCAGGTGGTCGCGCAGATGCCGATCGAGCACGGCGGACTGGGGGCGGGACTGCTGCCGGGGACCGCCCTGGCCGAGACGCACCACCCGATCGCGGGCCCGGACGTGACGCTGGTCTGAACCGGATCAGCGGTCCGGGAGCACGCACGCCGCATTCGTCGAGCGCGAGAACTAGAACGAGGAGTTAGGAGGAGGCTTGTCTGCCGCAGCCGGGCTGGAGTCCGCGACGGTGAAACACCCGGACGCGATGGCGCCGCTCATCCGGATACTGGACGAACTGCGGGAGATGGCTCGCTCCGCGGGCCGCGACGACCTCGGCGGTCGGCTGAGCATGGTTCGCGCCAGAATAGGCGACCCTCGGGTCCGTCTCGTCGTCGTCGGCGATCCGAAGAACGGCATGAGCACGCTGGTCAACAGCCTGGTCGGGGCACAGGTGAGCGCCACGGAGACCGCGCTGAGCGCACCGGTGATCGTGGAGTACGGCCCCGAGCCGACCGCCACGCTGGTCAGGACGACCGGGACGGGCCGCACCGAGCGCCAGCCGGTGGACCCGCTGAATCCCGGACCCGCGCTCGCCGCGCACGGTGTGATCCGCGCCGAGTTCACCGAGCCGAGTTCGCTGCTCGCCGACGGCATCGTCCTGATGGACGCGCCGGGCTCCGGCGACGAGCACACCCGCTGGTCGATGATCGCGGCCGCCGACGCGGTGCTCTACGTCGCCGAGGCGTCCGCCGAGCTGAGCCCGGCGCAGCTGGAGTATCTGCAACGGGTGCAGCAGCTCTGTCCGACGGTCATCTGCGTGCTCAACAAGATCGACGTGCACCCGCAGTGGTCGCACGTGCAGCAGCGCAACCGCGATCTGCTCGACGCGGCCGGTCTCGGCTTCGCGGTGGCGCCGGTGTCCGCGCTGCTGCACCGCCAAGCGGGCAACTACCAGCGCGATATCGAGTCCGGTGTGCCGCAGCTGGTCGACCACCTACGCGACTACGTGGTGGCGCGCGCCGACGCGGTGGCCCGCGACGCGGCGCTGCGCGACATCCGGCTGGTGGCCGACCATCTCGCGGTCACCCTGTACACCGAGGCCGAGGCGCTGCGCGATCCGCGTCGCCGCGCGCAGATCACCGAGCAGCTGATCGCGGCCCGCGACGAGGCCGACCAGCTGCGCCAGCGCACCGCCAACTGGCAGGTCGCCCTGGCCGACGGCGCCACCGAGCTGATGGCCGATATCGAGCACGACCTGCGCCACCGGCTGCGCAGCCTGGTGCGCGACGCCGAGGCCGAGATCACGCAGACCGATCCGGCGCGCGGCTGGAAGGACTTCGGCGCCGACCTCGACGCGCGCATCTGCGAGGCCGTCGAGGAGAACTTCGTCATGGCGCACTACCGGTCGGTGGAGCTGTGCGAGCAGGTGGCCGCGAAGTTCCCCGCCGACAACCGCACCCCGCCGCTACCGGACCTACGCCTGACCAACCCGGGCGAGGTGCTGGAGGCGGTGGCTCCGCTGGAGTCGCTGGACAGCGCGAAAGCCGGTGTGACCGAACAGGTTCTGTCCGGTCTGCGCGGTTCCTACGGCGGTATCCTGATGGTCGGTCTCGCCACCAGCCTGCTCGGCATGTCGCTGGTGAACTGGTACTCGGCGGGCGCGGGCGTGCTGCTCGGCGTCAACGCGATCTGGGACGACCGCAAGAACCGCAAGCTGCGCCGCCGCGCCGAGGCCAAGGTCGCCGTGGCCAGGCTGATGGACGACGTGATCTTCCAGGTGAGCAAGGAATCGCGAAACCGGTTGCGCGCCATGCAGCGAACGCTGCGCGACCACTTCACCGACATCGCCACCGACACGCTGCGAACGGCCGACGAGGCGCTGCGCGTCGCGGAGGACGCCTACGGCAAGTACGGCGATCGTCGCGAGGACCGGATCGCCGAACTCGACAGCAACCTCGGCAAGCTGCGGGCCGTCCGCGATCGCGCCGACACTCTCGCCGCCTGAGCCGCACTGCCGGGGGAAATGGCCCCGGCCGGAGGCGGTGGTCCGCCTACACGGGACTGATCGGCGGGGAGTGCGCGGGCTGGAACTGCCCGGCCGCGCGCTGGTCCTCGGCCCTGATCACGTGGGTGACCGCGTTGATCAGCGCCAGGTGGGTGAATGCCTGCGGGTAGTTGCCCAGGTGCCGTCCGCTGCGCGGGTCGATCTCCTCGGCGTAGAGCCGCAGCGGACTGGCGAAGCCGAGCAGGCGCTCGCACAGGTGCCTGGCCCGCTGTAGTTCTCCGATCTCGACCAGCGCGGAGACCAGCCAGAACGAGCAGATGGTGAAGGTGCCCTCCTCGCCGCTGAGACCGTCGTCGGTGGTCTCGGTGCGATAGCGCAGCACCAAGCCGTTCTCAGTGAGGTGGTCGGCGATGGCCAGCACCGTGGCGCGCACGCGGTGGTCGTCGGGCGGCAGGAAACGGGTCAGCACCACGAGCAGCAGCGAGGCGTCCAGCGTGTCCCCGCCGTAGGTCTGGGTGAAGACGCCGTCGCTGGTCACGCCGTTGGCGAGCACGTCGTCCCGGATCTCCTCGGCGATCGTGTACCACTCGTTGGCGCGCTCGAACTGGCCGTGCAGCTCGGCGAGTTTGCCGCCGCGGTCCAGCGCCACCCAGCACATCACCTTCGAGGAGGTGAAGTGCTGCGGTTCGCCGCGCACCTCCCAGATGCCGCGGTCCGGCTCGCGCCAGTGCGCGATCGCGGCGTTCACCTGCCGCTCGAGCAGCGGCCACAGCGTCTCGGGCACCTGCTGGCGCGACTTCACGTGCAAGTACACCGCGTCCAGCATGGTGCCCCAGATGTCGTGCTGGTTCTGGTTGTACGCGCCGTTGCCGATGCGCACGGGCTGGGCGCCCTCGTAGCCCTTCAGGTGGGCCAGTTCGCTCTCGACGAGCTCGCGTTCCCCGCCGATGCCGTAGAGCACTTGCAGCGGAACGGGTTCACCGTTCGAACCGGTCGTCGCGTCGTTGAGGAAGCAGAAGAAGTCGTCGGCCTCGCGGTCGAGCCCGAGCGTGTACAGGCCCCACAGCGCGAAGCTGGAGTCGCGGACCCAGCTGAAGCGGTAGTCCCAATTGCGTTCGCCGCCCGGGGTTTCCGGCAACGAGGTGGTGGCCGCCGCCATCAGCGCGCCGGTCGGGGCGTAGGTCAGGCCCTTGAGCGTCAACGCGCTGCGCTGTAAGTAGTTGCGCCACGGATGATCCGGGAATTTTCCGAGCGTGATCCACTGCCGCCAGCACTCGGTGGTCATCCACATCTTCTCGGCCGCTTCTTCGAATGTCTTGGGGGCGGGCAGCTCCGCCCAGGTGAGCGCGACGTAGATCTGGTCGCCCTCGCGCATCCTGGTGCGGGCCCGCGCCTCGCGTCCCTCCAGACCGAGGCGCAGGTCGGTGGTGAGCACTAGGTTGGGGCCGGCGCTGGAATCGACGCCCCGGACCGCGGTGGCTTCTTCGTAGACCTTGCCGGTGTACTCCCAGCGCGCGGTGGCGCGGTGGTAGTCGAAGGACGGTTCGCAGCTCATCTCCAGCTCGACCGTGCCGTTCACGCACTTCACCGTGCGCAGCAGCATGTGCTCGGCGTCCCAGTCCATCGGCGTGCGGCGGTGCGTCTTGCTGCGCTGCACGTTGTTGTGCCACGGCCCCAGCACCAGCGCGTCGCGCACGATGAGCCAGCCGGTGTCGGTCTGCCAGGTGGTCTCCAGGATCATGCCGCCCGGCAGGTAGCGGCGCGCGGCGGGCACGTTCACGCCGTACGGGCCGATCCGGAAGTGCCCGGCGCTGCGATCCAGCATCGCGCCGAAGACGCTGGGGGAGTCGGGGCGCGGCACGCACATCCACTCGACCGCGCCGTTGCTCGCGACCAGGCAGTTGGTCTCGCAGTCGGAGAGGAAGGCGTAGTCATCGATGGGCGGATGGGCGCCGCGATGCCTGGACTGGGTGAGCGCGCTGAGCACAGGCAGGTCGTCGGGCTCTTCGACGGTCAGATCATCCGTTGACGCCATACCCCATGATGTGTGCCACCCCCGCCCGCCGTCCACCGAATGCGCCGGTCGGTTGCCCGGCTCGGGCCAGTAGGCTGGTATTCGTGCATCGCGTTGCAGGTTGGTGGGACGGTTTCGAGCTGTGGGTCGCGGGATTGCCGTTCATCCCGCAGTTCCTCGTGGTCCTCGTCGGCATGGTCCCGGTGAGCTTCGGCATCGCGTACCTGCTCGATCGCGCGCTGCGCGCCGCGCTTCAGGCGCTCGGGCGCGACAACCGGGTCGCCGACGCCGCGGTGCTCGCCGAGCCCGCCCCGGTCCTGGTCGAGGAGCCGGTCGTCGACCGCAGGCCCGTGCAGAGCGGAGCGCGTTGATGCCGCGCTCCCGGGTCCAACTGGCCCTGCTCGCCCTGCTCGTGCTCGTCGTCGTCGCCTGGTTCTTCACCCGCTGACACTTCCGAGGTCTTTCGACACCTCGCAGACCGTCCGGGCGTACCGCATGCGCGGACTACGTCCGGCTATGTCGTCCAGATCTGCGAGGCGTGCGAAAGGCCCCGGCGCTCAGTTCTGCCCGTCGCCGTTGCGCCAGTCGGCCAGCCGCTTGCCGATCTTGGACACGGTCTCGCCGACCTCTTGCCCGACCGTGCCGACCGCCGCGCCCACATCGCGGCCGAGGTTGCGCACCGTGCGGACGAGCGCATCCTCGGACTGGTCGAAGTTCTGCCGGTAGGTGCGCGCCGCCTCCTTGATCTCCGCGCTGATGCTGGCGTTCTTGTCGTGCTCGCGGCGCGGGTAGTCGCCCGCCAGCACGCGGTTGTACTCGCCGCTCTGGATCCAGCGGCGCAGTTCGGCGGCGCGCAGCACCGAGAACGGATGCGACTGGAGTTCCAGGTTCAGCAGCTTGAGCACGCCGTCGCGCAGGTCGCCGGAACGCTCGTAGTCGTCGGCCTGGGCCAGGAACGCGCCGTGGTTCATCTCCCGCACCCACGCGCCGCCCGCGGTCTTCATGTGCACTCGCACCGACGCCTCGACGTCCTGACCGCACAGCAGTCCCGCTCGATCGCCGGACAGCTCCGACTTGCGGCTCCATTCCATCAGCGCGGCCACGATGGCGCGCAGCGCCCAGCCGCCGACCGGCATCCAGCCGACGCTGGCGGTGAGGCGCAGCAGGTGCATGAGCATGGTGCGGTACACCGCGTGCCCGGACAGCGCGTGCCCGAGTTCGTGGCCGACCACGAAGCGCAGCTCCTCGGTGTCCATGAGGTCGATGAGCGCGGTGGTCAACACGATGAACGGCCGGTCCATGCCGATGGTGAAGGCGTTCACGTGCGGGCTCTGCAGCACGAACATCTCCGGCGTGGTGCGCGCGTCCAGGATCTCCACGCAGTCGGCGCGCAGGTCGTGCAGCGTGCGGAACTGGCGCTCGTCGACCCGCACCGCGGTGGCCAGGTAGAGCAACCGGTGCTGGCGTTCTTGGAGCAAACCGGACAGGGTCCGCAAGACGGTGTCGAATCCCGCGAGCGAGCGCAGCGCCACCAGGGCGGTGCGGTCGGCGGGATGTTCCCACGCGCGGGTGCTGATGCCGGGCAGCCGCGTGCGGACCCGATCCGGACTGATCGTCATGGGATGAAACCCCCCTCTGTTCAGGAATTCTACGATTCGAACTCGTGCGCTGAGCTCTGCTACAGTCTGCCCGTGTCTTCGAGTGCCGTCCCGCAGGTCCGCCATGAATTGGCGTTGATCGCTGTCGGCAATCTCGCGGTCGCGGACATTCTCTGTCGTTGATCGGTGACCGGGCACGTCCGCGCGTCCCTGCCCCGTAGACTGGCGTGCAATTTTTCGCAGACGTCCCCGACCCCCGCGTCGGCCGTTTCCGGCCGGTAGTCGCGCCACTGCCGCGTTCATCGGCGGCAGGTCTACCACGATCGACACGAAATCTCAGCCCCCGCGGTTCTTTTCGATCCGTGTGGTGGTCCGCAGGAAAGGTCCCACCCCGATGTCTCGCAACACTTGGCTCTCCTCGCGCCGACGCTATGCCGCCGCCGCGCTGACCGCGGTAGCGGCGGTCGTGCTCACCGCCTGCGGCGGCGGAGCCAGCGACACCGTGGGCGGGGGTGGGGCCGACGGCAGCGGCGGCACCCTGAACCTGTACGCCTACGCCGTCCCCAAGCCCGGATTCGACAAGGTCGTGCCCGAGTTCAACAAGACCGAGGCGGGCAAGGGCGTGCAGATTCAGCCGTCCTACGGCGCCTCGGGCGACCAGTCGCGCAAGGTCAAGGACGGCGCCGAGGCCGACGTCGTGAACTTCTCGGTGGAGCCGGACATCACCCGTCTCGTCGACGCGGGTCTGGTCGACGCCAACTGGAATGCCGACGCCAACAAGGGAATTCCGTTCGGCTCCGTGGTCGCGATCGTGGTGCGCCCCGGCAACCCGAAGGGCATCAAGGACTGGGACGACCTGCTGAAGCCGGGCGTCGAGGTGGTCACCCCCAACCCGTTCAGCTCCGGCTCCGCCAAGTGGAACCTGCTCGCGCCCTACGCGGCCAAGTCCGACGGCGGCAAGAACCCGCAGGCAGGTCTGGACTATCTGAGCCAGCTGGTTTCCCCCGAGCACATCAAGGTGCAGCCCAAGTCGGGCCGGGAAGCCACCGAGACCTTCCTGCAGGGCACCGGTGACGTGCTGCTGAGCTACGAGAACGAGGCCCTCTTCTCCGAGCGCAAGGGCGACCCGATCGAGCACGTCATCCCGCCGACCACGTTCAAGATCGAGAACCCGGTCGCGGTGCTGAAGACCAGCAAGAACCCGGAGAAGGCCGTCGCCTTCCGCGACTTCCTGTTCACCCCCGCCGGTCAGCGCGCCTGGGCCGAGGCCGGTTTCCGCCCGGTCGACCCCGCGGTCGCCAGTGAGTTCGCCAAGGACTTCCCGACCCCGCAGAAGCTGTGGACGATCGACGACCTCGGCGGCTGGAAGACCGTGGACAAGGAACTGTTCGCCCCCGACACCGGCAAGGTCGCGGTCATCTACGACAACGCCACCAAGTAGCTGGGTGACCCACAGCACACGGGATACTGGACGATTGTGACTGACAGCAGTACCGCCGGGACCGAGGCCGCCCCCGGTCCAGGCGTAACCAAAGAACCGGCACGTCCCAGGCGCTCGCCGTGGTCGTGGCTGCGGGTGAGCGGCTCGGTCGGGCCGCTCGGCATCGCGACCACGGTGCTGTGGCTCAGCATCATCGTGCTGCTGCCGCTGGCCGCGCTGACCGTGACCTCCTTCGAGGAAGGCTGGTCCGGCTTCTGGGACGCGGTCACCGCGCCCGCCGCGCTCGACTCGCTACGCATCACCGTCTTCGTCTCGGTGGTCGTCGCGCTGATCAACGTGGTGATGGGCACCCTCATCGCCTGGGTGCTGGTACGCGACGACTTCCCCGGCAAGGGCATCGTCAACGCGCTGATCGACCTGCCGTTCGCGCTGCCGACCATCGTCGCCAGCATCGTGCTGTTGTCGCTGTACGGCCCGCAGAGCCCGATCGACATCCACCTCAACGCGACCCAGCCCGGTCTGGTGGTGGCGCTGGCGTTCGTCACGTTGCCGTTCGTGGTGCGCTCGGTGCAGCCGGTGCTGATGGAGGCCGACCGCGAGGTCGAGCAGGCCGCGCTCTCGCTGGGCGCGGACAACTGGACGACGTTTCGCCGGATCGTGCTTCCGACGCTGACGCCCGCCATCATCAGCGGCGGCGGCCTGGCCTTCGCCCGCGCCATCGGCGAGTACGGCTCGGTCGTCCTGATCGGCGGCGCGATCCCGCGCGAGACCGAGATGGCCTCGCAGTACATCCAGAAGCAGATCGAGATCGACCGGCCGGTGAACGCCGCGGCCGTGTCGGTGGCGCTGCTGGCGATCTCGTTCGTGACGCTGCTCGTGCTGCGTCTGCTCGCGGACCGCAGCGCGCGTAAGGAGCAGGCGAGCCGATGAAACCGTCCGCCCTGACCCGCATCTCGTTGCGGACGGTGGCACTGGGCTACCTGTTCGTCCTGCTGCTGCTTCCGCTGATCATCATTCTGTGGCGCACCTTCGAGAACGGCATCGGCGCGTTCCTCGATTCGATCACCACGCCCGCCGCCATCTCGGCCTTCCAGCTGTCGCTGCTCATCGTGGCGATCGTGGTGCCGGTGAACGTGGTCTTCGGTGTGGTCACCGCCATCGCGCTGGTGCGCGGCCGATTCCCCGGCCGCAATCTGGTGCAGGGCATCGTCGACCTGCCGTTCGCGGTCTCGCCGGTCGTCGTCGGTGTCGCGCTGATCCTGTTCTGGGGCGCGGGCGGCTGGCTCGGCGGTATCGAGGACCTGGGCCTGAAGGTCATCTTCAACCTGCCTGGCATGGTGATCGCCACCATCTTCGTGACGCTGCCGTTCGTGGTGCGCGAAGTCGAACCGGTGCTGCACGAGATCGGCGACGACCAAGAGCAGGCCGCGGCCACGCTCGGCGCGTCACGGTGGCAGACGTTCTGGCGGATCACGCTGCCCGCGATCCGGTGGGGCCTGACCTACGGCGTCGTGCTGACCGTCGCGCGTGCGCTCGGCGAGTTCGGCGCGGTCATCATGGTGTCCTCGGCGTTGCCCGGCCAGTCGCTGACGCTGACGCTGCTGGTGCACGGCCGCTACATCAACGACCACAACAGCTTCGGCGCCTACTGCGCCGCGACGCTGCTGATGGGCATGGCCCTCGTCGTTCTTCTGCTCATGACCCTCCTCGAACGCAAGCGGGACGCCAAATGATCACCGTGACTAACGCCCGAAAGAACTACGGCAGCTTCGCCGCGCTGGACGACGTCACCATCGACATCCCGTCCGGCGAGCTGACCGCGCTGCTCGGTCCGTCCGGTTCCGGCAAGTCGACGCTGCTGCGCTCCGTCGCCGGGCTGGAGTCGCTGGACGCCGGCATCGTCACGATCGCGGGCAAGGACGTGACCAACGTGGCGCCGCAGAAGCGCGACATCGGCTTCGTCTTCCAGCACTACGCCGCGTTCAAGCACATGACCGTGCGCGACAACGTGGCCTTCGGCCTGAAGATCCGCAAGCGCCCCAAGGCCGAGATCGCGAAGCGGGTCGACGAGCTGCTCGGCATCGTCGGTTTGGACGGCTTCCAGCACCGCTATCCTGCGCAGCTCTCCGGCGGCCAGCGCCAGCGCATGGCTCTCGCCCGCGCGCTCGCGGTGGACCCGCAGGTGCTGCTGCTCGACGAGCCGTTCGGCGCGCTGGACGCCAAGGTCCGCGCCGATCTGCGCACCTGGCTGCGCCGCCTGCACGAGGAGGTCCACGTGACCACCGTGCTGGTGACCCACGACCAGGAGGAGGCGCTCGACGTCGCCGACCGCATCGCGGTGATGAACAAGGGGCGCATCGAACAGATCGGCACCCCCGAGGACGTCTACGACCGGCCGTCCAACGAGTTCGTCATGTCCTTCCTCGGCGATGTCGCCCGGCTGAACGGACATCTGGTGCGCCCGCACGACATTCGCGTCGGCCGCGACTCGAGCATGGCGCTCGCCGCGCACGAGGGCACCGCGGAATCGGCGGGGGTCACCCGCGCGACCGTCGAGCGGGTGGTGCACCTCGGCTTCGAGGTGCGGGTGGAGCTGCGCAACGCGGCCACCGGCGATCACTTCGCCGCGCAGGTCACCCGCGGTGACGCCGAGGCGCTGCGGCTGTCCGAGGGCGAGACGGTGTACGCCCGCGCCACCCGGATCCCGGAGCTGCCCGAAAGCTGATCCCCGCGCGGGGCCGGGTTTTCGCAACCTTCCGCGCGCGTCGCCAGGTTGTGCGGTGCGCGAAGCGTGCGGATGGTGTGGGCGGTAGCGGCGACTCCTTGTCCGGCACGGGCGCACCGGTGAGTCGCGGATACGCCGTGACGGGTATCGGCGTGGGACACGCTGTGCGAGAACTGGTTCGAGGCGGTTCGGACGGTTACCGCGGGCTGCTAGGGCATTGCTGGATCAGCTGTAGCGCGCGGTGAGTTGATCGCGGTTCTGCCGAATCGCCTGTCGCCCGGCAAATGTCGACCGGCGATCGGCGGTTCGGGACACGCCCGGATGTATTCCGTACTACGTGCGTGTCTCAGGGCAGATCGGGCAGGTCGGATGCCATCGGGACCGGGACGGCGGCTAGCACGCGGCAAGCGGCGGGGTGCGGACAACCGGCTGTCCGGTGGTTGGCACGGCGGTCGCGGGGTGGTTGCGTGGTCGGTGTTCGAAGCACATCGGCTCGTCGATCGGGTGAATCGCGATGGCAGTTGGTCTTGGTTTGAGCATCGGCACGGTCAATTCGGTGACCGCGCTGGCGGACACGGCATCGGCCAAAGCGCCGCCGGGTCTGCTCGGACACCGACGGCACCCGCGCCCGACGCCCTCCGTCGCCCGGCGCACCACCTTGACCTTCGACAGCAGCGGCTCGGCGCGCGTCGGCCTGATTCCCCGGCACGGCCGCGCCATCACCGAATTCGCCGATCTCGGCCTGCGCGACGGCACGACGGCCAGGGTCGGGCACCGCACGCTCGCGCCCGCGGATCTCGTCGCGGTGGTCACCGACTGCCTCATCACCGAGGCGATGAACGACCGGAAGGCGGTCGGTGCGGAGGTAGTGCTGACCCACCCGGCGGCCTACGGGGCCGAGGTGCTTGCCGAGCTACGCGGCGCGCTGGACGCGATCGGACTGCATCACGTCGCGCTTGTCGCCGAGCCGGTCGCCGCGGCGGCTTGGCTGGAGGCGGCGCACGGTCCGCTGATGCCCGGCCTCGCCCTGGTCTACGACCTCGGCGGCGCGAGTCTGGATGTCGCGCTGGTCCGGGTCGGCGCGGGCAGGCCGCGCGATCCGATCGTCGGAGTGCCGTTGCGTTCCGCGGAGTTCGGGGGGCGCGCGTTCGGCGCGCTGCTCGCGGCGCGGGGGAGCGGCGAATCCTCGGTGGCGGGAACCGGTCTCGCCGACCAGTCGCGCGCCGAGCACGCACGCGCGTCGCTCGAGCTGGTCTACCGCTGCCTGAGCACGGCCGACGTCACCATGGCCGACGTCGACTGCGTGCTGGTGGCGGGCGGCCCGGCCCGGCCGCCGGAGGTCGCCGGCGTGCTCGCCGCGGAATTGGCGCGACCGGTGGTGGTCGCGCCCGATCCGGAACGCACGATCGCGGACGGCGCGGCGCTGCTCGCGCGGCAGACGGCGGCGTCCGCCGAGGATGCGGGCGCGCCCCGCAGGGCCAAGGGCCTGCTGCGCTCGCGGCGCAAGCCGACCAGGGTGGCGTCGGCCGCGGCGTTGTCCGCGGGCGGTGCCGTGCTCGCTTTCGCGCTGCCCGCAGACGGCGCGGTCGCGGGGTTGGCACCGTTCGGACTGCTCTGACCCTGGTCACAACGGCGGCGGTCGGGTAAATCACCCGGCCGCCGCCGTTTCATGTGCGCGGAGCGACATCGTGAGTTGACGTCACTCGTCGTAGGTGTAACTATGGGGTACAGGTAATACGTCCCCCGAGGAAGGCAGTGACGACGATGTCGACAGCCGAGAAGCACGCTATCGATCCCGATCTCGAGCAGGCGCAGAAATACGCCGCGAAGCTGCTGCTGCTGTCCGAGGGCTCGGTGAACAAGCACTTCGACCCGTTCGAGGACATCGACTGGGACAACCCCGACTATGCCGCCGACGCGGGCGAAGAGCGCTGGATCCTGCCGCACTCGGCCGACCCGCTCGGCCGCCACCCCTGGTACCTGGCCCTGCCGAAGGATCAGCAGATCGCGCTCGGCAAATACCGCCAGGCCAACGTCGCCAAGGTCGGTCTCCAGTTCGAGTCGATCCTGATCAGTGGCATGGTCATTCACAACTTCGGCCTGCCCAACGGCTCGCCCGAGTTCCGCTACTGCTCCCACGAGATGATCGAGGAGCACAACCACACCCTGATGTTCCAGGAGATGGTGAACCGGATCGGCATCGACGTGCCCGGCATGGGCCCGCTGGTGAGCATGTTCAAGTACCTCGCCGCGCCGGTCGCCGCGAAGATGCCGAACCTGTTCTTCATGGCCGTACTCGCCGGCGAGGAGCCGATCGACCACATCCAGAAGGAGATCCTGCGCTCCGGCGAAGAGGTCCACCCGATCATGCTCGGTGTGATGGCCATCCACGTCGCCGAGGAGGCGCGCCACATCTCCTTCGCGCACGAGTTCCTCAAAAACCACGTGCCTGAGCAGGGCAAGCTCAACCGGTTCGTGCTCTCCCTCGCGATGCCGGTCATCATGTGGATCCTCGGCCGTTCCATCGCGACCCCGCCGAAGACGTTCTTCAAGGAGTTCGACATCCCGGAGAAGGTCCGCAAGGAGCTGTTCTACGGTTCCAAGGAGGCCAAGCAGGTCTTCGCCGACTACTTCGTGGACGTGCGGGCGCTGGCCAAGGACCTCGGCCTGATCAACCCGATCTCCAAGCGGGTGTGGAAGCTGCTCGGCATCGACGGCCCGATGAGCCGCTACCGCTCGGAGCCGCTGCGCGTCGTGCACGCGAGCTGAGCGGCGGTCCACCATGCCCTACGTCGTCACCCAATCTTGTTGCAGCGACGCGTCTTGCGTGTACGCCTGCCCGGTCAACTGCATCCATCCCACGCCCGACGAGCCGGACTTCCGCACGGCGGAGATGCTGTACGTCGACCCGAAGGCCTGCGTGGACTGCGGCGCGTGCGCCACGGCCTGCCCCGTCGACGCCATCACCTCGTCGAAGAAGCTGACCGAGGAGCAGAAGCCCTTCATCGAGATCAACGCCGACTTCTACCGGCAGACCCGGCCGCGCCCGTTGCTGGCCCGGCCGGTGCCCGCCGCGGAGATTCGCGCGGAGCGCGCGCCGCTTCGGGTGGCGATCATCGGTTCGGGCCCGTCGGCGATGTACGCCGCGGACGAACTGCTGACCCAGCCGAACGTGTCCGTCACCGTGTTCGACCGGCTGCCCGTGCCCTACGGTCTGGCCCGGCACGGCGTCGCGCCGGACCACGCCAAGACCAGGCAGGTCAGCAGGCTGTTCGACGTGATCTCGGCGCAGCCCGGCTTCGGTTCGTACCTGAATGTCGAAGTCGGCTCGCACGTGACGCACGAGGAGCTGCTCGGCCACTTCCACGCGGTGATCTACGCCGTCGGCGCGTCCTCGGACCGCAAGCTCGGCATCCCCGGTGAGGGCCTGCCCGGCAATGTCTCGGCCACCGACTTCGTCGCCTGGTACAACGGTCATCCCGATCACGCCGACGCCCGGTTCGATCTGTCGCAGAAGCGCGCGGTGATCGTCGGCAACGGCAACGTGGCGCTGGACGTGGCCCGCATCCTGGCCAGCGACCCGGAGACGCTGGTCGGCACCGACATCGCGCCGCACGCGCTGCGGGCATTGCGCGAGAGCAAGATCGAAGAGGTGGTCGTGCTCGGCCGCCGCGGTCCGGCCGAATCCGCTTTCACCGTCCCCGAATTCGTGGGCCTGCTCGGCTCCGATGTGGACATCGCGGTCGAGGGCGAGCTGCCGGAGATCACCGCGGAGCTGCCGTACAAGATCGAGCAGAAGCTGCGGCTGCTGCACAGCGTCGCGGACCGTCCGTTCGGCGACCGCAAGCGAATCGTGTTCCGCTACTTGGCCGCACCCGCCGCAGTGCTCGGCGACGAACGGGTGACCGGTCTGGAGATCGGCCGCAACGAGCTCGTCACCGAGGCCGACGGACACACCACGGCCGTCGCCACCGGCGAGACCGAGTGGATCGAGGCCGGGCTCGTGCTCACCTCGGTCGGCTACCGCGGCGTGCCGTTGCCCGGGCTGCCCTTCGACGAGCGGGCGGGTGTGATCCCGAACGAGAACGGCCGGGTGCTCGGCGAAGCGGGTGGCGCGGTGCTGTCCGGCGCCTACGTCACCGGCTGGATCAAGCGCGGTCCCACCGGCTTCATCGGCACCAACAAGTCCTGCGCGCAGGAGACCGTGCGGCAGCTGGCCGACGACTACAACGCCGGTCGCCTGCCCGAACCCGCGGGCAGCGCCGCCGATTTCGATCGGTTGGTGCGCGGCCGCAGGCCCGAGGTCGTCGCGGGCGGCAACGTGGTCGCGCAGCCGAAGCCGTTGCGCAGGCTGCTCGCCCGGGTCTGACGGCCCGCGGGCTCGGTCGCGCGATGAGGTGCGTCGTACCTTTGCCGCTGCGGCAATGCGCTGACTGAGGGCGGTGTACGTCCAGCAGCGCCGATCAGGACAGAGCCGATTTCCGTCGAACGCCACGACAATGCGATGTGTATCGTCGTGGCGTTCGGCGTTCGGCGTTCAGCGTGCGGTGAAGCCGCCGTCGATCGCGAGGGCCGCGCCGGTGACGAAGCTCGCCTCCCTGCTCAGCAGATAGGCGCAGAACGAGGCGATCTCGTCCGGTGTGGCGATCCGGCCGAGCGGGTGCAACGCCGCGATGGTCGCCTCCCCTTCGGGTGTGGCGCCCATCGACTGTCGAAACGCCGGGGTGTCGACCGCGCCGGATACCAGCGCGTTCACCCGAACGCCCTGTTCGGCCGACTCCAACGCGACGGCCTTGGTCAGCCCGACGACGCCGTGCTTGGCGGCCACGTACGGCGCCACCGACGCCATGCCGACCACGCCCAGGTTCGACGCGTTGTTCAGGATCGCGCCGCCGCCCGAGGCGACGAGCGCCGGAATCTGGTGGCGCAGGCCGTAGAACACGGCCGTGAGGTTGAGTTCCAGATCCGCGCGCCAGCCGGTCTCGTCGATCTTGGCCACCGGACCGAACGCCCGCACCGCCCCCGCGTTGTTGAACGCCACGTCCAAACGGCCGTATTCGCCGACGGCCGCTTCGGTCAGCCTGGCGACGTCGGCCTCCACCGTGACGTCGGTCGGGACGAACAGCGCTCGGCCGCCCGCCCCGCGGATCTCCTCGGCGACTCGCTCACCGGCGTCCTTGCCGCGCGCGCCGAGCACCACCGCGGCGCCCTCGGCGGCCAGCCGCAGTGCCACCGCTTTGCCTACGCCCGAGCTGGCGCCCGTGATCACCGCGACCTGCTCCGCGAACCGTGTCGACATCTGTGCCCACTTTCCTTCCCGTTCTAGCCTTTTCGCTGTGGCGGACGTTGCCGCCGTAGTCAGTCAACCGAGGGTGCGACGGCATCGCTGGCGGTAAACGGACGTGGCGTTTGATGTGTCATCTATTCGCACGGGATGCGGCGCTGCGTGAAGTTGATGACTCTGGCTAAGTATTGGTTACCGACCAGTCGGTGTGTGCCGACCGATATGCCTGTCGCGCCCCGATGGTCCGTTTCGGCTAGTTTCCGGTAGCGACACGAAGTCGCTGTGCGGTAGCGGAATCGGGTGTCGCGCAGGCGTTCCCCGGCGTGTCGAGGGGGCTGAATCGTTGTCCGAAGGCCCGATCTACCTGGGCATTCGAGTCATTGTTGCCGAAACCCAAACGTTCCATATCAATTCGGCATCCGGATAGTTCCCTCAGCAGCTAACCTGTGGGGGCTGTTTGGAAGACGACCGCGGCCACACGGCTCGACTGTGTGCTGGACGTGGTCACGGTGCGTTGACGGGATAGCGAATGACTACATGTCTGGGTTTCAGCATCGGTTCAGTGAACTCCATAGCGGCTTCCGTGACCGAAGGTCTGATTCGACCCACGGTGCGCACCAGGCGCACGGCACTCACGTTCGACGACGCGGGCGGCGCCCGAATCGGCGGCATTCCCCAGTTCAGTTCGGCCATCACCGATTTCGCCGACCTGGCGCGCGACCCGGAACCCTTGGTCGTCGGCGGCAGGATCTTCTCCCCGGCGAACCTCGTCGCCGCGGTGGTGACCGGACTGCTGGAGGCGGCCGAGCCGAGCGCGGGCGTGGTGGCCACCTATCCGGCGATCTACACCGACAAACAGCTCGCTCTACTACGCCAGGCGCTCGATCTCAACGGCGCCCGACACGTCATGCTGATACCCGAGCCGGTGGCCGCGGCCGAATGGCTCGAATACGAGCAGGGTCCGCTGGAGACCGGCTTCGTCCTCGTCTACGACCTCGGCGGCACCAGCCTCGACGTGTCCGTCGTGCGCGTGGGGCCGGACTGGGACAACCATCCCATCGTCGGAAAACCGCAGCGCTCCTACGATTTCGGTGGTCGCCCGCTCGGCGACATGATCGCGCGGTACGCCCGCACCGGCGTGCCCGCCGCCACGGTGTCGATGACCTCCATCGTCGACGTCGACGGCCTGCGCGCCGAACACATCAGGGATTCCTTCGAGGTGGTGCGCGCGTGCCTGCGCTCCACCGGCCGCAGCCTCTCCGACATCGGACGCGTCCTGGTGGTCGGCGGCGCGTCCCGTCCCGCCGAAGTAGCCGGGACCCTGGCCGAACTCGGCTGTCCGGTGGTGCGGTCGGCCGATCCGGGTCAGGTGATCGCCGTCGGGGCCGCGCGGTTCGCGGCCCGCACCTTCGCCCCGGCGAGCACGGGGGAGCGGCCCGCCCCACGCGTGGCCGTATTCTCGAGCGCCGCCGTGGCTTCGGCGCTCGCCATGTCGGCGGCCACCGTCTTCGGCGGCTCCGGCGACACCGGTCTGCTTCCGGTGCTCGATCGCTTCCCGGCCGCCGCGCCGCTACCCGGCGACGCGCTGCTCTACGAACCCAATGGCGACACCGCCTTCGACCAGGCGGTGCGGCAGGGCCTCCCGGCGCCCGCGGCACAGTACGCCTCCTACGCCTTCTCCGGCGGCGGTTACGGCCGGTTCGTCTCTTCGGTCGGGTACAGCGCGCCGATCGGACCGTCGATCGACGAGTCGCGTGGCGGATCGCACAACGATTCCCGAACCTGCTGCGGGGGCGCGGGGACCCAGTACGCCGACCCCGCCCAGTTCAGCAACCCACTGCCCTTCACCAAGCGCGTGCCGCGGGTGAGCCTCCCGTCGTGGGAGCGGCTGAACCCGTCGCTTCCTGGCGTCGGTCTGCCGTCGGAACCCAACACCAATCCGGCGCCGAATCCGCCCGCTCCGAACCCTTCGACGCCGGTGGATCCCTCCGCCCCGGGCAACACTCAACCCGGCTCGGGCACACCGTCCACGCCCGGATCGGGCGGGCCGACCACCGGGGGCTCGACATCGCCCGGTGGGACCGATACGCCGACGGACGGGTCCGGCTCCGGTGGAACGGACGGGAATTCGTCGCCGGGCGGGGACACTTCCGGCGGCACGGGTGGGGCGTCTTCGGGAGGAACTTCCGGCGGCGACGATGGTGCGGCCGGGGGCGGCACCGGGGGAGCGTCGGACGGCACAGGCGGTGCTGACGGTAGCTCCGGTGGCGCCTCGTCGGGTGGTGCGTCCGGCGGTGGTTCGGACGGCGGTGCGTCCGGTGGTGCTTCGGGCGGCGGTGCGTCCACTGGCGGAGGAGGAGCTTCGTCCGGCGGTGACTCTTCGAGTGGCGGAGCGTCTTCCGGGGGTGGAGCGTCATCGGGCGGTGCGTCGGGTGATGGTGCTTCGGGTGGTGGAGCGTCTTCCGGTGGAGCGTCTTCCGGTGGTGGAGCGTCTTCCGGTGGCGGTGCGTCGTCCGGTGGCGGAACGTCATCGAGTAGCGGTGCTTCGTCCGGCGGTGCTTCCGGTGGCGGTGCGTCTTCCCGCGGCGGCACGTCGTCGGGCGGCGGTACCTCCGCGGGCGGCGGCGCCTCCTCGAGTGGAGGCGCGTCCTCCAGCGGCACCTCCTCCTCGGGCCGCTCCGGCGGAATCTCCTCCGGCGGTGTGTCTTCCGGCGGCTCGGGCGGCAGCTCCAGATCCGACTCCAAGCCCGGCGGTTCCGGCCGTTCCGGAGGTGCGGGCGGTTCCGGTGGCGCGAGCGGCGGCTCCAAGGTCGGTGGCGGCTCCAAGGTCGGCGGGGGCGCTGGCGGTTCCGGCGGTGGTGGTGGTGCTGGTGGCGGCGGTGGCGCGCGCCGCTGAGCAGCCAGTGGCCGCCACATCGAGCCCATTGTCGTTGTCCGCGAACGAAGTACCGGTCGGCGGATCCGAGGACGTCGTTGGCGGGGGCGAGGGTTCCAAGCCCGGCGGTCCCGGTGGTGCGGCCGGTTCCGGTGGCGCGGGCGGCGGCTCGAGGTCTGTTGGTCGCGCAGGTGGCGGCGGTGGTGCGCGCCGCTGAGTATCTGGTGACCGCCACGACGAGTCCATTGTCGTTGTCCGCGAACGAAGTACCGGTCGGCGGATCCGAGGACGTCGTTGGCGGGGGCGAGGGTTCCAAGCCCGGCGGTTTCGGTGGTGCGGCCGGTTCGGGTGGCGCGGGCGGCGGCTCGAGGTCCCGCTGGCGGCGGGGGAAACTCGCGCCGTTGATCAGCGGGACCCCACGGCCAGGCATTGTCGTTGCCGTCGACAGAAGCCTCGGTGGGTTCGACGCCCGCCGTTGCACGCGCGTGCGGGGTTGCGGGGCAACGACTGTCATCGCGCCACGATGGACCCGCACGGCATCGGACCCTGCTCGAACCGCGGACGCGCGTTCGCCCCACACGGCACAATGGGCAGGTGAAAGCGCATGGGGGAGGGCCGCGGCTGATCGCGTTGGATGTGGACGGCACGCTGCTCGAGACGGGAACGCCGGTCAGTGCGCGGGTGGCCGCGGCGGTGGCGGCGGCCGTCGCGGCCGGGGCGCACGTCGTGGTGACGACCGGACGCACGCTGTTGACGACGCGTCCGGTGCTCGCCGAACTCGGGTTGGTCGAGGGGCACGCCCTGTGTTCCAACGGCGCGGTGCACATCGATGTCGCCAAGGGCGTGCCGGTGGCGGTGCAGGCGTTCGATCCGGCGCCCGCGGTCGCCGCGTTGCGCGCCCTGTTCCCGAAGATGATCTTCGCGGTGGAGAAGGTCGGGGTCGGCACCTGGGCGACCGGTGACAGTCCCGGCGAATTCTCCATCGGCGAATACCTTCTCGTGGACCACGGCGCACTGAGCAGCGAGCCGACGCCCCGCCTCAACGGCTGGTGGCCGGACGGGACGCTGGACGAGATGCTGGCTCTGTTGCAGACCTTCAAGGTGCCCGACGCGAGCTGGGTTCACGGGGAATTCGGCCCGTGGCTGACCGTGTCGCGGCGCGGGGTGTCCAAGGGATGGGCGCTGGAACGGCTGCGCCTCGCCCTCGGCATTCCGCACGCCGCGACGCTGGCTATCGGCGACGGCTACAACGACCGCGAAATGCTGCGCTGGGCCGGGTATTCCGTCGCCATGGCCAACGCGGCGGACGACATCCGCGCGCTGGCCGACGAGGTGACCGGCGACGTCGCCGCCGACGGTGTCGCCACCGTGCTGGAGCGCTGGTTCCGCTGACCTACACGCCGCCGGTCTTGGCGACGACCTCGCGGTAGTGCGGGTTGGACATGATCCCGATGATGTTGCCGAACGGGTCCACCACCGCGGCGGTGACGAAACCTTCGCCGTTGCCGCGCGGGGTGATCGGGTCGTACTCCTCGGCGCCGAGATCGAGCAGCCGCTGGAAGGTGGCTTCCAGATCGTCCACGTGCCAGTTCAGGATGCCGCCGCCGCCCGGCTCGTTGTGCGCCCCCCTCGGCGCGTAGGCGCGGTTCACGATGCCGAGCTCGGCCTGGTAGTCGCCGATGCGGAACTCGTAGTACCCGTTCGGTACGTGGTAGTACGGCGCGACGCCGAGGAATTCGGCGTACCAGTCCTTCGCGGCCTCGAGGTCGTCGGCGTAGTAGGTGACGGTGGCCATTCCACGCAACATGTCGGTGCTCCTTCGGTTCGTCTTCACTGATCTGTTTTCGCTGGTGAAACCATTCTCGCGGGTAAAGTGCTCACCAACTGAGCACTTTTTGCGGCAGAATCTCGGATATGCGAGCGGATCGTCTGGTGGCCACCTTGCTGCTGATGCAGGCCCGCGGCCGGGTGACCGCCGCGGAGGTCGCCGAGGAGCTGGAGGTCTCGGTCGCGACGGCTCGCCGCGACCTCGAGGCGCTCTCCGCGGCGGGCATCCCGGTCTATCCGCAGCCGGGCCGGGGCGGCGGCTGGTCGCTGATAGGCGGTGCGCGCACGGATCTCAGCGGTCTGTCCGAACCCGAGGCGCGGGCGCTGTTCCTGCTGGCGGGCGCGTCGGCCAGCGCGAACCCGGAGGTGAAATCCGCGCTGCGCAAGCTCGTTCGGGCCCTGCCGCATACCTTCCGCGCCGACGCCGAGGCGGCGGCCGACGCGGTGATCATCGATCCAGCGCGGTGGGGGCAACGCGACCGGAACCGGCCCGGCGTGGTGGATCTGTTGCAGCGCGCGGTTGTTCAGCGGCGCCGGGTGCGGCTGGAGTACGAGCGGGCGGGTGTGCGCACCACGCGGATGGTCGACCCGTGGGGTTTGGTCGACAAAGACGCCATCTGGTACCTGATCGCGGGCACCGAACGGGGCAGCAGGACCTTCCGGGTGGACCGGATCGTGGACGCGTCCCGCACCGACGAAACCTTCGACCGTCCGTCCGAATTCGACCTGTCCGGGGCATGGGAGGAGGTCGTCGGGGCGATGGAGCAGCGGCGCGCGGCCACCGCGGCCACAGCCCTGATCGCGCCCGAACTGCTCCCGGTGCTGCGTGATCAGCAGGGCAGGCACTGCGAAGTCGACGGTCCGGTGGCCGACGGGCGGGTCCAGGTTCGGGTCACCGCGCCGACGCCGCGGATGATCGCCCAGCAGCTGGCGGGATGGGGTGCGGACATCGAGGTGCTCGGCCCGCCGGAGGTGTGCGAGCAGCTCGCGTCGCTCGGTGCGGAACTGGTCCAACGATACGGGTCGGCCCCGTAGCCTGAACCGGCTGCGAACCAACCCTTTTCAGCCGAAGGGGGCGCTGCGTGGCCAGCACTCGAGGCGCACTTCGGGGCCACCGACCGGCTGCTCGGCGCTGGTTCGGGCGTTCGCGCCGGTCGTGCGCCGCTCGCCGAGCCGGTGCCGTTCCTCGCGGTACCGCGTGCCGCCTTCATCGGCAACTCACCGTTGCTGTACGGTTACCAGCGCTGAACCCGATCGATTGCGTGCCCTTCCCGCACACGCCGAATACGATCCGCGGTCGTTGTGCGAGTTCGTTTGTGAAAGTTCCGTTTCGATGACGTTCGACTGGAGCGCGATGAACCGCAAGCATTCACATGTCCTGGCCGGGATCACCGCGGTGATGATGGCCTTCGCAGGCGCTTTCACCGTTTCCGGCAGCGCGGCCTACGCCGAACCGGGAGAGGCCAGTGGGGGAGGGATGCGACTGGTCGCGGCGGTGGACACCAATGTCGTCGTGTCCACCGGTGATCTCGCCTTGGGGGTGCCTTTCGCGCATTCCGCCAAGGTATCCGGAAACTTCACGGCTACTCTCGACGGAGCCTCGACGCTGCGCGAGGGCCTGCTCGTGGCCGGATATCTGGTCGGCTGCGCGGTCGACATCTCCGAGGGCATCGATATCAGCATCGCCGCGGCCACCGGCGCCGACATCCAGGTGACGCCCGGGCTTCTCGGTCTCGGTCTCGGCCTCGATCTGGACATGCCGCCCGATATCGCTCTCGATCTCGATCTCGGTGGGGAAGTCTCCTTCGGGGTCTTCGGTGAAGTCGGCGGTGAGATCACCGTGAGCTTGAACCCGGGCAGCGTGACCGTCGTGCCGATCGTCGAGGCGGAATTGGAAGAGGATTCGATATTCCCCTTCACTTTTACGCACTCCAACACCGCGCTGAATGTCAACGGATGCCTGTCCCCGGCATCGGCCATTCCTTTCCTCACTGTGCGTGCCGACGCCCGCAACGGCATCGTGCAAACGACTGGCTACGGCCCGCACTTCGTGTTCTGAGCCGCCCGGCAGGATGCCTGCATGACCGACTACGCCCGTCCCTAAACCTTTCCCAACCGTGATCCGCATCACTGTTTTTGCGCTCCTGGGGAATGCGGCGACAAGATGATCTTGCTCCGCCTCGCTCCAAGTCGAGGCGGAGCAGTCATGTACCGCAATGACATTCGACATCTATCGGGGGTCGGGGAGAGATGGGAACCAATATGGTCCGTGGGACCTTCAAGAACGCAGGCCGCAAGATGATCGCCGGTGTGCTGCCGTTCGCGGCCGCAGTCGCACTCGTCGGGGTCGCCGCCCCCGCGCAGGCGGCTCCGGTGCAGGCGCCCGCTCCGGTCGTGCAGCAGGTCGCCGAGCCGGTGCAGTTCGTCGCGGCGGGTTCGGGCATTCCGCTCGAGGAGATCGCGACGAACCCGGAGGCGAAGAACTCCGACCCGCTGGCCAACGGCGCGGCCGCGGGCGCTGCCGCAGGTGCGGCGGGTTCGGGTGTGCTCGCCGCGGCGTCGTGCCTGCCGGGCTTCCTCGTCATGGCGGTGCCGTGCGGCATCGCGGGCGCGATCAACGGTGCGATCATCGGTACGGTCGTCGGCCTGCTCGTCGGCGCCATCGCGCCGGAGTCGGTGCCGCAGGTGCTGCCCTGATCGAGGGCTGAGCGCGGTTCCGCAGAACCGTGCGGACCACTGGGCCGTGTCCCGGGGCGAAAAGCCCTGGGGCACGGCCCAGTTCATTGTCGGCGGCTCAGTTCGCCGCGGCGTCGGCGAGAACACGCGCGCTCAGCGCGCGCACCATTTCCGTGGCGACCACCGCGTGGCCGCTCGTGGTGAAGTGGATCAGGTCGGCGCTCATCAGCTGCGGTCGCAGCCGCAGGGGGTGCTCCCAGAAGTCGACGAGCACCGCGTCGTAGCGATCGGCCACCTCCCGGATGATGTCGTTGAGCACGGCCATCCGCTCGCGCATCGGCCGCATCGGCGCCATCCGCTCGACATCCCAGACGTCGGCGAGGGTGAACGTCGAGACCTGCGCGCCGCCGCGGCTCACCGCGGCGAACAATCCGTCGAGGTTCGCCCGCATCTCGTCGACATCGCCGCCGGGCAGGAACAGATCGTTGCCACCGCAGCTCACGTGGACCAGATTCGGCTCGAAAACCAGTACCCGCTGGAGTTGTTCGTCGCGCACCTGGGTGGTGGTCGCTCCGATGCGTCCGGTGTTGAGGTAGGCGAGACCGGGCCGCACGGCCCTGAGCACGGCGGCGAGGCGATCGGCCCAGCCCATGGCTTCGTATCCGGGACTCGGGTCCCCGACGCCCTGGGCGATGGAGTCGCCGAGTACGGCGAAGCGGCGCCACGGCACGTCCCTGAGCAGTGCGCGTGCGGCGTCGGGGCTCAGCAGCATCGGGTCGTCGGCTTCGGTGTGAATGTCGTTGTGCGTCACGAGGACTCCTAGTCGGCGGGGACAGCGGTGGCGGCCGGATCGGGCTGCCGGGTCGGTACCGCGCACAGGCAGGCCGCCACCACGGCGATGCCCGCGCAGGCCGCGAAGAGGGTGTGGAAGCCAGCGAGCGCGTCACCGGGATGGGCGGCGAACACCGCCGCGAGCACGGCGACGCCCAGCGCGCCGCCGACCTGCCGCGCCGTCAGGTTCATGCCGATGCCCGCCGCGAACTGCTGCGGCGGAAGCGAACTCGCCGCGGCGGTGCCCAGCGTCGTCACCACGATGCCGACCGCGCCGCCGCCGAGCAGTCCGGCGGGGATCCACGCCGACCACAGCGCGGGCGTCGGCCCGAACGCGTCGGTGCTCATCCAGACGAGGGTCGCGGCGAACAGCAGCGCACCGAGCACCCCGACCCAGCGGCGCGCCGCGGGCGCGGTGACCCGTCCCGCCAGGGTGGCGCTGACCATCGACGCGACGGCGCCGATGGTCAGCGCGGCCGCCGAGCCGAGCACCGAGTAGCCCCAGATCCCGTCCAGGAACAGCGGTCCGGCCAACAGCCAGGCGAACATCGCCGCGCCGAAGACGAACGACGCGGCATTGGCCAGCGCGTACGGCCTGCTGCGCCAGAGTTCGACCGCGATCGCCGGATTGTGGTGTCGCGCCGAACGAACCAGCGCGGCGACGAGCAGCGCCGCACCGACGCCGAGGACGGTCAGCGTGCCCGGTGCGGACCAGCCCCACCGCTGTCCTTCGGTGACTCCGGCGACCAGTCCGCCGAATCCGAGCGCGACGGCCACGGTGCCGAGCGGGTCCGGCAGCGCGCTGCCGACGGGTCGCGGATCGGACACCGGAATACGCAGGCCCGCCAAGACGAGCGCGAGCGCGACCGGCACGTTGATCACGAAGACCGAGCGCCAGCCGAAGGCCTCCACCAGGCCGCCGCCGATCGCAGGGCCGACGACCGCGGCGAATCCGCCCGCGGCCGACCACGCGCCGATGGCCGCGCCGATCCGCTCGCGCGGGGTCACGCTCAGGACCAAGCCGAGCGCCGCGGGCACCATGAGCGCGGCCGTCGCGCCCTGGAGCAGGCGTCCGGCGATGAGCCACGCCGCGGTCGGCGCCAGCCCGCACAGCAGCGAGGTGAGCGCGAAACCGGCCAGCGCGACGAGGAAAAGCCTGCGCCGCCCGAGCGCGTCGGCGAACCGACCGCCGGGGGTGAGCAGTGCGGCGAACGCGACGGCGTAACCGCTGACGACCCAGGTCAGCGTGGTCGCCGCGGTGCCGGAGTAGTCGCGCGCGATGGCGGGGAAGGCGATGTTGACCACGGAGAGGTCGAGAAAGGCGATGAACGCCGCGCCGCAGGCGATCAGCAGCGTGGTTGTGGCGCTCGTCGCGGGGGGACTGGCGGTCCGGGTGGACATCTCGGTCATGGGGAGATCCTTCGGCAGCAGAGAGAACAAAACGTACGACCGTTCGTGTAAATAAAGTACGACCGACCGTTCGTATTTGCAAGACTGTGGTGGAACAATGGGGGCATGGCCGAGACGACAACCGATCAGCGCCTGGCCAAAGGCGCCCGCTCCCGTGCATCGATCGCCCGGCACGCCGCCGATGTGGCGTCCGTCGAAGGGCTCAACGGTGTGAGCATCGGGCGACTCGCCGCCGACCTCGGGATCAGCAAGAGCGGCATCGCCACGCTTTTCGGGTCGAAGGAATCCCTCCAGCTCGCCGCGGTGCAGGCCGCGCGCGAGGTCTTCACGGCCAGGGTGATCGAGCCGAGTCTCGGCGTGCCGCGCGGTGTGCCGCGGCTCCGTGCGTTGGTCGACCGCTGGTTCACCCACGTGACCGAACCGGTCTTCCCCGGCGGCTGCTTCCGCACCGCCACCCTGGTCGAATTCGACAGCAGGCCGGGCCCGGTGCGCGACGCTGTCGCCGCCGACCACGAGGACTGGATCGAGTTCCTCACCACCGTGATTCGCAAAGCCCAGGATCAGGGTGAGCTGCCCGGCCGCGACGCGGACGCGCTCGCTTTCGAACTGGACGCCATCATCAGCGCGGTCAGCACGGCGCGCCAGCTCGGCGACGAAACCACAGTGCACACCGCCCGCGCGATCGTCGACCGCCTACTGACGTGAAAGAGTTTCGGCGCGAAGGGGAAACGGCTGAAGAGCGCCCGTCCGCGACGCTGCCACGCACTTGCGCTGCGGAAGTCGTGCCGAGGCTCAGGCGGAGAGGGAGAGGGTGGCGGCGCGTGCCGCGTCGTAGCGGTCCCAGACGATCTCGGTCATGGCGGGGTGCGCGCCGATGACGTTCGCGTGCACGAGGTCGGGGGCAGCGGTCGCCAGCCGGTCGGTGAGCAAGCCGGGGGCGAGGAACCACGGGGCGAGCAGGATGCGATCGGCGCCGCGTGCGCGCAGGCGGGAAACCGCTTCGTGGACGGTGGGTTCCGTGGTGGCGAAGCAGATTTCGGTGGGCCAGCCGGTCATCGCGGACAGGTGGCGGGCGACGTCGGCGCTGCGTGCGTTGGCGGCGTGGGACGAGGAGCCGACGGCGGCCACCGCGATGCCGAGGCGTGTGTCTTGTTCCGGAACAGCCTGGGACCGAGAGGTGTTCGGGACGTCCGATGCCGCCGGAGTGTTGTGATCGTCCGTTGTCCCGAGGGCTTCCACCGCGCGATCCTTCAACGCCTCGATGAGGCGCGGATCGGGGCCGAGAACGTCCGCCTGCGTGAGCCGCAGTCGCGGGTGCCTGGCGCGGCACTCGTCCAGCAGACCGGGCAGGTCGATCCGCGCGTGAAAGGCGCTGCCCAACAACAGCGGCGCCACGATCGCATGGGTATGCCCCTGCGCCGCGACGGCGTCCACCACCTGCTCGACCGAGGGCGCGCTCAGATCGAGAAAAGCGAGGTGGACATCGAGATCGGGCCGGGCGGCCGCGATCTCGGCGACCACGGCCGCCATGGTGGCGGCCGAGCGTGGATCACGGCTGCCGTGCGCGACCGCTATCAACGCGGGTGCGGTAGCGATTCGCGCTGGAGCGGTGAATCGACGGTCGCCGCGCGGCGGCACCGGCGGCGCGCCGATGCCGCGCGCGGCGAACACGTCGGTCATCCTCAGGCTCCGGTGCCGACCTCGACCGCGGTCAGCACATCGCCGACCAGGCCCGCGCCGAGCGTGTTGCCGCCCGCTGGGTCGATCAGCAGGAAGCTGCCGGTGTGCCGGTTGGCCCGGTAGTCGTCGGCCGCGATCGGCTCGGCGACCCGCACCGAGATGCGCCCGATGTCGTTGAGCTCCAACGCTTCCGGGTTCGGGTCCGCGGCGAGCCGCTGCTCGTCGAAGCGTTCGATGAGCGCCCCGACGATGGCCTGGGTAGTGCGGGTGCCATGCTTGACCAGCAGTCGGGCGCCGGGGCGCAGCGGCTTGTCACCCAGCCAGCAGACCGTCGCGTCGAAGCTGTCGATCGGCTCCGGCGCGTCGGCCACGGCGGCGATGATGTCGCCGCGGGAGATGTCGACCTCGTCGGTCAGGATCAGCGTCACGCTGCGCCCGGCCTGCGCGACGGCGAGCTCGCCGTCCGGGGTGTCGATGCGCTCCACCGTCGTGCGCACACCGGAGGGCAGTACCACGATCTCGTCGCCGGGCGCCACCGAACCGGCCGCGATCTGACCCGCGTAGCCGCGGTAGTCGGGGTATTCGGCGGTGCGCGGGCGGATCACGTACTGCACCGGGAAACGCAGACCGAGCGAGTGCGCGCCGGTACTGTCGGCGTCGACCGGCACCGACTCCAGGTGTTCGATGAGCGACGGCCCGTCGTAGTACGGGGTGTTCTCGGAGCGGCTGGCGATGTTGTCGCCGTGCAACGCGGAGACCGGGATCTCCAGCACGTCCTCGGCCGCCCAGCCCAGGGTGCTGGTGAGCTTGTTGAACTCGGCGGAGATCTCGGCGAACACCGTGGCGGGGTCGTCCACCAGATCGATCTTGTTCACCGCGAGCACCAGCTTCGGCACGCCGAGCAGCGCGAGCACCGCCGCGTGCCTGCGGGTCTGCTCGATGACGCCCTTGCGCGCGTCGACGAGCAGGATCACCAGCTGCGCGGTGGACGCGCCGGAAACGGTGTTGCGGGTGTACTGCACGTGCCCGGGGGTGTCCGCGAGCACGAAAGACCGCTTGGGCGTTGCGAAGTAGCGGTAGGCGACATCGATGGTGATGCCCTGCTCCCGCTCCGCGCGCAGCCCGTCCACGAGCAGCGAGAGATCCGGGGTGGCCAGACCCTTGTCCACCGACGCGCGGGTGACGGCGTCGATCTGGTCGGCCAGCACGGACTTCGTGTCGTAGAGCAGCCGTCCGACCAAGGTGGACTTGCCGTCGTCGACAGAACCGGCGGTGGCCAGCCTCAATAGGTCGGACATATCAGAAATAACCCTCTCGCTTGCGGTCTTCCATCGCGGCTTCGGAAACCCGGTCGTCACCGCGGGTGGCGCCACGTTCGGTCAATCGGGACGCGGCTACCTCGGCGAGGATCGCCTCGTTGTCGGCCGCGTCGGAAATGATGGCGCCGGTGGTGGATCCGTCGCCGACGGTGCGGTAGCGCACCGAACGGGTCTCCAGCACCTCGCCCTCGCGCGGGCCGCCCCAGACGCCCGGCGTCATCCACATGCCGTCGCGCTGGTACACCGGGCGCTCGTGCGCGTAGTAGATGGTCGCGAGTTCGACGTTCTCCCTGGCGATGTAGCGCCAGATGTCGAGCTCGGTCCAGTTGCTCAGCGGGAACACGCGCACGTGCTCGCCAGGAGCGTGCCTGCCGTTGTACAGGTTCCACAGCTCGGGGCGCTGGCGCTTCGGGTCCCACTGGCCGAAGGCGTTGCGCAGCGAGAAGATTCGCTCCTTGGCGCGGGAGCGCTCCTCGTCGCGGCGGCCGCCGCCGAACACCGCGTCGAAGCGGTTCTCGGTGATGGCGTCCAGCAGCGGCACGGTCTGCAGCGGGTTGCGGATGCCGTCCGGGCGCTCGGTGAGCCTGCCGTCGGCCAGGTAGTCCTCGACGCTGGCGACGTGCAGGCGCAGCCCGTACTTCTCGACCACCTTGTCACGGAACTCCAGCACCTCGGGCAGGTTGTGGCCGGTGTCCACGTGCAGCAGCGCGAAGGGCAGCGGCGCGGGCCAGAAGGCCTTGAGCGCCAAGTGCAGCAGCACCGTGGAGTCCTTGCCGCCGGAGAACAGGATCACCGGCCGCTCGAACTCGCCCGCCACCTCGCGGAAGATGTGGATGGCCTCCGACTCCAACGCCGCGAGGGTGTCGAAGTCGGTGATGCCAAGGGAGCGTTCACTGATGATCTCGGTCATGATTGGTGCAACCCGCATTCGGTCTTGGCGAGGCCGGCCCAACGGCCGCTTCGCGGATCGGATCCCGGCTCCGGCTTCCGTGTGCACGGAGCGCAGCCGATGGACGGATATCCCTCCTCCACCAGGGGATTGACGAGGATGCCGTGCTGTTCGATGTAGGACTGCATCTCGTCGTCGGACCACGGCGCGATCGGATTGATCTTCACCAGGCCGAAGGCTTCGTCGTAGGAGATCAGCGGCGCGTTGGCGCGGGTGGGAGCCTCCACCCGGCGGATACCGGTGACCCAGGCGTTGTAGCCCGCCAGCGACTTCTTCAGCGGTACGACCTTGCGCAGGCGGCAGCACTCGCCCGCGTCACGCGCGAACAGGTCCTTGCCGAGCAGCTCGTCCTGTTCGGCGACGGTGTGCTCCGGGCGGACGTTGACCACGTTGACCCCGTACACGGCCTCGACCGCGTCGCGGGTGCCGATGGTCTCCGCGAAGTGGTAGCCGGTGTCCAGGAACAGCACGTCGACGCCGGAACGGACCTGCGCGGCGAGGTGCACGAGCACGCCGTCCTGCATGTTGGAGGCGACGATGTAGCTGGAGCCGAAGGTCTCCTCGGTCCAGCGCAGCAGGTCGGCCGCCGAGGCGTCGGGGCCGAGTTCGGCCGCACCGCGTTCGGCGATCGCCCGCAGCTCGTCTTCGGCGAGCTTGTTCGCGAGTTTGGTTGTCACAGTTGATCTCCCGTCAGCCGAGTCACGATCGTGCTCATCGCAGGTCGGCCTCGTCGGCGCGCACCGCCCATTGGGCGAACCGCTCGTCCGCGTTCCGGTTCTTGACGAAGTTGCGCACCACGCGCTCGATGTAGTCGCCGAGTTCGGCGCTGGTCACCTTGTGCTGGCGCAGCTTTCGGCCGAAGCCGCTGTCGAGTCCGAGGCTGCCACCGAGGTGAACCTGGAAGCCCTCGACTTGATTCCCCTCGCCGTCGTCCACCAGCTGGCCCTTGAAGCCGATGTCGGCGATCTGGGACCGGCCGCAGGAGTTCGGGCAGCCGTTGATGTTCACCGTGATCGGCACGTCCAGCTGGGCGTTGACGTCGGCGAGCCGCTGCTCGAGCTCCGGCGCGAGCACCTGGGAGCGCTTGCGGGTCTCGACGAAGGAGAGCTTGCAGAACTCGATGCCACTGCACGCCAGCAGGTTTCGCCGCCAGATGGACGGACGGGCCTGCAGGCCGAGCGGTTCCAGTTCGGTGATGAGCTGTTCGATCTTGTCGTCGGCGACGTCGAGCACGATCAGCTTCTGGTACGGGGTGAAGCGGATCCGGTCGGCGCCGATCTTCTCGACGGCGTCGGCCACCTTGGTCAGGACGGTGCCGGAGACGCGCCCCGCGATGGGGGAGAAGCCGACGGCGTTGAGGCCGTTGCGCAGTCGCTGCACGCCCACGTGATCGATCGGCTTGGCGGGCTGCTCGGGCGCGGGGCCGTCGATCAGCTTGCGCTTCAGGTACTTCTCCTCGAGCACCTCGCGGAACTTCTCGATGCCCCAGTCCTTGACCAGGAACTTCAGCCGCGCCTTGGTGCGCAGGCGACGGTAGCCGTAGTCGCGGTAGAGGGAGACGACGGCCTCCCACACGTCCGGCACCTCGTCCAGCGGAACCCAGGCGCCGACGCGCTGAGCGAGCATCGGGTTGGTGGACAGGCCACCGCCCACCCAAAGATCCAATCCGGGACCGTGCTCTGGGTGCTCGACGCCGATGAACGCGACGTCGTTGATCTCGTGCACCACGTCCTGCTGACCCGAGATCGCGGTCTTGAACTTGCGCGGCAGGTTCGAGTACTTCTTGTCGCCGATGTAGCGGCGCACGATCTCCTGGATCGCCGGGGTGGTGTCGATGATCTCGTCCAGCGATTCACCGGCCAGCGGCGAGCCGAGCACGACGCGAGGGCAGTCGCCGCACGCCTCGGTGGTCTGCAGGCCGACCTCCTCGAGCCGCCGCCAGATCTCCGGCACGTTCTCGATCTCGATCCAGTGGTACTGGACGTTCTCGCGGTCGGACAGGTCGGCGGTGTCGCGGCCGAACTCGGTGGAGATCTGGCCGAGCGTGCGCAGCTGCGCGACGTTCAGCGCGCCGCCGTCGCAGCGCACCCGCATCATGAAGTACTTGGCCTCGAGCAAGTCGATGTTCTCGTCGCCGGTGAAGGTGCCGTCGTAGCCCTGCTCGCGCTGGGTGTAGAGGCCCCACCAGCGGAACCGGCCGCGCAGGTCGGCCTTGTCGATGCTGTCGAATCCGCCCTTGGCGTAGATGTTCTCGATGCGGGCGCGGACGTTGAGCGGGTTGTCGTCCTTCTTGCTCTGCTCGTTCGGGTTCAGCGGCTCCCGGTAGCCGAGGGCCCACTGACCCTCCGACTTGCGGCGCACGGGCTTGCCGGTGCGGGCGCGCGGCGCTGTCGACGCCTCGGGACGCGGGCGGTCCGGCCGTACGCGGCGCTCGGTGGCCGGGCGTTCGGGACGCGCCTGCCGGGGGGTCGGCTGATCGCTGGGACCGGCGTCGGTGCTCGACGTCATGAGGTCGCTCCTGCTGGGTGGGTGGTACATCCGTGCTGAGGGCGCATCGGGGATGGCAGCCGGCGAAGCCGGCGGGGCGGGTAGGGGCTGGGCGGAACTCGCGTCCGCGGTATCAGCGGACCGATGCGATGGGATCGCCGGGAGACCGGAAGAAGGGCGCCGCTGAGCTACCGGTGAGAACCGGGCAGACAGCAGGCGCTACAGACGCGCTTGTAGTCGACGTGGCGACGTGCCACAAGTCGTACTCCCGATGCGCGCATGAAGGCCATTGTGCCACGTCAGAAAGGGCGTTCAGACCGTCATCCCGGTATTCCCCGCGAAATAGGGGGAAATTCCCTGGACCGCGGGGTCTATTTGTGATGGTCGTCATATTTCCCGCCGCGAATGCGGCCGGTGATTCGCCCGAAGTGTCCGATGTGAACCGCGGCACGCTCCATTGACCTCGAGTTACCTCGAGGTACGAGTGTGTGTCCCATGAGTACCGCACCTGTCGACCCAGAAGTCGAAGTAGCCGCCATCCGTCAGATCGTCGCCACCGTGGAGCACGTGCAGCAGCACGAACTCGTCGACGAATTCGTCGCGCTGTTCCGCGAGGACGCCATCTGGACCACCGGTCACGGCAAGCGCCTTTTCGGCCGCGACGCCATCGCCGAGTTCACCGCCGCGGTGCTGCCCGGCGCGACCGCGCACGGCAAGGCGACCTACGAACTCGAGCACGTGCTGTTCATCCGCCCCGACGTGGCCGCGGTCAAGGTGCGCCAGCGGTACTTCACCAACGATGGCGTTCTGGAGAGCGAGGGCACCCCGATGTACGTGATGGCCAAGGAAGACGGCCGCTGGCTGCTCACCGCGAACCAGAACACGCCGATCATGGCGGAGTGAACCCGGTTCGTTCGTGGTCGCGCGGCGTCGTTCGGTTCGCGCGGCCACGGCGCCGTGTCATGTGGGAGGGTGGTGTCGCGTGAGTTCGGTCGTCAGGACGCTGAGCGCGCGTCAGGAACTCGGAGCGAGGAGCGGCTTGGTGGAAGCGACGTTCGATGTGGCCGGACTGGTAGGGCATCGCTACCGTACGGACGACTACTACGAAGTGGGTCGGGAGAAGATCCGCGAGTACGCGCGAGCCGTGCAGGACTTCCATCCGGCGCACTGGAGCGAGGACGCCGCGGGCGATCTCGGGTACGCCGGTTTGGTCGCGCCGACCACGTTCATCTCGACTCCCGCGATGCTGGCCAACCGCAAGCTCTTCGAAACGGTCATCACCGGCTACGACGTGTTCGTGCAGACCGATCAGGTCTTCGAGATGTACAAGCCGGTGCTCACCGGCGACCGGCTGGTCAGCGATGTCGAACTGTCCGGTGTTCGCCGCATCGCGGGCAAGGACCTGCTCACCGTCACCAACACCTTCGTCGATCAGACCGGCGAGGTCGTGCAGATCATGCATACGACCATCGTCGGCATCACCGGCGACGACATCGACGCCGGTATCGGCGAGGCGATCGATCGTGTGGTCATGCACGGTATCGACATGGCTTCTCGTCCCGCGGCCTCGGCGGCACCAGCGCAAACCGGGGCGAACCCGGTTTCCGAGACCGGCTCACTCCTGTCCTCGATCTCGCGGACGCGCGTCCCGCATACCGCGATCCGATTCGAGGACATCGCCGTCGGCGACGAGCTTCCCAGTCGGATCGTGCGGCTGACGCGGGGCGATCTGGTGAATTACGCCGGAGTCTCCGGAGATGCGAACCCGATCCACTGGCACGACGGGGTGGCCGCGCTCGCGGGTCTGCCCGATGTGATCGCGCACGGCATGCTCACCATGGGTCTGGGAGCAGGCTTCGTCACCGGTTGGCTCGGTGACCCGGGCGCGATCACCAAGTACGCGGTCCGGCTGTCGAACTACACCGTCGTCGAAGCCGGTTCCGCCGGAAGCGTCGAGTTCACCGGGCGTATCAAGTCGGTCGACCCCGAGAGCAGGAGCGCTGTGGTGGTCATCGTCGCGAAGTCCGCGGGGCGCAAGGTGTTCGGTCTCGCCACCGCGGACGTTCGCTTCGCGTAGTCTTCGGTGCCGCATCCGCCGGGGCGCTGTCCGCGCCAGCCCGGCGGCGCGGTGCCGCAAGGTCTTTCGAATCGGAGGCGGCGCGAGGTGTTTCGCGCCGCCGTTCGCTCAGGCCGCCTCGTCCTGATGGGCGCCGCCGAGCCCCTGGCCCCAGCCGCCGTCGACCGGCAGTTCGACGCCCGTGGTGAAAGTGGCGTCGAAGGCGAGGAACAGCGCTGCCTTGGCGACCTCGTCGACGGTGCCGTTACGGCGCAGCGGCGTGCTCTGCTCGCCTTGCCGCAGGAAATCGGCGCGCTGTTCGGCGGTGAGGCCGACCACGCCCATCGTGGGGGTCTCGATGAAGCCCGGCGCCACGGCGTTGACCCGGATCCGGCGCGGCAGCAGCTCGGCGGCCAGCACCTGGGATATCGCGCGCAGCGCCTCCTTCGACCCGGAGTACGCGCTGAGGCCGGGGAAGATGACGTCGTTGGCCACCGTGGTGAAGACGATCGAGCCGCCGTCGGCGAGCAGCGGGGCCAGCCTGCGCACCGTGAAGAACGCGCCCTTGGTGTTGATGGCGAACTGCCGGTCGAACGACTCCTCGGTGGCCTCTTCCAGAGTCTGGAACTCGGCGGTCCCGTGATTGACGAACAGCGCGTCGACGCGCCCGAGCCGCTCCTCGACCAGAGCGCCGAGCGCCTCGATGTCGCCCATGTCGGCCGCGTCGGAGGCGACCACGTGCGCCTTCCGTCCGGCCAGCCGCTCGCGCGCCTGCTCGATCGTCTTCTGATTGCGGCCGGTCAGCACCACCTCCGCGTTCTGGTCGAGCAAGGCCTCGACGATGGCCAAGCCCATTCCGTGGGTACCGCCCGTGACCACTGCCTTCTTGTCGCCGTGCATTGCCGGTCCTTTCTCGGTTCCTGATGAGCATCTCGGTTACTTCTGGTAACCGAGATGATCTTCGGGCACCGCGTCTGAACTGGGAAGAAGGCACTTTTTTGTCAGTCGGTTACCGGGCGGATACCGGAGATCGTCGGCACATCCGGGGCGCCCGATGGTCCCCGGCCGGAGGGTCTGGCGGTTCGGCGGGCACACTGGACAGGTGAGTTCCGCCGTACCCCTCTCGGAGATCGACGCCGACGCGCCCGTGCTGCGCGACTTCGGCGGCGGCCCGTTCGGCGTTTACGTGCACGTGCCGTTCTGCGCGACGCGCTGCGGATACTGCGATTTCAACACCTACACCGCCGGTGAGCTGGGCAGTTCGGCCTCGCCGCAGTCGTGGCTCGTGGCGCTGCGCGGCGAACTGATCGAAGCCGCCGAGCAGTTCGGCAGGCTGCCCTCGGCCACGCCCGAGGTCTCGACCGTCTTCGTCGGCGGCGGCACGCCGTCGCTGCTCGGTGGCGATGGTCTCGCCGCGGTGCTCGACGCCGTTCGCTCGGCGTTCACCCTCGCGCCCGACGCCGAGGTGACCACCGAATCGAATCCGGAATCCACGTCGCCGGAGTTCTTCGCGCGCATCAGGGCGGCCGGGTACACCCGCGTCTCGCTGGGGATGCAGTCGGCCGCTCGGCACGTGCTGGCCGTGCTGGACCGCACCCACACGCCGGGCCGCGCGGTCGCCGCCGCCCGCGAGGCGCGCGCCGCGGGCTTCGAGCACGTCAACCTGGATCTGATCTACGGAACGCCCGGCGAGCGCGACGCCGATCTCGACGCCAGCCTGGACGCGGTGCTCGAGGCCGGAGTCGATCACGTCTCCGCCTATTCGCTCATCGTCGAGGACGGCACCGCGCTGGCCCGCAAGGTGCGCCGCGGCGAACTGCCCGCGCCGGACGAGGACGTGCTCGCCGCCCGCTACGAACGCATCGACTCCCGTCTCACCGCCGCCGGACTCGGCTGGTACGAGGTATCCAATTGGGCGGCGAACGATTCCGCTCGGTGCAGGCACAACCTCGGCTACTGGGACGGCGGCGACTGGCTCGGCGCCGGTCCGGGCGCGCACAGCCACCTCGGAGGGGTGCGCTGGTGGAACATCAAGCATCCGGCCCGGTACGCCGAGCGCGTCGCCCGCGGTGGACTGCCCGCCGCAGGCTGGGAAGCCCTCACCGACGACGAGCGCTACCTCGAACGCGTCATGCTGACAGTGCGCCTCCGCACCGGCCTCCCACTGGCCGATCTCGCCCCCTCCGCCGCGCCCGCCGTCGACCGAGTCATCGCCGACGGCTTGGCCTTCCGATCCGACGACCACCTGGTCCTCACCGACCGCGGTCGCCTGCTCGCCGACGGTGTGGTGCGCGACCTCCTCGCCTGAACCCCGCGGCCACAACACCTTCCGCTCCGCCTGCGCGACAGGCTCGCCGATCACTCGCTCGCGCAAGCGTTCCCACAAGCCTGGACGCGCAGCAGTAGAGATGCCGGAAGCCGAAGGGCCGCAGCTGTTCGACTGGACTAGGGCTTCAAACCTGCATGGCCGCAGTGCATTTCGCGGCGACTACCGCGCCGGGTACTTGCGGTCCAGCCATTCGTCGAACGTCGGCCCCGCCAGGATCGCGTTCGGTCCGGGGAGCAGCGCACCCGCGGCTTGGAGCTCGTGGTTGGGGTCCTCGGTGTCGACGATCTCCTCGACGCGGGACGGTTTGCCCAGGCGTGCGGCGAGTTTCGTCACTGCCGCGGCGAGGTTCAACTCCTCGGGGCCCGCGATCTCGACTAGGTCGGACGACTCGTCGGCGACGGCGAGCGCGGCCAGTTCTTCGGCGACGACGCGCGCCGCGACGAGCTGTGCGCGGTAGCGCGGCACGTAGGCCGCGTCGTCGCGGGTGGTCCAGTCGAGCATCATCTCGGTGAACTCGTGGAACTGCGCCGCGCGCAGGACCCGCACCGGCACCGGTCCTTCGCGGTAGGCCGCCTCGTGCGCGAGCTTCCCGGCGTAGTGCCCCGCGGTGAACTCATCGATGCCGATGATCGAGAGGACCGCGATCCGCCGCACGCCAGCCGCGGCCGCTTCCTGCTGCACGTTGCGCGCGATGGTGCGGAAATAGTCCGTCACGGCCGCGGTGTCGGTGGTGTTCGCGTTGACCGCGTCGACCACGATGTCCACCCCGGCCAGCGCGCCGGCCAATCCCGCGCCGGTGTAGACGTCCACGCCCGCACCACGACTGATCGCCACCACCTCGTGGCCCTGGTCCCTCAGCGCGTCGACCACTTCGTGGCCGATCCGCCCGCTCGCGCCCACTACTGCGATTCGCATCCGGTGACTCCTCCATGTCGATTCCTACGCCGAGACGACGATGTGGTGACCCGAGGTGTGACACGTGTCCGAGAACGTCCTGTTGTGAGAACTATCGCAGATCGGAGAACCCGCGTAGGCTCCGGCTCGACACCGAGGAGTCCTATGCCACAGGCACGAGACGTCGATCAGTTTCCGGTTCATGGTGAATTCGCCGAGGCGAGGGCCGCCGAAAAGGCGGAGAGCGCACGCCAGCACGCCATCGCCGCCCGCACGGTCGCCGGATACGCCCAAGATGCCGCCGATTGCGAGTCCCTGCTCGCCATGCTCGGGCTCGACGCCATGGCGGGCAAGCGCGCCAAGGGTTTCGACAGCCGCTGAGCGTCGCGAACCGGGCGGCACTACCGTCCGATGCCCGGCGTGGGCGCCCGGGCTGTCCGACCGTGCCCGTTGCGGTTCGCGACATCTTCGCCGACAATGCCTGCCTGCGGCCCTGTCGCGTGCCCCGCGGGACGGGCGATTGGCGGGTCGGCAACTAAACTGGATACTCAGACGACCGGGCGGCCGCGGCGTTTCACGCGCCCCCGGATGCGTCGGCGGGCCCGCGGAGTATCGAGAAGGCGAGGAGGTGGGGCCGATGTCGAGCACCGAGGATCGGCGCTTCGAGGTCCTACGCGCGATCGTCGCGGACTATGTCGCCACCAAGGAGCCGATCGGCTCGAAAACCTTGGTGGAACGGCACAATCTGGGTGTCTCCAGCGCGACGGTCCGCAACGACATGGCGGTGCTCGAGGCCGAGGGATACATCACCCAGCCGCACACCAGCTCCGGGCGCATCCCGACCGACAAGGGCTACCGGCAGTTCGTCGACCGGATCTCCGAGGTGAAGCCGCTCTCGCCCGCCGAACGGCGCGCGATCATGGAGTTTCTGGAATCCGGCGTCGATCTCGACGACGTGCTGCGCCGCGGCGTGCGGCTGCTCGCTCAGCTGACCAGGCAGGTCGCGGTGGTGCAGTACCCGACGGTGTCGGCGTCGACGGTGCGCCACATCGAGGTCGTCGCGCTGAATCCGGCGCGGCTGCTGCTCGTGGTGATCACCGACACCGGCCGCGTCGATCAGCGCCTGGTCGAGCTAGGCGCGGTGATCGATGACGAGGACCTGGCCGCGTTGCGCGCCATGCTCGGCGGCGCGATGGACGGCAAGCGCCTGGCCGCCGCCTCGGCCTCGGTCGCCGAACTTCCCGAGCGCGCCCCGCGCCAGCTGCGCGACGTGCTGATCCGGGTGTCGACCGTGCTGGTGGAGACCCTGGTCGAACATCCCGAGGAGCGGCTGGTGCTCGGCGGCACCGCGAACCTCACCCGCAACGCCGGCGATTTCGGTCTGCCCGGCTCGCTGCGTCAGGTGCTGGAGGCGCTGGAGGAGCAGGTGATCGTGCTCAAACTGCTCGCCGCCGCACAGCATCCCGGCACGGTGACGGTGCGGATCGGCGAGGAGACCCAAGTCGAGCAGATGCGCACCACGTCGGTGGTGTCGACCGGCTACGGCGTCGAGGGCACGTTGCTCGGCGGTATGGGTGTGCTCGGCCCCACGCGGATGGACTATCCGGGCACTATCGCCTCGGTCGCGGCCGTGGCGCGCTACATCGGCGAGGTGCTGGCCGAGCGCTGACGCCGAACCGTGCCAACGGCGCTGCTACCCTCGAACCTCTGGCCGGATAAAGTTGAGTGCATCCGACTAATGCCGATGGTGTCGGCATTCGGTTGGAGCGGCACAGGCGAGTCACAGCGACCAAGGACTAGAGAACTCAAGTGGCACGGGACTACTACGGACTGCTCGGCGTCGCGAAGAACGCGACGGACCAGGAGATCAAGCGCGCCTACCGCAAGCTGGCCCGCGAACTCCACCCGGACGTCAACCCCGACGAGGCCGCCCAGGCCAAGTTCAAGGACGTGTCGGCGGCCTACGAGGTGCTCTCCGATCCGGAGAAGCGCCGGATCGTCGACATGGGCGGCGACCCGCTCGAGTCCGGCGGTGGCGGCGCGGGCTTCTCCGGCGCAGGCTTCGGCGGCCTCGGCGACGTGTTCGAGGCGTTCTTCGGCGGCATGAGCGGCGCGGGCGGCGGTCAGCGCAAGCCGCGCGGCCGGGTGCAGCCCGGCGCCGACTCGCTGCTGCGCACCCGCCTCAGCCTCGCCGAATGCGCGGTGGGCGTCACCAAGCACCTGACCGTCGACACCGCCATCCTGTGCGACAACTGCCACGGCGCGGGCACCAACGGCAACTCCAAGCCGGTGCGCTGCGAAACCTGTGGCGGCGCGGGCGAAGTCCAGTCCGTGCAGCGCTCGTTCCTCGGCCAGGTGCTCACCTCGCGGCCGTGCCCGACCTGTCGCGGCGCGGGCGAGACCATCCCCGACCCCTGCCACAAGTGCGGCGGCGACGGCCGGGTCCGCGCTCGTCGCGAGATCGCCGCGCCCATCCCGGCGGGTGTGGCCAACGGCATGCGGGTCCGGCTGGCCGCGCAGGGCGAGGTCGGTCCGGGCGGCGGCCACGCGGGCGATCTGTACGTGGAGATCGTGGAGCAGCCGCACGACGTGTTCGTCCGCGACGGCGACGACCTGCACTGCACCATCCGGGTGCCGATGGTGGACGCCGCGCTCGGCACCACCGTGGTCATCGACACGATCCTGGACGGCCCCACCGAGCTGACCATCGCCCCTGGCACCCAGCCCAACGAAGTCTCCGTGCTGCGCGGACACGGCATGCCCCGGCTGCGCTCGGGCGCCCGCGGTGACCTGATCGCGCACCTGGACATCGTGGTGCCGACCAAGCTGGACAGCAAGCAGACCGACCTGCTGCGCAAGTACAAGGGCATGCGCGAACGCGACCGCGCCGAGGTGATGACGGCGCAGTCCGAGCACAACAGCGGCCTGTTCGCGCGGTTGCGCGCCTCGTTCAGCGGGCGCTGAGTCGTTGGCCGCCACGGTCTTCTACCTCGACGACATTCCCGAGCCCGGCGCGATCGCGGTGCTCGACGGTCCGGAGGGGCGGCACGCCGCGACCGTGCGGCGCATCCGGGTCGGCGAGCCGATCACCCTGTCCGACGGACGCGGTGTGCTCGCCGAATCGGAGGTCGTCGCCGCCCAGCGCGACCGGCTCGACCTGAAGGTGCTGAACAAGACCGTGGCGCGACCGGTTTCGCCGCGCGTCACGGTGGTGCAGGCGCTGCCGAAGTCGGACCGATCGGAGCTGGCCGTCGAGCTGATGACCGAGGCGGGCGCCGATGTCATCGTGCCGTGGCAGGCCGCGCGCTGCGTGGCGAACTGGGAGGGCAAGGCCGCCAAGGCCGTCGACAAGTGGCGTGCCGCGGCGCGCTCGGCGGCCCGCCAGTCCCGCCGCGCCTACATTCCCGAGGTCGCCGATCTGCACCGCACCCGCGATCTGCTCGAGCTGGTGCGCAAGACCAAGGCCGAAGGCGGGATCGTGGCCGCGCTGCACGAATCCGGCGGCGGTCGTTTCACCGAGCTGCCGTTCGGGGACGCGCCGGAGGTGGTGCTGATCGTGGGCCCCGAAGGCGGACTCGACGACGCCGAGCTGGCCGAACTCGGTACGGCCGGAGCGGATGTCGTACTGCTCGGGCCGACGGTGCTGCGCACGTCCACCGCGGCCGCGGTCGCGCTCGGCGCGTTGGGAGCGCTGACCGCGCGCTGGTGAGCGGCCGGATCGTGTTCGGCCTACTGCCTTTTGGCCGGCGCGCCGTGGCATCGCCGATCCGCCCCGTTTGGGCTCAACGGCGGGGGATATCCCGCAGGTAGCCGACGTGGCCGCACCGGGATGTGGAAGGGCTGGTTTCCGTAGTGGACGAGAAGGCGAAAGCCAAGGGTGAGCGGGGCGCGATGCCGTCCGAGGTGAGCGGCAAGCTGTCGGTGTTCGACAAGTTCGCCACCGCGGCGAGCAGTGTGGCGTCGCGGGCCGGATTCTTCATGTTCTGCGTGCTGCTCGTGGTGCTGTGGGCTCCGACGTTCCTGGTGCTGCCCTCGATCGACACCTGGCAGCTGGTGATCAACACCGCCACCACGATCATCACCTTCCTGATGGTGGCCCTGTTGCAGAACACCGAATCGCGCTCCGACGAAGCGCTACAGCAGAAGCTCAACGCGATCGCCGACGCGATGGCGGACTTGATGGACGAGCTCAGCGCCGACCACCCCGAATTGCGCCGCCACCGAGCCGAATTGGCCGATGCGGTTGGGTTGGAGAATCGGGAGTCGACCTGACGATCGCTCCGGTCGCCGGAGTCGAATCCGTTGTCGAAGAATGTCTGCGGGTCTATCGGCAGAGTTTCGCCGTGGCGCGCGACTCCACCGGCGACGCCGCGGCGGACGGAACGGCGTCGCGAGAACGGATCGTCGCGACGGCGAACAGGACCGCCCCGGCCGCGAGCAGCGCGCCGACGACCCCGACCAGACCCACCCAGCCCGCGTGCGCGAAGGCGAGGCCGGACAGGCCGCCGACGACCGCGCTGCCGAGGTAGTAGAAGAACAGGTACAGCGACGAGGCGGCCCCGCGATTGCCGCGGGCCAGCGTGCCGACCCAGGCGCTCGCGACCGTGTGCGCGGCGAAAAAGCCCGCAGTATAGAGCAATACGCCCGCGACGACGCAGCCAAGCCGATCCGGCACGCTCAACGCCAGCCCGAGGCCCATCACCGCCATCGACGCGGTCAGCATCCGCTGCCTGCCGACGCGGTCGGCCAGGCGACCGCCCCAAGCCGACGTCACGGTGCCCGCCAAGTACAGCAGGAACACCGAACCCGCCACCGCCGCGGGCAATTCGAAGGGTCGCTGGGTGAGCCGGTAGCCGAGGAAGTTGTAGATCGAGACGAAGCCGCCCATCAGGACGAAGGCCAAGCCGAACAGCGCGAGCAGCTGACGGTGCCGCAGCTGCCGCCCGAGATCGCCGAAGACCGTGCGCAGTCCGGCGGGCCGCGCGACGAAGCCGCGCGAGGGCGGCAACAGCCGGACGAACCACACCGTGCAGGCCGCGGCGGCCACGCCGACCGCCGCCGCTGCCCACCGCCAGGACGCCACGTCGAGGGTGAACGAGGGAATCAGACGTCCGGCCAGACCACCGATCGTGGTGCCCGCGACGTACACGCCCATCGCGGCGCCGAGCCCTTCGGCGCCGATCTCCTCCGCCAAATACGCCATCGCCACCGCCGGAACCCCGGCCAGCGCGATGCCCTGCAACGCCCGTCCGGCCAGCAGCGCGTCGAGCGAGGGACTGAATGGAACCAGCAGGCCGATGACCGCGGCGGCCGCCGCCGAACCGATCATCACCCTGGTCCGGCCGATCCGGCTGGACAGCGCGCTCACCGGCACGATGGCCAGCGCGAGACAGCCGGTGGTGAGCGAGACCGCGAGCGCCGCGCGGGCGGGCGTGGCGCCGAACGCCGTGGACAGGCTGGGCAACAGCGCCTGCGCGTTGTACATCGAGGCGAAGGTGGTGAGACCCGCCGCGAACAACGCGATGGTGATCCGGCGGTCGTGCGCCGCGTCGCTGCCGGTCGTGCGTCCCGCGATGGTGCTTGCCGTGGTGGTCATGGCTACCTCCTGTTCTCAGCATTGCCACCGCCCCTTCCGAAAGGAAATGAATAATGAACAATGGCTTGATGCTGTAGGCGCATATAGGGAGGTAGCGAGGTGCTCGGCGAGGATTTGCAGTGGTTCACGACACTCGCGGAATTGGAACGGATGAGCGCGGCCGCGGAACGCCTGCACATCGCCCAGCCCACGCTGTCGCGGATGCTCGCCCGGCTGGAGCGCAGGCTCGGCGCGGAATTGTTCGACCGGCGCGGAAAGCGGATCGCGCTCAACGAATTCGGCCGCGTCTATTACGAGCACGCGCGCCGCGCGCAGGCCGAACTCGACGCCGCGGGCCAAGCCGTCGCCGATCTCGCCAATCCCGCGCGGGGCGTGGTGCGGCTGTCGTTCCTGCATTCCTTCGGCGGCTGGCTGGTGCCGCAGTTGATCGCCGGTTTCCGGCGCAACGCGGGCCGGGTCACCGTGACGTTGCGCCAGGGCGCCGCCGAGAAGATCACCCGCCAGGTCCTCGACGGCGCGGCCGACCTCGCCGTCGTCTCGCCGCGTCCGAGCGCGCCCGGCCTCGGCTGGCGCGGCCTGCTGCGTCAGCCGCTGGTGCTCGCCGTGCCCGCCGAGCACCGCGTGGCCGGGCGCAGGCAGGTGCGTCTGGCCGACCTCGGTGGCGCCGAGTTCATCACCATGCATCCCGGGTTCGGTATGCGGCGCATCTTCGACGAACTCTGCGCGGCCGCCGACATCCGCCCGCGCGTCGCCTTCGAGGCGAGCGACCTGGTCACCGTCACCGGGCTGGTCTCGGCGGGCCTCGGCGTCGCGCTGCTCCCGCTGGCGGATCCCGCGCCGTCCGCCGCGCGCTCGGGCCTGGCGCTGGTTCCGCTGGCGGACGAGGGCGCGTGGCGTGAGGTGGGGCTGATCTGGTCGGCCGCCGCCGCGCCGTCGGACGCGGTGCGACGTTTCCGTGACTTCGCCGAGGATTGGTCGGACGGCCACGGGGGAATATCCAGCACACGGCGGGAGTGGCCGCCGCATCGGTAGCCGTTTATTCACTGTCCGCTGTCGGTGGGGCGCGTTAAACTTTTGTCATTCACCACGGCTGTCGAGACCGGAAAGCAGGCTGTAACCACTTTTGCGAACACAAGGCGAGATCGGCGACCCGACCAACCCCACAGCAGGCATTGGCGCCCGCGACAACGGTTCGGGCCCCGCAGCGCGCACCGTGCGCTCCAGCATCGAACTCGCTCCCGAATCCGTGTTCCCCTTCCTCGGTTCGGCCGACCAGAATCTGCGTGAGCTCGAGCAGTTGCTCGACGCGGACATTCACGTTCGCGGCAATTCCGTGACCCTCACCGGCAAGGCGGCCGACGTCGCCCTGGCCGAGCGGGTCATCGAACAGCTCATCGCGCTGACCGGCCGCAACAGAGTGGTGACGCCGGAGGCGGTGCGGCACACGGTGTCGATGCTGACCGAAGGTTCCTCGGACTCCCCCGCGGAGGTGCTGAGCCTGGACATCCTGTCCCGGCGCGGCAAGACCATCCGCCCCAAGACGCTGAACCAGAAGCGCTACGTCGACGCGATCGATGCCAACACCATCGTGTTCGGCATCGGTCCCGCGGGTACCGGCAAGACCTACCTGGCCATGGCCAAGGCCGTGCAGGCGCTGCAGACCAAGCAGGTCAACCGGATCATCCTCACCCGTCCCGCCGTCGAGGCGGGCGAGCGGCTCGGCTTCCTGCCCGGCACGCTCAACGAGAAGATCGACCCGTACCTGCGCCCGCTCTACGACGCGCTGCACGACATGATGGACCCCGAGGCGATCCCGAAGCTGATGGCCGCGGGCGTCATCGAGGTCGCGCCGCTGGCGTACATGCGCGGTCGCACGCTGAACGACTCCTTCATCATTCTCGACGAGGCGCAGAACACCACCGCCGAGCAGATGAAGATGTTCCTGACGCGTCTGGGCTTCGGCTCCAAGATCGTGGTCACCGGCGACATCACCCAGGTCGACCTGCCCACCGGCGCCCGCTCCGGTCTGCGCGCGGCGGCGGAGATCCTCACCGAGATCGAGGACATCCATTTCTCGGAGCTCACCAGCAGCGACGTCGTCCGCCACCGCCTGGTCTCGGACATCGTCGACGCCTACGACCGCTGGGAGGCCGCCCGGCCGCAGGTCACCCCCCACTACCCGGGTAACCGCGCCCAGCGCCGCGCCGCCAGCCGCGACCGCCGCTGAGCTCCGCGCGCACGACAGTCCATCGCACCGGCCGGGTGAACGACGGTCACCTCCGGTCGGTCCGGCCATGCGCGGGGCTGCGGGCGGATTGCGTTTATTAGGCTGTTCAGGTGAGCATCGAGATCGCCAACGAGTCGGGTATCGACGTACCCGAAGAAGACCTGGTCAGTGTTGCGCGGTTCGTGATCGCCCGGATGGACGTCCATCCGGCGGCCGAACTGTCGATGGTGCTCGTCGATCTCGACACCATGGCCGACCTGCACATGCGCTGGATGGACCTGCCCGGCCCCACCGACGTGATGTCCTTCCCGATGGACGAGCTCGAGCCGGGCGGTCGGCCGGACAGCCCCGAGCCGGGGCCCTCGATGCTCGGCGACATCGTGCTGTGTCCGGAGTTCGCGGCGGCGCAGGCGCGCAAGGCGGGGCATTCGCTCGAGCACGAGCTCGCGTTGCTCACCGTGCACGGCGTGCTGCACCTACTCGGCTACGACCACGCCGAGCCGGAGGAGGAGAAGGAGATGTTCGAACTCCAAGCCCGGCTGCTCGAGGAGTGGTACGAGAGCCTGCGCGAGGCACGGCGGCGCGCCGAACTCGCCGAGCGCGACGCCCGCCTGCTCGGCAAGGCCGGCTTCACCGGACCCGGTGACGCGCTGGGTCCCGCGTGAACTCACCGACCCTGATCGTGCTGGCCGTCTTGCTCGTGCCCGCGGGCGGCCTGTTCGCCGGTGTGGACGCGGCGCTGAACACGATCTCCCCGGCCCGCCTCGGCGACATGGTGCGCGCCGATCGGCCGGGCGCCGCGCGGTTGAGTCGCATCGTCGCCGACCGCGCCCGCTACGTGAACCTGATGGTGCTGCTGCGCGTGCTGTGCGAGATCGGCGCGACGGTGCTGCTCGCGGCGGCGCTCATCGAGATCTGGAACGACAACTGGGCGCTGCTGATCACCGCCGCGGTGATGGTGCTCGTCGACTACGTCGTGATCGGTGTCGGCCCGCGCACTCTCGGCCGCCAGCACGCGTACTCGCTCGCCTTGGCCGCCGCGCTGCCGCTGCAATTCATCGGCGCGCTGCTCGGCCCGGTCAGCAGGCTGCTGATCCTGATCGGTAACGCGATCACCCCCGGTAAGGGTTTCCGCAATGGTCCCTTCGCCTCGGAGATCGAGCTGCGCGAAGTGGTCGAGATGGCGAGCGAGCGCGGCGTGGTGGCCGACGACGAACGCCGGATGATCCAGTCGGTGTTCGAACTCGGCGACACCGCCGCGCGCGCGGTGATGGTGCCGCGCACCGAGATGGTGTGGATCGAGGCGGACAAGACGGCCTCGCAGGCCATGTCGCTCGCGGTGCGCAGCGGCCACTCCCGTATCCCGGTGGTCGGCGAGAACGTCGACGACATCCTCGGCGTGGTCTACCTGAAAGACCTTGTGCCGTACGCGGATCGCAGTCGCAAGGTGCGGGTGCGCGACGTGATGCGTCCCGCGGTGTTCATGCCCGACTCCAAGCCGCTGGACGACCTGCTCGACGAGATGCAGCGCCGCCGCAACCACATGGCGCTGCTGGTCGACGAATACGGCGGCATCGCGGGCCTGGTGACCATCGAGGACGTGTTGGAGGAGATCGTCGGAGAGATCGCCGACGAGTACGACACCGACGAGACCCCGCCGGTCGAGGAACTGGGCGAGGGCCACTTCCGGGTGTCGGCGCGGTTGTCCGTGGAGGATCTCGGCGAGCTCTACGGCATGGAGATCGAGGACGAGGACGTCGACACCGTGGGCGGTCTGCTCGCCCACGAACTCGGCCGGGTCCCGCTGCCCGGTTCGAAGATCGTGGTGCACGGGCTGGTGCTGCGCGCCGAAGGCGGACCGGATTCGCGCGGCCGGATGCGAGTCAACACGGTCCTGGTGCGCAAGGCGGCGGAGAAATCCGAGAAAGCGGGCGCGGTGGTGGCCGAGGGCGCAAAATCCAACGGCGGTAAGCGCAATGGCAACAAAGACGAGGATGGAGCAACCGATGACTGAACTGGACGCCGAGGACACCAAACTGCTGACCCTGGCGCGCGGCGCGATGGGCCGCACCGGCGGGACGGGCGGCGCGGCGATTCGCGACACCGACGGCCGCACCTACGCGGCGGGCGAGGTGGATCTGCACGCATTGCGGCTGACCGCGTTGCAGGCCGCCGTCGCGGCCGCCATCTCCAGCGGCGCCGAGGGCTTCGAGGCGGCCGTGGTGGTCGGCGGCCGGTTCTCCGACGCCGGGGTCACGGCGGTGCGCGAGGTATCCGGCGAAGCGCGGATCATCTTCACCGATCGCGCGGGCGCGGTGTTCGACATCGTCGACGACGCGGCGGGCGCCGAGGTGCAGGGTGGCTGACAAGTCCGGCTCCACCGAATTCCGTTCCGGCTTCGTCTGTTTCGTCGGCAGGCCGAACACCGGCAAGTCGACGCTGACCAACGCGCTGGTCGGCGCGAAGATCGCGATCACCTCCTCGCGACCGCAGACCACCCGCCACACCATCCGCGGCATCGTGCACCGCGATCACGCGCAGCTGATCCTGGTTGACACGCCCGGTCTGCACCGCCCGCGGACACTGCTCGGCCAGCGGCTCAACGACCTTGTGCGCGACACCTATTCCGAGGTCGACGTGATCGCGATCTGCATCCCGGCCGACGAGAAGATCGGCCCCGGCGACCGCTGGATCGTGCAGCAGATCAAGCAGATGGCGCCCAAGACCACGGTGCTCGGCGTGGTCACCAAGATCGACAAGGTGAGTCGAGACCAGGTCGCCGCCCAGCTGCTCGCCGTCTCCGAGCTGCTCGGTCCCGAGGCCGACGTGGTTCCGGTGTCGGCGGTCAAGGGCGAGCAGGTCGAGGTCCTCGTCGACGTCATCGCCTCGAAAATGCCGGAGGGCCCTGCCTTCTACCCCGACGGCGAGCTCACCGACGAGCCCGAGGAAACCCTCATGGCCGAGCTCATCCGCGAGGCCGCGCTGGAGGGCGTGCGCGACGAGCTGCCGCACTCGCTGGCCGTGGTGATCGAGGAGGTTCTCCCGCGCGAGGAGAACGAGGACATGTTGGACGTGCACGCGCTGCTGTACGTCGAACGACCCAGCCAGAAGGCCATCGTCATCGGCAAGGGTGGCAGCCGCCTCAAGGAGGTCGGCACCAACGCGCGCAAGCAGATCGAGCACATCCTCGGCGTGCGGATCTATCTGCACCTGCACGTCAAGGTCGCCAAGGACTGGCAGCGCGATCCGAAACAGCTTGGCAAGCTGGGCTTCTGAGCAAACGGTACGTTCGCGGACCGCGAACTCGAGCGAACAGCCCGCCCGAGTCCGATTTGTACCGGTACAGTCCCGGTTGACGCCCGGGTGTGCGTCGCAGCCACGCATTCCACGGGGGAGGCCGTCGAATTGACCGATACCGCCAACGATGTCCCCAAACTGCTCGAGCTACTACGCGCGCTCGAAGTGCCCGACGCGAAGCCGCGAGTGTTTCGGACGTTGCTGCGGCGTAGGCGTCCGCTGCCGCGCCCGGTCGTCGGTCTGGTCGGCGCGGGCGCGGGCGGCGCGCTGCTCGTCGAGATCTACCGCTGGCTAGGGGAATCCGGTGGCAGGCGGGCGACGCCGCGGGCACGGGTGGATCTACAGGCGCCGGATCTGCCGCCCGACGCGCTGACACCCGACCCGAACGCGACGGGCGAGGAGATCCAGGGGCACTGCCTGCCCATCGTGCATCGGTTGGTCGAGGGCTTCTCCACCGACGACACGGCGATGGGGCCGATCAAGTTCCCGCGCTACCGCACCGCGGATTGGCTTACCCGCCAACGTGTTACCAGCGACGAGACCGAGGCCACGGTCGAACTGCGCTCGCGGCTGCCGCGCCTGCTGCGCAGCGGCTCGCCGACGGACCGCTCCGACACCGCCGAGGGCGTCAGCGGCGACACCATCTCCCGGCTGGTGTTCGGTGTACTCGCGCTGTGGCCGGTGCTGCGGCTGTGGCTGTGGATCAGCGGGCGCATCCCCGGCATGTCGAAGGTCACCCGCTGGTTCATGCGCCAGCGCTACCTCGCGCCCGAATTGTCGGACAGCTTCCTGGGTTTCGCGACCAGGCTGACCGCGTCGCGGCGCAGCGACGAGGACCAGGAGCAGGTCGCCAAGCTGCTGGTGCACGCCTTCCTCGAAGACATGCGCGACGCGTACCGCAAGCGGTTGTGGCGCCCATCGAGCTGGCGGCGCACCGCCTATCCGGTGGCGCTGCTCAGCGGGGTCGACGAACACGGCGCCGGTAGGCAATTGATCCAATGGATCAACAACATTCGCAACGAGACCGGGCATTTCGATCCCCTGGTCGTGCTCGCCTGCCTGGATTACGACCCCGCCCCGCCCGCTGAGCCCGACGAGCCCGACGACGCTCCAGGACGGACGCCGCAGCTGGCCAGGATCGGCGATCTCGAGCACCTCGACACCCTCGAAAGCCTGGTCGACCGCCCGTATTCCGGGCAGCAGCCGGATCCGCTGCAACGCTGGTTGCGCGACATCGACAACATGCGCACGAATCGGTCCGAGGACGCGTGGTTCCTGCCGCTGCGCGTGCGGCTGCCGGACCCGCTCGACGGCCGCGTGCGCGATCCCAGCCTGGCGCACCTCGCGGTGCCGCCCTCGCCGCCGCTGGCCGCCCGCAAGTGGTTCGTCGCGATGTGCGTGCTCATTCCGATCGGACTGCTGGTGGCCGCCGCGCTGGTCTACATTCCGCCGCTGCGCGGCGCGCCGTGCGCGCACTGGCCGTGGACGCCCGGCATCTCGGTGCAGCAACGCGACGGCGAGTGCGTCGGCTACAGCGACAACGCCGACCAGGTCTTCACCGACGATCCGGAGCTGACGGCGATGCAGCGCGAGGTCTTCCGGCTCAACGTCGCCGCCGCCGACGCGCGCCGCGACAACCCGCGACGGCCGCTCATCACGCTGATCTACTTCTCCGGACTCAGCTACGTGGACACGAACGTGCGGTACCCGCACGCCCAGGTCGAGGAGCTCGCCGGACTCGCGGTGCAGCAGCGCCGCGCACTGCTCGCCTCCGACGAGTCCGAACCGCTGCTGCGGGTCGTCGTCGCCAACGGCGGCTCCGATATGCGGCACGCGACGTGGGTGGTCGACCATCAGCTGCGCGGCCTGCTGAGCGACGAACCCGGCATCCTCGGCGTGGTCGGCATGGATCGCAGCAACGCCGAAACCCGCCGTGCCATCGGACGGCTCGGCGAACTCGGCGTTCCGGTGGTCGCGACGACGCTCTCGGCCGACGGCCTGGAGAAGTCCTCGCCGCTGTATTTCCAAGCGGCGCCGAGCAATACGACGCAGGCCAAGCTGATCGCGGACTACGTGCAGGGCGCGCGCCATCCGGCGGGCGCGCCACGGGCGGGTCAGCCGCGCTACAACCAGGTCGTCATCTACCACCCGAAGGCCGACGGCGACATCTACGTCGAGACCCTGGTCGAGGACCTGCGCGGCGAACTGGAGCGCCGCGGCGTGCCCTACCGGCGCATGGAGTGGACCGAACAGCAGGAGCTGAATCGTTTTCCCGCCCCTTGCGAGACAACGGATTTCGATCGCGGCACCCTGCTGTTCTTCGCGGGCCGCAACGACGATTTCGCGACCTTCGCCAAATCGGTCAGCCGCGGCTGCCTGACCGGCGAGTCGCCCGCCATCCTCGGCAACGACACGGTGACCCGCCTGATCACCGATCAGAAGGCGATGGCGGCGCTGCCCGCCAATCTGTCGGTCCGCTACGTCGCCAAGGCGGCGCCGGTGATGCTCGGCGGCGCCGAATGTGTCCGCGGCAACGGCGAACTCGGTGACGAGCCGGTCGCCTTCGACTACCAGCAGCTGTGCGCCGAGCTGGCCGTGCTGATCGACGACCTGCGCGCCTACCCGCAGATGGCCGACTACCAGCCGTCCTGGCCCGGCGACCGGACCGGCCTCGCCTACGACGTGGTCGGGCTGTTCCTGCGCGCGGTGCGCACGGGGCCGCAGCACACCGACGGTTCGATCAACCGCACGGCCGTCGCGATGCAGTTGCGCGAGACGGACTATCGCGGCGTCACCGGCACGCTCGGCTTCACGACCAGCCGGATCGCGGACGGGTCGTCGATCGCGGTGCTCGTCACGGCGGGCGTCGGGCAGCCGGGTCCGCAGCAATGCCTGGTGATGTCGCCGCGTCCCGCCGAAGGGGACGGGTGTCCGTCGGGAACGAAGAGCGCGTCGGAGGACTGGTCGCCGCCCCGGCGTTGAGTTGTGGTGCGCTGGCGCTGGATTGTCGTGAGCTGGGCTCAGCGGTGAGCTGGGCCACGAAAACCAGTCCGCACCGGACGCGTCTGTATAGTGGGCCCGGTGGAGGGGAGTACTCCCCCGACGTCAGCCCCGTCAGTACGGATCCGCCGCGGATCCCGGGGTGGCGGCCCGGCCCTGATCCGATGTGGCCGGGTGGAAGAGACCTCCGGTAGCGACGCATGTCGTCGTGGATACCGGAGGTTCCGTCGTGGATGTTTCGTCGACCCTGTGGGTCGCCACCATCGTGGTGCTCGGCGCATTGATCGCCGTCGACTTCTTCATCGGGCGCAAGCCGCACGAGGTGTCGCTGAAGGAAGCCGGGATCTGGACCGTGGTTTGGATCGCGCTCGCCGTGCTGTTCGGGCTCGGGCTCTGGGCGTTCGCGGGTGGACAGCCCGCCGGGGAGTTCTTCGCGGGCTTCGTCACCGAGAAGTCCCTCAGCGTGGACAACCTGTTCGTCTTCGTCCTGATCATGGCGAGATTCGCGGTGCCGACGAAGTACCAGCAGCGGGTGCTGCTGATCGGCGTGCTCCTCGCGCTCGTGCTGCGCGGTGTGTTCATCGCCGCGGGCGCCACCCTGATCGCCAGCTTCTCCTGGATCTTCTACCTGTTCGGCGCCTTCCTGGTGTGGACCGCGTGGAAGCTGATCAAGGAGGCACGCGCAGGCGGCGAGCAGGAGGAGTTCGAGGAGAACCGCCTGCTGAAGAGCCTGGAGCGGCGCTTCGGCGTGGCCGACCGGTACCACGGCACCAAGCTTTGGGTCGTGCAGAACGGCAAGCGGATCATGACGCCGATGCTGGTGGTCATCCTGGCGATCGGCACCACCGACCTGCTGTTCGCCCTGGACTCCATTCCGGCCATCTTCGGCCTGACCCAGAACCCGTACATCGTCTTCACCGCCAACGCCTTCGCGCTGATGGGTCTGCGCCAGCTGTACTTCCTCATCGGCGGACTGCTGACCAAGCTCGTGCACCTGAGCTACGGCCTCTCGGCCATCCTCGGCTTTATCGGCGTCAAGCTGTTCATGCACGCGCTGCACGAGTCGGGCGTCGCGGTGCCGGAGATCTCCATCGGCGTCTCGCTCGCGGTGATCGTCGGTGTGCTGACGGTGACCACGATCTCCAGCCTGATCGCGACCAAGCGTCAGGAGCGCGCGGAACTCACCGCCGCGCGCAGCTGACGAACCGCCCGGGCCGGGCGACCAGCTCCGCCCGGGCGCTCACCACCAGGGTTCGGGACGGTGGCGATCCCAGCGCAGCTCGGACTCGAGTTGCGCCGCAACGGAAATCAGCAGCGGTTCGGTGGCCGCGGCGCCCATCAGCTGGGCGCCGACCGGCAGTCCCGCGTCGGTGAAACCGGCGGGCACGTTCACGCTCGGCCAACCGAGCACGTTCCACGGCCAGGTGTAGGGGCAGGCGGCGGTGATGAGGTTGTTGGTGGCGTTGACGCCGATGCCGTCGATCTCCTCGGCGCGCGGCGGGGGAGTGGCGGTAGTGGGCGCGAGCACCAGGTCGTAGTCGTCGAAGAAGGTGCCGATGCGCTTGTGCAGCAACGGTTCCGCCTGCCGGGCCGCGAAGAGCGCGGGCCCGCCGAGCACCCGGCCGAAGCGGACGTTGGCGCGGGTGCGCGGGTCCACCTCGGCGCCCGGCATCCGGTCGTGCATGGCGCGAATGCCCGCCATCGAGCGCGGCAGGAACGACGCGCCGATGAGCAGTCCGTAGTGCAGGTCGGCCACGGTGACCGAGTGCCCGAGCTTGCGCAAGGTCGAGGCGATGCCGCGTACCGCGGCGCGCACCTCCGGGTGCAGCGCGGTCTTGGTCGCGGTGAACGGAATACGCAGGGACAGCGCGATCTTCAGACGTCCGGGGTCGCGTCCGACGGCATCGGAGGCGCGAATCGGTTCGGGGGTGTGCCGGTCGCCCTTGTGCGGTCCCGCCGCCGCGTCCAGCAGCAGGGCCGCGTCGGCGACCGTGCGTGCCAGCGGTCCGTTGACCGTGAGGCCCTGGAACGCTTCGGCTTCCGGCCAGGTGGAGACGCGTCCGCGCTGCGGTTTGATGCCGACGAGGTTGGTCCACGCCGCCGGGATCCGGATCGAGCCCGCGCCGTCGGAACCCAGTGCGGCGGGCACCAATCCGGCCGCCACCGCGGCCGAGGAGCCGCCCGACGAACCACCCGGCGTGTGCTCGCGGTGCCACGGGTTGCGGGTGTGCCCGAAGGCCGCGCCGCTGGTGAAGGGCAGCTGGCCGAGTTCGCAGGTGTTGGTCTTGCCGACGATCACCGCGCCCGCCGCGCGTAGTCGCCGAACCGACTCGGCGTCCTCGGTTTTCGGCGTGAAGTTGCCGCCGCAGCCGAACGCCGTCGGCTCACCGGCGATGTCGGTGTCGTCCTTGACGGCGATCGGCACGCCGAGCAGCGGCAGGCGCTCGCCCGCGGCCAGTCGCCGGTCGGCCTCGGCCGCCTCCGCCAGCGCGCGGTCCCTGCGGACCACGCGGAACGCGTTCAGCGTCGGCTGACTCGCCTCGATCCGGTCGAGCGCGGCGGCCACGGCCGCGGTAGAGCTGACCGTGCCCGCGGCGAGCGCACCGGCCAGCTCGGCGAGGCCCGTCTCGCCCGCGGGCGTCGCGCCCGCCGCCGAGTCCGGTTCGTCGGCAGGCCTGAGCGCTCGTTTCGGCACCGTCATGTGAGCTCCCTCTCTTCGGTCGTCCGGTGTGAACCGTAGCGCTGTATTGGACGACCGTCCACATGGGTTATCGCCGAGGGGCGCCGAAGTGCATCACCGATGTTTCCGCACGTCGCGGAGCTGGGGCGATCCGAGTGGCTATAGACATACATTCGGTATGTATGTAAAAGTGGACGGGACGCCCGACCTTCTGGAGGAAGCCATGGGAATCAGCCCGTCACTCGGTCCCGCGCACGAGATCGACCTGCCCGGCGCCCGCGTCCGCTACCACGAGACCGGCACCGGCGCGCCCGTCGTCTTCGTGCACGGCCTGCTCGTCAACGCCGATCTCTGGCGCGCGGTGGTGCCCGCCGTCGCCGCGGCGGGCTACCGCTGCCTGACGCCCGACTGGCCGCTCGGCTCGCACTCGATCCCGGTGCCCGAGGCGGACCTGACGCCGACCGGAGTGGCCGACCTGATCGCCGCCTTCCTGGAGCGGCTCGACCTGACCGACGTCACCCTGGTCGCCAACGACACCGGCGGCGCGATCACCCAGGTACTGCTGGCCAGGAACACCGCCCGCGTCGGCCGCGTGGTGCTCGCTTCGGTGGACAGTCACGAGAAGTTCCTGCCGCAGCCGTTCACCCTGCTGCCGCTGCTGGCCCGCGTGCCGGGTTCGATCCGCCCGCTCACCGAGACGCTGCGCCTGCGCGCGCTGCACCGGCTGCCGCTCGCCTTCGGCTGGGTGAGCAAGCGCCCGGTGCCCGCCGAGTACGTCGACTCGTATCTGCTGCCGAGCCGCCGCTCCGGCGCCATTCGAAAAGACCTGCGGCGCTTCCTGAAATCCGCGCACCGCCGCTACACGCTGGACGCCGCGACCCGGTTCGGCGACGTCCGGCTGCCGGTGCTGATCGTGTGGGCGCGCGAGGACAAGCTGTTCCCCGTCGCCTACGCCGAGCGGCTGGCGCGCGAGTTCCCCGACGCCACCTTGGAACTCGTCGACGACTCCTACACCTTCCTGCCCGAGGATCAGCCCGAGTTGCTCACCCAGCGGATTCTGGAGTTCACTCGGCTGCATGCCACGCCGTAGTCAGGAGGACCGCTCCCGCACGACAAGGGCCGCCCTGGAAGAGGCGGGGCGGCGCCTGTTCGCGGACCGCGGTTTCGCGGCGACCTCCGCCGAGCAGTTGGTGACCGAGGCGGGCGTCACCCGCGGCGCACTGCACCACCACTACGGCGACAAGCGCGGGCTGTTTCGCGCGGTGCTCGAACGGCTCGAGTCGGACAACACCGCGGAGATCCGCGCGGCCATCGCCGCCGTCGATCCCGGCGACATCCTCACCTCGATGGCCGTCGGCATGAACGTCTTCCTCGACATCTGCCAGCGCCCTGAGATGATCCGCATCGCGCTCTACGACGCGCCGGCCGTGCTCGGCTGGGAGGAGTGGCGCGCCTTCGAGGCACGGCACGGGCTCGGCCTGATCGTCGCCGAGTTGGAGCGGGCCCGCGCCGCCGAGCTCATCGCCGACGTGCCCGTCGACATCCTGGCCCGGCTGCTGCTCAGCGCCGTGACCGAGGCGGGCTTGATCGTCTCGCACGCCGAGGACAAGGAAGCCGCCCGCGCGCAGGCCCAGCAATCGCTGCTGTTGCTGGTCGCGGGATTGCTGCGCACCTGATTCGCGCGGAGGCGCGGCGGCCGCGGGCTGTCGCCGGTTCGTGGGAGGATGAGCACGTGCGTTTGTATCGGGATGAGGCGGTCGTGGTGCGCCAGCACAAGCTGGGTGAGGCGGACCGCATCGTCACGCTGCTGACGCGTCAGCACGGCCTGGTCCGGGCGGTCGCCAAGGGAGTGCGGCGGACCAAGTCCCGATTCGGCGCCCGATTGGAGCCGTTCTCCTACATCGACGTCCAGCTGCATCCCGGCCGCACGCTCGACACCGTCACCCAGGTGCACACCGTCGAATCCTTCGCCGCCGACATCATCGACGACTACGGCCGCTACACCACCGCCTGCGCGGTGCTGGAGACGGCCGAACGCCTCGCGGGCGAGGAACGCGCGCCCGCCCCGCGCCTGCACGCGCTGACCGCGAGCGCGCTCCGCGCCATCGCCGCCAAGCAGCGCCCGCACGAACTCATCCTCGACGCGTTCCTGTTGCGCGCCATGGGTTTCGCGGGCTGGGCGCCCGCGCTGGACGAATGCGCCAAGTGCGCGACCCCGGGCCCGCACCGGGCCTTCCACGTGGCGGCGGGCGGCGCCGTCTGCGTGCACTGCCGCCCGCCCGGCGCGGCCACCCCGGCGCCGGGTGTGCTGGATTTGCTCGTCGCCCTGCTGAAGGGGGAGTGGGACTACATCGCGACGGTGCCCGATTCGGTGCGCCGTCAGGCCAGCGGGCTGGTCGCCGCCCATCTGCAATGGCATCTGGAGCGTCAGCTGCGGACGTTGCCCCTGATCGAGCGCACCAAGACGCCGACGCCCGCGGGACACGTCGGCTGAGCCTTTCGCCCTGATCGCGGCCGTGCTCGGCCGGTCGGCGGGTAGATCCGCGGAGGTCGTCTCGGCTCCCGGCCCGGATGGCAGGATGGAGGCCGTGATCCTCCGTCGAGACTCCTCCACCGCGACAAGGCCGAGCAGCGGGCAGCAGAACCGCGTCGTCCGTCCGCCGTCGCCGCACCCCTCGGGCGCGCGGCCGCCGCAGCTGCCCCCGGAACTGGTTCCCAACCACGTGGCGCTGGTGATGGACGGCAACGGCCGGTGGGCTCAGGAGCGCGGGCTGCCGCGCACCGCGGGGCACGAGCGCGGCGAGGCGGTGCTGATGGACACCGTCGAGGGCTGCATCGAGATCGGCGTGAAGTGGCTCTCGGCGTACGCGTTCTCCACGGAGAACTGGCGGCGCAGCCCCGACGAGGTGCGCTTCCTGATGGGCTTCAACCGCGACGTGATCCGGCGCCGCCGCGACGAGATGCACGAGATGGGCGTGCGGGTGCGCTGGGCGGGTCGGCGACCGCGCCTGTGGCGCAGCGTGATCAAAGAGCTGGAGATCGCCGAGGAACTCACCGAGGACAACACGACGATGACGCTGACGATGTGCGTCAACTACGGCGGTCGCGCCGAAATCGCCGATGCGGCAAGGGAAATCGCGCGGCGCGTGGCGGCGGGTGAGATCGATCCGGAGAAGGTCACCGAGGCCACCCTCGCGCAGTACCTCGACGAGCCCGACATGCCCGACGTCGACCTGTTCCTGCGGCCGTCCGGCGAATTCCGCAGCTCGAACTTCCTCATCTGGCAGTCGGCCTATGCCGAATACGTGTACCAGGACACGCTGTTTCCCGATTTCGACAGGCGCAACCTGTGGGAGGCCTGCCTCCAGTACGCTTCGCGTGACCGCCGCTTCGGCGGCACCAAGTGAGCGGCGGACCGGAGATGGACGCGGCGGTCACCCCCGATCGGGAACTCCAAGCGCGGGCGGGCGCGTGTCTTTCCCAGTACGGCATCGACGTGCGCGTCGACCCGGAGGGTTCGCTCGGCTTTCAGTACGAGGGCGCGCTGTGTTCGCTGCGCGCGGTGACCCTGGCTCCCGGCCTCGACGTGCTGTCCACGACCTGCGTACTGGCCTGGGACCGCCCGCTGAAACCGCAGCTGCACAAGCGAGTCGCCGAGCGCAACAACAACTTGCAGTTCGGCTCGCTCACCGTGATCGGCCGCGACAAACTCGCCGACGTCATCCTGCGCTACACCTTCCCCGCCGCGGGCCTGGACGATCAGGCGCTGACCACCATGCTGCTGCTCGTCCTGTCCGGCGCGGGCCGGGCGCGCCAGGGTCTGCTGCCCTGACGTTCACGGCCGCGAGTTCGGCAAACGCCCTGGCTGATCGGCGAATGCTGGGGAGTCGCCGCGCCGCCGATGGCAATCGGTGGATGCGCACCGAAGAGGGCTCGGGTCTCGCGGCACGCTCCGACGACGGCCGGTCGTTCGTCGTCGCCGACGCAGGTGGAAGCGCCTTCGTCGCCGGTTCCCTGGTGGTCGTGGCCGCCGAAGGCCGCCGCCAACTGGCGCTGGTGGATCGCCGCCGAGGGTCGCAAGTACGGGCTGTGGCTGCTGCTGTCGACCCAGCGGCCGTCGAAGGTGCACCCCGGGATCCTGTCCCAGTGCGACAACCTCTTGAATTCGGTGCTGCTCAGCGGGCGACGGGCTTGCCGACCGGGATGAGCAGGTCGACGCCGCGGGCGAGGGTGTCGGGGTCGAGGTCTTCCAGGATCAGGTGTTGCAGGATGAAGCCGGGCAGGAAGCCGATGATCGCCTTGGCCACCGCGTCGGTGTCGGCGTCCTCCGGTAGCCAGCCCTGCTCGCGCATGCGCACCGCGTAGTCGCGCCAGAGGTCGCGCATCGCGTGCATGGTCTCGCGCACGGGCTCGGCCGCTTCGTCGTGCACCAATGCCAGGGCCCACGCTTGCGGCGCCAAGCGCACCGGCCCGTCGGGTCCGCTGCGGCGGACCACTTCCTCGGCGATGCCGCGCACCAATTGCGCGGGCGTCGGCAGCGGGTCGGTGCGCACCGCCTGCGCGATCGCGGCGCGCAAGTCGACGGTGGTCTGGGTGGCCAGCGCCGCGATGATCTCGTTCTTGCTCTTGAAGTAGCGGTAGACCGCGCCCGCCGAGAGCCCCGATTCGGTGAACACGTCCTGCATCGAGGTCTCGAAGAAACCCTTGCGGCCGAAGCACAGTCGCGCGGCGTCGAGGATCTGCTGTCTGCGGCGTTCCAGGTGTTCTTCGCTGACTCGGGGCATGAGCCCAAAGTAAAACGAATATCCGTTCTTGACAAGCTGCGGAGGCCGTGCCACGGTAAGGACATCAAAAGAGAACGAGCATTCGATTTATTGGGAGAATGTCATGAAAACCATGCAGCGAGCGGTCGCCCTCGGCCTCGGCGCGGCCCTGATCCAGGCGCTGATGTTGATCGCCTTCGCATGGCCCGCGGCCAATATCGCGCCGCGTGACCTGCCCATCGCCGTCGCCGGTCCGCAGGCTGCCGTCGTCGCCGAACGGCTCGGGCAGCGCGACCCCGACGCCTTCGAGATCACCACCTCGGCCGACGCCGCGGCGGCGCGCGCCGCCATCGAGGACCGCGAGGTCTACGGCGCGATCGTCACCGGTGGGGGAGCGCCGACTGTGCTGGTCGCCTCCGGCGCGAGCCCGGCGGTCGCCCAGCAGCTCTCCGCCATCGCCCAGCAGTTGTCCGGCGCGCCCGCCGCCGCGGTGGAAGACGTCGTCGCCGCCGATCCGGACGACCCGCGCGGCGCCGCCTTCGGCGCGATGGTGCTGCCGCTGGTGATGGCGGGCCTCGCGGCGGGCGTTCTGCTGAGCCTGCTGATCCCGTCGGTCGGCGCGAAGGTCGCTGGCCTGGTGAGCTTCGGTCTGTTCGGCGGGCTGCTGAGCATGGCGATCGTCCAAGGCTGGATGTCGGTGCTGCCGGGTAGCTACCTGATCCTGGCGTCGGTCGCCGGGCTGGTGTCCTTCACGGTCGCCGGCGCGGTGGTCGGGCTGGCCTCGGTGCTCGGCCGTCCCGGCATCGGCGTCGCGGCGCTGACCATGCTGCTGATCGGCAACCCGTTCTCGGCCGCCACCTCCGCGCCGGAGCTGCTGCCGCAGCCGTGGGGCGCGATCGGTCAGCTGCTGCCCCCGGGCGCCGCGGCCTCGCTGCTGCGCTCGGTCGCCTTCTTCGACGGCGCGGGGGCCGGGAAACCGCTTGCGGTGCTGGTGATCTGGGCCGCCGCGGCGCTCGTGCTGCTCGGTGTGGCCGCGCTGCGCGGCCGGGACGCCGCGGCACCGGTAGCCGCGCCGGTGGCCGAACCCGTCCCCGCTGCCTGATCCGGCGACAGAACGCCACTCGCCACGAAGTAGCGGGTCGTATACGCGACGAAGAAGGCCACCCGCTTCCGAGGTAGCGGGTGGCCTTCTTCGTCGCGCTGTGTCGCGTTCGTCAGTCGCGCGGTGTCTTGGCGCAGCTCCGGCAGGTGCCGAAGACCTCGATGGTGTGGCTCACCTCGGTGAAGCCGTGATCGCACGCGATGGCCTCGGCCCACGCCTCCACCGTCGGGCCCTCGACCTCGACGGTGCGGCCGCAGTGCCTGCACACCAGGTGGTGGTGGTGCCCCGTGGAGCATTGCCGGTAGACCGACTCGCCGGAGTCGGTGCGCAGGACGTCGACCAGGCCCGCGTCGGCCAGCGACTGCAAGGTCCGGTAGACGGTGGTGAGCCCGATGCCCTCGCCGCGCTTACGAAGCTCGTCGTGCAGTTCCTGGGCGGAGCGGAACTCGTCGATGTCACCGAGGAGCGCGGCGATCGCGCTGCGCTGTCGCGTGCTGCGGATTCCGACCTGCTTCTGCGGGTCCAACGTCTTCTCCTGCACGGATCACCCTTCCTCTGCGTGCGCGACGGCATCGACCACGATATGCGCCAAGTGGTCGTCGACGAGCTCGTAGAGCACCTCGCGGCCGGACCGCTCGCCGTGCACGACGCCCGCCGACTTGAGGATGCGCAGATGCTGACTCACCAACGGCTGGGTCACGCCGAGCGCGTCCACCAGCTCGTGCACGCAGCGCGGCGACTCCCGTAGCTGTAGCACGATGGCGATGCGCACGGGCGCGGCCAGGGCGCGGAGCAACTCGCCCGCGTCCTCCAGGACGGTGCGCGCGGGCACCGGCGCGGGTCCGGGGGAGCGATACGGTGTGTGCGAATGCGCGGCGGCCGTCTCGGCGGTCATCGGGAACCAACTCCTTATTGGAAAGCGATCCCATTTTGATATGCACAGGTGCGCATGTCAAACGCGGCGCGCCGGGCGCCGGGTTACGGGCAACCGTCCTCGTTCGGCATCGGAATATTCGGGTCGAAGTACTCCTCGCTGCGGCGCGCGGACGGCGTCGCCGAATTCGTCCCCGGAGGGTTGGTGTAGGCCGGTGCGAGGAAGCCCAGGTTGCCCTGCGCGCAGCCGACCGCGTAGCTGAAACCGTCCACCTCGCCGAACCAGACGCCCATCGCGTCGGCAGCGTACTTCGGGTCGTCGATCCAGCGGAATTCGATCTCCTGGCGGACCAGCGCCACGATGTCCATCGGGCCGTCGAGTTTCTGCGGCTCGGGCGCTTCGAACGCGTAGGCGACCAGGTAGTTGGTCCGCACGACCAGCTCGTCTTCGGCGTTGATCGTCGGCGTCATCGATCCGATGACGCGGGGTTGCACGGGCAGCAGCCGGAAGCCCGGCGCGATTCGTTCGGACACGTACCATGCCTTGCGCTCGTGGCCGGGCGCCAGCCTGTCCGCCAGTTTCTCGACCATCATCGGCGCGAGCAACGCCAGCACAGGGGCCGGGTCGCCGGTCTCCAGCACCGTGCGATCCAGTCGCGCGGTGATGATCAGCTGACGCACCCGCTCCATGAACTGACCGACCTGCTCGGCGGAATACTTGCCGACGGGGATCGCGGGCGGCGGTTCGATGCCGCCAGCGCCCTCGCGCCACATGGCGGCGGGGGTGTCGGCGAACGGCCTGGTCGGATCGATCTCGGCGTTCTTTCGCAGCGGCGCGGTGGACGTGCTCGCGGTGCTCGCGGACGGTGCGCTCGCGCTCGGCGCCGTCCCGTCCAGGAAGGCGAAGCCCGCCCACATCAGCACCACCGCGAGGCTGAGCGCGAGCGTCGAGAGCAGCGCGCCGCGGCTGGGTCTGGCCAGGCGGCGGGCCTTGCGCACCCTGGTCGCGCGCCGGTGATCGCGCAGAGCGCGGCGCTCGGCTTCGCGCGCCCAGTCGGAATCGAACAGATCCGGTGGCAGATCGGCCACGGCCCACCCCTATGTACTACCCGCCGAATCGTTCGGAGCTCAGCGCCCCACCCCGCCCCGGCCGTCTTCGGCAAAAACGTTGGCGCCGGGGCGATCCCGGCGGTCCGTCGGAACATGATCGCACCCGCCCGACGGTCGCGCGTCCCGGGGCCGCGGATCGGTCGGGTGTACCTCCGCCTCCACTCCGGCCGTGCGCGGACCACCGATCGACTACGCCCGGCAGTGCCGATCAGGGAAGCTCGAGCGAGCGTTCGCCTCGCGCGCGATCCGGTGCAGGTGGCTGGCGGTGCAAACTCGATTGCGCGATGCCGATAGGCTGGAGGGCACCATAGTCTTTCATCAAGTCTATTGACGGTATCGAAATCAATCCGACTCGCAGTGGATGGAGAAATCTCGCGTGGCACCCAAGTCGAAGGTGGACACCGTTGCCAACCTCGCCAAGCGCCGGGGTCTGGTGTACCCGTGCGGTGAGATCTACGGAGGCACCAAGTCGGCATGGGACTACGGTCCGCTCGGTGTCGAGCTGAAGGAGAACATCAAGCGGCAGTGGTGGCGCGCCATGGTCACCAGCCGCGAGGACGTCGTCGGCCTCGACTCGTCGGTGATTCTGCCGCGCCAGGTGTGGCAGGCCTCGGGTCACGTCGAGACCTTCACCGACCCGCTGGTCGAATCGCTCATCACGCACAAGCGTTACCGTGCCGACCACCTGCTGGAGGCCTACGAGGAGAAGCACGGCCACCCGCCGGCCAACGGCCTCGCCGACATCCGCGACCCCGAGACGGGCGACCCGGGCCAGTGGACCGAGCCGCGCAACTTCTCCGGTCTGCTGAAGACCTTCCTGGGTCCGGTGGACGACGAGGAGGGCCTGCACTACCTACGCCCGGAGACCGCGCAGGGCATCTTCGTCAACTACAAGAACGTCGAGACCACCGCGCGCAAGAAGCCGCCGTTCGGCATCGCCCAGATCGGCAAGAGCTTCCGCAACGAGATCACGCCGGGCAACTTCATCTTCCGCACCCGCGAGTTCGAGCAGATGGAGATGGAGTTCTTCGTCAAGCCGGGCGAGGACGAGCAGTGGCACCAGTACTGGATCGACACCCGCATGGCCTGGTACACCGATCTCGGCATCGACCCGGAGAACCTGCGGCTCTACGAGCACCCGAAGGACAAGCTGTCGCACTACTCGACGCGCACCGTCGACATCGAGTACCGCTTCCGCTTCCAGGGCAGCGAGTGGGGTGAGCTCGAGGGCGTCGCCAACCGCACCGACTACGACCTCAAGACGCATTCGGAGCACTCCGGCACCGAGCTCAGCTACTTCGACCAGGCCACCAACGAGCGCTACATCCCGTACGTCATCGAGCCCGCGGCCGGTCTGACCCGTTCGCTGATGGCCTTCCTGGTGGACGCCTACGCCGAGGACGAGGCGCCGAATGCCAAGGGCGGCGTGGACGTTCGCACCGTGCTGCGGCTGGACCGCAGGCTCGCGCCTGTGAAGGCCGCCGTGCTGCCGCTGTCCCGCAACGCCGACCTGACCCCGAAGGCCAAGGACCTCGCCGCCCAGCTGCGCAAGCACTGGAACGTGGAGTTCGACGACGCGGGCGCCATCGGTCGCCGCTACCGCCGCCAGGACGAGATCGGCACCCCGTTCTGCATCACCGTCGACTTCGACACCCTCGAGGACCAGGCGGTGACCATCCGCGAGCGCGACTCGATGGCGCAGGAGCGGATCGCGCTGGACAAGGTCGAGGGTTATCTCGCCCAGCACCTCATCGGCGTCTGAGTTTCACCGCGACGACCCGCGACCGCGCTGCCGGTCGCGGGTCGTCGCTTCCCTCTATGCGCCGATTCCGACTGAATGTCACCTCCACCCCGTCCCAGCGGGGTGGAGGTGACATTCAGTCGGTTGGTTTCCGGGGAACGTCCCAGAACGCCAGCTCGTGGCGCATGCCTTCGCGGAAGAGGAGCTCGGCGCGCGCGGGATCGACGCGGGATTCGTCGAGCATCTCGGCGCAGCGGCGGGTCAGCGCGGCGAAGCCGGGATCGGCGTAGGTGTCGACCCAACGCCGATATCGCGGCTCGGCGGGCGGGTCGGTGGCGAGTTCTGCACCGAGCGTCGAGTAGCCCCACATGCACGGGTAGAGCGCGGCGAGGCCTTCGCCGTAGTTCGCGGCGGAGTCCAGCAGGAAGGCGGTGTAGTTCGCGCACGGTCCGCCCTTGGTCGCGCCGTCGAGGTCGGCGCCGAACTCCGCGGCCAGCGAGCGGTGCAGGGCGAGTTCGTCGTGAAAGGTGGCGTGCGCTAGGTCGACCAGATCGCCGAGGTGCGCGGCGGGCGCCTGCCAGGCCAGCCTGCTGAACACCCGCACGTAGTCGAGCAGGAACAGGTAGTCCTGCTCCAGCCACGAGCGGAACACCGGCTCGGGCAGATCGCCCGCGGCGATACCCGCCACGGTCGGGTGGGCGCGCTGTTCGGCGACCAGCGGGCGGCCGATTTCCTCCAGATGTGCGGCGAGACTCATGTCCGTCAGTCTTCCGTACTGCCCGGTTTGCGCAGGACCCGGCGTTGCCGCACTCTTGGCGGTGTGTGGTGGACAGCGGACGATACGGTGCGGGTGCTCGCGCCGTCCGAGCAGCGTTTCGTGCGGCACGCGACCTATACCGGTCGCTCCGTTCTGGTCGAGGGCGAGCTCGATAGCACGGCCTTGCGAAGCGCTTTCGACGCGCTGCTGCGCGCCCATCCGATCCTCGGCTGCCGCATCGGCGAGGATGCCGCCGGGACCGGTCACCTGCTGCGCCCGGTGGGGAGCGCGGTGGGCGCGTGGGTCCGCGCGGGCGACACCGCGACCGTCGGGCTGCCGGAGGAGACGCTCGATCCGTCGGTTCAGCTCGCCTACCTCGACGTGGTGATCGAGAACGGCCGCTCCCGCGTGACGCTCTACGCGCACCACGCCGTCGCCGACGCGGGCCACTGCGTCTCGCTGCTCGCCCGGCTGTGGGACCGCTACACCGACGAGGTGTCCGGCATCGCGAAGGACATTGCACCGCAGGACTATCCGCGTCCGCTGGAGTGGTATGCCGCCCGGCACGGCATTCCCCGGTCGGCGGTGTCCGGTCTCGAGTCCGCGTCGCGGCCGCTGGAACACCCGCCGGTCCTGCCGCCCGAGCCGCCGACTCCCGCGCCCGCCGCGCTGGCGCGACCGGAGCGAACGATTCTCGAGCCGGGGACGACGGCGCGCATCGTGGAACTCGGGCGGCGGCACGGCGTCACCGTGAACGGGCTCATTACGGCCGCGCTGCTGCGTGCGTATGCCGAAACCGCGTGGGGGCAAGAAGATTCGAGCCCTGGTTGGTCGAGTTCACGCGCTGCGACGCCGCGCGAGGCCACTCCGGACGAGCCGAGGCCGGGCGATTCCGCGCCGCTGCGCTCCGTGTACCCAGTGGGCGAGCCGAGGTCGGGGGAATCGGGGCCGCTGCGCCGCGTGTACCCGGTGGGCGAGGGAGATTCGAGGCCGCGTGATTCCGCGCCGCTGCGGTGTGTGTACCCGGTCGACATGCGCGCACGGCTGAATCCGCCGATCGCCGCCGCCGACGGCACCAATATGGCCGGACTCGCCGCCTTCGTCGCCGACGTCACCACCGCGACCGACGTGGTCGAACTGGCGCAGCGCATTTCGGCACGGCTGCGCCACGACCTGGCCGAGGGCATCGTCCAGCAATCGGTCCTGCACTTCCCAGAGTTCTTCGGTCCCACCGCGACTCGCTCGCTGGCCGGGCACGTCGCGGTGACCAACACCGGCAGGGTCCCGCGCTTCCGCACGCCTCCCGGGCTCGCACTCACCGACTACGAGATCGTCTACCTCTCCGCCCACCCGCGCCCGTCCGCGGGACCGTCGGCGGCCGTCACCTTCCTCGTCTACACCTTCGCCGACCGCCTGTGCGTCGGCGTGCTCGGCGGCGGACCGCTCGCGGACCGATTGCCGTCGGCGGTGCGCCGGGAGCTCGCCGATCTGGCGGCGGTATCAATCGACGCCTGATCGCCGCTGGCTACAGCGCCGCGTAGGCCGCCGCGACGAGATCGTAGGCGCGGCGGTCGCCCGCGAGACCATCCCGGCGCAGGTTGGGGATGAAGGCCAGGGCGAGGTCGTGTTCCAGGTCGCCGAGGCCGACCGAGCCACCCATTCCCGGATGGCCGAAGGCGGTGGCACGCGCGCTCTTCGGGAGCTGGAAGTTGAGCGACGGGCGCATGTAGCCGAGGCCGAAAGCGCTGTCCAGGGCGAGGACTTCGTCCGCACCGCGCACTCGTTCGCGCACGGCGTCGCGCAGCGTCTCGGGGCGCAGCAGATCACCGCGGATCAGGTCGCGGTAGAAACGGGCCAGCGCGCGCGGTGTGGTCACGATGCCGGAGCCCGGCCAGCCGCCCGCGAGCACGGTCGGATCGTTGTAGGAGCCGGTGGGATTCGTCGACCCGCGCATCAGAAGAGAGTCGGGATCGCGATACGACTCGACCAGTCGCCGCACGGCGGGGTACTCGGGTAAATCCTCTGTCCGCCAATTCATTTGGGCGGGAGGCGGAAAGCCGAGGCGAGCGGCGTTCGCGATCTCGTCCGGGCCCGCCCAGAGTTCCGCGCCGAAATGCTCCCTGACGAACTCCGGAACGGTCCGGCCGGTACGCCTGCGCACCAGCTCGCCGACCAGCCATCCGAAGGTGAGCGCGTGATAGCCGTGCTTGGCGCCGGGCTCCCACACCGGAGCCTGTCCCGCGAGTTCGGCCGCCATGGCGGCGGGGTCGGCCGCGTCGAACTTGGTCAGCGACCGCTCGAAGACCGGCAGTCCCGCGCGATGGGTCAGCAGGTCCTCGACGGTGACCGCGTGCTTGCCGTGCGCGGCGAACTCCGGCCACCAGCGCCGCACCGGCTCTTCGGGACCGGTCCTCGCGCGCTCCATGACCAGCAGCGCGGCGGTGGCGGTGACGGCCTTCGTGCAGGAGAACGCGACGCACGGAGTATCAGCCAGCCACGGCCGCCCGCTGCGTTCGTCGGCGACCCCACCCCACAAATCCACCACCGGCCGTCCGCCCGCGAACACCGCGACCGCCGCCCCGCGGTTCTGCCCGTCCGCGAAGCTGGCCGCGAATACCTCCCGCACCTCCCGAAACGCGGGATCGCAGGTACCGGCAACAGAATTCACACAAAAATTAGAACACGTTCTACAGCGTGTGTCACCAGCCGCGCTCGCGCCACTCCGCCAAGTGGGGGCGTTCGGTGCCGAGGGTGGTGTCGTCTCCGTGGCCCGGGTAGACGACGGTGTCGTCGTCGTAGCGGTCGAAGAGTTTGGTGGTGACGTCGGTGTAGAGGGAGGTGAAGTCTTCGGGGCTGTGGGTTTTGCCGACGCCGCCGGGGAAGAGGCTGTCCCCGGTGAACAGGTGGATGCGGCCGGGTTCTTCGGGGAGGGCGAGGGCGACCGATCCGGGGGTGTGGCCGCTGAGGTGGATGACGGTCAGGGTGAGGTCGCCGATCTCGACGGTGTCGCCGTCGTCGAGGAGGCGGTCGGGGGTGACGGGCAGCGGGTCGGCGTCGAGGCGGTGCGCCGCGGTGGGGACGTCGAGCTCGGCGGCGACTTCCTTCAGCGCCCACCAGTGGTCGGGATGCTGGTGGGTGGTGACGATGAGCCGGACCTTGCCAGGCGCTTCCTGGGCGACGAGCTCGAGGATGCGGTCGGGTTCGTTGGCGGCGTCGATGAGCAGCGCGGCGCCGGTGGCCGCGCACTGCACGAGGTAGACGTTGTTGTCCATGCCGCCGACGGACATCTTGACGATGCGCGCGCCGTCGAGATCGCGCTGCTGCGGGTTCGAACCCGCGGACACGTGGCCGGTGTAGGGGCGGTCGATCGTGATCACGCCACGATGCTATCCACTGATTCGCCGGGAACCGGGGATAGATTCATGGGGTGCCGTCGCAGCCGAAACGTCGCGTCCGCTGGTCCGCCCCGGTGGCGGTCGGTCTCCTGCTGCTGGCCACGGCGCTGATCGGCGCGCCGACCGCCACGGCGGAGCCGCCGAGCCGGATGGACACCTATGTCGTCGACAGCGCGGGCGTGTTGGACGACGGCCAACAGGACCGGGTCCAAGCCGCGGTGGACCGTCTCTACGATGACCGGCGGGTCCGCCTGTGGATCGGCTACGTGCGCGATTTCGACGGGCTCGGCGCCGAAGCGTGGGCCGCACGCACCGCTGCCGCTTCCGGTTTCGGCACCCGCGATCTGCTGCTCGCGGTCGCCACCGGCTCGCGCGACTACTGGTTCTACGGCGACCTGCCCGCGGACATCAGCGAGAGCGAACTGGACGAACTGTTGACCCGGGAGGTCGAACCCGCGCTGCGCGACAGCGACTGGGCCGCCGCGGGCATCGCGACCGCCGACGGACTGAACTCGGCGATGAGCGCGGGCGGGGTGAGCGTTCGTACGCTGCTGATCCTGGCCCTCGTCGTCGCCGCGGTACTCGGCGCGCTGCTGCTCTACACGCGCAAGCGCCGCCGCGATCGGAACCGCGCCGAGCTGGAGGCGGCGCGCAAGGTGGATCCCGACGACAGCGCCGCCCTCGCCGCGCTCCCGTTGGAGGCGCTGCACGAGCGGTCTCGCGAGGTGCTCGTCGAGCTCGACAACGCGATGCGCACCAGCGCCGAGGAACTGGAATTGGCTGTTGGCGAGTTCGGCGCGACCGCCGCGACGCCGTTCACCACCGCGCTGGACAACGCGAAAACCGCCGCCGCCAAGGCATTCGCCATCCGCCAGCGGCTCGATGACGACATTCCGGAGACCGCCGCCGACCAGCGCCGTCTGCTGATCGAACTGATCGGCCTCGTCGGCCGCGCGGATCGCGAACTCGACGGGCGGGTCGCCGAATTCGACGCGATGCGCGACCTGCTGATCGACGCGCCAGCCCGATTGGACGCGCTGACCAGGGATCTGGTCGACCTCACCGGCCGCGTGCCCGCCTCGGAAGCCGAGCTGACCCGGCTCACCGCCGCGCATCCAGTCAGCGTGCTCGCCCCGATCCGCGACAACACGGCGATGGCGCGCGAACGCATCGCCTTCGCCGAACAGAACGTCGACGCCGGACGCGCCGCGCTGACGCGGCCGGTCGGCGAACAGGGCGCGGCCGTCGGCGCGATCCGGGCCGCCGAGGGCGCCATCGGCCAGGCGCGCACGCTGCTGGACGCGGTCGACAACGCGGCGACCACGATCCAGCAGGCCCGCGACGGACTGCCCGCCGCGCTGGACGAACTGCGCAAGGACATCGACTCGGCCACCGAGCTCGTCGCGTTCGGCGGCGCCGAGCTGGAAACCGCCACCGTGTCAGCGCGGCAAGCCCTGGACAAGGCGTCGGCCACGGCCGATGCCGACCCGCTGGACGCCTTCCACGACGCGGTGGCCGCCGACGGCGATCTGGATCGCGCCATCGCGGCCGCCACCGACCGCAAACTCGCCGCCGAGGACCTGCGCCGCCGCCTCGATCAGGCGCTCACCGATGCCCGCACCCGGGTAGCCGCGGCGTCCGACTACCTCACCACCCGGCGCGGCGGCATCGACGTGAACGCCCGCACCCGGCTCTCCGAGGCGCAGCGAAATCTCGATGCGGCGCAACGGCTCGGCGGCACCGATCCCGGTCAGGCGCTGCGGCACGCGCAGACAGCGGCCGACCTGGCGGGCCGCGCGCTACAAGAGGCGCAGGCCAGCGTGCGGGCGTGGGAGGCGAGCAGGCCGCCTTCGGGTGGGGCCCAGGCGGGCGCGGTGCTCGGCGGCATCCTGTTGGAGGGGTTGCTCCGCGGCGCGGCGGGTGGCGGGTATCGCTCCGGCGGCGGGTACCGGCCCGGCTCGTTCGGCGGTTCCAGCGGGTCGCGGCGAGTCAGCCGGGGCGGGCGGTTCTGAGTTCTTGACCCTGACACCGTGTGAGGCCGTAGACCGGAGAGCGTCATGTTCAGCATCGGAGATTTCGCCAGACACGGACGGGTGTCGGTGCGCATGCTGCGCCACTACGACGGCATCGGGCTGCTGCGGCCCGACGTGGTGGACCCGGCCACCGGCTACCGGTTCTACGCGGCCGGACAGCTCGCCCGGCTCAACCGCATCGTCGCGCTGAAGGAACTCGGCTTCACCCTGGAACAGGTGCGCCGGATACTCGACGAGGAGGTGAGCGGCGCGGAACTGCGCGGCATGCTCACCCTGCGGCACGCGGAACTGGAGCAGCGCATAGCGTCGGACCGGGAACGGCTCGTCCAGGTCGAAACAAGACTCCGCGTCATCGAGAAGGAGGGCGCCATGCCCGTGCACGATGTGGTCGTCAAATCCGTTCCGGCCGTCCGGGTCGCCGAATTGACCGGCGAAGCAGCGGATTTCGAGCCGGGATCGATCGGGCCCGTGGTGGGTCCGCTGTTCGAGGAGCTGTGCGTGCGGTTGGAGCGCGCGGGACTCACGCCGGTCGGCCCCGCCATCGCCTACTACGACGAACGCGCCGACGGGTCGGTGCTGGTGCACGCCGCACTCCCGGTCGCGGCGGAACCCGATGCGGGACAGTACTTCTCGATCGTCGACCTGCCCGCCGTCGAGCAGGCCGCCACGGTGGTGCACCGCGGCAGCATGAACGAGGTGCTGGAACCGTGGCAGGCGCTCGGCCGGTGGATCGACGAAAACGGCTACCGCTCGCAGGGTCTGGCGCGCGAGGTGACCCTGGAGTACACCGAGGACCCCGCCGGATGGGTCACCGAACTTCAGGAGCCGATCGCCAGCCGGTGAGCGCGCAGCCTGGAGTCGTTGCGGCGGCGGCTCTTTCGAGTACAACTCGGCCGGGACGCCGCCGTTCGGCGGGCCTGCGCGGTAGCCGCGGCGCACGGTTGCTGTCGAAACGATTCAACCGCGCGACCCGCCAGGCAGGCTCAGACTTGCACGGTGACCGAGTGCATGCCGGTGGGACCCAACGGGAACGGCGCGCGGGTGGCGCTTTCCTGCACGTGCCCGGAGCGGCTGATGGCGCGGGCGCGCAGGGTATGCGGGCCCGGCGGCAGCTCGAGCGTGGTGCGCCAGCGCCGCCACGCGGCGGGGGCCAGTTCGGTACCGAGATCGACCGGGCGCCATTCGCCGTCGTCGACGCTGAGTTCCACCTGCACGACGCCGTGCGGCGGCGCCCAGGCCACGCCGGTGACGGTGAGCGTGCCCGCGACGGTGCGGCCGGGGGCGGTGGCGTCGATGCGGGCGTGCGGCTCCACCCACAGCAGTTCGTCGGGCCAGCCGCGCTGGACCCAGTAGTCGGCGTGGCTGTCGTTGGTCAGTTCCAGTTCGGACAACCACTTCGCGCCGGTGTACTGGCCGTAGAGTCCGGGCACGAAGACGCGGGCCGGGAAGCCGTGCTCGGGCGGGAGCGGTTCGCCGTTCATGCCGATCACCAGGTAGCCGGGCAATTCACCGGAGCGCAGCGGTTCGGCGGGCAGCGAGATGGTGTAGCCGTCGACGGCGCGGGTCACCAGCCGGGTGGCGCCGGGCTCCGGAATCGCGTGCTTCAGCAGGTGCGCGAGCGGCACGCCGAACCAGCGCGCGTTGCCCGCCCTGCCCTGGCCGGCCCGGTTGTGGATGCAGACCATGACCGCGTCGAATTCGACTGCGTCGGCGGCCAATTCGGTCAGCGACAGCCGCAGCGGATGCGCCACCCTACCGGTGACGGCGAGCCGCCAGCGGTCCGGGTCGATGCGCGGCGGGCGCAGGTTCACGTCGGCGACGTAGAACCGGCCCGCCGTGGTGATCAACGGGGAGAGGCCGGGCTCCTCGAGCCCGTCGTCCGGCACCAGGCCGATGCCGCCGAGCGGGCCGACGCGCCGAATCACACCGTCTTGTTCGAGATCGTGATCGCGGTGCAGCTTGCGCGCCGCGGCGAGCAGTCCCGTGCCCGCCGCCGTCCACGCCAGCCTGCCGAGCAGTCCACGCGGGCGCCTGCGCAGACCGGTCGCCAGCACCGCGGCCGCCGCCGACGCCCCCGCGACCGTGGACGCGGACCTGGTCGACTTACGCAGCGCCAGGCCCGCGGCACCCGCGCCGAACACCGCCGCGGCCGGTGTGCGCAGGCGGGGCGGCAGCGCGCCCACCGCGGCGGTCGCGGCGATCACGCCCGCGCCGACGCCGAACCGGGTGACCGCCTTGTCGTGCCTGCCCGACAGTACGACGGTGGCCTCCACCACCGGCACCGGCGCGGTGTCGATCATGGCCCGGCCGACGGTATCGATCAGGGATCCGCCCTTGACAGCGGCGATCGCCTCCCCCAACCCCAGGGCGGCCATGCCCACCGCGGCCGCCCCGAGGCCGCCGCTCTCTTCGTTCGTCCGCACCGCCCGAAACACCCGCTTCCGCGTCATCGCCTACGTGGTCTCCCCAGCATTGTCCACGAATTCGCAGGCTCGGCTGGGCGAATGCTTCCGATCAGGGGAGCGGAACAGGCAGTCTCGTGGGCGGACCACGCGCCCGCTACTTCACACCAACCCGAATACGCACGGCCCCTTCGGGTTCGGCAGCCGCCAGCGCCTGCGTGATCAGCGCGCTGAGATCGACCTGCGGCGCGCTGTGCGCCGCCGCGTCGGCGAGCGGCTGGAGCATCGGCGCGAGCGGCTTCACCTCCGGGCCCACCGTGGCGATCCACTCGGTGAGCCGAGTCATGAACGGCACCAGCCCGTTTCCCTCCAGGTACATCGCGGGCGTGTCGCCGGTCTGCGCGAGGCGGCCCACCGCTTGGGCGATCTGGTCGACCCGTTGGCCGAACTCGACGAAGTTCGGTGCGGCCGTGTCGAACGAAGGCCCGGTCCAGTCCATGTCCGGCGCGATGGATTGCAGATCCGACATGATGATGCCGATTTGCGGTGACCGGCTCATGATGGCCGCGGCCAGCAGGTCGGTGGATCTGGCGAGGCCGGGCGTCACCGATTCGGTGCCCTCCATCGCAATGCCGAGGGTGTCGATGAATTCGCCGATGGCGTTCGGGTCGAGCTGGTTCATCACCTGGGTGACCAGGCGGGCGACCTCCGGGGTCGAGAGCGGCGCGCGCACCCGAAGGCCTTCCAGCACCTGGCCTTCGGTCAGGTAGGGACCGTCGTCGGTGTTCGGGGTGAATTCCACGTACGGCTCGCCGAGCGCTGACAGTCCCTCGATGACGACGGTGCTGTCCACGGGAAGCCGGTGGCGCCGATCGAGGTCGAAGTCGGCCTCCACCCGCCCGCGCCCGCGCCGCAGCGCGGTGACCTCACCGACCTTCACGCCGCGCAACAGGATCGGCGAACCCACCTCGAGCCCACCGGAATTGGTCAGCGCCAAGGTCGCCCGCAGGTCTTCGCGCAGCGGCTCCACCCGCACGACGCCGAAGGTGAGATAGGCGATGCCGAGCACCGTGATGACGGCGATCCCGCCCAGTGACAACAGCGAACCGACCTTCATCGCACCGCTCCGATCATGCGCAGCGCCCCGACGATCTGCTCGACCTGGTCGTCGGTGGAAACGTCACCGGAATTCACTGTCACCCCAACGATGTTCACCTTCGGTCCGCGTTCGACGAACGGGATGATCCGATCGCGGATCAGCGCCACGAGGGCGTTCAGGTTCGACGGTGCGGTGAGATCGAGCGGCCGCGACGTGAGGGCCAGCGGGACGAACGCGCGAGCCGCGGCATCACCCGCCTGCGCCAGCGGGGCCAGCCACACCAGCGAATGCGCGACGCTGCCCAGCGCGCCGAGTACCCCGACGACATCGACGATGGACGCGACCGAGGCCGAAACCTGTTCCACGGCGGGCTCGGTCAGTAGTTCGGCGACCTGCGGACCCATCTGGCTCACCACGGCGGAATCGGCGGTCAGCGCGTCGAGGAAGATGTCGACCTCCCGCAGGTGTTCGGCGAGGTCGATCGCGTTGGCGCCCACGGTTTCCGAGATCCGTGCCGTCTCGGCGGGATCGGCGGGCAGCACGGTGTTGAGCCGGTCGACGATCTCCTGGAACTGGCTGATCGCCCCACCCTGCGCGAACGTCGCGACGCCCGCCATCGTGTCCTCGATCTGGGTGGCCGGGACCGTCTGCGCGCGCGGGATGGTCCCGCCCGCCGCGAGGAGCGAACCGAAGCCGTCGGGCGGAGTGGCCAGCGCGATGTGGATGTCGCCGAGCACCGTGTTCTGCCGCAGCTGGGCGAGGGTGCTGGTCGGAATCCGCACCGACTTCTCGATCTCCGCCTCCACGACGACATAACCGCCGCCGCCGTTCGTCGCGGCCGGATCGACCACGCTCACCCCGGTGACGTTGCCGACCTGCGCTCCGTTGGCCATGACCTTGGCCCGCGCGGGCAGGTTCAAGGCGTTGGCGAACTCGATGCGGATCGGGTACGTCGGCCCTGATACGGAGGCCCCCGGCACCGGAACCGAGGCCGGATCGAACGCGCAGCCGCCGAGCAGCGTGGCCGCGAGCAGCGCGGCGAGCAGGCCGTGGCGAATTCTCGGGGCCATCACCGCGCCCCCGCCATGCCGAGGACCCAGTGCACCAGGTCGACCTGCGGTTTGCCATCGGCCGACGCGCCGCAGCGCCCGGGAGAGATCGCGTTGATCGCCGCGCACACCTGTGCCGCATCCTGTTCCGGTAGGGCCACTTTCGGTGGCAGGTAGGTGAGACCGGTCGCCGTCACGGTGCCGATAGCCGCGGTGAGCGCCGGGACCTTGGTGACGATGTCGCGCAGGCTGTCCACGTTGTCGCGCAACAACCGCACCAGCGGCACGGTGGCGTCCAGCACTCGGAAGATCGGATCGCCGAACATGCTCGTGATCTCGTTGAGCATCGGCAGCAATCGCTGGAAGCTGTCGATGATCTCGACGGTCCGGCCGAACAGTTCGTTGTTCACCTGGCCGAGCACGTCGGAGAGGCGCAGCAGCATCGACTTGATGTCGCCCCAACGGGCGGCCACGCTGCCCGACAGCGAGGACAGCGCGTCGATGAGTCCGGCCAGGTGGCCGATGGCGGCATCCGGGGAGTTCAGCGCGCCGCCCAGCTTGCGGACGATCTCGTTGAGCTGCGGGCCGGTGCCCGCCGTCGCCGCGTTCAGCGCGCCGATGCCGCGGGCCAACGCGTTCTGTTCACCGTCCTCGGGACCCGTTACCTCGCTGGACAATTCGGCCAGCGCGCCGAGCGTTTCCGTCATGCTCTTCGGCGTCAGCGTTTTGGTCAGGCACCGCGCGGAATCCCAGCGCCCGGTGCCGGTATTCACCAGCGCGAGTTCACGATCGGCGACGATGGTGTCGGAAACCGTCGTCGCCGCGGCGTCCGCCAGCAGGGGATGGTCCGCGTCGACGGTGAACTCTACCCGCACCGAGGTGGGCGACGGCTCGATCGCGGTCACCTCGCCGACCGGCAGACCGCGCATGGTGACGTGATTACCGACGTACAGGCCGATCGTGTCGGGCATCAGCGCGCAGTAGGTCTCGGTCCTCCTGAAGGGGTCCGCGGCCACCACATACGCGGCCGCCGCCATCGCCACGATCACCAAAGCTCCGGCGACGGACATGAATCCGCGAGATCCGAGGACTTTCGACAGCATCAGCAGACCCTCCCGGCCACGGGCACGCAGATCGGTTCGGCCGACGGCGGCGCCTGCACGGTGGTGTTCGACTGATCGATCACTACCTCGCCCTCGTGCGGAACGAGCTGTCCGAGGCGCTGGCCGAGCGCGTGCACATCGTCGATGACCGGTTGCAGACGTTCACCGAGCCGTTCCAGTTCCGGCACCGCCGCGGCGAGTTGCTCGGCCATCGGCCGGAGCGTGCCGCCCCAAGCGGGCTGCAGCGCTCCGAGCCTGCTGATCACCCGGTCCAGCGCCTCCACCGCCGTGCGCACCTCGGTGCGTTTGTCGGCCAGCAGCGTCTCGAGCAGGTTGACCTTGTCCACCAATCGTCCCAGCTCACCTTTCGCGGCGCCGACGGCGGTGAGGTATTCGTCCGCTATGCCAATGGCTTTCGAGACGTCGGCGCGCTGCTGATCGAGCACGTCGACGAAATGCTCGACACCGTCGAGCGTGCGACGCAGGCTGTCCGGGCTCGCCTCGAGCGAGTCCGCCATCGCGGCCAGGTTGTCGCGCAGGCCGGTCCCGTCGACGCGGCGAATCGGTTCGACGGCGTCCTGGAAGGCTTGAATCAGGCTGTAGGGCAGGCGGACTCGATCCGACGGGATGGTTCGGGAGCCGAGCGGGACGTTCCCGGCGGGGAACAATGCCACGTAGTGGCCGCCGACGATCGTCAGCATGCGAATGTCCAGCGAGGTCTCCTTGCCGACGAAGACCGACGAGTCGACGGTGAACGTCATCAGCACCCGATCCTGTTGCAACTCCAGCGATTCGACGCTGCCGACGGAGATGCCCGCGAGGCGCACGTCGTCACCGGGACGCACCGACTGGGCCTCGGTGAGCTCGGCCGTGTAGGTGCGCTCGCCGAACGGCACCGCGTACAGCACCGCGACCGCCGCCATGGCCAGCGCGACGAGCAGCACGCCGAGCACGCCGAGGCGCAGGTCGCGCCTGCGGGTGGCGGCCTCGTCGCGGCGCGGCCGGTCCCGGTCGAACAAGCGCGTCAGCCCTTGCATATCGCCACCTTCTGGCCCGCGATCAGCACGTCGAGCGCGCCGGGGACGTCGGCCCGGCCGCGACTGCACGTCAGAGCGGTGTTCGATGTTGTCGCCGGAAGCGCCTCGCGCAGACCGGCCAGCAGGGCGGGCAGCCTGCCGAGCAGGTCGACGAAGACACGCGGGTCCGGGAAGAGTGTGTGCACGATGGTGTCCAGGTCGGGGTTGGCGTCCTCGGTGAGCCCGAGCGTGGCGAGCAGCGAGTCGACCGGATCGAGGACCGGCGGCGCGGTGACCGCGAAATCGATCAGTCCGGTGATCTTGATCTGCAGCGAGGTGAAGACGTCGGCCAGCTTGCTCAGCAGCGTCACCAAATGCGGTGAGCGCCCGCCGATTTCGTCCGAGATCTTGGACAAGTTCCTGATCAGCGTCGAGACCACCTGCTGACGGTCGATCGCGTAGCTGCTGAGCGTCCCGATGGCGTCGAGTGCGGGGCCGACGCCGTTGCCGTTGCCTTCGATCACCGCGAGCATGCTCTCGCTGAACTGGTTCACCGTCTCGGGCGAGAGGGTGGCCAGCACCGGCTTCAGACCGTTGAACAGGCTGGTCACGTCGAACGAGGGCACGGTGCGGTCGGCGCCGATCGTCGATCCCGCCGCGGTGCGGCCGCTCGGCGTGTTCTGCTGCTGCAGATCCACGTATCGCTGTCCGGTGAGATTCTGGTAGCGGATCGCGAACCTGGAGTTGTCGTAGACCGGCGAGGCGCGGCGCACGCTGATGCCTACCAGGGCCTGATTACCTTGCAGCGCAATGGTTTCGACCTTGCCGACCTGGACGCCGAACATGCGCACGTCGTCACCGGTCTTCAGGCCGTTGGCGTCGGTGAAGACCACCCGGTAGCTGTCGGTGTCGCCGGACACCGGGCGCTGAATCGCGGTGATCACCAGCGCGAGCACCGCCACCATCGCGCCCGCGAACAGCGCGAGCCGCAGACCAGCCGCGCGGACCGAGATCATCACCGGCCTCCTGCATCGCCGAGCAGCGGCGCCAGGACCGGCACCGTGCGCACGTCGATGTCGACGTTCAGGACGGGGCCATCCGGGGTCTCGGGCATGGCCGAGCGCAACCGATCGAGCAACTCGCGCAGTTCGGCACTGGACTGCTCCGGCGTCGACACCATCCCGGCGGCGGCCGCGAGAATGGGCGTCAGCATCGCCGCGTATTCGGCGAACTCGTCACCCGCGCGGTACATCGTCCGTTCGAAGGCCGGGAAGAGCTGCTCGACGACCGTGTCGATGGTCGCGTCGAAGCGCTCGCGGTCCGTGCGCAGCACCGGAATTCGATAGACCTGATCGATCACCTGCAGGGTCGCGCCGACGAACGGCGCCGCGCCGCCCAGCGCCGAGCCGAACTGGCCGAGCTGATACGACAGCGGCAGTGTCTGCGCGTCGGCGACCGTGCGGGCCAGCACCACCATCGACTGCAGCAGCGGCGTGAACGCCCGGATGTCACCCGCGAGCTGGGCAAGCACCGAGGTCAGCTGCGCGGTGAGCACCTCGTTGCTCACCCGGGAGACGCTGCGCAGCAGGCTGCCCATCGTCGCGTCGTAGGCGGCCGCGGCGTTCGCACCGGTCAGGTCGATCACCGTGCCCGGCCGCAGGGCCGCACCGCCCGGTCCGGGGCGCAGCTCGAGTTCGCTGATGCCGAAGACGTTTCCGGTCGCGTAGTCCACGCGCAGGCTGTCGTCGAGACCGTCCAGGCGAGAGTCGTCCAGCAGCAAGGTGATCCGCTGCGTGCCCTGCGCGTCGGGTGCGATCTCGGCGACCTCGCCGACCAGCACGCCGTCGGCCCTGACCTGCGTGCCCGCGACCACCCCGTCGCCGATCTGCTCGGTGTGCAACGAGATTCGCAGGCCGTCCTCCTCGCGGACGCTGTCGTAGCCGCGCCAACCCGCGCCGACGCATACCACCGCCGCCAGCAAGACCGCCCCGGTGCGCATCGACATCTTGCGGTCGATCGCGACACCGGGCATTCCGTAATTCGGCATTCCTACCCCGTGAAACTGATGGCGGCGTTGAAGCCCCACAAGACGATGGACAAGACCATGTCGACGGCGATGATCGCCACGAAGCTCGCGCGCACCGCGCGTCCGGACGCGACGCCGACGCCTTCCGGGCCGCCGGTGGCGAAAAACCCGTAATAGCAATGGATCAGGATGACCACGGTGCCGAAGATCGCGACCTTGAACACCGCGGCGATCACGTCGAATCCGGACACGAACTGGAAGAAGTAGTGGTCGTAGACACCCGAGGACTGCCCGTGCACCAACGTGATCAGCCCGCGGCAGGCGAGATAGGACAGGATCAGCGCGATGAGGAAGGTGGGCACGATCGCGATGGCGCCCGCGATCACGCGCGTCGTCACCACGAACGGCACCGAACGCAGGCCGAGCGCCTCCAACGCGTCGATCTCCTCGGAGATGCGCATCGAACCGATTTCGGCGGTCATCCGACAGCCCGCCTGCGCGGCGAATCCGATCGCGGCCGCGATCGGCGCCAGTTCGCGGGTCGTCGCGAACGCCGAGATCAACCCGGTGACCGGGCCCATGCCGAGCATGTCGAGGGTGGCGAAGGATTCGACGCCGACCGACGCGCCCATCGCGGCGCCGAGCACGATCATCATCGGCACGGTGCCGCCGCCCACGATCACCGAGCCGCGCCCCCAGGTCATATTGGTGATGGCGCGCATGGTCTCGGCGCGATAGTGGGTGACCGTCAGCGGGCTGGAACTCAGTGCCTGCCAGACGAATCCGGCCGCGAAGCCGATGGCCTCCAGCGGATGCAGCGGCCGGGCCGCGCGTAGTCGGCGGGTCAGCCTGCCGAGCCCGGCGGGGACGTAGGAGGACGCGGTCATCAGGCCAGCCTCGTGGGCAGGAACATCGCGGTCACCTGCGTCAACAACAGATTCACACACACGATCGACACCACCGACAACACCACCGCCGCGTTCACCGCATCAGCCACACCCCGCGGACCCCCCTTGGCCTCCAACCCCCGCTGACACGCGATCACCACCACCAAAAACCCGAAGATCAACGCCTTCACCAACGACATCCACACATCCCCCGCCGTCGTGAACGACCCGAACGTCGCCCAATACGACCCCGGGGTGACGCCTTGCCCACCGATCGCCACCGCATACCCGGCCAACACCCCCACGAAAATGATCAACACGTTCAACAACGGCGCCACGACCAACATCGCCACCATCCGCGGAATCACCAACCGATGAACCGGCGAGATCCCCATCGTGTGCAACGCATCGATCTCCTCCCGAATCGTGCGCGCCCCCAGATCCGCCGCGATCGCCGCCGCCCCCGCACCACCCAACAGAAACCCCGTCGCCATCGGCGCACCCTGCTTGATCACCCCCAAACCACCGGTGGCACCCAACAACGAATCCGCACCCAACGTGTGGATCAGATTGCCCACCTGGATCGACACGATCACCCCGAACGGAATCGCCATCAAAATCGCGGGCACCGTCGTCACCGTGATCAACCGCCACGCCTGCAAGATCGCCTCACGCCACTGAAACTCCCGGCGCACCACATCCCCCACCGCGCCGACCACCGACTCCTGCGCGATACCCACCGCACGACCGAAGGTCCGCAACGACGACGTGACCGTCTCCGAGAAGTTCTCGCGAACGGTGCGCAACATCGCCGGACCACCCCCGTCGGCCGCTGCCGCTCGCGAAATATCGCGGAAGGTCCCCACCAAGTTCGCCGCTCCCTTTCCGCACTGCTCGGGTTGTGACTCGAGCCATAGCCCGGCCGGTGTCCGAATCTAGGGGGCTGGCGCGACCCTTGTCACTGCACATCGGCGAGAAGATCGACCATGCCGATTCGTCTCCAGAGACTAAGTGCGCCAGATTCGCGACGTATCGCTCCTGCTCACCGACAGGCCCGGCCGACCGGTTCGTTCCGCACCGCGCCGCGCTTTGTCGCGTGAGCCGATCTCGGCCGTCAGGGGAACTTGCAGCAACATCGGGTCGCGGTCAAAATGCCGCAATGCCCGCACTGCCGTCACCGCTCTCGATCGATGCCCCGATCATCACCCGGCTCCTTCCGCGCCTCACCGATCTGTTCACCGAGTTGCTCGATGCCGGGATCGCGGCGATCCCCGGCGCCGAGGCGTTGCCCGCCGGGCATTTCAACGACGAGGTCGTTCCGGCGATCGTCGCCGGGGCGGGGGCCTTCCTCGCGGCGCTGGACGAGAAACGAGCGTGCACTCCCGAGGAAGTGGCCGAGTGGGTCGTGCCGGTGGTGCAGCGGCATGCCGAAGACCGAATTCCGTTGCGGGCGTTGATCCAAGCGCTGTTCGGATCGGTGCGGCATCTCTGGCGCGAGGCGGGGACGCTCGCCGAACCCGACGACCTGCGTGATCTGCTGGCCTTCTCCGATCTGCTGCTGGAGTTGCTCGCCAACATGACCGTCTCCATGGCCGAGACGCACAGCGACGTGGAGCAGTCGATCTACGGCAGCGAACGGGAGGCCCGCAGGCTGTTGTGCGCCGCGTTGCTGCGCGGCGTCGAGACCGCCGAACTGGCCGCCCGCGCCGACATCGCACTGGCGGAGCGCTACGACGTGCTCGCCATCCAAGTCGTCCCGTTCAACCAGGCGGACCCGAGGGTCGACACAGTAGTGGCCCGCCGCCGAATCCGGCTGGTACAGCAGGCGCTCGACACCCTCGCCGCGACCACGGCGCTGAACACCTTCGACGGCACGACCGGTATCGCGCTGCTGCCGACGGCCGCCGACCCGTCGATCGATCCGCCGTACGGGGAATTGGGCGCGGCGCTCGCGGCTCGGCTCGGCAGTTCGGTCGTCGTCATCGACGCCGGATCGGTACCGCGCGACGAACTGGTGTCGGCCGCGAGCGAGGCCGCCGAACTCGGTGATCTCGCCAGGGCGCTCGGCCTCCCGACGGGCACCTACGTGCTGGACGACCTGATGCTGGAGTATCAGCTGACCCGTCCGGGCCGGTCCCGAGAACGATTGGCGCAGCGCATAGTTCCGCTCGAGCCCTACCCGCATCTGCTGGAGGCGCTGGACGCGCACATGCGCCACGGCGCCGATCGCAAGGCGGCGGCGGCCGAAGTGCACCTGCACCCCAACAGCTTCAGCTACCGCCTGCGACGCGTCGCCGAACTCACAGGCTTCGATCCCTCCGATCCCACCGAATCCCGGCTGCTCGCGGCGGCGTTGATGGTGTATCGCCTCTACCCGCCGGCCGTCGCGGCGGCGGATCCGATCTGACCGCGATTCGTTCCGCGTGACTAACGCGGCAGCCCGTATTCTCGTATCGATGCAGTGACACCGACTCAGACGGTTGCCGATACTTGTGCCAGGATCACAACGCGGGTCGTCGGCGTTGCGCGGGCTCGAAGCGCTCGTGCGGGCAAGGGGACCCAGGACGAGAAGGGCTGCCACCATGAATTCGGTCGACGTGGACCGTTCCGCCGTACGCCCCCAACCGAATCCGCTGCGCACCGACTTCGCGGGCGGCAGTTTCCGCTCCCGCGTTCTCGACGCGGCGATCCGGTACTCCGTGCGGCCGTTCATCGCCCTCTGGTCGCGCTACCCGGACCTGCCGTGGCCGTACGGCGCGATCGATCATCTGGGACGGGTGCTGCGCACCGCGCCGGGCTTGAGCCGTCAACGTATCGCGTTGCCGCACTGCGGAGCCGAGCTCACCACGCCGCGGACCTTCGACGAATCCCGATTCGTGCTCTACCTCCACGGCGGGGCGTTCCTGGTCGGGAACCGGACCCTGCACCACCAGATGGTCGGGCGCTTCGCCGACATGCTCGGGGCGCGTATCCTCGCGGTCGGCTACCGCAAGATGCCCAAATACGGTATCGCCGAGGCGGTCTCGGATTGCGTCGACGGGTATCGGCACGCATTGGAGATGGGCATCGCGCCGGAGAACGTCACCGTGATGGGCGATTCCGCGGGCGGATACCTCGTCTTCGCGACGGCGTTGGAGATCCGGCGCCAGGGTCTGCCGATGCCCGCCGCGATCGTCGCCATGTCGCCGCTCACCGACTGGGATCACTCCGCGAAGCTCGCCGCGCCCACCGGCGGCGTCTGCGCGGTCTTCCCGGTCCGCGCCGTGCCGATCTTCGGTGCGCTCGCCGAGCGAACGTGCGGGGCAACGCCTTTGGTTTCGCCCGCGCACGCTGATCTGACCGGATTGCCGCCCACGTTGATTCAGGCCAGCTCCAGCGAATTCGTCTATCCCGACGCCGAACTCATGGCCGAGCGCCTGGCCGCCCACGGCGTGTCCTGCGAACTCCAGATCTGGCCGGGGCAGGTGCACGTCTTCCAGGCGGCGGCCTCGATCGTGCCGGAAGCCGCCGAGGCCGTCCGGGAGATCGGCGGCTTCCTCGACCGCACGCTCTGGCAGCGCGCCGAGCGTCGCACCGCCTGATCGAACAACCCAGCCAGTCAACCTTTTTCGACACCAAGGAGCCACAACCGGGATGACCGATCCGAAACGTGAGCTGCTCGCCGAACTGGCCGAGCCGCGCGAGATCATCGACCAGCTCACCGACGAGGAGGCGAGGACACTGGCGACCCTCCTGCACCGCGCCGAACAACAGCAGCGGCACAGTCTCGACGCGGCCATCGACGGCGCGCTCGAAGTACTGCCGCGGCTCGTGCGCATCCCGGCCCGCAAGATCCTGTTCGGAAAGTAGGCGAGACGATGACCGATCTGCTGACCCGCGGCCAGCTGGAGATGCTGGCGCAGACGCTGGACGCCGACCCCGCCGACCTCGCGAGCCTCACCCGGCTCGGTGCGCAGAACCTGCGCGAGTTACGCGAGCGAATCTCCGACCGGCTCTTCGACGCGCACGCGGCCACTTTCGCGAGGGTGAGCAAACTCGCACCGCTGGTGCCCAATGCGCTCGCCGCCAAGGTGGTGCTGAAAGCCGTGCCCGCCGAGGTCGGCGGCCGCGCGGGGGGAGCTGTCGGGGTCGATCACCCGGACCGGGCCGCCGGGCTGCTCGGCGAACTCACGCCCGAGTACATGGCCGACGCCGCGCCCTATCTCGATCCGAGGGCCATCCCGGTGCTCGCCCCTCGGATGCCCGCTGAGGTGCTGGTGCCCGCCGCGAACGAGCTGCTGCGCCGCCGTGACTACGTCACCTCCGCGCGTTTCGTCGAGCACGCCACCGACGAATTGATCCGTGGTTTCGAGCGCGGCATCGCCGACGACGAGGGGCTGTTGCGCACCGCGGCGCTGACGCCCTCGGCCGACCGGCTCAACGACGTCGTCCGGGTGTTGTCCGCCGAGCGCCGCAGCGCCATCGTCCATGCGGCGTCGGCGAGTTCGGACGAGACGTTGATCGCCGGTATCTCGGTGCTGTCCCGGCTGGAGCCCGGCTTGCGCCGCGAACTGGGCGGAGAGTTCCTCGACGGACTCGACGAGGCGGGACTCGATCGGCTGTTCACCGTCGCCATCGAAGGCGAAGCGGTGGTCGAACTGATGACCGTGCTGTCCGCGGTGGACGAACGCCATCTGCCGCCGGTGGCCGCGCGGTTGAGCAGCGGCGACGGCACGGTGGTCGGCGCACTGCTCGACCAGGCGACGACCCCGGCGGCCCGGCGCGCGCTGCAGGCCATCGGCGCGCTGCTCGAGCCGCCGGTGCGGGATCGCCTCACCGAGCTTTCCAGCCACAGCGAGTAGGTCGTCGGCGTGCGGTTTCGACTCCTTGTCGAGCCGGACTCTCCATGCCCGCCGCCGACCCGAGAGTGAGTCCGCGCACTCGGAAACGCCTCCGTGCGATACCTCACTGGGCTGCGGCGTGTTCGCCACATGCCGTGGCCGAGGTGCCCGCGAGCCGAGTCGCCCGTCCGGCCAGCGGTCGACGCGGCCCGCGGGCGATCCCGGTCGGATCAGTCACGCGCGGGCGCCGGAACACAATTCGACGTCGGCGCGGCCACGGCGTGCGCGCAGCTCCGCGCTGTCGCGGGGTCACCTGGCACACTTGGTTGGGTGATTTCGGCACCCCAGCGCAGCACACCGGCCTCGGCGCACGAATCCGGCCTCGCGCGCGGGGTCGGCGCCGGGATGCTGCGCTGGACACGGAGGATCCTGATCGCCGCGGTGCTGACGGCCCTCGTGCTGATCGGCGGCACGGCTTTTCGGGTTTGGCAGGTCGCGCGGATCGACGACTACACCAAGGCCGACGCGATCGTCGTGCTCGGCGCCGCACAGTATTCCGGCACGCCGTCCTCGGTGTTCGAGGCCCGTCTCGACCAGGCGTATCGGCTGTTCCAGGCCGGAGTCGCGCCGCGCGTGATCACCGTCGGCGGCAAGCAGGAGGGCGATCTCTACACCGAGGCCGCCTCCGGCAAGAACTATCTGCAGCGGCGCGGCGTACCGGCCGACCGGATCCTGGCCGTCGAGACCGGGTCGGACACGCTGCGCAGCGTCGAGGCGGTCGCACTGGCCATGAAGGCGCGCGACATGTCGTCGGCCGTGCTGGTCAGCGACCCGTGGCACTCACTGCGCACCCGCACCATGGCGCGCGACGCCGGGCTGCACGCCTGGACCGCCCCGACCCGCACCGGCCCCGCCGTCTACACCCGCGAATCCCAGGCCCACGGCATCGCCAGGGAGACCTTCGCGCTGCTGTGGTACCAGCTGACGCACTTCTCCGCCGACTTCTCCTACACCGCCGGACAGTGACGCCGATGGACAGCTACACCGATCACGACCGGGAACGGATGGCCGCCGAGGGCACCAAGACCGCGGGCCTCGCCCCGCCGCGCAGCGAATTCGAGAACGGCCACCGCACCGAGTTCGCCCGCGACCGGGCGCGCGTCCTGCACTCCGCGGCGCTTCGCAGGCTCGCCGACAAGACCCAGGTGATGGGCCCGCGTGACGGCGACACCCCGCGCACCCGGCTGACGCACTCGCTGGAGGTCGCCCAGATCGGCCGCAGCATCGCCGACGGATTGCGCTGCGACCCCGACCTGGTCGACCTGGCCGGACTCGCCCACGACATCGGTCACCCGCCCTACGGCCACAACGGCGAGAAGGCTCTCGACCAGTTCGCCGACCGGCACGGCGGTTTCGAGGGCAACGCCCAGAACCTGCGCATCCTGACCCGGCTCGAACCCAAGGTGCTCACCCCCGACGGCGCCAGCGCCGGGCTGAACCTCACCCGCGCCGCCCTCGACGCGGCGATCAAATACCCGTGGGGCAGAACGGGTTCCGGCACCAAGTTCGGCGCCTACGACGTCGACGTGGATCGGCTGGCCTGGATACGCAAGGGCGCGCCCGACCGCAGGCGCAGCCTGGAATGCCAGATCATGGACTGGTCCGACGACGTCGCCTACTCGGTGCACGACGTCGAGGACGGCATCATCGCGGGCCGCATCGACTTGCGCGCCCTCGCCGACCCCTCCGAACAGCGGGAACTGGCACGCATGGGCCTCGCCCAGCACCCCACTCTCACCGTCGACGACCTCGTCCAGGCTGCCCAGCGACTGTCCGAACTACCGGTGGTCGCCGCGGTCTTCCGCTACGACGGCACCCTCACCGCCTCGGTCGCGCTGAAACGTCTCACCAGCGAGCTCGTCGGTCGCTTCGCCACGGCCGCCATCATGGCCACCCGCACCGTCGCGGGCGGCGAGCCGCTGTCCCGCTACGCCGCCGACCTCGAGATCCCGCCCGTCGCCGCCGCCGAAGTCGCCATGCTCAAGACCGTCGCCCTGCGCTACGTCATGTCCGACCCGGACCACCGCCGCAGGCAGGCCGCCCAGCGCGAACGCATCCTCGCCGTAGCCACCCGCCTGCACGCCGAAGCCCCCCGCCACCTCGACCCCCAACTCCTCCCGTGGTGGGACGCCGCCACCACCCCCACCGCCCAGATCCGCGTCGTCGTCGACCAGATCGCCTCCTACACCGAAAGCCGCCTCGAACGCCTCGCCACCTACTTCGGCGTTTGACGTAATCATTACGTCATTACATCATTGAATGTGTGCTGTTCCCTACGCCTGCGTTGACTAGCCACGACCTGGAGATCTTGAGCCAGGTCGACGACATGCGCGAGAAACTTCGGCACCAGTTGCTCGGAGCTCCAACCAAGTGGACGGGCGGACTGCGGAAGTTCCTCACCGCCGACGCGGTAGCGGCATCGAACTCGATCGAAGGATTCCGGGTTTCCACGGTCGATGTCGAAGACCTGATGGCGGGTGAGCGCGATGTCGACGTCTCCGACGAGAATCGCGCCGAGACCCTGGCCTATCAGCAGATGATGACCTACATCCAAACGCTGCACGATGTCGGTGATTTCGCCTACAGCAAGGGCTTGCTGAACGGACTGCACTGGATGCTGCAAGGGCATCGCCACACGGCGCGTAAACCCGCCGGGCAATGGCGTCGCGGACCGGTCTACGTCACCGACCCCCGCGACCCGAGCATCGCGGCTTACACGGCGCCCGACGCCGAGAAGGTTCCGGCTCTGATCTCCGAACTCGTCCACTGGCTCAACACCGACGAGGACTCCCACCCTCTGGTCCGCGCCGCGATGGCGCACCTGCACCTTGTCTCCATCCATCCCTGGGCCGACGGGAATGGGCGCATGTCGCGCTCGCTGCAGACACTGATGATCGCCCGCGACGGCGTGCTGGCTTCGGAGTTCTCCTCGATCGAGGCGTGGCTCGGCCGTCCCGGCAACACCTGGGAGTACTACCGCGAACTCGCGGCGCGCGGCAGCGAGTACCAGCCGAGTCAGGACGTAGGGGACTGGATTCGCTTCAACCTCACCGCCTATCACCAGCAGGCGCAGACCGTGCATCTGCGATTCGAGCGGTCCGGACGCGTGTGGACCGAACTGGCCGAGTTCGCCCGCGGCCTCCGGATGGACGAACGGGTGGTCAGCGCCCTGCACGATGTCGCGCTGTCCGGGCGGGTGCGGCGTTCCCGTTACGAGCAGGCGGAAGGCTTGAACATGCAGCAGGCGCAGCGAGATCTGCGCGATCTGACGACCGCGGGAGTGCTGGAACCTGTCGGGCGAACACGCGCACGTTATTACGTGGCAGGGCCGCGCTTCCCCGAACCGGTGCTCGATATCGCCCGCACGCCGATGACCCTGACCGACCCGTACCGCGCGCTGGGCTGACAGCAGATGCCGGTGCCTCGAGCGCGGCCGGACTGGCTAGACTCGTCGCGTGGCCGGACGACTCCCTGATCGCGATATCGCGGCAATACGCGAACGCGTCCGGATCGAAGACGTGGTGGGGGAGTACGTAGCGCTCAAGCGGGCGGGCGCGGACTCCATGAAGGGGCTGTGTCCGTTCCACGACGAGAAGTCGCCGTCGTTCCACGTGCGGCCCAACCACGGTCTTTTCCACTGCTTCGGCTGCGGTGAGGGCGGGGACGTCTACAAGTTCCTGCAGAAGATCGAGCACATCGGCTTCGTCGAGGCCGTCGAGCAGATGGCCGACCGGATCGGCTACCAGATCAACTACGAGGGCGGCGGCACCTCGGTGCAGCGCGACCGCGGCACCCGTGCCCGCCTCGTCGCCGCCAACGCCGCCGCGCACGAGTTCTACATGGCCCGGCTGCGCGAGCCGGAGGCCGAGGCGGCGCGCAAGTTCCTCACCGACCGCAGCTTCGACGGCAACGCCGCCCTGCAGTTCGGCTGCGGCTACGCACCGGACGGCTGGGACACGCTCACCAAGTACCTGCTCCGCAAGGGTTTCGATTTCAAGGAGCTGGAGGCGGCGGGCCTGTCCAAGCAGGGCAAGCGCGGCCCCATCGACCGCTTCCACCGCCGCCTGCTCTGGCCGATCCGCAACCTCGGCGGCGAGGTCATCGGCTTCGGCGCCCGCAAGCTCTTCGACGACGACACCATGCCCGGCAAGTACGTGAACACGCCGGAAACGTTGCTGTACAAGAAGTCTCAGGTGCTGTTCGGCCTCGATCACGCCAAGCGCGAGATCGCCAAGGGTCGCCAGGCCGTCGTCGTCGAGGGCTACACCGACGTGATGGCCATGCACCTGGCGGGCGTGAAGACCGCCGTCGCGTCCTGTGGCACCGCCTTCGGCGACGAACACATGGCGATCCTGCGCCGCCTGCTGATGGACGACAACTTCTGGCGCGGCGAGATCATCTACACCTTCGACGGCGACGCGGCGGGCCAGGCGGCCGCGCTGAAGGCCTTCGCGGGCGACCAGAAGCTCGCGGGCCAGACCTACATCGCCATCGCCCCCGACGGTCAGGATCCGTGTGAGCTACGTCAGCGCTCCGGCGACGGCGCGGTCCGCGATCTGATCGCGCGGCGAACCCCGTTGTACGAGTTCGTGATTCGCGGTCTGCTCGCCGAACACAACCTGGACCAGGTCGAGGGCCAGGTGGAGGCGCTGCGGCGCGCGGTCCCCGTGGTCGCGCAGATCAAGGACAACGCGACCCGCAAGGCCTACGCCACCCGCCTCGCGGGCTGGGTCGGCTGGGACGACATCCAGACCGTGGTGCGCCGCGTCGGCGAGGAAGCCAAACGCAACCGGCTCGGCGGTCCCCGTCGAGCCGAGACCCCCGCGCCGAGCACCAAGGTCACCGAACACCCCGCCGCCCGCCCCAACCCGAACGACCCGACGCTGCTGCCGCAACGCCAAGTCCTGTGCGCCGCTTTGCAATACCCAGCGATCGCGGGCACGGTCTTCGACTCGTTGGAGACCGAAGCGTTCACCCATCCCGCCTACGTCGCGGTGCGCACCATGATCGCCGACGCGGGTGGCGCGTCCGCCGGGTTGAGCGGCGCGGAATGGGTCAACGCCGTCAGCGACACCGCCGACGACCTCACCATGCGGGCCCTGGTCTCCGAACTCGCCAACGCGCCGTTGCCGGTGAAATCCGTCGACGACATCCCGCGCTTCATCACCGGCGTGCTCGCCCGCGCTCAGGAGGCGTGGGTCGGCCGTCAGATCGCGACGCTCAAGTCCAAGCTGCAGCGGCTCTCCGCGACCGAGCAGCCCGACGCGTATATGGCGCTGTTCGGGGATCTGGTTGCGCTGGAGCAGTATCGGAAGAGTCTGGAGGCCCAAGCGATGGGCAACTCCGACGATTTCGCACCTGCCTGAGGGGCGCTGGACCGGTCGGTGTGCCGGTTTCCGGCGAGATTGCTTCCTGACGCGGCTGAGCGTCGTCCGGACCGCGTCCGTGGGGCGACTGAGGTTGCTCGGCGCATGACCGAGCATGGCCGTGCTTGCCGCGCCTACCGAAGCGCTGGCCCTGGTGCGGATAGGAGGGGTAGCCGCTCTGCTCTTGCGGATACGCGCCGCCGTAACGCGACTGTCCGTATGCGGCTGGGCCGAAAGGTAGTCGGCCTTACCGCTGGCGGACCGGGTCGCCCGGCGGCGCGGCCGCGGCCCGGTCGGGATTCGCCGGGCGGAGCGACTGTGGATCGCTCAGCGGCGCAACCTGGTTGGTTCCCCGAGCGGCGCCAGCTCACGGCGCTGCGAGGCGCTGAGCCGGTAGCTCCCGCGCCCGGAGTAGCTCAGCGGCGCAGCTGATCGTGCGGCACCAGCACGGTGGTGCGCTCGTCCAACGGCACCATCGGCTCCAACTGTGGGCGCGTGCTCAACTTGTCCGACAGCTTCTGCCGCCCCACCTGCACCAGCTTGCGGGTCACCGGGCTCGAGGTGACGGCGCGGGTCGCCGCGCTGATCTGCTCGTAGCGAGCCCGCCCGGCCTTACTGCCGAGCACATAACCGGCCGCGACGCCGATGATCAACCGCAGCATTCCTCTGAGCTCCTCCCAATCGCCTGTGCGCGCGGCTACCATCCTGCCCGACGCCACGTCCACCTGTCGATCCGGATCCGAGTTACCCCTGGGACAACTGTGACCCCACCCGTCCCACATGCACCCCCGCATCACCCCAGGTAGAAGCGCGATTTGGGAACCCGCCCAGCTATACGCTAAAGTTTCTCCTCGGCCCGCCCAGTACGGGAGAGCCACCCAGGATAGTCCCCTATAGCTCAATTGGCAGAGCAGCCGACTGTTAATCGGCAGGTTTCTGGTTCGAGTCCAGATGGGGGAGCCGAGAACGGCCCCTGACCAGCGCTTAGCGTACATGGTTGGGGGCCGATTTCGTTTCCGGACCGCGAAACGCGCCAAAAGTCTGCCAAAAAGTCGCGACCTCTGCGTCTACGTCGCTGTTCTGTTCAGGGCGACAGAGCCCCGCTGATGGCACGTTGTGGGTCGCGGCCGCCGCCTCGGGTCTTGTCGCCTAGAGCGCGAGCGCCGCGCGTTCGATGTGGAAGCCAACCTGGAGGCGACTGCACTCCATGCAACAGGCTCCCTGCCGCCACTCCACCTAGGTGTCAGGCGGCTGGAAAGCCACTGTGAGGGAGGCGTGCCCCTGGCCTCACCGGCCGCTCAGCGCGACGTTCCTCCTGGATGAGCCTCAACCCCCGGCAAGATGCGGAGCACGGCAGGTAATCCTTGACCCCGGCGTAGGGACCGGTGCGGGCGCGGCGGGGGGCCGCGATACTGTAGCGGCGCAGTGTCAGCGCCGGTGCTGCCAGGCCCGGCGGGCCGCCCCGGATCGCCGCCGCACCGATGTACGTTCGAAACCGGATTCGTGGCGCTGATCGCTCATACTTGGTGCCGTAGTGACTGCTCGGCTGGTGCACAACAACGGCGCAGAGGGAGGTTGCTCGATGCAGGCGAACGTCGGAGACCAACTGGTTCTACGCAGCCGCAATGGGGGCATGAACGATCGGACGGGGGAGATCATCGAGATCCGGGGAGCCAACAGCGCACCCCCGTATTTGTGCGGTTCGAGGATGGGCACGAAGGCTTGATCTATCCCGGACCCGATTGTCTGATCAGACCGAACTGACACCGATGGCCGCCCGCGCCGGGCGGCCGCACCCTCGGACAGGTTCCGTAGGGTCGCCGTCTATGACCGATATCAGTTCGGTGACCGCCCTCTCGCGGGCGGCGTTCGGCGATCCGGGCGCGCACGCGGTGAGTCCGTAACAGCCCTACCGTGCACGCCCCTACCACTCGACTACTGGACCGGCGCCGAGCACGTCCTGGAACTGATATCTGCCACACCCGGTGTCCGCCGGGTCGTCTCCCGACGGGCTGCACCCGACCCGCGCCGAGGTCATCCGCGCGACATATCTGCACATCCTCGGCCTGGAGGCGATCACGGGCGAGGCGATGCACTGCCGCTGTTCGACCGGCACGCCGGTGTCGCGTAGCGGCTGGGGTGTTATCCACGACCAGCGGACCCGCCCGTGAGCAAGCCGCGATACACCGGCGCCGTCGACATGTTCCTTGCACATTCCACGGAGGAGTTTTCGATGTCCGAAACCGATGAGCATCCGACGTATCCACCGCAGCGTTCGAGCGGAGGTGCGGTTGCAGCTGATGAAAAGGAACTGCAAGACGTTCGAACCGAAGCCGCACCAACCTTAGGGATAAGCGAAGAACAATTTTTGGCCGGGATTTTCTGGGCCAATAAACAGGCAATCTGCATGGGGCTTGGGTTTGTGCCGGTAATAGGCGGCATCCTGGGTTCAGCCGTCGGAATGCTTATGGATGCGATAAATCCGGGCAATCAAGAGGAGGAGAAAGAGAAACACGAAGCCCTTATCCGGCTGATACGAGAGGTCACCAAGCAAGAGATCCAGGTCTTCTACAACGAATCCGCCGAGAAGATTCTGGAAGGTACGCATAGGAGCGTCAACTACTATCGGAAATATGCCAAGCAGTACGGAACAGATGCCTGGGATGTGCGGCGCACCAACGAGGAACTGAACGGCGCGATCCGCTATCTCAACAACCGTATCCCCGATCTCACGGTAGGGCAGTATCGTTTCGATGCACTTACTTACTTTGCCATGGCGGCGAACATGCACCTGATGCTACTGCGCGAAAAGCTCAAGTTCGCCAAGATACTCGAAATCTCCGAAGGAGATATCGCAGTAACGAAGAGTGAACTCAAAGAGGGTATCAAGAAATACGTCGACTATGTTCGGAAAACCTATGACGAGGGCCAGAAGCGCCCCATGCCGCACTGGAGCTGCAATGTCGGCTACTCGCGCATCATGTACCTTGGCGCCTACGAATTCACCCTCCTCTGGCCATACATGGAGGATCCCGACTGGAAACCCATCGACATACCCCGGGAAATCGAGCTCCACTTCGGCCCGTTCGGCTACGACCAAAGTACGGATTTCCGCCGATGGATAGACTCGAACTGGCCAGGCCCCAAAAGGCCGCAAACCAGCGAATCTCTACGGTGGTTGGAAATCGGTGCAGATTTTGGAACGAGAACAGTCGGTTCATGGGGCTCATCCCGGACCGTTGAATATTCACTGATCAACCAATGTACCTACAACGGAAATAACACTTCGGGAACGGGCAGAAGAGTGAATCGTCGAACCCCCGCGCGGCCGCCGTGGCAAAAGAAAGAATCATTCTTCCCTACTCCAGTCCTTGTCCCTTTCTATATCGCCGACCTCACACTCTACTGTTCGAAACCTCAATCCCGGGGGGGACCCTTCGATACCCGCTTTCACCGTGTGGATGTTGAAGATTCGTCAGGCAATAAAGATTCTATCGGCATCCGCGAGGATGAAGATACCAAACTCGAATGCAGCATTCCCGGTTTCGCCCTTTCTCAGTTGCGGATCCTGAGTCAGAATTCCCTCGGGCAGGCGAACTGCATGATGGCCAGTTTCAAACCGGCCCCATGGAATGATACTTTCAATTCCTTCAACATCCGGCCAAAGTTGGTGTCCGGGCAGGCGTACCACGTCATCGACGCCGACAGTGGCGGCTTTCTGGATGTGGATCACTACACGCTGACCAGTAGTCCACGGCCGGTGGTGCGTGAGGTCGCAGGCTCCCGTAGTCGTGACTGGGTCATCGACGCAACCGAGGACGGCGGGTGGGTCCTGGTCAACGCCTACAGTGGGCAGCGGCTGCAATACAGCCCCGATGGCCTGCGCCTCGTCGACGCGGACGAGCCCGCGACCGACGACAACGTGTGGGACTTGCATCCGAACCCGGCCTCGGACACCGGCAACGGCACCGATCCCGACGGCACCGACGGCACCGACGGCACCTGGATGATGGGCTGCCGCAGCCAAGGTCGCGACCACTACGCCACGGTGGCCGACGACACCCTGGTCGAGGGCCAGTCCGATCGAGTCCAGGCGACCCGGTGGGTACTCGTGCCCGCGCCGGTCCTCGGCGACGGGCTCGTCAATCAACTGCCGTCGCTGTGGATGGACCCGTCCCCACTCGGATACTCCGCCACCACAGAATTCGTCCTGCACAACCCCACCGCCGCGGAAGTAATCCCGGGCCCGTGGACCCTGCGGCTGATGCTGCCTGCCGAAACCGGCGACGGGCTCATTTTCGACAGCGACGACGGACTCGAACTCACTCACACCACCGCCGACCGCGGCACCCAAGCCACGATCACCGCCGCCACACCCCCGGCCCCCGGTGAAACGATCACTTTCACCCTCACATCCACCAGCGGACACATCGCACCCACCGACATCACCCTCGACAATCACCTCCTACTCACCAACGACGATCTCACCACCAACCCCACCACGCTCTAGACCACCGGCCCGACACCCAAACCCCGTCGACAGAACCACCGTCAGCGAGATCCAGTGCCCGACGAGTTCCTCCACGGGCACTGGATCTGGCACGGCGATCGTCCCCCGTGGCGCCGGAAGTGACCGACGTGCCGACTCCTCCGCGGCCCCCGCGTGGCTGTGGAAACTGTGGACGAGAACCGACCGGGGCGGGGCCCCGCCCCGGAGTGGCTCGATCACGCCACAGGCCACGGGCTCGATGCCGACGCAGCGATACCGCTACGGATACTGAACAGCCACCACCCGGCTGCCCCCTTCGGGAGCGGAGGGGCACGTCCATATTCGGAATTCGGAACCGGAACTACTCGCAGCGCGAGATCGACGTTGCCCAGGCCGCTGCACCGGGTGCCCGATACCGCTATGGGCGGGGTCGCGGTACCAGGCCGCGGCGGTCAGCCGAAGACCTCTGCCCGGCCTTCCCTCGGCACTGCTGCCCGCCCGGCCGATTCCGTCCCCGGTATCGGGGTTGTCGGGGTCGACGAACTCGACCGGTTCGTGCAGGTGGAAAATTTCACCGCGTGCAGGGAACTGGGTGAGCTGCGCGGTCAGAATCATCAGGACCTTAGCGTGCAGCACGACCGGCCCCTTTACCGGGCCGTCGATGGTTACGGCGTCGTCGAGGAAGTCCTTCTCCTCGTACCGCGGCGGGTTCTGCTGGGTGCGCATCACCGTGCTGCGCGCGTCGGCATCGACATCGTTCTGTTCGAGGGTGCCGTCTTCCTCGATCTCCGACATCATCCTGAATTCGACGGTGCGCAGTCGCACACTGTTGAGAGGATCGTCGGGATATTCTTCGATGCGTTGTTTGATCCCACCCTTGAACGTGACGGTGTAGGTCTGGCCGCCGTACTCGAACTTGCTGTCGACAGCGAGCATCGAACTGGGGATCTCCGAACCGATGGGCGGCGGAAACCCGGCTGAGCTTGGGCCACTCCGGAACCGGTCGGGCACAACGCCACCGCCGCATAAGCCGCCGTAGCCGCGACCACTCGACGCCACCCCGACGCGGCGGAGACCCAGCGCTGAGCAGATTTCGGACCGTTCAGCGACAACTTCGTTCTCGCTGATGAAGCCGGACATCACTGACTGACCTGCCTGTATTCGCGGCCGGCGCCGATTCCAGAGGGCGACAGCGCAGCGACCAGGCCCCCGAAGTTTTCCATGGCCTCGGGCCATTGACGCGCCCACACCGGGAGCACCGCAGAAGCGGTCACAGCGCTAAAGGTCAGTCCTCAGGAGTGGCCGACACGAATAGCGCATGGATCGAATAACTACCCTCCACCAGTTTTGCCGGAACAACTACCGGGGCGGATTTCGTCTTCTCGAGATGATGGCGCACTCGCGTGCCCGGTTTACCGTTCGGGGCACGGATCGCGGCCGAAGCTCGCATCGATTCGATGGCAGCCGGCAACGTCGCCAGAGCCGACTGCTCGCGATCCTGACCTGCAGCCTCGACGACCATCGCTGCTCGGCAGGTTCCGGATCGGCGCTCTACCACCGATCCCAGTACCTGACAACGACAATGAACAGTCGGCGTCGTGCCGATAACGGGAGAACTACGATGGTCGTGCGCAATTCGCCTCTTTCCGACGAACCAACCGTGCCTCTGGTATCGGCGGCACTATCAGCAGCGGCACCGTCCGCACCCGATCGGTCACACTCGCTGCCCCGAACCAGGCGACCATGCTCGGCACCCGGATCGACCTGTCGATGCTGCCGGTCGACGCCTACGTCGTGGCGGGCATCGCCGATCACATCTCCCCGTGGCAAGCCTGCTACCGCAGCGCGCGGCTGCTCGGCAGCAAGGATCTTCGTTTCGTCCTGTCCACCAGCGGCCATATCGCGGCCTTGGTCAACCCGCCTGGCAACCCCAGGGCTTCCTACCGCATCGGGCCGGTAGACCAGATCGAACCCGACGGATGGGCCGAAAGGCATGCTACGCAGCAGGGTTCGTGGTGGCCGAACTACGTCGAATGGCTCGCCGAGCGCAGCGGTCCGGACATCGCGGCGCCGACCATGCTCGGTAGTGCCGAATTGCCGCCGCTCGCAACGGCGCCGGGGACTTATGTGCGCGAACACTGAGGGCCCCGGCGCGGAACCCTCGCGCGGCAGGACCGAACAACGCCTCGTTTCCATACTCGGACAGCAGATCCGGGTCGACGTGCGCTGGGGGACCGGTGTACCGCTCGTGTTGTGCAACGGCATCGGCGCCAGTCTGGAGGTCCTCGATCCCCTTGTCGCGCAACTCGATCCGGAAACTACCGTGGTACGGATCGACGTTCCCGGCACCGGCGGCTCGCCGAATTCGCCCTTGCCGTACGGGTTCCCGTATCTGGCTACGGTGCTCGGCCGACTGCTGCGCAAGATCGGCTTCTCCGGGCAGGTGGACATCCTCGGCTTCTCCTGGGGCGGCGCGCTGGCCCAGCAGTTCGCCTTCCAGCATCCACGCCGCTGCCGCACCATGATCCTGGTGGCCACCGGAACCGGAATCCTCATGGTTCCCGGCGATCCGCGGGCCCTGCTGAAGATGCTGACCCCACGCCGATTCCTGGATCACGAATACGCTGCCCGGATCGCCGCCGGCATCTATGGCGGCAGCGCGCGTGACGACCCACGCGTCGTGCGGCAACTGCTCGATCGCCAGCTCATGGCGGGCTCCCGCGTCGGCTACCTCCACCAGCTGCTGGCAGGCTCGGTCTGGACCAGCCTGCCCGCCCTACCGCTGATTCGCCAGCCCACCTTGATCATCGCCGGTGCCGACGATCCGATCATTCCGCTCGCCAATCCCCGCATCATGCGACGGCTGCTCCCGCACGCCGCCGTCCACCTCCACCCCGGCGGCCACGTCGACCTCATCACCAATGCCGCGGAATTGGCTCCGGTCATCGAACGCTTCCGCAGGGCGCCTCAGCGCGTCCTGGACGGAGATTGTCCGTCGTCCGACAGCATTGCCGACTGATTTACCGCCGCGTCAGTCGCCGAGCATGTCCCGCACCGCCAGATGGCTGAACAACATCGATGCGCCGATCGGGTTGCCGCCACCGGGGTAGGTGGTGCCGCTGACCGCCGCCATGGTGTTGCCCGCCGCGTACAGGCCAGGGATCGGCGCGCCGTCTCGGTCGAGCACCCGTGCCGCGCTGTCGGTTCGTAGCCCGCCCTTGGTCCCCAGGTCCGAGATGCCGAACGCGGCGGCGTGGAACGGTCCTCGGTCGATCGGCACCAGCGGCGGTTCACCGTGGGAGAAGGCGCGATCGTAGGCTTCGTCACCGCGGCCGAAGTCGGTGTCGACGCCGGCGGCGGCCATCGTGTTGAACCGGTCGACGGTCGCGACGAGCGCGTCGGCCGGGACGCCGATCTTCCCCGCGAGTTCGGGCAGTGTGTCGGCGGTGTGCCAAAGACCGGCGGCGACGTACTTCTCGGTCTCCACCATCGAGACGTTGGTCACCTTGACCGGCGGCTTCTCGCCTTCTCTGTGGTCGTAGATCATCCAGTAGGGCAGCGTGAGCGAGCCTTCCCGCAGCTGCCGGATCACCTCGCGACCGAGCCGGTCGTAGGGCGCGGACTCGTTGACGAACCGCTTGCCGTCCTGGCCGACGAAGATGCCGCCGGTGAACCACAGCGCGAACGCCGAGCGACCGTCGGGATGGGTCAGCCCGGGCGACCACCACGCCTGGTCCATCAGGTCGACGTCGGCGCCCGCCGCGATGCCGGCCTGGTGTGCGAATCCTTGATTTCCCCAGGGGCCCATGGTGTCTCGGGCCTCGCCCGGCACGCCGTACTGACGGCGCATCTCGTCGTTCTGCTCGAAGCCGCCGGTCGCCAGGAGCACGCCGCGCCGCGCACGGATCGCGAAGCGTTCGCCGTCGCGTTCGATCAGCGCGCCGACTACCGCGCCGCCCTCGACGACCAGCTCGATCAGCGGCGAGTTCAGGTGCAACCGGACGTGCGGGTAGGTCGACAGCGCCCGCAGGAACCGGCCGATGAGTGCTCGACCGCCGATCAGCACCTCGGGCAGCGGCGCGCCGAGACGGTCGGTGTCGAGTGGTCCGCGGAGGGACTCGCGCAACTCTCCGAGTTCCGCGGCGGGGAGCGGCGTGGGCATGGTGTGGCGCAGTCCGTCGAGACGGGCCTTCGGCGCCGTGCCGAAGTAGTCCGGCCAGGGCAGAACTTCGAACGCGAAGTGGTCGTCGGCCTCGAGGTATTCGATGAGGTCGCGGCCGCGGCGGACATAGGTTTCCTGCAATTCCCGCGGGGTCCGGTCGCCGACGACGGCGTGGTAGTAGGTGAGCGCGTCCTCGATGGTGTCGTCGCTGCCCGCTCGTTGCAGCACGGGGTTACAGGGGAACCACACGCCGCCGCCACCCGAATAGGCGGTGGTGCCGCCGAATTTGTCGGTCGCCTCGACGACCGCGACGCTCAGTCCCTCGCGGGCCGCGGTGTAGGCGCCGGCCAGACCGCCACCCGAACCCGCGACCAGCACATCGACTTCGTCGTTCCAATCCACCACTGTTTCCTCCCGCGCCACCGTGTTTCCGTCGACGCTAGGCTCGGCCGCCTCGGCCGGAGCACCGGCGATCCCGGTCATCGGAATGGCGGCGCAGCGGGAGAAGATCGAACGCTTTCAGCCTCGGGCGGCGAAGATGGATTGTCGAAGTCGATCAGTGGGACAGGACAACCGACCGCATCATCGCCAGCAGGAGAGCGCCGCAGGCCTCGAGCTGTTGATCGGCGGCGCGGGGGTCGTCGCTTACTGTTCCGATGGTCGTCTTCAGGCCGTCGAAGGCGCCGACGAGGACGGTGGCGAGCTGTTGGGGGTCGACTTCGTCTGATACCTCACCGATGTGCTGGGCGTCGCGAATGAGGTCGGCGACGCGGTCGATCCATCGGCGGGTCAGTTCCGTGGCGAGGTCGCGGGTCGCGGGCACCTCGGCGAGGTTCTGGGCAAGGCGCGAAATGACCCAGGCGTCGGGGTCGTCACGGTGGAGATCCAGCATGGCGGGCAACAGCGCTTCCATCCGTTGCAGCCCAGGGGGTGCCGTGGCCAGTCGTGCATGTACCCGATCGAGCCATTGCGCGTGTTTCTCGGTGAGCACGGCGACGGCGAGGGCTTCCTTGCTCTCGAAATGAAAGTAGACCGAGCCCTTGGTCATTCCGCTCGCTTCGACAACGTCGGCCATGCGTGCCCGGTCGTATCCGACCTGCGCGAACACAGCGGCGGCGGCATCGAGAATCCGCTCTCGGGATGCCGCTCCGTGTTCGGTTGGGCCGGACGGGCGGCCGACGCGTCGCCGGGCCTGCGTGCTGCGGTGGGGGCTTGCCATGGCCTCAGCATAGCGGTATTAATTAGACCGGCATGAAGGTTTAATTAAGGAGATAGTGGTGGCCGGATATTTCGACCGACAGCGAGTACTGGTGACCGGGGCGTCATCGGGTATCGGGCGCGCCTTCGCCGCGCGTATCGCCGCGGACGGTGGTGACCTCGTTCTGGTCGCCCGCAGGGAGGCGGTATTGCGAGCACAGGCCGAGGAACTGCACGCGCGATTCGGTTCGAGCGTGGAGGTCATCCCCGCGGACCTCAGCGCCCCGAACGCCGCAGCGAGCGTCGCCGAACTGCTCGCCCAGCGTGCGATCACCGTCGACGCGCTCGTCAACAATGCGGGACTCGGACTCCACGGCGACCTCGCCGACGCCGACCTCGGGGCGGTCTCGAGTCAGATCGCGGTGAACATCACCGCTTTGACCGAGCTCACCGCAATCCTGTTGCCCAGCATGATCGCTCGCGGCCGCGGAGCCGTCGTCAATGTGGCCAGCACCGCCGCGTTTCAGCCGGTCCCGCACATGGCGGTGTACGCGGCGACCAAGGCGTACGTGCTGTCCTTCACCCGCGCGCTCTGGTCCGAGACCCGCGGCACCGGGGTCCAGGTACTTGCCGTGAGCCCGGGTGCCACCGAGACCGCGTTCTTCGAGATCGCCGGCGAGGACGCCTCGGTCGGCAGCAGGCGCTCGCCCGAACAGGTCGTCGAAGCGGCCTTGGGCGCGCTCGGGTCGAACCGCCCGGACATCGTCGACGGCGCGGCGAACGCACTGCTGGCGCGCATCGCCTGCCGGATTCCCGCCAAGTGGGCGATCGCGCTCGCCGAGCGTTCCGTCCGACCGGAATCGTCTGTATCCCAAACCAATTGATCGAATCGGAAAGAGCAAGACATGTTCATCCAGAAGTTCGCCACAGCGGCCGCGGCCGCGGTGAACAAGCACAGCGTGGACGAGGTCGTCGGCCTGTGGCGAGAGCCCGCCGCCTACGACTCACCCCTGACCGGTCCCCAGCAAGGTCTTACGGCGCTGGCCGCGCGAGAGTCCGCGCTTTTCGACGGCTTCAGCGATCTCACCGCCACTATCGAGCCCCTCGGGCAAGTGAATTCCACTGGTGCCGCGCTGGTTCGCTTCGACGGTATCCACGACGGGCACTACGCGGGAATAGCGCCGAGCGGGAACACGATTGCCATCGAGATGGTCGCCGTCGTCACCTTCGACGACGAGGGCTACGTCGTCGGCGAACGCGTCTTCTTCGACACCGCGGTTGTTCTGTCGCAACTCACCGGATGCGCCGGCACCGGCACGGCATAACCTCGCCAACTTCATCCGCGCTGCCCGACGCAGCAGGACTCGCCTCGATACGACGTCGACGATCCCTATGACCGTCCGTTCGCTCCGGTCTGGCCGGAGCGAACGGCGGGATATCGATACGCCGGTTATGCCGTGCTCACCGCGGTCCGCCGACGGCGCCGACATTGCCGATGCTCACCGGGGTGAGTGGTGGTCGTTCGCCCCGGACTTCATGGCCACGATGGATCTTCGGTCGCCGACCGGACTGGTGACCGGCCCGGGGCGGATCACATCGGGTACACCGGGTGTTTCCGCGGGTTGAACTCCGGCTTGACCTTCGGCTTGTCACGCAGCAGGCGCAGCGCGCTTCGGATCTCCAGGCGGGTGGTCGCCGGTTCGATGACCGCGTCGATGTAGCCGCGCTCGGCGGCGATCCAGGGGGTGGCGATCGTCTCGTTGTACTGGTTGACCATGAACTCGCGCGCCGCCGCCCGATGCTCCTCCGGCACCGCCGCCAGCTGCCGCTTGCCGATGAGGTCGACCGCGCTGTCGGCGCCGATCACCGCGATCCGGGCCGTCGGCCAGGCGAAACTGATGTCGGCGCCCACCTGCCGGGCCGCCATCATGCCGTAGGCGCCACCGTAGGACTTGCGCACGACCAGGTTGATGATCGGAACCGTCGCCTCGATGATCGCGCGCGGGACCCGGCCGCCGCGGATGATCACGCCATTGGCTTCCTGATCGAGCCCCGGCAGCACACCGGGGGTGTCGGCGACGAACACCAGCGGGATGTTGAACGCGTCGCAGAGCCGGATGAAGTACGTCGACTTGTCGGAGCAGGCGGCGTCGATGGAACCACCCAGCACCAACGGCTGATTGGCGATCACACCGACCGGATATCCGTCGACCCTGGCGAACCCGGTGATCAGATTCGGGGCGAACGCTTCGCGGACCTCGTGGAACTCACCGTCGTCGAAGATCCGCAGCAGGATCTCGTGCATGTCGTAACCGGAGCGATCGGAATCCGGGATGATCTTCTCGAGTTCCCGGTCGGAAGCGGTGATCTCCGGCTCCAGGCCGGGGTTCACGATCGGCGGCTGCTCGAGGCAGCTGGTCGGCATGTAGCTCAGGTAGTTGCGGGCCCAGGCGTAGGCTTCCTGTTCGGTGTCGGCGACGTGATGCAGCGTCCCGCGCTCGGCCTGCACCTTGGCGCCGCCGAGCTCCTCGGCGGTGATGTCCTCACCATTGACGGCTTTGATCACCTCCGGCCCGGTGACGAACATGTAGGAATCCTTGGTGCCGATGAGCACGTCGGTGTTGATCGGCCCGTACACCGAACCCGCGGCGCACTTGCCGAGAATGATCGACACCTGCGGCACATACCCGGACAGCTTCTCCAGCACCCGGGAAATATCACCGAACGAAGCGATCGAACCCACCGCGTCCTGGATCCGCGCGCCGCCGGAGTCGTTGATCGTCACCACCGGGCACGCGTTGTCGAACGCGAGTTGCAGCGCCCGCATGAACTTGCGCGCGGACGTGATACCGACCGACCCGCCGTAGACGGTCTGATCGTGGGCGATCACCACCACCGGGCGGCCCGCGATCAGCCCGCGACCGGTGACCAGCCCGTCACCGTAGAGAGCGTCCGGCTGGCCGGGCTGACGAGCCAGCGCACCGGTCTCGATGAACGTCCCGGGGTCGAGCAGCATCTCCACCCGCTGGCGAACGCTCGGAATGCCCTTCTTCTCCCGCTTGGCGACACCGGCCTCACCTGCCGGTTCCTCAGCGATTGCCAGGATCTTGACCAGTTCATCGATCTTCGCCTGGGTACCTGCCACGCTCGCTGCCACCTTTCAAACCAACTGTTGCCGTCGCGACGTTAGGCGGTGTCGAGGCGGAACGTGACATCGGGCCGGATATCCGGGACAAATCACAGACGAGGCCGGACGCACATCACCTCCCGCCCAAAGACGCAGTCAGCGGTATGCCCATCGGATGCGACCCCGAATACCTGGCACTGCCCGCTGGAGCCGGGCGGTGTACCGCTACGACTTCGACCAGGGACCTGTGAGCGCCGTGGCGAGGATCGCGCGGCCAGGAGGGAAAGCACGTCGCCGCGATCGCTAGGCTGGTCTTGTGGCTCAGCCCGGTGGCACCCCAGTCGACGGGCACCCCGGATCGGGAAAGCGAAGGGGGACATCGCAATGAAGGCCGTCATCGTCTGCACCTCGGTGTCGCATGGCAACACCAAGAAGGTCGCCGACGTCATCGGGCAGGTTCTGGAGGCCCGGGTCGTCGACCCCGCCCAAGTCGACGCGGCCGAGCTTTCCACCTATGACTTGGTGGGATTCGGTTCGGGGATCTTCCTGGGATCCTTCCACGCGGAGCTGCGCGAGTTCATCAGGTCGCTGCCGGATGCGCAACGGCGGAAAGCGTTCGTGTTCGCCACGAGTGGCTTTCCCGAGGCGCGGTTCCAACGCTTCTCTCGACCTCTCGTGCGGATGCTCGACCAGAAGGGCTTCGAGGTAGTCGACACCTTCTCGTGTCGGGCATTCGACACGTACGCGCCATTCAAGCTCGTCGGCGGTATCCGGAAAGGGCGGCCGAACTCCACCGACCTGGCGGCGGCGCGCACGTTCGCCGAAGGACTGGCAGGCACCTACTCGATCACATAGGCGTCTCCCGGAAGGGTGACGCTCCCGAATTCCGGGCCGGGAATCGTCGGCTCGAAGTCGCTGGATCCACCTGTGCGGGCGTCTTCGGCGAAGTCCTGCCAGGTCGTCGGCACGCCGTCCTCGATGACGGGATCCTCCAGGCTGACGTCGTAGTCGTCATCGTCGTAGTCGTCATCGGCCGACTGCTCGGGCGGGGGTGACTGATCGTCCGTCGACTGGTCTGGCTCCTTCTCGTCGGTCGACGTGCTCGCGAGGTAGTCGGGGCCACCGATGTAGACGGTGTGGCCGGATTCGGTGGGGGCCGTCGTGGCGTCGGCGATGGCGGTGGCGAACTCTTCGACGGTGGGGAGTGGGCCGTGGTCGCGGCGGGTGGTGACGGCGTCCGGGTCTCGGCGTTCGAGGAGGCGGACGATGATGGTGCCGTCGATCATGTCGCCGGAGACGACGGTGAGGGTGATGCCGAGGGCCTCTAGTTCGGGGATCAGGGCGCGGAGGGCGTCCTCACCCGCGCGTTTGCTGGCGGCGATCGGTTCGTAGTCGGCGGGGACGGGTTTGCGGCCGTGGAAGTGGGCCTGGTGGCTGGTGACGAAGACGATGCGGCCGCCGGATGGCATGAGGGGCAACGCGAGTCGGGTCAGGCGCAGTTGCGCGTCGCGGTTGATGGACATGGCGTAGTCGGCGGCCGCGTCGCGTTCGAGGCCGCCGGATGCGTTGAGTACCAAGACATCCAGGCGGGCGAAGCGGTCGGCGATTTCGGCGATCAATGCGCGGGTGGCGGTTTCGTCCGAGACGTCCGCTCCCGCGACCGACGCGCTGCCTCCGGCGGCCGCGATCTCGTCGGCGATGGTCTGGGCACGGCGGCGCTTCTCGCGGTAGTTGACGATCACGTGGTCGCCGCGGGCCGCCAGGATGCGGGCGGTGTCGGCGCCGATCCCTCGGGAGGCGCCGGTGACGAGGGCGATTCGCTGGTCGGTCGAGATGTTCGGTTCGCGCACCACGTTCCTTTCCTGCGCGGACCGCCGCCCGCCCGGTTGCTTCTAAATTAGAATCACTATGGTGGTTCGAAATGAGAAGCGCAAGCGGTGCGAAACCGTCGCGAGGTGCGGCCGACCCCGCGAACGAACCGATGCTCGCCGCCATGGAACTGCTCGGCCAGCGGTGGATGCTGCGCATCGTGTGGGAGTTGGAGCCCGGCACGCTGGGCTTTCTCGAACTGCGCCGCCGGATGGGGCAGTGCTCGTCGAGCATGCTCTCGGTGCGCTTGCAGCACCTTCAGGCCGCGGGGCTGATCGTCAAGAAGCCGGACAAGTCCTACGAATTGACCACGGCCGGAAGGGAACTCGGGGAGTCGCTGCGTCCGGTGTGGGAGTGGTCGCGGCGGTGGGAGAGGTTGTTCCCGGAGGCGGGCGACTGACCGTGCGCGCCGACGGGCCGACTGCTGGACGGCCTCAACCCGGTGGGCGCGGGCGCCTCGCCGCTGCTGAAGTAGGCTGACGGCTCCACTTCAGCACGGGAAAGAGACCATGTCGCAGTTCGAGAATGTCAGCGTCACGAAGAAGGCCAACGTCTACTTCGACGGCAAGTGCGTCAGCCACAGCATCGAGCTGGCCGACGGCACCGCCAAGTCGGTCGGCGTCATCCTGCCCTCGACCCTGACGTTCAACACCGGCGCACCGGAGATCATGGAACTCATCGAGGGCGAGTGCAAGGTCACCCTCGCCGGTGCGACCGAGGCCGTGACCTACAAGGGCGGCGAGTCGTTCGACGTGCCCGGCGACAGCTCGTTCCAGATCGAGGTTCTGGAGACGGTGCATTACGTCTGCCACTTCGGCTGAGTTCTCGACACCTCCGCCGCCGTGCTTGCGGGCCGCGACAGTGTCGGCCGGTGAATCGTTCGGCACAAGGTGAGCGGCTGGAACAAGAACCACGCGGGTGTGGCGTTCGGCGGAATTCTGTCCATGATGACCGACCCGTTCTTCGGGCTGATGGCCCTGTGGCAGCTGGGCGAGGGATACCGCGTCTGGAACATCACGGCCACAACGGAATTCGTGCGGCCGGGTCGCGGGTTGGTGCGCGTGACGATGCTGATGCCGCCCGAAGACATGGCCGAGATCCGCGCGAATCTGGAGGCGGACGGCGTCTCTCGCACCAAGCACTCCGCCGAGCTCGTCGGTGCCGACGGCGAGCTGGTCGCGCGCACGAGCCAGGAACTCTACGTGCGCAGGCACTCTCGGTAGTGCGGTGCAGCGCGCCCGGCTGACTCGGCGACTGCGCGGCACGACGTCCCCCCCGCTGCGGCGGGTGGCTCGCGACACCGCGCGGGGGTCGGCTCGGCACGCGCTGCGACCGAGCTCGCGGGCTCGACGAGTCAGCGGAGCGCGGGCGACGCGGCCTAGCTTGGACAACTCAGCGCAACGCCGCGGCAGCCGCCCGGGCAATCGCCCCCGCGATCGCGCTCAACGCGGGGGAGTGCAACTTCCACTGCTGCCAGTAGAGCGGCACGTCGATGAACGAATCCCCGTCTATCGGAACCAGACTCGTCGGTGAGTCGTCGGCGGTCTGCAGGTCCGGCAGCATGCCCCAGCCGAGGCCGAGGCGAACGGCCGTGCCGAAGGCGGTGGACGAGGGGACGTAGTGGCGGGGCGGATCGATCGGCTGTCGAGTGCGGCGGCGGAGATGGCGGTCCTGGAGGTCGTCTTTGCGGTCGAACAGGACGACGGGCGCCGCGGCGTAGGCCTTGGCGGTCGGGCCGTCGGCGAACCAGATCCGGGCGAACTCGGGGTTGGCCATCGGGCGGTACCGCATGGCGCCGAGCTTGTCGACCTTGCAACCCTGCACCGGCTTCGCGGTGGCGGTGATGGCCGCCATGACAGTGCCGTCGCGCAGCAGGGCGGTGGTGTGCTCCTCGTCCTCGCGGTGGATTTCGAAGCACACGCCGGGCGGTGCGTCGCGGAGGGCGGGCATCACCCACGTCTCGAGCGAGTCGGCGTTCACCGCGATGGGGAGGCGGATCGGGCGGTCGACGGGGTGGTCGGCGTCGCCGAGTTCACGGGCCGTGTCGCCGGTGAGCAGATCGATCTGCCGGGCCAAGCGCAGCACCGCGAGCCCGGATTCGGTGGCGCGCACCGGTTTCGTGCGTTGCAGCAGGATGCGACCGGCCGCTTCCTCGAGCGCTTTGATGCGCTGGCTGACCGCCGATGGAGTGACCCGCAGACTGCGCGCGGCCGCCTCGAAGGTTCCCTCGGTGACTGCCGCGTTGAGCGCCCTGAGCTGGTCCAGCTGCAAATCCATATCAAGAAATTGTAATGATGCTTCAGAATCTTTAGCTTGTCTGGTTGAATGGCGCGGTCATAGCGTCGATGGACGTGACGGTTTCCTCGGCGGGTTTCGCCACCATCTCCGGTTTGGGTTTCGGGTTGTCGCTGATCGTGGCGATCGGCGCGCAGAACGCCTTCGTGCTGCGCCAAGGTGTGCGCGGACAGCACGTCGCCGCGGTGGTCGCGGTGTGCGCGGTGTCGGACATCGTGCTGATCGCCGCGGGCATCGCGGGCTTCGGAGCGCTGGTGGAGTCGCTGCCCTCGGTGGTGACGGTGGTGCGCTACGCGGGCGCCGCGTTCCTCATCGGCTACGGCGTGCTCGCGGCGCGGCGTGCGATCTCCGGCGGCACCCTCACCGCGGACGGGGCGGGCACGTCGGTGGCACTGGGCGCGACCGTCCTCACCTGCCTGGCGCTGACCTGGCTCAACCCACACGTCTACCTGGACACGGTCCTGCTGCTCGGCTCCTTCGCCAACACCTACGCCCCGCCGGACCGCTGGTTCCTCGGCGCGGGCGCGATGCTCGCCAGCATCCTCTGGTTCGTCACCCTCGGCTTCGGCGCCCGCCTGCTGAGTCCGCTGTTCGCCCGCCCCGCGGCCTGGCGAGCGCTGGATTCAGCGATCGCGCTGATCATGTTCACCCTCGCCGCGGGCCTGCTGCTTTCGAGCTGACGAGTGCCGCGTCCAGAATTGGATGTCCAACCTTTGTGCGGCACTAGAAAGTCTTGTGCGGCACCCCCACCGTCAACCCACCATCGATGACGAACTCCGCGCCCGTCGAATACGACGACTCGTCACTCGCCAAATAGGTCACCAGGTTCGACACCTCGGCCGGATCGGCGGCCCGCCCCAGCGGGATCTGCAGGAAGTCCGCTGGAATTCCCTCGGTCATCGGCGTGCTGATCAAGCCGGGATGCACCGAATTCACCCGAATCCCGTACTGCGCCAGCTCCAGCGCCGTCGACTTCGTGAGCCCGCGGACCGCGAACTTGGTCGCCGTGTACCCGTGCAGACCGGGGCTCCCACGCATGCCCTCGACGGAGGAGATGTTGACGATGGAACCGCCGCCCGCCTCGATCATCGCCGGGGTCGCGGCCTGCATACCGAGGAACGTGCCGGTCAGGTTGATGTCGACGATGCGCTGCCACTCCTCGAGCGCGAAGTCCACCAGCAGGTTCCCGTTGACGATCCCCGCATTGTTCACCAGCACGTTCAGCGCGCCGAAACGCCGCACGGCCTCTTCGGCGGCGGCCTGCCAGTCCTGCTTCTGCCGGACGTCGAGGTGCACGTAGACGGCGTGGTCGCCGAGTTCCTCGGCCAGCGCCTTGCCCTCGTCGTCGAGAATGTCGCCGAGCACCACGCGCGCGTCCTCGGCCACGAACTTCCTGGCGTGCGCGGCGCCCATGCCGCGGGCTCCGCCGCTGATCAAGGCCACCTTGCCGGTGAGTCGCCCCATTGCGATACCTCCGTCCGTCCCGGAACAGTCGTGAACACGTTACATAACTTCTGGACGGTTGCGGCTCGAAGGCGCGTCGGCACAGCGAAGAAGGCCGACAACCGTGTGGCATCATCGAATAGAACGTGTTTCAGTGACGGCTGGTCCGGAGGAGGCCGACGATGGCGAACCGGTTCCGACGCTTGATCCGGCGCGCGGGCGTCCCCGACATCGCGGAGGTGCCCGGTGGCCGATTGGTCGACCTGCCCGGCCGGGGACGCACCTACGTGGTCGACATGCCGGGGCCCGAGGGAGCTCCCACGCTGATCCTGCTGCACGGCACCGCGAGCACCGCCTGTCTCACCTGGTTCCCCGCGCTGGAAGCGCTCGCAAAGCGGTACCGGGTGATCCTGTTCGACCAGCGCTGGCACGGCCGCGGCATCCGATCCCCGCGCTTCTCGGTGGACGACTGCGCCGACGACGTCGTCGCCGTCGCCGACGCGATGCGGGTCGAGCGCCCGATCTGCGCGGGCTATTCGCTCGGCGGAGTGGTGACTTTGACGGCCGCGCACCGGCATCCGGACCGTGTCGGCGGGCTGGTGCTGTGCGCGACGCCGTACCGATTCCGGGAGAAGTGGCGCGAGCAGGCGTTCCACCAGGTGTTCGGCGCGTTCGCCGACGCCATCGGACCGTATTCGTTGCGGCGCATCGAGAAATTCGCGAGCACACTGTCCGAGCTGCCGGAACATACCTGGCCGCCGGGCGGCTTCGAGAAGTGGGCGCTCGGTGAATTCCGCAGTACGAGCGGATGGGCGCTGGCCCAGGTGATCGCGGAGGTCGGCCACTTCGACGCGTCCGCTTGGCTCGACACGATCGCGGCGCCGACGGCGGTGGTCATCACGACCCGCGACCGGGCGATTCCGGTGTATCGGCAGCTGGAGATGGCGACGATGATTCCCGGCTCGACCATTCACCTGGCCGGTGTGGGACATGCGGGCTGCGTTTTCGGCGCGGAGCGTTTCGTTCCCGCACTGCTCGACGGCTGCGCGTCGGTCGTCGACCGGGTGTAGCGAAATTCGCCGCGGTCGACCCTGTTCGGCGTCGGTGGCGAACAGGGCGGCGCGGGTCACTCCACTTCGCGTGCCGCGGACCGCAATTCGTCGATGATATCCGGCACCGCGTCGGCCATCGCGGCGAGATCCGGCACGAGTTCCTTACAAGCTATGAACCCGATATCGAGATCGCCGTTGTTGGACAACACCGTGACGGTGAGCCCGGCACCGTGGAAGACCGGCCCGAACGGATACATCGCGTCGACCTTCACGCCGAGGAAGTACAGCGGCATCGGCGGTCCCGGCACGTTCGAGACGACGAGGTTGTGCACCACCGGATGGTGCTCGGCCAGCTTCAGCGACGAGTAGACCCGCGCGGCCAGCTGAAAAGTGTTGGGCGGGGCGTACTGTGACCAATCCTGTAGGAAGTCGGCGCCGATGAGGTCGTGTTCGTCTTTGGCGTCGCGGTTCGCTTCGGCCACCTTGCGCAGCCGCTCGACCGGGTCGGCGATGTCGGTGCCGAGCTCGGAGAACAGCGAGGAGACCTTGTTGATTCCGGCCTTGTGCCGGGTGGCTTCGTGCACCGACACCGGTACCGAGGCGATGAGCGAGCGATCGGGCAGCTCGCCGTGCTTGTCCAGATAGGCGCGCAGCACACCGCCGACCACGGTCAGCACCACGTCGTTGACCTTCACGTCGAACGCGGACTTGATCTCCTTGATGGCGGCCAGATCCGCTTCGGCGAAGGCGACCGTGCGATGCGGTGTGATGGCCCTGTTGAACGGCGTGCGCGGCGCCGTGAGCGGAATCGCCATGCCCGCCTGGTTGTTTCGCCGCCGCTGCGCGAAACCGGCGAGCATGCCGACGGTCTTGGGCAGCATGCCGACGATGCCCGCCTTGCCGGGCAGCCGAACGGCCGCCTCCGCCAACAGTTTCCAGTCGTTCGGCGCGGCCTCGGGCCGCCATTCCTCGGTCGGCTCCGGATGCGTCACGCCCGGTTCCATATCGCACAGATGCATCATCATGTTCGTGCCGGTGATGCCGTCCACGGCGGCGTGGTGGTACTTGCAGATCACCGCGACCTTGTCGCCGTCGATGCCTTCGACGACGTTCATCTGCCACAGCGGCCGGTCGCGGTCCATCGGCCTGCTGGCGATGTCGCCGACCAGTTCGGCCAGCTCGCGCCTGCCGCCCGGACTCGGGATGCCGATGCGGCGGATGTGGTAGTCGAGATCGAAGTCGGGGTCCTCCACCCAGACCGGATGGTCCAGGTTGAACGGCACCTCGTGCAACCGCCGCCGCATCTGCGGAATCAGGGGCACCCGGCGGCCGAGTTCGGCCTTGAAGGAGTCGAAGGAGTACCGCACGCCGTCCGCGGTCGGGTCCAGGATGAGCAGCGCGCACACATGCAGATGCTGGGTCCCGGTCTCGAGATAGAGGAAACTGGCATCCAATCCGGTTAAACGTTCCATAGCGAAAGACTACTAGAACAGGTTCTAGTTTTGGGCTGGATTCGGGGGAGGTCGGTCACAGTGGCGCTCTCTATCGTCCACTTGGAGAACGGAATTCATCGGATGAATGCCGGGCGATAGCTCGCCGTGTCGGGTTCGAGTCCGATCGGTGACATGCATGTGTGTTACCGCTAGTTCCACGTATGTGTATGATCGTTTCTACACCAGCGCAGGAATCGGCGCACCGCCGTGCCGATCCGCCGCTGAGGTGCACGTATGAGGATCGAGGAGTACCGATGAAGCTACTTCGCAGGGCTCACCGGCGACCGGAAACCGACCCGGGCGAGGTGGCCCTCAACGCACGTAACGTCCAGTTCGACTGGGCCGACACTCCGCTGCACTGGATGCCGGAGGAGCCGATCGCCTCGCATCTGATCAATTCGCTGAATCTGCTGCTGCCCGAGGGCGAGCGCATGTTCTGCGCCGCGTATGCCGAGGCGCTGCCCTACGTCAAGGACGAGAAGCTTCGCGAGGCCATGCTCGGCTTCATCGGTCAGGAATCGATGCACGCCGAGACCCACGACAAGGTGCTGAACGAGGTGCTCGCGGCCAACGGCATCGACCCGGCGCCGTATGTGCGACAGGCCGAATACCTGTTCCGCAAGACGCTCGGGCCCAAGAACGTCGAGGGCATCGCGCAGCGCCAGATCATGGTCGAGCGGCTGGCGTTCATCGCCTGCCTCGAGCACTTCTTCGCCTTCCTCGGTGACTGGGTGCTCAACGCCGATCTGGAGAAGTTCGGTGCGGACCCGCGGGTGGCCGACCTGTTCCGCTGGCACGGCGCGGAGGAAGTGGAACACCGGCATGTCGCCCACGACGTGGCGGTGTACTTCGGCGCGGGATACATCCGCAGGTCGGCGCTGATGGTGCTGGTCTTCCCGATCTTCATCTCGCTGGTCGTGCGCGGCACCAAATTCATGGTCCAGCAGGATCCCGCGCTGCCCGATCTCGGCTATCCGCGCCTGATCAAGCGGGTTTTCGGCGCCATGTGGCGCGGCTCCCTGCCCGGCGTACCGTCGCTGCTGTGGAGTGCGCTGTCCACGCTCGAGCCCGGCTACAACCCGGAGACGGTCGGCTCCACCGCACAGGCGGTGGCGTACCTGGCCGCCTCGCCCGCGGCGCGCGCGGTCGCCTCGTGAGTCCGCGGGTCGTCCCCAAGCAGTTGCCCGCCGACCTGTTCGGCAAGCGCGATCGGGACCGGGCGGTACGGGTGCTCGATGCCGTAGCCTCGGCCCGGTTGCGCTGGGCCACGCTGGTCAACCGACGGGATCTGCGCCCGAAGGTCGACGACCGGAGATTGGCGCTCGTCGTCACCGAGCGCCGGGTCGAGGCGCACGACCAGGATGTGGTGAGCCTGCGACTCGAGTCGCCGGACGGCCGCGAACTGCCCGCGTGGCGGCCGGGCGCGCACCTGGATCTGGAGCTGCCCTCCGGCAGGTTGCGGCAGTACTCGCTGTGCGGCGACCCCGCCGACACCCGCGCCTACCGTGTCGCGGTGCGCCGCATCCCGGAGGGCGGCGGCGGTTCGGTGGAGGTGCACGACGCGCTGCCGGTCGGCGCGCCGATCGTGGTGCGCGGGCCGCGCAACGCCTTTCCGTTCGCGGTGCCCGGCTACGGCTCACCCGCGGTGCACCTGCACTTCGTCGCGGGCGGCATCGGAATCACCCCGATCCTGCCGATGGCGCGGCTGGCGATGCGGCTCGGCCTCGACTGGTCCATGGTCTACGTCGGCCGCAGCCGCGAGACCATCCCGTTCCTGGACGAGATCGAGACGTTCGGCGACCGGGTCACCGTGCGCACCGACGACGAACACGGTCTGCCGGACGCGCCCGCACTGCTGCCCGGCGTGACCACCGGCACCGCGGTGTACTGCTGCGGTCCGGTGCCGATGACGACCACCGTCGCCGAAGCGGTGCGTCGAATGCGCGGCGTGGAACTGCATTCCGAGCGGTTCTCGCCGCCGCCGATCGTGAACGGGCGGCCGTTCGAGATCCAGCTCGCCTCCACCGGTGAAGTGCTCCAAGTGCCCGCCGACGAGTCCGCGCTGACCACCCTCTTGAAATCCCGCCCTGATCAACCGTATTCGTGTCGGCAGGGCTTCTGCCGAACCTGCAAGGTGCGCGTGCTGGCCGGCGAGCCGGACCATCGCGACACGGTGCTCACCGAGGACGAACGCGCCGATGGCGACATGCTGGCCTGCGTATCGCGCTGCGACGGTGGCCGTCTCGTGCTCGACCTGTAGTGGAGACCCCCTCCGACCCGGAGAACAAGGAGACGTCCATGACGACGGATATCGACTCGGTGGCGACCGAGCGGATCGTGCGCAGCGGTGAATTCGACCTCGCTGTCTACGAATACGGTGATCCCGCCGATCCGACCGTGGTGCTCGTGCACGGCTGGCCGGACACCCACCACCTCTGGGACGCCGTGGTGCCGCTGCTGACGCCGCGGTTCCACGTCGTCACCTACGACACGCGCGGGCACGGCCGGTCGACCCGGACCCAGCGCACCGCGGACTTCCGGCTCGAGGAGCTCGCCGCCGACTTCTACGCCGTCGCCGACGCGGTGAGCCCCGACGCGCCCGTGCACGTCCTCGCCCACGACTGGGGGTCGGTGCAGGTGTGGGAGGCGGTGTGCGAACCGCGGGCCGCCGACCGTATCGCCTCGTTCACCTCCGTGTCCGGCCCGAATCTCGACCACATCGGAAAGTGGGTGCGCGCCAGGCTGTCCCGGCCCACGCCGCGCAACCTCTGGCAGCCCTTCACCCAGCTGCTCTCCTCGGCCTACACCGCCTTCTTCATGACGCCGGTACTGCCGCGAGCCGCTTTCACCGCGCTCGGCACCGAAGAGCGTTGGCAGCGCGTCGTTTCCCTCATGAACGACACACCGACGTCGAACGTCACCCTGGCGCCGACCTTCCGGCGCGACATCGTCGACGGCCTGCGCATCTACCGCGCGAACATCGTGCCCCGGCTGCTCGGCCCGCGGGAGCGGCACACCGAGGTGCCGGTTCAGCTGATCGTGGCGGGTCGCGACGTCGCGGTGCGGCCCGCGGGCTACGACGACGAGCGCAAGTGGGTCTCGCGGCTGTGGCGTCGCGACGTGCCCGCCGGGCACTGGATGCCGTTCTCGCACCCCGAACTGCTGGCTACCGCCACCACCGAGCTGATCGACACCCTCGCCGGTGGCGCGGTGCCGCGCGGCCTGCGTCGCGCCGAAACCGACCGGAACCGAAAGGAATTCGACGACCAGCTGGTGGTGATCACCGGCGGCGGCAGCGGCATCGGCCGGGAGACCGCGCTGGCGTTCGCCCGCCTCGGCGCCGAAATCGTGCTCTCCGACATCAATCTGGACGCCGCCAAGCAGACCGCGGAGCTGATCGCCGCGGAAGGCGGTGTGGCGCACGCCTATCGCCTCGACGTCTCGGACGAGGCCGAGGTCACCGCGCACGCGGCCGAGGTGTTCGCCGCGCACGGCGTGCCGGACATCCTGATCAACAACGCGGGCATCGGCCAGGCGGGCGGGTTCTTCGACACGCCGTCGGCGGAGTTCGATCGGGTGCTGCGGATCAACCTCGGCGGCGTCGTCAACGGCTGCCGCGCCTTCGGCGCCGCCATGGCCGAGCGTGGTTTGGGCGGACACATCGTCAACCTGTCCAGCATGGCGGCCTACAGCCCGCAGCAGGGGCTCAGCGCGTACTCCACCAGCAAGTCGGCGGTGTTCATGTTCTCCGACTGCCTGCGCGCCGAGTTGGCGGGCCGCGGCATCTCGGTGCACACCGTCTGCCCCGGCATCGTGCACACCAATATCGTTGCCACCACGTCCTTCTCGGGCCTCAGCGTCGAGGAGGAGAAGCGCAAGCAGGCCAAGTACGACGACCTGTACCGGAGGCGTCACTACACGCCCGACAAGGTCGCCGATCAGATCGTGCGGGCCGTCCGGCGCAACCGCAGCATCGTGCCGGTCACCCCGGAGGCGCGCTTGCAGTACCAGTTCAACCGCTTCGCGCCCGCGGTGGTGCGGTTCTTCGCGGCGCGGGTGAAGCTCACTTAGCGGGGTTCGTCGCCGCCCGGTGCAGTTCGGCCTCGATCGCCGCGACGCGCCGGGCGTCGATGCCCCACGGTTCGGCGACCCCGACCTTGCTGTCGAGATCCCACAGCACACAGGTCTCACCGGGCCGCGCGACCATCGACCACGCCACCACCGTGCGGCCGAGCTGTTCGGTCATCGAACCGTGCGCGGTGGGCTCGGCGGGGCCGTCCCCGTCCGGGTAGTGGTGCAGGAACCGGCCGTAGGCCGCCGTACAGAACGCGGCGTAGCGCTGCGTGCACAGGATCAGGCCGTGCCACGCCTCGTCCACCGCGTGCGAGGGCATGCCGATGACCTGGCCGTCGCGCATCGCCGCGCCGCAACAGCGCAGCCACTGGCGCAGGCCGGTCTCCACCAGCTCGCGCGGCTGCCACGGGCACGTCTTGAAGACGGCCTCGGTGAGTTTCAGCGCGGCCACCGCCTCCTCGACGTCGCGTAGGTCGACCTGGCGGCGGAGGCGCTGTCGGGAACGGAAAAACTGCACGATTCACTGTACGGCGGCGCGCCGCTACCATTCCGGCATGAGGGCTGTTCTCCTGGGTCTGTTTCTGATCGCTGTGGTCGTGATATTCGTGGTCGCCGTCGTCGCGTTCGTGGTGCTTCTGGTCAAGGCCGTGAACAGGCCGTCGCGGCAGCCAGGGTGGGGACCGAACCACAATCCGGGACCGTGGTTCGCGGGCGGCGCCGGGACGGGGCACCGCCACCACGGCAGCGGCTGCGGCGGGGGAGACTCCGTGAGCGGCTGTTCGGGCGGCAGCGGCGGAGACAGCGGGTCCGGCGGGGGCGGCGGCAGTAGCTGTGGCGGCGGGAGCAGCAGTAGTTGCGGCGGCGGTGGGGGCAGCAGTTGCGGTGGCGGGGGCTCCTGAACGCGATGTCCCGCCTCGCTCGCGAGTGATACCGCTCCCAGCGCTTGACCTCTACTGAACTTCAGGTTTCATGCTGGGCACTGATCAACGAGATGTGGAGGTCAGTGATGCGGGTTGTGCAGGCAACGGAATTCGGTGGACCAGAGGTGCTCGCGGTGCGCGAGATCCCGGATCCGACACCGGGTCCCGGTCAGGTGGTCGTTCAGGTCGCGGCGGCCGACGTGATGTTCCTCGACACCCGGCTGCGCGGCGGGTGGGGGAGCGAATACTTCCAGATCGAAACCCCTTACGTGCCGGGCGGAGCGGTGGCGGGCGTGGTCGTCGAGGTGGGCGCGGAGGTCGATCCCTCGTGGATCGGCAAGCGCGTCGCCACCAGCACCGCCGCGAGCGGCATCGGCGGCGGTCAGCCCATCGGCGGCTACGCCGAGAAGGCGCTGGCCAAGGTCGAGACGCTCAACGAAGTGCCGGAAGGGCTTTCGCTCGAGCAGGCCGTGGCGTTGGTCCACGACGGCAGGACCGCGCTCGCCGTCTTCGAGCGGGCCGCGATCCAGGCGGGGGAGTGGGTTCTCGTCACCGCGGCAGGCGGCGGGCTCGGCACGCTGCTCATCCAATTGGCGCGCTCCGCAGGGGCACACGTGGTCGCGGCGGCTCGCGGCCGCGACAAGCTCGAACTCGCCGAACGGCTCGGCGCGCACGCCGTCATCGACTACTCCGAGCCGGACTGGTCGGCCAAGGTACGCGCCGCGACCGGCGGGGCTGGGGTGAACGTCGTGCTCGACGGAGCGGGTGGCGACCTCGGCGCGGCGGCCACCGAAGCCATCGCCGACCACGGCCGATTCCTCGGATACGGCGCCGCGGCGGGCGAATTCGCCGAGTTCGACAGCGACAGCTTGGCCGTGCGCGGCATCTCGGCGCTCGGCCTGTTCGACATCACCGGCGCCGACACCGATTGGAACGCCCTCGCGCGGGGTATCCAAGACGCCGTGGTCGCCGGTGACATCGAGGTCGTGATCGGTCAGACCTTCCCCCTCGAACACGCCGACCGAGCCCATGCCGCAATCGAATTGAGGAAATCTCTCGGTCGAACGCTGCTTACTTTGTGACTTGTCCGCGCGTGGGTGCGATCGGTCTCAGACAGCGCTAGGGTGCCCCCGTGCAAACTCTGATAGTCGTCGGTGTCGTTGCCGTCGTCCTCTTCCTCGTTTTCGCCGTCGTCCAATTCGCAAGTCGCCCACCGAGAATGGAGAGTCGGTGGGACGACAGCGTGCCGGTGGACAAGGGGCGATGGGGAGACGGCGACGACTGACCGCGTCACCTCGCCTGCGTCAACACCACCACCGCGATGGGCCGCTTGGTCATTTTCTGATAGGCGCTGTAGCGGCCCTGGTTCACCTCGTCGACTATCGCCCAACGTCGTGCGTAGTCCGGGTCGTCCGGATACGTGGCTCGCGCAACCACTCTCATCCTGCGTCGCCCCACCTGGATCTCGCACTCGGGCGCTGCCTTCACGTTCGCCAGCCACCCCGGCGGACGCGGCGAGCCGCCGTTCGACGCGGTCACCAGGTATGCCTCGCCATCGCGTCCGTAGGTCAGCGCCGAGGTCCGCTCCTGACCCGTCTTCCGTCCTATCGTTCGCAACAGCAGGGTCGGATTCCCGAACAGCAGCTTGTGGCCCACCAGCCCGCCGCTCTGCTCGTATACCCACTGATGAACCCGCAGCACATTCGCGAACACACTGGCCATATCTGACCCTCCAGTAAGTTTCCGGTGTCGGCCCCACCCTAATCGACCTCGCCCGGCCGAGTCGGCCGACAGACCGCGCTTCGTCGGAGTAGCGTCGAGGGGCCGGGGAGTCAACTGGTGCCCGGCCCGCCGCGCCCGGTAGCATCCTTGACAGTCGCGGTTCCACCGCGCATGCGGGGCGGTAGCTCAGTCGGTTAGAGCCGTGGACTCATAATCCATTGGTCGCGGGTTCGAGCCCCGCCCGCCCCACAAACCCCCTTCTACCAGCGGAAATGTTCGCAATTTCGCTGTGCGTTCGTCCCGGACGGGGCTCGGCAGCGATAGATTTCGGCGGTCGACTGGGCGTGGGATTCCGCTGGATTTCCTACTCGACGTCCGTGGCGTGCAGCGCCCAGTTGAAGCGCCTCAACCTTCGTCCGCTCCTGTTCTCGGAGACAGGTGCCAAGCCGAGCGGTGCTCCCCGGTGTCGCCCGCCGCTCGGCATCGCTCGGCTCGGCGCGGTTCACGGTCGGCCGGTCGTTGCAGCGCGTTCGTTGGCCTCACGGCGGCGAAGTGATACGGACGTCCGTCGCCAGCATCGCTGTCGACGTTTCACGCGAATTCACCGGCGGCATTGGATTGGCCGTAGCTTCGGACGTTATCGGCGGCGCCGAGGAGTCGAGGTCCGTGCCCCGAGCTCGCCTGCGCCCATCAAAATTCCTCCCGCGGCGAAGATCGCGAATCCGACGCCGGGAGTGCTCGGTGAATTGTGTTGGCTGATGGCGATCATCATGATCACCCAGCCGAATACGGCAATCGCGCCACCGACCCAGAGGCAAACTTTCGTCCAAGTCGGGGCCCCGGACAGGTCGTCGTTTTGCGGGGCGTAGTAGTCGGAGACGATGTTGTCTCTGCCCGCTGTATGGCCCTGGCCGTAACCGGCGACGGTCTGGCTACCACCGCCGGTCAGGATCACGCTGTTGTATCCCTCGCGCCGACCGAGCTGATTTTGCAGCTCGGCGAGTTCCCGTGCGAACTGCGCGTCGGTGGCAGCCGCACGTTCGATCGAGGCGGCCACGCGACGATGTGCCGCAACGCTGTCCGGGTTCTCGGCGAGGTCGTCGAGAGGCGCGCGGCCGAGCTTGCGCCGCACAGTCTCGGTGAGGGAACTGAGTAGCCCATCGAGTTGGCCATCGACCCACCGGCTGCCTGCGGCTCCGAGCGCCCCCGCGAGATAACCAGCGATCACCATTCCGTCGATCACGGCCCTGCCTCCTCCGTAGCCATCGGGCAACTCGATCATCTCACCCCTCATCGCGTGAATGGACCCTTTTGTTTCCAGCTCAGTGATCATGAATTCGTTTGCTAGCAAAGGTAATTCACTGTGGAATTGCGTACGACGGCCTATTCGCCGTAGCCCCCGGACTCAGTCGCCTGACAGACGGTGCGCGATCCACGAATCGATATCCCGCAGCGCGACGGCGGCCATGCCGGTCGGGCGGTGGGTGAAGGCGTGGGTGGACTCGGGGTACACCCGGATGTCCACGTCGTTTCCCGCCGCGGAGAGGCGGGCGGCCATAGCCAAGTTGTCTTCGAGGAGGATATCGAGACTTCCCACCACCAGCAGTGTCGGCGGTAGGTCGGTGAGGTCGCCGTAGAGGGGAGAGATATCGGGGTCGGTTCGGTCGGCGACATGGCCGACATACGCCTCGATGAAGAACTCGTCGGCGTACAGCCTCCCGCCGGGGGATCGCCCGCTGAGGTCGTAGGCGCCGAACTGTAGGACGGCACCGGCGAACGGATCGGCCAGGCCCTGGTCGCGTAGTCGTAGCAGGGTGGTCATGACCAGCGTGGAGCCCGCCGAGGCTCCGCCGATCACCAGTTTCGTTGTCCTGAACAACGACTCGGCCTGTTCGAGGAGCCACAGCGCAGCGGTTTCGCAGTCGTCGGGAGCCGCGGGCCATGGATGCTCGGGCGCCAATCGATAGTCGACGCTCACCACGGCCACGCCGAGAGCGTCGGCCAGACGAGCATTGCGGGCGTCCTCACTGGCCGCTGATCCGAGATAGAAGCCGCCAGGGTGGATGTCGAGGTAGGCGCCCCGGATCTCGGTTTCCCGAGGGACGGTGATCCGCACCGGGACTCGACGCTCACCGACTTCGGCGGTGCGCTGGGTAGCCCTGTCACCCGATGACGTGAGAGACCTGGCCTGCCTGGCCCGGGCCTGCCGCAATTCCTCGACACTGGTCGGGCCCGCGCCAGCAGGTGAGGCCGCGTTGAACTGTCGGCTCTCCTCGACGTAAGCGTCGAGTCCCTCGCCGATCAGCCGCTTCAGTCCGATCTCCATGTTCCTCCCGTTCGTAGCCGCGTGTCGTGTGGGGAGCGCCGATGAAAGCCTGCCGCCATGTCCGAACAACCCACATCGACCAGGAGGATGCAACCAGGTGAAGCGACGAGCCTCAACAGCCAATCCGCGTGCTGGCCACAATTATTGGTTGTGCACTGCGCTGACCGATCGCGCGACCGCAGCTCGGCGATACCGCTCTCGGACTCCGCCGGCCGGGGCCACACAAGGTAATCGGGACTCGCCGAACCAGTCGTGATCCGTGCTGGAGCGGCGAGAGATCAGTCGATGTCTCAGAACAGCGGTGATGAATCGCGCTCGCGTGCAACAGGTTCTGGTATGACGGGCATGAGTTGCCTGCCTGGCCGTGAGTGCCACGGGGACCGTGCCGCTGACCTCTTCGAGATGCCGATGCGTCACCTCCGCCGACCACGCTCCGATCGGGGGACTCGGTTAGGCTTCCTTAGGAACTTCTGGCATCACTCACGCGAGGTGTGGCATGGACTCGTCGGCGGTCGCCGCGGCTGCTGGTGTGGCGACGGCGGTGATCGCGCTCGTCGCCGCGTCGTTGGTGGTGTGGCAGGTGACCGAGATGCGGAAGACGACCTACGCCAGCGCTTTCAAAGCGGTGTACGACATGCTGCAGGCGGAAGTGATCCGTCAGGATCGGCGTTTCGTCATGCGGGAATTGCGGATTCGCGACCTCGACACCTGGACCGAGGACGACATCCTGCGCGCCGAACGCGTCTGCCACAGCTACGACTGTGCCGCCATCATGTGCCGCAATGGGTTCATCCCGACCGACGTGGTCGCCGATTCCTGGGGCGATTCGCTTCGGACCTGCTGGAGCGTCCTGCGACCGCTGGTCGAGAAATACCGTTCGGACCGGGGCGCGCCCGAGTTGTGGGACGACTTCGCCTGGCTCGCCGGACGCGCCACCGAACTGCACGGGCAGCGGCAGTCGCGGTAAGCCGCATCCCGGTCGCCACAGCCTTCGGTGGCGGGCACGCCGTTCAGCCGTGTCGCGACCGAGGCCGCGCCCCGCGACCGTCGCGATGGAACTCAGTACGGCCGGTCGATGGTTTGCGGGACTTCCCATTCGTCGGTGATGTCGAGGGCGCGGTTTCGGGCCTCGCCGAGCAGGGCGTGCGAGTGCCTGCTGCGCTTGGTCAATTCGTAGCGGCGAGCGCCGAGGCCCGTCGTGGTCTGCAGCTCGTAGTCGAGGTCGTCGACCAGGTGGTGTAGCTCGTCGACCTGCGTGAGTGTGGGCCGGTCGCCCAGACTCTCGAGTTGGTCGATGACGTCGCCGAATCGGTCTTCCAGACTGCGCATCGCGCGCCCTCCCCTGTATCACCGTGTGCCCCTTGCTATCTCAGAGTAAGGCGGAATCAGGTATTCGGCGAACGATCGAGACGCGCACGTGCGGGTTCGGGGCCGAGCACGGCGTACACCGCTCGCTTTGGCTAGCATCTGACCGAGGCGTACGGGTTTGGTGGACAGGGCGGAAGCTCAACGGCGGTACGGGAGCCCATGAATCAGATCTTGTTCTCGGCGATGATCGCGCTGGCGGTGTCGATCATGGTGACGCCGTTCCTGATCAAGGCGTTCGTCACGAGGAACTTCGGTCAGGAGATCCGCGTCGACGGACCGGCGAGTCATCAGGCGAAGCGCGGCACGCCGACGATGGGTGGCATAGCCATCATCGCCGGTCTGTGGGCCGGGTACCTCGGCTCGCATCTGATCGTGGTCCGGGACGGCGTCGATGGCCCGTCGGCTTCCGCGCTGCTCGTTCTCGGGTTGGCGACCGTCTTGGGTTTCGTCGGCTTCCTCGACGACTCCATCAAGCTGCGCAAGCGACGCAATCTCGGCCTGACCGCGACGGGCAAGTACCTCGGCCAGCTCGGCGCCGCCGTGTTGTTCGGCGTGCTGGCGCTGCGATTCCCCGACGGCGCCGGGTTGACGCCCGCCAGCAAGCACATGTCCTACGTCCGGGATTTCAGCGCCGTGTCGCTCGGGCTTGTCGGGTTCCTGCTCGTCGTCTGTTTCCTCGTGGTGGCCTGGTCGAACGCCGTGAACATCACCGACGGCCTCGACGGCCTCGCCGCCGGATCCATGAGCTTCGCGCTCGGCGCCTACGTGATCATCACCTTCTGGCAGTACACCAACGCGTGCGCGACCGGGGTCGCGCCAGGCTGCTACGAGGTCCGGGATCCGCTCGATCTCGCGGTGGTCTGCGCCTCGGGCGTCGGCGCGTGCATCGGATTCCTGTGGTGGAACGCCGCACCGGCGAAGATCTTCATGGGAGACACCGGCTCGCTGGCCCTCGGCGGCCTGCTCGCGGGCCTCTCGATCACCACCCACACCGAGCTGCTGATGGCCGTGGTCGGCGCGTTGTTCTGTGCGGAAATCCTTTCGGTCCTGCTGCAAATCGTCGTTTTCCGCACCACGGGCAATCGGGTGTTCAAGATGGCCCCGTTCCACCACCATTTCGAACTCAGCAAGTGGGCCGAAACCACGGTGATCATCCGCTTCTGGCTCCTCGCGGGGATCGCCGCGGCGGTGGGGCTCATGCTCTTCTACGGCGAGTATCTCGCCGTCGTCGGCTGATCCTGGCCCTGCGTCCGTATGCCTCGGAGGCGTACGGAACCGAGTGCGGGAGTCCTCCGCCGCGGGCTACCGTGGAGGGATCATGGCCGATACACCGCGCAAGGCGCCGCGGCAGCGGCGGTCGAAGGAGACCGTGGACACGCTGCTCGAGGCGGCCGCGCAGATGTTCGGGCGGGAGGGGTTGGCGACGACGACGAACCGGATCGCCGAGCGCGCCGGGGTGTCGATCGGGTCGCTGTATCAGTATTTCCCCAACAAACACGCGCTGCTGCACGCGCTTGCCGAGCGGCACGTGGCCGAGGGGATGGCGCGGCTGGACGCGGTGTTCGCCGAGGCGCGTGTGACGCGGCCCGGGTTCGACGAGACCATGCGGGTGATCCTGGAGGCGGTAGTCGACCTGCACCGGGATCGGCCCGCGCTGCACGCGGTGCTGCACCGGGTCGCGCCCCGGTCGGCGGCGGAGGTGGCGGCGATGCGGGCGTTCGAGGACCGGCTCGCGGATGAGGTGGCGTTCCACCTCGTGCGCTGCGGCCGGGGTGGCGAGGACCCGAATTATCTGGCGCGCACCATTGTTCACGCCGTAGACGTCCAGGTGCATCGAGTGCTGATCCCACACCGGCTCGACACCGAACGGCTACTGGAGCTGGTCCGCCGGATCACCGCCGATCCGGCGGCGTGAGCGCGGCCGTTTCGGCCAGCACCTCGCGCAAGGTCGTCGCCAGCAGGCTCAGGCCGGGTTCTTCGATCGGGAAATGTCCGCAGCCGTCCAAGAGAACGGTCCTGGTCGGTCCGGGGACCCTGGCCAGGAACCGGAGACTGAGCGACGGCGGTGTCCACCGGTCGGCCGCGGGGTGCACCAGGGTGACCGGTGTGGCGGTGAACTCCTCCGGCGGGGTGTGCCGGAAGTTCAGGAAGTCGGCGAGAAATCCCAGCGGGACGTGCGCGCCGCCGCCCTTCGGGTCGCTGCCGCACAGGTCGGAGAGGGCCGGGTCGAGGCTCATGTTCCGCATGTCGACCAACCACCTGATCGGCACCCGAAGCCCGGCCAGCGGTGTGAGCGATCGCAGCAGTAAGGGAGCGAAGCCGCCCGTGAACGACCAGCGTGCCGCGGCCCGCCGAGCCGCGGGGTCGGAAGGGTCGAGCAGGCAGGTGGCGACGACGTGCGCCACTGCTCGCGTCCGCGCGGCGGTCTCGTAGGCGAGCATGCCGCCCATGCTCGCGCCGAACAGGATCAACGGCCGTTCGTCGAATTCTGTTTCGGCTAGGACGAATTCGCTGAGCAGGTCCACCCAGTGGGCGTAGCGGACCGAGTTCGGCTCGGGTTCGACGGTGTCGCCGTAGAGCGGCAGATCGATGGCCATCGCCTCGACGCCCTCGCTCGCGGCGAGCGCGGCGAACGGCCAGAGCAGTCCCGCGTGCCCGCCCGCGCCGTGGACGAGCAGCACCCGCACCGCCGCATCGGGTCGCGCCGCTCGGGCGACGTGCACAGTGCGCCCGCGCCACGACCACCAGGTGGAGATCGGTTCGAGCAAGGGTTCGCGTCGATAGTCGGCGGGCAGGAATTGGGCGTATCGCAGGTATTCCATGTATTCAGGCTCGGCCCCGGCGTCCATGCGGACAACTCGCATTCGACCCGGTCGGTTCCGCCGTAGACGACCCCGCTGACCTGCGAAGATCGGCACCCCGCGAGCCCGCGCGACCACCGGCTCACATTCGGACCTTCAACCTTGCCGCTCACGCACTCAGACGGGGTCCTCGGTGCGCATGCCGATGGGCCGGGCAGCCTGCCTTGCGTCGAACTCGGGCGAGTCGGAGCACGGATCGAGTTGTCTCACAGCGGAATCGGCGTCGCGCTGCTAGAGTCTCGCGCAAGCCCGAGGGAGGTGAGGCTTGGTGATCGTGGGGCGCGCCGAGCTGCTGGAACTGATCGACACCCTGGTGCGGGTTCCGCGGGGAAGCACCGAAGAAACCGGGAATCCCGTACTGGTGCTGGAAGGGTACGGTGGGTCGGGGCGCACCACCGTGCTGGAGCAGGTGCTCGACCGGTGGCAGCGACGGACCCCGACCGTTCTGGTCCGGCCGTTGGAACGCCCGTACGACCCGGACAACCCGGCCCGCCCCGTGCTCGCCGCGGCGATGCTCGGCCTCAGCATGGATCTGCCCGGCTTCCCGATGGCGTTTCCGCGCATCGTGGTGGCGCAGATCGCGATCAACGAGAATTTCACCGAGATTCCCGCGACCGAGCATCGAGAACGGTTGCGCACGGCGCTGAATCGGTACCGGGACCGCGCGACGCTGGTCGCTTTCATCGGCGATCTGGTCGGTTTGGCCGGCGCGCAGGCCGCCAACATCAAGCTGCCCGGCGCCAGCATGATCGCGCCGACCCTGAGCCAGCACCTGTCGAACCTGGTGGTGGGCAGGCTGACTCGCGGCAGGCTGATCACCAAGATCACCTGGGGTTCGGCGGTCTCCTGGTACGGACACCAGGATCTCGGCCTGCGGGCCGACGCCGAGACGGAGCTCATCGAACTCGGCATCAAAGCGGCCAGCGAAGACGCGGCCACCAGGCGCGGCGTGGACAACCTGCTGATCAGCGCCTTCCTCGCCGACCTCCGGCACAGCGCGGCGCGGGTCGCCGGACGGCCGTCGAATGTCGTTGTGCTGCTGGACGATGGCGACACCCCGACCGCGATCGCCTTCACCAGCGCACTGCTGCGTGCGCGCGAGGCGATGACCGCCGCCGGATCCCCGCTGACGGATCCGCTGACGCTCGTCACCACCAGCTCCGGCGTCCTCGCCGAGGAACTCGACGGACAGGTCCCCGCGCCGGTGACGTGGACGCCGCGCCGGCGCGCCGATCCGTCCGAGCGGGACCCGTGGGCGCGGTTGCGGATCGACGACTTCACGGAGTTCGAGGTGAAGACCCTCGCCAAGGACGTCACCTCGATCGAGGCGGACCGGATCGGCGAACAGGTGTACCGGCTGACCGGCGGCCACCCCGCCGCGACGGCCTATGTGCTGGATCGGTTGCGGCAGCGTCGGCGGTCGGTAGACGACCTGGACGACCTGTTGCGCGACAACCACGCGGGGCCGGGCACCGCCGTCCAACGCCACCTGCTCGGCATGTTCGCCAAGGATCTGCACCCGCGCAAGCAACTCGACGAGGACACGCTCGACGCGCTCGTCACGGTGTCGGCGGCGCGCACCAAGGGCGACGCACTCCGGTTGGTCACGCTGTTGCCCCCCGGGATCGGGGAGCGTTCGCCGGTGTTCCGATCCCCGTCGCTGTGGAGCGGGCCGACCGACAGCGCGGTGCTGCCCGCCTTCGTTCGTCGCATGGGCCTGCGCGAACTGGCGGTGCGCACGAACCGTCACCCCGGTTGGGACCGCGTGTTCGGAAAGCTGCTCGACACAGCGCCTTCCGGCGATCGCGCGAGCAGGCTGCACTACACGCGGCTGCTGCACGGTGGCGCCGCCATCGTCGACGAACTGGCTGAGTTGCTGCCGATCACAGCCGCTTCCGAGTGGTTGTCGCTGTTCGACAAGATCGTGGAGATGTCCGATCCGCGCAGGCCGGATGCCGGTCTCGTCGACGGCCGCGACCACGCCGCGAGTCGCGTCGAGCACATAGCCGTGCTGCTCGCGGTCGTGCCCGCAGTGGAATCGGACCTGCGGATCACCGTCGCGGAGCGCAGGGAGATCCTCTGCGCACGGGCGGCGCACAGCTTCGAACGCCTCGCCGACCACGCCACGGACCGAAGCCCGTTCCTGTTGCGCGCCAACGATTACCACCATTGTGTGCGCCGAACCCGTTGACCCGACCTCGATGAGGAGCCCGCTGTGGAGTCGCGTTACTGGGCAGGCATAGTCCCGAAGCGGCGAAGGCCCATGCCGCGACCCTGGACCGACTGGGTGCGGCTGGGTGTAGTCGTGATCTTGGTGGTCGGCGCGGTGAGCGGGTTCGCGGCCCGTGAGCCGTTGCGGCGGTTGGCCACCTGCAACGACGGCTTGCCGAGCACGGCGGCGTGGGCGGCGGGCGGCCGGTGCGTCGGATTGTCGGAGGGCCCTTACGCTTTCGAACTGCCCGCGTTCGAGCACGTCATGCGGGTCATCGATGAGCAGAACCGCACCGCCGCCGACGGATGTCCCGGCACACCGGTGACCGTCGGTGTGCTGCTGACCATGACCGACCAGCTGGCGGGCAGTCGCGCCGTGCACGAGCTGGAAGGTATGGCCGTCGGCCAGCGCCGGGCGAACGCCACCGGATGCGTGCATCCGATGCGTCTCGTCGTCGGCAATCTCGGTGACTACGGACCCGAGGGCGACGCCGTGGCGGTGGCGCGGAAAATGGCGCAACGCGGCGACGTGGTCGCCGTCGCGGGCATCGGCCTCAGCGACCAGACCACGGCCGAGGTCGCGGATCTGCTTGCCGCCGAGAAGATTCCGATGGTGTCGGACGTGGTCACCGCCGAGGGCTTCGACCAAGCCGGTTCCGCCGGCGACGATCCCGACTTCACCCGGTGCGACGAGAACATCACCTACCCGGGGGGAGTCGGGAAGGACTACTACTATCGGGTCGCCTTCCGTGTCGCGGTGCAGGTCCGCGCGCTGGGTGCGGTCGCGCCGACCAGGCCCGATTTCGTCATGGTTCCCACCGGTGGCTCGGACCCGTATACCTGCACGACGTTGCCCTTCCTGCACCGCCAGTACGGCGGCGAGTTGCTCGAGGTGAAGTTCGACGCCGAAGAGCCGACCACCGTGTCGCAGACGGCGCGACGGGTGTGCGCGACGGCCAAGGACGTGACGATCGCGTATCTGGCACGCGGTCGCGACCTCGGTCGCCTGCTCTACGACCTGGACGTTTCGTACACCAACGGGCAGTGCGCGGCCACCTCGATCACGGTGCTCAGCACCTCCGACGGAAATCGGCTGCGCACCGCGGAATCCGATGCCGCGCTCGAGGATTTGCGTGGCAAGGCGCTGAGTTCGCCGAGCTTCGTCGGCGGACGCGTCCGGGTGCTGTTCACCCTCGTCGCGGGGGCCGACGGACCCGAGCAGGACAATCCGCAGTGGGCCCTGTTCGAAGAGGCCTACACCGCAGCGGGATTCGATCTCGCGCACGTCGGCGACGGCTGGGCGGTGAACGCCTACGACGCGCTGAGCACTGTCGTCGCCGCCGTGCGCGCGCTTCCTGCCGCGTCGACGGTTCAGCGCAGCCAGGTCAACATCACCCTCGGCGGTTTCACCTCGCCCGAGCTCGCGGTGGCGGGTGCGGGCGGCCCGATCGTTTTCGACAACAGCGGCAACCGGGCCGGACCGGATCCCGCGGTGGTGCGGCTGTGCCCGGCGGGTGAGTTCGGCGGCAGGCCGTATGTGCCGACCGTCGAGGCGAAGCCAGGCGAACCGATCCCCGAATGCGTCCGACCCGCTGCGTGACGGGTCCGGCGTGCATGCCATCCGCCGCCGCTCTGCGCACGCGGGTATGGCCTGATTCATCAAGGGGCGCTGCGCATTCGGTGGAGTCGCGTTGGTGTCGGCGGTGCGTGATACGGTACGGCGCGAACGGCGAGAGGTCGTTCGTCAGGGGTGAGGGGGAGTGGGCGAGTCCGCCACGTGATCCGGGTTTCGGGTAGCCGATCGTCTCGCGTGTCGGGGCGCGTGTAGGTCGGCTGTCCGTGGATTCGTGGCGAGCCTTCCGCCGATCGGGCGCATCGAGTTACACCGGCCGACCGCGCCTCGGCCACGCATGAGGAAGCGTGAACATGAACTACCGCAACAAGCTGACGCAGCTCCTGCTGACGGCGGCGTTGGCGACGGGCCTCGGCGCGGCGTTTCCGGCCACCGCGCAGGCGCAGGGGATCGCCTATCCCGGCATGACCATCACGACGGGCGAGAGCATCTGCTCGGTCGGCGCGACCGGACACATGGGGGATCAGCAGTACGCGGTCACCGCCGCGCACTGTTTCCAAGAAGGCCGAACCGTCTACGACGAGAACGGGAGGGTGATCGGCCGATACGAGCAGAGCCACGGCGACGACGCCACCATCGGCGGGCTGGGCTTCGCGCTCATCCGGCTGGCCGCCGGGGTGGGTGTCTCGGCTTCGCTCGGCAACTTCGGCATCGAGTCGACCTACACCGATGCCCAAGTGGGACAGGAGGTCTGCCACGTCGGCTGGGCGACCAACTGGACCTGCGGCCGGGTCACCGAGGTGGGCGCGACCTTCTTCGTCGCGGATTTCGTGGCCGACCGGGGTGATTCGGGCGGCATCGTCTACTTCCCGACACCGGAGGGCCGCGCGGCCTTCCTCGGCATCGTGATCGGCAGTCTGGAATCGGGTGGCGTGCTGGTCGAATCGGCCAACTATCTGCGCGACACCATCGACGCCCACGCTCAGGGCCCCGATCACTTCCGGTGGTACGTCGAGTGAATCGAGGGCGGGAAGAGCGGGGCCGAATGTCCCGCTCTTCCCGCGCGATTCGCTAGCGGCCCTGGTGGCTGTGCTGGCCGCCGAGTCGCTTGGCCTCGGTCGGCTGGGCCGCGGCACCCTTCTTACCCGCTTCGCTCGCCCTTCTCGGGTCGTTGTCGAAGCTGCCGCTGCTCGCCTTGCCGCCCAGGCTGGCGATCTTGCGCTGCTGCTCGGAATCCATTGCCGCGAAACCTCGTTGGTTGTTTGCCATCGTCATCCTCCCTCGGAAGGTCGGCGGTTGCGTGACGCGGTCTCGCGCCACCACTCCTGGCGCTACCCGGGGTCGGCGGAGGCAAACACGCGCCCGCCGATCGATGGGCGCTCGCATGTTGGGGGACCGTTGCGGCAGCTTTGCCGTTCTGCGCACGACGATCGCGAGTTCCAGCGCCCGCGAAATCCCTCGCATCGTGAGGTGAATCACGCTCTGCTGGAGCGCTTTCCACTCGAGCGGCGGCATTCGCGGGTACCGCCTACCCTCGACACCAGCGGGGCGGTCCGGCGGAAGGGGAGCAGTCATGGGACATGTCGAGCACAAGGCGACCGGTGCGGCGCCGGTGGATTTCGTGTTCGAGTACATCGCCGACTATCGGAATGTGCCGAAGTGGATGTTCGGAGTTCGTCATTACACGCCGGTCGGCGAGCAGACCACCGGCGTCGGCGCGGTGTTCGACACGGCGCTGCATCTCGGCCCGACCACGTTGCACATGCGCGCGGAGGTCACCGAATGGGTAGACGGCGCGAAGGTCTCGCTGCACGCGATCAAGGGCATCGAGGGCACGGTCCACTGGAGTTTCCAGGCCATCGATCCGACTACCACCGAGATCGGCGTGGTGGTCGATTACCGGGTACCCGGGGGATTCGCGGGCCGCGCGCTGGACAAGATCATCCAGGCCTTCGTCGGCCCGGCCATCCGGCACACCGAGAAGAGTCTGCGCGAGCAGGTGCTGGCGGGTTATCGGGAATCGCTCGGCGAGAACGCCTGACAGGACGGGCCGGGAACGCCCGGGTCTCCGAATTCCTCGGGCGCCGAGAACCCCGGGCCGTGGGTATGCGGACGCTGGTGATCTCCACGGGACGCGTCAGGCGCGCCGTACAGCGGAACGGCGCGCCTGTCGTGGTCGGGGTTCATCGATCGCCGGGCAGAGCCACGGACCATCGACTTCCGTGACGGGTCGACCCAGCTCGGTTCACGCCCGCACGGACTCCGACTCCGGTTCCGAATCCGGTTCCGCGACCGGGGTCTTCCGCGCCCGCAGCAGCAGCATGCCGAGCACGGCGGCGGCGATGCTGAAGCCCGCGCTGATCCAGGCGCCGCTCGACATGGCTTCGGTGAACGCCGTCTTGGCCGGTTCCTCGAAGCCGAGTTGGAATGCGGCGCCGATGGATTCGCGCGCGGCCTCGGGCGCGTCGGCGGGCATGTTCGAGGTGAACACACCGGCCAGCACGCTGCCGAGCACCGCAATGCTGATCGCCATGCCGACCTGTTGGAGCGTGTCGTTCATGGCCGAGCCGACGCCCGCGTGCTCCAGTGGAATGGCGCTCATGATGGCGGCGTAGGCGGCCGGTCCCGCCAAGCCGCCGCCGACGCCCATCACGAGCATGCTGACCAGGACCCACGTGTACCCGCTGCCGAGAGCGAGGATCGCGAAGGCCAGCCCCATGACCAGCAGACCCGATACGATCAGCGTCTTGTTGCTCAGCTTCTTGCCGAGAGTCGCGCCGAGCCCGTTGCACACGGCCGCGGCCACGGCGTACGGCAGCAGCGCCAAACCCGCCTTCATCGGGCCGTACCCGAGCACGAACTGCAGGTACTGGGTGAGCATCAGCATGATCGCGCCCATGCCGAAGACCATGAGCAGCAACGTCAGACAGGTGCCGGTGAAGTCTCGGTTGCGGAACACCGCGAGCGGCAGCATCGGATGCGCCGAGCGGCTCTCCCACGTGACGAATCCGAGCGCCGAGACCGCCGCCAGCGCGATCACCGGGATGTTCCATTCGCGTTCGATGATGACGTAGACGATCGAGACGAGCGCGACGATCGACAGCAGCACACCGACCAGGTCCACCGGCCGCTGCTCGCCGGTGGTCTCGGGCATCAGCACGAGCGCGGCGACGATGGCGAGGATCGCGACCGGAATATTGAGCAGGAACACCGAGCCCCACCAGTAGTGCTCCAACAGGAAGCCGCCCAGCGTGGGGCCCGCGACGATGCCGACCATCGAGACGGTGCTCCAAGCCGCCATCGCGGTGCGCCGTTCGTCCTCGGCGAAGGTGGTCATCAGGATGGACAGCGTCGATGGCATGAGCAGCGAGCCGCCGACACCCATCGCGGCTCTGGCGGCGATCACCTGCCAGGGTTCGCTGGCGACTACCGCGGCGAGCGAGGCCACGCCGAAGACGGCCAAGCCCGTGACGAGCATCCGCCGCCTGCCGAACCGGTCCGAGAGGCTGCCCGCCGTGAGCAGCAGTCCGGCGAAGACAAGCACGTAGGCGTCCAGGATCCACTGCACGTCGGACGGCGTGGCGCCCAGCTCGCGGATCAGGGACGGGATGGCCAGATTGAGGACGGTGCCGTCGATCATCAGCACCAGCAAGGACAGACAGAGGACCCCGAGCACCCACCAGCGGCGGGGGTCTCGTACGGTGTTCGATTCCACTCGCACACCGTACTATGAACTCGAACGTTGTGCGAGTGAATATAGGATCAAGTCGTGGCCAAGCAGTTCACTTCGATATGGACCCGCGAACCCCGGCAGCCGAGGGGGTCGGGGTTGGATCGCGCGCAGATCGTCGCGGCGGCGCTCGAGATCCTCGATTCCGAGGGACTGGACGCGTTGAGCATGCGCAAGATCGGCGCGAAGCTGAACGCGGGTGCGACCAGCCTGTACTGGTACGTCGCCAACAAGGACGAACTGCTCGAACTCGTCCTCGACGAGTTCTGGGGGATGCTGCACGCCCCGGAATCGGAACAGGCGTCCTGGCGCGAGGTGCTCACCACCTTCGCCTACAGCCTGCGCGGCAGCATGCGTGCTCACCCGTGGGTTGCCGGGCTCGTCGGTCACATCCCGAGCATCGGGCCGAACGCGATGCGCGTCAGCGATCGGTTGCGGCGGGCGTTCACGGAGGCGGGCTTCCAGGGTGTCGACATCTACCGTGCCAGCGGCACGGTGATGTCTTTTGTTCTCGGCCAGGTGCTTCCGGAGATCGCGTATGCCAAGACCTACGGCGAGGACTACGACGCCGAGAGCGTTTCGCAGGTGATGAGCAAAGTCGCCGGAGACTATCCCGAGATGTTCGCCGACTACCGCGATGTCGCGCAGACCGACCCGGAAGTCGCTCGCGCGCTCGGCTTCGATTTCGGGCTGCTGTGCGTGCTCGACGGGCTGGAGTTGCGCCTGCGCGACGGTGACCGGTCGCGTCTGCGGAAGTGACGGCGGCGCACGGGATCTCGTAGCCGGACGGGCGCGGCTGGAGCAACGAACGCCTCGCGTGCCCGGCAGGCGTTGCGGTCGATCCGATACCGCCGGTTGTGGAACCGCGGTCGGTCGACTGCGGTTCTGCCGTACGCTGAGCCGGTCGCGGCGACAGGAGTTTTCGGTGGGCACAGTCTTGGTCAAGGGGCAGAACGGGCCGGTGGCCGCGGGGCGAGTCGTGGTGTCCGTGCGCACCGAGGCGGTGGTCGACGTGTCGGCGCTGCTGGTCACCGAAGCCGGGACGGTGCGTTCCGACGCGGACTTCGTGTTCTTCAACCAGCCCGTCGCACCCGGCGTCGAGCTGACGTCGGGTTCGCCTGCCGCACTGGCGATATCGCCCGCCGACCTACCTGACGAGATCGCGCAGGTGCGCGCGGTGCTCACGCTGGACGACGCCACCTTCGGACGATTCGCACCCCCCGTCGCGACCGTCGCGGACGAGCTGGGAAATGTGCTGTACGAGTACGAGATCGAGGGACTCGACAGCGAATCGGTGGTGATCGCGCTCGAGCTCTACCGGCGCGGTCCGCAGTGGAAGGTGCGCGCGGTCGGGCAGGGATACGCGGGCGGGTTCGCCGCGCTGGTCACCGATCACGGCGTCGTCGTGGACGACGAGCCGTCGCCGAGCGCCGCCACCGCGCCGCCGACAGTGCCCGAGGTCCGCACTGTGCCGGGCGAGTCGAAACTCTCGTTCGAGAAGCGCGCCGTGCTCGACCTGCGCAAACGCGAGGTCGCCAAGATCCTGATCGACCAGAACGCCATGGGCATCCGCGCCCGGGTGGTGCTCGTCATCGACAAGACCGGCAGCATGCAGAAGCAGTACCGGAACAAAGTCGTGCACCGCGTGGTGGAGCGGATGATCCCGATCGCCACCCAACTGGACGACGACGGGACGCTCGAGGCCTACCTGTACGCGCTGTCGTACACGAAGCTGCCGGATATCGAAGTGGCCGAGGGCGATCGCTGGTCGGAGACCCACCTGCATCTCAGCGGCACGCACGCGGGTATCGACTACGGCGCCCTCGGCGGGCGCAACGACGAGTTGCCGATCATGCGCGCCGTCATCGATACGCTGCGCCCCGGCGATCGGCCGACGCTGGTGCTGTTCTTCACCGACGGCGGTTTCGCCAAGAAGCCGGAGATCACCGCCCTGATGCGGGAAGCCGCACGGCTGCCCGCGTTCTGGCAGTTCGTCGGGCTCGGCAAGGCCAACTACGGGCTGCTGCGCAGCATCGACGAGATGGACGGCAGGCTCGTCGACAACGCCGGGTTCTTCGCGCTCGACGACATCGACAGTGTGGACGACGCACAGCTCTACGCCAGGTTGCTCGGTGAATTCCCGCAGTGGCTGCGCGCCGCGCGTGCCGCGGGCGTGACGAGTTGAGTCGCGGCGTTCAGTCGTCGGCGACGATCAGCCGATCACCGCGTTCATGATGGTGCCCGCGCTGGTGGCGACCACGCCGCCGATCATCGCGCCTGCCACCATCTTCGGCGACTCGAGCCCGCCTCCGGTCCACTTCTCCCAGGCGAACCGGCCGCCCGCGTAGATGATGCCGCAGACACCCGACAGCAGAACGAACCAGGTCAGGTAGCGGACGAGCTGCAAGATCTTATCGGACACCGGCGGCGCCTCGGGCGTCGGATTGCCGATCTGCGCCAGGGTGTCGTATGCGACGGCCAGGATCATCGTTGTGCTGCTCATTCCGGGTTCGGGACAAGGAGAATCGCTGAATGGATGGTATCCGGTTCTCCGGCATGCCGCCCATACCTCACATCCGTGGCGCGATACCTTCACCACCCCGGCGCGGGCTGTTGTCCTGCTGAGGCGGTCGGACTCTCGCCGCAGTGCGGCACCGTGGCACGGACCGCGGTGTCAGCTCGGCGCTGCCTCCGTTGTCTCGCGGTCGTCGTCAAGCTGCCGGGCGATCGGCCGATCGGTGGCCGCGGCAATGATCTGCGACCATGTCGAGCAGGCCGTCGATCGCTGCCAGTGAAGACCAGGGGTTGTGAAAGACCAGGTCCGGATACTGATCCGACAATGCGACGAAGGCGGAGTCCGCCGCCGACCAGTGCACGTGGATGGACGATAGGCAGATCTCGCGAGCGACGGAAGTCATGACGGTCCTATGCCCCCTGAACGAATTGCGGCCCAGAGGTGTAATTCAAGGCGGTAACTGTCATGACGGCGTTGCTATTAGCGATTTCTCGACGGCTGGGTAGGGGTTATTTCCGCTTTCTTGGCGGGTCGCTGCGGTCGGGTGATCCGTCGTCGAACGCATCCTCGTACAGCGCGTCCCACGTGTCCTGGCGCGACAACATCGTGGCGGTGCGCAGTCCGAGTCCGGTAAGCGCGAAGGTCTCGGTCGCTGGGTACCGCTGGTCCAGGCTTCCCGCACCGTCGCCGAAGACCAGACCGTGCGCCGCCAGCCTCCGTAATCCGCGCACCACCGACCTGTACCCGCCGCCGATGTCATCGAGCTCGGCCACGGTTCGAGGCCGACGCGAGAGAGCATCGAGCAACTCCACCAGATACGGGTGGCTGAGCGTCTCACGCAACTTGTCCAACTCGGCAACACTGATCATCGGCACGACTACCTCGGGGGTGCATACGTTTCGGTTTCGTGAGGGTATGAAGAGCCGCGACCGGCGAGGCGGTTCCTTGACGGAAACTTGCGGAGCGTCGGCTCACTCTTGACGAATTCCCTACGAGGCTCGGCAGACATGCGCGAAGCCCCGTGGCGCGTAGTGGGCGCGCCACGGGGCTTCGGGTTTTCCAGCCTCGGTTTCAGTCCGGGATGGGCGATTTCAGCGCTGGTTCGGTTTGTGGCCGTGGTTGGCCTTCTTCTTCCGGCTGGCCCGTTTCTTGCTGGAGCGTTTCGACATGGGATTCGGCTACCTCTCGGTTTCTCTTGCGGTCAAGCGGTGGTGTATTGCTGGTTGGTCCATGCGGCCAGCCGGGCTCGGGCACGTGAATTGCGCACCAGCGCAGCCGGTCGCGCCGGTCGGGTGCCTTCGTAATAGCTGCCGTTGACGACGGGGGCGCCGGAGGCGCTGTACATCGCAAGCAGATCGGCGGCGTCGTCCATCGGCGCGTCCACGTGACTGCGAAGCTGGGGCATGTCGATTTCGAAGTCGGCCGGGTGCACGCTCACCGCCGTCAGGCCCTCGGGACCGGTCTCGGCGAGCGTCCGCGTGAACATGGTCAGCGCCAGTTTGGATTGCGCGTAGACAGCCAGTGGCGTGTAGATGCCGCGATTGCGGTCCAGATCGGAGTAGTCGATGTTGCCGCTCAGATGCAGCGGAGACGACACGGTCACCACCCGGCCCCGCGCCGCCGCGACGGCGGGCGACAGCGCCGCGATCAAACGCTGCGGTGCGAGGTAGTTGATTTGCAGGGTCGTCTCGTAGCCGTCCGCGGTTCGTGAGCGGCGTTCGCCGCCCGGAACCGAGGCGGCATTGATCAGCGCGTGCAGGCACGGCACCGTCGCGGCCAACGTGGCGGCGAGTTCGTCCACCTCGGTGAGGTTCGAGAAGTCGGCGTGCACGATGTGCAGCCTGGCGACCGGAATGCCGGTCTGCACCAACGCTTCCAACGCCTCCTCGGCGTGTTCTTTGTCGCGTGCGTGCAGGATGACGGCGGCGCCATCGGTGGCGAGCCGTCGCGCGGCCGCGAAACCGAGACGGGTGTCGACGCCGGTCACCATGGTGATCCGAGCCGCGGACAGAGATTCGAACATAGCTCTCCTATCGAGTGAGCGTGCGACCGCCGTCGATCGACGGCAGACGAATCCGCGACGAGTGATCACCGATCAACGCGCGGAGACTTGGAATGCCTACGGCAGCTGCCGTACGCACAGAGGCGCCCCGTGGCAGTAGAGGACCGGGGCGAAAAGGGGAGGTGTCAAGCCGGACTCGGCGGCTCGTCCTCACTTCCGAAACCGAAAAGTTCCAGCGACGACGGCAACTCGTGCGCGACGCGGACCGAGACAGCACCGGACGACGTGCGCAGAGCACGCAGAACGTCCGGAGTGGGGGTCATAGTCCGATATAAAGGCCTCGCGGTAGCCCGGGCAAGGTTCTTCGCTCCGGATTGACGAATCCTTTGCGCTGGAAAATGCCACCGCGCCCGGCTCGCCGTAGCCATGCTGTCGCTGTGGCGTAGGCATCGTTGTGGCACAGCGCCTTGCGAGCGACCGGGTCCGTCCGGATCATGGGTGGGACGTGGTGGTCGATGCCCGGCCGCCGTGAAACCGGTGAATCCCGAGGTAACCAACAGTGAGCATGATCTTGATGTCGGTCGGGGACACGTATTCCACCCTGGCGCAAATCGGTAACCCGACACCCGAGGCGCCGCCGTTGTCGGACAAACTCATGCAGTTCGTCCGGTACGCGACCTGGTTCGCGCTGCTGTCCGGCATCATCAGCATCATCTACGCGGGCGGCCGCTTCGCCTGGGAGAAATGGTCCGGCGGGGCGCTGCAGTCGCCGAAGATGGTGGCGGGCGCGATGATCGGTGGTGTCGTCGCGACCAGCGCGGGCACCATCATGAACGCCGTCGTCGGAAGCTGACCAGAGACCGACCGGTACGAACTTTTCGAGCCGTGGTCCGGCGAGCGCTCAGCCCTCCCAAGTCCAGCGCGGCACCGCGCGGATCGGATGCAACTCCTCGTCGGTGCTCGCGTGCGAGTTCTGCTGCGCCACTTCCGCGCCGAACTCCACGTGCGAGCGCACCGCGTCGCGGAACGCCGCCGACTCCAGCAGGCCCGCCTCCTCGAACGCCTCCATATACAGTTCGGCGAATCGCTCGCGCTGCTCGTCGGTGATCTTCAGGTGCCGGTGCACCGCGATGAGGTAGTCGAACCCCAGTTCGCGGCTGAAGCGATCCGGGCCGCCGAACGACTCGGCGGTGAACCAGGTGAGGTGATCGACGTGGTGCGGGCGACGCTCGGGGAACAGCGACTTCAGCACGGGGTCGGCCAGCACCTTGTCGTAGAAGGCGGTCTCCACCCGGCGCAGCGCCTCCTCGCCTCCGACGTGTTCGTACATGCTCGTCATGGGTGACCTCCCGAATGGCTGCGACTGCTACCCATTAGAGGCCCGTGCGTCGCGCAATGCGCCCGGTTTCGCCGAGAGCGGGTCCGAAATCCGTGTTTTCTCAGGGTGTTTCCCGATTCTCTCGTCCGCGTTCCTGCCACACGATCGATACGACCGGATCGAGACGAGGAGCTGAGATGACAGATCGAGCCAAGGACGAGGCGCTGATCCGCGAGGTGGTGGCGCGCGCCGCGCAGGCGTGGGACGCCAACGACGCGACGGCCTACGCGGCCGAATTCACCGAGGACAGCGACTACGTCGCGTTCGACGGGACGCTGCTGCGCGGACGGGAGGCGAACCGCGCCCTGCACGCCGGGCTGTTCGACGGTGTGCTGTACGGCACCAGGATGGAGGGCACGATCGAGTCGATCCGCTTCCTCACCGGCGACGTCGCCGTCGTGCACCTCACCGGATCCGTGGTGTTCGCCTGGCAGCGCGAGGTGCCCAAGGGCCGACGCTCCCGCAACACCTGGGTGCTGGTGCGCACCGCGGACGGCTGGCGCGTCGCCGCGTTCCACAACACCCGGGTGCGGCCGATGCCGGGGGAAGGGCCGGTGGTGCGGTTGTTCGGCAACTACGTGCGCTGGCGGACCGCACGGGCACGAGCGCACGGGTAGCGGAACAACGTCAAGGCTTCAGATCCGCGCGCCCTTGGCGCGATTGCAGGCTCGACAGAGGATCTGCAAGTTGCTCGCGCTGGTGGCACCGCCGCGACTGAGCGGGATGACGTGGTCGAACTCGAGGTAGTGCGCGCTGGCGCATTCGACGCACTTGCCGCCGTCGCGCTGCCACACTTCGGCTTTCACTTCCTGCGGGATGCTGCGCGTGTCGCGCTGGCCCGGCGTGAGCACCAGCCGCTTCGCGACCCGCAGCGCGCCTTCCAGCGCGGCGGCGACGTAGTCCGGGTCGGCCACCTCGAAGGTCGCGCCGCCGCGGGCCGAGGTCGCCGCGAGCACCACGACGCCCGCCTCGACGTGTACCGAGACGACCCTCGACCACGGCATCTCCACGCCGGCGCCGGTGCCGACGAAACGCAGTTTCTTGTTGCTGGCGATCAGCCTGCCCTCGGTGACCTTCGGCCCGCGGGCCAGCTGTCGCACATGGGTGGCGACCAGGTCGAGGTGCACCTTCTCCTCCGAGTCCAGGTGCAAGCCGGGCGTGCGGACCACCGGCAGATCGCCCTCGCGCAACCGGCACAGCGTGCGACCGCGGTGCATCCGCCTGCGTAGGTCCTCGATGAGCGGTCCGGTCAGCGCCAGCTCGGCGACGGCGCGTTCGAAGAGGTCGTACTCCGACTGCTGGATCGCCCCGTCCGCGAACGCGAAAGTGACCAGCCGCTCGACGTAACTGAGCCCGACCTCGCGCAACGCCGTGCGGCCGATGTTCTCGTCGATGCGCTGGTAGCGCAGCGACGCCCACAGCGCCTCCCACGGCTCGCCCTGCGGCCCCGAGCCGATCAGCACCCGCCAGGCCCTGGTGTGCCAGTGGGTGAGGAATTCCTCGATCTCGGCCTCGCAGTACTGGCACGGTGCGGACCCGCCGAACAGCTTGCGCCGCAAGGCGTTTCCGCAGCGTGGGCAGGCGCGCGGGCCCGGTGGCGCGGTGCGGTAGGTTGCCGAGGTCCATTCCGAGCCGTCCCACCAGCGCATGCGGGACGGGTCCTCGGGGTCCGAATGCCAGTCGGCGCGTTCGGGATTCGGTGGCGGCGGTGGTGGCATCGGTTGCCGCGATCGTCGCGTCAGGTCGACGTGCTGGTCGGCGCGCGGCGGTCGGTCCGCGGGGTATGGCTCCGACATCGCGGATCCGCCCGGGCTCGCCGGTTCTCTGGCTCCGGTCGATTCCTGACTGGTCCGTCTGGATGGCGCCGGTGGGTCGACGGGATGGCGTGGCGCGACACTCCCTTGACGGGTGGGGGTTTCCGCGGCGCCGACGTGTTCGGCGCGGTGCGGCACGTCCTCCGGTAGCTGCCGCGCGGGGTAGGGAGCACCCGAAGGCAGGTGCCGGTCGGGTGCGGAGTCGGCGGTCCGCGAGCCGCGTGCGACGGCATCGTGCGCGCCGGACCGCGTGGTGCCACCCGGCTCGTGCACGGCGGGCCGCCGCGCCGGGCGTCGGGGCGACTCGTCGACCGCGACGCCGAACTCGGTGACCAACCCCGCCAGCCCGCTGCTCCAGCCCTGACCGATCGCGCGGAACCGCCAGCGGCCCTCGCGCCGGTAGAACTCGCCGAACATCATGGCGGCCACCGCGTCGGCGTCCTCGATGTCGAAGCGGGCGACCGGGCCGTCGGCGGCGAAGACCGTCACCGTCAAACCTGCTATGTCGCCGAATGTTCCGTGCTCGAGGGAGCCGCTGACCACGATCCGGTCCACCTCGCTCTCGGTGCGCGGCAGCGAGACGCTCAGCCGCGCGGTCCCCGGCGCGGGCTCCTGATCCAGCGTCACCGCCTGTGACACGTGCCGAGGCGCGTTGTAGAACACCAGATCTCGGTCCGTGCGCACCGCGCCCGACCCGTCCAGCAACAGTGCGTGCGCGTCGACGACATGCTCCGATCGCCATGAAACGACTACGGCTAGAAGGGATGTCGGTACCGGCGCGTGCGCGCCCTTGCTCAGTTTCATCGTGCTCGAATATTGCCACGACCCTCCGACACGCCGAATTCGCGAGGTCCGCGCGCGGGCGCGCCGAGGGCGACACAGACCGATCGGTCCGGGATTTACCGGGGTTCCGGCGTTCGGTCGGGCACAGTATTTCTATGACTACCCCGAAGGGGTCGGGCCGCAAGAAGCAGACCCCGAAGACGACGGGACCGCGCGTCCCCGGCGCCGCGGAGATCCTGGCCGCCGCGCAGACGGCGGTCGAGGCGGCCCAATCGGCCGCTGGTCAGGCGCTGGAGTCGGCGCAGCTCACCGCCGGACACGCCTTCGACGCCGCCATCCGGCTACCACCGGCCTCGGCCCAGCTGGCCGCGCAGCTGCCCGATCTGATCGAGAACCTGACGATGGCCATCGACCGGCTCAACGCGACCATCGACCGGTTGGACCGGACCCTCGCGCTGGCCGACCCGGCCTTCGCCGCCTACGACCGGCTGCTGCCGCGACTGGAGGCGATGATCGCCCTCGGTGAGGACGTGCTCGGCAAGCTCGCCAGGTTGCCGGGCATCGCCATGCTCGGCAAGGTGACCGGATTCAGCGGCAGGCGGCCCGGCGAGGAGGAGCCGCCGCCCGAGCGACCGAAGCGGCGTCGCTGACTCAGCGGACGGCGGCGCGATAGGTGGCCGCCGCCTTGAGCAGCACCTCGCGGAACTCCTCTTCCGGGTCGGAGTCCAGCACGATCGCCCCGCCCGCGCCGATACGCCACTCGCCGCCGTGTCGCACGGCGGTGCGGATGACGATGTTCAGATCCGCGGTGCCGCCGAGCCCGAGGAAGCCGATGGTGCCGGAATAGACGCCGCGCGCCTCGGTCTCCAGTTCATCGATGATCTCCATGGTGCGCAGTTTCGGCGCGCCGGTCATGGAGCCGCCGGGGAAACAGGCGCGCAGACAGTCGATCACGTCGACATCCGGACGCAGCGTGCCGCGCACCGTCGAAACCAGTTGATGCAGCGTCGTATACGTCTCGGTGGCCATCAGCTTCGGCACGTGCACGCTGCCGATCTGGCAGACGCGGCCGAGATCGTTGCGCAACAGGTCGACGATCATCAGGTTCTCGGCCCTGGTCTTCGGGCTGTCGGCGAGTTCGCGGCGCAAGCGCTCGTCCTCGGCGGGGTTCGCGCCACGCGGTGCGGTGCCCTTGATCGGCTTGCTCTCCACGGTGCGCGCCCGGTCGATCTTGAGGAAGCGTTCCGGTGAGGAACAGGCGATCTCGAGGTCGTCGAAGCGCAGGAACGCCGCGTACGGTGCGGGGTTGCAGCGGCGCAGCGTGCGGTAGAAGTCGAGGCCCTCGGTGTCGGCGGCGACGGTGAGGCTGTCGGTCAGGCAGATCTCGTAGGACTCGCCCGCGTGCAGCCGGTCCAGGCAGACGCCGATGTCGGCGAGATAGCGCCCGCGACCACGGGTGAGCAGCCGCTCGACCGCCGCGATATCCGAATCCACTTCCAGCGTGGGCGGATTCGACCAGGTGGGCAGGGCGGCGAGCGCCTCCGCGGTGTCGCGCAGCCAGTCCGCGGCCGCGCGCGCGGTGTCGGAGCCGGGATCGGTGAGGGCGAGCAGATGGGTGCGCCCGGCGACTTGGTCGACCACCACGAGCCGATCGGCGAAGATCCACTGCGCGTCGGGTGTCGGTGCGCGGTGCGCCGCGTTCGCGCCGCAATCGGCCTTCACCTCGTAACCGAGATAGCCGACGTACCCGCACGCGAAGTCGAACGGCAGGTCGGGGATTTCGGCGGTGCGCCAGCGCAATTCGGCGGCCAGGTAGTCGAGCACGTCACCCGCGACGGTGCGTCGGCCGCCGTCGGCGGTCTCCACGACCACCGCGCCGTCGCCGACCCGGTACCGGACCACCTCGGCCAGCGGCCCGCTCGCGTCGCCGAGGAAGGAGAACCGGTCGAGCCCGGGTTCGACGTGCTCGCTGTCCAGCCAGAACGCGGTCGGGGAATCCCGGTAGAGGCGAAGGAACGCGGCCTCGGTGTCGATGGCCCGGTCGAGGATCTCGTGGCGCAACTGCCAGGGTCGCTCGGGTTCGCCTGGGCGATAGGGGCTTTCGGTGGACGGGTCGGGCTCCGGCGGTATCCGTCCCGTCTTGATCGAACCGGGGCCGAGGTCGATCGCCGTTCTCTCGGTGGTGAAACCGGACGTGCGTGTCGAATCCTGCGCCGTGCTCGGATCGCCCGGTCTGGTTCTCGCGGCGGCGTCGACCACGGCCCCGCCGCGGGGCGGTCTGGAGCGCGCGAGCGGCATCGCGTTGCGGATCTGTGGCGCGTCGGCGGTCGCGGGCGGGCGATGACGAGCCGCGCGGGGTTCGGCACGCTCGACGGTCGCCGTCGCGCCGCGCGTGGATTGCGCGCCTCCGACCCGTTGCCCCCTGGCGTGTTCGGTCCGCTCGTGGTGCGCCGCCGTGAGTTCGGCGAAATTGCGCAGCAGCGCCGCGCCGTACTCGCTGGCAATGGACTCGGGATGGAACTGCACGCCCCACTGCGGTCTGGCGCGGTGCCGCACGCCCATGACGACGCCGTCGGGGGTGCTCGCGGTGATCTCCAGCTCGGCGGGCAGCGGCCGGATGGCGCTCAGGGAGTGGTAGCGGACGGCGGTGAAGCCCTGCGGAAGACCGGCGAACAGCTCGCGGTTGTCGTGGCCGACCTCGTCCAGATAGCCGTGCCGCGCGATGGGTGCGGGCGCGACGAGACCGCCCGCCGCCACGACGATGCCCTGGTGGCCGAGGCACACGCCGAGCAGCGGGAGTTCGACGGTGGCGATGACGGCAGCGGAAATGCCCACGTCACGGGCCACATCAGGGCGGCCGGGCCCGGGGGAGACGACGATGTTGTCGAAACGGTGCAGGCCGAGCCGGGCCGGGTCGTCCACCTCGTCGTTGCGCACGACCGTCGGCTCGACGCCGTTCACCTCGCTGATCAGCTGATACAGGTTGTAGGTGAACGAGTCGTAGTTGTCGATCAACAGCGTGTGCATGGTGTGCCAAACCCTACGCCTGGCAGGTCGGCACGAACTGTTGTCACGCGCCTTCAGTTGGTGTGGGCGGGTGGTGCAGAATGTGGGGCATGTCTGTTGCGCAACCGGTCGAAGTGGATCGCGACGTCGTCGATTTCGCGATCGTCGGGAAATGGATGGAAGAACAGGGCCTGCCCGGCGGCGCGTTCGAGGAGGTGACTTCGCTCGGCGGCGGCACGCAGAACATCATGCTGCGGTTCCGTCGCGGCGGCCGGGACTACGTGCTGCGGCGCGGACCGAAGCATCTGCGCGCCAAGAGCAACGACGTCATCCGCCGGGAGGCGCGGCTGCTCGGCGCGCTCAGCGGCGCGGGCGTGCGCGCGCCCGAGGTCATCGCCGCCTGCGCCGACGAGTCGGTCATCGGGGCGGTCTTCTATCTGATGGAGCCGATCGTCGGTTTCAACCCGCAGAACGAACTGCCCGAGTTGCACGCGAAGGACCCCGAGATCCGGCGGCAGATGGGACTGTCCGCGGTCGAGGCCATCGCCCGGCTCGGCGCCCTCGACTACAAAGCGCTCGGCCTGACGGACTACGGCAAGCCCGAGGGATTCCTGGAGCGCCAGGTGCCGCGCTGGCTCGGCGAGCTCGAATCCTATTCGGCCAACGAGGGTTACCCCGGACCGGAGATTCCCGGCGTCCAGCAGGTCGGGGAGTGGCTGGATCGCCACCGGCCCGCCGACTGGACGCCGGGCATCCTGCACGGCGACTGCCATCTGGCCAACATGATGTTCTCCTACGAGGGCCCCGAGGTGGCCGCGATGGTGGACTGGGAGATGTCCACCATCGGCGATCCGCTGCTCGACCTGGGCTGGCAGATCGCGACCCGGCCGGAGCCCGGCACCACCGGCGCGGCGCTGGTCGGCAAGCTCGGCGCCGTCGGCGGTCTGCCGACCCCGGAGGAGATGGTCGAGCACTACGGCCGGTTCTCCGATCGCGACCTGAGCCACGTCACCTGGTACACCGTGCTGGCCTGTTTCAAGCTGGGCATCGTGCTGGAGGGCACGCACGCGCGCGCGTTCGCGGGCAAGGCGCCCAAGCAGGTCGGCGACTTCCTGCACGCCATCACCCTGGAGTTGTTCGAGCGGGCGCACCGCCTGATGGAGTGACGGACCGGATCTCGACGAAGCCTGGCCGTATATGGGTGGAAATCCATATGCGGCCAGCTCTAGTTTCGACGCATGCCGATCGTTCCCGACGTGAAGAACTGGACCTGGGTGTTGGAGCGCGCCTGTCCCGAGTGCGGTTTCGCCGCCGCCGCCATCGATTACGAGCAGGTGCCGTCGCTCGCGCGCGACAGCGCCGACCGGTTGCGCGCGGTGCTGGACCGCCCCGACGCCCGGCAGCGTCCGGACGAGTCGACGTGGTCGCCGCTGGAGTACGCGGCCCACGTGCGCGACGTGTGCCGGATCTTCGCCTACCGTGCCGCGATCACCGCGCGCACCGCCGCCGTCGATCCGCGGGTGCCCGCCTTCGACGCGCGCGGACTCACCCCGGAGGAGACACCGGACGGTTTGCCGGTCTTCTCGAATTGGGATCAGGACGAGACTGCGATCGCCGACCGCTACGACTCGCAGGAGCCCGCCGCGGTCTCGGGTGAACTGGCGCTGGCGGCCGAGGCGGCGGCACGCGCGTTCGAAGTGGTGCCGGCGGCGGATCGCGGTTTGCGGGTGCGTCGCGGCGACGGGTCGATCTTCACCGTCGACTCGCTGGCGAAGTACTTCGTACACGACCTCGTCCATCACGTACACGACGTGTGCGGCTGAGAACGAGTGCCAATTCTAGAACGTGTTCGGGCATCGCGCCGTGCCGCACCGATGAATTTCCCGATCGGTACTAGAACGCGTTCCACTTTTCTCGTACTGTGGGTGCAGTCACATTGAAGCACTGTGCACGCGAGAGGTCGACAGGAATGAAGACGAAGGGCGCGATCCTGTGGGGGATCGACGAGCCGTGGTCGGTGGAAGAGATCGAGATCGGTGACCCGGTCGCCGGCGAGGTGCAGATCCGGATGGAAACCGCCGGTATGTGCCATTCGGATCACCACATCGTCACCGGTGCGACACCGATGCCCGCCTTCCCCGTGATGGGCGGCCACGAAGGCGCGGGCGTGATCACCAAGCTCGGTCCGAACGTGCCGGGCGATCTTCAGGTCGGCGATCACGTCATCCTGTCCTTCATCCCGGCCTGCGGCCGCTGTCCGGCTTGTGTCTCGGGCAATATGGCCCTCTGCGATCTCGGCGCGGGTCTGCTGCTCGGACAGGCGATCAGCGACGGCACCTACCGCATCCAGGCGCGCGGCCAGAACGTCATCCCGATGTGCCTGCTCGGCACCTTCGCGCCGTACATGACCGTGCACCACACCTCGGTGGTGAAGATCGACCCGACCATCCCGTTCGAGGTGGCCTGCCTGGTCGGCTGCGGCGTGCCGACCGGATTCGGCTCCTCGACCCACGTGGCCAACGTGATGCCCGGTGAGACCGTGGTGATCGCGGGCATCGGCGGCGTCGGCATGAGCGCGTTGCAGGGCGCGGTGCTCTCCGGTGCCTCGAAGGTCGTCGCCATCGACCCCAACCCGTGGAAGCGGGAACAGGCGCAGAAGTTCGGCGCCACCCACACCTACGCCAGCATGGCCGAGGCGATCATGCCGCTGATGGACGCCACCGAGGGGCGGATGGCCGAGAAGGTCATCCTCACCATGGGCGAGATGCACGGCGACTACATCGAAGAGGGCCTGATCCTCACCGCGAAGGCGGGAACTCTGGTGGTCACCTCTATGGGCCGCATGGATGCCGGTGACGTGAAGATGAACAGCTTCCTGCTGTCCATGCTGCAGAAGACGGTGAAGGGCTGCATCTTCGGCGGCGGCAACGCCCGCCAGGACGCGCCGCGCCTGCTCGCGCTGTACAAGTCCGGCCAGCTCAACCTGGACGACATGGTGACCCGCAGCTACAAGCTGGAGGAGATCAACCAGGGCTACCAGGACATGTTGGACGGCAAGAACATTCGCGGCATCATCCGCTACACCGAAAACGACTGGTAAGTCGTCGGACGACCCCGCTCGGCAAGCCGGACCGCGGCCTGGGTCACCAGAGCGCGCGGGATCGGTTCGCCGAGCGGGGATTTCAGATCTTGCAGCGCAGCAGGGCCTCGCGGAGGTTGCGGCTGCGCACGTCGTCGAGGACGGCCATGCCGAGGCGGTTCATGGTGTAGCCGAAGCCGAGACCGGTGCTCGGGTCCGCGAATCCGAAGGAGCCGCCGAGGCCCGTCGTGCCGTAGGCGCGTTTGTCGGAGCCGAATCGGAACGAACCGCGGGACTTGCGGAAGCCGAGATGGTAGCGACTCTTGGTGTGCAGCACCAGGTCTTCGGCTGGCACGTCGTCGGCGGTGTCGGCGGCGGCGAGCAGGTCGAGGAGGTCGTCGGCGATGGGCAGCGCGCCGGTGCGCGCCGCGGCCGCGCCGTAGATCTTGGCCAGCGATCGGGCGTTGCCGACGCCGCCGTGGCCGGGCGACTCGACTCCGAGGAATTCGCGGCGGGTCGCTCGCGCGGGCGCGCCGCAGCGCGGATTGGTCAGCGCCGCATGCGAATGTCCGCGTTCCAGGAAGACCTCGGCGCCGATGCGCAGCGGCAGATCGCGCTCGTAGCGCAGGATGTCCAAGCCCTTGGTGGCCGAGAGCACCGCGACGCGCTCGATCGGTTCGGCGGCGGGCAGGCCGATGAAGAAGTCCAGGCCGAGCGGCTCGGCGATGTCCTCGGCGAAGACACGGCCGAGGGTGCGGCCCAGCGGATCGACGCGGCGCACCAGCTCGCCCTGGTAGAGGCCGAGGGTGATCGCGTGATAGCCGTGCCGGGTGCCGGGCTGCCACGCGGGCTTCTGTGCCGCGAGGATCTTCGCGAGCCCGTCCATATCGGCGAGCTGGGACAGTTTCACCACGGTGTCGAGTCCGGAAAGACCCGCCTGGTGATCGATGAGCTGGCGCACCGTGATCGCGCCCTTGCCCTGCGCGGCGAACTCCGGCCAGTAGTCGGCGACCGGCTTCTCGTAGTCCAGGACGCCCTTGGAGACCGCCGTCGCGACCACGAACGCCGCCATGCCCTTGGTCGAGGAAAAGACCGGCACGATGGTGTCTGGCTCCCACGGCTCGACGCGGCGCCGGTCTCGGTACCCGGCCCACAGATCGACGACGGGGCGATCGCCCGCGAAAACGGCGACGGCCGCGCCGATTTCGCCGTGCCGGGAGAAATTGCGGCGGAACGCGTCGGCGACCGGACCGAAGCCGGGGGCCACCTCGCCGTGGATCGTGGGTTCGCTCATGCCTGCGCCTCGCTGGCGCTCGGCTCCGGCATGCGCGATGCACGCTGGCACATGATTCGCTCACTGCGTTCGCTCATAGTGAGTCGATGGTACCGGCGGTACCGAGATCTCTCGGAGGCTCCCATTCATCGGATCGATTTCCGGTGGCGGTACTACCGCGCCGCTGCGGTCTCGTAGGCTCGTTTTCGTGCGTTCACTCGAACAGATCCAGGACTGGCCGGTTCGACACGCGGCGGCCGGTGTGGTCACCGGCGCCGGCGCGGTTTCGCAGGGCGATGCTGAGCGCGTCTTCCCGCTCGCCTCGGTGACCAAGCCGCTGGTCGCCTACGCGGTACTAGTCGCGGTGGAGGAGGGCGCGATCGAGCTCGACCAGCCCGCGGGCCCACCCGGAGCAACCGTCCGGCATCTGCTCGCGCACACCTCCGGTCTCGCCTTCGACACCACCGATGTGCTCGCCGAGCCGGGCGCGCGCCGAATCTATTCGAGTTCGGGATTCGAGGTGCTCGCCGAATTCGTCGCGGACCAGACCGGAATCGCGTTCGACGAATACCTGCGGGACGCGGTGTTCGAACCGCTCGGCATGAAATCCTCGGTGCTCACCGGGCCCGCCGGACACGCGTGCAAGTCCTCGGTGGCGGACCTGCTGTTGTTCGCCGCCGAACTGTTGAACCCGCGGCTGATCTCGGCTCGGACCCACGCCGAAGCCATCACCGTGCAGTTCCCCGGCGTGAACGGCATCCTGCCCGGATACGGCTCGAAGCGGCCCAACGACTGGGGCCTCGGATTCGAAATCCGCGACGCGAAATCCCCGCATTGGACCGGCGGAGCGAACTCCCCGCGTACCTATGGGCATTTCGGCCAGTCCGGCACCTTCTTATGGGTCGACCCGGAAATCGGGGTGGCGTGTGTCGCGTTGGCGGACGAGAATTTCGGCGACTGGGCACGGGAGGTGTGGCCGGTACTGAGTGACGCGGTGATCGCCGAAGCGAGACTCGCAAGCAACACACTCGCGAAGTAACATACGTAACTTCGGGCACTCCAGTACACTCAGGCAACGCCAGCTGGACGAGTCGTTGGGGAAGACGTCCCTCGTCGAAGCTGGAGGTATCGGTGGTGCGCGCATCGAGTCAGTTCGCGGACGCGACGGCGGGTGTGGTGTGGATCCACTCGTCGCCCGCCGCGCTGTGCCCACACGTCGAGTGGGCGCTCACCTCGGCCCTCGGTTCCCCCGCCAAACTGCGCTGGACCAACCAACCGGCCGACGGTCAACTGCGCGCGACCAGCGACTGGATCGGGCCCGTCGGCACCGCCGCCCGAATTGCCCAGTCGTTGCGGTCTTGGCCGGTGCTCCGGTTCGAGGTCACCGAGGACCCGAGCGATGGGGTGGACGGGGAGCGGTACAGCTTCGTGCCCGGTTTGGGGTTGTGGCACGGATCCACCAGTGCGAATGGGGATGTGACGCTGGGGGAGATGCGGTTGCGGGCGATGCTGCAGGCGGCGCGGGAGCTCGGGAAGTACTCGGCTTACGACCTGGCGTCCGAGATCGATCGTGCGCTGGGGACGGCGTGGGACGAGGATCTGGAGGTCTTTCGGTCCGGGGATGGTGGGGTTGGTGCCGAGGTCACTTGGTTGCGTCGGGACGTGGGGTAGGTCTTCGGCTCGCGAATCGGTTTCCGCTGCTTGGGTTTCGGTGGTGTGGTCGTTGAGATCGGTGGTTCCGGGGGCCTTCTGTCGACGCTCGGCTTGCCAAAGTGACGTGGGGGTGTGGGTGTCGTCCGGGAAAGTGCTCTCGAATCAGCTGTCTTCGGTCTGCTGCGAACTCACTTGCTGGGTCGGAGCAGGGGATTTCGACCTCGGCGCGGATCGCACCCATGGCCATGTCATCAAGGCCCATACGACGAGCAGGATGACGGCGACGGTCCCCCAATACCACGGCCACGGGCCCAGCACGTCGAGCAGCGACGGCGTCGAAGGCTTTCGGTTGACGAACCCGTAGTTGGTGTCGGCGAGGGAGTTGAAGACGAAGGTGACCGCGACCCACACCACGGTGACCGCCACGGCGAACCAGTAGCTGCGCCAAGTCGGGTGCATGCCGATGCCCCAGGTCAGGTAGATGGCGGCCCAGACCACGGCCAGGTGGATCGCCCAGAAGGCGAGGAACTCGTAGTGCGGGAATTCGGGGCTTTCCAGGGCAGGTGAGATGAGCGCTTGGGTGCTCAGGGTGAGGCACCAGTAGTAGGTCAGTGCGTAGGCCCAGCGCTGGTGCGTCAACAGCGCGTACCCGGCGACCATCGTCGCGAGATCGGTCAGGCGTAGCGGAACCGAGCGGCCGATGGTGGGCGGGAACAGCGTGGAGAGGTAGATCGCCAGATACAGCCCCAACGTCACCGCGCCGAACGCGCGGCTGAAACGGCGTGCGGCGGAAGGGTTCTGCTTTCGCCCGATGACGACCACCAGCACCGCGCCCACCGCGAACACGGCAAGCACGATCCAATGCGACAGCCCGTAAGCGGAGAACTCCCGCTGCGCCGTGGGTGCGTCCACCCGCTCAGTTTAGTGGGGGAGCGGCGGAGACCTGGTCGACGCGCGACGAAGGCGTTCGTCGGCGCGGTGCGGGCCGAGGGCGCGACTGCTGGAGCGTCATTTCAGCTTGCTGAACCCCGTCCGCGTGGTGTTGGTTCAGGCCGCGACCGCGGAGCGTCGGCGGGCCGCGGCGATCCGGCGGCCGATGATCCCCTGCCGCGGTGCGAACAGGTACGCCAGGGTGAACGCGACGCCCTGCACCACGACCACCATGCCGCCGGGCGCGGTGTCGAGGTGGTAGCTGACGTACAGCCCGATCACCGAGCAGAGCGCCGACACGGCAGGGGCGATCAGCAGCATGCGACCGAAGCGGTCGGTGAGCAGGTACGCCGTGGCTCCGGGAATGATCAGCATCGCCACCACCAGGATGACTCCGACCGCCTGGAGCGCGAGGACCGCTGTCAGCGCGAGCAGCGCCAGGAGCGCGGTGCCGAGCAGGCGCGGGCGCAGGCCGATGGCGTGGGCGTGGGTGGTGTCGAAGGCGTAGAGGGTGAAGTCGCGTCGCTTCAGGATGAGGGCGGCGAGCACGATGACGCCGAGAATGGCGATCTGGACGAGCTCGTCGCGGCTGACGCCGAGCAGGTTGCCGAAGATGATGTGGTTCAGGTCGGTTTGGCTCGGCGTTATCGAGACCAGGACCAGCCCGAAGGCGAACAGGGTGGTGAAGACGATGCCGATCGCCGCGTCTTCCTTCACCCGGCTGGTGTTGCGTACCACGCCGATGAGCGCGACGGCGAGGAAGCCGAATACCACCGCGCCCACCGCGAACGGTGCGCCGACGATGTAGGCGAGGACGACACCGGGCAGAACGGCGTGCGACACCGCGTCACCCATCAGGGACCACCCGATCAGCACCAGCCAGCACGACAGGGTCGCGCACACGACGGCGGTGACCAGGGTGGTGGCCAGCGCTCGCACCATGAACTCGTAGCGCAGCGGATCGACGAAGAACTCCACGAGCGACATCTCAGCCCGCCTTCGGTAGTGAATCGCGTTCCAGCACATCGAGTCCGAAGGCCAGCGCCAGTTTCTCGGGGCGCAACACTTCGTGAGTATCGCCGTGTGCGAGCACTTTTCGCATCAGCAGGACAGATTCGTCGGCGAGGTCGGGCAGCGCGTGCAGGTCGTGGGTGGAGATCAGGATCGTGGCGCCGTCGGCGGCGAGTTCGCGAAGCAGCGTGGTGATGGTGGCCTCGGAACGCTTGTCCACTCCGGCGAACGGTTCGTCGAGCAGCAGAATCGTTGCGCCCTGGGCGATTCCACGCGCCACGAATGCGCGCTTGCGCTGTCCGCCGGACAGTTGCCCGATCTGGCGGTCGGCGAGGTCGGTCAGTTCCACTCGTTCCAGAGCGTGTGCCACGGCTTCCCGATCCGCGCGCCGGGGGCGGCGGGTGAAACCCATGTGGCCGTAGCGTCCGGTCATCACGACGTCGCGGACCGACAGTGGGAAACTCCAGTCGACCGCCTCGCTCTGCGGCACGTAACCGAGCGCTCCGGCGCGACGCGCGCCCGCGGGGTCGGTCCCATCGATGCGGACCGTGCCGCGATCGGGTCGCACCAGACCCATGATCGTCTTGAACAGCGTCGACTTGCCGGAGCCGTTCATGCCGATGAGTCCGCACACGCGCCCGGAACGCAAGCTCAGATCGACGCCGTCGAGCGCGAGCACCTCGCCGTAATGCACTGTGACGTCACGGATTTCGATGCTGGGTGTCATGGCCGTGCTCCCGTCAGCGCCGCGGTGATGGTCTTGGCGTCGTGCCGGATCAGATCCAGGTACGTGGGCACCGGGCCGTCGGCTTCGGAGAGCGAGTCGACGTAGAGCACGCCGCCGAACCGCGCGCCGCTCGCCTCGACCACACGCTGCATCGGGGCATCGGACACGGTCGACTCGCAGAACACGGCGGGCACCCGGTTCGCGCGGACGAAATCGATCGCCGAGGTGATCTGCTGCGGTGTCGCCTGCTGTTCGGCGTTGACCGCCCAGATGTACTTCTCCGTGAGTCCGGCGTCGCGAGCCAGGTAGGAGAACGCGCCCTCGCAGGTGACCAGTGCGCGCTCGTTGGGCGGCAGCGTGGCGAGGGTGCTCACCAATTCGTCGTGGATCTTCTGCAGTTCGGCCTGGTAGGCGGCGCCTGCGGCGCGGAAGTCGGCGGCATGTTCCGGAGCGAGTTCGTCGAAGGCGCGAATCATGTTGTCCACGTAGATCTTCACGTTCAGCGGAGACATCCACGCGTGCGGGTTCGGCTTGCCCTGATACGCGTCCTCGGTGATCGACATCGGCGTCACGCCGTCGCTGACGACCACGTGCTTCACGTCCACGTCCTCGACGAACTGAGTGAACCACGCCTCGAGGTTCATGCCGTTGTCGAGGATGAGATCGGCGGTCGAGGCCCGGCGAACATCACCCGGGGTCGGCTCGTAGCCGTGAATCTCCGCGCCCGCCTTGGTAATCGATTCGACGGTGAGATGCTCACCCGCGACCTGGCGCGCGATATCGGCGAGCACGGTGAACGTGGTCAGCACCACCGGTTTCTCGTTCCGGTTCGCGGACTCGCCACAGGCGGCGAGCGTCGCGGTCATCGCGAGCGCGCCGAGCAGAGCGGCGAACGCGCGAGCAGTCGGGCGGAACGAGGGGTGGAGCGAGACCTTCACAAGCCGAATGATAAGTTTCGGGTTACCTAAATTTCAAGTTCGAGATCGCCGAACGCTGCGTAGGCCACATCGCGCCCTACGCATATCCGCAGCCCAGAAGGGTGCTTCTCGTTGATGCCCACATTGGGCTAGCGGAGGCTGCGCCCGGGGGGCTTCGGTCGAGGACGACGTCGACCCGCCCGCACCCCTGCCGACCCTCGTAGCCGGAGGTGACGCCGTACTTCGTGCAGCCACTCCCGTCGCAGATCGAGCGCCGCCACGGCAATGGGTCGCGAAAGCACGGAGACCGTGCCAGATCCACTGGCACGGTCTCCGTTCTCGAATCAGGTTGTCGACGCGACTACGCCTCGGCCAGCGCGGGCACCTCGTCGGCGCCGTCCTGCGCACCCAGCCGCGGGTACGTCGGATATTCGATGCCCGAGATGTACTGCACCGTCCGCACGACCTGGCACGAATAGCCGAACTCGTTGTCGTACCAGAGGTACAGGATCACGGTGTCACCATCGACGATGGTGGCATTGGCGTCGACGATCGACGCCGCGCGAGAGCCGATGAAATCGCTCGAGACCACGTCGGTGGCCGCGGTGTAATCGAGGTTGCGGCTCAGCGGGCCGGACAGCGAGACCTGGCGCAGGTACTCGAGCACTTCGCTGGTCGTGGTCTCCCGCTCGAGCTGCAGGTTCAGAATCGCGACCGAGACGTCCGGCGTGGGGACGCGGATCGAGTTGCCGGTGATCTTGGCCTTGAAGTCCGGCATCGCCTTGGCGACCGCGGACGCGGCGCCGGTCTCGGTGAGCACGAGGTTGAACGGCGCGGAGCGACCACGGCGGTCGGCCTTGTGGAAGTTGTCCAGCAGGTTCTGGTCGTTGGTGAACGAGTGCACCGTCTCCACGTGGCCGCGGACGATGCCGTACTCGTCGTCCATCGCCTTGAGCGGCGGAACGATCGCGTTGGTCGTGCACGAAGCGCACGAGACGATCTGCTCCGAGAGGTCCAGCCCGCGGTGGTTGACGCCGTGCACGATGTTCGGGACATCGCCCTTGCCCGGCGCGGTCAGGACGACCTTCGCGATGCCCGGACGCAGGTGCTGCGACAGGCCCTGACGGTCACGCCATTTGCCGGTGTTGTCGATCAGGATCGCTTCATCGATTCCGTAATCGGTGTAGTCGATCGTGGTCGGGTCATCGCTGTAGATGAACTTGATGACGTTGCCGTTCGCGATGATCGTGTCGTTGTCGGCGTCGACCTTGATCGTTCCGTTGAAACTGCCGTGCACCGAATCGCGGCGCAGCAGAGAAGCGCGCTTGGCCAGGTCACCCTCGCCGCCCTTGCGCACCACGACGGCCCGCAGGTTCAGCCCGTTACCGGACCCGGTCTTCTCGATCAGCAGACGAGCGACCAGGCGACCGATCCGGCCGAAGCCGTACAGGACCACGTCCCGCGGACCCTGCGGTTCGGCCTTGTTGCCGTCGGTGACGTCGGCCAGCACCGCGGCCGTGAACTCGGGGATCGACAGTCCGCGTTCGTCGGTGCGATAGGCCATGACCAGTCGGCCGAGATCGATCTTGCACGGCCCCAGATCCAGCTGACTAAGCGCTTCGAGGAACGGCAGGGTCTCGTCGATCGACAGCTCCTCGCCCTCGATCTGCCGCGCGAAGCGGTGCGTGCGCAGGATGCTGATCACCGATTTGTTCACCAGCGACCGGCTGTGCAGGAGGATGGTCACCCCCTTCTCGCGATACAACCGCCCAATGATCGGAATCATCGCCTCCGCCGAAGCCTCGTGAGCGTTCCAGCGGTCAAGATGGTCGTTAATCAACACACGTCCTCGGGGTTCCCTCGATCTGTACAACGACCGATGCTATCCAGGGCCGCGCTATCACAAAGCCCCGCTACCCCCCTGTGAGGCGGAGACCACGATGCGTCGGCATCGGCCGACCGGGTGCTGGCTCCGAAACAAGGCCCTCTCAGCTAGGCGGGCTGCGCGTTCTGGGTACGGAACGACACCCGAGGCAGGCGAACTCGGGGCGAGTACGGAGCGCCGCCCGGCGGCATGTCGGCGAACCCGAGGCGGGGGTCCGGGGGCGAAGCCCGCCGGGCGGGGCGTGGGGGGCTGCGCCCCCACAAAACACGACGGAACGAGAATCGGCCCACGCCCTCCGTGGGCATGGGCCGGGCATCGAGTGAGGTGGGCGCAGAGGGGATCGAACCCCCGACCGCTGGTGTGTAAAACCAGTGCTCTACCGCTGAGCTATACGCCCGTCTCCGTCGGCGGGGGCCGACGGGCAACGGTCTATGAATCTAGCGCGGCGAGCGCTTTCTCCCAAGCCGCCTGGTCACGGGGCTCTCCGGGGCCGTTCATCTCGGAGAAGCGGATGTAGCCCTCGCGGTCGACGACGAAGGTGCCGCGGTTGGGGTAGCCGGACTTCTCGTTGAAGACGCCGTAGGCCTGGGCGATGGCGCCGTGCGGCCAGAAGTCGGAGAGCAGGGGGAAGGTGTAGCCCTGTTCGGCGGCCCAGATCTTGTGGGTGGGCGGCGGGCCGACGGAGATGGCGAGGATCTCGGCGTTGTCGTTCTGGAACTTGGGCAGCTCGTCGCGCACCTTGCACAGCTCGCCCTGGCAGATGCCGGTGAACGCCAGTGGGTAGAAAACGATCAGCACATTCTTCTTGCCGCGGTAGTCCGACAGCGTGACGTGCTGGTTGTTCTGGTCCCGCAGCGTGAAATCCGGCGCGAGGGTGCCCTCCTCGAGCGGCATACGCGAATCCTCCATCGGTTCGGGTTCCCACCGGGCGGCGATAACACCGCCCGGCGAAACCATAGCGAAAGGCTCAGCGCTGCTTCGACGGCGCCTTCGGCTGCACCAAGCGACTGCCGGTCCAACCGCCGAGGCTGATCGCCGAGGTCTGCGTGAGTCCCGCGGTCGGTGCGGCTTCGGCGATCTCGCTCGGGTCGACGTGCCCAGGTTGACCGGTCTTGGGGGTGAGGACCCAGATGAAACCGTCGTCGGCGAGCGGGCTGATGACCTCCATCAGCTCGTCGGCGAGATCGCCGTCGCCCTCGCGCCACCACAGCAGCACGGCGTCGACCACCTCGTCGGAGTCCTCGTCGACCATCTCCCCACCGCTGGCGTCCTCGACATCGGCCCTCAGGTCGTCGTCGGTGTCCTCGTCCCAGCCCAGTTCCTGGACAACCATGCCGTGTGTAATGCCAAGCTTCTGAGCGTAGTTCTGCGCGTCCGCCGCGGCGACCACGGTGGTGTCCTCCTCAACTCCCGACAGTAGATAGTTGCAAGCGAACATGGTTATCGGCTCGAGCGCAAGCCGATCGGCCGAAAATGATCACCGAATGTCGCGTCGGCCGCCGTGTCGTCAGCGTTTCGGGCAGGCGTCGCGGACCGCGTTGCGCGCGTCGTTCACCCGTTTGCTCGCCTCGTTGAGCGGGCCGACCGGCGCGGTGTAGGTCATCGTGCGGGTCTCCGCGGCCAACGCGCGTGCGGCGGCGACGTATTCGTTCAATTTCACGACGAGGTCGTCGGGCAGCGCGCCCGCGGCGGTGTTCACGCCGGTCTCGACCTTCGTCGCGGCGTCCTCGAGGGTTTGCGCGGCCAGATCGCGCTTCGCCGCGTAGTCGGGAGCGTTGGAATCGTGCGCGTCGACGAAGTCGTTGTAGGTCGTCACCCCGACGCCGGTGGTGGTGGGGAACTGCGCGCAGTTGTCGGTGATCGCCTGCGCTTGCGCCGCGGCCCGCCGCGAGGAGGTGGCCGCGGCCGACGAAGCCGCCGCCTCGGTCTTGTACGCGGCTAGGTCCGAAGTGTTCGGATGGGCGGTGCCCGCCACCCGTTCGGCGCAGCCCGCGACCGTCAATCCGGCCGCGACCACGACGGTCGCGCACACCAGTCCGAACCCGCGTGGGTTCAGCAGCTTCATCGTCCTCCCCGCTCTTGTTTCGTCCATCGGCGGTAATCGAAAAACAGGTGGTCAGGCCAGCTGGGCGACGCCAGGTTCCCGGCGCGTACCGGGGCAACTCGGGAGTAACCCATTTCCTGCAAACGGTACTGGATTTCCTGCTGACATGATGACCTGGGACGCATCCTCGGCAAGGATGGAGGGTGCGCCCGAACCTTACGTAACGGGTGGTCCGCACACCAGCGTGCCCGCTCGGGGAAACAGACGCCATCAGCATGTCCACCCCTGTACGAGGAGCAGATTTGACCGACCTGATCGACTCTTCCGTTCCAGCGAAATCCGCTGGAGGAACCAATGCCGCCCCCGCCCCCGCCGCGGGCCGCGAATCGAACGGTTCGCAGCCGCAGTCGGGTGGGCGTGTGCGGGTGATCCGCGAAGGGGTGGCGTCCTACCTGCCGGACATCGACCCGGAGGAGACGAGCGAATGGCTCGAATCCTTCGATGAGATGCTCGACCGCGAGGGCCCCGGCCGGGCCCGCTACCTCATGCTGCGCCTGCTGGAGCGGGCCGGTGAGCGCCGGGTCGCGATCCCCTCGCTGACTTCGACCGACTACGTCAACACCATTCCCACCGAGAACGAGCCGTGGTTCCCCGGCGACGAGGAGGTGGAGCGGCGCTACCGGGCCTGGATCCGCTGGAACGCGGCGATCATGGTGCACCGCGCGCAGCGGCCCGGTATCGGCGTCGGCGGTCACATCTCGACCTACGCGTCCTCCGCGGCGCTGTACGAGGTCGGCTTCAACCACTTCTTCCGCGGCAAGAACCACTCGGGCGGCGGCGACCAGATCTTCATCCAGGGTCACGCCTCGCCCGGTATCTACGCGCGCGCCTTCCTCGAGGGCAGGCTCAGCACCGACAAGCTCGACGGTTTCCGGCAGGAGTACAGCCACGGCGGCCTCGGCCACGGGCTGCCCTCCTACCCGCACCCCCGGCTGCTGAACAACTTCTGGGAGTTCCCGACGGTGTCCATGGGTCTCGGCCCGATGAACGCCATCTACCAGGCGCGGTTCAACCACTACCTGCACGATCGCGGTATCAAGGACACCTCCGACCAGCACGTCTGGGCGTTCCTCGGCGACGGCGAGATGGACGAGCCGGAGTCGCGCGGCCTCGCGCACGTGGCGGCCATGGAGGGCCTGGACAACCTGACCTTCGTGGTGAACTGCAACCTGCAGCGCCTGGACGGCCCGGTGCGCGGAAACGGCAAGATCATCCAGGAGCTGGAGTCGTTCTTCCGCGGCGCGGGCTGGAACGTCATCAAGGTGATCTGGGGCCGCGAGTGGGACGCGCTGCTCGGCGCCGACCGCGACGGCGCGCTGGTGAACCTGATGAACACCACGCCCGACGGTGATTTCCAGACCTACAAGGCCAACGACGGCGCCTACGTCCGCGACCACTTCTTCGGCCGCGATCCGCGCACCAAGGCGCTCGTGCAGAACATGTCCGACCAGGACATCTGGAACCTCAAGCGCGGCGGCCACGACTACCGCAAGGTGTACGCGGCCTACGCCGCCGCGATGGCGCACAAGGGTCAGCCGACGGTCATCTTGGCCAAGACCATCAAGGGCTACACCCTCGGCAAGCACTTCGAGGGCCGCAACGCCACGCACCAGATGAAGAAGCTGACGTTGCAGGATCTCAAGGACTTCCGCGACCTGCAGCGGATCCCGATCACCGACGCCGAGTTGGAGAAGGATCCGTACCTGCCGCCGTACTACCACCCGGGTATGGAGGCCCGCGAGATCCAGTACATGCTGGATCGGCGCCAAGCGCTCGGCGGGTTCCTGCCCGAGCGGCGCAGTCTGGCAAAGCCGCTGCAACTGCCGGGCGACGAGGCGTACCGTTCGGTGCGCAAGGGCTCCGGCAAGCAGAACGTGGCCACCACGATGGCGCTGGTGCGCCTGATGAAGGAGTTGTTGCGCGACAAGGAGATCGGCAAGCGGATCGTGCCGATCATCCCCGACGAGGCCCGCACCTTCGGTATGGACTCGTGGTTCCCTTCGTTGAAGATCTACAACCGCAACGGCCAGTTGTACACATCGGTCGACGCCGAGTTGATGCTTGCCTACAAAGAGAGCGCGGTCGGGCAGATCCTGCACGAGGGCATCAACGAAGCCGGTTCGACGGCGTCGTTCACCGCGGCGGGCACCTCCTACGCGACCCACGGCGAGCCGATGATCCCGCTGTACATCTTCTACTCGATGTTCGGCTTCCAGCGCACCGGCGACGGACTGTGGGCCGCCGCGGACCAGTTGGCGCGCGGTTTCGTCCTCGGAGCTACCGCCGGGCGTACCACGCTGACCGGTGAGGGCCTGCAGCACAACGACGGCCATTCGCTGCTGCTCGCCTCCACCAATCCCGCTGTGGTGACCTACGATCCGGCCTTCGCCTTCGAGATCGCCCACATCGTGCGCGACGGTCTGCGCCGGATGTACGGCGGTGGCGTCACGCCGCCGCATCAGGCCGCGCTGCCGGGCACCGAGCCCATGGAGCGGCCGGACACCGACACCTTCGGCGGCGAGGACATCTTCTACTACATCACCCTCTACAACGAGCCGTATCAGCAGCCCGCCGAGCCGGACGACCTGGACGTCGCCGGTCTGCTGAAGGGCATCTACCTGTACCGGCGCGGGGGCGAGGGCGACGTGCGCGCCCAGATCCTCGTCTCCGGCGTCACGGTGCCCGACGGCCTCCGGGCACAGGCGCTGCTCGCCGACGAGTGGGGTGTGCAGGCCGATGTCTGGTCGGTGACGTCCTGGGGCGAGTTGCGCAAGGAGGCGCTGGCCAAGGAGATCGCGGCGCTGCGCAAGCCGGGCGAGGATCCCGGCGTCCCGTACGTCACCGAGGCGTTGTCGCGGGTCGAGGGCCCGTACGTCGCGGCGACCGACTGGATGCGCGCCGTGCCCGATCAGGTCCGCAAGTGGGTGCCCGGCGACTTCACCACGCTCGGCACGGACGGTTTCGGCTTCTCCGACACCCGGCCCGCGGCGCGGCGCGTCTTCAACGTGGACGCGCAGTCGATCGCGGTCGCGGCGCTGGAAGGGCTGGCGCGGACGGGCAAGATCGACGCGTCGAAGGCGGTGGAAGCGGCCGCGAAGTACCGCATCGACGACGTGGACGCCGCGCCGAAGGCGGCGGTGAGTTCGGACGAAGATCTCGCATAGCGGAATATTGGATGGTGGAACGTAAACCGCCGCGGCCCCGTCGGATCACCGAAGGCTCCTCCGAGCACGAGGTGTATCTGCCGACCGGCGCGCTCTCCCCGAACCGGCAAAACCGCGATCCGCTCCCGGACACGCTGCTCAAACGGGTGAAGCAGTTCTCGGGACGGCTCTCCACCGAGGCGGTGGGGTCGATGCAGGATCGTTTGCCGTTCTTCGCCGATCTGGACGCGGCGCAGCGCGCGGGCGTGCAGATGCTGGTGCAGACCGCGGTGGTGAACTTCCTGGAGTGGCTGCAGGATCCCGACAGCGACATCCGGTTCAGCCTGGACGCCTTCCAAGTCATTCCGCAGGATCTGGCGCGGCGGCTCACGCTGCGCCAGACCGTCGACATGGTCCGCGTGGCCATGGAGTTCTTCGAACAGTGGCTGCCCGCGCTCGCGCGCAACGACCGGCAGCTGGTGGCGCTCACCGAGGCGGTGCTGCGATACGGGCGCGAGCTCGGTTTCGCGGCCGCCTCGGTGTACGCCAGCGCCGCGGAATCGCGCGGCGCGTGGGACACCCGCCTTGAGGCGCTCGTAGTGGACGCGGTGGTGCGCGGCGACACCGGCCCCGACATGCTCTCCAGGGCGGCAACGCTGAACTGGGACGCCACCGCGCCCGCCACCGTCCTCGTCGGCACGCCGCCGGGGGAGCAGGGCGTCTCCTCCGTCGGCTCGGTGCACGCCATCGCGGCCAGGCACGGGCGCGCGGCGCTCGCGGTCGTGCAGGGCACCCGATTGGTCATGGTGGTGAGCGGACATCTCGGCGACGCGGGGTACGTCTCACCGTTCCTCGCCGACCTGCTCGCCGAGGTGTTCTCCGACGGTCCGGTGGTCATCGGGCCGACCACCCGAACTCTCGGCGCGGCGCACGCGAGCGCCGTGGAGGCGTTGGCGGGTATGGAGGCCGTGGTGGGCTGGCGCGGGGCGCCGCGGCCGGTGCACGCGGCCGAGTTGCTACCCGAACGCGCTTTGTTGGGTGATCGAGGTGCGGTCGACGCGCTGAACGAGTATCTTGTCCTCCCGTTGGCCGCCGCTGGATCGGCGCTTGCGGATACCCTCGATGCCTATCTGGATTGCGGGGGAGCCGTAGAGACGTGCGCCCGTCAGCTGTACGTCCATCCAAATACCGTTCGCTACCGACTCAAACGGATCGCCGAGATAACGGGCCGGGATCCGATGAATCCGCGGGACGCCTACGTACTCCGGATCGCGGCAACGGTGGGTCGTTTGACACGAACGCGTAACGAATCGTCGACTCCAGGCACAGAGGTAACTCCGATCCCGATCGGTCACGACGGCCTGTAACGCCGAAGGGGAGTCTGTCGATCGGGCCGACTCACGTGGGATTTTGTGGGACCCCCACAAAACCCATCGGAAAGCTTCATTCGCGCCGACATCTCGTGCGGCGGGGCTCACAGTGTTTTCTTAGAGGCGTGATCGCGTTGTTCGCCCCTGGACAGGGGTCCCAGACACCCGGCATGCTCGCGCCTTGGCTCGACCTTCCCGGCGCGAATGATCGCCTCGCCTTGTGGTCCAAGGCCGCCGGCCTCGACTTGGTTCGTCTCGGCACCACCGCGACGGCCGAGGAGATCGTCGACACCGCCGTGACCCAGCCGCTGGTCGTCGCGGCCGCGCTGCTGGCGTACGCCGAGATCGATCAGGATTCGCTTCCGGCCGCTACGATCGTCGCGGGACATTCGGTCGGCGAGTTCGCCGCCGCCGCCGTCGCCGGAGTGATCAGCTCCGACGAGGCGGTCACCCTGGCCGCCATCCGCGGTGCGGAGATGGCCAAGGCGTGCGCGCTGGAACCGACCGGGATGTCCGCGGTGCTGGGCGGCGACGAAGCCGCTGTCCTCGCGCGGCTCGCGGAACTGGACCTCGTTCCGGCCAACCGCAACGCGGTGGGCCAGATCGTGGCCGCGGGCAAGTTGGACGCCCTCGCGGAACTCGCCGCGAATCCGCCGGAAAAGGCGCGGATTCGGGCGCTGCCCGTGGCGGGCGCCTTCCACACCGCGTTCATGGCCCCGGCCCAGGACGCGGTGGCGGAGGCCATCGCCAAGATCACGCCCAAGGACCCGACCCGGGTGCTGCTGTCGAACTTCGACGGGCAACCGGTGGCCTCGGGCAAGGACGCGATCGAAAAGCTCGCCGCACAGGTCACCCGACCCGTGCGCTGGGATCTGTGCACCGAGACCGTCCGACAGGCCGGTGTCTCGGCGGTGGCGGAGCTGCCACCGGCCGGAACGCTGGTCGGCATCGCGAAACGAGAGCTGAAGGGCACGCCGAACCTGGCGCTGAAAACCCCCGAGGACCTCCCCGCGTTGGCCGAACTGTCGACCTCCGGCTAGCTTTCCTCCGCGACCGCGCATCGAAAAAATGCGAGGTCGTGACCGAACCGACGGTAACCCCCGGCGGCCTCGGCCCGAAAAACACAGAAGAAGCCCTACAAAGTAACAAGAAGGGAGCCACCAAGTGGCCGCTCTGACCCAGGAACAAATCGTCGAGGAACTCGGCAAGATCATCGAAGAGGTCACGGGCATCGAGCCCTCCGAGGTGACGATCGAGAAGTCCTTCGTCGATGACCTGGACATCGACTCGCTGTCCATGGTCGAAATCGCTGTGCAGACCGAGGACAAGTACGGTGTGAAGATCCCGGACGAGGATCTGGCCAGCTTGAAGACGGTCGGCGACGCTGTCGCCTACATCCAGAAGCTCGAGGCCGAGAACGCTGACGCGGCCGCGGAGCTCAAGGCCAAGTTCGACGCCGAGTAGGGCCGAAAAGTGACCACTCCTTCCACCTTGAACGGGAATTTCCCCAACGTCGTCGTAACGAGCCTGGCGGCGACCACGTCGATCGCGGGCGACGTCGATGCGACGTGGAAGGGACTCCTCAACGGCGAGAGCGGCATCGACGTTCTCGAGGATTCCTTCGTCGAGGAATACGACCTGCCGGTCCGCATCGGCGGCCACCTGAAGGTCAACCCCGACACCCTGCTGAGCAGGGTCGAGATCCGTCGCATGGCCTATGTCGAGCGACTCGCGACCGTCCTCGGCCGCGAGGTGTGGAAGAACGCCGGCAGCCCGGAGGTCGACCCCGACCGTCTGGGCGTGGCGATCGGCACCGGTCTCGGCGGCGGCGACGCGCTGATCGACTCGGTCGACAAGCTGAAGAACGGCGGCTACCGCAAGATCTCGCCGCTCGCTGTTCAGATGGTCATGCCGAACGGCCCGTCGGCCTGCGTCGGACTCGAGCTGAAGGCCCGGGCAGGAGTGGTCACTCCGGTCTCGGCGTGCTCGTCCGGATCGGAAGCCATCGCCAACGCGTGGCGGATGATCGTGATGGGTGACGCCGACATGGTCGTCACCGGCGGCGTCGAGGGCTTCATCGACTCGGTGCCGATCGCGGCGTTCTCCATGATGCGCGCGATGAGCACGCGCAACGACGACCCCAAGGGTGCGTCGCGTCCGTTCGACAAGGACCGCGACGGCTTCGTCTTCGGCGAGGCCGGTGCGCTGATGACCCTCGAGACCGAGGAGCACGCCAAGGCGCGCGGTGCCACCATCCACGCCCGTCTGCTCGGCGCAGGCATCACTTCGGACGGCTTCCACCTGGTCGCCCCGGATCCCGAAGGCACCGGCGCCGCTCGCGCGATGACCCGCGCGATGCAGACCGCGGGCCTGTCCAAGCAGGACATCACTCACATCAACGCGCACGCCACCGCGACGCCGATCGGCGACACCGCGGAGTCGAACGCGATCAACAAGGCCGTCGGCAACCACCCCTCGGTGTACGCGCCCAAGTCGGCGCTGGGCCACTCGATCGGCGCCGTCGGCGCGCTCGAGTCCGTGCTCACCGTGCTCAGCATCCGGGACGGCATCGTCCCGCCGACGCTGAATCTGGAGAACCAGGACCCGGAGATCGACCTCGACGTGGTGAAGGGCGAAGCCCGCCGCCAGGAGATCGAGTACGCGATCAACAACTCCTTCGGTTTCGGTGGGCACAATGTCGCGCTCGCCTTCGGTCGCGCATAGCCGCACGACTGACTGCAACAACGATCCCCGGTGGGGTCGGCCAACAGAACTGGCCCGACCCCACCGGTGGTTCGACATACGCAGCCGCAGTAGCGGCACTCTCGTGACAGAGGAGAAAACGCGATGACAATTGTGGCTCCCGCGTTTCAACCAGAAACCGCGACCGATCCGCGTGACCCGCTGGGCCGGCTCCAGCGTTTCTTCGATCCCGGCACCGTTCTTCCGCTGCACCCGCGCGACAAGTCCGGCGTCCTCGCCGCGATCGGCGAGGTGGACGGCGTCCGCACCGTGGCCTACTGCTCCGACGCGACCGTCATGGGCGGCGCGATGGGCGTCGAGGGCTGCAAGCACATCGTCGACGCGATCGACACCGCCATCGATTCCGGCGTTCCCGTCGTAGGCCTCTGGCACTCCGGTGGCGCCCGCCTCGCCGAGGGCGTCGAGGCCCTGCACGCGGTCGGCCTGGTCTTCGAGGCCATGGTTCGCGCGTCCGGTCTCGTCCCGCAGATTTCCGTGGTGCTCGGCTTCGCCGCCGGTGGCGCCGCCTACGGTCCCGCCCTCACCGACATCGTGATCATGGCCCCCGAGGGCCGGGTCTTCGTCACCGGCCCCGACGTCGTGCGCAGTGTGACCGGCGAGCAGGTCGACATGGCGACCCTCGGCGGTCCCGAGACACACGGCAAGAAGTCCGGCGTGTGCCACATCGTCGCCGACGACGAGGCCGACGCTATGCACCGCGCCCGTCGACTGGCGTCGATGTTCGCCGAGCAGGGCGAATTCGACCTGAACGCCGCCGCGCACGGCGACGTCGACCTGAAGGCGATGCTGCCGGAATCGGCCAAGCGCGCCTACGACGTCAAGCCGCTCGTGCACGAGCTGCTCGACAACGTCGATGGCGAGTCCACGTTCGAGGAACTGCAGGCCGGATACGCCCGCAGCATGGTGGTCGGTCTGGGTCGTCTCGGCGGACGCACCGTCGGCGTGCTCGCCAACAACCCGCTGCGCCTCGGCGGCTGCCTGAACTCCGAGAGCGCCGAGAAGGCGGCTCGGTTCGTGCGGCTGTGCGACGCGTTCGGCATCCCGCTGATCGTGGTCACCGACGTGCCCGGCTACCTGCCCGGTGTCGGCCAGGAGTGGGAGGGCGTGGTGCGCCGCGGCGCGAAGCTGCTGCACGCCTTCGCCGAGGCCCGTGTCCCGCGCGTCACCCTGGTGACCCGCAAGATCTACGGTGGCGCCTACATCGCCATGAACGCCCGCTCGCTGGGCGCGACCGCGGTGTACGCCTGGCCGGGATCCGAGGTGGCCGTGATGGGCGCCAAGGCCGCCGTCGGCATCCTGCACAAGAAGGCACTGGCCGCCGCTCCCGAGGAGGAGCGCGAGGCGCTGCACGACCGGCTCACCGCCGAGCACGAGAAGATCGCGGGCGGCGTCGAGCGCGCCATCGCGATCGGCGTGGTGGACGAGGTCATCGACCCGGCCAAGACCCGCAGTGTCATCGCCGCCGCGCTGGCCGCCGCGCCCGCGCGCAAGAGTCACCACAAGAACATCCCGCTGTGATGTGAGGACTCCGCTCGGGCCCCGGGAAATATCCCGGGGCCCAAGCTTTTTCGCCCGAAGGAGAAGCGTCGTGCCGGAACGCTACGAGGTCGGCAAGGTGCACAGCTGCGAGTTCTGCGGCATCGAGGAACAGACGATCGGTTCCCGCGCCGCCCTCGCGGACGCGCAGTCGCTCGCCGAACAGGACGCGCATCGGCCGCTGGAATGGCAGCGCGTGCTGGCAGCGGAGCCGTGGCCGTTGCGTGCCGATCCGGAGGACGGGCACTTCGAGTACGTCATCCACCGGCGCGCGGACGCCTGACTCGAGGGCGTACCTTCGTATTCGCTGCGGCTATGAGCGGTTCGATGACGGACCGCGTCCGACGGCGCCCACCGGGCGTGCCCCGCATTCGCTGCGGCCATGCGCGGTCCGCGTCCGACCGCGCCCCCTGGCGGGGCTGGGTAGCATCGAGGGATGCGTTACGAGGATCTTGCCGACGAGCCGTGTTCGATAACGCGGCCGCTGGTGGTTCTCGGTGATCGGTGGACGCTGGTCATCCTCAAGTACGCGTTCTCCGGGATTCGCCGGTTCAACGCCTTTCAGAGCGCGCTCGGCATTTCCCGCAGCAGGTTGCAGGATCGGCTGGACCGCTTGATCGAGCACGACATTCTGGTGAAGCGACCGGCCGCGGTCGGCGCCCATGAGGAGTATCGGCTCACCAAGAAGGGCCACGACATCTACCCGATCCTGATGGCGATCCGGGATTGGGGCGACGCCTACATGGCGCCGGACGGGCCGCCGGTGCACTACCGGCACCGCGACTGCACCGGCGAGGCGCACGCGCGGCTCGAATGCGACGCCTGCGGAAGCGAAATCACCGCCCGCGAAGTCAGCCCCGAGCCGGGGCCGGGGCTGACCGAGAATCGCCGGGTCGGCTGATCCGCTCTTGCTGGAAGCGGTGGTTCGCTCAGTCGGTGAACCAGGTCGCGACCTGATCGGTTTCTTCGCGGCGGGTGCGGAAACCGTTCACGGGATGGTCGCTGTCGGGATAGCCGAACGAGATGGCGGCGACGATTCTCCGGTTCTCGGAGAACTCGAAATACTCACGGAGAAAAGGGGAGTACGAGGCTAGGGCCGCCTGCGGTGCGGCGCCGAGGCCGAGGCTCTGGGCCGCGAGCAGGAAAGTGCCGATGTAGAGGCCGCAGTCCACGGCGCCGTAGACGCCGAGATCGGCCTCGGTGCTGACGATCGCGACGTGCGGGGCGTCGAACAGTTCGAAGTTTCGCATCGCCTGCCGCATGGTGCCCGCCTGATCGCCCTTGACGATTCCGACGCTCTCGTACAGTTGCAGGCCGCATTCGCGCCTGCGGTCGCGGTAGACGCCGGTGTATTGCGCGGGAAACGCGAAATCCGGTGCGGGGGCGGAACTTTGGACGTGTTCCAGCAACTCCTTGCGGAATCGGTCGGTGGCGGCGCCTTCGGTGACCGCGACCTGCCACGGTTGGGTGTTGCACCAGGAGGGGGTGCGCTGGGCCACGCGCAGCAGGGACTCGATGGTTTCGCGCGGCACCTGGTCGGGCAGGAACTGTCGGCAGGTCCATCGGTCGTCGAGGATTCGGGCGAGGGACTCGAACGCGTCGGTAGGCGCAGTGGTCGGGCTCATGGACCCGCCTCCTTTGTTTGGTTCCATTTCGAGACTGAATGCTAGCGGGTGTGGTCTCGTTTTGGAACCAGGACGGGGGTGGGGTTCGTTGGCGGCCTCATTGGCGGGGGATCGGTTCGCGTGCTGCGGTGATCGCGCGATTGTGCGCAGTCGTTGACGTTCGCCATATCCCGGTGGCGCAGTCCTATTGGCTCAGCTGCATCTTCCCGCTCTCGCGATTGCCCGAGTTCTTCCTCGGGGTGTTGGCTGCGCGGCTGGTGCTCGACGGCACGTGGCGCAACACGAGGCTGACTCCGCCGCTGCTCGCGCTAGCGGTGGCCTATGTGGCGACCTGGGGATGGTGCTGGTGACAAGCTGCTCATCGGCGGACGCCAGTTCGGGCCGATCGGCTGGGTCGGGTTCGCCGCGCTGTGCCTGGTGCTCTCGACCGCGGCCGCGGCGGCGATCTACCACTGGGTGGACGCGCCGCTGATGCGCAGGTTCGCCGGACGACGCCCGGCCGCGGGCGACGCGCGCGCCGGTTCCCGGCATCAGCACTCCCGCGGCCCCCTGACGAGGCACAATCCCACCCATGGGTTCGCACACCCGCACGGCGCGGGAGCGCAAACGGCATGGGCGGCACTACACCCCGCCCACGCTGGCGCTTTTCCTGGCGCGGCGGTTGCTCGCACACGTGCCGCATCCCGGCCACGGTGGCGAGCTGCGCGTGCTGGACCCGGCATGCGGTGACGGGGAACTCCTGCTGGCCGTGCACCGGGAAGCCGCCGCCCGCCTGCCCGGCGTCCGTCTCCGGCTGACCGGGTACGACCTGGACGAATCCGGCCTCGCCGTCGCGCGGGCGCGGGCAACCGCGGAGGACGTCGAGGTCGACTGGCACGCGGGCGACTTCCTCGCCGACGCCGCACGCCTGGACGACGCCGCGTTCGACGCGATCATCACCAACCCGCCCTACGTGCGCACCCAGCAGCTCGGCGGCGCCACCGCTCAGTTGCTCAGCAGGCAGTACGGGCTGCGCGGCCGGATCGACCTCACCCATCCTTTCGTCGCCGTCGCGCCGCGCTTGCTCACACCGGGTGGCGTGCTGGCGCTGTTGTGCGCCAACCGTTTTCTCACGACCAAGGCGGGTGCGAACATTCGCGCCGTCCTGCTGGCCGAACTGACTCCGGTCGAGCTCTACGACCTCGGCGACACCAAGCTTTTTACGGCCGCGGTGCTGCCCGCCGTCACCATCGCCACCCGCGGCGGGAGCGGCGCGGTGTGTCGCCACGTCTCGGCGTATGAGGTGTCTTTCAGCGAAACACTCGGCTCGATGGAGCTTTTCGATGCGCTGACAGCGGAGTCCGGTTCCCTCGTCCGGCACAATGGGCGGACCTTCGCGGTGGAGGTCGGCACCCTGTCGACCGGCACGCCGACAGGACCCGCCGCACAAACCGCTGCCGACTCCGCGGCTCGCCCGAGTGGCGGGGGAGATACGCCTGATGTGTCCGTCGACAGCCCAGCGCATGGCCGAAGCGAGCGCGGAGGTTCGCACACCGCGTGGCGAATGTCGCGGCCGAGCGTGGACTCCTGGCTCGCCCGCGTCGGCGCGGGCACCTGGCGGAGCTTCGGTGAGGTGGCCCGTATTCGCGTCGGCATCAAGACGACCGCGGACCGGGTGTTCATCTCCGATCGCTGGGCCCAGGTGCGCCCGCGACCGGAGGCCGAGTTGCTGTTGGAGCTGATCACCCACCACGATCTGGCGCCGTGGCGGATCGAGCGGGCCGCCGACACCCGCGTGCTCTACCCCTACGACACCGCCGCCCCGCGTCGTGTCCCCGTGGACCTGCGCGAATTCCCAGGCGCGGCAGCGTATTTGCGGAGCCACGAGCCCACGCTGGCCGCGCGCAAATACCTCACCGACAGCGGCCGCGAGTGGTTCGAGATCTGGGTGCCGCAGCGGCCCAACCTGTGGCGGGTGCCGAAACTGGTGTTCCCCGATATCAGCGAACGGCCGCGTTTCGCGCTGGACCGGTCCGGTGCGGTGGTGAACGGGGACTGCTATTGGATCTCGCTCGAGGACCTCGGCGTCGCCGAGCGGGCCGAGCGGCTGGCGTATCTCCTGATGGGCGTGGCCAATTCGGCGCTCGGGTTGTGCTACTACGACGCCGTGTGCGGTAACCGCCTGTACTCGGGACGGCGACGGTGGATCACCCAGTACGTGTCCCGCCTGCCGCTGCCCGATCCGGATCTGGCGGCGTCCCGGGAGATCGCGACGCTGGTCGCCGAACTCGTGGACGGCGACCGCGCACCCGACGACGCCGCGCGGCACCGGCTCGACGAGCTGGTGAACGCGGCGTTCGGGTTGAGCTCAGGCGGACGTGCGGACGCCGACCATGGGCAGCAGAGTGCGCCGGGCAAACGCGCGACCGGCCTCCGCGTCGCCGAGTGGGATGAGCCCGTCGGGGGTGAGCGCCAGCGAGAGCGCCAAGCGGGCCATGATCTCGGCGACCAGATCGGCGTCGAAGTCGGCGTCCCCGGCGCGTAACTCGCGCAGCTTCTCCGCCAAGTAGCCACGACCGACGGCCAGGATCGGACCGCCCTCGGTGGTGAGTCGCGGCAGGATGAGATCCGGCTCGGTGCGCAGCAGCCTGCGCAGCAGTTCGTTGCCCGCGATCGCCGTGATGAAGGCGACGAAGATCTCCACCAGCTGGTTCTCGGTGCCCTCGACGGTGCGTACCCGCTTGTCGATCTCGGCGACGAAACGCTGCGCCTCCCGCACGCTCACCGCCTCCACCAGGTCGTTCTTCGATTCGTACCGCCGGTAGAGGGTCGCGGGGCTGATACCCGCCCGGCGCGCGATCTCGCCCATGCTGGTGCGCTTGATCCCGAAGTCCAGGAACGCCGAGAGCGCGCTCTCCAGGAGTTTCTCGCCGTCGGTGACGGGCTTGTCGAGGATGCGCTGGAGCATGGACGGAACGGTGGGCATCGATTCTCCAGTCGTTCGCGCGGAAACCGGTGCGCTACGGCGCCGCGACGGTGCGGGTGATGGACGTTCATTATTTCACCAGCGCGCGGGGTCGGGGTCGGAGATGGTCTCGAAGGTATGGGACCGGGCGGTATGGAAGTTCTCGAACCGCGGTGGGGGCCGTGGGACACGAGATCGGTGCGTAAGCGATCGGGATAGGGCACCGGGCTGGCCGATGGGTAGGCAAGATGGGCGCGGTGCAGGGCTGGCGTCGTCCTCGCGGACGCAGAGCGCGGTCGCGCGCCGGATGCGTTGGGATGAGAGGTGCGCGGTATGGGGGCGGTGCGGCATGTGGGGCGGGATTCGGCGGCGCGGATCCGGTAATCGATCTTTCCCGAGCCCCTTCCTTCTGGATAACCTGGTCGCGTGCCCGATTCGGGTATTGGGGTGAAAGGGGTTGCACCGTGGGGTATTTCGCCGACAAGGTGGTGGTCGTCACCGGCGCCGGTTCGGGGATCGGGCGGGAGTTGGCGCTCGGGCTGGCGCACCGGGGCGCGCGCCTCGCGCTGTCCGACAAGTCCGATCACGCCGTCGCGACGACTGGGAAGCTTTGCGCCGCAGTCGGTTTCACCCCGACCGTGACCGTCCTCGATGTCACCGACCGGGACGCGGTGCTGGCCTATGCCGAAGGGACCGCCGCGCACTACGGGCGGGTGGAGGCGCTGTTCAACAACGCCGGGATCCTGCACGTCGGCGGGGTCGCGGAATCCCCGTTCGCGCATTTCGAGCAGGTGATGGACGTCGACTTCTGGGGAGTGGTCAACGGCACCAAGGCGTTTCTGCCGTATCTCCAGGCGGCCGAGCGCGCCAACGTCGTCAATGTGTCGTCGGCGTTCGGTCTGGTCGCGGTGGCGGGGCACGGACCGTACAACTCGGCCAAGTTCGCGGTGCGCGGGTTCACCGAATCGCTGCGCCAGGACATGCGCGCCGCGGGCGGGCGGGTGCGGGTGACCGGCGTCTATCCCGGCGGCGTCCTCACCACCATCGCGCGCACGGCGCAGTTCGCGCCGGGCATCGACGGGGCCGCGGTGGCCAGGCGGTTCGAGGACGAAGTCGCGCGAACAAGCCCCGAGGCCGCCGCCCGCACCATCCTGCGCGGCGCTGCGCGCGGGCACGCGAAGGTGCTCGTCGGACTCGACGCGCTATTGGCCGACCTGGTCACCCGGTACGCCGGGTCCTGTCACGAACGGGTGCTCGACTTGGTCTTCCGTTGAAGTCGTGGGGGTCACTGCCGGGGCAGATCCAAATCCGCCATTTCTTTCTCGATCGCGTTCGCGGCGAAATCCACCCCGCGGGAACGCAATTCGTGGACGCGACGATGAAGCGCCTCGATCCCGCCCGGTTGGGCCGCGATGTCGGCCACGCTGATCCGCCCCTTCGGCCGGTGCATACTCGAGTACGACACCGTGATACCTCCTGCCTGTCACGCATCACGCTCGCCGTGCCGACGGTCTCGTCGAGCCGCCGCACGCCGAGCATGCAGGCAAAATGCTATCAGCCGTTCTTGCTGGACACTTGATCAGTGTGTGCTGTATCACAGCACTTTCGCGCTGCGGTGGTTGGCCATGTTGTGTAGGTAGACCGCGCCGTTGAGCCGGATGCCGTCCTGCTCCGCCTCGCTCAGTTCGCGGCGCACCTTGCCGGGCACACCGGCCACGAGCGAGCCGGGCGGGATCTGCGCGCCCTCGGGAATCAGCGCGTTGGCGGCGATCAGGCTGCCCGCGCCGATCACCGCGCCGTTGAGCACCGTGGCGCCCATGCCGACGAGCACGTCGTCGCCGACGGTGCATCCGTGCAGAATCGCGTTGTGTCCCACCGACACTCCGCTGCCGACGGTCAGCGGGAAACCGGGGTCGGCGTGCAGCACGCAGCCGTCCTGGATGTTGGTGCGCGCGCCGACGGTGATTTGTTCCAAGTCGCCGCGCAGCACCGCGCTGTACCACACGCTCACCTCGGCGCCGAGTCGCACGCGCCCGATCACCGTGGCGTTGGGGGCGAGCCAGGCGCTCTCATCGATCTCCGGCGCGAAACCGCCGACCTCAATCCTCATGCTGGCAACGTAGCCGCGCGACGCCCGCCGTCGCGCACGGGGGCGTCGGCCGCGGCGCGGAAGAGGGCGCGGTGTGCGGCGGGACTGGCTCCGAGCAGGCGGCGGAAGTGGTGGCGCAGGCTCACCGCGGTCCCGAAGCCGGTCTCGGCGGCGATGCGGTCCACGGTGTCGTCGGTGGACTCGAGGAGCAGCCGGGCGCGGTCGGCGCGCTGGTGCAGCAACCACTGCTGCGGGCTGCTTCCGGTGCGTTCGCGGAAACGCCGGGTGAAGGTCCGCCGCGCCATCACCGCGACCGCTGCCCACGCGTCCAGATCGATCGGGTCGCCGAGATGCGTTCGCGCCCAGACCATGGCGCGCTCGATCGGATCGTTCTCGGCTTGGTCAGGCACGGCCACCGGGATGTACTGCGCTTGTGATCCGCTGCGGTGCGGTGCGGTGACCAGGGCCCTGGCCAGCTCGGTGGCGGCGCGGCTGCCGTGATCCTCCCGGACCAGGTGCAGGCAGCAGTCCAGTGCCGCGGCCACGCCCGCGGAGGTGATGACGTCGCCCAGATCGGACCACAGCGTGTCGGCGCGCACCCGCACCGCGGGATAGGCGCGTGCCAGGTCGGCGGCCGTGGCCCAGTGCGTGGTGATCTCCCGGCCGTCGACGAGACCGCTCGCGGCGATCGCCCAGGCGCCGAGGCACAGGCCGACGATCCGGGCACCGCGCGCGTGCGCCTGCTGTAGCGCGTCCCGCAGGTCCTCGGAGATGCCCGCGCCGCGCGTCCAACTGGGCACGACGACGGTGTCGGCGCGCTCGAAGGCGGCGAGGCCGTCGGCGACGTGGATGTCGAAACCGCCTGGAGTGCGCAGGATTCCGGGATGTTCGGCGCAGACCCCCACCGTGTACGGCGCCCGTCCGCCCGCGCCGACCCGGCCGAAGACCAGACCGGGTACGGAGAGGTGGAAGGGACTGATCCCGTCGTAGGCGAGCACGGTCACCGTATGCATGGCCCGATATTAGCGGTACACGGCTCACGGGCCACTGTTTGCGCGATCGTCCGGCGGCGACGATCGACGTCATGACCGAAACGATCGAACGCACCGCCCTGGAAGTCCTGCACATCGGCGGCCCGACCATCCGCTTCCGCTACGGCGGTAGCGTCTGGCTGACCGATCCCACCTTCGACGAACCCGGCGACTACCCGGGCCTGGTCACCCTGCACAAGCTGACCGGCCCCGCCGTGCCGGTCGAGGAAGTCGGCCCGGTCGACGTCGTGCTGCTCTCGCACGATCAGCACTCCGACAACCTGGACACCGCGGGGCGTGCCTTCCTGGCCACCGTCGACACGGTGCTCTCCACCACCGAAGCGGCCACCCGAATGAATGGCGTCCGGGGCCTGCGCAATTGGGAGAGCTTCCGGGTCGGCGCGGTTACCGTCACCGGCGTGCCCGCGCTGCACGGGCCGGAAGGATGCGAGCCGCTGAGCGGGCCGGTCACCGGTTTCGTGCTGGAGGCCGCGGGAGAACCGACCATCTACGTATCCGGCGACAACGCGTCGGTGGACGTGGTCGCCGAGATCGCGCAGCGGTTCCCGCGGATCGACATCGCGTTGCTGAACGTCGGGGCGGCGAACGTCGGACGGTTCGGCGACAGCGACCTGACCCTGAACGCGCGGACCGCGGTGCGGGCGGCGAAGTCGCTCGGCGAAGCGGTGATCGTTCCGGTGCACGCGGAAGGGTGGGCGCACTTCACGGAAACGCTCGATTACCTGGCGCGAGTTTTCGGGTACGCGGGTCTAGCCGATCGGTTGCGCGTTCCGGTCACCGGGGAGGTCATCAGCGTCTGAAGTTGATCGTCCTCGGGCAGCTTGCCGTCCACGCCGACGGCCCCGGTCGATCCGAATCCCGGTGGTGGTGGATGTGTCGGGTTCCGGGCCGGTTGTCCTCCGGTCGATCCGACCACGCCGCCGGTCCCGACGGTCCCCGTCGATCCCAACCCCGGTGGCGGCGGTTGCGGCGGGTTCCGGGCCGGTTGCCGATCCGCCCGTGCCGACGCCGCCATCGGTGCCGACCGTGCCCTCCGTGCCGACCGCGCCGGTCGATCCGTACCCCGGTGGTGGCGGTGTGTGCGTCGGCATTCCGGTCTGCCCGGCCGCGCTGCCTGCCGTCCCGGCGATCCGCTGACCCCTCCTTCGGTAGCGGGAGCCGTGGCCGCCCGTTGATCGGACGGCGAACAATTTCCGGCCGTGGGGTCGCGATGGCGTGCGGAGCCGCGGTTCCGGGCGTGTCGGACGGAACTTCTCCGCCCGGCTATGCGCGCCGTCGTGGCGAACCGTCCGCGGGTGGGCCACGATGGCGATATGAGGATCGGAGTGCCGCGGGAGGTCAAGGAGCAAGAATTCCGGGTCGCGCTAACGCCCGCGGGTGCCGGGGAGTTGGTTCGGCACGGGCACCGGGTGCTGTTCGAATCGGGCGCGGGCGTCGGGTCGGGGTTCGCCGATCGGCACTATGCCGACGCGGGAGTCACCCTGGTGGACGGACCCGACGCGGTGTGGGCGGACGCCGAGTTGATCCTGAAGGTGAAAGAGCCGATCGCGCAGGAGTACCCGCGGATGCGCCGCGACCAAGTGCTGTTCACCTATCTGCACTTGGCCGCCTCGCGGGACTGCACCGAGGCCATTCTGCGCTCCGGCATCACGGCCCTCGCCTACGAAACGGTGCGCGCCGCCGACGGCTCGTTGCCATTGCTCGCGCCGATGAGCGAGGTCGCGGGCAGGTTGGGTCCGCAGGTCGGCGCGTATCACCTGATGGCGCCGCTCGGCGGGTCCGGCGTGCTGCTCGGCGGAGTGCCCGGCGTGCGGCCCGCCGAGGTGGTCGTCCTCGGTGGCGGCGTGGCGGGGACCAACGCCGCGACCATGGCCGCGGGGATAGGCGCGCGGGTCAGCGTGCTCGACACCAACCTGGTGAAGCTGCGCGAACTCGACGAGCGGTTCCAGGGGCGGATCACCACGGTGGCGTCGAATGCCGCCGAGGTCGAGCGCGCGGTGCTCGGCGCCGATCTGGTCATCGGGTCGGTGCTCGTGCCGGGTGCGCGCGCCCCGAAGCTGGTCAGCGAGGAGATGGTCGCGGCGATGCGGCCCGGCACGGTGCTGGTCGACATCGCCATCGATCAGGGCGGCTGCTTCGCGGGTTCGCGGCCGACCACGCACGCGGATCCGACCTTCCGGGTGGCGGACGCGCTGTACTACTGCGTCGCGAACATGCCGGGCGCGGTCCCGCACACCGCCACCGTCGCCCTGACCAACGCCACCCTCCCGTACGTGCGCGCCATCGCCGACCAGGGATGGCGCGACGCGTGCACCACCCACCCCGACCTCGCCCACGGCCTTGCCGCCGATGGTGGACGCTTGCTTTCCGCCGAAGTCGCGGCGGCCCACGGCTATCCCGTCACGGCGACGGTCGGCCTCGCCGGTTGACTCCGCCGATGCCCGTGTGCGCTTCACAAGTGTGGCGCCTCGTGCGGGGAAGGAGCCGCTGCGGGCCGCAGCGACGTCAGCGCCACAGCGGTGAGCGCGGCTGTGATCGCCGCACATACGAGGGCCGTGCTGTTGAGCCCACTCGTGAACGCATCGCGCGCCGCGGCGAGCATTGCGTCGCCGAGATGTGCGGGTAGATCGGTCGCGGCGGCGTCGGCGGCGCCGAGCGAATCCTCCGCGGCCTCCTGCGCCCTCGGCTGCACTCCCGGTACTGGGGAGCCCGCGACGTCCGCACGGTATATCGCGGTGCCGATGACGCCGAGGACGGCGACACCGGTAGCGACACCGAATTCCATGCTGGTTTCCGACATAGCCGCCGCCGAACCCGCTTTCTCCGGTGGGGCCGTCCCGATGACCAGATCGGTACCGAGAACCATGAGCGGGCTGATGCCGACGTATACCAGCACGAAACCCGTAACCAGCACCGGAAGCCCACCGACGGCGTCGACGAAGGAAAGCGTCAGGTAACCGAGTGTTGCGATGGCCAATGCGGCGGCGACGACGAACCTGGGTTCGACCTTGCGCGCGATGATCGGTGTCAGCATCGACGCGAGGATCAGCGCCCCCGCCGGCGGCAGCAGCCACAGGCCCGCCCCCAGCGGCGTCAGGCCGCGCACCAGTTGTAGGTATTGCGTGACGAACAGGTAGATGCCACCGACGGTGCCGAGTCCGAAGAGCAGGATCAGCAGCGCCGCGCGGAATGTCGGGTTGCCGAACAGCCGCAGATCGAGCAGCGGGTCGGTGAGTGCGCCTTGTCTGCGGACGAACAGCCGGCCGAAGCCGACGCCGATCGCGATCGCCGCGACCGGAACCGGGGAGAGCCCCGCTTCGGCCGACTTCTTGATGCCGAAGATCACCGGCAAAATGGTCGCCAGCGACAGCAGCACGCTCGGCAAGTCGACGCGGCCCGCATCGGGGTCGCGGTACTCCGGCAGCAGTATCGGCGCGGTGACCAGCAGCAGCGCCATCACCGGCACGGCGAGCAGGAAGACGGAACCCCACCAGAACGACTCCAGCATCGAGCCGCCGATGACCGGGCCGAGAGCCATGCCCGCGGACAGACAGGTGGCCCACACTCCGATCGCCATCGCACGTTGTCCTGCGGCGCGGAACATGTTGCTGATCAGCGCCAGCGTCGACGGCATCAGGGTTGCCCCCGCGATCCCGAGCAGCGCGCGGGCGACGATCAGCAGCAGCGGACCGGTGGCGAACGCGGCCAGCACCGACGCCGCGGCGAACGCGCCTGCGCCGAGCATCAGCAGTTTGCGCCGGCCGATGCGGTCACCGACCGTGCCCATGGTGATCAGGAAGCCGGCGATCATGAAGCCGTAGATGTCGGCGATCCACAGCTGTTCGATTCCGCTCGGCCGCAGATCGTCCGTCAGATGCGGCACAGCCAAATAGAGGACGGTCACGTCCATCGCGAGCAACAGAGTGGGCAGGGCGAGTACAGCGAGGCCGAGCCAGTCGCGGGGACCGGCAGGTGATGTGGGGGTTCGGTTGTGGTGCAAAGGATCTGGATCGGACATGCCGCTACGCTAAAGTCTCACATCAATGTGAGAGTCAAGTACGTACCGGAGGTTGCGATGCGAATCGGGACATTGCAGCGACGCACGGGAGTCAGTCAGCGCCTGCTGCGCTACTACGAGGAACAGGGGCTGCTGCGGCCGCACCGGCAGCCGTCGGGGTATCGGGAGTACAGCGAAGCCGACGTCGAGACCGTGCTGAACATCCGCAGCCTGCTCGCTGCTGGCCTGTCGACCACCACCATTGCCGATCTGCTGCCCTGCCTGTCCTCGGGAGATGGACAGCTCATCGCCGACTGCCCCGAACTCCTGGTCGACCTGTATCGCGAACGCGACCGCATCGACGGGAGCATCCGTGACCTCGAAACCGCCCGCCGTGCCCTCGACACCGTCATCGCGACCGCCCCGCCCGAGGTCGTGCGCGCCGTCGACGATCTGGTGCGCAGCGACTGACCCGGATTCGGCAGGGGTCGTCGACCCTTCGCCGCTACTGCACTCCGTCCACGCTGCACAAGCGTGGACGGAGGACGGGAGCCGCTACGCCTGGTCCGGGCCGAGGAACCAATCGGGGGTGTCGGTTTCCGGGAGTTCGCGCAGCTTGTCCGGGTTGCGGACGATGTGCAGCGCGACGATGCGGCCCTCGTCGACGGTGAAGGAGAAGACGCCGGTGTGGGCGCCGTCGAAGACGACCAGGCCGGGCTGGCCGTTGACCAGCACCGAGCGGCCCCACGCCCCGCGCGCGGACGGCGCGTTGTACCAACCGAGCAGCAGCTTCGCCACCAGCTCGGCACCCTGCACACCCTTGCGGATGGCGGGCACCTTGCCGCCGCCGTCGGCGGTCAGGCTGACGTTGGCGTCGAGTACGCCGAGCAGCGCGCTGAGATCGCCGGACCGCCACGCCACCGCGAACGCCGACACCACTTTCTCCTGCTCGTCGGGCGAGGCGGGGAAGCGGGGCGTTCCGTCCTCGACCCGTTTGCGGGCGCGTGAGGCGAGCTGACGGACCGCGGCCGGGGTGCGCCCCACCACATCGGCGACCTCCGGACCGCTCATCCCGAACACGTCTTGCAGGACGAACGCGGTGCGCTCGGCGGGGGAGAGGGATTCCAGCACGACGAGCAGCGCGGTGGTGACCCGCTCGTCCTGGGTGATCCGATCGGCCGGATCGTCCACGGTGGTGACCTCCGGCTCGGGCAGCCAATCGCCGACGTACTGTTCGCGGCGGGCGCGGGCCGAGCCGAGCTGGTCGAGCGCCAACCGGCCGGTCACGGTGGTCAGCCAGGCGCGCAGGTTGTCGATCTCGGCCGCGGTCCCTGCCTCGTGCTGGCGCTGCAACCGCAGCCAGGCCTCCTGCACCACGTCGTCCGCGTCGGCGAGGCTGCCCAGCGTGCTGTAGGCGAGCCTGCGCAGATACGGCCGATGCTCCTCGAAGCGGCGCGCCAGCTCGGCGGCGTCGAGGGGCTCGGGCTTCTCGGCTGTCACTGCAACCACCGTTCGGTCGGGCGGCCCCGTGGCGGGGTCGTAGCGGGCGTCATCGGTATGACGAGGCAGGACCACTGAGTGTGACATCCCGGCGGTCGCCGCGGTCGTGCGCCCGCTAGTCTCGCCAGGTGCACACGGGGATCTCGGCCGGTGGCGGTCTGCTGCTCGGCTTCGCGCTGGATCGCGCGTTCGGCGACCCGCGCCGGTGGCATCCGGTGGCCGGATTCGGTTCGGCGGCAAGCGCGCTCGAATCCCTGACCTACGCCGATCGACGGACGGCGGGGGTGTTGCACGAGGCGGTCGCGGTCGGGGCCGTGGTCGGTCTCGGGCTCGCGGCGCGGCGGGGCGGCCTCGTCGCCACCGCGCTCGCCACCTGGACCGTGCTCGGCGGACGCAGTCTGGCGGCCGCCGGTCGAGCCATGGCCGATCATCTGGAGTCGGGCGATCTGACCGCGGCCCGCGCGCTACTGCCCTCGCTGTGCGGGCGGGACCCGTCGGTGCTCGACGCCGACGGATTGGCCCGCGCCGCACTGGAATCCATCGCCGAGAACACCTCCGACGCCACCGTCGCACCGTTGTTCTGGGGCGCGGTGGCCGGCGTGCCCGGTCTGCTCGGCTATCGGGCGATCAACACCCTCGACGCGATGGTCGGTTACCGAAACGACCGCTACCACCGCTTCGGCTGGGCGGCCGCCCGACTCGACGACGTCGCGAATCTAGCTCCCGCCCGCGTCAGCGGACTGCTCACCGCAGGGCTCGCGCCACTGGTCGGCGGACGCCCCGGGGCGGTGCTGCGCGCTTGGCGGCGCGACGCGGCAAGACATCCCAGCCCGAACGCGGGCGTCGTCGAGGCCGCGATGGCGGGTGCGCTCGGGGTTCGGCTCGGCGGGCGCACGCAGTACCGGTACGGGACGGAACTGCGGCCCACCCTCGGCGACGGGCCCGCGCCGACGGTTCCGGATCTGCGGCGGGCGGTGCGGATGTCGGAGGCCGTTCAGGTTGGGGCGGTGGTGTTCGCGGCGGGGGCGGCATGGGGTCTGCCGACGCTGCTTCGGCGGCTCTCGCGCTGAATTCTGGGTGCTCGGCCGTACGCCGACTTTCCGCTGCTGTGGCTTTCGCGTGTCCGCTTCGGTGGCCGAACCCCGAAACCCCTCGGCGTCGGATCTACCGACGGCGAGGGGCAAGCGATGGCATGTCACCGCGAAGAAGTCGAGGGACACCACAGCGGCTGTTCTATTCGGCTGGTCGTGCGCGAAGGCGCTGTCGCTGTGGTTCGTTCGCTCACGCGCCCGTCAGCACCTCGCGCAATCTGGCGTCGAATGCGACGGGATCACCCATGGGCGCCCCCGCGAAACCCGTGTGATCGCCGGGGAACAGGGTCGGTTCGAGGTCGAGCAGATCCGCAAGCGCCCGCGACGAGCGGTCGCAGAACTGCCCGGCGGATTCTTCGCCGATACCGATCACCAGGCGCGTCGGTATCGAGCGCAACCGCTCGAGGTTCGGCTCCCACGACGTGGTGCCGCGGATTTCGTGGTTGAACCAGTAACTCTCGCTGGCTACCTGAGCCGGATCTCGATCGCCGCCGAACATCTGCGCCAAGACCGGCTCGGGCATCGAGATATCGGCGTTGACGAAGAACTGTCGCCACGCGCCGATCACATCGCCGCTGCGGTAGCTGGCGATCAAGTCCTCGACACCCTGACGTAATGCGTCGCGATCATCGAGCACCGCGTTGAGCGGCGGTTCATGTGCGATCGCGGTGCTGACCAGTTCGGGATGGTCCTGCGCCAGCGCCAGCGTCGTCACCGCACCCCCGCTCGAGCCGAACACCACGGCGGGGCCCGCGTCGAGGTGGGTGATGAGCCGGGCCAGGTCGTCGGCGCGCAGCTCGGGCGTCGAATCCTGGTCCGGGTCATCGAGCACGCTCCCCTGATGGCCGCGCGGATCGGTGGTGAGCACCAGGTGTTCGGTGGCGAGCAGATCGGCCAGCGGCGCGAACGCTGCGGCGTCCATCGGCGCGCCGATCAGCACGATCAGCGGTCCCGCGCCGCGTACCTCGTAATGCAGGCGCGCGCCGGGAACTTCGAGCGTCCGCACGGCGGCGGCAGTCGATGTGGGATGCATGGGTCCTCCTCGAGCGACAGGCATGGGTGTTCGGTTGGGTAGACCGCCGGTGCGGCGGAAATTCATCGCACCATCCGATTTCGTCCAGACCCATCCTGCTGCCGGGCGCCGGAAAATGACTTGCCCGCGCCCCCGAGGCCCCTCCTAAGATCGGCCGGGTGACCGATACCAGCGCCGCCGACCTGGTCGAGCAGAACAAACGCCACTGGGACGAGCGTGTCCCGATCAACGCCGCGAGTTCGTTCTACGACCTCGACGGGTTTCGCGCGGGAGACGAGGACTTCGATCGGTTTCAGCTGGACGAGGTCGGTGACGTCGATGGTCTCGATCTCGTTCACCTGCAATGCCATATCGGCCTGGACACCTTGTCCTGGGCGCGGCGTGGCGCGCGGGTCAGCGGTCTGGACTTCTCGGCACCGGCGATCGAAGCGGCAGCGGAGCTCGCCGACGAGATCGGCCTCGGCGACCGCGCGCGATTCGTCTCGGCCGACGTATTCGACGCCGTCGACGTGCTCGGCGCCGCCGCGTTCGACCTGGTCTACACCGGCATGGGCGCGCTGATGTGGCTGTCCGATATCCAGCGCTGGGCACGCACCGTCGCCGGTCTGTTGCGTCCGGGCGGACGGCTCTACCTGGTCGAAATGCACCCCGTCACCGACGTCCTCGACGACGCCACCGGTACCACCGTCGCGGGCGACTACTTCGCGCGCGACGCCCGCACGTACGAATTGCGCGGCTCCTACGCCGATTGGAACGCGCAGACCACGCACAACACCGTCACCGAGTGGCACCACACGCTCGGTGATGTCGTCAGCGCCGTCGCGGGCGCCGGGCTGCGCATCGAGTTCGTGCACGAGCACGACGTGATCCCGTTCCGGCGCTACGGCACGCTCGTCGCCGACGGGCCGCGGTTCCGGTATCCGGACCCTTCCCGGCGCTTGCCGCTGCTGTACTCGTTGGCCGCCACAGCCGTCTAGCGAGCGAGAGTCGTTGGGCGCGCACGGTGGCAAGACCGTGGTGCTGAACCGGCGGGAGAACGCGGGACTCGGCATCCTCTCCGCGCGCGGGCGGGTCCATACCGGGTTGTACGACATAGCCGTCGTGCGCCGATCCGCCGGTCCGGACTCGGCGCGGCTGTGCGGGCAACGAGCCGATCCAGATCAGCTGACCGTGATCCGAGCCGCCTCGGCCCGACCCGATGCCACCGCATCGCCAGTGTGATCGCATGCGTTCTGCACGAATTCGCGGCGAAACGGCGGGATGGAGTCGGCGGGCCCGGGTGGGGTTTCGCGGGCCGGGGCGCGCGGGCCGAGTGAGAGCGTGGCGGCTCGCGATGCCGATCGCGATCAGGAGCGGTTGCGTCCGTAGCGGTCGGCGAGTCTGGCCTCGGTCGTCGGCTGGGCCGGAGCGGGCGCGGTGGATTCGGTCGCGGCGGGCTCGGTCGGCGTGGGCTCCGTCGGCGTCGACTGCGCGGCCGCGGCTTTCTCCCTGCGGCGTTCGCGAATTTCCGCGTAGACGAAGTACCCGAGGCCCAGCGGCGCCATGATGCCGAAGGCCAGCCACTGCAACCCGTAGGAGAGGTACGGGCCCGCGTCGAGCTGGGGGAGCGGGGTCGGGGTGAACGCGCCCGGCTGGTTCTCCGAGAGTTGGAGGTACCCGCCGCGCTCGCCCGCGGGGATCGGGGTGAGCGGCTGACCGAGCACGTCGGATTCCTGCGTGGTGTCGATCGAATACACCTGGCGGTAGCCGTCCTGGGTGAGCGGCGTCTTGTCCGCGCTCACGCCCTCCGACATTCGGACCCGGCCCTCGAGGCGCTGCGGGCCCGCCGGTGGTTCCGGGATCTGCGGCGGCCGCGAGGATCCGTCCACCCCGGCGACCAGACCGCGGTCGACGAGCAACGTGCGCCCGTCGTCCAAGCGGAACGCCGCGAGCACCGCGTAGCCGGGCGCGCCGTCCAGGTGCCGCAGGCGCACCAGCACCGTCGAATCGGGCAGGTAGCTGCCCGTGGCCGTGACGCGCCGCCATTCGGTGTGCTCGGCACCGGAGGCGTCGAGCACCGTGGTCACGTCGACCGGGTCGGCGCGCACCGAGTCGGCGATCAGTTGGTTGCGGTGCTCGGTGGCGGTGTTCTTGCCGAGCTGCCACGGCGCGAGCACGGTGAAGCACAGGTAGGCGAAGGCGGCCACCAGCGCGGCGAGGATCAGCCAGCTGGGGCGCAGCAGGAACGCCAGGCGGCGCATCACGGCCGCCCGTCCGCGACGGCGACTCGGTCCAGCGCCGCGCGCACCCAGTCCAGCAGGCCAGGGATCGCGGCCTCGATCTGCGCGCGGACGAGTTCGAAGTCGGCGGCGGTGCCGTAGTACGGGTCGGGCACGTCCGGGCCGTCGGCTGCGGGATCGAAACTGCGCAGCAGCTTGCGGCGATCGGACGGGACGCCGAGTCGGGCCAGTGCCCGCTCGTGCCCGGTGTCCAGCGCGATGAGCAGGTCGGCCTCGCGGTGATCGGCGCCGACGACGGCGGCCACGTGACCCGCCGGATAGCCGTATTTCAGCAGCGTCTCGGTGGTGCGCGGGTCGGCGTCGTCGCCGACGTGCCAGGAGCCGGTGCCCGCGCTGCTCACCCGCACCCGGTCGGCCAAGCCGGCGAGGCGCAGATGGTGCGCGAACATCTTCTCCGCCATCGGCGATCGGCAGATATTGCCGGTACAGACGAACGAGACGTGCAGGTCACCCACGACAGCCATTCTGGCCGGTCACCCAGTACGCCCGCCACGTAGGGTGTGATCCCGTGCCCTCCGACACAGTCGACCCCGCGCTGCTTCGCCATCACGGCGACGTAGACGCGTGCCCGGGCATGCTCGATTTCGCGGTCAACGTGCAGGGCAGCGAGCCGCCGTCGTGGTTGCGCGAACGTCTCGCAGCCCGGCTGACCGACCTCGCCCGCTACCCGAGCGCCGCCGAGGACCTGGCCGCCCGCACCGCCGTCGCCGCCCGGCACGGCCGCCGCCGGGACGAGGTGCTGCTGCTCGCGGGCGCGGCCGAAGGGTTCGCTCTCCTGCCGAAGCTCGCTCCTCGTCTCGCTGCGGTGGTGCACCCGTCGTTCACCGAACCGGAACTGGCGCTGCGTCAGGCCGACGTCCCCGTCACGCGGGTGCTGCTCGAACCGCCCTACACCCTCGACCCGCTGGCGGTGCCCGACGAGGCCGATCTCGTCGTCCTCGGCAACCCCACCAACCCGACCTCGGTTCTGCACCCCGCCGAAACCCTCCGCGCTTTGCGCCGCCCCGGCCGCATCGTCGTCGTCGACGAGGCCTTCGCCGACGCCGTCCCCGGCGAACCGGAATCCCTCGCGACGACCGCTACCCCCGACATCCTCGTCCTGCGCAGCCTCACCAAGACCTGGGCACTCGCGGGCCTCCGCTGCGGCTACTTCCTCGGCGCGCCCGATCTGCTCGCCCGCCTCGACCACGGCCGCCCGCACTGGCCCCTCGGCATCCTCCAGCTCGAGGCGATGGCCGCGACCGCCTCCCCCTCCGCCGTCGCCGAATCCGAACGTCACGCGACCGTCCTCGCTACCCTCCGTGCCACCATGATCGAACGCCTCACCGCGCTCGGCATCGACGTGCACACCCCGGCCCATGGTCCCTTCCTGCTTCTGCGGGTGGCCGACGGCGAAGTGCTGCGCAAATACCTCGCCGACCACGGCATCGCGGTGCGCCGAGCCGACACGTTCCCCGGGCTCGGACCGGATCATATGCGCGTCGCGGTGCGCGATAACGCCGCAGTGGATCGGCTGTGCGCGGCCATACGTACCGTGCCCGGCTCCGATTGAGCTGCTGATTGGTGGTCGGCACGCGTTACCCGGGGTGCTGGTGGTTTGATGTGCGGCTACGCGTGATCACCGACGCAATGGAGTACCGCCGCTTTCGGCGTATTGTCGCGACTGAAGTCAGAGCGGCTGTTCCAGCTGGATTACGAGGACCGCAATCTGATCTCGGCAGCGCAAGAGCGAGAAGCTGCGCGACTATCCGTACCGCAAGCGGATTCAGAATTCGACGAGCAGCGGCGCGAGGGCTCTCGGGCCGATTCGCCACAGTCGGTTCGTTTCTTCTGGCGCTGATGCGCACCATCTGCTCCGGGGCCAGCCGAGACGGCAAACCTGTGCTCGCCGCAATGAAAACCCTGATAAAGAACAATGAGGGGGAGCGCACTGAAAGCCGCAGACGCTCCCCGACCTCGATCACGGACCGAGGCGATCGATTCGACCCCGACATGGACCGCCGGTTCGAGGCCGAGGATCTCATGGGGCCGTACATGTCAGCGCCCTGATCTGCATGGATCGCCCTCTTCGCGATCGAGGGGTTGACTGCCGCCGCACCATAAGTGAAACTTGCTGCAGCGCCATAACTATGCGCTCATCCCGTTGCGGGACCTATCCACTCCAAAGACTTCCCAGTGAAGCCCTAATCCAGCCATGAGCGGGTTAGGGCTTCACTCGTTCTCGGACCCTCCATCCCCGCAATAGATCCCGACGCTCGGAGGCATCGCCCAACTCGGTCCGATCCCGCTTCCCAAGGCGGATCCCGCATCGTTGCCCACCGGCATGCTGATTCTCCGCCCCGACTTCCTGATCCGGTATTCAAAGCCGTTGGCGTCCAGTCATGTTCACTTCGCTCGCGGAGTCGATCGATCACTGGGCGCATCTCACGCGACAACCGCACGCATCGACGCCATCCACTGGGTCCGGCTCCGAACGCCAACCGCGAGGTGAATTTCGTTGTCAGATCCGATTATCGGTCCTCTAGCGCCCAACTATCAATGGGTCTCCCTGCGAATCGACTGGTTCCGGTCCGTCACGCCTGCGGTCAGTGCCGCGCACGACGTTGACGCGGCAGGCCGGGTCTATACCTTCACGGGGACGACTCCGACCAGCGCCGCCCGCAAGCTCGAGCGTATCTGGGCCACACGTGAAATGGTCGCAGCTGCGCGAGCCGAACAGACCACCCAGTCGTCGTCGACAACCGCCGGCGATCCGCTCGCATGGCTCGCGGTGCATCGCCCAGACGGTGCCGAAATCGCAGCCCCGCAGGCGAAACCTATCGCCGACCCCCAAGCCTTCACCGATCTGGACGACGAGGGTTACCGAATCCCGCAACCCGACACCGTCGCCAATCCTGGATCCCAAGCCCAACGGCCGCAGCAGCCGGACCCTCGGCCCCTCCCCGCCCAACAACCCCCGGCGACACCGACGCGGCCCACCACAAACGTCGCCCCCGTGGTCCCAGTCCAGTCACAACCGATCCAGGAACAGCCGAAATCTGCAACCGATCCTGTAGCGCCGCCGGATCAGGCACCGGTCACCGACCAACTCCCGGAGCGCATGGATCCCGAAACGGTTCGGTTGCATCCGATCCTGCAGCAGATCTACAACCCCGACGGCACACGCAAGCCGCCACCACAGCCACTGCCTCCCGAAGCGCAGCAGGCATACGACGCCACACCGCCGCAGGACAAAGCCGTCATCGACCAAACCATTGTCGGCCAAGTCGTTTTCAACCAGCCACGCACCCGACACGACCCCACCCCGAACAACACCAACCAGACTCCCCCGACCGCACCCACGATCCCATCGCCAGCCGAACTCGACCTCAGCCGCGTCGCACCCATCCTGCCCGACGGCGTCGCACCCCCACAGCGCGGCGGCCTGCCCGTGGAATGGATCGACGGCAACGGCACCCACGGCTCGCTCCGGATCGATGAGTTCGGCCAACGCTATTGGCGTTACCTGCAAGCCAACGGTCGACTGATCGAGGTCACCGAAGGCGGCGGCAGCGACGGCGCCGACCGACCATGGACCCACACCAAGATCACCGAACCCGGCCAGCTGACACCGCATGTCGACACCTACGACACCGCCGGTGTCACCGCTTACGTCGGCGACCCGGTCAACGGCATCGAAACCCGTGTCGTGCTGTTCCAAGGCGGCGACAGCGGCATCGAAGAACACGGTGGCGGCAGCGACGGAAGCGACCGAGCATGGACCCGGACCACGCAGTTCACTGAGCACGGCGACTTCGTCACCAGCAGCTATGCGGACGGAACGACTGTCCGTGAAACCCCCCGCCCGGACGGCGGCATCGGCATCGTCACGACCCGCAACGGCGTAATTGTCAGCGACCTGATCAAGCGTCCCGATGGCACGCTGTGGGATCACAACGGACACAGGCTGATCACCATCGAAGGCCAACTGGTGCCCTTCGACGCGGACGGCAACGTCTACGTCCCCGACGAGACCTCGGGCAAAGTCAACCCGCCCGAAGCCGCCCGAGGCAAAGACGGACGCTGGTACATCCTTCCTCAAACCAATCGCGGGGATGCGCTGCGGCTGACCGAGATCCCAGTCCCGCCCGGGGCTCCCGGTCGACGCTATTTCAAGACCGACGACGGTCGCCTCGTCATCGTCGACAACAAAGGCCAGCACTGGGCCACCGGCGCTCCCGACAAACCCAGCGTGTTCGCCCGCGTCCTCGACATGCTCAGCACACTCCCCTACACGCCCGCGGGCCGAACCCCGGGAATAACCGCGTTGATACTCGAACGCCGAGCCGCCGCACAAGCAGCAGCCGCGGAGGCCCGAGTCGCCAGCAAGACACTGAAAGCGAGCCCAAACACAACCCTGGCCACGAACACGACAGCAGTTCGTGCGAATGCCGATCCAACAGCGATTTCAGGCAAACAAGTCTTCCAAGCCGTAATCAACGCCGAGCGCAGCGTCCCGAACGCCCGTTCCCCATATCCGCCGACTACGAAGAACGCACCGCGTCCTGCATCGCCCGATGCGCATCCCCCGGCGCCTGCCGTCTCCACGCGAGGTGGTCAAATTCCGGCTTTCGCGCTACGTCGAATTGAGCACCCGGTGCCGTTCTCCAACTTTGCTGAGAACGGCATTGTGGGAGCAGAAATAGCGGTTGTCAAAGGCCTTATCAACGCGGTTGCGACCGTGGAAAAAATGATCCCGCAGCCTGTTGCCGCGATGGCGGGAGTGCCGCGAAGTATGGTCAGTAATACTCCTAGAGCCGACATGCTTGCAGCCAGGTTCGCTGAAACACTTAGAAAGGACTCCAGAGGGCGCGTCATACCGCCTGGTGTTAACCGGTTGCCAAACGGTAAGTTGCCGTCTAACTTCGAATATGCAGGTAAAAAGTATCCGGTGGAAAAGTTGCCACCGGATTTGAGAACGAAGTACCCTGCCAGTGTTCAGTTTACTCACGACGGTTTCCCAGACTTCAGCCCTTATGCAAAGAATACGGTAAAGTTTGACCGACCGCAGTTCGACCCGCCCCGATTCACGGGTAATCGTTCGTCGGATTTCACGAACGCCAACCGGATGGCCGGGTATAGGCAGACGCCTGACGGCTACACGTGGCATCATCATCAGGACGGGAAAACGATGCAGTTGGTGCCGACCGATCTACATGATGCTGTGAGACATGCAGGCGGAGTCGCCATAGCGAAAGGAATGAGATAGCTGATGGCTGTCGGTTACTACAGAGCGGCTGGTCCGGCAATGCGATTCGATATCGAGCGCCTCGAGGAGCGTATCGGTCGCGGATTGCCTGAGGATTACAAGGGTTTCCTGATGCGGCAGGATGGGGGTCGGGTCGAGGGTAACGATCAAGCAGTGAATGAGATATTCTGCCTACGCGATGATGCCCCTAATTGGGCAAGTATTTGGTGGAAGCTCGATGTCTTTTCCGGGAGAATCCCCAACTGGTTACTTCCGGTCGCCAGCGATGAATACGGAAATTTGTTTGCTATTTCTTTGCGTGACTCGGACTTTGGTTCGGTTTGGTTCTGGGATCACGAGGAAGAGACGGATGAAGATGAGTCTGCGGCGGAGGATAATATCGAATGTAGGTCAGTCAGTTGGTCGAGCTTTATCGACGATCTGCAACCTCTGAATGACTCCGAATCGTAGTTGGCGGCCGCCCCTTGTAAGCCAAAGCCATGCCGCAGCATTGCTTTGCTGCGTCTACATCCGACCATTCGTACGCATCGCCGATAGCATGGGCTGCTGCGGATAAGGCTAAGTCGTGGCTGCCGATTTCATCCGAAATGGCGGTTGCTAGCCGTGTTCGACCGGGTGTGTTTTCCGCGCGGGAACCCCGGGCTGGATGATGGAGGACGACCGGCGCCCGCCGGGACGGGAGTTCGGGAGGAGTGGGGTAGGCGGATGGTGACGACGCTGGCGGATCTCATCGGGGTGCTGGACGCGGCGTATCCGCCGAAGCTGGCGGAGTCGTGGGACTCGGTCGGGTTGGTGTGCGGTGATCCCGAAGACGAGGTCACCAGGGTGTTGTTCGCGGTGGACGCGACCGCCGAGGTCGTCGACGAGGCCATCGATTGGCGCGCCCAGGCGTTGGTGGTGCACCATCCGCTGCTGCTGCGCGGCGTCGACACCGTGGCTGCCGACACCGCCAAAGGCGCTCTGCTGCACCGCCTCATCCGTTCCGGTTGCGCCCTGTTCACGGCCCATACCAACGCCGACTCCGCCGACCCCGGCGTCTCGGACGCGCTCGCCGCCGCGATCGGTCTGACGGTCACCGCGCCACTGGACCCGAAACCCACTGCCGCGGTGGACAACTGGGTCGTCCAAGTCCCGCGCACCCACACCGACGCGGTGCTGAACGCCCTGTTCGCCGCGGGTGCGGGCGGTAGCGGCAGCTATCACGACTGCGCGAGCTGGGCGCCGAGCACCGGACAGTTCCGTCCCATGCCGGGCGCGAATCCGGCGATCGGCACGATCGGCGAACTGGAACGCGTCGACGAGGATCGCATCGAGGTCGTCGCACCGCCCGCCGCCCGCAGCGCGGTGCTGGCCGCCCTGCGCGCGGCGCACCCGTACGAGGACCCGGCTTACCACGTCACCGAGCGCGCCGCCCTGCCGTCCGGGCTCGGCATCGGACGCATCGGAACCCTGCCCGAACCGGAACCCTTGCGCGCCTTCACCGCTCGCGTCTCCGCAGCGCTCCCGTCCACCGTCTGGGGCGTCCGCGCCGCGGGCGACCCGGATCGGATGATCGAGCGCGTCGCGGTGTGCGGCGGCGCGGGCGACTCCTATTTGGCCAAGGCCGCCCGCCTCGGCGTCGACGCCTACCTCACCTCCGACCTGCGCCACCACCCCGCCGACGAACACCTGCGCACAGGCGGGCCCGCTCTCGTCGACGCCGCCCATTGGGCCACCGAGTTCCCCTGGTGCGCGCAAGCGGAAGGCATTGTCGCCGCGGCGCTTCCCGGCGTGGAGACTCGCGTCTCCACCATCCGCACCGACCCGTGGACCGTGGCCGCCGCCGACTGACAGTTCCGCGCCGTTCCCGGGAATCGAAGGGCCGGAAGCGGGTACAACTACCGCATGAGTTACCCGGTGGATTTCGGGATCGTGCAGATCGGGTTGATCCTGCTGATCCTGATCGCGGTCGCGCTGCTCGTTTCGGCGTTGGTGAAGGTGCGCAGGGTCGGGCCGCGGGTGCTGCTCGGCCGGGGTGCGGGCGGGCTCGTGCTCCTCGTCGTCGCGGTGCTGCTGCTGTGGGTCGCGACCCTCATGCAGACCTACCTCGGACTGAGCGGCGAGATCAAAGCCGCGCACGTGGTGGTGAGCGAGGTTGCGGGCGAGGACCATCAGCTCGAAGTCGACCTCACGCTCTACGGCGACGATGACAATCCGGAGCGCCGCGAGAAGTTCCGCGTCCAGGGCGATCTGTGGGTGTTGCAAGCCAACATCGTCGAGCTGGAACCCTGGGTGAACGCCCTCGGCTTCCACTCCGGTTACAAGGTCAGCCGCTTGTACGGCCAGCGCCTCGACGGCGTCGCCACCACCCAGAACCACATCTTCCTCAACGGCGACGACGCCGGCTTCTTCGCCGACATGCGCGACGGAAAGTGGTGGACCGACCCCTTCGTTCGCTCCGCCTACGGCAACGCCGTCATCGCGACCCCCGGCGAATACGACGTCTACATCTCCCGCGACGCCATCAAGACCCGCGCGCCCGGAAGTTGAACTGCCGCCACCGCGCGGTTTGCCGACGATTTACGCACGTCTGTGTGCACCGGGCGTCACCACGCGTTCGTGCGCTCCCGGTTCACCACGGCGATTCGGTCCTGAAGTCGCCGCATGATCTCGTCGGTCGGGCCCGGCGCGATGCTGAAGTCGTTCCTGCTGTGGTTGACCAGCAGATACCGCCCGTCGTTCGGGTAATCCAGCCAGATGAACGCATGCCCGTCCAGCGTCGGCCGGGCGTCGTAGGCGATGCCAGGGTAGACAGTGATTTCGCCCGCGCCGACGCGCGGTCGCCGGAAGAACCGGTTCACCTCCTCGGCGTGCGAGAGACGCGTCGGATGTCGCGAGTACAGCGGCTGGTCCATGTCCGTGCGTCGAGCGCTGAACGGCTGGTGGGCGCCGCCCTGACAACGAGGCAGGCGCGCCGCGATCTCCGAAACCACCAAGTGCGAGTAGCACATGGTGAGCACGACATCGCGGCCGTGCTCACGATCCGGACCTGGCTGCTGTATCGCGATCGTCGCGACCTGGTCCACCACACCCGCGTGCATCCGCACGACCTGCTTCAGCTCCGGACCGTAGAAGCCGTGAATCTCGATGCGCACCTGCGGTTCCAGCAGGACGGTGAGCGCCCGGTGCAGCCGCTCGTCGAAGATCGGCTGCAACCGCTGTGCCGTCTGCATGCGAAGGCGCTCGAAATCAGATTGGTATTCCATGAATTCGGGCTGGAAACTCAACGGATACGGCAGCCGGTCCCGGCCCATGGCTTCCATCGCGATGCTGAACGCGAGACCGTCCAGCTGCCAACGCCATTCACTCATGCCTTCGCCTCGCTTGCGCTCGGCTGCGGCCTGCGCGCTCTCTACCTCCACTCATCCGCCGATGACCCCGCCCGGCGGCAGTACCCGCGGCTGCACGCCCAACAGTTCGGTGGTGCGGTCCTGCACTAGATAGTCCGGCGTCTTGTGCTCGTTCTCGTTGTCCTCGCCGCGGCGTCCAGCACCCGGGGCACCCATACCCGGCATACCGGGACGTCCCGCGGCCGGAGAGGCGGCGCGTCCGCCCGGTGTGCTGCCGGGTGCACCGGGCTGACCAGGTTTGCCGCCCGGAATGCTTTTCCCAGGACTGGGATTCGATCCAGGTCCTGGACCACCGGGGAAGCCCGGCGAACCAGGCGAGCCCGGTCCAGGCCTGCTGAGCGGGTCCTCCAGATACGACTTCGGTGTGGCCGGTGTCGGCACGCTGCTCTGCGGAACCGTGCTCTGCGGATTGGTGGACGCGGGATTCGTCGCGGCCGGATCCGTATTCTGCGGGTCCGTGTTCGAATCATCCGATTTCAGCTGATTCGGGTCGCCTTCCTCATTGTTCGGATCGCCACCGGGGTCTCTCGGATCATCGATACCGCGCGGATTCACCGGTCGACCGCCCGGCGGCCAGCCACCGTCGTCGTCCTTCGGCTTGTCGCCGGGGTTGCTGACCGGATTGAACGGCTCAGGAAGCTTGGGAGTGTGACTGTCGACCTCTTGGGCGCCCGGCACATAGATCCGTTTCATGATCTCGCGAGCATTCGCCTCGGCCTCGTTCGCGCGGTGCTGCGCCAGCTTCAGCACACCGTTGCCCGGAATGTGCCCCATGAATTCGTCGAAACCGGAAACGTGCGGCGCGGGCGGGATCGAGATCTTGACCTGATCCAGGTAGCCCTGCAACAGGTCGATGCCGTTGGCGACCTGCTGGAAGCTGACCGGCAGCTTCTTGAACTCGTCGGTGTAGGCGCGGGTGGCTTCCATCGCGGCGTTGGCGGCGCGACCCTTCCAGAGTTGTTCGATGTCCTAGTCGACGCCGGTGCGGAAGACGCGAACGGCCTCGTCGGCCCTGTCTCGCAGCCTGCGCCAACCGTCCGCGCCGCTGTTGATGTCGGCCTGCGAGACGCCTTTGCCGCCGTCGTGGTCGTTGAGCGCTTTCCAGATTTGCTCGTGTGACCAGGTGTCGAAGGGCTCCATGCCCGTCAGCACCGCGGGGGCGCGATCGCCGTATTGACCGTTGAGGGTGTTCCACTCGTTCTGGATGTGGCTCCGGTCGTTCTTCCACTTGTCCTCGCCGGAGTTGCGGAAATTGGTCTCGTTGACTTTGTTCTCGTGGGAGTCGTTCTGCGCGCGGGCGATTCCCGCACCGCCCGCGATGACGCCGATGACCGCTGCCGCGGCGACGAAGAAGGGCATCAGTTCATCCCTTCGGTGTGAGCGGTCAGCTGGTTGCCCGCTGCTTGGTCGGCGGCTTGGAGTTTGCCGATCGCGGCGGCGTAGGTGTCGTGCATGAGTTGGACGACTTCCATGTGCTGCTGCAGGCGGGTTACCGCAGAATCCTTGCTGTCGTGTGGCCCGCCGTTGACGGCTTTGTTTTGAAACTTCTCTTGCAGTGCACGAGCCGATGGCAGGCCACCGTAGCCGGACAAATACTGCAGATTGAGGGCATCGGCGGTGAGCACATCCAGGTCATCGAGCATCTCTTCACAACGCTTCCTGAGTGCTTCGCCGATGCTCTCATCCATACGGAACTCACCCGATATCGCTTGTTCCTTGAGCTGCTGCCACTGCCTCATCTGCGTTTGTATGTCGTCAGCCACGGCGTTCCACCCCTTGTCGATTCGTAAGCATCTGTCCAGTCGAGCTACTTCGGTAGATGCGGTTCGAGGTCCTTCGCATGTTTGACCGCAAGCTCGCACCGATCTTGGGTTATCGGCTTGGATGCGCGCCAATCCGCGCTTATGACGAACATGCCCTGCTCGGCGGGTATCGCGACTCGACAAATCAGACCGCGCGTGTCGGCTCTATCCTGATGAACCAGCCCCGGACGGGCCCCGATATTTACGTCGCGAAAGCCGGTTTCGTTGGGATTGGCTCGTGTCTCATCGACGGTGTGGCTGCTGGAGGCAACAGTCACGAAATAGGGCAGAGCGGTGACCTCCCAGGAGCAGATCCGCCACGATGCTGGCCCTGTCGGAGGATCGGTGACAACGCGCTTCGTCGAGGGGTCCGCGCCAGTACCACGCATAGCTTCCTCACTGAGTTGGGTACACGGGTTGTAGACCTCGATCTCGTCCAGGTTCCGGACCGTCGTCGTCGGTGTTGCGGCCGTGCCGTCGACCGTCGACCCGCACCCCGCGGCCAATCCGATGACAGCAGCACCCGCGAGGACGGTGCGTAAGACGTCGGCGGTTCGCATAGCTCTCCCAGTCATCGGCGTCGGGTGATCCCCCGGTCGTAACTATATGACGCGCCGAATCGGTCATCGGTTCCATCGGATTCCGGTCGTCCCGCAGGCGCCCACGCCCGCAGCGAGGCGGTGCGGACCGGTGTGTGTTCTCGCCGAGCGACACGCGATGTCGCCGGTCCCGGCTGTTTTTCCTGAGCGACGCGCGCATGTCCGACCTGATCAGGCGGCCGCGCACTCGCACCACGCGACCCGCACATTCCTCGGCCCGGTCTCGGAACCAACCGCCCCGTGGCCGGGGTACGGTTGAGCACTGGCATTCGCCGCCCGGCGGATACCCCCCGGCCCGTCCACAGTGTTCAGGAGTTTGTCCGCGTTGAATGTCGAACCACCGATCCAGGCCAAGCTGCTTCAGCTCGCGGCTGTCGACGCCGAACTGACGCGGATCGCGCATCGGCGCACCGTGCTGCCCGAGCTGCAGGAGGTGGCGCGGCTGGAGGGGGAGCGCAACAAGCACAAGGACGCCGCGGTGGCGGTGGAGATCGTGCTGGACGACCTCGATCGCGACATCCGCAAACTCGAGGGCGAGATCGAGGCGGTCCGCAAGCGCGAGGAGCGCGACCGCGGCTTGCTGACGGCCGGTTCCGTTAACGCCAAACAACTTTCGGAGCTCCAGCACGAGCTGGGCAGTCTGGAGCGGCGGCGCGGCGTCCTGGAGGACGAACTGCTGGAGGTGATGGAGCGCCGCGAGGCGTCCGCCTCCGATCACGACCACGCGGGCGCCCGGCTGAGCAAGACCGAAGAGGAGCTCGCCGAGGCGCAACGGCTGCGCGACGAAGCGCTGGCGGACCTGGAGGTGGCGCAGGGGCGGTGTACGGACGATCGCTCCAACCTGGTCGGACTGGTCCCCGCGGAGCTGCTGAACGCCTACGACAAGCAGAAGGCCGAGCGCGGTGTCGGCGCGGCGCTGCTGCAAGCGCGCAAGTGCGGCGCGTGCCGGATCGAGCTGGACCGCGGTGAGATCGCGCGTATCGCGAAGACGGCGCCCGACGTGGTGGTGCGCTGCCCCGAATGCAACGCGATCTTGGTGCGCACCAAGGAATCCGGTCTGTGACCTGCGGGTCCGATCGTCCGGATGCCGAGGAGGTCCGGTGAGTTACGAGCACGTGATCGTCGAGGCGGACGGTGGTTCGCGCGGCAACCCCGGCCCCGCTGGCTACGGTGCGGTCGTCTTCGCCGCCGACCACGTCGCGGTGCTCGCCGAACGGCGGGAAAGCCTCGGCATCGCCACCAACAATGTCGCCGAGTATCGCGGGCTGATCGCGGGCCTGGAGGCCGCCGCCGAGCTGGGCGCGCGCACGGTGGACGTGCGGATGGATTCCAAGCTGGTGGTCGAGCAGATGTCGGGCCGCTGGAAGGTCAAGCACGCGGCGATGATCCCGCTGGCCGATCGAGCTCGCCGTCTGGTCGCGGGCTTCGACCGGGTTGGCTTCACCTGGATTCCGCGCGCCCAGAACTCGCACGCCGACCGCCTGGCCAACGAGGCGATGGACGACGCCACCCTGGTCGACGAGGTGCGGGCGGCCCACGAGGCAGGACAGGAGACCCCGCTGCGCGACACTGTCGGTCGCGCGCCAGCGGGGACATCCGTTGGCACAGCGCACGGTGAGTCGGAAGCGGACGCCGCCGCGAGTTCGGCCGCCGTAGCCGAGCCAGACGCCCCGGTGTACCACGCTGCCGCCGCGGAAACCTCGCACGACCGCCCGGCGCTTCAAGCCAGCGGTGATCGCGGCCCTGCCGCTGAGCCTTCCGCCCACGGCGCCGAACAGAATGGCCCCAGCTGGATCGACGAAGTCCGAGAGGCTCGCGTAGACCCCGCGAACACCGAGGCCGCCTCCAGTAGCCCCGGCTGGACCGGCGCGATCGGCCGCCCTACCCGCCTGCTCCTGCTCCGCCACGGCCAAACCGAACTCTCAGTGCAACGCCGCTATTCGGGCCGCGGTAACCCGCCGCTCACTGCGCTCGGTCGCGAACAGGCCGCGCGCGCGGCGAAAATGCTTGCGGCCAAAGGCGATATCGCCGCGGTTCTGAGCTCGCCGCTCGGACGCGCCCGGGAGACCGCGGAGGCCGCGGGCGCCGCGCTGAATGTGCCGGTGCGCACGCACGACGGGCTCATCGAGACCGATTTCGGCGCCTGGGAGGGCCTGACGTTTCTCGAAGCGGCGCAACGCGATCCGGAGTTGCACGCGCGCTGGCTCGGCGACCCGTCGGTGGCGGCGCCAGGCGGGGAGAGTTTCGACGAGGTGCGCGAACGGGTGGAGGCGGTGCGCCGCGACCTGGTCGCGCTGTATCCGGGCCGGAATGTGCTGGTGGTCAGCCACGTGACGCCGATCAAGACGCTGTTGCAGCTGGCGCTCGGGGTGGGTCCGTCGCTGCTGTACCGGCTGCACCTGGATCTGGCGTCGCTGTCGATCGCGGAGTTCTACCCGGACGGCGGGTCCTCGGTGCGTCTGGTCAACGACACCTCCTACCTGTCCTGAACGCCCCCTTACCGACGCATCCGCGGCCGTCTCCGGGTACGGTGGCGCGGCACACATCGCATTGCGCGCACCGGCCGCTACCCCAACGCTGAGGTAGCCGACAGTCGACCGAGGCCGCGTACTCGGTTCGCTCCGCCTTCGCGCGGAAAGGGCCGGAACGAGCATCGCGTCACCGTTGATGTCGGTGCGATGCCGCACGATGTGTGGGGTGGGTCGATTCCTCGATCGAAATCGAGTGTCGGCCTGTGTCTTTCGAGAAGGAGAGTTTCTGCTGTGAGATTCAGGTGGATGGCGGCCGTGACGGCCGTCGTCGCGGGTGTGGGCGCCGCTGTCTCGGGCGCCGCGCAGGCCGCTCCGGGGAGTGCGGTGCTGGGCGGAAGCTCCGGCCTCGTCTTCGAGAACAACTCCGCGTGCTCGCTCACCGCCATCGGCCACGACAACGCCGGTCGTCTGGTGGGCCTCACCGCGGGCCACTGCGCGCCCGCCGGTACGCGGCTGGCGTCGGAGGCGGCACTGGATGTGGGCGGAGTCGGTGTGGTGGCCTACTCCGACAACGGGGAGGGGCTGGATTTCGCTGTGTTGCAGTTCGATCCGGCGAAGGTGACGCCGGTTCGCACGGTCGGCGCCACCACGATCAACGGGATCGGCCCGACGCCGGGTCCCGGCACCACCGTGTGCTCCAACGGTCGCACCAGCGGCCCGGGCTGCGGTGTCGTCTGGGGCAACCTGGACGAGACCATCACCTTGAACCAGGCCTGCTCGAAGCCGGGTGACTCCGGCGGTCCGGTGACGGTCGGCGACCGCCTGGTCGGCATGAACCAGGGCAGGCTGACCGGCCTCGCGGGCATCGGCTTCGACGTGCCGTGCACCACCGCGGCCAACCCGATCCACTCACCGGCGTTCTTCGCGCCGATCGACGTGATCCTCGCCGCCGTCAACGCCATCGGTGGCGTCGGCGCCGGATTCCGTCCGATCTGAGTCGTTTCCGGCCGAACCGTTCACCGTCGCGTCCCCGCGCTGCTCTCCCAGACCGCGCAGGGCCGCGGCGGTGAATTCGTCCAGGGGGTAGAACAATTCGATGGCGAGCTCGGAGAGCGTCACGTCCGCGGGCGCCCCGAACGTCGCCATCGTGCTGAACATCGCCATCTCACCGAGCGGCGTCCTGATCCGGACCGGCACCTGGAACGGGCCCGTCGGCGCCGCGTGATCCGCCGCCGGATCGGACGGCGCCGGGTAGCTCAGCACCTCGTCGTGCAGCGCGCGCAGGCGCTCGTCGCCGGTCGCGTCCGCCTGGCGGCCCAGCCGTTCCAGGAACAGCTCGCGCACCTGTGCGGGATTGGCCAGCCGCGCGATCAGGCCGTCCGGGTGCAGCACCAGCCGGTAGACGTTGGGACGCGGCGTCAGCAGATGCTCCGGAACGCCCGCCGTGAGCACCGACATCGCGGAGTTGCCGGTTACCACATTCCACCACCGGTCCACCACCACCGCCGGGTAGGGCTCGTGCGCGGCGAGCATGGTCGCCACCGCCGAGCGCACCGCGGTCAGCTCGGCGTCGTCGAGGCTGGACTCGCGGTAGGCGGGCGCGAAACCGGCGGCCAGCAGCAGCGTATTGCGTTCCCGCAGCGGCACATCCAGCGCCTCGCACAGCCGAAGCACCATCGCCCTGCTCGGCGCGGCGCGGCCGTTCTCCAGGTAGGACACGTGGCGGGCCGAGCTGTCCGCGGCCAGCGCCAGATCCAACTGGCTCAGCCGCCGGCGCTGTCGCCAGTCGCGCAGCAGCGGGCCGATCCGGGAACCGTTCTCCACGTCAGCAGGGTAGCCACCGCCTCGCGCGCATGACCTCCGAGGTTATTGAGACGCTTACCGCGTCCCGGCATCGTGGTGGCGGACACGATCGACCGACAGGAGATGGACATGAGCACGGCAGCACTCGCCGCCCCACCCGCCGACCCGTTGCGCACCGCACTGCGCGTCGACGGCTGGAGTACCGGGGCGTTCGGCGTCGTCATGCTGGGCGGAGCCGGCGCGCTGCGCGACCCGCTCGGGCTGCCGACGGCGTGGTCGATTCCGTTCGGGGTCGCGATGGTGGGCGGTGCGCTGGCACTCCTGCTGATCGCGGGGTATCCGCGGATCCCCGCGCGGCACGCGAAGGCGGTCGTGGCGGTGAATACCCTGTCGGCGGTGGCAATGGTGACGTTGGCGTTCTCGGGGGTTCTCGAGCTGACCGGATTGGGTGTGGTGTTCATGCTGATCGGCGCCGCCGTGGTCGCCGCCTTCGCCGCGACCGAATACCACGCGCTGCGACGGGTCGCGCTGTGAGCGCCCCGGATGCCGAGCGTGCATCGAAGCGCGCGGTGGGGCGTTCGACGGCCGCGTCCTCGGATTCGGTGGAACGCACGGGGATTGCCGCAGCGAACACTACGGATACGGCGGACGAAGGCCGATTGCTGGAACTGCTGGCCGCACAGGCCGCCGCCTGGGCCGCGGGTGACGGTGTGGCGTTCGCCGCGACGTTCACCGAGGACGCCGACTTCGTCTCGGTCATCGGTGAATTCGTCCGCGGCCGAGCCGAGTTGGCCGAGGTCATGCAGCAGGGATTCGACGGCTTCATGAAGGGCACGCGTCTCTCGTCTCCGCGGGAAGCCACGATCCGGTTTCCGGCGCCGGATGTCGCCGTGCTGGTCACCAATGGCGTCTGTGTGCTGCGGGATGGCGCGAATACCTGCCGCCCGGAAGACCTTTCGATCCAAACCCGCATCGCAGTGCGCGAGAACGGAGAGTGGTTGTTCACGTCCTTCCAGAACACCCGCATCTGGCGAGCACCCTGACACCGGCCACAGTCAGGATTCGTCACGCAGGAGGTGACCGAGACCCTCGCCCAGCCGTTGACCGACCGCGAGGCCCTGCCCCGTCGAACTCATGGACGAGGCGGGTCGCGCGGTCGGTATCAGGCGGGACTTCGCGAGCGGGGGTATGGTTCTCGCCAACCTGGTGACCCGAGTAGATTCCGGCCGATCGCCCAAGATCTACGCCGGGACGGGGTCCGAGTCCGGTCCGAGGACCGCCTCCAGCTTCGTCAGGAAGCGGACGAAATGCGGATCGGACTCCGGAACCGCGAACCGGTCGATGTCCCACCACCGCCCACCGGCGAACTCCCGCGGGTCGAGCCGGTACTCGTGGGTGCGCTCGCCGCGAATCACATACCAGAGGCTGACGTCCTCGTGACCACCACCGATCCCGACGGTCGTGGTCACGGTGAGGAACAGCGGCGCGGAACCCACCACGTCGAATTCGGCGGCGATACCGAGTTCCTCGCCCGCCTCCCGCCGGGCAGCGTCGAACGGATGCTCGCCGGGGTCGAGATGACCACCCATCGGCAACCACAAACCGGCCAGCCGATGCCGTCCGAGGAACACCGCACGCGACGCCGGGTCGACCAGCACCGTGTACGCCACCAGGTGCCGCGGTGGCACCGCCGGTTTCTCCCTGCGGAACACGTCGTCGGTCGACGCCAGCCAGTCCAGGGTCGTCGCGATGTGCTCGCGCTCGAGCTCGTCGCACGGGTCGATCCCGCGGACCGTCTCGGCGACCGCGGCAGTCGCTGCGTTCATGGCCCGCGACTGTAGCGGCGGCCACCGACAACCTGTTTGTTCCGCCCCCAACCCGGGTACGCGACCTCGAAGCGACAAGGAGGTACCCATGGACCCGCGACGCCCCACCGACCCGGACACCGACAAGCTGCACGACCTCGTCGACACCGCCAAAGACAAGGCCACCGACGCCAAACACCGCGCCGAGGACCGCAGCGCGGCGGCCGCGCTCGCCGCGACCGATCTGGTGGACCGTGCGAGGACCCGGGTCCGCGACGCGGCCGAGCACGGCGAGGAGGCGCTGCCCGAACCGGTCGCCGAGCGCGGTCGCGACATCGCCGCCGCCGTCCGCCAACAGCCACTTCCGTTCGCGCTGGCCGCCCTCGCCGCGCTGCTCATCCTGTGGCGGACCCTGCGCCGTTCACGCTGACACGCCGGTTGCCCTGCGCCGGACTGCTTGTCGATGGCGAACGCAGCGCACCTCACGTCGACGCGGCCGACACCTGCGCCCACGCGATCGTGCATCAGCAAAGCCCCGCAAGCTTGTACAGCACCAGCGACCCCGCCACCGCCACGTTCAAACTGTGCCCGGTGCCCACCATCGGGATCTCCACCGCCACATCGAGCAACTCCAATCCCGCGGGCGGAATCCCGTCGAGCTCGTGGCCGAGCACCATGACCGTGCGCTTGCGGGCCGTCGGCAGATCGGCCAGCCGGATGGATTCGTCGGTGAGCTCCACACCGACCACGGCCGAACCGCCCGCCCGTTGCCGAGTCAGCCAGCGGTCCACGCGCCCGTCCACCCAGTGCACACACTGCCGGTGGCGCAACGTGTTTCCTTGGTTCAAGGCGTCGGGCACCCACGGGCGGCGCGGCACGGCGAGGCACGCGCCGACGGCGTCGCAGGTGCGCAACAGGGTGCCGAGATTGGCGCCGTGCTTGGGCCACAGCGGCGCGGCGATCAGATGGTTCCAGCAGCCGTGCGCGCGTTGTCGCCGCTGCTGGCGCAGTTCCGGGCGGGTGCGTACCCGCGCGGCGCTCATCGGTGGACGGGAAGACCCTTCCCAAGGGGGACAAAGAGTTTCATCACGACGATGCTTCGCGGCGCATCGGGGCCATCGCAGAAGGAATCCGGTTCCAGAAACGATACCCGCCCCGGCGCACCGAAAGTGCGCCGGGGACGAGACTCACGGCCGCAGTACCGAGACCAGGAAATCGGTCTGGTCGTAGACCGCCTGCTCGAAGACGTCGTCGAAGTACACGTCGAAATGCCCGACGGGATAACGCTTCACGACCGCGTGCTTGGTGCGTTCGGCCGCCTTCAACGCGGGCTTGGCAGGCGCGATGGAATCGTTGTCGGCCACCGCGTAGAACACCGGCATCTTCAGTGCCTTGGCATGCCGACCCGGTGAGTCGAAGAGCGCGGGAAAGGCCACGCGCGCGGCCACTTTCGGGTCGTAGGTCTCGCTCTCCTCGGCCAGCCTGCCGAAACCCTCCGGCACGTCGGTGGCGCTCATCAGCGCCGCGGACCGCTTGCGCCCGGCCAGCCGGACGCGAATCGGCTTGCGCCGCAACGGCCCGATGAGCAGATCGGTGGCGGCGAGGGTGGCGACCTTGGTCATGCTGATCGGCCCCTTGGCCCATGCCGAAGCCCACCCGCTGGTGAACGGCACCTGGGCGACCACGGCGGCGATGTAATCGTCCTCCGGCGCCACCGTCAGCACGTGACCGCCGCCGAACGAGGTGCCCCACAGCGCGATTCGGGTCTTGTCGATGCCGCGCAGCGTGCGCGCGTACGCGATGGCCGACCGCCAGTCCTCCCGCTGCCGCGCGATGTTCAGCAACTGGCGCGGATCACCTTGGCTCGCACCGAAATGTCGGTAGTCGAACACCAGCACGGCCATGCCCGCCGCGGCGAATCGACGGGCGTACCTGTCCAAACCCATGTCCCGCGTGCCCCCCAGACCATGCCCCATCACCACGAGCGGACGGGGCTTGGGGACGCCTGCGGGAGGGTACAGCCAGGCGGCGCATTGCTGGCCACCTGAGGGAAAACTGACCTCGAGACGTTCCATGACGTCTAACCGTACTGGCGCGAGCGGCCGCTCACCTGCCGGGGAGTATCCTGGCACGCGCGGACGAGTTGGTCGGGCGGCCGCGGCGATGGGAACGGGCACCTCGGTGCCGCCGCCTGTCGTCGAGGAAAGTCCGGACTCCAGAGAGCAGGGCGGTTGCTAACGGCAACCCGGGGTGACCCGCGGGACAGTGCCACAGAAAACAGACCGCCCGTGTCCCTTCGGGGACGCGCGGTGAGGGTGAAACGGTGCGGTAAGAGCGCACCAGCGCCCCGGGTGACCGGGGCGGCTCGGTAAACCCCGCCCGGAGCAAGGTCGAAGGTCGCACTTCTCGGAGTGCGGCTGCGCAGGCGTTCGAGGGCTGCTCGCCCGAGCCTGCGGGTGGGCCGCTCGAGGCACCCGGCGACGGTGTGCCCAGATGGATGGTCGCCGCCCGGTGCGAACCGGGAACAGGATCCGGCTTACAGACCAACTCGTCCGCCACACGCCCGGGTGGCCCGTGCCGAGCCGCGAGGATCGGCGTCGACGGAACGAAGTCGAACCGCCGGATGCGGGCCGCGCCCTGGGCTCCGGGCCCGCATCGGCGGCGCGGTTCAGCAGAGGTACTTGGCCGTGGTGAAGATGGCCTGGGCTTCTTCCTTGCTCGCGGCGGTCGGGCCGGACTTGGTGCGGTCGACGGTGGACTGCACGATGGCGTCCTCGGCCTTGCCGTCCTCGAGATCCTTGCAGGTGGCGGTGAAGATCTCCGCGATCTGCGCGTCGCTGCGGCCCTCGGCCAGCTTCGGGAAGGCGCTGCGGTAGCTCACGACGAACATGCCGGCCTTGGCGCTGTCGGGCACGGCGGCGCCGCTGGGCTGAGCGGCGGGGGAGGCGGAGGTGGACGACGCCGCGGCGGTGTCCTTGTCGTCGCTGCTGCAACCCGCGATGAGCAGGGCGAACAGGGTGGTAGTGACCGCGATCGCGGCGGAAGTTCTTCTCACGGTGCCGGATGCTATCGGCACCGGACGAAAGTCGCCTTCCGTACGGTTAACGGAAGGCGACCGGCGTGTGGCGTTCTCTGTGAGATCAGGTGGGATCGACCATGAAGACCTGCGCCCAGTATGCGGCCTGCTCCGGGCCGAGCAGCGGCATCAGGTAGTCGAAGATGATCGATGACATCAGTGCATAACTCCCAATTGTCGACGTACGGGGTCACTTCGGAATGGGCGGCGAGATCACGGCCCGCACCGGCCCCGAACAGTAGCAGTCGATCGCGACACGACGAGTCGGGCCGGGCGATTTGTACGGAACTGGCCTAGATCGTGACCGACGTCATACAGTAGTCGCCGTTGGCAGGCCCGATGCCGGGCAGCAGCGGGCCATTCATACTTCGATTGCGGAAGCAGGTCTCAACTCTATGCGGGTAGTTCGTTCATTGGTCGCCGGTGCGCTCATCGCCGGGGCCGCATCGGTTTTCGCCGCGCTGGGCGCCGGGTCCGCCAATGCGGTCGCGGTGACTCCGCTTCCCGGCGGGGTGCAGGTCGATCTCAGCCCGGCCGACACCAGGTGGGTGGCCGACAACAATTTCGGCCGCACGCTCGCCGGTCTTCCGCACCCGTCGGCGGCGTCGTTCGGTGAGGCGCTCGACGCCGCGGCCGACCTGTCGTCGACCTACCCGACCGGGCGGGTGACGTTCACGGTGTTCGGTCCGTTCAACGAGCTGAACGGCACGATGCTGGCACTGCAGTAACGTATTTCTACGTGGAACTGCACCAGCGGATCATCTCGGCGCCGGTCGATTTCGGCGCCATCCGATCCGAATTCGGTCTGGCCTCGGCGTACCCCGCCGAGGCCACCGTGGAAGCCCGCGGCGCGGTGGACGCGTTCGCGGGCGACCGGATCGATCGCACCGACATCGAGCTGGTGACGATCGACCCGCCGGGCGCCCTGGATCTCGACCAGGCCCTGCACCTGGAGCGCACCGGCTCCGGCTTCACACTGCACTACGCGATCGCCGACGTCGGCGCCGTGATCGCCCCCGACGGAGCGCTCGCCAAAGAATCGGGCGTCCGGGGCCAGACCTTCTATCTCCCGGACGGCACGGTGCCGTTGCATCCGACCGTCCTCTCGGAGGGCGCGGCGAGCCTGCTGCCCGACCAGACCAGGCCCGCGGCCCTGTGGACCATCGAACTGGACGAGAACTGCGAACCGCTGACCTACTCGGTGGTGCGCGCGACCGTCCGCTCCCGCGCGCGACTCGACTACGCGGGCGTCCAAGCCGACGCCGACGCGGGCACCCTGCACCCCTCGATCGCGGCCCTGCCGGAATTCGGCACGAGGCGCATCGAGGCCGGACTGGCCCGCGGCGCGATCGGGCTGCGCCTGCCCGCTCAGAGCGTCATCCGCGACGACGCGAACGACGGGCATTGGCGGCTCGTCGTGGAGCCGCGCACCGCGGCCGACGACTGGAACGAGCAGGTCTCCCTGCTGACCGGCATGTGCGCGGCGCGCATCATGCTCGACGGCGCCGATACCGACGGGCGGCGGATCGGCCTGCTGCGCACCATGCCGCAGCCCTCCGAATCCGCCATCGCCTCCATGCGCCGCACCGCCGCCGCGCTGGCCGTGGCCTGGCCCGCGGATCAGCCGGTCGGCCGCATGCTGGCCGGACTCGATCCCAATAGTCCCGCCGCACTCGTGCTCATGTCGGAGGCCACCGGCCTGCTGCGCGGCGCCGCGTACACCGTGGTGAACGGGTCGACGCCGGAGATTCTGGCGCACAGCGGGATCGGCGCGCCCTACGCGCACGTGACCGCTCCGCTGCGCCGCCTCGCCGACCGCTTCGCCACCGAGATCTGCCTGGCCCACTGTGCGGGAACCCCGGTGCCGCAATGGGTTCGGGACGGGCTCGAGCCGACCGCCGACACCATGAAGCGCACCGACGGCGTCTCGGGCAAGGTGGACCGCGCCTGCATCGACCTCACCGAGGCCAGCCTGCTCGCCCAACGACCCGACGCCGTGTTCGACGCGGTCGTCATCCGCGAGGCCAACGGCAACCGGCCCGCGGTGGTCTTCATCGCCGACCCTCCGGTGCTCGGACCCTGCACCGGCAGCCCGAAGGAAGGCGCGTCCGTCCGCGTGCGGCTCGTCTCCGCCGACCCGGTCACCCGCAAGGTCGGCTTCGCCTTCCCCGCTTGACTGCTCGCAGCGCGTTCACCGACGCCGTCACAGGCCTTCAGCGCCCTGCGCAGTCGTTGTCCCCTCGCGGACCGTTCGCGCTCTGCGCAGTCGCTGTTCCTTCGCAGACGGTTTGCCTGCTACGCAGCCGCTGTCACCGCGGCGCGCGCCGGAGTCACGAAGTCACCAGAGGCTGGTCGAAAGTGCTTCGGCGGCTTCAGGGTAGCGGGCAAGGGCGCGGTCGGCCGCGGCGTTCTCCGCGACGGTGAGACGGCGATAGACGTCCATGTCCTCGCCGGCGGCCTCGGCTTCCGCCGCGCGCTCGATGATCGCCGCGCCGGATTCGACCGCGTCGCGGTGGTCGCCGAGCACGGTTTGCAGGCGCTTGGCGCGACCGCCGAGATCGGCGGCGGACTCGCCGATGACCTGTTCGGCGGCCTCGCACGAATAGCGTAAACGCTTGGCGCTCTTGCGAATATCGTGCAGCGCCTCGATGCGTTCCGGACCGGGCACCGTCGGCTCGTGCCGGATGAGCGCCGCCACCCGTTCGTGGTCGCGCAGCAGCACGACGCCGAAGAAGTCGGCGGCGGGCGCCGCGGCGCGGGCGGGGCGCAGTGGCGGGTCGGTGCGCCAGCGGGTCAGTCGCTCGCGCAACGCGCGATAGCGGTCGGTGTCGAGTGCGGTGAGCACCTCGGCGTGCGCGGCGTCGTAGCGTGCGCGTTCGGCGCCGACCAGGCGCTCGGCGACCACCTCCGGCACTTCCTCGCCCTGCTCGTCGAGCAGGTCGGCGAAGCGGTCGGCCCGCACCTCCGCGTCACGGGCGACGCCGAGCAGGGTGGCCAGCCACTTCAGCTCCGCGCCGATCTCGGCCGCCGGAGCCTTCTCGAACACGCCGCGATACGAGCGGAGTACGCTGCGCAGCCGTCGGGTGGCGACCCGCATCTGGTGCACCGAATCCGGTGCGTCCGCACGCACCTCGGGCTCGGCGGCCAGCAACCGGTCGACGTCGTCCCGCAGCGCGGCGATCAGGGCTTCTCCGGCAGCGGACGCCACGGCTCAGCCCACCTTCGCGAAGCCGTCGGTGGCGCGCACCAGCCGGTCGACGATGCCGGGCTCGTTGGCCGCGTGCCCCGCGTCGTCGACGATGTGCAGCTGCGAGCCGGGCCAGGCGCGGTGCAGATCCCAGGCGCTCACGGCCGGGCAGACGATGTCGTGGCGACCCTGCACGATGACGACCGGCAGGTGCGAGATCGCGTCCACATCACGAAGCAGCTGCCCTTCTTCCAGGAAACCGCCGTGCCGGAAGTAGTGGTTCTCGATGCGCGCGAAGGCCAGCGCGAACCGCGGCTCGCCGGTCTCGGCGACCCGATCCGGATGGGGCAGCAGCGAACTGGTGGAACCCTCCCACACCGACCACGCGATCGCGGCGGCCGTCGCCACCTCGGGATCGGGGGAGTGCAGCAGCCGGTGATAGGCCTCCACGAGATCCCCGTCGCGCTCGGCCTCCGGCACCGGCGCGAGGAACTTCTCCCACTCGTCCGGGTAGACGTAGCCCGCGGCGCCGTTGTAGTACCAGTCGATCTCCTTGCGCCGCAACAGGAAAATGCCGCGCAGCACCAGTTCGGTGACCCGCTCCGGATGCTTCTGCGCGTACGCCAGCGCCAGCGTGGAGCCCCACGAGCCGCCGAAGACCTGCCAGCGGGCGATGCCGAGATGTCCGCGCAGCGCCTCGATGTCGGCGACCAGGTGCCAGGTCGTGTTGAGCGCGAGATCGGCGCCGTCGGCGATGTGCGGGGTGGACCGGCCGCAGCCACGCTGGTCGAACAGCACGATGCGGTAGGCCGACGGGTCGAAGAACTGCCGGTGGAACGGCGCGGTGCCGCCGCCGGGGCCGCCGTGCAGGAACACCACCGGCTTTCCCTCGGGATTGCCGCTGACCTCCCAGTACACCGACTGACCTTCGCCGACGTCGAGCATGCCCGACTCGTACGGCTCGATCGGGGGATACAGGGTGCGCATCACAGGCCGACGATGATCGAGGCCAGGTCCGGCGTCTGTAGCGCCTCGATGGCCTGCTGGCGCACGTCCGGGCAGCTCTTGGTGGTGACGGTGTCGACGACGGCCTTGTTGCCGAGCACGTCGATGCCGTTCTGCAGGCCCCACGGGTGCACGATCAGGTTGAGGCCGACCCGGCCCAGCGTGGGACCCTGCACCCGGAAGTTGGACAGCTCGGGGCGGATCGCGTCGCACAACTGTGTGGCGGCGGCGTCGGTGACCGTCGGGGTCGGCTTCTGGGTGCCGGTGGCCTGGACGGTCGTGGTCGCCGACGTGGGCGCCGAGGTGGTCGATCCCGTGCTACCGGTGGGCTCGGGGTTCCCGTTCGTCCCGCACGCGGCCAGTGTCGCGGCGGCGAACGCGGCGACCACCAGCGAGGTGCTGCGGAAAATCCAACGGCTGTGCGGCATCGGTACCTCTGCTCGTGTCGAGAATGTCGGCATCGAGTCTGCCATTGTTTGCCGCGCGCGGCCCGCACCGCTCGTTCCCGCGCCGCCCGACGCAGGAGCGCCGCCTACAACGAATCGAGCGGCGGGACAGGCGGTCCGCGCCGCTCGACCGGTCATTCGATCAGAAGCTGTGTTCGGGTCCGGGGAACGTTCCGCGGCGCACCTCGTCGGCGTAAGCCGCTGCCGCGGAGCGCAATTGGTCGCCGACCTCGGCGAAGCGCTTGACGAACTTGGCGGTCTTGCCGCTGGTGTAACCCGCCATGTCTTGCCAGACCAGCACCTGGGCGTCGCAGTCGGCGCCCGCGCCGATGCCCACGGTCGGGATGGTCAGCTTGCGGGTGACCTGCCCGGCCAGCTCGGCGGGAACCATCTCCATGACCACGGAGAACGCGCCCGCCTCCTGCACCGCGATGGCGTCGGCGATGAGCTGCTCGGCGCCGTCGCCGCGGCCCTGCACCCGGAAACCGCCGAGAGTGTTGACGCTCTGCGGTGTGAAGCCGATGTGCGCCATCACCGGAATACCGGCCGAGGTGATCAGCGCGATCTGCTCGGCGACTCGCTCGCCGCCCTCGAGCTTGACCGCGTGCGCGAGGCCCTCCTTCATGAACCGCGTCGCGGTCGCCAGCGCCTGCTGCGGAGAGGACTCGTAGGTGCCGAACGGCAGATCGGCCACCACCAGCGCGTGCGGTGCGCCGCGCACCACGCCGCGCACCAGCGGGATCAACTCGTCCACTGTGATGGGCACGGTGGTGTCGTAGCCGTACACCACGTTGGCGGCCGAGTCGCCGACCAGCAGTACGGGGATGCCCGCCTCTTCGAACAGGCGCGCGGAGGAATAGTCGTAGGCGGTGAGCATCGCCCAGCGCTCACCGTCGGCCTTCATCTGCTGAAGGTGGGGGACACGCGTCTTGCGCCGCGCCTTCTTGGTCTCGGCCGGAGCCGCGCCGTAGGCAGGGGTTTCCGCATCGGATACGGACATCATCGTCCCTTTCGTGTTGTCGCCTCGAGGCCCTGGCCGGGTCCCCGGGTCTTCTGACGGTTCCAGTGTGCCACCCGTCTCGGCGGTCGCTTAAGGGCGTCGATCGGTGCGATTGGTCACAGCGACGTGCGGTGGTTCGGGCGCACATGGCCGCTGTTCGCGGACGGGGGAGGAACCGCCTGGCAAACCCTTCCTGGCAGGATCGGAGTATGGGATTGCGGCGTGGGCGTGGTGTGCTGGTGGCGGCGGTGCTGAGCATGGTCGCGGCCGGGTGCGCGATCGAGCGGGCGGAGCCGCGGGGGCCGATGCCCGCACCGCAGGCCGGGTTGGAGCGGTTCTACCAGCAGACGCCGGAGTGGGGGGAGTGCGCGGGGTTCGCGAGTGCGGATGATCGGTTTCCGCCGAACGCGCAGTGCACACGGATCACGGTGCCGGTGGATTACGCGGATCCGGCGGGGCCGACGGCGCAGGTCGCGCTGAGCAGGGTGCCCGCGTCGGGGGCCAAGATCGGTTCGCTGCTGATGAATCCGGGCGGGCCGGGGGTGTCGGGGTTGTCGATGTCGAGCATCGCGAATCGGACGCCGCTGTCGGAGCGCTTCGACCGGGTCGGGTTCGATCCACGCGGTGTCGGCGCGTCGACGCCCGCCATCGCGTGCCTGACGCCGCAGGAGGCCGACGCGGAGCGCGCCGAGCGCCCCGAGGACAACACGCCCGAAGGCATCGCGGCCTCGGAGGCGGAGAACAAGGAGTACGCGGACAAGTGCGTCGAGCGCACCGGTGACGAGCTGCTCGCGCATGTCGGCACCCGCGAGGTGGTCCAGGACATGGACGTGATCAGGGCGGTGCTCGGCGACCCGAAACTGACCTACCTCGGCTACTCGTACGGCACCAAGCTCGGCTCGCTGTACGCGGAGAAGTTCCCGGACCGGGTGCGGGCGCTGGTGCTGGACGGCGCGGTCGACTCCTCGCAGGATCCGGTCCAGGAGTCGCTGCGCCAGGCGGCGGGGTTCCAGACCGCGTTCGACGCTTACGCCCAGGCCTGCGCGACCGAACCGGACTGCCCGCTCGGCACCGACCCGACCCAGGCCGTGGCCCGTTTCCGCGACCTGGTGAACCCGCTTGTGGACAGGCCCGCCGAGACCACCGACCCGCGCGGTCTCAGCTACAACGACGCCATGACCGGCGTCACCCAGACGCTCTACTCCGACGACCTGTGGCAGGTGCTGACCCTCGGCCTGGACGAACTGCGCGACGGCCGCGGCGACACCCTCCTGCAACTGGCCGACATGTACGACGGCCGCCGCGACGACGGCACCTACAACAACACCCAGGACGCCTTCAACGCCATCCGCTGCGTCGACGATCCGCGGGTCACCGATCCGGCGGTCGCGGGCCGCCAGGACACCGAGTACCGCAAGGCCGCCCCGTTCCTCGACGACGGCCGCGGCACCGGCCAGGCCCCGCTGGAGCTGTGCTCGAGCTGGCCGGTGCCCAACAGCGGCAACCCGCACCGGATCGCCGTCGAAGGTCTGCCGAAGGTCGTGGTGGTCTCGACGACCGACGACCCGGCCACGCCGTACCAGGCGGGCGTCGACCTGGCCGCCCAGCTGGACGCCGCGCTGATCACCTTCAACGGCAACCGCCACACCGCCGCGCTGGTGGCGGGCAACCAGTGCCTCGACTCCGCCGTGATCGCCTACCTGGTCGATCTGAAGGTTCCCGCGCCCGGCCTGACCTGCTGACGTCAAGTCGACTTGTCGCCACCCGCGGTGCCCGGTCGGCGGCCGCACCGAAGTCGCCGGGGGTGTCCGGCGCGAACGGAGATCGGTGGTCATACTGTTCCGTGCGCACCCGCAGACGTTGTCGCTACAGCATTTCCGGAACGATCGGCGGCGAACGTCCCGGCGAACGCCGAATCCCGGGAGACTGCTCACCGACCGGTCCGCACGCCTGCGAACTTCGTCCCGAACGGCCCCTCGCGGACCCGAAACGCAATCCCGAGGCCGTACGTAACACGGATTTAACGCCAGGTGCTTACGCTCGCGGACATGGATCGCCAGAAGGAATTCGTGCTGCGGACGCTCGAAGAGCGGGACATCCGCTTCGTGCGGCTCTGGTTCACCGATGTCTTGGGCTACCTGAAGTCCGTCGCCATCGCTCCCGCCGAGCTCGAGGGCGCCTTCGAGGAGGGTATCGGCTTCGACGGCTCGGCCATCGAGGGCTTCGCCCGGGTGTCGGAGGCCGATATGGTCGCGCGCCCGGATCCTTCCACTTTCCAGGTGCTGCCCTGGGCCACCAGCAAGGGCCACCAGCACTCCGCGCGCATGTTCTGCGACATCACCATGCCCGACGGTTCGCCGTCCTGGGCCGACCCGCGCCACGTGCTTCGGCGGCAGCTGAACAAGGCGGGCGATGTCGGGTTCAGCTGCTACGTGCACCCCGAGATCGAGTTCTTCCTGCTGAAGAACGGCCCGCAGGACGGCACGCCGCCCGAGCCCGCCGACTCCGGCGGCTTCTTCGACCAGGCGGTGCACGACTCGGCCCCCAACTTCCGGCGCCACGCGATCGACGCGCTGGAGTCGATGGGCATCTCGGTGGAGTTCAGCCACCACGAGGGCGCGCCCGGTCAGCAGGAGATCGACCTGCGCTACGCCGACGCGCTGTCCATGGCCGACAACGTGATGACCTTCCGCTACCTGATCAAGGAAGTGGCCATCGACGAGGGCGTGCGCGCCACCTTCATGCCCAAGCCGTTCGCGCAGTACCCGGGCTCGGCGATGCACACGCACATGAGCCTGTTCGAGGGCGAGAACAACGCCTTCGCCGACCCGGACGACCCGATCAACCTCTCCGAGACCGCCCGCGCGTTCATCGCGGGCATCCTGGAGCACGCGCCCGAGATCAGCGCGATCACCAACCAGTGGGTGAACTCCTACAAGCGGCTCATCCACGGCGGCGAGGCCCCGACGGCGGCCTCCTGGGGCCGGTCGAACCGCTCGGCGCTGGTGCGCGTCCCGATGTACACGCCGAACAAGTCGTCCTCGCGGCGCGTCGAGATCCGCAGCCCAGATTCCGCCTGCAACCCGTATCTGGCATTCGCGGTGCTGCTCGCCGCGGGTATGCGCGGCATCGAGAAGGGCTACAACCTGCCGCCGGAGGCCGAGGACGACGTGTGGGCGCTGACCACCGCCGAGCGGCGCGCGATGGGCTTCCGCGAGCTGCCTGGCACCCTTGACGAGGCGCTGCAGGCGATGGAGCGCTCGGAGTTGGTCGCCGAAACCCTCGGCGAGCACGTCTTCGACTTCTTCCTGCGCAACAAGCGCCGGGAGTGGGCCGACTACCGCAGCCAGGTGACCCCGTTCGAGCTCAAGGAGTACCTCGGACTGTGACATAGACGCGCGGCCGGGGCATGTAGTTTAAGACTATGGTCCGGCCACCGTCTGCGCGCTCCGCTGTTCCCGGTGTCGGTCGGCTCGGATTGCTCGAGCCGACGGCCGCAGCCTCGCTGCGCGAATTGGGCTGGGACAACGTCGAAAGTATCCCGGTCCTCTGGTCGTTGTCCAGGGCGCCCGACGCCGACTTGGCACTGAGCACCCTGATGCGCCTCCGCGAGGGGCTCGGAAGCGACTGGGCCGCACTGGATTCCGCGCTGCGCACCGATAAGTCCTTGCGCGGCAGGCTTTTCGCGCTGCTCGGCTCGTCGAGCGCCTTCGGCGACCATATGGTAGCCGAGCCCGCCTCGTGGCAGCTGCTGCGCCGCGGGGACCTGCCGAAGCGCGAGGAGGTCCTCGCGGATCTGCTCGACGCCGTCGACGCGGTGCCCGAGGAAGGGCCCTACGCGGGCCCCATGTTGTTTCGGGCTGAAATCGCCGGACCCGAAGCGGTGGCGCTGCTGCGCAGGCGCTACCGAGACCAGTTGATGCTGCTCGCCGCGCTGGATCTGGCCGCCACCGTCGAGAACGAGCCGGTGCTGCCGTATCAGACCGTCGGCAGGCATCTCACCGATCTGGCCGACGCGGCGCTCACCGCGGCGCTCGCGGTCGCGGTCGCGCGGGTCTGCAAGGACGGGCCGTGCCCGGTCCGGCTCGCCGTGATCGCGATGGGCAAAAGCGGTGCGTGCGAACTGAATTACGTCAGCGACGTGGACGTGGTGTTCGTCGCCGAACCCGCCGACGCCACCGCGACCCGGCTCGCCGCCGAGACGATGAGCGTGGGGAGCCTCGCCTTCTTCGAGGTGGACGCGGCGCTGCGCCCGGAGGGCAAGCAGGGCGCGCTGGTGCGCACCCTGGAATCGCATATCGCCTACTACAAGCGATGGGCGCGCACCTGGGAGTTCCAGGCGCTGTTGAAGAACCGGCCGATGACCGGCGACCTCGAGCTCGGACATCAGTACCGGGACGCGGTGATGCCGATGGTCTGGACCGCCTCGGAGCGGCCCGATTTCGTCGCCGACGTGCAGGCGATGCGCCGCCGCGTGGAAGACCTGGTCCCCGCCGACCTGCGCGAGCGCGAACTGAAGCTCGGCCACGGCAGCCTGCGCGACGTCGAATTCGCCGTGCAACTCCTGCAATTGGTGCACGGCCGGGTGGACGAGTCGTTGCACGTGCAGGGCACCGTCGAGGCGCTGACCGCGCTCGCCGCGGGCGGTTACGTCGGCAGGGACGACGCCGCGAACCTCACCGCCTCCTACGAATTCCTGCGCCTGCTCGAACACCGCCTCCAGTTGCAGCGGCTCAAGCGCACCCACACGCTGCCCGCGGCCGACGACGAGGAGGGGATGCGCTGGCTGGCCCGCGCCGCGCACATCCGTCCCGACGGCAGGCAGGACGCGGTCGGCGTGCTGGCCTCCGAGATTCGCCGAAATGCCGTGCGGGTGCGTCGATTACACGCGAAACTGTTCTACCGTCCGCTGCTGGACGCGGTCGCGCGGATGGACTCCGCAGCGCTGCGGCTGAGCCCGGACGCCGCGATCCGGCAGCTGGCCGCGCTGGGTTACGCGGCGCCGGAGAACGCCCTCGGCCATCTCAAGGCGCTCACCGGCGGGGTCTCCCGCAAGGGCCGCATCCAGGCGCTGCTGCTGCCCACCCTGCTCGAATGGCTCGGCGACACACCGAATCCCGACGCGGGCCTGCTCGCCTATCGCCGAGTGTCGGAAGGGCTGGACGACCAGATCTGGTTCCTGCGTGAACTGCGCGACGAGGGCGCGATCGCGCAGCGGCTGATGATCGTGCTCGGATCCTCCGAGTACCTGCCCGATCTGCTGATCAACGCACCGGAAACGATTCGCATGTACGCCGACGGTCCCGGTGGGTCGCTGCTGCTCGGACCGCAGCCGGAAGACGTCGCGCGCGGCATCCTGACCGCGGCCGCCCGCTACGAGGATCCGAAACGCGCTGTGGCGGCGGCCCGTTCGCTGCGCCGCCACGAACTGGCGAGGGTCGCGTCGGCGGATCTGCTCGGCATGCTCGAGGTCCCTGAGGTGTGCCGTGCCCTGTCCTCGGTGTGGGTTGCGGTGCTGGAAGCATCGCTGGCGGCGGTGATCCGAGCGAGCGAGGCGGAGACCGGCGCGCCGGCGCCCGCCGATTTCGCGGTGATCGGCATGGGCAGGCTCGGCGGTATGGAGCTCGGTTACGGCTCCGACGCCGACGTGCTGTTCGTCTGCGACCCGCGTCCGGGCGAGGACGAGACCAAGGCCGTCAAATGGGCCATCGGCGTCGCCGAGAAGGTGCAGCGCCTGCTCGGCGCACCGAGCACCGACCCGCCGCTGCACGTCGACGCGGGCCTTCGACCGGAGGGCCGCAACGGCGCGCTGGTGCGCACCCTCGCCGCCTACCGCGCCTACTACGAGCAGTGGGCACAGCCGTGGGAGGTACAGGCGCTGCTGCGCGCCCACCAGATCGCGGGCGATCAGGAACTCGGGTTGCGCTTCCTGCACGTCATCGACAAGGTGCGCTACCCGGTGGGCGGCGTCTCCGCCGAGGCGGTGCGCGAGATCCGCCGCATCAAGGCCAGGGTCGATTCCGAACGTCTGCCCCGCGGCGCGAACCCCGCGACGCACACCAAGCTGGGGCGCGGCGGTCTGGCCGACATCGAATGGACCGTGCAGCTCATGCAGCTGCGCCACGCCCACGAGGTGCCCGCGCTGCACAACACCTCCACGCTGCAATCGCTCGACGTGATCGAGGAGACCAAGCTGCTCGACGCCGAGGACGTGGCGCTGCTGCGCGACGCCTGGCTCACCGCGACCAAGGCCCGCAACGCGCTGGTCCTGGTGCGCGGCAAGGCCACCGATCAGCTCCCCGGCCCGGGGCGTCTGCTCTCGGCGGTCGCGCGCGTGGCGGGGTGGCGCAACGACGACGGCAGCGAGTTCCTGGACAACTACATGCGGGTCACGCGGCGGGCGAAAGCGGTGGTGGAGAGGGTCTTCGGGGCCTGACGCAGGTCACTCGTCGACGTGCTGCATCCGGCAGACGAAATCGCGCAGGGCCTGGCGGTCCTCCTCCGGTCCCTGCCGTCCTCCCTCCACTGTCACCGTCACCCGGCTGCCAGCGGTCATCGGCAGCTCGTCCCACGCGACCGGCAGGACCAGCGCGTGCACGTCGCGCCCGCCGCAGCTGACGGTGATGCGCGAGGTGTAGCGACCCGCGATGTCCGCGAGTTCCTGGGCTTCGTCGGCGGACAGCGGCCCGGCGGCCGTGAATTCTTCGACGTACATCTGCAACCCCTTCCGCGATGATGCCGCCAGTGTAGGAATTGTGCGGATCCTGTGGCGTTATGCGGCGCGAAAGGTTTCTCCAGGAGAACCCGCCTAGGGTCGGTCGCATGCGTGTTTGGGTGAACCGGGTGCTGCTCGGTCTGGGCTGGTGTGCCCTCGTCGTCGGAATCGCGGGTGTCGTGCTCTACTTCAGTTCCTGGCAGCGGCGGCTGCCGGTGCTCGTCGCCTCGGGGGCGTCGTATCTGATGCTGGGCGCGCTGGTGGGACTGCTGCTGTTCGTCGTCGCGCGAGGGTGGCGCAGCGCGGCCGCGGCGGGCGTCGTCGTGGTCGGGGTGTTGTGGACGCAGCTGCCGCTGTTCGTGCCGGACGGGCGGGCGGCGAGCGGGCCGGAGATTCGGCTGCTCCAGTCGAATCTGCTGTTCGGTGGCGCCGACCTGCCCGTGGTGGTGCGGGAGGTACGCGAGCGCCGCGTCGACGTGCTCACCCTCGAGGAGCTGACACCCGAATCGGCCGCGCGGCTGACCACCGAATTGGCCGGTGATCTCCCGTACCACTACCTGGAACCCGGGAAATGGGGCGCGGGCACCGGCATCTTCAGCCGATACCCGTTGCGCGACACCAGGAAATACGACGGCTTCGTCATGAACAACCTCTCGGCGATCATGGAGCATCCGCAGCGCGGGCCTGTCGCCGTCTACGCCTTCCACCCGATGCCGCCGCCGCTGGACTTCGCGGCGTGGAGCTGGGAGATGCGCCGCATCCGCGAAATCCTCGACGCCCAAACCGGTCCGGCCGTAGTCGGCGCGGATTTCAATGCGACACGGGATCATTCGGCCTTCCGCGACCTGGTGCGCGGCCGGTTCGACTCCGCCGCCGACCTCGCGGGCGCGGGCCCGCTGCCCACCTATCCCACCGACCGATCCTGGGGACCGGTGATCGGGATCGACCACATCCTGGTCGCGGGCGGTACGGCCGAGGAGATGGAGAGCCTGTCGATCCCCGGATCGGACCACCGCGCGGTATTCGCGCTGCTGCGCCTCGACGCCTGAGCATCCGATCTGCCGTTCCCACACCCCGTATGCACGCCCCACATAGGCGTCGTCTGTGTGAGGCGTGCGCAAGGTGTGTGGCGTCGCACCGCCGCGTAGGTGGTGCGCGCGTGGATGCTTGTGTGGTCGCGCTTGAAGTCTGGGCGCGCAATGGGATACGCGTGCGCGGGAATCAGCGATTACCATGTGAACGCTCGACCGGCGGTGTGGGTAGACCACCGTCCGGCGGCGGCGCGGGCGGGTGCCCGCGCAGGACCGGGGAGGAAGACCTGATGAGGACCAAACGGCTGCGATTCGCCGCTATCGCGGTGCTGGCGGCGGTCGGCGCGACGCTCGCGGGGTGCGGGAGTTCGCAGAACACGACGAGCTCGGAGAACGCCGCCGCCATCGATCCGAACAACCCGTGGATGGTCGCGGGCGCGGCCACCAGCACCGGGCCGAGCGGCCCGCGTCCCGGCGTCCCCGACGCGCCGCTGACCGCGGAGAACGGCGACGGTGGACCGGTCGACCGGCTTGCCCTCAATGCCATCGCCGACATCGAGGAGTTCTGGAAAGCCGAGTACGCCAAGACTTTTCCCGGCGCCTTCAAGCCGGCGAACAAGTACATCTCCTGGGACGCGCGCGCCCCCAAAGAGCAGTCGGTGAAGTTCTGCAAGACCGACACCTACAAGCTGGTCAATGCCGCCTACTGCGGGCTCGACCACACCATCGGCTGGGACCGCAGGGTGCTGCTGCCGCTGCTGGAGGACAAGTACGGTCCGATGTCGGTGGTGATGGTGCTCGCGCACGAGTACGGCCACGCCATCCAGGGGCAGGCCAAGATCGCCGGTCTGTTCACCGGCGGACTGGTCAAGGAGCAGCAGGCCGACTGCCTGGCGGGTGTGTTCCTACGGCACGTCGCCGAGGGCGATTCCCCGCACTTCACCATGAACATGACCGACGGATTGGACGGCGTGCTCGGCGCCACCATCGCGGTGCGCGACACCGATCCCAGCGATCCCGACAACGTGCACGGTTCGGCGTTCGAGCGGGTGACCGCCGTGCAGCTCGGTTACACCGACGGCGCCGAGGCGTGCAAGAAGATCGACAGGAAGGAGATCGAGCAGCGCCGCGGCGGTCTGCCCGTGACCTTCGAGGTGGACGACGAGGAGAGCCAGCAGCTCCCGGTCGACCAGGCCTCGCTGACCAGCGTGAGCCAGGCGCTGCTGAAGAACTTCCCGATCGCCGACGCGCCGCAGTTCGATTACTCCGGCGTGGTGCGCAACTGCTCGAAGGTCACCACCACCGAACCGGTGTCGTACTGCCCGAGCTCGAACAAGATCGGTACCGATGTTCCCGACCTGGCCGAGCGCGGCGGTCCGCTCGACGGCGACGACGAGCCGTTGTCGGCCGTCGTGCAGGGCGATTACAACGCCTTCGTGGTGTTCGTCTCCCGCTACATGCTCGCCGTCCAGCAGGACCGCAAGCTCTCGCTGACCGGCGCGGAGACCGCGGGCCTGCGCACCGCCTGCCTCAGCGGCGCGTTCACCACCAAGCTCAGCGAGCCGACCAGCGACCCGCGCCTGTCGGCGAACGACCTCGACGAGGCCGTCTCCGGCCTGCTCGCCGACGGGCTCGCCGCCGCCGACGTGGACGGCAAGGTCGTCAAGAGCGGCTACCAGCGGCTCGAGGCGTTCCGCACCGGCGTGCTCGACGGCGAGCAGGCTTGCATGACGAAGTTCAAGTGAGCCGTTCCGCCGCGGCCGGACCTATCCGGTCGCGGCGGGCAGCGCGCGCAGCGAGCTGAGCGTGGTCGCCAGCGCGCGGGCGGCCTCGGCGCCCTTGGTCACGAAGTGCCCGGTGAAGTAGTCGACGTGTTCGCTGTGCTCATGGAAGTGGTGCGGGGTGAGCACCACCGAGAAGACCGGCACGTCGGTGTCCAGCTGTACCCGCATCAGCCCGTCGATCACGGCCGAGGCCACGAAATCGTGCCGGTAGATGCCGCCGTCGACCACCAGGGCGGCGGCCACGATCGCCGAGTACTTGCCCGACTGGGCGAGCCGCTTGGCGTGCAACGGAATCTCGAACGCGCCCGGCACCTCGAACACATCGATGGTGGCCGGGTCGAAGCCGAGGTCGGTGTACTCGGCGGTGAAGCCCTCCAGGGCCTTGCCGACGATCGAGCTGTGCCAGGTGGCGCGGACGAACGCGACGGATCCGGTTGGTGTGGTTCCCATGACCGGATCTTACGGCTGAGTAACGTGCGCCTCCAGCCATGCCACCACATCGGTGAGCACCCGATCCTGCTCCGGCTCGTTGAAGATCTCGTGGTAGAGCCCCTCGTAGCGGATGACGGTCAGGTCCTTCGACCCCGCCTCGCGCTCGATCAGATCCGTGCTGGACGGCGCGGCGAGGGCGTCCGCGGTGCCGTGCATCACCAGCAGCGGAACGGTGAGCTTGTCCAGCCGCCCCTTGACCGTGGCGGTCGCGTTCAGGATCTCGGTGCCGGTGCGCGCGGGCAGCTTCCCGCGGTAGACCAGCGGGTCGGCGTCGTAGGCCGCGACCACTGCGGGGTCGCGGCTGATCATCGACGAATCCAGTTTCAGCACACCCAGATTCGGTGTCAGCTTGGACAGCACCGGCGCCACCAGTCGCTGCACCGGGTTGCCGACCTCGATGTCCAGCGGCGGCGCGGAGAGCACGATGCCCGCCACGTCGATCGGCGCGCGGGTGGCCAGGTAGAGCACGATCAGGCTGCCCATCGAGTGCGCGAGCAGGAACCTCGGCACGTCGGGGTGTTCGCGGGCGGCGATGTCGAGCATGCCCTCGACGTTGTCGGCGGAGCCGTCCATCGAGCCGATGTTCGCCTTGCTGCCCGCCGACTTGCCGTGGCCGAGGTGGTCGAGCGCGTAGACCGCGAAACCCGCTTCGGCCAACCGCTTCCCGACGTGGCCGTACCGGCCGGAATGCTCGGCGATACCGTGCACCAGTACGATCGCCGCCTTGGTCGTGGTCTCGGGAAGCCAAGCGCGCCAAGCGATCCGGCTGCCCGTGCCCTCGAAATCGCCATCCTCGGTGCGGGTCACCTGCGCTCCTCTCGGGTCGATCCGTGCGCGAGTTCCTCGATCAACCGTCGATTGAACTCGATGAGCCGAGCGTAGTTCACCCGCGAGATGCGCTCGTCCGTTCCGTGGATTGTCGCCAGGTCGGCCTGGGTCAGCACGATCGGCGCGAAGTTGCACCGGGTGGCGGCGAGGTCGTCGTAGTGGCGTGAGTCGGTGGCGCCGGGCACCAGGCCGGTGGTGACCGCGATGCCGGGAACGATGTGCTCGGCGAGCTTGGCGATCAACTCGAACGCCGGGCCCGGCGCGGTGGTCCGCGACGGTTCCGACGACATCCCGACCAGCTCGAGCTGCACGCCGGGATCGCGAATCACCTTGCGGCAGTGCGCGAGCACCCCGGCCACCGAATCGCCGGGCAGGATGCGGAAGTTGACGAGCGCCTCGGCGCGCTGGGGCAGCACGTTCGCCTTCACCCCGCCGCTGATCACGGTCGGTGCGGTGGTGGTGCGCACCAGCGCCTCGGTCTGCGGGCGGGCGGCCATGATCCGGGTGATCATGGGCCCCGCGAGACCGGCGATCCCGAGCAGCCGCCTGCGCGTCTCCGGCATCGCCGCGCGCAGGCGGGTCAGCATGTCGGCGATCACCGGCGTCAGCCGCAACGGCATCGGATGGTCCTGGACCCGTCCCACCGCCCTGGCGATCCGGCCGACGGCGGTCTGCCTGCCCGGCATCGAGGAATGCCCGCCGGTCTCCTGGACCCGCAGCCGCACGGTGGCATAACCCTTCTCGCCCAGCATGATCGAGGCCACCGGCCGGTCCACGCCGTCGGCGACGCCCTCGGTGATCACACCGCCCTCGTCCAGCAGCAGATCCGCGCGGACCCCGCCCTTCCGCAGGTGCTCCGCCATCCGGACGGCGCCTTCGTCGCCGAAGATCTCCTCGTCGTGCCCGAACGCGAGGTAGACGGTGTGCCGGGGTCGCAGGCCCGCGGCCAGCGCGGCCTCCACCGCCTCCAGGATGGCGATCAGCCTGCTCTTGTCGTCGATGGCGCCGCGACCCCAGACGAACTCCTCGTCCACGACGCCGTCGAACGGCGGGTGCGTCCACCGGCGCGCGTCGTCGACCGGCACCACGTCTTGGTGGGCAAGCAGGATCGCGGACACCCGATCCGGCTCCGCGCCCGGCCAGCGGTAGAGCCTGCTGTGGCCGAACAGTTCGAGTTCTAGTTCCGCATGCACCAGCGGGAACGAGCGCTCCAAATGCGCGGCGAGCTGTTCGAAGGCTTCGTCGGCGGCGCCGGTCGAGTCCTCGGTGGAGACCGTGGCGCAGCGCAGGGCCGCGGCGAGCCGCTCGGCGACGCGGTCGTCGACGTCGGCGGGGGTGGTCTCCGGCGTCATCGGGCGCCGGTGGGGTTCGTGAGCATCACTGCATTCTTCAACACCCTGAGCCGGAAGGCAGACCGGCCGGTCGGTGTGCCTTCTCGGTCACCGTGTCGTCGGCAGGTCGATGGCGGTAGCCGGGTTGTTCAAGAGGTCCGGGTCGATCGGGAAGGTCTTCTCCGCGCGCCACCTGGCGTGCCAGTCGGGTGTGCCGCCAGGGAGGTCGGGGCTGCGCGGTGTGGTGAGCGCTGGCAGTTCGAGTCGCGCAGAATGCACGGTGACGACCGCGTTGCTCGGCGCGTGCGACCACACGTCGTCGATCACGTCGGTGATCTTCGCGCCGAGCCGGTGTCCCGCGGCCAGCGGCCAGTCCTGGCCCAGCAGCCGGATGTCGGTGTCCGGACGAACCGGGGCGACGCCACGGGTGATGATGGTGGCGCGGCCGTCCGGAGCGATGTCGTAGAGCTCGACGGTGACCGTGGCGGACTCGGGACCCGCGAGCTGGAGCTTCGCCGTCGCGACGCCGGACAGGTGCGTCGGTTCCGTCAAAGGTTGTGATACCGACCAGATCTCGCGGTCGCGGCCCGGCAGCAGCCCACGGTCGGTATAGGAGCCGGTACGCAGCTGCACGGTGACGCGCTCGGAATCCGTGGGTGGCCAGGCGGTTTCGGAACGCCACCCGCCGTCGAACTGGTTGACCCTGATCCTCGGCCCGGGCACCTCGACGTCCTTGCCCGCGACGTGCCGGTCGAAGAACGCCATGAGCTCGGCGTCGAAAAACGGTGTGCCGCACTTCTCGTGGCAGTCGGTGTGACCCCACTGGCCGAACCAGGCGCGGTGTTCGCCGGGGCCGAGGCCTTGCCACATCTCGAAGACGCGATCCGCCCGCGTGTTCCCGTCGAGGAAGCCCTGGCTGACGAACAGCGGAATGGTGTTGCCGCGCAAGTCGTCGACGAGGTCGCGCTCGATCCATCCGGGATTGGCGGCGTCGTGGTCGGTGGTGAGGTCGACGTAGCGCTCGGCGCAGCCCGGCGGCATACTCACGGCGTTGGCCTGGTATTCGGGGGAGTCGCCCCAGTGCGCCGGGGTCGAGGCGATCGCGAGATGCTCCAACCCGACCTGGTCGGCGGGACGGATGCCGTTGTCGGTCACCGGTTTTCCGGAGAACTTCCAGGAGACGCCGCGCATGTACAGGTAGGAGTACGGGTCGACCACCGGCGCGAACGCGGCTACCGCCGCCAGCCCCTTCGGCTTGGCCGCCAGCGCCAGCATGCCCGTCCATGCCTCGTAGGAGGTGCCGGTCATGCCGACCCGCCCGGTCGACCACGGCTGGGCAGCCGCCCATTCCACCGCGGTCGCCACATCCGACCGCTCGCCGGGCCCGCCGTAGTCCGGACAGCCGTTCGAGCCGCCGAACCCGCGCAGATCCACCAGCACGTAGGTGTAGCCCGCGCGCAGCGCCTGCTCGACCGGCAGGTTCTCGACCGACGGCCCGCCCTCGGGCAGCGGATGGGTCAGGTAGGCAAGGTGCGAGCGGTACGGACTCACCGTGAGCAGCACCGGCGTCTTGGCGTCGTCGGCGATGCCGGGTGGACGCAGCACGTCGGCGTGCAGGCGAGTGCCGTCCGGGGTGGTCAAGTACGTCTGCCACCAGGTGAACGGAACGTCGGGCGGCTCGGCCACGGCGGGCATCGCCATCCCAAGCATCAACGCCACCCCGGCTACGACCCGCGCCACCACAGAACCCACTCGCACCAGAGGACTATGGTGTGTCACCTGGGCTTGCGTCCAGCCCCGGAATCTGGGGTGCGGAGGGAAATGTCGCCGTCCAGGTCGAGTCAGCGGTGGTGGGTGCCTGAGACCCGCCGCGGAAGGTTCTCCGAGGGGCACCGGCTGGTCATCGCCCGCGATCGGCAGCTGCCTGGCGGCCAGTGCAGGCGTCCAGCCGTCGCAGAGCCTGCGGGGTCGTCGAGATCACCTGCGGCGTCATCCGGCGGCGAGAGTTGTTGCCGAAGTGCATCAATCTCGCGAACCTTGCGTCGCGCCAAAAAGATTCACTCTGGTGTCTCAGCCAGGTCGGCGTATGATCGTGCTCCAGTGCGATCGACCGGGGGAAGTATGAGCGAGCCGGTGACCACGGATTGGGACCGATTCGTGCAGGCACTGGCCCGTTGTCTGGCCCAACTGCCCTCGCGCGCGACGCTGATCATCGCCGCGCCCGGCAACCGCTACGTCCAATTCGTGCAGTACGACATCAAGCTGTCCGCCGAACTCGCGGGCAATCGCTATCTGGACCAGCCGATGTCGTCGGACGCCGAGCGAATGCTGCGCGAACTCGGTTGGCAGGAACCGGTTTCCCGGCGCGAGATCGACAACTGGCAGCGCAGCCTCTTCTGGCCGCTCGCCGACAACGTGCTGCTCGAATTCGCCCGATCCGTCGCCCTCGGCCTGCACCACGCGCTCGGTGTCGCAGCGCCCACCGAACTGCGCGCCATGGGCTGGACCGAAGCCTCCGGCGACCTCGATCTCACCGTCCTCGGCCTCGTTTCGAAACCCAGCACGCACAACTGAACACCACCGAGCCCCCGCCACCCGTGTGGCGAGGGCTCGGGATCGGGACGTGTCAGCTGACGAGGTTCTTGCGCAATTTCAGGATCGTGCCCGGATCGAGGCCGAGTCCCTGGGTGAGGAACTTGCCGAAATCGCCGTAGCTCTGCTCCATCTGCTGGATCGCGGTGTCCAGGTAGGCGTCGCGCACCTCCTGCAGCGGGATCAGCAGGTCCGGATTCTGCATCAGCCCAGCTTGTTTCACCTGCTCGCGCAGTTTGGCGTCGGCGGCCGCGCGGTACTGGTTGGACAGCAGGTAGTCCTGGCGCGCAGTGCGTTCCGGCACGCCGACCGCGCGCAGCACCACGTAGGTGAGCCAGCCGGTGCGGTCCTTGCCCGCCGTGCAGTGGTAGAGCGTCGCCCGGTCGGAGTTCGCCAGATCGCGGATGGTCTGCCCGAATGCGTTGCGGGAGGCGTCACTCAGGAAGCTGCGATACACCCCGGCCATGATCTGCTCGGCCCGTCCGTTGCCGAGCAACTCCTCCTGCTTCTGCGGATCCCGCGACTGGATAGCCTGCAACATCTGCTGGAACAGACCGGTGTCGTCGATCGGCCGCGCCACCGCCTGGACTCCCGCGGGCAGCTTGTCTCGTCCGGCGAACTGAACCTCGGCCGGAGTCCGCAGATCCACGGCCGCACGCAAATTCAGCGTCCCGAGCTTCTGCACGTCCGCGTCGGTCAACTTCTCCAGCGAATCGGCCCGAAATGCCTTGCCCGACTTGACCCTTGCCCCGTCATACGTCCGATATCCGCCGATATCCCGAACGTTGACGGCCCCCTGCAAGTCGATCCGCGTCGCCGACGCCTCCACCGTCGGCTCGGCCACCGCGCTCGGCGGAAGGGGAGTGGAAACGAGGGCCAGCGCACTGAACGCCGCACCGATGAGAGCAATGAAAGAAATCTTCATGCCGGGCGACACTAGAACGCGTTCTAAGGAACCTCTCAGCTTCCCGCCCAACCCACCCACTCACCGGGAACCCCAACCCGCCCAACGGGATCGGGTGTTTCCGCCACACAGCCGCGCCGCTGCCCGGCTACCTCCAGGCACACCTCCGCGGTTGTCGCCGCTATCGGCTTGGAGCTTGCGCGGACTCTTTCGCAGCCGTCAGCGACAGGACGATATCCCGGAAACGGGACGAGCCCTCCCGCACCGAAGTGCGGAAGGGCTCGAAACGTCTTGCCGTACGACGACTTACACGTCGAAGTAGAGCTCGAACTCGTACGGGTGCGGACGCAGGTTCACCGGCGCGATTTCCTGGGTGCGCTTGATGTCGATCCAGGTCTCGATCAGGTCCGGGGTGAAGACGTTGCCCTCGGTGAGGTAGTCGTGGTCCTGCTCGAGGCGGTCGATGACCGACGCCAGGCTGGTGGGGGCCTGCGGGATGTTCTTGGCCTCCTCCGGCGGGAGCTCGTAGAGGTCCTTGTCGACCGGGGCCAGCGGCTCGATCTTCTTCTTGATGCCGTCCAGGCCGGCCATCAGCATGGCGGCGAAGGCCAGGTACGGGTTGCCCGAGGAGTCCGGCGCGCGGAACTCGATGCGCTTGGCCTTCGGGTTGTTGCCGGTGACCGGGATGCGGACCGCGGCGGAGCGGTTGCGCTGCGAGTACACCAGGTTGATCGGGGCCTCGTAGCCCGGAACCAGACGGTGGTAGGAGTTCACGGTCGGGTTGGTGAAGGCCAGCAGCGACGGCGCGTGGTGCAGGATGCCGCCGATGTAGTGACGCGCGATGTCCGACAGACCGCCGTAGCCGGCCTCGTCGTGGAACAGCGGCTTGCCGTCCTTCCACAGCGACTGGTGCACGTGCATGCCCGAGCCGTTGTCACCGAAGAGCGGCTTCGGCATGAAGGTGACGGTCTTGCCTTCCTGCCACGCGGTGTTCTTCACGATGTACTTGAACAGCTGCAGGTCGTCGGCAGCGTGCAGCAGGGTGTTGAAGCGGTAGTTGATCTCCGCCTGGCCCGCGGTGCCGACCTCGTGGTGGCCGCGCTCGAGCTCGAAGCCCGCGTTCTGCAGGTTGGTCGAGATCTTGTCGCGCAGGTCGACGTAGTGGTCGTACGGCGCGACCGGGAAGTAACCACCCTTGTTGCGGACCTTGTAGCCGCGGTTCGGGGTGCCGTCGAGGTTGAACTCGGCGCCGGTGTTCCAGGAGCCGGAGATCGAGTCGATCTCGTAGAAGGCGCCGTTCATGTTCGACTCGTAACGGATCGAGTCGAAGATGTAGAACTCGGCCTCGGGGCCGAAGTACGCGGTGTCGGCGATGCCGGTCGACCGCAGGTACTCCTCCGCCTTGCGCGCGATGTTGCGCGGGTCGCGGGAGTAGGCCTCGCGGGTGAACGGGTCGTGGACGAAGAAGTTCAGGTTCAGCGTCTTGGCGGCGCGGAACGGGTCGATGCGCGCGGTGGTGTAGTCGGGGAGCAGGAGCATGTCCGACTCGTCGATCGACTGGAAGCCGCGGACGGACGAACCGTCGAACGCTAGACCCTCTTCGGCAAGGTCGGCCGTGAAGGCCTTGGCCGGGATCGAGAAGTGCTGCTGCACACCGGGAAGATCGCTGAAGCGGATATCGACGTACTCGATGTCCTCTTCCTTGATGTACTGGATGACCTCATCGGCCGTGCTGAACGTCACTTGTTCTCCTTACGGATCGGTTCCCAGCCAGTGTCGATTGCATGGGTTCGTCGCGACCAGACGCTATGGATGCGGTGTTTCCCTACAGTCAAGGCTGTGTTTCGCCAGTGTTACACGTGCGCCTGGTCGAGTGGCGATGGCCACCCGGGCTCGACAAGCATGGTAGTCCTGCTGTTCGCGTCGCGTCCTGTGAGGCTGAACTCCCGTCGGCGAACCGCGGTAGCCGCATGTCAGGCGTTGTCGGACGCAGTACGTCCACTAACCTGCGCCGGGCCGAGGGCGGGGGAGGCGGCAGCCTATTCTGGAGGCCATGGCGCGTATCACCGGATCCTGGCTTTCCGGACCTTCGGCGGACCCCGGTGACCCGGCTACGCCCGAGTTTCCCGGCGAACACCTCGGCCTGCCCCGCGATGGCGCCGGTTCGCTGGCCGGGATGGGCCGCCGGATCGCCGCGCTGTTCGTCGACTGGATGATCGCCGTCGGCGTCTCGGCGCTGATCGTGCGCGGGGTGAACGCCAACCTCCCGCTGCTCATCTGGTTCGTCATCGGCGTCGCCGCGGTCACGCTGTTCGGCTTCACGCCGGGGCAGTACTTCCTGCGGTTGCGGGTGGTGCGGATCGATGCGGCCGCGCCAGTCGGGTTCGTGCGAGCGTTGGCCCGCCAGGTGCTGCTGATTTTCGTGGTGCCCGCGTTGTTCACCGATGGTGACGGCCGGGGTATGCACGATCGGGCGACGGGGACAGCGCTGGTGAAATCGCGCTGACGCGCAGACGCTCAGGCCAGCGCTGGGTCAAGGCTGACCCTGCCGCTGAGGCGAACGCTTGCGTATCGGCGACCAACGACCCCTGACCTGGACTGGTCGCGACGAACGGCTGTTCCGGGCCGTCGCCAATGTCATCCGTCTCGGCTGGCCGCTGCTTCCGGCGCGCGTTCGCTACTACCGCCGCGTATGACGGCATCCAAAAGGCAAAGGCGGCGGGCTGGAGCACATGAACGCGGCGGCTCGAGGCTGGACGGCGGCGGAGGGGTGATGCTGGGTCGAGCAGACCTCAGTCGACGAGATAGCGCAGCATCACCGCGGTGTCGAAGTGCCTCGTCTCGGCCAATCGAAGCGGGATGCGTTTGTCCAGTGCTGGGAACAGCGGTGTGCCGCCGCCGAGCACCACGGGCAAGACGAACAGCTGGTACTCGTCGATGAGCCCGTGCGGCATCAGCGAGGCCGCGAGGCTCGCGCCACCGACTTCGATGACGCCCTCGCCTCCGGCCTTGAGCCTGCGGACCTCCTCGACCACGTTCTCGCTGATCAGCGTGCTGTTCCAGCGGACCTCGGTGAGCGTCCGGGAGACGACGACCTTCGGCTTCTCCGTCCAGAGCCTGCTGAACTCACGCTGGATGCGTGGCGCGTCCTCGGGCACGTGCGGCCAGTACTCGGCCATCAGCTCGTACAGGCGACGCCCGTGCAGCGAGATCTCGATCTCGCGGTAGCGGTCGTTGTGGAACTGGTGCAACTCGTCGTCCGGGTTGGTCCAGTCGATGCTGCCGTCGCGGTCGTTGATGTAACCGTCGAGGGACACGCTGAACCCGTAGATCAGTTTCCTCATGACGGGTAGACGTCCTACGCGCTCGAAACTCATCGGCGTTCACCGGACGATTGGCCGCCGGGTCGCGCGGAGTGACCGCTGCCGAGTTCAGTCTCCAGCGCGTGGTCTCGAGACCGCGGAAATGGCGAAGGCCCGCGTCCCGAGCTGTGGAACGCGGGCCTCTCGAAACCGAACTCAGCGCCTGCGAATGGTGCGCTGCACCCCGCGCATCTTGGCGCCCGCGGGCATCGGACCCTTCGGCAGCGCGGGCCCGCTGCGCGAGCTGAGGGCGGCGAGCCGACCCTCGATGTTGTCGATGCGCTTGGTGTCGATATTGCGCGGCAGCTTGGTCAGGTAGCGCTGGAGTTCCTTCAGCGGGACCTGGCCCTCCTCGTTGCCGATGATGACGTCGTAGATCGGGGTGTCGCCGATGAGCCGCGCGGTGCGCTTCTTCTCCTGGGCGAGCAGCGCCTTGAGTCGCTGCGGCGAACCCTCACCGACGAAGATCACGCCGGGCAGGCCGATCACGCGGTGCACCGCGTCCAGCTGGGTGGTCGCCGCGACGCCGTTGCTGACCCGCCACTTGCCCTGCAGGTTGTCGAGCACCCATGCGGCCGCGCCCGCCTGGCCCTCGGCCTTCGCGTAGACGTTCTTCTGCACGCGACGCCCGAAGACGATGAACGCCACCAGCACGCCGAGCAGGATGCCGACCGGAAGCAGGAACCACTGCAGATCGAAGATCAGGCCGATCACCAGGAACAACACGGTGATGCCGAGCACCGCGCCGATCATCAGGGGCAGCAGGAGCTTGTCTTCCTTGCGCTGCATCTGGAACGCCTGCCAGAGCTGCTGGCGCCGCTCCTTCGACGCCTTCTTGCGCGCCGCCTTCGCCGCGGCCTTCGCTTCCTTCGACGGGTTACCGCCCTTGCCTGCTGCCATGTGTTTCAGAATAGTGGCCGCCGAGCCCACCATTTGCGCCGGGACGGCGGTCGGATTCAGCCCTTGCCGTTTTCCCGGAGCGCCCCCGCGATCTGCGATGGCATCGCCTCGTGCCGCGCGTAGGTCCGGCTGAAATCCCCGGTCCCGTGCGACAGCGATCGCAGGTCGATCGCGTAGCGGCTGAGTTCCAATTCCGGCACCTCGGCGCGGATCCTGGTGCGACCGGTCCCGTGCGGTTCCGTGCCGAGCACCCGTCCGCGACGGCTCGACAGATCGCTCAACACCGGCCCGAGGTAGTCGTCGGAGACCACCACCCAGACCTCGGCGAACGGCTCCAGCAAATCGATGCCCGCGACGGCCGCCGCCTCACGCAACGCCAGCGCGCCCGCGGTCTGGAACGCGGCGTCGGACGAGTCGACCGAATGCGCCTTGCCGTCGAACAGCGTGACCCGCACATCCACCAGCGGATACCCCGCGGCCACTCCGCGCGCCGCCTGCGCACGCACGCCCTTCTCCACCGAAGGGATGAACTGGCGCGGCACCACGCCGCCGACCACCTTGTCCACGAACTCGATTCCCGAACCACCCGGCAGCGGCTCCACCTCGATCTCGCACACCGCGTACTGCCCGTGACCGCCGGACTGCTTGACATGCCTGCCGCGCGCTGTCGCCTTGCCCGCGAACGTCTCCCGCAGCGCGACCTTGTGATCGACGGTGTCCACCTGCACTCCGAACCGGGTGCGCAGCCGCTCCAGCGCGACATCGCGATGCGCCTCGCCCAGACACCACAGCACCAATTGATGTGTCTGGCTGTTGTTTTCGACGCGCAGGGCCGGATCCTCCGCCGCCAGCCGCGCGAGCCCCTGCGAGAGCTTGTCCTCGTCGGCCTTGCTGTGCGCACGAATCGCGATGGGCAGCAACGGATCCGGCATCGGCCACGGTTCGATGACCAGCGGCTTGCCGGTGCCGGAGAGAGTGTCGCCGGTCTCCGCGTGACCGAGCTTGGTGACGCACGCGATGTCACCCGCGATGGCCTCGCCCAGCGGGCGCTGCTGCTTGCCGAAGGGCGCCGTTACCGCACCGACGCGCTCGTCCACGTCGTGATCCGGGTGCCCGCGATCGGCCAGTCCGTGCCCGCAGACGTGCACGGTGTCGTCGGCGTGCAGGGTGCCGGAGAAGATCCGCACCAGCGAGATCCGGCCGACGTACGGGTCCGACGCGGTGCGGATGACCTCCGCGGCAAGCGCGCCGCTCGGGTCGCAGGCCAGCGGGGTCGGTGCTGCGCCGTTGGTGGCGGGCGCCGCCGAGACGATGTGCTCGGTCGGGGGCGGGAAACCGCCGGTGATCAGGTCGAGCAACTCCATCGTGCCCAGGCCTTGCCGCGCGCCCTCCGGCGCGGGTGCGCCGAACAGCACCGGGTGGAAACTGCCGCGCGCCACCGCGCGCTCCAGATCGGCGACCAGTGTGTCGAGTTCGATGGGCTCGCCGCCGAGGTAGCGCTCCATGAGCGACTCGTCCTCGCTCTCGGCGATGATGCCCTCGATGAGCCGATTGCGCGCCTCGTCCAGCTCCGCGGCCTGCTCCGCCGACGGCTCGCCGCGCACTCCTTCACCGGAGGCGTAGTCGGCCACGCAGTTGGGCAGCAGCTCGATCAACCCCGTCACCGGCCGATGACCGTCCGCGCCGCGCGGCCCGTATACCGGCAGGTGCAGCGGCAGGATGTTCTCCGACGCTCCGCCGCCGAGCACGTCACGGCACGTCTGCACCATCTCGTCGAAGTCCGCGCGCGCGGTGTCCAGGTGCGTGATCACGATCGCCCGCGGCATGCCGACGGCCGCGCACTCCTCCCACAGCGCGCGCGTCGCCCCGCTCACCCCCTCCGCGCCCTCGGCCGCCGAGATGACGAACAACGCCGCGTCCGCCGCGCGCAACCCGGCCCGCAACTCGCCGACGAAATCCGCGTATCCCGGCGTGTCCACCAGGTTGACCTTCATCTCCTGCCACGCCACCGGCACGACCGACACCTGCACCGACCGGTGCTGCCGATGTTCGATCTCGTCGTAATCCGACAGCGACGTGCCGTCCTCCACCCGCCCCGCGCGATTCACCGCGCCCGCCGTCAGCGCCATCGCCTCGACCAGCGTCGTCTTCCCCGCCCCGCTGTGACCGACCAGGACCACATTTCGAATGCGTTCCGGCCGATCCACCGTCACCACTCTGCCGTTGCCTCCGGCAGGTCCACTCGATTTGTCCACCATGTGTCACGCTTCCTCGCCTCGACACCGCGGTTGTATCGAGCTTCCCACCATCGGGAGGTGTGCGTCCACGAATCGGGGGAGAAGGGCGAGGAGCTGTGCCGAAGGTCCGTGGTGATCGACGATCGCATCGGTTCCTTCCGCCGATGGACTCGTACCCGACAGCCGTCGCAGCGCCCGATCGGCGCGACGGGCGGGCCGCAAGGTCGCTGACGGCGGCAACTGGCCGCTCGTACCGCACTTCGGCCAGGTCAGGGAACGAGCGGCTCTCGCGGATATGTGCGGCTAAGACGCGCCCGCGGACCTGGACAGTGTCGATTTCGCGCGGCAAACGTGGCTGGTGCCAATTGTTTTGGGGGTAGAGGGTGGGTCACGCCACCGGTAACGTCTGTCCGGTTTCATTCGGTAGACGAAATCGAGGACAATGTCGAGATACCGCACGCTGACCGCGGCGCTGACCGTCGCGGCGCTCACCTTCGCGCCCGCGGCGCTATCGGCCGTCGCGCACGCCGAACCCGCGCAGTACGCCCCGACCATGCTCATCCTGGACGCGTCCGGGTCCATGCAGCGGCCCGATCAGGGCGCCACGATGATGGATTCCGCGAAGCAGGCCGTGCGCACCTTCGTCGACTCGGCGCCTGCCGAGGCGAAGGTCGGGCTCACCACCTACGGCACCGGCACCGGCAACGACGAGGCCGACAAGGCGGCGGGCTGCCGCGACGTCCAGATCCTGCGGCAGCCGGACACCGTCGACAAGCCCGCGCTCACCAGCGCCGTAGACGGCATCCAGGCCCGCGGCTGGACGCCCATGGGCACCGCGCTGCGCCAGGCCGCCGACGCCCTGCCGTCCTCGGGGCCGCGCTCGATCGTGCTCGTCTCCGACGGTGACGACACCTGCGCGCCGCCCGATCCGTGCGACGTCGCCAAGGAACTGAAGCAGAAGGGTGTCGACCTAGTCGTCCACTCGATCGGTTTCGCCGTCGACGACAAGGCGCGCGCCCAGCTGACCTGCATGGCCCAGGCGACCGGTGGCAGCTACAGCGACGCCACCGACGGCGCCGCGCTGAAACGCATTCTGCCCCGGGTGAGTTCGGCCGCCCTGCGTAACTACCAGGCCACCGGCACGCCCATCACCGGCACCGACGGCTACCAGACCGCGCCGGTCGCGAAGCCGGGTCAGTACCTCGATACCATCGGCCAGCACGAGAAGCGTTTCTACGCCGTGGATGTGCCCGCGGGCGCGACCGCCTACTTCACCGGCATCGTCTCGTTCCCGCGGACGACCGGCGTATCCGTCACCGACGACATAGGTGTGCTGGAACTGCGCGTCTACGGTCGCGACGGCACCGATTGCAATGTCAGGGAACGAGAGCTGGAGTCCAGGGCCAGCGACGGTGTCGCGATCACCGTCAGCAGCACCTTCGAGGGTGCGGCCGCGACACCGTCCGGTGGCAGCTCGGACAAGTGCAAGGGCGGCGGCCGGTACTACTACGAGCTGCACTGGGACATCGCACCGCAGGGTGCGCCCGCGCGCCTGCCGGTGGAGATCCTCGTCGGCATCGAACCCGGCGTCACCGATCCGGGGCCGTCCACGATCGGCGCGGCCACCACATTCACCGATCCGGCCGGAGCCGTGCGGCCGGTCAGCGGTGGCGGGTCGTTCACCGTCGCCTCGACGCTCGAGGACAGCGGCAAGTACACCGACACCGTGCAATCCGGCGAGTACGTCTTCTACAAAGTCCGGCTGGACTGGGGCCAAGGCCTGGCCTACCGGGTGCGCTTCGGCGAGACGGGAGGGGCGGGATACACCTCGGCCACGAATGTCGAGACCACGCTGTACTCGCCGCTCGGCCGCCGGGTCGACTCCGACACCGGCGCCTACACCGGCCGGGCGGCCGCCGAGCTGGAACTCGCGTCGGTGCCGATCCGCTACGCCAACCGGGAGGCCAACGACGCTGAGGTGCAGCGTCAGTCGGTGGCCGGGTGGTACTACATCGCGGTCAAGGTGGGTCTGCCATCCGGCGCGACGGCGATGCCGCCGACTCCGGTCGAACTCGATCTGACCGTCGCCGGTACCCCGGAAGCCGGGCCGATCTACACGACCGGCAGCGCCGACGTCCTCGGTGAGCAGTCCGGGCCCGGCACCGAGAAGCCAGTGGCCGTGAGCGGTTCGAACTCGAACACGTTGGGGGTCGCCATCGGTGTCGGCGTGGTCGCTGTGATCGGCATCGGGGTGGCGATCTGGTTCGTCGCCCGGCGCCGCGCCTGATCCGTCCCGAACCCGCTGGCACCCGAATTGCCTTGACTGCCAGCGGGTTCGGTGTTTCCGGGTCCGACGCTTTTCAGGCCGAGATCGTCCCACTCCAGGATGTGAACGACCGTCCCTTCGACTGGCAGCCGAAGCTGCCGTGGAAGCCGACCGAACACCGCGCCCCCGCGTACTCGACGAAGGGACCCCACTGCCCGTCGCCGGTTTTCACGTCGTTGATCGACGGATTGCCGCCGGGCAGCGTGTACGACGTTCCGGCATCGAACATCGGGTGTGCGGGCAGCCACTGCTGGTCGATCACGATCTCGTTCACGGTCAGCAGGAAGGGCAGGAAGCTGTACTGCAACCGCGTCGGGGACCCGAGATCGCACCCGACAGTGCCGTTGTCGTGGATCGCGCAGTTGGTGCCGCCCACGCTGAAATACAACGGCCCCGGATCCGCCTGCGCGGTCGCCGCCACCACCACCGGCGCCACAGCGGCGGCCGCCGCGACCCCGGCGATCTTCCTCACGATGCGTTCCATACGTGAATACTCCTCGGACTCGATGTGGCCGAACAGGTCGTTGGGTCTGTCGAACTCGGGGAGGTATTCGTTTCAGTCGGCAGGATCGGACGGACCTGGTCGGATGTGGGCTAGCTCCCGAACTCCCGGCCGGGGAAGCGCGGGCGTGTCCTGCCGACACGCTGCCCTTGTCTGCCCTGGTGTCGCCAATCCCCTGTTCTTGCAGTGCCTTTCGATTCGCTGTGTGGCGCGGCGGCGAATAACGTTGAACCGTCGATTGGTCTGGGACGCGATGGAGGTGGCCGCCGATGTTGGTCATCGACGAACGAACGACGATGCCGGGCACCGAGCAGCGTGTGCTCGAGTGGGTACGGACTTGGACGGGTCAGTACGTCATTGTCGGACTGGCCATCTCCGGCTGCCCTCTTCCGCAGGGTGATCCCGAGGGCGGAGCGCTGGAAGCGGACCTGGTGGTGATCACGCCCCGTGCGGTCGTGGTCCTGGAGACCGTCGACATGGTTCCCGAGGCGAGTTCCGGAACGCTCACCGTCGAGGCCGACGGCCGCTGGCGACTCTCGGGGCTCGAAGGGGATCCGATTCGAGACCAGAGCCCATTCGACCGAGTCACGGACAACGTCGCGAGCCTGAAGGCGTTGGTAGACCGTCGCCATCCCGAAGCGTTCGTCGACGGCATGGTCGTCGTCGTGCCGCCGCGGGAATCCACCGTGGTTTTGGACGTCGAATCGCGGCCGCAGGGCTGCGGTGTCGTGCTCGGCTCCACACCGAGCGAACTGCGTGCCTGGTTTCACCGCACCGCGGGCAGGAGGTTCGTGTGGACCGCCGAGGATGTCCACGCTTTGCTGGCGGAGCTGAATGTCGGTGCGTGGGTCATGGTGGAAGACCTTGTGGCCGAGGGTTTTCCGAAGGAGCGAAAGCAGCTTCCCGACGCGGTGTCGGATCGGCGGCCGCGCGAACAGCAACCGCCGTGGATCGAGCCCGACCCCGACGTCGAACCGATCCCGCAGCCACGCAGGTCCGGAATCGGCACCGGACACGCGCCCTTGATCGAACCGGAGGACGTGGACCCGCCAGAAGACGAATTCGCCGAAGCGGAAGAGGTATCCGCGCCCGTTGTCCCGTACGCGGTGGATCTCCAACGGTCTTCGCGTTCCGACGAGGTCGAGATGCCATCGTCGTCGGGGCCCGCGGTTCTGGTCGAGGACGCCCCCAATCCCGTAAGCGCCGACGTTCCCGCTCCCACGCCCCCGGAGAGCGCCTCGGAACCGCAGTTCACGGACCGTTGGTCGTCCTGGATACTGCCGGAAACCGAAAGCCCTGCCCGGCCGCTCGCCACCGCCGCACCCCTTCCCCGCCGAACCTGGGCCACACCGAAGATCGAACCGAAACCGCTGCGCCGCGTCTCGACACCCGCTCCGGAACCTCGGCAGAGCGCGATGGTCCTCGGCCGGACGATTTCTCCTTCGCGCACATTCGAGTCCGTCAGGGGTTCGATACCGCTCGAGGGGCATCGTCTCCAGCAACTGGCCGCCTGTGCCGTCATCGCGGCGACTCTCTGCGCGGTCTGGCTCATGGCCTCCACCTGCTCAGCGCGGACCGGAAACGCCGTCGAAGCACCCCAGCCTGTTCCGCAGTCGGAAGTCGTCCCGCCACCGCCGCAAGTCGTCGAGCAGTCGGGCACGATGCCCTGGCCGACTTTGTGTCTCCCGTTCCCTCCGGACTGCTGACGGTTGCCCGAGATTGCCCGGGGCCAAGTGCCTTTCAACCTTCCGCGTCCGCGGCTAAAAGCACCACACGGTCGACCTCGGGATCGAACCCGAGTATCGGAAACTCGCGAAACCCTTCCGCCGTCATGATCACAGGCTTGCCCAGCCGCCGCCCGACCGCACTCAGGAAATCGCACAGGATATCCAGCCGATCCTGCCCCTGAAGTTCCCTCAGGTCGACGTCGAAATCGATCTCATCCGCCGAATACGCACGAAAGATCGCCAACATGTCCGGCACCGGCCGCACATACACCTCGACGCACTCACCATCCGCGGAACGCGAGAACACTTCGGCGGCCGTAGGAAACGGCAAGCGCGCGAACCCTTCCCGATATTCACACCCCCACTTGTTGTCCCGAAACAGATCGAACAACGACTGCCAATCCTCGACAGACGTGCCCGGTACATGGACATCAGGGAGAACACCACCGTCACGCGGGTCGAAATGGGTTGCTACGTCCTCCCATGACAGGCTCGTCGCACCCGCGCAGTGCCCGACCGAGCTCATCGGCGTGACCTCCTGTGGCGGGGAAGCGGCACGCACCCGCCTTCTCTCTTGACCCGACACCCCACCTGCCGCCCTTTCCGGTGCGCCTCCCGGCGGTGGGCACCACCAGCAGGAATATCCTCGCCCACGTTGTCCCTGTCATTCCTCATGCTCAGGTTGGACGCACCAACCCCGCGTCGGGTTCCATCACTTTTCCTCACTACCTGGGGAGACTTCGGCGCAGCACCTGCCCGATCCCGCCGCGATCGCACCGGCTCTTTCCACCGGTTGAAGTCCTGCGTGTTTCAGGGCTGTTCGCGATATGCGTTCTGGCAGACTTGTGCGGTGCTCGTCACGAGGGGGACCACACCATGGTGTTGACCGCGCGATTCCAGCCGGGAGCTTCCAGCCGCCCGTTCGTCGACCGTGTTCCGGTCCTGACGCGATTCGACCAGCTGCTGACCGAAACCGCCGAACATCCCCGGGTCATGCTGCTCAGCGGTGTCGGGGGAATCGGCAAGTCACGGCTGATCACCGAGCTGCGCAGGCGGATCGACAAGAAGCCCGCTTTACGACGTGGCGACTCACCTACACAAGATGGGCTACCTTCCCGAGGAGCAGGAGGCGTTTCTTACCGCGTGGACCGCCGCCGAAACCGAGGCCGCCAACGGCGAGTGGCTGCGTGATCTGCGGAGCTATCTCGAGTATGAGCGGGTGAAGTCGGTCATTGTCGACGCGGTTCGGTACAGCAAAGTGATCGCGCAGGGGAGCGCGGGCGCGGCGAGGGAAGCGGCGTTGGTGGCGAGTATGGTCGGGAAGCTGCGGCTGGCTCGGGAGGTATGGGGGCAGGCCGAGCCGGTCGATGAAAACGTAGTGGAAACCGCTCTGCGCGAACGATATTGAGCCACGCAAAATACTGGCGTCGAAGGAGTGCGGAACCCTTGCCCTAATCGCGGTGTACGGTGCGGCGGAGGTGGCTGGACACCCGCCCGGAGCATGCGCCCCAAACGTGCGGCGCTGCGGCTATCTTCGGTGATGACGTGCTGTGTGGTGAGACCCTTCGGATGGGAGCGGCTTTGACGGCGAACAATGCCAAGTATCTCGTCGGGAACGGGCTCGGCGATCGAGTCTCGATCTTCGACGACGGTCGGGTGAAGGTTTGGTCGACCACACATCTATGGGCTATCGAAGGACGCGACCGCCACAACGCCCTCGGTGAGACGGTAGTGATCGGTGTCGCCCGCGCATTGTTGACGCAGGGGCCGACGTACCGGCAACAACCATGTGATCTGGAGGTCCCGCTCGATGGATCCCGCGCACGGACGATTGCCGCAACTATCGGCGTCGACAACGGCACGTTCGTGCAGTTCTTCCACGATGGAGCGATCGCGGTCGGCAACGACGGACGCGATATCGACCAGATCTTCAACATCGGCCGCGAAGCGAATCCGACGCGAGGGCGTAACGGCGTAGGCGGGTCGGTGATGGTCACCTTCGAGGGAAAGTATCGTCCGAAGTCGCTGCGTGCCTGCGATCACCGTGTCATGGTCACGGAACATGTTTCGCCGCCGCCGAACCGGCTGTACAAAGACGAATTCGAGATCCGCTGAGCGTCTGAAGGAGTCGCTGATAGCGAGATCCATTGCAAACCCTATCGCGGCCGGCTGTCAGGCAGCCGGGGGAGCCAATCGCCCAGCGCGGACGTATCGCTGTCCAGTCCTTGTGTTCGAAAGGTCGTCAGTGAGCGAACATCGCGTCGGTCACCTCGCGCCATAGTGCGGATCGGAGCCACGCTGTCGCCTCGGCGGGATCGGCGGACGCGTGCACGCCGAGAACGTGGATCGCCCCGAGGTGGCGGCCGGGCCCGCTGACTCTTAGGACACGGTGGGTGTGGCGGTGTGGGTCGGGGTAGAGGATGGCAGCCACCGGCGCGGTGAGCGGGGAGTGACCGGCGATATAGGTCAGCAGTTGATGCACATCGGGCGAGGACACCGGATCTGCGTTGTACGTCTTGTATTTCGCGTCGATGGGCATCAAGTTGCCCTCTGGACCGCCCAGCCGGACGAGGACGTCGGGCCGGAACGGAGGCCGGGTGGACAGATCGCCGTGGACGGTGATGCCGTTGCGACCCGACGACGGAACGATAGTCGCTTGGGCGGGAGCGGATTCGGCGGACAGGCGACGCACCACCGACTCCCACAGACCGGGCAGGTCCAGCAGCAGACTGTCGGCGTCGTACCCGGTGTCGGTGAGCAGATCGGAGACACCACCGCCGCTCAACAGCAACTCCGACCACACGTGAGCAGGTTGGTAGCGACGGTTCAGGTGTGTGTACCGGCTACGATCCAGCGCACGCAGAGCACCGAACGACGAACCGGTGACGGGGAATTCCTCGGCCACCGAGGCGATCTCGCGTGCGAGGTTGGAGTCGGTCGCAGTCCTGGCCGCGGTGCGCAGAGCGTGGCCACATAGCTGGTTCTCCCAGATGTCGACTTTACGGTCGAACGTGCGCATATGCAGTAGGTCGAGCATCCCGAATCGTTCGGTGGCCTGCGCCGCGGCGTCGAGTCTGCCGCGCAGCACAGGCCCAACGTGCTCGGTGCGCACATAGTCGCGGCGCAGGCCGTCGCGGAGCAGGGTGTGGCATTCGGCGAGCAGCGCGCTGGCGACCACGTCAGCGAAACCATCCCGTTCCACCGTCCAGGCACGGGTGGTGGCCTCATGCGGCACGGGTGTTCCGAGGGCGTAGCAGAGCCACCGGATCAGGGATCGGCCCGTGATAGCCGTTTTCGGGCGGATGACCAGGCGGATCCGGTCTAGATTCAGCACCCCGGTCGTCGCTTCCGGGCGGAATCGCCATCCGGTGCGCGTTTCTGCGAGAGTGCCGCGCCGACGGTTGCTCAGCAGGTTCAGCCGACGCACATCGTCGTCGGTCAGTTGGTCATGACACAGCGAAACCGATTCGTATTCCGCGACTTCCAGCTGGGGCTTGTTACTCATCGCTGTCGTTCGCGCCCGAGGTGAACTCAGTGGCGAGCGCCGCTGGCAGATCGGCCACCGACACCTGGGCGGGTCGGCCGGTGCCCTGGTCGACCAACCCACCCAGAATTCGCCGCAGCAGATCGGCGCGGCCGACGCAGTAGTCCACGAGCAGCGAGACGATGTCGTGGTAGAAGGCCGAAAAGAGCTCGTCCTCGGTGGCGACAGGTTCGTCGTTGCGTAAGAGATAGGCGTGGCCGATGCGATGGTCGGCGTCGAGCGTGCGATCGATCCGTTCGTTCAAGGACGCGAGGAAGGACGACAACTCCAAGGGGCCGACCTGTCCCGACACTGCGTCGGGATCGGGATCGACGGACAGGAACGCGAATCGGCGTCGGATCGCGGCGTCCAGGTGGCTGACGCTGCGATCGGCGGTGTTCATGGTGCCGATGATTCGGATGTTGGGTGGGACAGCGAATCTACGCTTGCTGATCGGGAGAGTGAGCGGCACGCCGCGCTTGTCGGACTCGAGCAGCGTCACCAGCTCTCCGAAGATACGCGGCAGGTCACCGCGATTGATCTCGTCGATGATCAGCAGAAACGTCATGTCCGGCTCGGCTGCGGCGGCGGTGCAGAGCGTGTGGAAGACGCCGTCTGTCAGGACGAGACGCAGTCCCTGGCCGGTCGCGTCATGGTCGGGCTTGAAGCCCTCGACGAAATCCTCGTAGCCGTAGGACGGGTGGAAGGTGACGAGCTGGACGCGGCCGGTCTCGAGTAGTTCGACGACCGACTCGTTGCGGCGCGGGCCGTCGATCACCTCGTTCTTGCCGTGCGCCGCGAGCGCGATATTCAGGGCGAGACGCGTCTTTCCGGTTCCGGGAGGCCCGTGCAGGATCAGCTGGCGTTTGTGATCGAGGACCGAGATCGCCTCTGAGATCTCCTCTGGCAAAGTGGTTTCGGCACTGACCTCGCCATTGCTGCCGTGGCCGGCGGTGAGCTGAGCAAGGAGGTTTTCGGACACCTTCGCGAACGTGGAGCGCCAGCCACCCTTTGGTTTGGGCAGCTCCTGCGCGAAGCTGGTGTCCCACGCGACCGAGACCAGGTGCTTCGACTCCGTCCGGCTGTCGTCGAACCGGTATCCGTCGGTCACAGTTCCGATCGCCAGCACCCGTCGCAATCCGTGATTGGCGACGATGCGATCGCCCGCCTGAAGGTCGCGGTAGGCGAGCAACTTGGCGGCCTTGTCGCCGTTGCGCCCAGGATGCTCGGGATATGTCGCGTCGAAGATCTCTTTGAGATCAGCGTCGCTTGTGTACTGAGTGAGATCTCCGACCTCGTCCCATCCGACGCAGATGAATCCGCCTGCGAGGCAGTCGTTCCAGAACTTCGCACCCTCACCCGGGGCGATCTTCCAAATGGCACGACTGCGTCCGCGCGGGTTGTAGTAGTCCTACAGGAACCGCATGACTTCGTGAGAGTCCCAGCGGGACAACTCCGGGTCCTGCGCAACGAGGCCACGCAGCTGACGGTTGGCTCTCCAGGCCGGGACATTCTTCTCGGGCGTGCCGCCGAGCTCGGAGATGAACGCGCGCAGATGCGATGAGGAGTAGATCGGCAGGAAATGCTGCGGAAAGTAGGTGGCGAGTGTCTTGGTGACCAACGCTTGACCTGACAGAAGCACCTCGAGTTCATCGAGTTCGGCGAACGCCGCCCGCTCGGCAGCGTCGAAGGCGGCCACGAACTGGCCGCGTAGACGTTCCCACGCCTGCTCTACCGGCAGACCCAGCAGTGCGGGCGCGAGTTTCCACGCACCCGAGTTGTGCCGGTAGAGCATGTGCTTCCCGGCGCTACCCCCGCTGATACTGCCGAGCGCACGTGTACCGAATTCCATGAGGCGGCAATAGGGCACGCCTCCGTGACCGTCCGATCCGAGCCCGAGTGCATACCGCTCCACGGGCAGCGTGGGCCAATCTGCCAGGGGGAACGTTTCGACGACAAGCTTGTGTTGGTCGGCAGCGGCGGCGACCTGCGTGGCGACGGTGGAAGGATCGAACTCACTGATGGCGGTGCGGAGATCGGTGGTCATGTGTCCTCACTGAGAAGATTTCGGCGTCAGAAGCCCGCCGCGACACGGTGGTGCGACAGGTGGGTGAGGATGGCCTGGTTGGCCTCCCAGCCGTCGGGGAATTTCACGGGAACGCCCAAGTGCACGGGTTCGGCGGAGGGATGGGCGTCGAGGAGTTCTGGGATGCCGGCGCGTCCGACGAGGATGCAGGCGTGACGGTGACGGGAGGCGAGGACGCAGAGACGTCCCGCTTCGAGGTGGAACGCACTGGCGTCCCGGCGGCCGGACAGTGGGTGCAGGACCACGGTGACGTCGTATTCGCGGCCTTGCAGGCGGTTGGCGGTGTCGACGGTGACCGTCTCGCCCGGGGTGCCGCGCAGCGCGGTGCGCACGGCATCGGCCTGGTCGCGATGGGCGGTGCCGACGGCGACTCGTTCGGCCGTCACCGGGCGGGAGCCTTGTTCGGAATGGGCGGTCGCGCCACGTTCGAGCAGGCGGCAGGTGATCTCGGCGATCGCGCGGACGGCTTCGCTGTCGGTGCGCAGGGTGTGCCGGGCGGGCAGTTCGTACCAGCCCCAACCGTGTTCGGCCGCTTCATCGAGCACGTCATCGATCGGACCTCGCAAACCGGCTGCCGCGAATTCCATTCGGCGATCGTGGATGCCGGTTCCCGCTCGGAATTCGTTGAAGGGGTAGAACGCCTTCGAGACCACCGGCGCCGCAGTCGCGGACAGCCGCCAGGACACGGGCAGGCTGTGCACGGGGATGTCGTCGTTGTTCGCGAGCATCACTGTGACCGCACTCATCGTGGGATCCCAGTCCAGGCCCGCCCACCGACCGACCTCGACGGTCGCGAACGGATCGAGCTGACCGGGGTCACCGACGAACAGTCCGTGGTCGAAGCGATTCGCGATGCGCAGCAACATGTCCGACCGCATCTGATACGCCTCGTCGACGATCGCGTGCGGCCAGCGACCGTCGTCGATTGTCGCCCATTTGGCGGCGGTGCCGATGAGAATGGTGCTCTCGGTGAGGTCCGTGACCTTCTGGCCGACGATCACATTCGGCCGGTCGATGCGTTCCGGTTTGAGATACCCAGTGCGGGACAGCCTTCCAATGCGCAGCGCTGGATCGGCGATGGCGAGGCGGTCGATGAGGTCGTCGACCTGCTCGTTGGTCTGGGCTACGACGATGTGCTGCCCACCGGATTCGGCGAGCTGTCGCGCCGCACGCACCACGAGCGTGGATTTGCCCGCGCCGGGCGGTGAGTCGACCACGACGGCGCGGTGCGAGGTGTCGGCGAGGTCGGTGAGGATGCCGTCGACGGCCGCATCCGCTGTTCGCATCACAGTTCCTCGAGGGGTTCGGAGTCCGGCGCCCACTCCGGCGGCGGACCGCCGTGCGTCCACGGAGTGTCTTCGCGGGCGGGAAGCTTCGCGGGCGGCCCGCCACTACCGATCTTGAAACCGGCGAAGCGGACGATGGCGCCGAGGTCGGGGATGGTCCCTGGACGGGCGGCCTTCCCGGTGCCCATCCCGCCGGACAGCTCCAGCACGATGTAGTCGTGATCGCCCTCCACCGGCAACACCGTTCCCGTTTGGCTGGGATTGTCGACATTGCAGAACTCGTCGCCCTCGGCCGCGATGATCGGATCGGCGGTGCGCACCTGAAGAATCGGTCGCAGCAGGGGACGGTTCTTCTCACTCATCACCACACGGGCCGGATCGACACCGATCACGGACCCCACGAAAGCCGTTCCGGTCAAACGGTGTTCGAGCATGATTCGTGGATCGTCGAACGCCTTTTCCGCCTCGTACTTCTCGAGTGCTCGCTCGCGAGCGAGCAACTTCCGCACGGCCGACACCGCCGAATCCCGCCGCGCTTGCGGCACACCTTCGGACACCGATCCGGCGAAGTAGGAGAACGACCCGACGTCCTCGTTCCACCGCCGGGCGACTCGCGCACCGGCCGGGAGTTCACGCAGTAGCGCGAGCCCCTGCCACATGAGCTGCCAGGTCGGCTCGACCTGGGCATGCAGCGCGCGCTCGATGCGTCGTGCCGCAGCGGATTTCGTCGCGTCGTCCTCGGCCGCGTCGTAGGCGGCGATGAGCGGCGCGAGCTCTTCGTTGTCGAAGCCGGGGTCGGTTGCGGGACCGGCGGGCGGCACCGACAGCGGGTCTTCCGCCCGCGCGGCGGCCTCGGCGCCGGTGTTGCCGGGCGGGGGAGAGATCCACCCGAGCAGCGCGGCGAGGTTCGCGTCCTCGAGAGCGGATTGGCCGGTCGCCCAGTGCGCCGACAGCGCCGAAGTGAGGGGAACCAGCGTGCTGGAGCCGGGATGCTCGGCGCGATCGCAGAACCAGGTGAGCCAACGACCGAGCAGTGGAATCGATTCGGGGACAGCGTTGTCGCCCTCGGTTCGATGAAAACGCACCGAGCGGCCGAGCAGTTTCAGGAATCCGACACCGCCCGAGTTCGGCACCCACAGCTGAGGTGCGTCGAGGCACCGCTCGTAGGTTTCGCCCGACTTGGTGGTCACCTCCTCGGTGTTCTCGGCGTAGGCCGCGAGGTAGGGGAGCACGATCTCGGCGAGTTCGGCGAGGAAACCCAAGCGCAGCAACCGGTCTCGTGGCTGCGGCACGGTCAATAGCGTCGGTGCGGCGGGATCGGTGCCCACCATGACCGCCAGCGGTGCGGCGGCCTCACCTGCCAGCTTCAGCGGCACCAGGACGAGCGGATTTTCCGAAATGTGGGTGTGGCGCACGTCGGCGATCGGCTGGGCGCGGCCCGCGCGCACCGCGTGCAAGCGAGCGAGGGCGGTCAGGACACTCATTTCCGCGGCTCACCGTCGCCGAGCGTCGGCATGCGTGTCGCGCACCGGCGAGCGATGCACTTGCTCATGCGCCGCTTCCTGATCGGTTCGCCCATGCCTCCACCTCGCCGACACTCGGCTCCGGCATGCGCGATCGCACATTGATTCGCTCACTCCGTTTGCTCATCCCGCGATCTCCAGCCGAAGCCGGTCGGCTTCCCTCAGCATCCGGGTGATGTCGGCGAACTCGGGCCCGAGGTCGCGCGAACCGTTCGCGACGGCGAGCACGGTATCGATGTCGTCCAGGCCGCCGAGATCGTCGCAGACACCGCGGCCGAGCACGTCCACCGAGCCGCTCGTCCGCGCGGCGGCGCGGCACGCGAAAGCCAGTTCGCACGACGACATGCATTCGGGGGCGTAGCGGGCGGGGATATCGGCGATCGTTTTCGCCAGGTGTTCACCGGGCGCGAATGACGCTCCCTCCGGAAGGGTTTCGATCAGCTCGCTGATGGACGTCAGCCGCGACAGCTGACGCGAGATGACCGCGATCTGCTTGCGCAGATCGACCAGCTCCGCGGTGGGCCGGTTGGTGAAATCCTTGGTGCAGACCAGGATCGCGTTGTGCGACACCAGGTCCGGTGACTCGCCGATCTCGGCCATGAGTTCGCGCAGCGCGATGACGTAGACGGCGGACTGCCGCGCGGCGCCGGCGACCTGCACCGGATCGGCCTGGCCGTCTACCACCGGGAACGACTTGATCTCCACCACGTGGAAGCGGCCGCCGATCTGCAAGGCGACCACGTCCGGCTCCAGATAGGCCGCGGCGCCCGCGATATCGAGCCGCAGCATCGGATGATCGAACAGGGTGCCTTCGCCGGAGTTGATCGCATGGGCGAGCAGCTGACGGGTCCGCTTGTAGCGCACGGCATTACCCGCGTTGTCGCCGACAGAGTTCAGATCGTGATAGCCGACCTCGGGAATGGGGAGGTTCAGCTTGTCGCGCAGCAACGCGAGCAGCTCCGCGCAGCCGTTCTCCTTCACCATCACCTCGAACGCGTTACCGCGCGTGATCGCGAACTGCGACTGACCGAATCGGGGTGGAAAGCCCAGCTCCCTGGCGATGGCGGCCTTGTCGGCCGCTGCCGCGTCCAGCAGTGCGCGCCGCGCGCAGCCGGGGTTCGCCGTCAACGCCGCGATGGTGCGGGCGTTGTGGCGGCACGCCGGCGCTGCACCGCGCAGTTCGTCCAGCCGTGCCGAAAGTGTGTTCATCCCACCTCGTTTCGTCTTCTATTGGCCACGCCGAGGCGGACACCGAACATCCGGGCGGCCTCGTCGAGCTGCTGATTCGCGCGTCGCGCGGCCTCGGCGCGGCGGCGCGTGTCCTCCTCACGGTGGACCTCGAGTTCCCTGGTGGCGGCGTCGATCACCGCCGCATGGTCGATCGTGTCCGGCGAACCCTGCACGCCGGGAACGGTAACCGCCAGCTTCCACAACACCCGCCGCGCACCAGCGCCGCAGTCGGGCTGTGCGGCGATGTGTTCGGCGAGCCGGATTGCCGCGCTGAGCAGATCCACGCGCGGGCTGAGTGGCCCGATCATCCGCTGCGCCAACGGCCAAGAGCTCACCGCCATCAGCCCGCGCGCCGGGGCGAGATGATCGGCGGTGAGTGCCGCGCAGATGTAGTACGGGCGCGTGAACGGCGAAGCGCGGAACGAGCGCTCCTCGTCGCGGCGAAGGCTGGTCAGTCGAGCGGGAGCGACGGCGCCGGAGAAGAACGATTCATGGACCGCGAGAACCAGTTTCGGCGACGCGGGCACTCCGATCAGTGTGAGTGCGCGGTGGACATGCTCGCGGATCGGCATCGCGGCCGCTTCCGTTCGTTCCGCGGACTCCTCTGCCGGCGGCGCTTCGGCACCCAAAACGGTTGAGTCCCAGGCCTCCTCGGTCCGCCGCAACTCGGTTCGAAGTTGGCGGGCGGTCGCGCGATCCCCAGCGGTCACCGCTCGCCGCACCTCGGCGCGCAGTTCGGCGATGCGCGCCTCCAGCTTCTCGGCGGCGTCGGTCATGGCGCGAGCGTATCCATATCTTCCAGTGAAATCCAGTAACTTCCAGCATTTGCCCGATGGTGGAACTCGGTGACTGCGGAAGGATGCCCGCACCGTATCCGCAGGGGCCGACAACTTTGTTCCTCCGGTGTGCGCGGAGTTCGCCGTCGAGGGAGGGGCGCCCGCGCCGAAGCGGGCACCCCTGTCGTTCACTCGCAGCCGATGCCGTTGCCGTCGCGATCGAGGCCGTACTCATCGGGACCGATGACCTGGACGCGACCGGTGTAGACGGGACCGTTGCCGCTGCCGCCTTCGCAGTCCACGTCGCTGACGATGGGCAGGCAGGGGATGTAGGAGTCGTGGCAGTTGGACGGTTCGGCGGTGGCCGTCTGCGGGGTTGCGAGAGCGAAGCCGAAGGCGGCGATCGCGGCGGAAGCGAGGGTGACGATGTACTTCATGATGCTCCGTTCAATTGTGTTGCGGTCGAGAGTTTGCCACGTGTGTGGGCGCGAATTGCGAGATGGGGAGGGTAAATTGACTTGTTAATGTGAAGGGATCGACTTGCGTGTTTCGGATCGAAGGCTCATCGATGGCGGCGGTGTTCGAGATGGCCGGAAGTTGACTGAGGTAGTTCAGAATTCCGTATCGAATTTCGGTCGTGCTCGTTGTAGAAGTGTTGATCCGTGCCGCGGGAGACGCCGGAACCTCGCGTTCCGGCGCCCGATTCGATCTACCTCAGCGCGACGCGTGCGCCGCCGGAGAACACCGAGTCGTGGAACTCGACCGCGGCGGGCACGGTGCCGCGCGGCACGTCGAAGACGATGGTGATCGAGACCTTGTTGCCGGTATTGATCTCCTCGGAGAGATGGTCGTTGACGTTGATCTCGGCGGCCGTGTCGTTGGCGAACTCGCGCCCCTGGTCGTCGATCAGCTTCTGATTCGAGCCGAAATAGTGCTGTGCCTCGTTGCCGATGTTGGTCACGTCGACGTGCACCTGAATGAATTCGCCCTGGGCCTCTTCCTTCAGGAAGTCGTTGGTGCCGATGACTGTCACCGGCTCGTCCACTCCGGTGACCAGGAACGCGAACTTCCCGTCACGCACTTCCGACCCGGCGGCCGCGGCCGTATTGCGCTCTTCCTCGGACTTGGCGACCTCGTTCGCCACCCCGCCGATCAAGGCGACGCAGCCGCCGAAAACCAGCAGGATGACGGCGAGGATCGCGCCGAGCATCCACGGCCACACCTTCTTCCGGGGCGGCTGCAGGTAGTGGGGTCCCGGCGGGAAGCCGGGCTGGGCGGGGTACTGCGGATTGGTCACGGAGACTCCTTGGGAAAGACGGGAATAGGTGAGATCAGTTGTCGAGAGTCCAGTGGCACCCATCGACCGTGACGACGTCGCCGTCGCGCAAGGTCACGTACGACTCGCCGGTGTAGCTCTGGATGTCGATCAGCTCGGAGCTGCGGGCGCCCTTGTAGGGCAGCCATTCGATGAAGCAATAGCCGTAGTCGCTTTCGCGGGGTCCGGCTGTGTGATAGGTCCCGGCCACCACATCGGTGCCGACGACCTGGGTGCCTTCCTTCAATGAGGTGCGCGGGGAGGCCTGAGCGGCGCCGGCCACGGCGGTGAGGATGGCCGCGGTCGCGACGAGGACCGCAGTGGTGTGGGTGATCGTCTTCATGGGAATTCCTTGGGTAGAAGGGGAGTGGCTGCTCAGTTGTGGTCGGATTCGCAATCCGGACATGTGTTGCTGATCGCGGTCAGATCTGCGCCGGATTCGATGTAGGTCCATGTCAGCGCATATGTCGGCGGGCGATTCGGCCCCGAAGCTCGCGGAGCAGTCGCTGCCAGAGCCGCACGGTTGGATCGGGCTTCTGCGGTGCGAGCGCTGCAGAGGATCGGGCGAGTCGCGTCGCCACCTCCGCGGGTGTGGGAAACGGACCGCCGCCGAGCGGAACGTCGAGTGTGATCGGCGCCCGCGCAGTGGGAGCCGCCGTGCTGCTCGAGCCGCTATGGACGGTCCTGGCGGATGCGAACTGCTCCAGGGTCTTGCTGGTCAAATGCCACCCGTGGCAGGACGGGCACTCGTAGCTGCGCTTCTCTCGGCGCCGTGGATCGCTGGCGTCGAGGTTGCTGAGGACGAGCTCGGCGTCTGAGCGGGTGAAGTATCGGCGCTTACTATGGAAGCATCGAGTCGTCGGCATCCGAAACCGTTGTTTGCGCAGGTCGTCGCCGTGCCGGAGGGTCAGGATGGAGGGGCTACCGGTTCGGATCCGACGGTGGCGAAGGTGTCGGCGGGTGGACATGCGTTCTCCTCTCGGACGGATGCGGGCACGACGAATCACGGCCTGAGGCCGGATATCGAGTGGGATCTGTTGGGGGATAGAGGTTTTTGCTGCTCTCTTATTGGCGTTGTTTCGCCGTGTTGTAAGGAAACTAGCATTTAGATGTCTAGCGCACAAGCGATTGACATTGTTTTCAGTTCACCGAGGCGGGACGATGGCCTTCTATCTGGGGATTTGTTGAAAACATCGTCAATCTGACGCCGTGTTATCTTGGGCTACGACCTCCTCCGAGTGGTGGCTGGTCGAGAGGAGGCTCATGTCGGACTCAACGCCTACGGTTGCCGCGGCGGAGATCGCCAGGCTGGCCGGCGTCACCCGTGCGACCGTCAGCAACTGGCGGCGTCGGCATACCGATTTCCCCGCGCCGGTGGCAGGCGGAACCGAATCTCGGCCGGTGTTCGACCTCGGTGAGGTGCAGGAATGGCTGCACGGTCACGGTGTACGGTCCGCTGACTCACCTGTCCAGCGATTGCGTACGATTCTTCGCGCCGAGGTGGATCCCAGCGAAGTGCCCGCATTGATGAGCGTCGTCAGCGGTCGGGATGTTGCCGATGGCACTACGGTGCAGACCGCGATTCATGACGCCGTCGCGGAGGCCGGGATCAAGGCGACATTGGATGTGCTCGCCGAACGTGGGCTGGATGCGGTGCCGAGCACAGGTGTCTATCCGACGGATTCGCCGGTCGCCGCGTTGATGGCCGATCTCCTGGCGGCCGCTTCCTCGCCCAAACCTCAGAGCGTTCTCGATCCTGCCTGCGGCAGCGGCGCCCTTCTGATCGAGGCGGCGCGGATCGGTGCCTCAACCCTGGCAGGACAGGACGTGCTGGCCGTCCAGGCTGCCCGCTCCGCCTCCCTGTTGCGTGTGGAGCTCCCTGGTGTCGGTGTTGAGGTCCGCACCGGCGACAGCCTCCTGTCCGATGCGTTCCCAGGCGAGCAGTTCGACGCGATCCTGTCGAACCCTCCTTATGCGCAACGTGATTGGGGCGCCGACCAACTGGCCCTCGACCTCCGGTGGGAGTACTCGGTCCCCCCGCGGGGCGAATCCGAACTGGCGTGGGTCCAACATGCCCTTTCCCATGTACATCCCGGCGGCACAGCGATTGTTCTGCTGCCGCCCGCCGTCGCCTCGCGTACATCCGGGCGACGTATCCGGATGGAACTGTTACGCGCAAATGCGCTGCGCGCTGTCATCGCGCTCCCGCCCGGGGCGTCGACCCCCAAGCAGGTAGGCCTGCAGATTTGGGTGCTCCGCCGCCCAGATTCCGCAGCTACGTCCGAGTTCGTTCTGTTCACCGACGCCGCTAGAGCCCTCGACGCCGAGGGGAGCCAATCGGATTGGCAATCTTTGGCCGAGCGAGTGACCGACACTTGGCGTGCCTTCGACCACGGTGACATGGAAGCCGCCACAATTGCCGGATTCACCGCCGTGGTTCGTGTCATGGACGTCATCGACGACGAGATCGACCTCACTCCGGCTCGTCGAGTCCGCGCCGCAGTCGACCCACACAGCGTCGCTGCCTCAGCGCACGCCGCCATCGAACTCCTCGGCGGCCACCTTGCTGAACTCCGCACTGCCGCAGAGACGGTAGAGCGCTGGTCCCCGGGTGGCAACCTCACCCTGCGGACGGCCACAGTCGGTGACCTCGAACGAGGTGGCGCGGTCCAGCTGGTCCCACTGACGGCAGAAGATCAGGCCGTGGGTTCACCTCAGCGCCCGGTACTTTCCGGACGTGACTTGCTCGCCGGCCGGGGACCGTCCGGTCTCACCGGTCCCGGCGTCCATGCCTCCACCGAGGTGATCCGTGAGGGCGACATCCTGGTCTCGCGTTTTCGCGACGACCATGGCGCCGCACCCGGTGCTCGGGTGGCGGAAGGCGCCGACGTGGGGGCAGTGCCCGGAGCAGGCGTGATCGTTTTTCGTGCTGATCCGACCCGATTGGACCCCTGGTTCTTCGCCGGCTTCATCGGCAGCCCCGACAACTCGGCGGCGATGTTCGGCGCGACGACCATCCGGATCGACCCTACCCGCTTGCGGATTCCGATTCTGCGGCTCGAAGATCAGAAGCCATATGCCGAGGCGTTTCGTCAACTGCACCTTTTGCGTGTGGCGGCAGCGCGGACGGCTGATGCGGCGCAGCGCGCGGCGGAGCTGATCGGAACAGGCTTGACGGCGGGGGCGATCGAACCGCCAAGGTAGTTCTTCGGCTATCTCGGACGGGCCGATCGGTCGCCGAAACTTCCGGATCAATCGGTCAGATAGGCGACCCACAGGTAGTCGCGAGGACGGCTCGTGGCGACGAGAAGTTGTCTGGCAAGCATATCGGCCCGGTCCCTGCCGCCCCCGGAGAGCTGTGTCGGATCGGCGGGCGGCTCTTCGGTGATGTGGAAGACCGCGGCGAAGTCCATCCCTTTGGCCCGCCGAACCGTGCCGACCTTGATCGGATCGAGCTGGCTGCCATCGTAATGTTCCAGCGAGATCGCCGGGAAACCCGCGCGGCGCAGGACCTGCAGATAGCGGCTTGCCTCGTTGGGCCAGTTGACGATCACCGCGATCTCGGAGCCGGAAGGCAGTGAGGCATCGCGGATCGCTTGGGGGAGCACTCGGTCGATGTCTCGACGTTGGACGCGTACGTCGAGCGCTTGCCCGCCAGTCAGCGTGGGTTCGCTGTCGCGGAGGATGACACCGGCTCCGCCGTCGAGGTCGTCCACGGTGTTGCCCGCTTCGATCCGTTGCGAATATCGCAGGACATCTTGCCTGTTGCGGTAGTTCTTGCGGAGCACGCGACCACGGCCACCGGCGAGCGGGATGCCTGCTTCGGAGAGGGTGCAACCACCCGCGTAGACCTGTTGTTGTCCGTCGCCGACCAGAAGCAACGGTGCATCGGGATCGCCGCCCGCAATCTGGTGCACCAGCTCCAGCTGCCGAAGTGTGAAATCCTGTACCTCGTCCACGACCACCATCGCGTAATCCTCGGTGTTGTCGAGGGGCCGCTGCTTCAGCTCGTCGACGGCCAGCGCGATGACGTCGTTGAAGTCGTGTGCGCCCCGCGCTTCGAGGCCCCGCTGGTAGGGCGTGTACCAGTGTTTCCAGACGTACTCGCGCTTGTTCGAATGCAGGCTGATCCCCTCGCGGCCGGTGCGTTTGACCATCTTGTACCTCTGGAGTTCGGAAATCCCACGGCCTTTGATCACCCGATCGATCTCGTCGGTCCAGTAACCGTGGTCGGTGCCTTCGACACGGTCCAAAATGTCCCGTGCACCCTGCCATGCCTTGGCCAACGCCGTTTTGATCGCGCCCTCATCGAGATTGAAGTCGACCCCGCGGCTGCGAAGGAAAGCGGTTGTCCAGGCATGCAGGCCCGTGAACTTGGCGCGATCCGCTGCGTGTGGAGCGAGACGCCGAAACCCCAGTTCGTGGTATGGGGGCAGCGTCTTGACGAACGTGGTGAACAGGAGCCTGCCCGGATTGCGCTTGGCGAAATGTGCCATGCGATGTAGTGCAACGACCGATTTTCCCGTCCCGGCCGGCCCGCTGAATCTCGCCGGACCGTTGAATGTGGCATGCACGAGGGAGAGCTGATCCGGGTCGAGAAAGGTCATCCAGTCGCCGAAGGGCCGGGCCAGCGCGACATCGCGAGCCTCGGCGCGAAGGTCGACTTCGTCGAACAGGCTTCCTGCGTCGACGGACTCGGATTCGGGAGCATCATCGGCACGTAGCCACCGGTGTGACGACAGCTTCGCCGCGGCGGTCGCCGCGAGTTCGTCGGCGCGCTGCGCACGCATTCGCTGATCACCGCGCACCAGCATGCCGACCAACCCGGCTTCGTCGGCGACAAGGAAGCGACCGTCGGCGAGGAAGTGCTTCGTGTCAGGCACCAACAGAACCAACTCGACGGAGTACGGAACGAACTGGGTCCCGTCGAGAGCGAGGCGGGCGAACGACTCTTCGGCATTCTTGCGAATCTTTCCGAGGGTGGCCGAGTTCGGCACCGATTCTGCGAAGACGAGCGCGAAAACGCCGGTTCGTCCCACTGCGAACGCGGCTGCTCGATCCGAGCGCGGTGTACTTTGCTCCACCAGAAGATGCCAGCCGCGCACGGTCAGCAAACCGGCGAGAAAGCGGCGCTGCGCGGAGGTCAGCTGTCGCTGCTCGGACAGGGTGCGTTCGGCCCAACGGGCAACCCGTTCACGATGAATGTTCGCCATGATCCCCCCGATATCCACAGCCGGAGGCTGCCCCGGCATGCGAGCTCGAATACCTTGTTGTTCAACATAGTTGAATCAAAGATTCGAAAAAGGGAATCAGACGAATCCGGCCTGGGACATGCGAATCGTGTCATGCCAGTAGCTCCGATGCCTGCCCACTCCAGGTCACCACCAGCTGGTCACGCGCGCGGCTGGCCGCGGCGTAGCGGAGAGATCGTTCGCGCTCGGGACGGCGTCGGCTACCCGCAGGATGGGCAGCCGTCGCTTGCTGCCTAGATCAAGCTAAAACGGCTGGCCGGAGCAGAGCCGATGCCCGGCCGCTCCATGTCACGACGAGCTGATCGCGCGCCCGGCTGGCCGCCACATAGAGCAGGGACCGTTCCCGCAGCTCGGCGTCGCCCCGCTCTTCCTCAGGCGCCTCATTGAGGACGGACTTGGCAGGAACGTGGGCCTCGTCTACGCCGGCGACGACCACCTTGGCGAATTCCATTCCCTTGGCCCGGTGCATCGTCAGCACCTGCACATGCCCGGGGCCGGCGGGATTGTCGTCAAGGACGCGTGCTTCGATGCCGCGTTCGCCCAGCGCTCGGACGAACTGGCTGCGTTCGTTCCGGCCTCGGGTGAGGATCGCGATGCTCGAGGGCTCGACGCCCTCGTTCAGCCATTCGCGCACCGTTTCGGCGACTCGATCGAGTTCCTCGGCCAGCGAATCGCATTCCACCAGAACAGGTTCCGGCCCGGTGCGGGCGGAGCGGCAGCCGTTGGTGGTCTCGCCCTCTTCTTCGAGGTCCTGGTATTCACCGCCGGAGAGGATATCGACGGCGAACCGCAGGTTCTGCGCCGTTGTCCGGTAGTTGAGCGTGAGCCGGCGGGAACGGCCGACGATCTTGACGCCCAGCCGTCCGAGCACGACCGGCTGACCGAAGATCCGCTGATGGGAGTCCTCGGCGATGAACAGGTCGTCGGGGCCTTCGGCGACGAGCGCGCGCAGCATCGCCCAGTGGGCGGCATGCAGATCCTGTGCCTCGTCGATGATGACGTGGTCGGCGACGAATGGTTCGCCCGCGGCGCTTCGCTGTCGTAGGTACTCCGCCGCCAGGGCCAGTACCTCAGGGAAGCTGACGGTGCCGTCCATGCGGCTGTGCCGCCGGAATGCCTCCATCAGCTTCCAGACCGCGATCCGTTGCGGACGGTTCAGCCGCACACCACGCCCCGCCCGCGCCACTTTGGCGTACTCGGCGACGGTGGTGATCTTGTTGGCAAGGACGACCGCGGTGTACTCGTTGTCGAGGAACGCCGCGGTGGTGAGTCGTGGATCCAGAGAGGTATCAACAGATTTGGTGACCTCGCGCCAGACCTTGGCCGTGTCGGTGCGCCGGGACGAGACGGTAGTGGCACTGCCGAGAACAGCTTCGGTGACCGGGACGAGGTTGCGCGCGCGAACGAGCACATCGCTGGCGAGCTTGTCGACTCCGTCGATGTAGACGCCGGGTTCGCCGGGGGCGGACGCGATGGCGATACCCGGTTCGAGGGTCTTCAGGTCCGCCTGGAGCTGCCTGGCCAGAGTCCTGTTGAAGGTGGTCAGGACGATGCGGGCGTTCTTGCTCTCCCGCCAGAGGTTGCGTGCCCGGTGCAGCGCCACCACGGTCTTGCCGGTGCCGGCTCCACCGGACAGCCGGAACGCGCCGTTGTAGTGCTTCTCGGCATAGGTGCGCTGCTGTGGGTGCAGGAAGGTCCGCCAGGCGGCGAAACTGCCGCCCTCGATGACACGCCGGAGCTCGGCGGTGTCCTCGCCGACGTAGGTGAAACGAAGTTGCGAGGCAGGGTGGCCCAGCGCCTGCAGAGTCTGCTCGTCCCGGCCGAGCGTGGGGTCGACCGGGTTCTCGTCGAGCCGCAGTTTCTCCCGGATCTCGTCGAGGGCGACGCCGCATGCCAAATCGAGGATCGCGGAGCCTTGCCAACCGTCGACTTCGGCCGCGATGTCGTTGAGTGCGTGATCGTCGGGGGCCGCGAGGACTTTGGCCGCCAGCTGTGGTGCGAGCCCGAGCTCGTCGGTGAGCTGCGCGAGCGTGAAACCGACGCCGGAGAGGTAGCCCGGCGGCTGCGGAGCCGGCGCGGCGACAGCGGGAACGGTCTCCGCGGCGACGTCGTGCACCACCAAGTCGAGCACTCCGTTGACCGGGTTGACCTGCAGCTCGGCGCGGGGCGCCAAGTCCGCGGCCGCGGCGTCCTGCCAGACGCCCACGTAGACGTAGGAACTGTCGCTCTCAGCAGGTACGACATGGAACAGAATGGCGCTGTGGCCCAGCCCGATTCGCCCGAGTCGGACGCGTCCGTCGCGCGCGCCTGCGACGGTCTCGATGAACTCGGCGGCGGCCGGTTCGTCGCTCTGAACGGTGTCGAGAAAGTCGTAGGCCCGACGCTGGACATCCCGGTCGAGTGCGACGCCGGACTTGCTCGTACTGGTCATGATAACGTGCGCCATCACATCACCCCGTTCGTCTTCAGCGCTTCGACGAGCTCTGCCGGATCAGCCGGGCAGATCGTCCAGCCCTGCTCGGTCATCGTAGGGGCCGCTTCCGGGCTTTCGAGGAGCACCCCGATCCGGGCATCCGCCCACCCGAGGTCGATGACATCACCACGATCGGTCTCCACGCCGAGCTCCGGCACCGGTGCCCCCATCGCGGCCAGACCGAGGACGAGTTCGCGTTCGGCGTCGGAAATGGTGTCGTCGTAGAGGGCCTGCCATTCGGGGGTGAGTCCGGCGCCGGTGGAGTCGGGACTGCGCTCTGGCACGGTGTTGTCAGCCGCCAGCAGACTGCGGGTGGTGACCACGTGCCCGGCGAGGCCGAACCAGTTTGCCAGGCGCAGCCATTCCTTCCAGGCGTAACCCTCGCGCAGTTCGAGCGTGTCGTCACGGTCGTCCAGCGCGAGAACCGCGTCGATGACCTTCTTGTCCTTGCGCAATGCGGCAGTGAGGGTCAGCGGTCCGTCGGTGTAGGACCAGCACGCGTATTCACCTGCCGCGATCTGTGATCCGTTGCCCTCGATGAGATCCAGCGCCCAGCCCGCGATGGCGTCACCGTCGCCGTGCACCCGGCCGTTGAGCATGAACATCAGCGGCAGCCAGTACCCGACGGCGTGCCAATCCTCCCGATCCGGATTGAGCATGAACTCGATCAGCTGGGTGATCGGGTCGGCGTGCAGGAGTTTGAACAGTGCGGGCCGCAGATTTCCGTGGCTGCGGGTGAAGTTGGCGAGCCTCTCGGTGTACCAGGACGGCTGCACCGGCTGGGCGCTTGTGAATCGCAGCAGATCCTCGTGGCCGAACGACCACACCAGCACCCCACCGGCCCGCAGGATTTCCCGCTTCCTGGCGTCGTCGGTGACCCGGTTTCTGCCGGGAACCGCATGGAACCGGCGACCATCGGCGAACAGCGCGATGATCGGGATATCGGGATCGGCGGTGCGAAGCTGGAAGTCGGGTTGGCTGTTACCCATGAGCACCTGGGGTTCGAGCTGCCACGTCCGGACTTTCGTGCCCGAGAGCTTGATCGTCGCCGTCGGACCGTAGGTGCCCGGCTTCTCGACGATCGTGGCGCCCATGGTGGTCAGGCGTTCGGTGAAGGCGCGATAGAACTCCCGCTCCAGCGGCGACTCCTCGCTGCCGAGACGTTTGGCCGGCGTCTCCTCGGTGATCGACGCCAGCCAGCTGTCCACATCGGGTTCACCGCCCCGGCAGGCGAGCAGGTCGTCGAGCACTTTGGCCGCGGTGATCCGCGAAACCTTGTCCAGTTCCCGCGGTGGCGCGAACGGCAGCAAGCACTTGTGGCAGGCCAGCCGGTCGGTGCAGTCGCAATTCTTGATCAGCTCGCGTGCCGCCGCCAGCACCTCCCACACCCGCGCCGGATTGGCGAAGTCGGCCAGGTAACCGGTGCCGCCGGGCACGATGTCGTGGATGAGCAGAGCGCGCTGGTTCGGCGCATGCAGTGCGTCGGTGATGGTGGCGACGTCGAGATGTTCCGGCGAGCCACCGATCACCTGACGCAGTCCGAGCAGGATCGCCGCGCTCAGGCTCGGATGAGCGAACGAGTCGTACTCGAGCCAGCTCGGCAGGTGCAGCAGCACCGCCTGTGTCCGCAGCGTCCGCGCGAGGGCGATCTCGCGAACATGCTTCTTGTCGTCGGCCTTCCGGAACTTGCACCAGCTGCGGTGTTCGTGTGGCTGATTCTGTCCGGCGTTCTTGTCGAGCTGTCCGCAGCCCGAGCACACCCGGAACAACCCGCTGGTCGTCGTGTTGCCCGCGACGGTCCGTTTGCTGCCCTGGGAGTTGCGCCGCCCCATGTTGATCCAGCGAATATCCATGCGGCGCAGGTATTCCGCGCCGAAGTCCTGTTCGGCGACGAACCAGCGTTTGGCCACGTTGTCGGGGTTGATGTCTGCCGCGGTCAGGACGGTGAAGGATTCTTTGCGCCGTTCGTCGCGGGTGTCGCTGATCGCCGACTCGTCGCGGCGGACTTCGGCGGAAACCTTCGTCATCTCGACCACTTGCAGCTGCTGGCTCACATCGGCGATGGCCGAGGTGTGGCAGCGGGGGCACTGGTTCGGCGGCGGGCTCTGGTCCGCCGCATGGCTGATCCCGGTCCACCCGCACGACGGGCACACCCGCCACGTGTGAATGGCCGCCTCGCCCGCACCGAGTTCGACGGCATCTATCTCGACGGCCAGCCCCTGCGCGTAGAACGTGGCGCCCGGCGCGAGTTCGGTCAACGCGACGCGGGAACCGCGCTGGTAGCTGGCGGTGTCCTCGGCGTATTCATTGGTGTCCGGGTCGATCCAGGTGATGCCGACATCCAGGGTGACCGCATCGTCGAGCAGCGTGTAGTTGGGCAGCACGCCGTAGCGTTCGAGCACGCCGACCCAGTGCTCGGCGGTGAGATCGTTGATGCTGCGGGACAACAGTTTCAGTGTGCCGCGAGCCGTGCGGAGGTCGCGTTTGTCGTCGTCGGTCGCGGCGGGTGAGTTGGCTCGCTGCTCGAATTCGGGGATGGCGGCGTCTACGGCGGTGCGCCGGTGGCGCAGTTCGTTGACATCGCGATTCCAGCGGTGCACCGCTTCGCGCAGCAGGACACTAAGCCCGCTGTGGTCGCCAAGACCGGGTGGCGTTGCCCAGGTTCGTAGCGCGGCCGCGGCCATTTCACTGAGGGTGTCTACGAACTGGACGAGGAACTCGTCGAGCAGCAGATCGGCGTCCTCGTCGGCGGTTTCGATGAGGGTGCCCATCCAGGTCTTGTCGTCGAAGCTCGACAGGACGTTGGTGGCATTGCCCGGGTCCTCGGCGCCGGCCTTGCGGGAGAGCCGGTCGACGATATGCGCGATGTATTGGCGCTGCAGGATTTCCTCGGCGGTGAGGAAGGTAGCGGGCGGTCGGACCTCGCCCTGGATCACCGAGGTCGGGTCGCCGAGCTTGGGCAGATGCTCGCCGCGGCCGCGCACGAACGCGAGGGCGAGGGAGTTGCCGGTGAGGCGTCCGGCGCGGCCGACACGCTGCATGTATGACGACACCGTGCGTGGCATCGAGCCGAGCATGACAGTGGACAGGTCACCGATATCGATGCCCATTTCCAAGGTGGGCGTGGCGACGAGCACGTTCGGCGCGGCCGGGTCGGGGTTCGGGGTCTTGAACTTGGTCTCGTACTCGAGCCGGGTTTTCGTCGGGAGCAGCGACGTGTGTTCGCGGGCGACGACCCGCTTCATCTCGGACCTGTCGTAGAGACTGCGATAGAAGTTGTCCTGCTTGGCCGCTCGGGTCAACTCGCCGGGGCAGCGGGTGAGCAGGCAGGGCGCGCCTTCGAGCTGGTCGATGACGGTGGCGCTGCCCGGTGTGGGGGTCTGGCAGACATCGCAGGCCAGCAAATACCGCATGTTCGCCAGCCCGTCGACGTCGGGAATCCCGACGAGGATCGAGTCGTGGGTCAACTGGTATGCGGTGAGCGACTTCTCGGTGCTCTCCGTCGTGACGATCCGTTCCTCGGCGAGCACGTCGAACAACGCCCGAGCGAGGAACCCGCCTTCGTGCGGTGACACCTTCAGGCATTGCGCCGCCCACCGCGCATACCAGGACGTGGCCGCGGTGATGGGGTCGAAGCCCTCGGGTATCGTGTGCCCGCCTACCGCCGGGAACGCCGGGGCGGGCCTGCCCTTCGGAAACGCGGGCATGCCTTGGCCTTTGGGCCGGCCACCCCACACCCACCGGCGGTTGGCGTCGCGCTGCACGTACTTCGTCAGCCATTCGTGCGAGATCGCCCCGCGCGTGCGCATGCGTTCGGCGACGCCGCGCACCCACTGGGTGACCGCGGCGGAATCCGGTGTGGAGAACGCGAGCTGGTGCTCGGTGCGTTCGAGCGCTGCGGCGCCGAGCTGCGCGACCCGTTGCGGCGAGCCGAGATCCACCTCGGCGACCACGCTTCCGGTCAGCTCGAGGGTGCGGCCCAACCGCGACTGCAGACCGAATTCGAGGTCGATGTCGAACTGGACGCGTCGCGCCACATTCTTGGCCGCCTTGCGGCGCGGCGCAGCGGGCCGGTCCAGCTGCCAGTACGCGGTGAACTCGTCGTGTTCGACGATGTCAGGAGGCAACAAGCGGTATCGGCGATTCGGGTCCTCACCGGCTCGTTCGAGCACGGCGGCGCACAGCTCCGAGAGGGTCAACGTCTGCGCTCCGCTGACTCGGTCGCCCAGCGCGTTCCGCAATGTCGAGCGCAAGCTGAGGGTGTGCGACCGCGCCTGGACGAACCCGGCCCGGTGCGCCGCGTCCTGCACACTGTCGGTGAAGACGAGTGCCTTCTTCTCGGCGTCGTCGAGGCGCGCATCACCGAAAAGGTTCGACAGCGCCACCGACAGCTGGGTGGCGATGGCACTGCCGAGGAACCTGATCCCGTCTTCGGCGCCACACGCCGGGCACAGATCCTTCATCGAGTTCTCGTCGGCGTCGGGGCCGCTCAGATACAGCACCGGCAGCACACGTCCATCGAGCAGGTCCGCGCTGTCGGCTTCGGGCCGCTGGTCGACGATCTCGCGATCGTCGACCCGGAACCACCGCAACCCGTCCACGGTGTCGTCGAGTTCGGCCTCGGTCGGCGCCGAGATCAGCGCACGGAACCGCCCTCCGCCGGCCGCGTGATAGCCGCGGATGTCGTCATCGCTGGAATCGAGTGTGTTGCCGGTCGGAGCGAGCCGCACACCCCAGCCCGACCGCCCGCAGTGCCTGCAATACAGCGACGGGTAGTACTCGGCCGTCGCGTCGTCGAGCTTCCCGTCGTCGGACCACCGGAACAGCGGAGTCACCGTCGCCGCTCGGTCGATCCGCGAGAGCTCTCGAAACCAAAGGTGCACATCGACATTGAGCGCCGAACGGCCGACCACTGCCCGCAGATGCGACAGCGCGGCGAGCAGATAGCCGAGATACCGTTCCCGCTGCGCTTGACCTCGCGCCAGATCCCGCTCACCGGTGTGCGCGGGCAGCGCTGTCAGGGCGAGGTGTTCGATCGAGCGAACGTCGACGGTGTTGCGCAGCAGCCGTGCGACGGTGCCGTGCCGCTTGACCAGGTCGAGCATCTCGGTCTCGTCGAGCCGGTGCAAGCTCGCGGCGGCTCGGTCGAAGGTGTCGTCGATGTCGGAGGTCTGCCGGAACAGCGTGGCCAGCACCGAGGCGGTCAGCCGCTTGTTCGTCGGTGCCTGCGCCGCGACCTGATCCAGTTCCTTGACCGCGTCCGCGATCGCCGGCTCGATCGGTGAGAAGGTTCGGTCCAGCGCCGGGCTGCGCGCCACCAGCCAGTCCTCGACCGCGAGTCGCGTCTCCCCGATGAGCGAGTCTTCGCCGAACGCTTCCCCGAACACGGTTTTCGCGAACGTCAGCATGGTTTCCGGCGAGGAGTCCTTTGATCCGAGCGTCGCCGACGTCGCCACCGGGGTGATCTTGCCCAGCGGACGCTTCCGATCCTCCTCGCCGACCGGCGATCTCGACGTCCAGTGCGCTTTGATCGTCAGCCCGAGCCGTCGCAACAGCATCGCCACGTCGGTGCCCTGCGCACCGTCGTAGGTGTGGAATTCATCGAGCACCACGTACTGCAGCGAATCCGCCGACTGCCGCCACAGCGCCGCACGATCCGGCCGCAACAACAGGTGGTCGAGCATCTTGTAGTTGGTCAGCAGGATGTCGGGCGGTGAATCGTGCATCAGCCGTCGGTCGGTGATGAGACCGGCCTCCGACACCATCGTCCGCCCGCTCGAGGACTGCTCACCGGTGTAGAGACCGGCGGTCACTCCCGACAGCTCGGGATGCTTGATGATCAGCTGCGCCAAGCGCTGCTCCTGGTCGTTGGCCAGGGCGTTCATCGGATAGATGATCAGTGCCTTCATCCCCGCGACCCCGGCCTTCTTGGCGCGCAGCACGTGGTCGAGGATCGGGATCAGGAACGACTCGGTCTTACCCGAGCCCGTGCCCGTGGTGACCAACGTGGGCTGCGGCCGCCGGTGGAACTTGGTCGACAATCGTTCGAATGCCGCGGCCTGGTGCCCGTATGGCTCGAAATACTTCGGCCACCAATCCAAGTGCATTCCCCAGTTGCCACGGGCAGGCGAGAAGGGAAGCCGCAGGCGGACATAGGGACCTTTGAACAGACCGTCTCTGGGATGGCCGATGAAGTCGGTGAGGGCGCCCTGCGTGTCCGGGTCGGTCAGCGCGAAGGTCGTCGTCAGGTAATCGGTCAACCCCTCCCGCAGCCGCTCGGCTTGAAGAGTCGGAAGCAGGGCCCCCACGTGTGCTCCTCGAATGTCAGCCGGCTGGTCGGCCGGGTTGTTGTGGAAAGTGTCCGACCTGTAGTTCGTCCGGTGCTTGCCACGTGTTTCGGATGCTAGTCGACCGGGCGATCTGGTCGGGCGGTGCGGCTCAGGCGTTGAGACAATAACATGAAACCAATGAGAATGTATAGATTGACGATGTTTTCAGAGAGCGCTATTCTGCGTGAAACCATTCAGGCAGGAGTTGAGAGCGATGAACATCCGAGTCACGAGAGCGATAGGTGCGATCGGCTTCGGTGCGGCCCTCGGGTTGGTCGGATGTGCTGCCCCGGCGGATTCGTCCGTTCTCCCGGCGACGGCAACGCCATCGGTGTCGTCCCTGACGTCGACGACCTCGGTGACAACGATGCTCGGGTCCGAAATGTCTGTGACAGAGTCCGCGACGCCCCCGCTTGCCGCACAACTCGAGCCGGCTTCCGCGCCGGAGCCGTATCCGGTCGAGTGCTTGGAAGGGACTCCCGGCCCGGCCATCTGGAGCGACGGGACCACCCGCTACTCCCAGTGGTGTTTCGACACCCAGGGCGGCCAGCAAAACCTCGACACCGAATCTCAGTCCGGCGCTGAGCCGAACGATCGCGGCTACCAATGCGATGCGCACAGTTGTGTGTGGCCGGACGGCTCGCCGGTGGTCGGCGCCGACCGGTGCGGCCGTCGCTGCGGAGAACCGCCGACTTCTGGTGATATCCAAGGGGATTGGATGCAGTGCATCGCCACGAAGACTGCCGAGCAGTGCCGCGCGGAGCTGAACTAACGCTATGGTTTCCGGATTGGCTTGACGTGGCATGTGCAAGGCGGTCCGCTGCACAACGAACGACGGCACAGCGCGTAACCGCCAAGCGCGCAATGTCCGTTGTCCTGTACTCGGAGGAGACGAATGAGCAGCATCACCCCGCACTACCGCACCATCAAGGAACTCCTGCAGACTCGATCCTTCGCGATCGACGAGTACCAGAGGGAGTACAAGTGGGAGCGGGAGAACATCGAGGAGCTGGTCACCGACCTCCAGGGCAAGTTCGACGCCTTTTTTAATCCCGGTGACCGGCCCCTGGCGTCGGCCCGTTACGGAGACTATTTCCTCGGCTCGATCATCGTCACGAAGCGGGGCGACAAGAACTACCTGGTAGACGGCCAGCAGCGGGTGACCTCCCTGACATTGCTGCTGATTTACCTTTATCGTGCGGCGCAGGAGCGAAGTCTCGATGTGACAGCGACGATCTCCCCGCTGATCTATTCGGATCACTACGGCGAGCGGAAGTTCAATCTCGACATCACCGAACGCCTGCCAGCTTTCAGCGCGTTGTTTTACGGCACCGAGTTCGATGCCGCCGGGCGGGACGAGTCGACCAAGACGATCGTGGATCGCTACCGCGACATCGAAAGCCTCGGTCTCGCCGACGATCTCGGCGACGGGCTGGAAACCTTCATCTACTGGCTCATCGGCAATGTCGGACTGATCGAGATCGCCACCGAGACCGACGCCCACGCCTACGCGATCTTCGAAACCATGAACGACCGCGGCAAGCCGCTGAGCCCGGTGGACATGCTCAAGGCATATCTGCTCGGCGCCATCGACGACGCCGACGCGCGAGCGCACGCCAACAGGGTCTGGAAGAAGACCGTGCTGGACCTGATTTCGTGGGAGCCGGCGCCGAACCCGGAACGTGATGCCACTTTCGTAAAGGCCTGGTTGCGTGCTCAGTACGCCGAGACCACCCGTGAACGCAAAAGTGGTGCACTCGACCGGGACTGGGAATTGATCGGCACCACATTTCATCGCTGGGTGCGGGACAACACGGGCCGGATCGGCGCAGGAAACGCCTCCACGAATCTGGACCTGATCAACAATCAGCTGCCGTTTTTCGCCCGCGCATTCCAGATCGTTCTCGATGCGAGCCACCGCTACATCCCTGGGCTGGAACCGGTATTCTACAACGCCCACAACGATTTCACCTGGCAGAGCACGGTCCTGCTCGCGCCTCTGGCTTTCGGTGACGACGAGGAGACTGTCCGCCGCAAGATCGCCGCGACCGCGACTTACCTCGACATCTGGCTGATGCGCCGCACTGTCAACTACATCCGCGTCTCGTACTCGAATGTCAGCTACGCAAGGGACTGCTGCACGATCGGGTGACAGGTTCGATCACGCGGCCTGACTGGCCGGTGGGGTCATGATGGTCTCGTATTCGATTGGCGTCAAACGGCC
>NZ_JBEXKI010000003.1:301544-959665 GCF_040609595.1 Nocardia sp. NPDC004654 | reverse complement strand
ACGCCGGAGTGTCCGACGAGGGCGGATTCGACTTCGGCGGTGGAGATGCGGTGGCCGGAGACGTTCATGACGTCGTCGACCCGGCCGAGCACCCACAGGTCGCCGTCGGCGTCGAGTTTGGCGCCGTCACCGGCGAAGTACCAGCCCTGTTCGGCGTAGCGCTCCCAGTAGGTGGCCCGGTAGCGCTCCATGTCGCCCCAGATGCCGCGCAGCATCGACGGCCACGGCTGATCGAGCACCAGGTAGCCGTTGGCCTCGGTCTCGCCGCGCTGCACCGGCTTGCCCTCTTCGTCCACGACTTGGGCGGAGATGCCGGGCAGCGGGGTCATCGCGGCGCCGGGTTTGGCGGCGGTGACGCCGGGCAGCGGGGAGATCATGATCGCGCCGGTCTCGGTCTGCCACCAGGTGTCCACGATGGGTGTGGCGTTCGCGCCGACGACCTCGCGGTACCAGCGCCATGCCTCCGGGTTGATCGGCTCGCCGACCGAGCCGAGCAGCCGGATGCTGGACAGGTCGTGCGCGGCGGGGATCTCGCGGCCCCACTTCATGAAGGTGCGCACGAGCGTGGGGGCGGTGTAATAGATGGTGACGCCGTACTTTTCGACGATCTGCCAGTGGCGGTGTTCGTCGGGGAAGTTGGGGGTGCCTTCGTAGACGACCTGGGTGGCGCGGTTGGACAGGGGTCCGTAGACGATGTAGCTGTGGCCGGTGACCCAGCCGATGTCGGCGGTGCACCAGTAGACGTCTTGTCCTGGTTTGTGGTCGAAGACGTAGTGGTGGGTGTAGGAGGTTTGGGTGAGGTAGCCGCCGGAGGTGTGCAGGATGCCTTTGGGTTTTCCGGTGGTGCCGGAGGTGTAGAGGATGAACAGCGGGTGCTCGGCGTCGAAGGGCTGGGCTTCGTGCTCAGGAGAAGCGGCCTCGACGGTCTCGTGCCACCACAGGTCGCGCCCCTCGGTCCAGGGCACCTCGACGCCCGTCCGGCGCACCACCAGCACGTGCTCGACGCTGTGTCCATTTTCGCCCGAGCGGGCGCCCTCCGTGGGAACTCCCTCCTCCTGGCCCTGACCGTCCGGGCGGGGCGGCACATCCCCATGCGCGTGGAGCGCCTCGTCCACGGCTTCCTTGAGCGGCGCGGACTTGCCGCGGCGCCACTGCCCGTCGGTGGTGATGACGAGCCGGGCGCGCGCGTCGTCGACGCGCTGGCGCAGGGCGGTGGGGGAGAAGCCCGCGAACACCACCGAGTGGGTGAGCCCGAGGCGGGCGCAGGCCAGGATGGACACGATGGCCTCGGGGACCATGGGCATGTAGATGGCGACCCGGTCGCCCGCCTCGAGCCCGAGCTCGGTCAGGTAGTTGGCGGCCTGGGACACCTCGTCGAGCAGCTGCCGGTAGGTGATGTCGCGGGAGTCGCCCGGTTCGCCTTCCCAGTGGATGGCGACCTGGTCGCCGTGACCATCGAGGACGTGACGGTCCACGCAGTTGTAGGCGACGTTGAGCTCGCCCCCGTCGAACCACTTGGCCACGGGAGCGTCGCTCCAGTCCAGCACCCGGTTCCACTTGCGATGCCAGTGCAGTCGCTCGGCCTGCTCGGCCCAGAACGCGTCGCGATCGTCGGCGGCCGCCCGGTACAGCGAGGCGTCGGCGTTCGCCGCGGCGGCGAATTCCGCGCTGGGCGGATACGAGTCCCGGTGGTCGGCGGTGGTTTCGGTCATCACGTCTCTTCTTTCGCGTCGGCTCTGCCCACCTCGACACTAGCCAACTGTGACCTACGCCGCGCCGAGGAGTACGCGCCGGGCCGCGCGCATTCGGTGACATAGTTTCGGTGTTTCGCCGATATTGCCGCGTTGGTAACAAGTGAAACGAACATAGGGCGATCCGATGACAAGGTCACCCGCCGATGGCTAACGTCGCTGACATTCCGAGGCGGGACGTGCGGGTACGCGCTGGAGAGGATCACGGGGCGCCGCACAGCCGCCTTCGACCTTCTCGAAATCGGGAGTACGCGTTGCGATTCCACAGAGTTACCGCGCTCGCCGCGGCGGTCTTGCTGGCCACAAGCCTAGGACTGTCCGCATGTTCCACCGATGACGGAGCCGATGCCGACATCGTCACCGTCAACGGCGCCGAACCGCAGAATCCGCTGGTGCCGACCAACACCAACGAGAACATGGGCGGTCGGGTGGTCGATCGGCTGTTCGCCGGGCTGAAGTATTACGACGCCGACGGCAAGGCGCACGACGAAATGGCCGAATCGATCGAGACCACCGATCGCAAGAGCTATCGAATCACCATCGAGCCGGACTGGAAGTTCACCGACGGCACGCCGGTGACGGCCAAGTCCTTCGTCGACGCGTGGAACTACGGCGCACTCGGCACCAACGCGCAGCTGCAGAGCTACGTCTTCTCGCCGATCGTCGGTTTCGACGAGGTGTCCGCGGAAAAGCCCACCGCGCAGACGATGTCGGGTCTGAAGGTGGTAGACGACCGCACCTTCACCGTCGAGTTGAAGGCTCCCTCCATCGATTTCGAGAGCGAGCTCGGCTACGCGCCGTTCTATCCGCTGCCCGAGGCGGCGTTCGAGGATATGCAGGCGTTCGGGCAGAACCCGATCGGCAACGGCCCGTACAAGTTCGCCGACGCGGGCGCGTGGGAACACAACGTCAAGATCGATCTGGTGCCCAACCCGGACTACCAGGGCGGTCGTCCGGCCAAGAACAAGGGCCTGCGGTTCGTGATGTACCAGTCCTTCGACACCGCCTACGCCGACCTGCAATCCGGCAACCTCGACGCGCTCGACACCATTCCGTCCAGCGCGCTCTCGGTGTACAAGCAGGAGCTCGGTGATCGCGCGATCGCCAAGCCGGTCGCGCAGAACCAGCACATCGGCGTGCAGTCCAACGTCCCGCATTTCGCGGGCGAGGAGGGCCTGCTGCGCCGGCGCGCGATCTCGATGGCGATCAATCGGGAACAGATCTGCGAGAAGATCTTCCACGGCACCCGCATCCCGGCCCGCGACTTCACCGCGAGCACGCTGCCCGGCTTCGACGGCAACCTGCCCGGTTCCGAGGTGCTGAAGTACAACCCGGAGGAGGCCAAGCGGCTGTGGGCGCAGGCCGACGCCATCGCGCCGTGGTCGGGCCGCTACGAGATCGCCTACAACTCCGACGGCGGCCATCAGGCCTGGGTGGAGGCGGTGGCCAACAGCGTCAAGAACACCCTCGGCATCGACACGATCGCGGTGCCCTACCCGACCTTCAAGAACATCCGCGACGAGGTGAACGCCGAGACCATCGGCAAGTCGTTCCGGTACGGCTGGCAGGGCGACTATCCGACGATGCTGCAGTTCCTCACCCCCCAGTACTACAGCTACTCCGAGACCAACAACGTCAACTACAACAATCCCGAATTCGACCGCCTGCTCGACGCCGCGCTGGCCGCGCCGTCGCAGGAGGAGTCCTACCGGCTCGTCGCTCAGGCGCAGGCGCTGCTGATCCGCGACATGGCCGACATTCCGGTACTGAATTACGTGGCGGCGGCGGGACATTCGGATCGCGTCAGCAACGCGCGACTCGCCTGGAACGGCTTGTTCGACTTCGAGAACATCGAGAAGTAGCCGCGTTGGAGCCGGGCCGACGACGAAAGTCGGCCCGGCTCGGCACTTTCCGGAGGAAATATGGCTTGGTACATCCTGCGCCGACTGCTCCAGATGATCCCGGTGTTCCTCGGCGCGACGCTGCTCATCTACGCGATGGTCTTCCTCATCCCCGGCGACCCGATCAAGGCGCTGGCCGGTGAGAAGCCGCTCACCCCGGCCGTCGAGGCCCAGCTGCGGGCCAGATATCACCTCGACGAGCCGTTCTTCATGCAGTACCTGCTCTATCTGAAAGGCATTCTGACCTTCGACTTCGGCACTGCCTACTCGGGCCGTCCGGTCCGCGACGAGCTGGCGCGCGCCTTTCCGATCACGATCAAGCTGGCCTTCATGGCGGTTTTCATCGAAGGCGTTTTCGGCATCGTGTTCGGCCTGATCGCGGGGTTGCGCAAGGGCAAGCTGTTCGATTCGACGATGTTGGTGGCCAGCCTGGTCATCATCGCGGTGCCGGTGTTCGTCGTCGGTTACCTCGCGCAGTTCCTGTTCGGGGTGAAGTGGGGCATCGCGCCGACGACCGTCAGCGGAAAGGCGAGTTTCGCGGAGCTGCTGCTGCCCGCGATCGTGCTCGGTTCGCTCTCGTTCGCCTATGTGCTGCGGCTGACGCGGAACTCGGTGGCGGAGAACATGTCCGCCGACTACGTGCGCACCGCGACCGCCAAAGGATTGAGCAGGCGGCGCGTGGTGACCGTGCACATTCTGCGCAATTCCATGATCCCGGTGGTCACATTCCTCGGCGCCGACCTCGGCGCGCTGATCGGCGGGGCCATCGTCACCGAGGGCATCTTCAACATCCCCGGCGTCGGCGGCACGCTGTACCAGGCGATACAGCGGGTGGAGCCGCCGACGGTCGTCTCGTTCGTGACCGTGCTGGTGGTGATCTTCCTGATCGCCAACCTCGTCGTGGATCTGCTCTACGCCGCACTCGACCCGAGGATCCGCTATGCCTGAGCTGGAGAAAGACGGGGGCCGGCCCGGTCAGGAGTACTACGTCGCGCCGCCGGACGAGGTCGAGGTGCTGGCCACCGACCGCGTCGACGCCTCGGGCGAGCCGACGAGCATCTGGGGCGACGCCTGGCGGCAGCTGCGGCGCAACCCGATCTTCGTCGTCGCGGTCCTGTTGATCGTGGCGGTGACGGTGGTCGTGCTGTGGCCGGGGTTGTTCACCGATCAGGACCCGCGCCGGTGTCTCGGCGACGACATCATGGCGCCCCCGCGCCCCGGGCATCCGTTCGGTTTCGACCGGCAGGGCTGCGACGTCTACACCCGCACCCTCTACGGCGCGCGCGCCTCGGTGCTGGTCGGGCTCGGGGCGGCCGCGTTGTTCGTGCTGATCGGCGGCACGCTCGGCGCGCTGGCCGGGTTCTTCGGCGGAGTGCTCGACGAGATCGTCTCGCGCATCGCCGAGATCTTCTACGCCATCCCGATGGTGCTCGCCGCGATCGTCCTGCTGCAGATGCTGCGGCCCGCCACCATGTGGAACGTCGTTCTGGTGCTCGCGTCGTTCACCTGGCCGCAGGCGGCCCGCATCGCCCGCGGCGCGGTCATCGAGGCGAAGAACAGCGAATATGTCACGGCGGCAAAGGCGTTGGGTGTCTCGCGGACGGGGACGCTGGTGCGGCACGTGCTGCCCAACGCGGCGGGGCCGCTCATCGTGGTCTCCACCATCTGGCTGGGGGTCTTCATCGTCGCCGAGGCGACGCTGTCGTATCTCGGTGTCGGTCTGCCGCCCGACATCGTGTCCTGGGGCGGCGATATCGCCAGGGCCAAGAACGATCTGCGCACCTCGGCGATCCTGTTCTATCCGGCCGCCGCGCTGGCCATCACGGTGCTGAGCTTCATCATGCTCGGCGACGCGGTGCGCGACGCGCTCGATCCGAAGGCAAGGAAGAGGTGAGCGCCGCGATGCCGGACCGTCCACTGCTCGAAATCCGCGATCTGCACGTCTCTTTCAGTGCCGAGGGCAGGCTGGTGCCCGCCGTGCAGGACGTCGGCCTCGCCGTATACCCGGGCCAGACCGTGGCGATCGTCGGGGAGTCGGGTTCCGGGAAGACCACCACGGCGCACGCCGTCATCGACCTGCTGCCCGGTACCGGCCGGGTCACCTCGGGGTCGATCGTCTTCGACGGCAAGGATCTCACCAAGGCGTCGAAGAAGGAGATCGTCGCGGTGCGCGGTCGCGGTATCGGGCTGGTGCCGCAGGACCCGATGTCCAATCTGAATCCGGTGTGGAAGGTCGGCTTCCAGGTGCGGGAGACGTTGGCGGCCAACGGAATCGCCAAAGGCTCCGCGGCGGGGAAGCGGGCCGTCGAACTGCTCGAAGAAGCCGGTATGCCGGATGCCGCGCGCCGGGTGAACCAGTACCCGCACGAGTTCTCCGGCGGGATGCGGCAGCGGGCACTGATCGCGATCGGATTGTCGTGCCGTCCGAAGCTGTTGATCGCCGACGAGCCGACTTCCGCGCTGGACGTCACCGTGCAGCACCAGATTCTCGACCATCTCGATTCGCTGACCAGCGAATTGGGCACCGCCGTCCTGCTCATCACGCACGATCTCGGGCTGGCCGCCGAGCGGGCCGAGCACCTGGTGGTGATGTATCGCGGGCGGGTGGTGGAATCCGGCCCCGCCCTGCGTATCCTGCGCGAACCCCAGCACGCCTACACCAAGAAGCTGGTGAACTCCGCGCCCTCGCTCGCCTCGCAGCGGCTCTCGGCGGTGCGCGAGCGGATCGAGATCCGCGAGCAGGCGGTGCAGGTGGCCGAACAGGGCGCCGCGGCCCCGACGGCCGATGTCGTTGTCGCCGAGCGCCTCACGAAGGTGTTCCCGATCCGCGGTGGGGCGCCGTGGAAGTCTTCGGAGTTCCGCGCCGTCGACGACGTGTCCTTCCGGCTGCGCCGCGGGACCACCACGGCCATCGTCGGCGAATCCGGTTCGGGCAAGTCGACCGTCGCGCAGATGGTGCTCGGCCTGCTCGCACCCACCTCCGGCACGGTGACCTTCGACGGACGCGACGTCGCGAAGCTGGATCGCAAGAGCGCCTTCGCCTTTCGCCGACGGGTGCAGGCGATCTTCCAGGACCCGTACGGCTCGCTCGACCCGATGTACTCGATCTACCGCACGATCGAGGAGCCGCTGCGCACGCACAAGATCGGTACCTCGAAAGAGCGCGCCGCGACGGTGCGGGACCTGCTGGACAAGGTGTCGCTGCCCGCCTCGGTGCAGCGGCGCTATCCGAACGAGCTGTCCGGCGGTCAGCGTCAGCGGATCGCGATCGCGCGGGCGCTCGCGTTGTCGCCCGAAGTGGTGATCTGTGACGAGGCCGTGTCGGCGCTGGACGTGCTCGTGCAGGCGCAGATCCTGAGTCTGCTCAACGACCTGCAGGCCGAGCTGGGTCTGTCGTACCTGTTCATCTCGCACGACTTGGCCGTGGTGCGCCAGATCGCCGACGACGTGCTGGTCATGCAGCAGGGCCGAGTCGTCGAGGCGGCGGCCGCCGAGGAGGTCTTCGACCATCCGCGCGAGGACTACACGCGCAGGCTGCTCGACGCGATCCCCGGGCGGGATCTGCTCGCGGGGTGAGGCGGGTGCGCAAGTAGCCTCGTCTTTCGTGACCGACCCGCTGCAGCCCCTCGTCGACCTGCCCGGCGTGCGCGACGCCGCCGACCGTGCCCGCGATGCCCTCGCGGCGGTGCACCGGCACAAGTCGAACCGCCGCGGTTGGGCGGTCACCGCGGCCGAGGCGGCGGTGCGCGCGGCGCGGTCCTCGGCGGCGATCGACGGCGGCAGCACCGAGCTGCCCGCGGACGGGCAGGTCGGGGATCCGATCCTGGCCGGCTCGCTGCGCGTCGGACAGGCGCTCGACGGCGACGCCCTGCGCAACCTCACGGGCACCTGGCAGCGCGCGCCACTCCAAGCGCTCGCCCGGCTGCACCTGCTCGCCGCCGCCGACCTGGTCTCCGACGAGGAGCTGCTCGGGCGGCCGCGCACGGATCCGGGCGTCGCCGAGCGGCTCGACCTGCTCGCGCAGACGGTGTTGGCCACGAAAGCGCCCGCACCCGTCGTCGCGGCGGTGGTGCACGGCGAGTTGCTCGCGCTGCGGCCGTTCGGCACGGCCGACGGGATCGTCGCGCGCGCGGCCTCGCGGTTGGTGTCGGTGGCAAGGGGGCTCGACCCGCACAGCCTGGGTGTGCCGGAGGTGTTCTGGTTGCGGCGCAAGCAGGCGTACGACGCCGCCGCCGCGGAATTCGGGACCGGTCGGCCGGACGCGGTCGGCGGATGGGTGATCTTCTGCTGCGGTGCGCTGGAGGACGGCGCCAGGGAGGCGACATCGATCGCGGACGCGGCGGCGGGGTAACGGCTCGGCTTCGGTGCCGCGTGCGCGGGATTCGATGCCGCTGCGCTGAGGCGTCCGCTCGTGCGGGTGCGGAATTCCCCCCGCACATCAAAGCGGGCGGCGTTGTCGTTGACGACCTCACCGCCCGCTAGCACGGACTACCGGGTTACCAAGCGTGCTAGGTGGGTTGTGTTCTGCGGCCTCGGCGACTATTCGGACTCCGCCGGTTCATCCCCGCAACCTGTGCGAGGCCTTCGCCGTCGACAATCCGAATCTCGCAGGCCCACAACGCTTCTGCCCTTGTCGCGGCGTGCTCCGCGTGGGTGCCTGGTGTCCGTGCTGGGAAGGGTGGGATGGGAGACTGAACCTTCTCTTCCGGCTCCGCCTTGGCCTTCCGTCCTTCCGTGCCTCCTTTCTACCACTGTGAGTGGGCTCACTCAAGGGTTGAGAAAGCAATGAATTATTGGCGTGTCTGTCGGCGTTTCGTGATTAAATGCCTGGTCGCGGGCGCCCCTCGTATCGGGTCGGCAGACCCCTTCGGCAAGCCTTCCGCTGCCCCGTCGAACAGCGCGGCGGAGGGCGTTCGGACCCCGCAGTCAATGATCAGCGTCGGGCCGTCGGCGATCAGCGGCGGCGGCGCAGCAGGCGGTAACTGATCGCTCCGGCCAGTACCGCGCTGAGTCCGACGGCCGCTGTCGCGGCAAGGGTGGTGGACGACGGCGACTGGAACCGCGCCCACAGCGAGACCGGGTTGGAGAAGGTGAGGATCGGCCAGCCGCGCGTGAGCGCCTCGCGGCGCAGATTGCGATCCGGGTTCACCGCCGTCGGATGTCCGACGGCGCTCAGCATCGGCAGATCGGTCACCGAATCGGAGTAGGCGTAACAGCGCGAGAGGTCGTAACCCTCTGTGGCGGCGAGCTTTTCGATGGCCTCGACCTTGCCCTCGCCGTAGCAGTAGAACTCGACCTCGCCGGTGTACTTGCCGTCCGCGACGACCATCCTGGTGGCCGCGGTGCGCGAGGCGCCGAGCACCTCCGCGATGGGCCCGACCATCTCCTCGCCGGAGGCCGAGACGATCACCACGTCGTGGCCCCGAATCTTGTGGTCCGCGATGAGATCGGCGGCCTCCGCGTAGATCAGCGGGTCGACCAGTTCGTGAAGTGTCTCGGCGACAATGGATTTCACCTGTTCGACGTCCCAGCCCGCGCACATCTTCGTCAGATGTTCGCGCATACGCTCCATTTGGTCGTGGTCGGCGCCGGACAGCAGGAACAAGAAGTGCGCGTAGCTGCTTTCCAGCACCGCTCTGCGGTTCAGCAGGCCCTGGGCGAAGAACGGCTTGCTGAACACGAAGGTGCTCGACTTGGCGATCACCGTCTTGTCCAGATCGAAGAACGCGGCGACGCGCCCGCGTCCGATCGGGGTGCTGTTCACCGTCGTCGCGGCGCCCGCCTGGTGGTCAGGAACGGTTGTCTGGTCGCCCTCGGCCGTCACCCGTTCAGAATATGCACGCGGTGCAAATCGCGGTGGCCGGGTGGGGTCTCCGGAGGCGGCCACGAGTTTGCCCGGGAGACGCCGGAGCCGCGGTGACGGCAAAGTTCTTCGTAGACAGACTTGCGTGACGGCCGGGGATTGGGTGTAGTATTGCTGGCACCTGGACATGGTCCAGGCGCGTTCAGCCCGACCCCCCGGGGCTGAACCCGACGGCCCCAGCCTCCTCCCCCCCCGGCTGGGGCCGTCCTCTATTTCGGGGACGGATCCCCCTCTTCGCTGGCTCGGCGGTTGTCCACAGCGACGGAGTTATCCACATTCGGCATCTCGGGTCTTCTGGTGTGTCGCCAATTGCACCACGCTGACCTGCATGGATACCGACGCCGCGCAGACCGCCTGCATATCGCCCGCGCTCGTGCTCATCCGGGATGTCCGGTTACGCGACGAGGTCCGCCGGGTGGCGGCGGCCGCGGAACGGCAGCTGGACGAGCGTGAGCCGCCGGTGGGCAGGCATGTCTGGTCCGGAACGCCCCTGGTGATCCTCGACACAGTGGCTGCGCGCTCGTGCGCGGCGGCCGGTTGCGCCCGGCGGGTGGGCGTCGTTCTGGTGACCGAAGGGGAGCCCGAACTGTCCGATTGGCAGGCCGCGGCGGCGATCGGAGCCGAGCGCGTCATCGCCCTGCCTGCGTCCGCCGAGGGACTTGTCGAGAAGTTTGCTGAGCACGGCGAGCGGCGCGCTTCCGACGGCATCGCGGTGGCGTTCGCGAGCGGATCCGGCGGCGCGGGCGCCTCGGTTCTCGCCGCGGCGACCGCCCTGCGAGCCGCCGCCGAAGGGTTCCGGCACGACGTGGTGCTTGTCGACGGGGCGCCCTTCGGCGGCGGTCTCGACCTGCTGTTGGGCATAGAGACAGGTATGGGTCCCCGCTGGCCGGACTTGGTCGTCGAAGACGGCAGGGTCGCGGCCTCGGCACTGCACAACGCACTGCCGAGGGCGGCGCCGGGGCTCAGCGTGTTGTCCTGCGGCCGCGGCGGTGCCGGTAGATTGCCGAGCCGCATCGGCGCCGGTGCGGTGCGCGCGGTGATCGAAGCAGGCCGTGCCGCAGGCGATCTCGTGATTTGCGACATTTCCGGCGAGCGCGGCGCGCACGCGGAGCAGATGCTCGATCGCGCGGATCTGGTGGTGTTGGTCGTACAGGCGACACTGCGGGCGGTGGCGGCCGCGGAGTCCGTCGCGGCATACATCGGACGGCGAAATCCCAACCAGGGATTGGTGGTTCGAGGCCCAGCGCCGGGCGGTCTGCGCGGCGCGGAGGTGGCCGAGGTGCTCGATCTGCCCCTGCTCGCGGCCGTGCGCGCCCAAGGGGGTCTTGCGGGCCGATTGGAACGTGGCGGTCTCCCCACGCCGCGGCGCGGACCGCTCAAGGACGCTGCCGACGCCGTGCTGGCCGTGCTCGGTACGCCGACGGTGCGGAGCGGACGGTGAGCGCGCTCGTCACGGCCGAGCTGCTGGATCGCGTGCGAGAACGGCTGGCGGGCGCGCCCGGCGCGCCGGAACCGGCGGCCGTGGCGGCGGCCATTCGAGCCGAAGCGGGCGGCGTGCTCGGCGACACCGACCTGCTGCGGGCGTTGCGGCTGTTGCAGACCGAGATGACGGGCGCGGGAGCGCTGGAACCCCTGCTGCACGACCCGCGGGTGGCGGACGTGCTGGTGACAGCGCCCGACGCGGTCTGGATCGACCGGGGGTACGGGCTGGAGAAGACCTCGATCACGTTCCAGGACGAGGCGGCGGTACGCCGGCTGGCCCAGCGATTGGCGCTCGCGGCGGGCCGCAGACTCGACGACGCGCAGCCATGGGTGGACGGCAGGTTGACCGGAAGCGAAGCGGCGCTCGGTGATTCGTTCGGCGTCCGCCTGCACGCGGTACTCGCGCCGATCGCGCACGGCGGTACCTGCCTCTCGCTGCGGGTGCTGCGGCCCGCCACGCAGGGGTTGGACGCGCTCGCCGCGTCCGGCGCCGTGCCGCCGACGGCGAAAACGCTGCTGGAGCGGATCGTTCGGGCCCGGCTCGCGTTTCTGGTGGTCGGCGGCACCGGCGCGGGAAAGACGACACTGTTGTCCGGCCTGCTCGCCAAGGTCGATGCCCGGGAACGGATCGTGTGCGTCGAAGACGCGGCCGAACTCGCGCCGCCGCATCCGCACGTGGTGCGCCTCGTCGCGCGCACGGCCAACGTCGAGGGCGTCGGCGCGGTGACGGTCCGGGACCTGGTGCGGCAGGCGCTGCGCATGCGACCGGACCGGATCGTCGTCGGCGAGGTACGCGGAGCCGAAGTGGTCGACCTGCTGACCGCGTTGAACACCGGCCACGACGGCGGCGCCGGCACCGTCCACGCGAACTCCCCGCGCGAAGTACCCGCCCGCCTGGAAGCCCTGGCGGCGCTCGGCGGCATGGGCAGCGCCGCATTGCACAGCCAGCTCGCCGCCGCGGTCCAGGTGGTGCTGCACGTGGAGCGCCGGGCGGACGGTTCGCGTGCACTGCGAGAGGTCGGTGTGCTCGATCGTGCGGAGAGCGGGAAGGTGCGGATCATCGCGGCTTGGCGGGCCGACGGTGGAGCGGTGCCGGGGGCGGAGGCGTTGGAAGGTCTTCTGGCGGAACGGGTCGGGCGATGAACAGACCGATGTCGTGGGTGGGCGAGCGGCTTGCGCAACAGGGGTGCGCGGACCCGGCGGCAGTGCTGGCCGGGGCCGTCCGGGCGAGTCTCCTGGCGGGATGGGGTCGGCCATGACAGCGGCGATGTTGTGCCTGGCGCTCGCGGCTCTGCTCTTGCCCGGTGCGGGTGCGAGACGACGGTTTCGCGGACTGTTCTCGTTGGAGGGCGCGCGAATTCCGAACTACAGCAAGGTTGTTCGTGTCTCGGTGATTCTGGGTGTGGTATCCACCGTGCTGCTGGGCGTCGGGACCTTCCTCGCCGCCGCGCTGCTGGCGGGCACCGTGGGGCTGCGTAGGCGGCGGGCTCGCGGCGACCGTCACCGTGCGGAGGAGTGTGCCCACCTTCTCGACGCGCTCGAGGCGGTCATCGGCGAGCTGCGAGTCGGCGCGCACCCGAGCACGGCCGCGGACGTCGCCGCTCAGGAATCGCGCGGCGCGGCGGCCCACGCCTTCGCGGTCAGCGCCGCCCGCAGCAAGCTGGGTGGTTCCGGCGCCGACGGCCTGCGCGACTCGGGTGCCGTCATCGGAGCCGAACTCGCTCGCATCGCCGACGCATGGCGGATCGCCGAAGACCACGGTCTGGCGCTCGCCGAGCTTCTGACGGCCGCCCGCGCAGACCTGCGGGGACGCATCCGTTTTCGTGCCCGCGCGACCGCCGCTCTCGCGGGTGCTCGCGCCACGGCCACGGTTCTGTCCACGCTCCCGCTGCTCGGATTGGCCTTGGGGCAGCTCATGGGCGCCGATCCACTGCGGGTCCTCTTCGCCTCCTCGGCGGGAGGCCTGTTGCTTCCACTCGGCGTGGGCCTGGCCTGTGCGGGACTGCTGTGGAGCGATGCGATCACGCGAAAGGTGCTGGTGTGAAAGGGCGCGGTGTTCCTCGGAGCCGCCGGGGCGGTTTTCCATCGGCGACGTCGCCAGTGGTCCCGTCGCCGGTACTGGCGCGGACGTGTGCCCTCGCCACAACGAGAACCGCCTTCTGCGGACGATCGAGCCGCCGTTGCCTGGGCGAAGTCGGGGCCGGTCCGCAGTGGTTGTCCGGAACCGCGAGCGGTCGTCCGGTGCTCGCGAATTCATTGCTGCGGAGGGGGATTCGCCATGACGATCGAGACGGGCGTCGCGACTCTGGCGCTGGCCGGAGCCTTCGCGCTGTGGCCGGGGCGCGTTGGTCCCAATCGCCGACTGCGGCTGCTGGCGCCGGTCGCAGGCGCGACGAATACGAAACCGGAGAAGCCGAGCGCGGGCGACCCGCTCGATATCGCCTCGGTGTTCGATCTGCTTGCCGCATGTCTGCGCGCGGGTCTGCCGATGGCGGGTGCGGCGCGAGCAGTGGCGAGTGGAGCGCCGTGGTCGGTCGGTGCGGCGCTGTGCACCGCCGCGGACCTGCTGGCGCTCGGATCGGAGCCGAGCGCCGCGTGGGAGCGCGCGGCGCGGGAAGCGGCGGGGCGGCCGGGCTCGGCCGAGATCGACTCGCTGGCCCGGATGGCACGACGTTCGGCGCGCTCCGGCGCGTCGCTGGCGGTGGCCGTGGGAGAACTCGCCGATCAGCACCGCGGCGCGGTCGAGGATGTGGCGGCGGCCCGAGCGGAACGCGCCGGCGTGCTGATCGGCGGTCCGCTCGGCCTGTGCTTCCTGCCGGCGTTCCTCTGCCTGGGCATCGTGCCCGTGGTGATCGGCCTGGCGGGGCGGGTCTTGGATGGCGGTCTCCTATGAATGGGCACCGCCTCGCCGATGGCGCACGGCCGCAGCAGTCTTACCCGCGCGGAGGGGCCGCGCGGGCCGAAGGGAAAGGGGAAGCCGGTGCGAATCGACAAACCGACGGCTCGCGCGCCGCGACGAGTCGGCGGCCCGCTGCTGGCCGAATGGTGCGCTCGCGCCCACACGGCCGCACGGGATTCGACTGCCGAAGTGGTCCGCGCGCTGCGTGGTTCCGCGACGGACACGGCGAGATCGCCGGGAAGTTCGATCCGGCGGGCCGCCCGCATGGCGGGTGTTCGCTTGGCTCGGAGGCGTGTGAAGTCGCGAAGGAAAGCGGCGCACCGCGCGGAACCAACGAGTCGGCACATGGTGCCTGCGAATGCCGCGGTCGCCGTGCGGCATCGGGATGCCGCATCGACGAGAGCCGAAGTAGATATGGCGGATTCGAGGTTTCCCTCCCGGCCGTTGCGTGCTCGCGCACGAGAAGCGATCGCGCGACTCCAGCTCCGCACGGTACGGGCAGCCGCTGCCGACGACGGCATGAGCACAGCGGAATACGCCATCGGCACGATCGCCGCGGCAGCGTTCGGTGCGGTGCTCTACGGGGTAGTGACCGGAGATTCGATCGTCGACGCGTTGACAAGGATCATCGACCGCGCCTTGAACACCACGGTGTAACGGCGGGCGCCGCGCGGCCCTCCCCTGTGGTGGCGAGTGCTGCGCGGCGCTTCACAGCCGCTGCGCGGCGCTCCACCGTGATGGCGGATGCCGCAGGTTCCCCTGTGGCGGTGGCTGCTGCGGGGCGCTCCACTGTCGCGGCGGGCGTTGGGCGGCGCCTTGGCTCTGCGCGGATCGCGGGCGATCGCGGTGCTGTCACGGTGGAGGCGGCGATCGCGCTCGGGTCTCTCGTCGTCGCGGTGATGGCCTGCCTCGGAGCACTGCTCGCCGCGTCGACACAGGTCCGCTGTGTCGACGCCGCCCGCGAGGCGGCACGACTGGCGGCGCGTGGCGACGAGCCCAACGCCGTCACCACCGCCAGGCGGGTCGCCCCACCGAACGCAACCATTTCGCTCCGTACGGAAGGCGCTCACGTCGTCGCGGTCGTCTCCGCGCGAACGCCCCTCCTTCCCCTCGAGCTGCGCGCGGAGGCTGTGGCGGCTTTGGAACCGGAGGTGACGCGGTGAACGGGAGATCCGGATCGCCCATGCTCAGATGCGGCACCAGCAGCCCGGCATGGCGAGGGGAGACAGGCGGGGCGACGGTGTTCGCGTGTGTGGCGTTGGTGGGGTTGATCGCGGCGGCGTTGTCGATCGGGCAGGTGGGAGCGGTGGTGGTGGCGCGGCATCGGGCGCAGGCGGGGGCGGATCTGGCCGCGCTGGCGGCGGCCGGGGCTTTGGACGGAGGAGTCGAAGCGGGGTGCGCGGCGGGCGAGAAGGTGGCGCGACGGATGGGCGCGCGGATTAGTGAGTGCCAGGTCGACGGATGGGATGCCACGGTGTCGGTGGCGCGAAATGTACCAATGGGTCTCTTCGGTGCGCGGACAGTACACGCGATCGCCCGGGCGGGTCCGGTCGAAGAAGAAGAGTGACCGGTACGTACTAACACTCACCGGTGTTTGTTGTGATGTCGAACAGACAATTGGATTATTCGAATAATTACGATGCGATATCTATTTTCCGCGCCGGGCGGAATATGTTGGCTATGAATCCGCACGTCGAGTGTCCAAGGCCACGGCAATAGCCCAGTTAACCTGAATCTAATCCTTTTTATTCGGCCAGGCGGCATCGCCGCGCCTGGTAGAGCGGAAGCGGGCTGGTGGAGGCAGCCGACTCCCGGAAACCACCACCTAGATGGCGGTCCGGTCACGCTCGCAGGACGCAGCTGTCACGAACCGAGATCCGCGCTGTGACCTCGGCCAATGGAACCGTCGGGTCGGTCGTTCAACTCCGCGATGACGGCGGTCAACAGGCGCGCGGCGGCCCCCTTGTCGAGCGGGTGGTTACCGTTGCCGCACTTGGGCGACTGCACGCACGACGGGCAGCCCTCCGCGCACGCGCAGGACTCGATGGCCGACAGCGTCGCCGAGAGCCAGCGGTGCAGCTGGGCGAACCCGCGCTCGGCGAAGCCCGCCCCACCGGGCTGGCCGTCGTAGACGAAGACGGTGGGCAGGCCGGTGTCCGGGTGCTCCGCCGTCGAGACTCCGCCGATGTCCCATCGGTCGCAGGTCGCGACAAGGGGCAGCAGGCCGATCGCGGCGTGCTCGGCGGCGTGCAGTGCGCCGGGCACCTGCCGCGGGTCGATTCCGGCGGCGACCAGGAGCGCGGGTGTGACGGTGTAGAGAACGGCGCGGGTCGGCAGGGACTGCGGCGGCAGATCCAGTTCGACCAGGTCGAGGACCTCGCCGGTGGGCAGGGTGCGCAGGTAGCCGATCACCTGGCTGGTTACGGTGACCTGCGCCAACGCGCTGGTCACGGCCCCGTGTCGGTGCTGCTCGGTGAACGCGTCGACGGCGATATTGGTGACCTGCCGCGCGCTGGTCGTCCACCCGGGTTCGGCCGCGTGCACGAACGCCACGCCGCCCTCCATGTCGAGCTCGTCCACCACATAGGTCTCGCCTTGGTGCAGGTGGACGGCGCCTTGGTGCAGCGTCGCCGGGGCGCGCCCGGCATCGGCGGTGCCGAGCAGCCTGCCGGTCTCGCCGTCCACGATGGCCACCGGCGCGCCGATGCCGCCGCGGACGTCGACGTTGTCGTGCGGATGCGCGTCCGCGGTGACGTACCAGCGGGCGGCGCCGTCCTGACCTGCGTCGCGCCGCCGGATGAGACGTTCGGCGGCGAGGTCGGCGAGGACTTCACCGGCGCCGAGTTCCTCGACTTCGACATCGGTGAGCGGCAGCTCGAGCGCCGCGCACAGCAGCTGCGGGCCCAATACATAGGGATTGCGCGGGTCGGTGATGGTGGCCTCGACCGGCTTGTCCAGCAGCGCCTCGGGATGGTGGACGAGGTAGGTGTCGAGCGGGTCGTCCCTGGCCACCAGCACGACCAGCGAACCCTGGGTACGCCGGCCCGCCCGGCCCGCCTGCTGCCAGAAGGAGGCGACCGTGCCGGGAAAACCCGAGATCACCACCGCGTCCAGGCCCGCTATGTCCACGCCGAGTTCCAGTGCGTTGGTGCTGGCCGCGCCGAGCAGGGAACCGTCGGAGAGTGCGGTCTCCAGGTCGCGCCGATCTTCGGCGAGGTATCCGGCGCGGTAGGCGGCGATCCGCTCGGCGAGGGCCGGATCCACCTCCGTGAGCAGCCGCCGCGCTTCCATCGCGGTGAGTTCGGCGCCGCGTCTGGACCGGACGAAGGTCAGCGTTCGCGCGCCCTCGATGACGAGATCGGCCATGATCCGTGCCGCCTCCGACGTCGCCGAGCGGCGGACCGGCGCACCGTTTTCGCCGGTCAGCGTCGTGAGCAGGGGCGGCTCCCACAGCGCGACGGTGCGCGCGCCCTGCGGCGAGCCGTCCTCGGTCACGGCGACGCAGGGAGCGCCGATCAGGCGGGACGCCGCGGCCGCTGGCTCGGCGGTGGTCGCCGAGCACAGGATGAAGACCGGATCGGCGCCGTAGCGGGCCGCGATCCGCCGCAGCCTGCGCAGGACCAGCGCGACGTGCGAGCCGAAGACGCCCCGATACGCATGGCATTCGTCGACGACCACATACCGCAGCCTGCGGAAAACCCGGGCCCAGCGCTGGTGTGACCGCAGCATGCCGACGTGCAGCATGTCCGGATTGGTGAAGATCCACCGTGCGTTCGCGCGGACCCACTGCCGGATCTCGGCGGGTGTGTCGCCGTCGTAAGTCGCCGGATGCACATCCCGCAGCGGGCCCTCGTGGGTCAGCGCGCCGACCGCGCGCAGCTGGTCGGCGCCGAGCGCCTTGGTCGGCGAGATATATAGGGCGGTGGCCTTCGGGTCGTCCAATAGAGCCGTCAACACCGGCAATTGATAGCCGAGGGATTTACCGGACGCGGTCCCCGTGCTGACCACGACGTGCCGTCCAGCGGCAGCCAACTCCGCGGTCCTGGTCTGATGCGTCCATAGGGCGTCGATTCCGCAGGCGCGGAGGGCTTCGACCACGTCGGGAGCGGCCCAATCCGGCCATTCGGTGCAGCCAGCATCCCGCGCCGGTAGCTCCACGACGTGGGTCAACCGGGGATCGCCGTCGCGGCCGCCGCTTTGGACACGATTCAGCAACGATCGCCCGTAGCCGGGGCTGCTGTCGCGCTCGGTCCGCGCCGCCTGATCGGTCGGATTCACGATGCCGAGGCTCCGACACGCGAGGAAAGTGTGAAACGTGTGCGAGTGGGAAGCTCCACCAGCCATTTCGATACCAAATAGCGACCTGGATCACATCTGGTTTGCCAGATGCTGTCCCGGTTATCCAGGGGCAAACGAACCTGAAGTACGGATTCGAGCATTGTGTCCCTCACCTGCACATTCGCAAGATCAACTTTTTTGCAAATTGTCGGTAACTCGACTGTTGAATTGCTCGAAGACATGGTTCACTAGTTCCTGGTCGCAAGCTTCTGTGTTCGAGGGACGGATCCAAAGTCCAAACCGTCAGCAGGATCGATGTTGCGAACGGTGTGCTTGGTGCTTTCCTGCAGGGGGAACCAAGAGTACAGCGGTCGGAACGGACCCGGTGGACGAACCCAGTTGTCCGCCGTTCCGGTAAGAAAAGAGAAGGAACAGAATGGCACAGGGAACTGTGAAGTGGTTCAACGCGGAGAAGGGGTTCGGCTTCATCGCGCCCGAGGACGGCTCCGCTGACGTCTTCGTCCACTACTCCGAGATCCAGGGGTCGGGCTTCCGGACCCTCGAGGAGAACCAGAAGGTCGAGTTCGAGGTTGGCCAGGGGACCAAGGGCCCCCAGGCCACCGGAGTCCGCGCGCTCAGCTGAGCGACGCTCAATCCACAGCTCGTCCCCCACCACCGGTGAGCCGGAGGTGGGGGACGAGCTATATCCGGGGTAGGCCGGAAAAGGGCACCGGCGGTCCGTGAAAAATATGAACTAAATGCGCGGCTGCCGACCGGCGTCGACTCCGCGGGCCGCGTTGCTCGAAGGATGCCGGTTCGCGAGCTTCGAATCGGTCGCCGGAGTGGGCGCGCATTGCCGTGCTGGGGTCGTTTCAGATGGAAAACCGCAGCGTGTGGCACCTAACGCCGTCGTGAGCCGCGTGCTCGGCCCGATCGCTGCCCGAACATCCGACCCAGCCACGACACCGCGGACCGGTACTGGCACGCGGCGCATACGCTCGCCCCGTCGTCGCACAGCTGTGAAATCTGGCCCGCGCGCGTCGGAGGCCGAGCCGCGGGTTACGCGCCCAGCCATCAGCAGCGGCAGGACGGCGCGATCCGGTCCGCGCCCGCGAACAGCGCGCAGGCGGTCCTCGTGGACGTAGGCCGAACTCCGGGGAACCTCGGCGGTGAGCAGGCCGAGATCCCGGTTCATCCAGCTCGAGAACCTGCCCGGTGGCGAAGCACCTTGTCATTCAGCGCGATTGGCACACGCGCACACATCCAACTTGCCCCCGCACTCCGTATATATCGGCGACGACCCCAATACTCCACCACCCCACCAACCAGCCCGGGGCGAGCCTTACGAGCCCGTTCGCGGCCGTCTCGCTTCCGGACGGTCGAAGCGCACGCGACGCAGTCGCGAGTCTCTACCACTCGGAAGCGAGACATAAGTGGCCGCGAACACGCGCGCACCAGCGCGCCGAACAACAGGGCATACTGATCGGCAGCGATCACGTACGCTCAGTGGTTCGGGTCGCAAGCACTCGACCACAACCAGCGTCAAGGTATAAACGTGACTGGTAGCGATGTCAGCGTCGCCGCCGCTTGCCCCAAACCGCGCACGAACGCGCACCAGCGCGCCGCGCGGGTCGAGAAGGAAAGGTGTATTCGCCGGTGGCAACACGAGACCGCGGTGCAGCCGACCAGGGCCGTCCCCTGCGTCGTCTCGTGATCGTCGAGTCCCCTACCAAGGCCCGCAAGATCGCGCCCTACCTGGGCCGCAACTACACGGTCGAGGCCTCGGTCGGCCACATTCGGGACCTGCCGCGCGGAGCGGCGGACGTGCCCGCCAAGTACAAGGGGCAGCCGTGGGCGCGCCTCGGTGTGGACGTGGACAACGATTTCGAGCCCATCTATGTGGTGAGCCCGGATAAGAAGGCCAAGGTCACCGAGCTCAAGAGCCTGTTGAAGGACGCCGACGAGCTGTACCTGGCCACCGACCCCGACCGCGAGGGCGAGGCCATCGCCTGGCATCTGCTGGAGACGCTGAAGCCGAAGGTGCCGGTGCGCCGGATGGTGTTCCACGAGATCACCGAACCCGCCATCCAGGCCGCGGCGGCGGACACCCGCGAGCTGGATCCGGATCTGGTCGACGCGCAGGAGACCCGGCGCATCCTGGACCGCTTGTACGGCTACGAGGTCAGCCCGGTCCTGTGGAAGAAGGTCATGCCGCGGTTGTCGGCTGGCCGGGTGCAGTCCGTGGCGACCCGCGTGATCGTCCAGCGCGAGCGGGAGCGGATGCAGTTCCGTTCCGCGGAGTACTGGGATATCGCGGCCAAGCTGGACGCCGGTTCCGGCGAGGCGGTCGACGCCTCGAATCCGCGGACCTTCGGCGCGCGACTGGTGAACGTCGACGGCGCGCGGGTCGCGACCGGTCGAGATTTCGGTTCCGACGGGCAGCTCAAGTCGACCAACGGCGTGATCGTCCTAGACGAGGGCTACGCCCGACGGCTGGCCGAGGCGCTCGACGGCGCGGATCTGGTGGTCTCCTCGGCGGAGGCCAAGCCGTACAGCCGCAAGCCGTACGCGCCGTTCATGACGTCGACGCTCCAGCAGGAGGCGGGCCGCAAGCTGCGTTTCACCTCTGAGCGGACCATGCGGGTGGCGCAGCGGCTCTACGAAAACGGCTATATCACCTACATGCGTACCGACTCGACCACGCTGTCGGAGTCGGCGATCGCCGCGGCCCGCTCGCAGGCGACCCAGCTCTACGGCGCGGAGTACGTGCACCCGACGCCGCGCCAATACACGCGCAAGGTGAAGAACGCGCAGGAGGCGCACGAGGCGATCCGCCCCGCCGGCGACACCTTCGCCACGCCGGGCCAGCTGCACGCGCGGCTCGACAACGACGAGTTCCGCCTGTACGAGCTGATCTGGCAGCGCACCGTCGCCTCGCAGATGGCCGACGCGCGCGGAACCACGCTGACGCTGCGCATCACCGGTGTCGCCGGTACCGGCGAGGAGTGCGTGTTCTCCGCTTCGGGTCGCACGATCACCTTCCCCGGCTTCCTCAAGGCGTACGTGGAAAGCGTGGACGAGGAGGCGGGCGGCCAGTCCGACGACGCCGAATCCCGGCTTCCCGCACTGGAAGAGGGCCAGGGCGTCACCGCGGTCGAGCTGAATCCTGATGGGCACAGCACGAATCCGCCCGCGCGCTACACCGAAGCCTCGCTGATCAAGACGCTCGAAGAGCTCGGCATCGGCCGTCCTTCGACGTATTCCTCGATCATCAAGACGATCCTGGACCGCGGATACGTGTACAAGCGCGGCAGCGCGCTGGTGCCGTCGTGGGTGGCGTTCGCGGTGGTCGGTCTGTTGGAGGCCTACTTCGGCAGGTTGGTGGACTTCGACTTCACCGCGGCCATGGAGGACGATCTCGACGCCATCGCAGGCGGGCGTGAGCAGCGCGGAAACTGGTTGTCCAGCTTCTACTTCGGCGGCGATCACGGCGTCGAGGGTTCGGTCGCGCGCTCCGGCGGGTTGAAGAAGATGGTCGGCGAGCAGCTCGACGACATCGACGCCCGCGAGGTCAACTCGATCAAGCTCTTCACCGACGACGAGGGCCGCGACGTGGTGGTCCGGGTCGGGCGGTTCGGGCCGTACCTGGAGCGCATGGTCGTCAATCCCGATGACCCCGAGGGTGATCCGATCTCGCAGCGGGCCAACCTGCCCGACGATCTGCCGCCCGACGAGCTGACGGCCGAGGCCGCCGAGAAGCTGTTCGCGACACCGCAGGAAGGGCGCAGTCTCGGCGTCGATCCGGAGACCGGGAACGAAATCGTCGCCAAGGAAGGACGTTTCGGCCCGTACGTCACCGAGATCCTGCCCGAGCCCGCCGCCGAGGAGACGCCCGCCAAGAAGACCGCCAAGAAGGCGGCAGCGCCCAAGCCGCGCACCGGTTCGCTGTTCAAGTCCATGGATCTCGCCACGATCACCCTCGACGACGCGCTGAAGCTGCTGTCGCTGCCGCGGGTGGTCGGCGCGGACCCGGCCTCCGGCGAGGAGATCACGGCGCAGAACGGCCGCTACGGCCCGTACTTGAAGAAGGGCACCGACTCGCGGTCGCTGGCGTCGGAGGATCAGATCTTCACCGTCTCGCTGGACGAGGCGTTGAAGATCTACGCCGAGCCGAAGCGCCGCGGCAGGCAGGCCGCGAGCGCGGCGCCGCTGCGTGAACTCGGTAACGACGCGGCGACCGGCAAACCGATGGTGATCAAGGACGGCCGCTTCGGTCCGTACGTCACCGACGGTGAGACCAACGCCAGTCTGCGCAAGGGCGACGAGGTCGAGTCCATCACCGACGAGCGCGCCTCTGAGCTGCTCGCCGACCGGCGCGCACGCGGGCCGGTGAAGAAGGCGGCCAAGAAGACCGCGGCCAAGAAGACGACGGCCGCGAAGAAGACCGCTGCCAAGAAGACGGCCACGGCGAAGAAGACCGCCGCCAAGAAGACGACCACCGCGAAGAAGGCCCCGGCCAAGAAGGCGGCCGCCGAGAAGTCCTGAGCGCCCGCCAACGGACTGGAGCTGGGTGGTCCGCGCTGCGTGACCGGGTTCGGGAGGACTGATCGTCTCGAGCCCGCACACGTGGCGTGGTATCGAATTGGTGCTATGTCGAACCTGAATCTGCGATTGCCCGAGGATCTGCACGCCGCGGCGTCGGCCGCGGCCGACGCCGCGCACGTGTCGCTGAATACCGCCATCTATTACCGCAGGAGGCGGAGGAATTCGCGCATCCAGGCCGGGTGGTCGGGCCAGGCGCGGCCGGTGACGATGTTGTCCTCGACGTGCGCTTCGCTGTCCACGAACTTGGCGCCCGCCGCCTCGATGTCGGGGGCGAGGGCGGGGTAGGCGCTGCACGAGCGGCCGGTGAGCACGCCCGCCGCGGCGAGGATCAGCGGGCCGTGGCAGAGGGCGGCAATGGGCTTGCGCTGCTCGGCGAAGTGCTGGACGACGCGCTGGCAGTCCGGGTTGTTGCGCAGGTACTCCGGCGCACGTCCGCCCGGAACCACGAGCGCGCCGTAGTCCTGCGGCACGACGTCGGCCAGCGCGATGTCGGCGGGCCAGCTGTGGCCGAGCTTCTCGGTGTAGGTGTCGAAGCCGTCCGCGAAGTCGTGGACGACGAATTGGAGCTTCTTGACGGTCGGCGCCGCGATGTCCACGGCGTGCCCCTCCTCGAGCAGGCGCTGGTAGGGGTAGAAGACCTCGAGGTCTTCGGCGGCGTCCCCGGCGATCAACAGGATTCTCACGATGATTCCACCTCCGCATCGAGGATCCGCCTGTGTGACGAGCCTGGTCAACGACCCGCGCGTCCACTGCCGCGTGTCGCGACGGGACAGGCCGAGAGCGGGTGGCGGGGAGAGCCCCCAGGGGCCGCCCGGGCTGCGGACTTTGTCGGACGGCACCACTAGGGTGTATGCCGTGGCGGGAGTCTTCGATCGGTTGGTCGGCCAGGATGCGGTCGAGTCCGAGCTGACGGCTGCCGCGATCGCGGCCCGCGCGGGAGCGGTCGAGGGCGCGATGACGCACTCCTGGTTGTTCACCGGTCCGCCCGGATCGGGGAGATCCATTGCGGCGCTGTGCTTCGCGGCGGCATTGCAGTGCACCGATCCCGGCGTGCCCGGCTGCGGAAAGTGTCACGCCTGCACCACGACCATGGCGGGCACCCACGGCGACGTGCGGCGGGTCGTGCCCGAGGGACTGAGCATCAGCACCAAGGAGATGCGCGAGATCGTCCAGATCGCCGCGCGCCGTCCGAGCACCGGACGCTGGCAGGTGGTGGTCATCGAGGATGCCGATCGTTTGACAGAGGCGGCGGGAAACGTGCTGCTCAAGGTGGTCGAGGAGCCGCCGGACCGCACGGTGTTCCTGCTGTGCGCCCCTTCGGTGGATCCTGAGGACATCTCGATCACGCTGCGCTCGCGGTGCAGGCACGTGCACCTGGTGACCCCGTCGGTGCCGGCCATCGCCAAGGTGCTGAAGGAGCGGGACCAGCTCGACGAGAAGACCGCGAACTGGGCGGCCTCGATCAGCGGCGGCCACGTCGGGCGGGCCCGGCGGCTGGCCACCGACGAAGAGGCGAGGGCGCGCAGGCAGCGGGCGCTCGCCCTGGTGACGGCCGTCGGACGTCCCGGCGCGGCCTACGCCGCCGCCGACGAACTGGTGAAGGCCGCCGACGACGAGGCCAAGCAGATGAGCGCGGCCCGCGACGAACGCGAACGCGAGGAGCTGGCCACCGCGCTCGGTGCGGGCGGCACCGGCAAGGGGGCGGCGAGTGCGACCCGCGGTTCCGCGGGCGTGCTCAAGGATCTCGAGCGCCGCCAGAAGTCCCGCGCCACCCGCACCGGTCGCGACGCACTGGACCGCGCGTTGATCGACGTGGCCGGTGTGTACCGCGACGCGCTCGCCGTCCGCTTCGGCGCGGCGCGCAACGGCTCGGGCGTGGCCCTCACCCACCCCGACCTGTCCGACCAGATCCACGACCTCGCCGATCGCGTGCGCCCCGAAGGCCTGCTGCGCTCCATCGAGGCCGTCCTCGACTGCCGCGAAGCCCTCGACCTCAACGTCAAGCCCCGCTTCGCCCTCGCCGCCATGGTCGCGGCGATCATGGCCGCCCAATCCGCCTGACGTTCACCCTGCTGAACCACCCGTTTTCGCGATCAGGGGGCGGAGACGATAGACTCGCGTGGCCGAGAGGCACGCCGCCTTAGCTCAGTCGGTAGAGCGCTTCACTCGTAATGAAAAGGTCGGGGGTTCGATTCCCCCAGGCGGCTCCAGGTCAGAGGCCCTTTCCGGTTCGCCGGGGAGGGCTTTTCTCGTTCCAGCGTGCCAACAGTGTGTGAACCGGCGGGAAGACCGCCCCCGCAGCGCGGCGGCCAATCGCGATATCCAGGGACTCTACGGCAAGTTGAAATAGCCAAGTTCCACAGTGAGCGAGATTAACCTTGCGGCGCTAGTTTCTGTCTGCTCGCAATGAAGCGAGCGGATCGGAGTCGACACCCATGCACATCACATCGACCGCGCGCCGCCTCGGGATGGCCGCAATCACCCTGGTCGCGACGGCCACCGCTGCACTCGGCATCGCCACGCCGCAGGCCGCTGCGGCGCCGGCGCGAGATCCGATACTTTTCGTCCACGGTTGGCAGGGATCGGCGTCGAACTGGGATTACATGTGGGGCCGATTCTTGGGCGCGGGGTACTCCGTGAGAGAGATCGCACGATTCAGCTACGACAGCTCCCAGTCGAACGAGGACATCGCGCTGGAGATGAAGTCGCAGGTCGATGCGCTGCGCGCGAAAACCGGCGCCGCCAAGGTCGACATCATCACTCACTCGATGGGCGGCCTCAACAGTCGCTGGTACCTGAAGAACCTCGGCGGCCTGGGTTCCGTCGACGACTGGGTCTCCATCGGCGGCCCCAACCACGGCACCGAAGTCGCCAACGGATGCCTCGACGTCTCCTGTGTGGAGATGCGGCCCGGCTCGGCCTTCTTGACCGACCTGAACAGCACCGACGAAACCCCCGGTCAAGTGAACTACGGCACCTGGTGGTCACCGTGCGACGAGATCATCAACCCCGATGAGAGCACTATTCTCAGCGGTGCCGCCAACACCCGGACGCTGTGCCTCGGCCATCTGTCGCTGCTGGCGTCGGCGACGGTTTTCGAGGGTGTGCGCAACTTCGTGAAGTAGGCTGCTGAGCCCCAGCCCGGCCCGTCTCGCACCCGCGAGGCGGGCCGAGTCTCTTGGTCCGGTTCTCGGCGACGGCACCTACCTCGATTGCCATACCTCGTGAAAAGCGCGGTGGCTCAGCCGATTTGGTAGAGCAGGGTGATGGTGAGGGTGGCTGCGGTAAGGGTGAGGGCTGTGGATACTCGAGCGAGATGGAAGTCCGCGACTCGTAAGTGAGCGATTACCGCGCCGACGAAGTACAGGACCAAGCCCGTCGCCGCGGCTATGCCGATGATCGGTATGGCGAAACCTGCCACGAGGCCGAGCGCTCCGGCGGCGAGCAGCGAGCCCAGCGGGAGCATCCACGATTGCGGGACCCGCACCTCTTTCGCGGCGGCTACGGGGATGGGGTGGCGGACGAAGTTCATCCACGCCCCGGTCGCGGCGCCGAGCGCGGTGAGTGTGGTCAGGGTGGCGTAGAGGGCGAACACAATCAGGCCTTCCGATGGTGACTAGCGTGCGCAACCAGTCTCAATTCGGTGGTCGTTGTGGCACCAATACCTGTATCCATAACCTGGGGGCATGGATGTCGACACTCGGCTGCTGCGCTACTTCGCCGCCGTGGCCGAGGAAGGGAATCTGACCCGCGCGGCCGAGCGGTTGTACGTCTCGCAACCGGCGCTCACGAAGCAGATCAAGCAGCTCGAAACCCTGCTGGGGGCGACGCTTTTCACTCGTTCACGAGCGGGAATGGGGCTCACCGAGGCGGGGCGCGCGCTAGCGCGGCGGGCACCCGCTTTGCTCGACGACTGGAATCGCGCGGTGGCCGAGACCAACGCAGCGGCCGCGCGGGAGACGCGCGTCCTGCGGGTGGGTTTCCTGGCCAGCGCCGCCAACGAGGCCACCACGGAGATCATCGCCGAATTCACTGCGCGCAGGCCGGGCTGGCGGGTGGATATGCGCCAGAGTGCCTGGTCGGATCCGACCGCGGGATTGGCCGACGGCCAGGTCGACGTAGCGATACTGCGGCTGCCGATCCCCGGTCAGGAGAAGTGGCGAGTGGAGGTGCTGCTCACTGAGCCGCGCTGCGTCGTCCTGCCGAGTACGCACCGGTTCGCCGATCGCGACGAGATCCCGTTCGCGGAGTTGTACGACGAGCCGTTCGTGGCCGCACCGCAGGCGACCGGTCCGTGGCGCGACTATTGGCTCGCGGTCGACGAGCGGGGAGGCGTGCCGCCGCGCATCGGCGCCGTCACCCAGCACCCGGACGACTGGCTGAACGCCATCGCGAACGGGTACGGGATCGCCTTGGCACCGGAATCCGCGGCTCGCTTCTATCAGCGGCCCGGTGTCGTTTTCCGGTCGGTGGTCGGCATCGCCGCCAGCCGGGTCGGTGTCGCGTGGAATCCGATCGATGACGCCAACGCGCCGGTCCAGGACTTCGTCCGCAGTTGTCTGCGCTTCGAGCAGGCGTGAACGTCGCTCCCGGGCCGAGCGTCGTCGACCGGCCCGGGAGAACGATCGGGGTCAGACCGCGGTGGCGCGCTGGTCGCTCGCGCCCTGGGCGATCCGATCGATTTCGGCGTTGAAGCGGTCGGCCGCCTCGATGTTGCCGAGGTGGCCGGTGGGCCAGACCTGGTAGTCGGCGAGGGAGCCCGCGGCGCCGAGGGCGTCGACGATGGGGCGGTTCATCCTGGCGGGCAGCAGGTAGTCGTGCGCGCCCGCGATGACGGTGGTGGGGACGGTCAGGTGCTTGGCCGCGTCGCCCAGGTCGAGGATGGCGAGCGCCGCGGCGTGCAGGCCGCGGGTGAGCGGGCGGCAGGACCGGACGATGCCGAGCGAGAAGGCGACCTCGTCGGCGGTCGCGTTCTTCGTCATCAGCCGGGCTTTGATGATGGCGGTCACCAGCGGGCCGCCGGGCAGCGGCACCGGTGCGCTCAGCAGCGTCTCGGCGAAGACCAGCGGCATGCGCACACCCGCGCCGAAGAAGGTGACCGGACGTCGCGCCATCGTCAGCGGCTTGTTCAGCAGCGGAAGGAGGTCGGTCTCGTGGCGGATCTCGCGGGAGGCGGTGTTGGCGAGCACCACCGCGTTGGCGCGGGCGGGCACCTGCTCGGGATAGCGGGCGGCCCATGCCTGCAAGGTGATGCCGCCCATGCTGTGGCCGACGAGGGTGGCGCGCTTGCCGCGCGGGAGGGTGGCGTCGAGGACGGTGGCCAAGTCGTCGGCGAGAGTTTCGCCGGACGGGGTGGTGCGGCCCAATGTGCTCTCGCCGTGTCCGCGCTGGTCGTAAGCGATCACACGGTAGCGGTCCGCGAGTGCGTTGATCTGCGGGTTCCAGTACTCGATGCAGCAGCTCCAGCCGTGGATGAGCACGATGACGTCACCGTCGGCGGGTCCGTACGCGTGGACTCGGAGCTGGGCGCCGTCGACGGTCGTGACCGGGATGATCTCGCAGGGTGCGGTCGGCTTGTTCAGCGAAGCTGTCGCGAAAGTGCGGGACCGAAGTCCGGCACGGTAAGCCGCGGTGAGCGGCTCGGCGCCGCGCACCCCCGCCAGTGTCTTCATCGACGTCACCAGCATTGTGCACTCCTTTGTGTCATCCGCCACAGTACGATGCGAACAAAGTGCTTGCAACTGCAAGCGGTCGATGGCGGAAATCCTGGCGCATATCTGTGGTACCCAATATTCGGTCCGGTGAACTCTGCCCGGAAGGAGAAACATCGCGCACGAGCGAAGTTCCCCTGGAGTGCAGACGGCTCGAACAGTCACATCCGGTACATCGCCGCCTGAGCCCGCGCCGCTATCGGAGGTACCCGATCGTTATCAGCCCGAGAGTCACGGACCCGCTCGCTCTCGGCGATATCAGGCCGCTGACCTGGCCGGGACCTCCCGATAGGCTGCGCGACGCCAACGTATTCGTCGATCGGACGGTCGGCAGCTTCTCTTCGGGGTGCTGGCGTAAGTCGCGCGCCTTCCGCGTCTCGAGCGAAGAGCGCTGTCGGTGCGTGGTGCGATGATCGGCCGATGACCTCCGAGGACATCCGTTTCGCCGCGCCGATCCCCGTGCTGCGCATGTTCGACACCGCGAAGGCCTATGAATTCTATTGTGATTACCTGGGATTCACCGTCGACTGGGAGCACCGGTTCGGTGCGGACTTCCCGCTCTACGCCCAGGTGTCCCGGTCGGACGCGAAACTGCATCTGAGCGAACACCACGGGGACGGCACCCCCGGATCGGTGGTGTGGATCGCGGTGGGCGACATCCACGCGCTGCACGCCGAGCTCGCCGCCAAGGACTATCGGTACGCCAAGCCGGGCTGCCCCGAGGACGGTCCCGGCGGTCCCGGTTTCGACCTGACCGATCCCTCGGGCAACGTCCTGCGCCTCGCACAACCGGATTAGCCCCATCCGCAGGCACTTTCGAGCCGGGAGCAGCACGGCCGGACAGTCGCGCGCCAACCGCCCGACGGCTGTAGCGCCGACCGGCTCGCCCCCGCTACCGTGGTTTCTCGTGGAGACCACGCACCTCGCAGGCCAGCCCCCGTTCCCGCCACCGCAGCGGGTACGGCGTACCGGTTGGCGCGCGCTCGGTCTGCCCGCGCTCGCGGCGGGCGCCGCGGTCGGGGCCGTGGTCCTGCTGCACTTCCGCGACCCGCACGTGGAGGGCTCCTACGGGATCTGCCCGATCTACGGCCTGACCGGGTTGTACTGCCCCGGCTGCGGCGGCATGCGCGCCGTGCACAACCTCACCGACGGCCGCCTGCTGGACTCGCTGCACAGCAACCTGCTGGCGATTCCGCTGCTCCTCGCCTTCGCGTTGTTCCTCGGCGACTGGGCGGTGCGCGCCTGGCGCGGCGAACGCCCCCGCGTCCCCGACCTCCCGCGCCCGTTCATGTGGACGGTGCTCGCGCTGTTCGTCGTCTACTCGGTGCTGCGCAACACGCCTTGGGGTACGTGGCTGGCGCCGGTCTAGGTGAGCCGCCGCCTCCGCTCCGGCCATGGGAGATTCCCGCGCCCCGAACCGGGCAAGCTCTCGGTATGACGGATTCACTCAAGGCGCGGGTGCGTGAAAAGCTGCTGCGCCAGCTGGCCGAGGACGCGCCCGACAACGAACACGACGACCCGAGGCAGATCTCGGTGGCCGCCGACCTGGACACCCTGGACAGCGTCGCCGAGGACGACCCGATCGTCGAGGAACTCGCCACCCGCTATCTGGTGTTCTGAGCGAACTCAGCGCGCGCCGGCCTGCCCGCCGTAGGGTGGCAGCTGCGGCAGCGGCTCGTCGCGCAGCCAGCTGTCCCACAGCGGACGCAGCGGAACCAGGCTGTAGTGCCCGGCCAGATCGGTGAACTCCTCGGTGCTCACCGAGGAATGCCGGTAGCGCAGCACCCATTCGCGCAGCAGGTCGAAGAAGCCGGGCTCGCCGAGTTCGAGGCGCAGCGCGTGCAGGGTGAGCGCGCCGCGTTTGTACACCCGATCGTCGAACATGCGCTTGGGACCGGGGTCCCCGATGACGATGTCCTGCGGCTGTCGCGCCAGGTTGTGCCGGACGGCGCGGGCCAGCTGATCGGCGGTCGGCCCGCCCGAGGCCTCGGACCAGATCCACTCCGCGTAGCAGGCGAAGCCCTCGTGCAGCCAGATGTCGCGCCACTGGCGCAGGGTCAGGCTGTTGCCGAACCACTGGTGCGCGAGTTCGTGCGCGACGAGCCGTTCGGAGCCGCGGCGACCGTCGCAGTGGTTGGCGCCGAACACCGAGATGCCCTGGGCCTCGATCGGGATCTCCAGGTCGTCGTCGGTGACCACCACCGTGTACCCGCCGAATGGATAGGGGCCGAACCGTTCGGTGAAGACCTCCATCATCCGCGGCTGGCGCGCGAAGTCGTGTTCGAACTCGGCCCGCAGCCGTGGCGGCACGACCGCCTGCATGGGCACCGATCCGTGCGCCGGGCCGACGCGATGCTTGCGGTAGTGCCCGATCTGGATGGTGGCCAGGTAGCTGGACATCGGCTCCGGCTGCTCGTACACCCAGGTGGTCTGGCTCGCCTTGGTCTGCTTGCGCATCAGGGTGCCGTTCGCGACGGCGTAGTAGGGGCTGTCGGTGGTGATCGAGATCCGGTAGCTCGCTTTGGAACTCGGGTGGTCGTCGCAGGGAAACCAGGACGCGGCCCCGTTGGGCTGGCTGGCGACCAGTGCGCCCTCGGACAGCTCCTCCCAGCCGACCTCGCCCCACTGCCCGCGCACCGGCTTCGGCACGCCCGCGTACTGGATCACCATCGAGAGCACGCCGCCCGCCGGAATCCGCTGCTGCGGCGTGACGACCAATTTGCCGTGCTGGTGACCGTACTTCGCGGCCTTGGCGCCGTTCACGAACACCTTCGACACCGTCAGCGCCTGCGCGAGGTCGAGGCTGAACCGGGGCTGGACGGCGGTGGTGACCGCGGTGATCTCCGCGCGCCCGCTCAGCCGGTTGCTCGCCACCCGGTAGACCAGGTCGAGCTCGTACCGCGAGACCCGATAGCCGCGATTGCCGTTCTGCGGCAGGTAGTCATCGATGGGTTTCTCGTAGAACTTCTCACCCATCAGCCCTCCTCGCCCGGTTCGTGCCACGGTGCGATGGGGTTGCCCCACCACCTGGTCGACGGCGGCACGGTGTCGCCGCGCATGACGAGCGAGGCAGGCCCGACGGTCGCGCCCGCGCCCAGACCCGCCGCGGGCAGGGCGACGCAGTGCGGGCCGAGGGTGGCGCCCGCGCCGAGGGTGACGGTGTCCATGGCCATGATCCGATCGTGGAACAGATGGGTCTGCACCACGCAGCCTCGCTCCACCGTCGCGCCGTCGCCGAGTGTCACCAGATCCGCCTCCGGTAGCCAGTAGGACTCGCACCATACCCCGCGGCCGATGCGCGCGCCGAGCGCGCGAAGCCACAGATTCAGCACCGGTGTTCCGGTCGCGGCGCGGGCGAACCAGGGCGCGGCGACGGTCTCGACGAAGGTGTCCGAGACCTCGTTGCGCCAGACGAACGAGCTCCACAACGGATGCTCCTCGGCCCGGATCCGGCCGACCAGCAACCACTTCGCGGCCACTGCGCTGCCGCACGCGATCGCGCCCGCGACCAACAGCACGACGCCGCTGAGCAGGGCGGTCGGCAGGTGACCGATCCGCTGGGCCAGCCAGGCCAGCGCGAAGAGCACGCCGAGGCCGATGGCGAAGGTGACCAGCACCGGAATCAGCCTGCACGTCTCCACGATCGCCCGCGCGACGCGCAGCCGCCGCGGCGGATCGAAAGTGCGACTGGCGTCGGCGGTTTCGGAGGCGCGGCGCAGGCGCACGGGCGGGCTGCCGAGCCACGAGGACCCCGCCTTGGCCTTGGACGGCGCGGCCGAGAGCACGGCGACCAGCCCGTTCTTCGGTACCCGGCGGCCGGGCGCGGTCATCCCCGAGTTGCCGAGGAACGCTCGCTTGCCGACCTTGGCCTCGCCGATGCGCAGCCAGCCGCCGCCGAGTTCGTAACCGGCGACCATGGTGTCGTCGGCCAGGAAGGCGCCGTCGGCGACGGTGGTGAACTTCGGCAGCAGCAGCACGGTCGACGCCTCGACGTGCTTGCCGACCTTCGCGCCGAGCAGGCGTAGCCACAACGGCGTCAACAGGCTGGCGTAGAGCGGGAACAGGAAGGTGCGCGCCGAGTCGAGCAGGCGTTCGGTGGCCCAGGCCTGCCAGCCGACGCGGCTGCGCACCGGATGGTGGCCCTCCGTCAGCCCGATGGCGAACAGACGCACGAGGACGACGGTCGCCGCGGCGTACACGCCGAGCACGAGCAGCACGGCCACCGGCAGCACGGCGAAGGCGCGGCCGAGCGCGGCGGTGAGCGTCGTGGTGTCCCGGACCCACCAGGCCAGGAACGCGCCGCCCGCGCCGAGGCCGAGGATCGGGAGGGCGGCGAGCGCCATCGAGGTGATGCCGAAGATCGGAACCCAATGCCGGGCGCGCGGCGGCGTGTGCGCGGGCCACCGGTGCCGGGCGCGGCCGACCTTCACGGCGGGCGAGCCCGCCCATTCCTGTTCGGCCTTGACCTTCCCAGAAACGGCGGAACCTGGAGCGATCTCGGCGTTCTTCCCGATCCTCGTGCCAGGCAGCAGGATCGAGCGAGCGCCGACCACCGCGCCGGGGCCGATGCTGATCGGGCCGATGTGCACGAGGTCGCCGTCGATCCAGTAGCCGGACAGATCGACCTCGGGTTCCACGCTGCACCCGTCGCCCAGTTCGAGCATCCCGGTCACCGGCGGCAGTGTGTGCAGGTCGACACCCTTGCCTATGCGCGCGCCGAGCGCCCGCGCGAAGGGCACCATCCAGGGTGCGCCGGAGAGGTTCTCGGCGCCGCTCGCCTCGGACAATCGCACCGCGGCCCACAGGCGCAGGTGCACCGAGCCGCCGCGCGGATAGCTGCCGGGCGCGATGCCGCGCAACAGCACGCGCGAACCGGCCACGCACAGCGCCATCCGGCCGGGCGGGGAGATGAAGAGCAGGAACGCGATCAGCGCCCACCACCAGGACAGCCGAGGCAGCCAGGGCAGCGATCCCGACCACGCCGCGATATTGCCGACGATGGCCAGCCAGGTGAGCCACTGCAATCCGGTCAGGGTGGTCAGCGGCACCGTGGCGAGTACCTGCACCCACTGCGCGGTGCGGGGAGTGGGACGCACGGCGCGTTCCGCGACCGCGGCGGCGGGGGCGCTGGCGTCGAGCAGGTCGGCGAGCGCGCCGAGGCGCGGATGGTCGTAGAGATCGGCGACGGCGACCCGCGGATAGCGTTCGCGCAGCGCGGTGACCAGCTGGGCGGCGGCGAGCGAGCCGCCGCCGAGGTCGAAGAAGTCGGCGTCGGGGCCGGTCGCCTCGGCGCCGAGGATGGCGTCCCAGAGTCCGGCGACCCAGCGCGCGGTGGGGGACATGTCGGCGTCGGCGGGCTTGGCCTTGGACAGCGGCCAGGGCAGCGCGTCGCGATCGACCTTGCCCGAGGTGCGGGTGGGTAGCTCGTCGACCACCGCGAGGCGCGGCACCAGCGGTGCGGGCAGTTGGTCGGCGAGCAGTTCGCGCGCCGCGCGCGCGTCGAAGTCGCCGTCGGGGCCGGTGAGGTAGCCGACCAGGATCTTGTTGCCAGCCTTGGTCGTTCGGATCGCGGCGGCCGCTCCCGTGACGCCGGGCAGATGCTGGAGCGCGTTGTCGATCTCGCCGAGCTCGATGCGACGGCCGCCGAGTTTGATCTGATCGTCGGCGCGGCCGAGGAAGACGAGCCCGGCGCTCTCGTTGCGGACCAGATCGCCGCTGCGATAGGCGCGTTCCCAGCCGAGCCCGGGCAGTGGAGCGTACTTCTCGGCGTCCTTGGCCGGATCGAGGTAGCGGCCGAGTCCGACACCGCCGATGACGAGTTCGCCCGATTCGCCCTCGCCGACCGGGTTGCCCTGCGCGTCGACCACGGCCAGATCCCAGCCGTCCAAAGGCAATCCGATGCGAATCGGCGGCTCCCCGGTGAGCAGGGCCGCGCACGCCACAACGGTGGCCTCGGTGGGGCCGTAAGTGTTCCACAGCTCGCGTCCCGAATCCTCGTCCCCAGCAAGGCGTTCGGCGAGTTCGGGCGGCACGGCCTCGCCGCCGAAGATCAGCAGCCGGACCGGTTCCAGCGCCTCGGCGGGCCAGGTCGCGGCCAGCGTCGGCACCGTCGAGACGATGCTGATCTCGCGGCGGACGAGCCAGGGGCCGAGGTCCGCGCCGGTGCGCACCAGCGCGCGCGGCGCGGGCACCAGGCAGGCGCCGTGCCGCCAGGCCAACCACATCTCCTCGCAGGAGGCGTCGAAGGCGACCGAGAGACCGGCGAGGACACGGTCACCGGGGCCGATGGGCGCGTCCCGCAGGAACAGTCGCGCCTCGGCGTCGACGAAGGCGGCGGCGTTGCGGTGGGTGACCGCGACGCCCTTCGGGGTGCCGGTGGAGCCGGAGGTGAAGATGATCCAGGCGTCGTCGTCGGGTGCGGGGAACGTGTGGTCCGTGTCCTCACCGGCCGTGAGAGAGGTTGGGGCGGTGGATGTTTCGACGGCACGGATGCCCTCGGCGGTGACGACGGCGCTCACCCGCGCCTCACCGAAGACCAGCCGGGCCCGCTCGTCGGGATCGTCGGCGTCGACCGGGACGTACGCGGCGCCCGCCCACAGCACGGCGAGGATCGTGACGTACAGATCGCCGCTGCCGGAGGGCATTCGGACGCCGACCCGGTCGCCAGCGCGGACTCCGGCCTCGACCAGCTCGGCCGCTCGTGCCTCGACCGCGATGAGCAGCTCGCGGTATGTGATCAGAATCTCGCCGTCATCGATGGCGTGCGCGTCCGGACGGGCACGCGCGGTGGCGGTCAGGATGTCGACGAGGGTGCGCGGCGGAGGCGCCGCAGCGCCGCGTAGCAGGGGGTCGGACAACGACTGCCCGGTCGTCGGGCTAGTGCCCACCGCGGTGTCGACCTGCGGCTGGAGCATCACGTCCGGCCCACCTCTCATAGACCTGCCTTGCGTTTCCCGATGGTTGTTTCACATGAGGGTTACCGATTGGCAAACGCCACGGTGACCAACTGACCACGGTACCCGCGGTACCAGCGATATCTCCGGGGCTGCGGTGTGACGTCGATCGGCGAGCCGAGGCGGGTGGATGGGGCCGTCAGGCGCACTTCCGCATTCGCTCCGTTTGGGTGGCGGCGCCTATCAGGTCGCCGAGGCCGCGGTACCTAGACCCAGCGCGGTGAGAATCCCGGCGCTCGCTTGCTCGAGCCGATCGCGGACCCTCGGGCTGCGCAGGAACGCCACCGCGCGGGCGGCGAGCAGGGCGAGCAGGATCATCTCGACGGCGGCGACGGTGCATTCGATCGCGCCGAGCGCGAGGGTGTTCAGGAAGGTGACCTCGGTCAGGAACTGGGGAAGCACGGCGAGGTAGAACAGGCCGACCTTCGGGTTGAACAGACACGAGACGACGCCCGCCGTGAACGCCGAGCGAACCGAGGGCGCTTTCCCGCTGCCGGAATGGAACTCGGCATCGGCCTGGGACCGCCGCTTGCGCAACTCGATGAGCGTACGAATTCCCAGGTACACCAAATAGATTCCGCCGACGATCTTCAGCGCGCGATACGCGGTCGCGGATTGCTCCAGCAGCGCGGCGACGCCAGCGGCCACCACCACCGCCCACACCAGGCCGCCGAGCGCCGAGCCCACCGCCGCGGCGATGCCGGGACGGGCGTCCACGATCGAAAAGCGCAGCACCAGAAACGAATCCGGCCCCGGCGTCAGGGAGAGCAGGACGCACAGTCCGACGAAGCTGAGCAGCAGCGAGGGCGTCACCCAACGAGTGCAGCGCAGTTCCCGCGGCGGCGCAACCGACTTTCGGCCGCGCGAATCCAGAGGTTGACAGAGCCGCGTGCGGTCTGCCAATCTCGGGACAGGTCACGAGTACCAGCGCTAAGCCCCGGCTAGCTGGTCGGCAACCCTCCTCCGCGGTGGGGTGCTCCGGGTGACGACCGGGCCGCCGTCCGACCGGGCGCGGCAAGCGCGGACTCGACGAATCCCTCGATCGCGGGTCCCAGAGCCGACGGGATTACGTGATGACCGCTGTTGTGGACCAGACCTGTGCCGCCTTCGCCCGCGTTTCGGGTGACGATCTGCCGGTGCCGCTCGTGCAGGGCGGAACCCGCACCTACGCCAACTTCGACTACGCCGCGAGCGCGCCGGCGCTGGCCCAGGTCACCGACCGGATCCAGCGGCTGCTGCCGTACTACGCCAGCGTGCACCGCGGCGCGGGCTACGCCTCGCGCATCTCCACCGAGTGCTACGAGGCCGCGCGCGGTTCGGTCGCCCGTTTCCTCGACGCCGCCGACGACCAGGTGGTGGCGTTCACCCGCAATACCACCGATTCGCTGAACCTGCTGGCGTCCTGTGTGCCGGGCGACACCGTGGTGCTCGACATCGAGCATCACGCCAATTTCCTGCCGTGGACGCGGCACGGACGCCGCGTGGTGCGCGCCGCCGACACCGTCGCCGAGACCATCCGGTTGCTGGTGGCGGAGCTGTGCAGCAAGCCCGCCGCACTGCTGGCGGTGACGGGGGCGTCGAATGTCACGGGGGAGGTGCTGCCGTTGGAGCGGCTCGCCGACATCGCGCACCAATGCGGGGCGCGCATTCTGGTCGACGCGGCCCAGCTCGCTCCGCACCGGCGAATCAGCCTGCGGGAGAGTGGGATCGACTACCTCGCCTTCTCGGGTCACAAGCTGTACGCGCCGTTCGGTGCGGGTGTGCTTGTCGGCCGCCGCGACTGGCTGGATCAGGCCGAGCCCTATCTCGCGGGCGGCGGTGCGGTGCGCGCGGTGAGCACCGAGCGCGCCGAATGGGCGCCCGCGCCGCAGCGGCACGAGGCAGGGTCGCCGAACGTGCTGGGCGCGGCCGCGATCGCCGCCGCCTGTGACGCGCTCGCCGCCATCGATCCGGACGCGTTGGCCACGCACGAGCGCCTGCTCGCCGACCGCCTGCGCGACGGGCTCTGCGCCATCCCGGGCGTCGAGACGCTGCGCATCTGGTCCGACAGTCCCGATTTCGTCGGCATCGTGGCGTTCACCGTCGCGGGCTTCGCGCCCGGCCACGTCGCCGCCTACCTCTCCGCCGAACACGCCATCGGTGTGCGCGACGGCCGCTTCTGCGCCCACCCGCTGCTCGCCCGCCTCGGCCTCGACGGCGCACTGCGCGCCAGCATCGGCCTCGGCACCACCTCCGCCGACATCGACCGCCTCGTCGACGCCGTCGCCACCCTGGTCCACCGCGGCCCCTCCTGGAACTACGCCGAAACCGACGGCCTCTGGAACCCCACCCCCGAAACCCGCCCCTTCACCGCCGACCCGTCCACCGGCGCCACCCCCTGCCTGATCGCATAAGCCGCTGCAAGATCCGTCGAAAAGCGACGACATAGCGACGGCGCTATATAGCATCTGCGCTATGGGATGGGGTGCAGTCGAGTTGGTTTGCCAAGAAGCGAATGCGGGAGCGGGCTGAGATCGAGCGAGCACGGCGCGCTATGGAGCGCTGTATGGCCGAGCGGCATACGGCCGAGGAGGTTGAGATCCATGGGTGAGCGATCGGACTGGGCGGAGATCAGGGACCGGCGCATGCGAGAGCCGGGGGCGGAAGAGGCTTACGCCGCTGCGAAATTGGCCTATCAGCTCGGTCGCACCATCCGGCAGATGCGGGAGGGCAGGGGCTGGAGCCAGACCACGCTCGCTCAGGCCGCCGGGATGACCCAGTCGGCGGTAGCTCGTTTCGAGGCGGGCGGGACGATTCCGAGCCTGCCCGTGCTGGAGCGCTTGGCGGGCGCGCTGGACGCGGATCTCGTCGTCGAGGTGAAGCCGCGAGTCGCCTGAACTCGCTCAGCCCTCCAGGGAGGACGGGCGGTGGTAGCGGCCGTTGTAGTACAACAGCGGTGCGGCGGCCGGCTTTTCGTCGGTGTTGTCGTGGACGCGGGTGACCAGGCCGACGACGAAGGTGTGGTCGCCGATGGGGATGAGTTGCTGGACGACGGCGCGGACCCAGATGGGGGTGCCGTGCAGGACGGGTTCGCCGGTGTCCAGCGTGGTCCACAGGGAGCGGTCGGTGAAGCGTTCCTCGGCGGAGCGGGAGAAGCGCTTGGCGATGTGCTGTTGGTGTTCGCCGAGAAAGTGGATGACCACGGAATCGGCGTCGAGCATCGCGGCCATGCTGGACGAGGTGTGCGCGATGTTGAACGACACCAGCGGCGGTTCCAGCGAGAGCGAGGCGAAGGAGGTCGCGGTGAAGCCGACCGGTCCCTTCGGGCAGGAGAGCGTGACCACGGTGACGCCCGCCGGATAGTGACGCATGGACGCGCGGTACTGCTCGGCGGTGATGCCGCTCAGGTCGTCGGGGATCCGGACGCCGGTGTGCGGCTGCGGTGCTTCGGTCACATGACGAACGTACGCCCGATTCGCCCGCTCCGGGCCGGGCGATTGTTGTTCGATTGCCGTTCGCCCCGGAAACCCGCAGCTCATGCGGCGGTGTGAGATTCAGTCCACATCGATCGGAAGCCCGGCGGTGATCCGCACCAACTCCCGGAAGGACGTACGGAACAGCGTGTTCGGGTGCCCGCCCGCCGCCCACAGCTCCTGGTGCCTGGCCAGCGCGTTGTCCACCCAGGTCGGCAGGTTGGTGGGGTGTCCGACCGGCGCGACCCCGCCGATCGGCTGACCGGTCACCTCGCGCACCAGCGCCGCGGGCGCGCGGGTGAGCGTGCCTTCCAATCGTGCGCCGGTCTGCGTCAGGTCCACGTTGTGCGCGCCGGAGACCAGCAGCAGCACCGGGTCCTGATCGAGCAGGAACACAAGCGATTTGGTGATCGCTCCCACCTCGACGCCGAGGGCGCGTGCCGCGTCGGCGGCAGTGCGGGTGGGTGTGGGTTGGCGGAGGATGACACCGTGATGGCCGCGCGCGATCAGCGTGTCGGCGACCCGGCAGGCGACCGGAGGTAGCTGGGCCCTGCTCATGGATCCAGGGTAAGCAAAACCGCGCATTTGCTCCTGCCGAGAACAGACCGCGTTCCTGCCTCGGTGCCTTCCCCCTGCCGGCCCGCGCAAGCGGCGTATACGCTGTACAAATGACTGACTGGCAGGCTTTCACCGTCGAGACAAAGGACCACGTCGCGCAGGTGACGTTGACCGGCCCCGGCAAGGGCAACGCGATGGGCCCGGACTTCTGGCGCGAACTTCCCGAGATCTTCCGCGGTCTCGACGCCGATCCCGAGGTGCGCGCCATCGTGCTCACCGGCGCGGGCAAGCACTTCTCCTACGGCCTCGACCTCCCGGCCATGGCGGGCACCTTCGGTCCGCTGCTCGCCGACAAGGCGCTGGCCGCGCCGCGCACCGACTTCCTCAAGGAGATCCGGCGGATGCAGGACTCGGTCACCGCGGTGGCCGAGTGCACCAAGCCGGTGATCGCGGCCATCTCCGGCTGGTGCATCGGCGGCGGCCTCGACCTGATCGCGGCCGTCGACGTGCGGCTGGCCAGCGCGGAAGCCAAGTTCAGCCTGCGCGAGGCCAAGGTCGCGATCGTCGCCGACATCGGTTCGCTGCACCGGCTGCCCGGCATCATCGGCGAGGGCCACCTGCGCGAGCTCGCCTACACCGGCAAGGACATCGACGCCGCGCGCGCCGAGAGGATCGGCCTGGTCAACGACGTGTATCCGGACCAGGAAGCGGTGCTGGACGCGGCGCACGCGATGGCGCGCGAGATCGCCGCGAACCCGCCGCTGGTGGTGCAGGGCGTGAAGGACGTGCTGGACCAGAAGCGCGCGTCGGAGGTGGCCGAGGGGCTGCGCTACGTCTCGGCGTGGAACGCGGCCTTCCTGCCGTCGGAGGACCTGACCGAGGCCATCCAGGCCGTCTTCGAGAAGCGCGAGCCGCAGTTCAAGGGTCGATAGGCGTTTGCTCCGGCGTCCACGCACCGACATACTTGCGACGAACAACTAATTGATTGGCGCAAGTAAAGGTGGCGGGGCGTGGACGCGGACGACCTTTCGATCGACACCATCGCGGTGCAACTGACCCGGCTCCAGCGCATCCGCGACCGGACCGCCTTGCAGATCCGCACCACGGACGGCGTGGACCCGGCTGTGTTCGCCGTGCTGTTCCGGCTGCTGTGCGACGGCCCGATGCGCTCGGGCGCGCTGGCCGAGGCGGTGTTCTCCGACGCGTCGACGGTCAGCCGTCAGGTCGCCCAGCTGGTCGAGCGTGAGCTGGTCCGGCGGACGGCCGACCCCGCCGACGGACGCGCGACGGTGCTCGAGGTGACCAAGCGGGGGCGGGAGGTGGCCGAGCGTATCCGCAGGCGCCGCCACGACAACCTCACCCTGGTGATGGCCGACTGGACGCCGGACGACCGCGCGCTCTTCGCGGACCTGCTGCGCCAGTTCGTCGACGATTTCGAACGCGCGCGACCCGCGATGGTCGCCGGGCCGCGGCTCACGAATCCGGATGAAGCGGAGCGGCGTTCGTGACCACTCCGACCGCTGTGACGCCGCAGGCGGGATTCACCCACCGGCAGATCCTGACCATCCTCAGCGGGCTCATGCTCGGCATGCTGCTCTCCTCGCTGGACCAGACCATCGTCTCGACGGCGATCCGCACCATCGCCGACGATCTCGACGGCTACGCGCTGCAAGCCTGGGCCACCACCGCCTACCTGATCACCGCCACTCTCACCACGCCGCTCTACGGCAAGTTGTCGGACATGTTCGGCCGCAAGCCGTTCTTCATGGCGGCCATCAGCATCTTCGTCGTCGGCTCGCTGCTGTGCACGCTCGCCCAGTCGATGTACCAGCTGGCCGCCTTCCGCGCCGTCCAGGGCATGGGCGCGGGCGGGCTGATGTCGCTGGCCCTCGCCATCCTCGGCGACATCGTCGGCCCCCGCGAACGCGCCCGCTACCAGGGCTATTTCCTCGCGGTGTTCGGCACGTCCAGCGTGATCGGCCCGGTGCTCGGCGGCATTCTCGCCGGGCAGGACACCATCCTCGGCGTCAGCGGCTGGCGCTGGGTCTTCCTGGTCAACGTGCCGGTGGGGCTGGTGGCGCTCGCGGTGGTCTCGCGGGTGCTGCGCCTGCCGAAGAAGCCGCACTCCACCGATCGGGTCGACTGGTGGGGTGTGCTCGTGCTGGCCGTCGGACTGGTGCCGCTGCTCGTCGTCGCCGAACAGGGCCGCGAATGGGGTTGGGGCAGCGTGCCTTCGGTGGTCTGCTACGTGATCGGCGCGCTCGGCGTCGCCGGGTTCGTCGTGGTCGAGAAGGGGCTGAAGGACGCGGCGCTGATCCCGCTGCGAATCTTCGGCAACCGGACATTCGCGCTCGGCGTCGTCATCTCGTTCGTGGTCGGCGCGGCCATGTTCGGCGGCATCTCGCTGCTGCCGCAGTACCTCCAGGTCGTTCGCGGGGCGAGCCCGACGATGGCCGGTCTGCAAATGCTGCCGATGGTGCTGGGGTTGATGCTCGGCTCGATCCTGTCCGGCCAGTTGATCTCGCGAACCGGCCGCTACCGGATCTTCCCGATCATCGGCGCGACCACGCTGACGCTCGGCCTGTTCCTGCTGCATTTCCTGGACGCGGACAGCCCGCTGTGGCTGGCCATGCTCTTCATGGCCTGCACCGGTTTCGGTCTCGGCAACCTCATGCAGCCGCTCACCCTCGCCTTGCAGAACGCGTTGCCGCCCAAGGACATGGGCGTTTCCACCGCGGCCGCCACCTTCTTCCGGCAGATCGGCGGCACGCTGGGCGTCGCGGTGTTCCTGTCCATCCTGTTCGCGCGAATGACGCCGAACATCACCGACGAACTGCGCGCCGCCGCACGCGATCCGGAGTTCGCACAGGCCGTCCTCGCCGGTGCGCAGAGCGGCAAGCCCGCCGACGCCGCATTGGCCAAAGGTTTGCTCGCCCAAGACACTTCGGCCGCGGGCGAGGTGCTGAAGGACAGCTCGATCGTCCAGCAGCTGAGCCCGGAGCTGGCCAGGCCCTTCCAGGTCGGTTTCGCCGACTCCATGTCGACGGTGTTCCTCGCCGTCACCTGCCTCGCGCTGCTCGCGCTGGTGCTCGTGCTGTTCTGGAAGGAAGTGCCGCTGCGCATGGTCAGCGGCATCCAGGCGGCGAACGACAAAGCCGAATCGGTGGTGGATGTCGAGGCGCGGGTCATCGAGCAGACCGGCCTGCCGCTGCCGGGCGGTGCGACGGTGGAGCCGCCGCTGGACAAGAGCGCGGATCGGGAGAGCGCGCGGCGCGGTGCGGACGGCCCCGGTTCCTGACTCGCGGCACAAAACCTCCGATCGCCGTGTGGCTTTCGACGTCGAGTCGGGGCCGAGTCTTGCGAATTGCGAGTGTGCGATTCGAATGCCGCTGCCGTGGTGGAGAAGGTGGAATCTCCTGAGGGCTTGGGTGTTCGAGCCCTAGGGGTGGCTGTTTCGCGGCGTTTCGCTCCCTACCTTGAGAGAGGTCAACATCAACCTCGCTTTCCAGGAGCAGTGAAATGCGAATCAAGTCCTTCCTCGCCGCGGGCCTTCTTGCCACCGCAGCCGTCGCCGGGGTGTCGACGGCTGCGACGGCCAACGCCGCGCCGACCTACCAGGCCACCGGCTACGGGGCCACCTACATCGGCACCTACGCCACCTTCGAGGCCTGCCGCGCCGACGGCGTCTCGCCCAGCACCGGCGGCTACTACTGGGAGTGCGTCGAGGCCTGGGACGGCTGGGACCTCTACATCTACTACTGATCCCGCGAAACCACCCGTAATCGGCGCTCTCGCACCGTGATCGGATCCCCAGGGACGTCCGGCGCAGGCCGGGCGTCCCTTTCGCGTACGGGGACAACCCATTCGGGAAACGAAAAAGGCGGGAGGTCCGTACGGACCTCCCGCCTTCGTCGGGTGACTCAGTGGCCGCCCTTCTCCTGCAGACGCTTGAAGGAGGCTTCCACCTCGGCCTCGGCCTCGGCGCGACCGACCCACTCCGAGCCCTTGACGTACTTGCCCGGCTCCAGGTCCTTGTAGCGCTCGAAGAAGTGCTTGATCGCGGCGAGCTCGAACTCCGGCACGTCGGCCAGGTCCTGGATGTGGTCCCAGCGCGGATCGCCCGCGGGCACGCACAGCACCTTGGCGTCGCCGCCCGCCTCGTCCTCCATCTTGTACATCGCGACCGGGCGCGCCTCGACGATCACGCCGGGGAACACCGAGTCGGGCAGCAGGACCAGCGCGTCCAGCGGGTCGCCGTCCTCGCCGAGCGAGTTCTCGATGAAGCCGTAGTCGGCCGGGTAGGCCATGGAGGTGTAGAGGAAGCGATCGAGCCGAACACGGCCGGTCTCGTGATCGACCTCGTACTTGTTGCGGGAACCCTTGGGGATCTCGATGGTGACGTCGAACTCCACGCCATCTCCTTCTGTGCTGCATCCGGTGGCTCGAGCGGGCACGACCGCCGACTCGCCAGGTTGTTCGGGGGAACGGTAGCGGAACGAGGATAGTGTGATCGGTGGGGCCGAGGTTCAAAAGGGCATGGGTGCGCCGGTGGTGCGTGGCAGCCGAGTCAGGGAGACGACGGGTACGTGGTTGGTGGGAAGAAGAGAAATATCGGTGACTTGGCCGCGCGGCGGCGGCGCAGGATGTGGATCGGATTCGGGGCGACCTTCGGGGTGCTGCTGATCGCCGCCGGCGGTGCGTTGGTCGTCGTCCAGCCGTGGACCCCGGAATTCCGGCACGGCGGGCTCACCATCGCCGCGCCGCCCGCCCTGGTCAAACCTTTTCCGCAGGTGGCTCCCGCGCCGTCGAACGCGCCCGCGCCGAGCCCGGCCGGTGTCGCGGCGGCGCTCGGCGGGGCGCTTGCCAATCCGGATCTCGGCACGTTCGCCGGTGTGGTCACCGACGCCGAGAGCGGAACCACGCTGTGGAGCCAGGATCCGGGCACGCCGATGATCCCGTCGTCCACCGCCAAGATCCTCACCACCGCGGCCGCGCTGCTCGCGCTGCCGCCGGACCAGCGGGTCGTCACCAAGGTGGTCGCCGGGGCGGCGCCGAACGAACTGGTGCTGGTCGGCGGCGGAGATCCGACGCTCACCGCGCAGGCCGACGGCAAGGGCTACTACCCGAAGGGCCCGCGCCTCGCGGACCTGGTCGCGCAGATCAGGCTGGCCGGGAGCGCGGCGGACACCATCGTGGTCGACACCACCGCCTTCGCCGGGCCGACCATGGCGAAGGGCTGGGAGGACGCCGACATCCCCGGCGGCTCGATCGCGCCGATCGAAGCAGTGATGATCGACGGCGGACGCGTCGAACCGCTCATCGAATACTCCCCGCGCAGCTCGACCCCCGCGCTGGACGCTGGACGCAGGCTGGCCATCGAACTCGGGCTCGACCCGTCTCGGGTGCGCGCGGGCAAGGCGGCGCCGGGTGCGGCCGAGGTGGCGAGCGTGCAGTCCGCGCCGCTGCGCGACCGGCTGCGCGACATGATGGTCTACTCCGACAACGTGCTCGCCGAGACCATCGGCCGGGAGATCGCGGTGGCGACCGGACACGAACCGTCGTTCGCCGGCGCGGTGGCCGCCGTGGCCGCCACACTGGAGAAGACGGGTTTCGATCTGAACGGGGTGGTGATGCACGACACCAGCGGACTCTCCACCGACGACCGCATCCCCGCGCGCCTGCTGGACAAGATCGTCGCCACCGCCGCCCAGTCGACCGACGACTCGCTGACCCGGCCGACCGGCACCAAGGCTCGGCCCGCGGGCGGGAAGCTGGCGGCCACCCTCGCGCCGATGCTGGACGATCTGCCGGTCGCGGGCGCGACGGGCTCGCTGGCCAGCCGGTATGTCACCCAGAACCGCGGTGGCGCCGGATGGGTGCGCGCCAAGACCGGAACTCTCTCGGTGGCCAGCACGTTGGTCGGATATGTGCTCGACCGGGATGGCCGGGTGCTGACCTTCGCGTTGATGTCGAACGATCGGCCGCCGGAGGTGAGCAGGCCCGCGTTGGACGCCATCGCAGGCACGCTGCGCAACTGTGGATGCTCGTGACGGGTGGTTGACCATGATCGAAGGCGCTGACAAGACACGCGAATCCGCCGTCGCCGATTCGGCATCGAACGGCAAGGCGCGACGTCGCTCCGGCCTGTCCGGCGCCGTCGACTGGCGTTTGGCCGCGCGTACCGGATCGGCGTTGGTGCCGCCGGGTCCGCGCACCTCGCGGTACTCGGCCGAGCAGGTGGTCGCCGAGCTGGCCGAGGCGTCGGTGCGGGCCGAGGGACCGGTTCGCGAGGTGAGCGGACTGCTCGACGATCAGCCCGTGCCCGCGGCGCGCATCGTCGACCGGCCCGGCTGGATCGGCGCGGCCGCCGACTCCATGGCCCAGCTCACCGGTACCGGCGGCGATCCGCACGGCCGCGGCACGTTCGCGGGCAAGCCCGCGGGTGTGCAGGCGGGCGCCATGCTGGCGTTCCTCTCCACCGCCATCCTCGGCCAGTACGACCCGTTCACCGGGCCGGACGGCACACTGCTGCTCGTCGCGCCGAACATCATGGCCGTCGAGCGCGCGCTCGGCGTCCCGGCCGGTGACTTCCGGTTCTGGGTGTGCCTGCACGAGGTGACCCACCGGGTGCAGTTCTCCTCCGCGCCCTGGCTGGCCGACTACATGCGCAACAACGTCGACATCCTTTCCGAGGTCGGCGACGAACCGCTGACCGACATGCTCACCCGTTTGGTCGACGAACTGCGCGACCGCCGCCGCGGCACCGCATCCGACGATCCGGCCACCCGCGGCGTCGTCGGTCTGCTGCGCGCCACCCAGGCGCCGCCGCAACGCGAGGCCCTGGACCGGCTGCTCATGCTCGGCACCCTGCTCGAAGGCCACGCCGACCACGTGATGGACGCCGTCGGCCCCACTGTCATCCCGACGGTGGAGCAGATCCGCGCGGCCTTCGACAAGCGCCGCAAGCGCCCGACCAACCCGCTACAGCGCATTCTGCGGGCCCTGCTCGGCGTGGACGCGAAGGTCGCGCAGTACGTCCGCGGCAAGGCGTTCGTCGACCACGTCGTCGGCCGCGTCGGCATGGAGCGGTTCAACGTGGTGTGGTCGAATCCCGAGACGCTGCCCCGGCCGGACGAGATCGAGAACCCGGACCGCTGGATCGCCCGCGTACTGGGCTGAGCGAACTTCGGCGACGGGCCGCGGATCGCCGCGCGGCCCCGGCATGTGGACGATCCGCACCGACGGAGCGGCGAGACACGAAGCGTCCGGTGCGGCCGACGGCTCGGCTCGCGGCGCTGCCCGAGCACGGTGGTCGTCGGCTCGCCGAGCGGCGCGCCGAATCCGCGATTTCCGTGAACCCGTCACGGCCTCGGAGGCGGCGGGACTCGGTAGTGTCCTCCCCATGGGCCGTGCGGTACGAGTGACGCCCGGGCAGCTCGAGGCGACCGGGTCGACCGCTGGCAGCGCTGGTTCGAGTGTGGGCCGTGCTGGTTCGGTTGCGGGCAGCGCTGGTTCGAGTGCGGGCCGTGCTGGTTCGACTCCGGGCAGCGTTGGTTCGGCTGCGGGCCGTACTGGTTCGAGTGCGGGTAGCGCTGGCTCGGGCGCGGGCGGCGCTGGTTCGAGTGGCCCGCGCAAATTGCCGGAGACTGCGGCGGTGCTCGAGGTCCGGCGCGCGGTGCGGTCCTGGGCCGGGGAGTATCTGGCGCAGGGCGCTTCCGTCGCGGTCGGGCTGTCCGGCGGGGCGGATTCACTGGCTCTGACGGCCGCGGCGGTCGTCGAGATCCGGCACGTCGACGCGCTGATCGTCGACCATCGCCTGCAAGAAGGCTCGGGACAGGTGGCGGCGGACGCGGCCGCCGCGGCCCTCGCGCTCGGCTGCCGATCGGCCCGCGTGCTCGCGGTGGAGGTCGGCGCCGAAGGCGGCTTGGAAGCGGCGGCGCGCACGGCCAGATACGGCGCGATGGACGCCGCCCGCCACGGCGCGCCCGTTCTGCTCGGCCACACCCTCGACGATCAGGCCGAGACCGTGCTGCTCGGACTCGCCCGCGGTTCCGGCGGACGCTCGATCCAGGGCATGGCCGCCTACGCCGAACCGTGGGGCAGGCCTCTGCTCGGTGTCCGGCGGGCCACGACCCGCCAGATGTGCGCCGACCTCGGCCGCACCCCGCACGAGGACCCGCACAACCTGTCGCCCGAATTCACCAGGGTCCGGCTGCGCACCGAGGCGTTGCCGCTGCTCGAGGACGTACTAGGCGGCGGCGTCGCGGCCGCGCTGGCCCGCACCGCCGAACAGCTGCGCGAGGACGGCGCGCTGCTCGACGTGCTTGCCGACGAGTTGCTGGAGGCCGCGAAGGTACCCGGCCCCGCCGTCGAGGGTTCCGGCGCCGCCGATGATGAGGTGGCGCTGTCGATCGAGACGCTCGCCACTGCGCCCGCCGCGCTGCGCCGCAGGGCGATCCGCTCCTGGCTGCTGCACGGCGGAGCGAAAGCGCTGACCGACAAGCATTTACGGGCGGTGGACGCCCTGGTCACGGCGTGGCGCGGGCAGGGAGGGGTGGCAGTCGGCGGCGGGTCACCGGACACGAGGTTGGTTGCCGCGCGCGAACATGGCAGGCTGACACTGCGCGAACAAGACCGATGTCTGCGCAGTGACTGATGCCGAGCGGGATCGATCGAAACCAGCGGCGCACAGGAAGGGAAACCAACTGACGTGTACGGGGACGACATCGCGTCGGTGCTGATCACCGAGGAACAGATCGCCGCCAAGACGCAGGAGCTTGCCGAGCTGATCGCCAAGCGCTACCCGGCCGACGCTCCCGAGGGCGACCTGCTGCTGGTCGGCGTGCTCAAGGGCGCGATCTTCTTCATGACCGATCTGGCCAAGGCGCTGCCCATCCCGACCCAGATGGAATTCATGGCCGTCTCCTCCTACGGCTCGTCCACCTCCTCCTCGGGCGTGGTGCGGATCATGAAGGACCTGGACAAGGACATCGCGGGCCGCAACGTGCTGATCGTCGAGGACATCATCGACTCCGGTCTGACCCTGTCCTGGCTCAAGCGCAACCTGTCCACCCGCAACCCGGCCTCGCTCGAGGTGGTCACCCTGCTGCGCAAGCCGGACGCGCTGCGCACCCACGTCGACGTGGCCCACGTGGGCTTCGACATCCCGAACGAGTTCGTCGTCGGCTACGGCCTCGACTACGCCGAGCGCTACCGCGACCTGCCCTACATCGGCACCCTCGACCCGAAGGTCTACGGCGGGGCCTAGGACACCCAGCCCGAACAGCTCGGGGCACTCGCCCACAACAGCCCAGGGCAGCAGCCCACGACGACTCAGGGCAGCAACGCGAAAATCGTTGCGGGCGAGCCCGACCCACCGCGATAGAGCGGCCCGCCGACCAGGATCCACGCGCCGGTCGCGGGTAGCTCACCGAGATTCGCCAGGCACTCCAGGCTGATCCGGTGCTCACGGTAGAGCAGCTTGGACACCGCGTAGGTGTCGTCGGTGCCCACATCGGGTCCGAAGGTGTCGATGCCCAGCGCGCCGCGCCTGCCGAGCCGTCCCGTCCGCAACAGCCACTCCACCGTCTCCACCGCGAATCCGGGCTGGCGACCGGCCGATTCATCGACGCCGATGAAGTCGGGGCCGCCCCACTTGGCGTCCCACCCGGTCCACGCGATCACGGCCGCGCCGTCCGGGATGCGGCCGTGCCGCGACTCCCAGCGCCGCAGATCGTCCACGGTAACGGCGTAATCGCGGTCCGCCGCGCACCGCTCGCGGACGTCGATCTTCACCGCGGGCAGCAGCAGATCGGCCAGGTCCAGTTCGTCGGCCGCCAGCCCGTCGGCGTGGAAGTGGATCGGTGCGCCCCAATGCGTTCCGGTGTGCTCGCCCTGCTGGATGTACCGCAGGTAGTACCCGTCGTTGGCGACGGTGGCGACGATATCGGTGCGGAATTCCGGGTCGCCGGGAAAGATCGGCGTCGTCGCCGGATCGTGCACATGCGACAGGCTCACCAGCCTGCCGAACGGTGGCTTCATCGTGCTCCTGGGTTGATGCCTACGAACCCGCCACTCACGCGGAGAGCTACGCCATCATGGGTACACCTGCCTCCGCCGCAGCGCGTACAGATCCTGTTCCATGGCCCGGAACAGCAGATAGACCGCGACGAAGGCGACGATGCTCGCGATGCACATTATCCGCAGTGCGACGATGATTTTGGCCAGGTCCGGGGGATGCAACAGGGTCGATCCTGCGACCGCGATGAGCGGAATGGACGCGGCGAGCACCAGATACACGCCGCTGCGGCGGCGCAGCGCGCGTAGGTCGTTCGCCTCGGAGCGCTCGATTCCGCCCTGTCCCAAGAACATCGGGTAAATGCACCGGATGAGGTAGAAGTTCGTCAGCAGGAACGGATACGTCATCGCGATGACGCCGGAGACGGTGTGCAGGATCATGAAATGCGCGTAGTCGCTGGCGGATACGACGTCGGGGGTGCCGCGCAGCGCGAGCGGATAGACCAGACCGGAGACCAGCCACATGGTGAAGATGATCAGCGCGGCCCAGTCGCCGAGCCGCACGGCCGAGGCACGCGCCTTGTGCAGCACGTCTTCGTCGTAGCGGACGCCCGCGGCCAATCCGTGCGGCACCGTGATCAGGTATCTGGCCAGGTAGACCAGCAGCACCGTGCCGATGGCGAAGCCGAAGCCGTTGACGATGATCGAGTAGATCTCGAACTGCCGCTGCGTCTGCGCGGACTGCCTGCTGTGCATCAGCATGTTGTTGTGGTCGATGTTGTAGATCGAGGCCAAGATGTTGGGCACCCCGATGGCCAGGGCGATCAGCACCACCCGCCAGGGGCGCAGTCGCACCCGCCAGCTGTGCTCGGGCGGGTCGACCAGGTCGCGGGCGCGCGGGTCGAGACACAGGTCCAATTGCTCGGCCAGCACCGCGCCGTTCCGCCAGCGCCGCAGCGGGTCGGGCTCCAGGCAGGTCAACAGGACGCGGCGCAGCGCGGGCGGGCAGTCGGCGGGCAGCGTCGCGAGCGCCGCCGCGGGCACGCCCGCTCGGCGGGCCCGCAGCGCCGCCTCGACGGTGGGCGGGTCGTCGGCGAATGGCCTCGTCCCGGTCAGCAATTCCCACAGCAGGATGCCGAGCGCGTAGAGATCGCTGCGGCTGTCCGGGGCCGGTGTGTCGGAGTCGAGCGCGGCGGCGAGCTGTTCGGGGGAGCGGTAGGCGAGCCACTCGCGAAGCGCCGCGGGTGAATCGGGTGGCGTTGTCGTGCCGTCGCCGGGCGCGAAGTCGGCCAGCTTGGGGGTGCCTTCGCTGGTGAACAACACGTTGGCGGGGTCGATGGCGTGGTGGGCGATGCCGTGGCGATCCGCGTAACCGAGTGCGTCGGCGAGGCGGCGGCCGATCCACGCCACCGTCTCCGGCCAGCTGAGCTCGGCGAGCTCGGCGCGCACCAGGGAGTCCGCGGGCCGGATCTCGCCCTTGGCCTCGATGGCGGCGTCCAGCGCGTCGAGTAGGAGCGCTCCGCCCATGGCCTCGTCCTGGCCGCGGCGGCGTTGTGCCGATTCCGCCGCGCGGCGACGCTCGAGCACCTCCGCCGCGGTGCCGCCCGGCAGGTACTGCATGTAGACCAGCCTGCCGATCTCACCGTCGAACGCGAGCACCCGCTGGTCGAAGACGCGGACGATGTTCGGGTGGTCGAGCTGGACCATCGGTTGCGGGTCCGCACCGCCCGCCGCCGCGATCCGTACCGCGACCACCCGCTGCATGGACAACTGCTTGGCCAGGAACACCCGCCCGGCGCGGCCGCTGCCGAGTTCGGTCCGCAGGTCGAAGTCGTCGACCCGCTGGCCGGGGGCGAGGTCGGCGGGATCGCGGTCGACGTGCACAACCCCGGCGTGGCCCTGCTCGCCGGTGAGCCGGGCGCGCACGGTGTCGGCCAGTTCGGGGTACTCCGCGAGGAATTCCTCCAGCGGCAGTGGGCCGCGTCCGCGCCGGGCGGTGAACTCCTCGCAGATCAGGTCGGCCAGCTGCGGGCTGGCGTCGACCTCGGGAAACTCCTCGCGATACTCCGCGATGCGCTTGACCGGCCCGCGTCCGCTCCAGCGGTGCCGCAGGTCGATGCGGACCAGGTCGGTGAGCACGGCGGTCCGTACCTCGGTGCCGTCGGGCACGTAGTCGGCCAGGTGCGGCGGGCTTTCGCTGGCGGCATGCAGGCAGTGCCGCCAAGCGGCGGTGAAGCGTCCGACCGGATCGACGTGCGTGACGGTCATGGACGCTCCGCGGCCGCGCGCGGGCGGTTGTCGTGCCGGGCGGAGCCGCCTTGCGCGGTCGCCGCGCCGGGCTCCCCGCTCGGCGCCACCACTCGCTCCAGCGCGCGCAGGTCGGCCTCGAGCGCGCGGAACAGCAAATACGACCCGACGAACGCGATGATGGCGCCCACGCAGAGCACGCGAACCGCGACGATCACCATGGGGATGTCCTCGGGCGGGAGGAAGGTTACCCCGGCTACCGCGAGTAGTGGCACCGAGGCCGCGATCGCGAGGTACAGGTTGCAGCGCCGGTCGAGCGCGCGCAATCTGCCAGCGTCCTCGGCGCTGATGTTCCCGTGCCGCAAGAAGATCGGATAGATGCAGCGGATCAGGTAGAAGGTCGCCAGGAAGAACGGATACGACCCGGCGATGGCGCCGCAGACCACAAGCGAGGCCATGAAGTGCACGACGTCGCGCCCGGTGACGTCGCCGGTGGACAGCTGCATCACGGCGGGGAAGGTCAGCGCGGCGAGCACCCACAACATGAACGGGATGGCCACCGCCCGCTCGCCGAGCAGCAGCGTGTCGGTTCTGGCGCGGGTCAGCGTGTCAGGGTCGTACCGTCTGCCCTTGCGCAGTCCCTTGGTCACCCGCAGCATGTAGCGCATCGAGTAGATGATCGTGAAGAACCCGATCGGGAAGAACACCGCGTTCACCGCGCCGGTGAGGATCAGGAACGTGTGTTGTGCGTCCTCGGGCATTCGGTCGACGATGAGGTTCTGGTTGTGCTGGATGTTGTAGAGCGAGGCGAGCATGTTCGGCACGGCGATGGCCACCACCATCACCGGGAGGATGTAGGGCTGCAGCCGCTCCCGCCAGCTGCCCGGTGTCGGGTCGACCAACCCGCGCGCTCGCTCGTCCAGGCAGAGGTCGAGCTGTTTGGCCAGCGTCGCGCCGTTGGACCAGCGCTCGTCGCGCTCCGGTCGCAGGCAGGTCAGCAGCACGCGGCGCAGCGCGGCGGGGCAGTCCTTCGGTACCCGGGCCAGCGCAGCGGCGTCGACGCCGACGCAGCGCCGCTCCAGCATGGCTTCCAGCGTGGTGTCGTCGCCGCGCTGGCCCGCGCCCGCGGTGCTGTCGTCGTAGGGCTTCGCGCCGGTGAGCAGCTCCCACAGCACCACGCCGAGCGAGAAGATGTCCGAGCGGGTGTCGAGGTCGGCGGCGGAGCGGGTGCGGCCGGGGTGGCAGGCCTCCAGCTGTTCGGGCGACATGTAGGCCAGCGAGCCGCCGAAGTAGGCGACCGGGCTCGTGCCCTCGACATTGCGGCTGAAGCTGATGTTGAAATCGGCCAGCTTCGGCACGGCCTCCGCGGTGAGCAGCACGTTGGCTGGTTTCACGTCGCGGTGCAGCACGCCGTGCGCGGAGGCGTAGTCGAGCGCCTCGGCCAGCCTGCGGCCCAGCCAGGCGACGGTCTCCGGCCAGCTCAGCGCGGCGATCTCGGCGCGCACGCTGGAATCGGTCGGCCGGATCTCGCCCTTCTCCTCCATCGCCGCGTCCACCGCGTCGAGCAGCAGCTGGCCGCTGCGTTCCTCCGGCGGGGTGGCGCGCACCCAACGCAGCACGCCGAGCAGCGTGCCGCCGGGCAGGAACTGCATGTAGAGCAGGCGCAACCGCCGCGCGGTCTCGCCCGCCTCGCCCGCGTCGAGCAGGCGCTGATCGAAGACCCGCACGATGTAGTCGTGATCCAGCTGGGCCAAGGTCTGCGGCTCGGTGCCGTGGTCGGCGGAGATCTTCACCGCGACCAGTCGCTGCATGGACCGCTGCCTGGCCAGGAAGACCCGGGCGAAGGCGCCGCTGCCGAGACCGGTCAGCAGGTCGAAGTCGTCGACGCGCTGACCGACCTCGATGCGGTCCAGCGGGTCGAGACGACCCGGTCCGGTACCCATCGTGGTGCCGATCGCGGTTTCTGTTCCGCCCAGATCGGCGGCCCTCGTAGCCTCCGCCGTGTGGTTCACCCCCGTACCACGAACGGACGTGGTGGTTCGGTTCAGCGCGGAGCTCTGGTCGGGGCCGGTCGCGGGCATGGTTCCGTCGAACGCGGCGCGGGTGGATTCGTCGATCGGGGACTGGCGCGTCTCGTCGAGTGCGGCCGTGTCGGTCTCGTCGATCGGCGGTCGGGTGGAGTCGTCGAGGGCCTCCGGCGGGGTTCGGCGGGTGCTCTGGTCGACGTCGTCGGCATTCAGCAGACCGCGTAACTCGGCCGCCTGGTTCGGATATTCGCGCAAGCATTCCCGCGGGTCGACGCGCTCGCCGCTCTGGCGCCGGACGACGAATTCCTCGTACACCAAACTGGCCGGTATGTTCTTGCGTTCGAGCTCGGGGAAATCGGCGCAGTATTCGGCCAGTCGTTTGCGCCGCGGCGCGGGCGGCGGCGTTTCCTGGCGGCGCGCTCCGAGCGCGGGCTTTCGCAGCCACCGGTGCCGCATATCCACCCGGATCAGTGCGATGAGCGCCTCACGGCGCAGGGTGCGCGCGTCGGGCAGGAACGCGGTGATCTCCGGTAGTGGTCCGGGGCCCTCATCTGGGGCGATGTTGATCGCGGCGGCCCACGCCGCGGTGAAGGCCTGCACCGCGACGAGCTCGGATCGGAGCAACTGGCCGCCGGACTCGGAGTCGGAAGCCGTATCCGGACGGGTATTTCTATCGGAGTCGGCACTCATTCTCGGACCTACTAGCTGTGGCGGAGTTCGGGAAATCCGCACTGGTCGGTGGGTGGCTGCACCGGATAAAATCCGCCACACCCGACGTCATCGTCCCCCGAGCAGTATCGGGAATGATAACTTGCGCCACAACAGCGGATCACCCGATTTCGACAACGATGCGACGGGGGCGAATCAGCACATGCACAACAAGGCTACGGCGGTGGCCGAAGGCTTGGCCGCGATCACCGAAACCACGAGCACCGAACCATTGTCCGCCCGGGAGGCACCCGTGGGCGATAGCGAGCGAGGGGGGCCGTACGCCGAGGGGCAAAGGGAGTCGCCGCGGGGTCCCGCGGTGACCATCGCCGCAGGCGTCCGCGAGGGCTCGCTGACACCGACCGAGGTCGTCGACGCGACCCTCGCACTCATCGCCGCCGAGGACGCGACGACCAACGCGTTCAGCGTGGTGCGCGTCGAGCGCGCGGTCGCCGAGGCCATCGCGCTGGAACAGCGGTCGGATCTGGACGTGCTGCCGATGGCGGGTGTGCCGGTGGCGATCAAGCACAACATCCCGGTGACCGGCGAGACCGTGCTGTGCGGTTCGGCGGCGACCGACACCGGCCAGGCCACGGCCGACCACCCGGTGGTGCGCAGGCTGCGCGACGCGGGCGCGGTCGTCGTCGGGCTCACCACCGTGCCGGAGCTGGGACTCTGGGCGATGACCGACGATCAGCACCGCATCACCAGGAATCCGTGGAACGTCAAGCGCAGCGCGGGCGGCTCCTCCGGCGGCGCCGCCGCGGCGGTCGCGGCCGGGTTGGTCCCCGTGGCGCACGGCAACGACGGACTCGGCTCGGTGCGCATTCCGGCGGCCGCCTGCGGCGTCTACGGCATCAAACCCGGCAGGCACACCGTGCCCTCGGAGGTCGGCCTGGACTCCTGGGGCGGCATGGTGGAGAACGGCGTGCTGGCGACGACCGTCGGCGACGCCGCGCTCGCGCTATCGGTCATGGCCGCCCGCCCCGACCTAGCCGAGCTGGAACCGCCGGGCCGACTACGCATCGCGGTGGCCATCGCCCCGCCTTCCCGGTTCGTCCGCGTCGACCCGCACTGGGCCGAAGCCGCGAACAAGGCGGCGGCCGTCGCCGCCGCGGCCGGTCACCAGGTGGAGACGACCGCGCTGCCCTACGGCAACGCCGTCCTCGCACTCCTGCTCCGTTGGCTGACGGTGGCGCTGCCCGAGGCCGCCACCCTCGCTCGTCCCGAACGTCTGCAACCGCGTACCCGCCGTCATCTGGCGCTGGGCCGCTTCGTCCAGCGGCTCGAGCTGGTCCGCGCCGCACAGGTCGACCGGATCGAAGCCCGGTTGCTCGAATTCTTCGAAAGCTACGACGTGGTGATCACGCCCACGTTGGCCACTCCGCCGCCGCGGGCGCGCGCCTGGCACCGCAGGGGCTGGTTCGCCAATGTGCTGACCGGCTTCCGGTTCTCCCCGTTCACGCCGATCTGGAACCTGGTCGGCTGGCCCGCCGCCTCCGTGCCGATGGGCACGCACCCCCACTCCGGCACTCCGGTCGCCGCTCAGCTGGCAGGCCTGCCCGGCAGCGAAACCACCCTGCTGCGGCTTTCCGCGCAACTCGAACAGCTGCACCCCTGGCGGCGCACCGTGCGCTGACGGTGCGCCGGGAAACCGCTCAGCTGGCCAGCGGCTGCTGCTGGGTGGAGGAGAAGCCACCCTCGACGGCGCGGGCCGCGAACTCCAGGATTGTCGGTCGGGTGTCGTCGGCCCGCCACGCGACGGCGAGCTCGCACGGCGCGAGTCCGGTCAGTGGCCGCGCGGTGAGACCGGGCCAGCGGTACATCGGCACATTGTTCTCGGCGAGCAGGCAGACACCGAGGCCGAGGCTCACGGCCTCCAGCTTGTCCTCGGGCGTCGCCGCTTCCGCGCCGATCTTGGGCTGACGGCCGTTGCGCGCGTCGTTGCCGAGCCAGAAGTCGCGCACCGCGCCCGCTTCCGAGGGCAGCGCGATGAACGGCTCGTCGAGCAGATCGGCGAAATCGATGCTGTCCTGATCGGCCAGCGGGTGGTTCTCGGGTAGCAGCACCCAGCGCGGCTCGGTGCGCAGGACCTCCCAGCGGTACCGGTTCGGGTCCGGCAGCGGCAGCCACACCAGCGCCAGATCGGCCTGCCTGCCCGCGAGACCGCTGGACGGGTCGGTCCAGGAGGCGGCGTGCAGAGCCAAGCGGTGGCCGCTCGCGCTCTCCAGATCGTTGAGCAGTCCGCGGCCGAGCGCGGACTGGATGCCGACGCGCAGCACCTCGCCCGCCTCCTGCAGGGAGACGTTGGTGACCTCCCAGAGCTCCAGGATCTTGCGGGCGCCTTCGAGCAACTCCTTGCCCGCGACGGTCAGCGCGACGCTGCGCTGGTTGCGGTCGAACAGGACCACGTCGAGCTGGCGTTCCAGCTGGCGGATCTGACGCGACAGGGTGGGTTGTGCGATGTGCAGCCGCTGAGCGGCGTTGGTGAAATGCAGTTCCTCAGCGACGGCGACGAAATACCGCAGGTCGCGCAAATGCGGGTCCATAGCCCCTTGCTATCAGAATCAGTCTTCAATTTCCAGCCTTATCAGGCCGAAAAGTTTGGATACGGGCACCGAAACAGTCGGCAGGTTTGTTAGGGACAGCATATTGCCTGACATGGTCATCTGCACCACCGGCTCGGCGAATTTCCGGCACGCGCCGCGGCTAGGCTGCGTCGCACATTCTTTGGTCGTTTGACCAGCGCTTATGTTACAGACTCGTGATCTGCGGACCGGGCTCGCGGTGTGCTCCGCGAACTCAGTGACCGGACAGAAACCCCTCGCTGAGCGGCCGGACCCTGTTACGGCCGAAAAGAGTGATATTGATCACAAATTGCTGGGTTGTTGGTATAGCCGGAGTGACGGCGGTTGCCACCAGGCGCTCGCGCGGTGCGACATCCGGCACATACGGCGGAGGCGCTGTGATCGACGGCAAACCGCGATCACAGCGCGTCTCCGGACCGCCCGGGGGTTCCGGAGCAGTGGGAGTGTGCCCGTGGAGTCGACGGTGACTAACGCGGCATCGCCGTCCAGCGATGCGGTGTAGTGAGCCTCCGAGTGATCGGACATCACGGATCGGCGGAGCCGGTCCCGCTTTGCTGGCGGCCGCGGTGAAAGCGGCCGTCAGCACACGTTTTTTGGAGCTTGCGCCCGGCGGGCGCGGGCTCGAGCGATCCGGAGGCCCCCCGTGCCGCGAATTCTCTGACAAGCAACATGATTCGAGGAGAACAATGAAGTGCATCCTCTCCAGGGCGCAACAGTCGCTGCGACGGCGACTGGCACCGACCGCATGACCGGTCCCGACCATCCTGCCGCCGTCTACGACCGCCTTCTCGACTCGGCGCGACGTCTGTCGTTCGATCTGCGGGAGGCCGAAGTCGATGCCGCCGATCAGGATCGCTACGGGATGAGTCCGGAGTGGTCTCCGCTCTTCGGTACGCCGTCCTGGACGGACCTGACCGAATCGGCCAGAAAACATCTGACCAGGTGCGAGGCCTCGCACTTTCTCGGCGTCGCGATCTGGCTGGAGGTCGCGTTGCAGATCGTGCTGCTGCGGCGCGTCCACAACGTGGACCCGACAAGAGCCGATGTGAAATTCCTGTTCAACGAATGCGCCGACGAGAACCTGCACTCGCTGATGTTCGCCGAGGCCATCGAGCGGCTGGGGACCGGCCACTATCGCCTGGACCGTTCGATGGTCCTCGCCGGGTGGCTGTTTCGCACCTTCGCCTGGGACGAGATCGCCTATGCGATCGTGCTGGCGGGTGAGGAGGTCTTCGATGTCATGCAGCGTGATTGGATGCGCGACGACAGAGTCGCCGATACGGTGCGCCGGACGTCGTACGTGCACGTCGTCGAAGAGTCACGGCATATGTCGTTCGCGCGTCAGAAGATTCGCGACCATCTGGTGCGGGTGTCGCGGCCGAGACGCTTTGTCGGCACGATCGTCATCGCGATCGGCGCCCACGTCATCGCCAAAGGCATGATCAACAAGCGGATCTACCGCAGTGTCGGCCTGGACTGGTCGACCGTGCGCGCCGAGATCAGCCGGAACGAACACCACCGGATGATGTTCCGCCGCGCGGCGTCGCCACTGGTCGCGTTCCTCGACCGAGAGAAGTTGCTGAACGGACCCGCGCGATGGATCTATCGCAAATCCCACCTCCTGTGATCGGCGGGCACGGATGAGCCATGTCATTCTGGGACACTGTTGCAAGGACGCGTCCTGCGTCGAGGTGTGCCCTCGCGACTGCATCCGTCCCGTACCGGGGGACCCGCAGTTCGAATCGGTCGAACACCTCTATATCGACCCGAACAGCTGCATCGACTGTTCGGCGTGCGTCCCGGCCTGTCCGGCGGGGGCGATCAAAAGCGAAGGCGCGCTGAGTGATTCGGAACGCCGCTACGCCCGTCTGGCAGCCGAGTCCTTCGCGGCGATCGGCCCCGCGGGGCGCTTCGCAGGGCTCGGACTCCCGCAGGCTTTCCCGCGAACCGCGACGCCGTTGCGGATCGCCGTCGTGGGTGCCGGTGCCGCCGCCATGTACACCGTGCGTGAGCTGCTGCAACGATCCAGCACAATACGGATCACCGTCTTCGAGCAACGTGCGGAGATCGGCGGGTTGTTGCGTACCGCGGTGTCGCGGCAGCACGACGGGATCCGAGACATGGTCCGACTCTTCGACATCCCGTTCGGCGACGACAGGGTGACCGTACGGTTGAACGTCCGTGTGGGTGTCGACATCTCGATTCCCACGCTTCGACGCCAGTTCGACGCGGTGGTCCTGGCCGTCGGGGCGTCGCGGCCGCGGGAGATCGGAGCCGGGCGAATCCCGGACGTACACCAGGCGCTGTCGCTGCTGTCGGCGGTCAACAGCGCCCGGCCAGGCACACCGGTGTTGCCGCTCCGCGGTCCGGCGACGGTTGTCGTAGGTGGCGGCAACGTCGCGTTGGACGTCGTGGCGGCCATCGCGAGGGGGCGCGTTCTCACTCGTTCCGGCGGGCCGGTCACCCAGGTAACGGTCGTCGCGCGGTCCCCGGTCGGACGCCCGTCGTTCACGTTGTCCGCGCTCTACGAACTGGCCGAGCTGGACGCCACCATGACCGTCGCGCCCGCCTCGGAACTCGGCGACGCCTCCGACCCGGTCCAGCGCCTGCTGGCCGATCTGGCGCACCGTCCCGCCAGGTCGGCGGAGGGGCGACGGGCACGGTCGATCGTCCTGTCGTTCGGTCACGAGGTCACCTCCGTTCGCGCCGACGGTGACCGCATTCGGGTGGCGACCAGGGCGGGACGAACCTTCACCGCCGACTCGGTCGTGTGCGCCACCGGCTTCACCGTCGACCCGCCCGCCGGTATCCGGCTCGGTGATGGCGGCGTGGTCGCCAACCGGCACGGCAGAGTCGTCGCACCCGATACCGATGCGCCGATCGAGGGTTTGTACGTAGTCGGCTGGGCGAAACGTGGCGCCCGCGGCGGTGTCGGGGACAACCGGCGATGTGCCGCCGAGACCGTCGACCGGCTCGTCGCCGACTTGCTCGGCGCGGAAGCTGCGCAGGCCCCGTGATCTACACGCTTCTGGCGCGCTCCTCGTAGGCCTTGCGCTTCTCCGCGTCGACGTCGTCGAGGAACGCGTGGCTCGCGCCCAGCGCCCGCGCGATGCCGTCGCCGATCGCCTGCGGAAGCAGGCCGACGACCTGGGAGACGATCCCGGCCACCGCGGTGACCCTGACCTTCGAGCGCGGCGTCTCGATCAGCCCGACGATCGCGTCGGCGATCTCCTCCGGCTCGGCGGGACGCAGCAGCTTCGGCGCCGTCACGCCGGAGCCGAGCTCGGTGTTGGTCAGCGTCGGCAGCACCGAGGAGAAGCGCACGCCGGAGTCGCGGTACTCCTCGCGCAGGGTGTCGGTGAAGCCGAGCACCGCGTGCTTGCTCGCGTTGTAGGTGGCCAGCCCGGGGATGTGCGTCTCACCGGCGAGCGAGGCGATGTTGATGACGTGCCCGCTGCGGCGCGGCAGCATCCTGGCCAGTGCCAGCTTGGAGCCGAGGATCACGCCGTAGACGTTGATGTCCAGGATCCGGCGGGTGATCTGATCCGGCTCGTCGACCAGCCTGCCGGTCGGCATGATGCCCGCGTTGTTGATCAGCACGTCGATCGGGCCGACGGTGCGCTCGACCTCGTCGAGGAAGGACTCGAACGAGGTCGCGTCGGTGACGTCGAGCTTGCCGTACAGCTCGAAGTCGCGGGCCGATCCGGACTCCTTGACGGTGGTCTCGTCGACATCGCCGATCGCGATCTTGGCGCCGAGCGCCTGCAACGCGGTGGCGGTGGCCAGGCCGATGCCGCGGGCGCCGCCGGTGATGACGACGACTTTGCCTCGGATCTTCGCCGGGTCGGTCACTTGTTGTCTCCCTTGAGTTTCAGCAGTGCGGGGATGTCGATACGACGCAGGCCGCGCGCACCCGCGGCGCGCATGGCGCCGAGCGCGGTGAGCAGTTTGGAGTTCTGGTACGGGTACCAGAACAGTTCCTTCTGCAGGGTCGGCACCATCGGCTTGGTGATCGCCTGCTGGCGGCAGTACTTGCGCACGCCGTTGGCGCCGCCCCAGCGCGCGCCGACACCGGAAAGGCCCCAGCCGCCCATCGGCAGCGCGTAGCTGAACAGGTTGGCGAAGACGTCGTTGATGTTGACCGCGCCCGCGTTCAACTGGCGGGCGATGCGCTCGCCGCGGTCCTTGTCGCCGGTCCACACCGAGGCCGAGAGACCGTATACGGAGTCGTTGGCCAGCCGGATCGCCTCGGCCTCGTCGGCCACCTTCATCACGGGCAGCGTCGGGCCGAAGGTCTCCTCGGCGACGCACGACATGCTGTGGTCCACGTCGACGAGCACCGTCGGCTCGAAGAACGTGCCCTGGCCGGTGCGCTTGCCGCCGGTGAGCACCTTGGCGCCCGCCGCGACCGCCTCCTCGACGTGGCGCTGCACGATGTTGACCTGGTTCTCGTTGGCCAGCGCGCCCACGTCGTGCTTCAGCTCGCGGCCGTCGATGCCCTGGCGCAGCGCCTTGACATTGGCCGTGAGCTTGGCGACGAACTCGTCGTAGACCGGCGCCTCGACGTACACCCGCTCCACCGAGATGCAGACCTGACCCGCGTTGAACATGCCGCCGAACGCGATGCCGTGCGCCGCGCGATCGATGTCGGCGTCGGCGAGCACGATGGCCGGATCCTTGCCGCCGAGCTCGAGGCTGTACGGGATCATCCGCTCCACGCACGCCGCCGCGATCTTGCGGCCGGTGGCGGTGGACCCGGTGAACTGGATGTAATCGGCATTGCCGACCACCGCCGCGCCGGTCTCACCCGCGCCGGTGACGACGGCGAACACCGGCGGCGCGCCGATTTCCCGCCAGCCCCTTGCCAATTCGAGCGCGGACAACGGGGTCACCTCGGACGGCTTGAGAACCACCGCCGCGCCCGCGGCCAGCGCCGGGATCACGTCCATCACCGGCATGGCCAGCGGGAAGTTCCACGGGGTGATCACGCCGACCACCGGGTACGGGCGGTACGCCGTCGTGAGCTTCTTGACCCGAGCCAGCGGGCTGTGCGGCGAGGGGTGGTCGTCGGCGAGGAACTTGGCCGCGCGGCGGGCGTAGTAGCCGATCAGGTCGGCGCCGAAGGACGGATCGATGAGGGCGTCGGCGCGCGGCTTGGAGGTCTCCGACTGGAGCACGTCGGCGAGGTGCTCGGTGTTGTCGATCAGCCAGTCCTGCAGTTTCAGCAGCCATTCCTTACGGCCGTCGGGGCCGATGGCCTCCCACTCCGGCTGGTAGAGCCGCAATTCGCGCACCGTGGCCGCGACCTCGTCGGCGCTCTGCCCCGGCACCGTGCCGACGATCTGGCCGGTGCCGGGATTGCGCACCTCGATGACGGTCGGCGCGTCCTTCTTGGCGGCTGGTTTGCGCGCGGACGCCTTCTTCGCCGCGCTCGGCGCGGACTCGGTGTTGGTCACTGCTGTTCTCCCACTGCCCTCGTGCGCGTCGCGGTGCTCGCTGCCGAGTCGCGTCGGCGCTGTGAATCAGCTCACTGAACTATGATCGTGACACAATGACCGGGGAGTTTCTTGGCCAATTTTGTCAACTGGATCGGGTCTGATTGTGTCGAAAGTACAAAGCGGCGCGGCCGAATCGGCGGTCCGCATCGGACCGAACAGCGCGGTGGTGCGCGACTGGCTGGCCGACTACGTCTTCGAGACGATGCGCACCGAGACGCTGGAGCAGGTGGTGGAGCGGCTCGACAACGCGATCGTCGCGCGCGTGCCCGAATTGGCCGATCGCGACATGAGCCGCGACCTCGCCGCCAGCACCCGCGCCCACGCCAGGACCATGCTGAGCGGATTGACCAGCGACACCTTCGAACTGGCGCTACCCGAGGAGGCGCACGCCTTCGCGCGCACCATCGCGCGCCGCGGCTTCGACCTGCGCCTGCTGCTGCGCACCTACCACGTGGGCATGGAGGCGGTGCTCGACTACATGACCGACGCCGTCGAGCAGCGCGACGTGCCGCAGGAGATCGAGCGCGCCGTCATGCTCCGGCTGTTCGATCGGTCGACGAAATGGGTCAGCATGTCGGTGGAACTGCTCACCGACACCTATATGGAAGAGCGCGAGCGAGTGCTGCGCGCCGCGCTGAACCGCCGCACCGAGACGGTGCACGCGCTGCTGTCCGGCGAGGAGATGGACGGCGACCAGGCCTCGATCCGGCTCGGCTACCGGCTCGCGCAGCAGCACCTCGCCTTCGTGCTGTGGACCGACGCGTCCGAACCCGGCGGCGACGGCGAGTCGACCGGGCTGCTCGACCGCGCGGCCGCGCGGGTGGCCGCCGAACTCGGCGGCGCCAGGCTGCTCACCGTGCCGTCCGGAGCGAGCGGGATGTGGGCGTGGCTCGGCCTCGAGGACGCGGCGCAGGCCGCCGACCTCGCCGTGCCCGGCAGGCTGGAGCGATTGCTCGCCGCGCACGTCGACGCGCCGGTGCGGGTCGCTTTCGGGGTGCCCGCGGCGCGGGCGGGCGGCTTTCGCGCGAGCCACCGCGAGGCGGTCGCGGCGCGGCACGTCGCCGAGCTCGCCCCCGGCGGCGGTTCGCGCGTCACCGCCTATCGCGATGTCGAGATCGCCTATCTCGCCGGAACCGACGAGACGGCCATGCGCGGCCTGATCCGCCGCGAACTGCGCGAGCTGGCCGGCGCCGACGCCAACGCCGTCCGATTACGCCGGACTCTGCACGCCTACCTGGCAAGCCACCGCAGCCCGGAGGCCACGGCGAAACTGCTCGGCGTGCACAAGAACACCGTCCGCTACCGGATCCAGCGGATCGAGGAACTGCTCGGCCATCCGATCGAGCAGCGCAGTCTGCCGCTGGAGGTGGCCCTGGCCTGCGTCGAGGCCTACGGGGTCTGAATCCGCTCAGTCCACCTCGGCGCGCCGCACCGCGGGTTCGGTGGACGGCGCGATCGTGGTGTCCGGCAGCTCGTCGAGCAGGGTCGTCGTCGCCGCCGCGATGGTCGCCACGGCCTTGTCGACGGCCGCTTTGGTCGTGCTGCTGAGGCCGGACACCCCACCGACCTTGCGCACGTACTGCAGTGCGGCAGCATAGATTTCCTGCTCGGTAGCGGCAGGCTCCAGGCCACGCAGGACGGTGATGCTCTTACACATGCGTGCACATTAGCCCTCCACCCGCCGATGCGGCAGGCCAAGAAACAAGGGAACTGAAAATCGCCCGTCTACTCGTGGGCGCGTCGGCGATAAGCACGGCCGCGGGTCGCTCCATGGGGAACAATCGGAGGCATGCCTGCCCGCGGTATACCAACGTTGACGACCTTCCCCTACGAAGAGCTCGACAAGCGGGAAGAGGACCACTGGTCCGGGGCCGCGATATCCGACGACGAGCTGCGCGCTCTCGCGCTCGGCGGCTTCTACTCGGCCCGCTGGGACGCTTTCCACGACGCCCTGCTGCTCGGGCCCGAGCGGGAACATCCGCTCGGCGACCGCAGGGAGCTGGCCATCGACACCCTGACCGGAGCGTGGGGCATCACCGACGGCACCGAGGCGCAGGCCTCGATGGAGCAGTTGCTAAACGGCATGCACGCCCCCCTCTACGCGATGGTGCACCCGCTCGTCATGGCCTCGATCAACGCCAGCGAGCGCGACCGCTTCGGCGAGCGCGCCGACCGGCACCGCGCGTTCCTGCGCCAGGTCGGCGCGTTCCGCGGCATGGACAACCCGGAGGCGCTGGTCCGCGACTACGACATCTGGTCGCAGGCCATCAAGATCGGCTTCACCGACCACCTGGCCCGCCCGCTGCCGACCGATATCCACGCCTGGGACCTGGCCCGCGTCGTCGCGGTCGCCAGGATGGCCTTCACTGCCGGTTATCTGGAAGCCGAAGTGGCCTGGGGTTATCTCATGCGCGCGCTGCCGCTGGCCCAGCGCAAGTACCGGAACTGGCGTCAGTTCGGCGACGCCTACCTCGCCGGCTGGACCTACTGGCAGGCCTGCGAAGACCTCGCCGAACTCAAGAACGGCGGCGTCGACCGGCGCATGGAACTGCTCCGCCTCTGGACCCGTCCCACCAGCCCGTGGCGCCGCATCGCGCTGAACGAGAAGGCCCCGGATCAGGGCTGACCGATCCGACTCCTCGGCCTCCCGCCGCCGCGCGAGGCTAGGGAGTCGCGACGGAATCCGGCAGCGAGCGCAGAATCCCGCGCCCGTAGCGCTGGAACTGGCCGTCGTCGACCATGCCGAGCGAATGTCGCTCGACGAGCAGCTCCCACTCCGAATACAGCTGTGCCACACCGGGATCCGCGGGTCCGGCCGCGCCGTCCGCGGAATCGCGGCGGACCGCGAAGTTCACCGCGCAGGCGACCCGCTCGATGTCGGCGCGATCGGTGCCGGTGAAACGCAGGGTGATGTTGCCGTCGTGCACTTCCACGCTGGTCTCGCCGCGCGCGCCGATCTCGCCGGGCGCGGTCGGCGCGCCCTCGGTGGACCTGGCCCACAGCACCGCGGGGATCGGCAGCTCGTGCGCGTACCGCTCGCCGGGGCCGATCGAGACGAACAGCAGGCGACCGGTGGTGACGGCGAGCAGTCCGGGCCCGGTGCCCGCGGGCGGGTGCGCCACGGTGACCGCGGTCTCCAGGACGTATTCGTCGGCCGTCACGTAACGATGCAGAGCGGCTATCGCCGACCTGGCCTCGCGGCGCGGCGCCATCCTGCGCACCGCTCGCTCCACGTCCGCGCGCGTCGGGCCGGTCTTCGTCCAGGTCGGCGCGGGCGGGTTCAGATCGGGCGCCGCGACATCGATGCGCTGGGCCGCCATGATCTGGTCGTTGATCCGCTCCACGATCTCGCTCGCCGCGGGCACGTCGTGCTCGGCGATCAGCACCGGAAGCGGGGTGCGGTCGGCGGGCACGCCGGTCAGCACCGGGGTGGGATAACGCAAGTAGATCTCGATGACGACGGCGTCGTCCGCTCGCCGGCTGAGCCGGACCTTGAGCAGATCGGTGACCGGCACGTCGAGAACGCGCTCGCCCTCGCTGCCCGGACGCAAGACGATCAGCCGTCCGCGACCGTGGCGCACAATCGCTGTGGGTGTCCGTAGCTCGACTATGTCCATACCCCCTGCGCTCTGTCCGATGTGCGGGTTACCCACGGGTCCGAAGTGCGGCTTTCCCGTGATCCTTCTCGGTTTCGCGAGCCGTCACCTCGGTGCCGTGAGCTCGCGCGCCGCGTTCGTGTCGTGGTGACGCGAGCCACTGCCTCGTTGCCTGTCGGCTCGCGTTGTCTTGCCCAGTTGTCCGGTGCTCGCGAGGGCTCGCCTCCGCGGCCTCTCGTTCGCGCCGGATGTTGTGTCGTCGCTCACGATAGGCCGAACATGCCATGATTGTGACCACTCGAGGGAAACCGGAGCGAGGAATCGGGAACCACCGTGGTCCTCCGACCGTTTACTTGTCGAACTGCACCAACTGCCGAACTGCGCGATGTATCGAGTAGACCGTACGCGGTAACGTGGCTTGTCCGCATCCGAACCCTCCCGGAATCGGGTAGGACCGGGCGGAATGCAACACGACGCGCCCGACGTTTCGCTAGGCAGAACCGGAGACACCGGAAAGGACTGGCCGCCCGGCCTACGCTCTATGAACCGCAAGACAGTGTTCCGCACCCTGGCCATAGTCTCGGGCATCTTGCTCGTGATCTATGCGTTCAGCTATTTCGGCAATGACACGCGCGGCTGGAAGAGCGTCGACACCTCGGTGGCGTTGAGCCAGCTGGACGACAAGGGCAACGTCAAGAACGTCCAGATCGACGACCGCGAGCAGCAGCTGCGGATCGAGCTGAACAACGGTAACGACGCGACCGACGGCCAGAACAAGATCCTCGCGAAGTACCCGGGCGGCAGTGAGACCTCGGCGCAGATCTTCGCCGCCGTGCAGAAGTCGGGCGCTCCGTACAACACGGTGGTCAAGCAGGAGAGCTGGTTCACCCAGATCCTGCTGTTCGTGCTGCCGATGGTGATCCTGCTCGGCCTGTTCATCTTCGTGATGGCCCGTATGCAGGGCGGTGGCCGCGGCGGCATGATGGGCTTCGGCAAATCGAAGGCCAAGCAGCTGTCCAAGGACATGCCCAAGACCACGTTCGCGGACGTCGCGGGCGCCGACGAGGCCGTCGAAGAGCTCTACGAGATCAAGGACTTCCTGCAGAACCCGGTGCGCTACCAGACGCTGGGCGCGAAGATCCCCAAGGGCGTTCTGCTCTACGGTCCGCCCGGCACCGGTAAGACGCTGCTCGCGCGCGCAGTCGCGGGCGAGGCGGGTGTGCCCTTCTTCACCATTTCCGGCTCGGACTTCGTCGAGATGTTCGTCGGCGTCGGCGCCTCCCGCGTGCGCGACCTGTTCGAGCAGGCCAAGCAGAACAGCCCCTGCATCATCTTCGTCGACGAGATCGACGCGGTCGGCCGCCAGCGCGGCGCGGGCCTCGGCGGCGGTCACGACGAGCGCGAGCAGACGCTGAACCAGCTGCTCGTCGAGATGGACGGCTTCGGCGACCGCACCGGCATCATCCTGATCGCCGCGACCAACCGCCCCGACATCCTCGACCCCGCGCTGCTGCGCCCCGGCCGCTTCGACCGGCAGATCCCGGTCGGCAACCCCGACCTGGCGGGCCGCCGCGCGATCCTGCGGGTGCACTCGCAGGGCAAGCCGATCTCCACCGAGGCCGATCTGGACGGTCTCGCCAAGCGCACCGTCGGCATGTCCGGCGCGGATCTGGCGAACGTCATCAACGAGGCCGCGCTGCTCACCGCGCGCGAGAACGGCGCGGTCATCACGGGTGAGGCGCTGGAAGAGTCGGTCGATCGCGTGATCGGCGGCCCGCGCCGCAAGAGCCGCGTCATCAGCGAGCACGAGAAGAAGATCACCGCCTACCACGAGGGCGGCCACACCCTCGCGGCCTGGGCGATGCCCGACATCGAGCCGGTCTACAAGGTCACCATCTTGGCCCGCGGTCGCACCGGCGGCCACGCCATGACGGTGCCCGAGGACGACAAGGGCCTGATGACCCGCTCGGAGATGATCGCCCGCCTGGTCATGGCGATGGGCGGCCGCGCGGCCGAGGAGCTGGTTTTCCACGAGCCGACCACCGGCGCGTCCTCCGATATCGACCAGGCCACCAAGATCGCTCGCGCGATGGTCACCGAGTACGGCATGAGCGCGCGCCTCGGCGCGGTCCGCTACGGCCAGGAGCAGGGCGACCCGTTCCTCGGCCGGTCCATGGGCATGGGCTCGGACTACTCGCACGAGGTCGCCCGCGAGATCGACGAGGAGGTGCGCAACCTCATCGAGGCCGCGCACACCGAGGCGTGGGCGATTCTGAACGAGTACCGCGACGTGCTCGACGTGCTGGCCACCGCGCTCCTGGAGCGCGAGACCCTGCACCGCAAGGATCTCGAGGAGCTCCTGGCCGCGGTGGAGAAGCGCCCGAGGATCACCGCGTTCAACGACTTCGGCGAGCGCGTCCCCTCGGACAAGCCACCGGTGAAGACGCCGGGCGAGCTGGCCGCCGAGCGCGGCGAGGCCTGGCCGCCGGAGCCGGTGCAGCCCTCGCTGGCCGCCGCCACGCGAGAGGCCGTGCCCGCCAACGGTTATCCGCAACAGGGTGACCGCCAGGCCGAGCCGCAGTACGGCTACCCCAGCCAGCCCGCGACCGGCGGCTACCCGAGTCCGCACGCGCCGACCCAGGCGTACCCGCGCCAGGGCGGCACGCACGGCTCGCGCCCGGACTACGGCGCCCCGGCCGGTTGGTCGGCGCCGGGCTGGCCGCCGCGGGAGGAACCGCAGCAGCCCGCCGGACAGTCCGGCTACGGCGGCGGTTGGAGCGGCCAGGGTGAGTCCCGGCACGGCTACCAGCCGTGGAGCAGCCCGCAGCAGGGCGGTTCCGGCCAGGAGCACGGCGGCTACGACAACGGCGGCTACGAGGAGCCGGGTCGTCCGAGCCAGCGCGGCGAGGGCGAGAACCACGAGTGGGATGGACCGAACGGACGGCGCTGAGCGGGCGCCGATTACGCTCGACCATCGGGGTGCCGAGTGATTGCCGGCGCCCGAGATTTTGGAGGTGTCCTCGATTGTCGGCCAATCATCATGCCGTCGGCTCGGCGCTCAATGGTCGCGACGAGGTCGAGCGCAACGGTTCCGTGCCTGCGTCGACTCGGCCTGAACTGCGCGCGCTGGAGACGGGTCGGCCGTTCGACCAGGATCGGGCCGAAGCCGCGGTCCGGGAATTGCTGATAGCGATCGGCGAGGACCCGGACCGCCCCGGCCTGATCGAGACGCCCGCCCGCGTGGCCCGGGCCTACCGGGAGACCTTCGCCGGGCTCTACCAGGAGCCGGACGCGGTGCTGAACACCACGTTCGACGAGGGGCACCAGGAACTCGTGCTGGTGCGCGACATCCCGATGTACTCCACCTGCGAGCATCACCTGGTGTCCTTCCACGGCGTCGCCCACGTCGGGTACATCCCCGGCGAGCACGGCCGGGTCACCGGGTTGTCCAAGCTAGCCAGACTGGTCGACCTCTACGCCAAGCGCCCGCAGGTACAGGAGCGACTGACCAGCCAGATCGCCGACGCGATCATGCGCAAACTGGAACCGCGCGGCGCGATCGTCGTGGTGGAGGCCGAGCACCTGTGCATGGCGATGCGCGGCATCCGCAAGCCGGGCGCGAGCACCACCACCTCGGCCGTGCGCGGACTGTTGCAGACCAACGCCGCCTCGCGCGCCGAGGCACTCGATCTGATCCTGCGCGGGTGAGGGAGGACGCGGTGTCCGGTCACGTCATCGCACGCGACGGTCGTCGCTGCGTGGTGATGGGCGTCGTGAACGTCACCAGCGATTCGTTCTCCGACGGCGGCCGCTACCTCGATCCCGGGCTTGCCATCGAGCACGGGGTCCAGCTGTACCGGGCCGGCGCCGACATCATCGACGTCGGCGGCGAGTCGACCAGGCCCGGCGCGGATCGCGTCGATCCGGAGACCGAGGCGGCCAGGGTCGCGCCGGTCATCCGCGGGCTGGTCGCGGCCGGCGTGCCGACCAGCGTGGACACCATGCGAGCGAGCGTCGCCGAGGCCGCGCTCGGCGCCGGCGTGTCGGTGATCAACGACGTATCCGGCGGGCGTGCCGATCCCGATATGGTGAAAGTCGTTGCCGCAGCGCAAGTTCCGTGGATTCTCATGCACTGGCGGGCGGGCGCCGACTACCGGCACACCGGTCCGGCCGATCACTACGACGACGTCGTCACCGAGGTGCGCGCCGAACTGAACGCGCAAGTCGAGACCGCCGTCGCCGCGGGCGTCGACCCGTCCCGGCTGATCCTGGACCCCGGCCTCGGCTTCGCCAAGAACGCCGACCACAACTGGGCGCTGCTCGCCGCGCTGCCCGACTTCGTCGCCGACGGCCTTCCGGTGCTGATCGGCGCCTCGCGCAAACGCTTCCTCGGCGCCCTGCTCGCCGACACCGACGGTCCGCGGCCGCCGGACGGCAGGGAGGTCGCCACCGCCACGGTCTCCGCGTTGGCCGCATTGCACGGCGCCTGGGGTGTTCGCGTGCACGACGTGCGCGCCTCCTTGGACGCGATCGCCGTCACCGACGCCTGGCAGCGCGCCGCCCGGCCGAATTCGCGAGGAGCGCAGGAATGAATCCGTCCACGGCGCCGGTGACCCACGAGGGCCGACCGGGGGAGCACCGCGGCCTGCCGTCCGGTCCCGACCGGATCGAACTACGCGGGCTGCGCGCCTTCGGGAACCACGGGGTCTTCGAGCACGAGCGCCGCGACGGCCAGGAGTTCGTCGTCGATCTCACTGTCTGGGTGGATTTCGCGACGGCCGCGGCCTCCGACGACTTGGCCGCGACGGTGGACTACGGCGCGCTGGCCGAACGCGCGGTGCGGATCGTGCAGGGCCCGCCGCGCAATCTGATCGAGACGGTGGTCTCCGAGATCGCCGACGACGTGATGACCGATCCGCGCATCCGCGCTGTGGAAGTGGTGGTGCACAAGCCGTCCGCGCCGATTCCGCACACCTTCGCCGATGTCCGCGTGGTGACCGCACGCGTGCGCGAGGGCGCCGAATGAGTCGCGCCGTCCTGTCGATCGGCTCGAACATCGGGGATCGTCTGGCGCACCTGCGCAGCGTCGTGGACGGGCTCGAGCAGCGGGTCGTCGCGGTGTCGGCGGTGTACTCGACCGCGCCGTGGGGCGGTGTCGATCAGGACGATTTCCTCAATGCCGTTGTGCTGGTGGACGATCCGGAGCTGGATTGTCGCGGCTGGTTGCGCACGGGCCAGGAATTCGAGCGGGCCGCGCACCGGGTCCGCGAAGTGCGCTGGGGCGCACGAACACTCGATGTGGACGTGGTGTGGTGCGCCGAACCCGGTCCGTCGGGGCTCGTCCCGTGCGTCAGCGCTGATCCGGAGCTGACGCTGCCGCACCCGCAGGCGCACAACCGGGCCTTCGTGCTGATCCCGTGGCTGGACGTGGAACCCGAGGCGCGACTGTCGGTCGCGGGGGACGACCGGCCGATCCGGGAATGGCTCGCCGCGCTCGACGCCGACGAGCGGGCCGGTGTGCACCGGACCGAGCTGTCGCTGCACCGGACCGCAGGGGGAGCCACATCGTGAAGCTCAAACCGACCCGGATGCTCGACCTCGGGGCCAACGTGCTGATCGCGGCGGTCGTCGCGTGGATCGCCACCAGGATCGCCTACGCGAATTTTCCCCCGATCTCGATCTACGCGGGCGCCTCCCTGTATCCGGTGGCCGCCATCGAGGTGGTGCTCGCCTTCCTCATCCGGGCCAGGGTCAGCGACCACCAGATCGGCGACGGAAGCAATCAGCTGCATCCGATCACCGCCGCCCGCGCGGTCGCTTTGGCGAAGGCCTCGCTGCAAGTGGGCTCGATCGCCGCCGGCGTCTGGCTCGGCTTCCTGTGCTGGGTCTTCCCACAGCGCGGCACCCTGCGGGCGGCCGCCGCCGATTCGCCGGGCGCGGTCGTCGGCATGTTCGCGGGGGTGGCGCTGGTCGCCGCCGCGCTGTGGCTCGAGTATTGCTGCAGGGCTCCCGAGGAGCCGCCGGACGAATCAGCTACTACATAGCAAATCTTCTGAATGGAAGCAGCGGACCGTTTTCTGGGCGTACCGCGCCAACCCCGCTACCCTGGCGTGCATGGTTTCACCCTCCCGTAGCAGCACTTCCCGTCCACGGCGGGATCAGGCGGGAAAATTGTTCGTCGGCGCTTTGATTCTGCTCGGTCTGATTGCCAGTGTTTTCCTGGTCTTCAGCAACAGCTTGCAGTTCACCAGGATCGGTCTGATCGCCGCACTGTGGGCCGCCGCGATCGGCGCGCTCGCCGCGACGAAGTACCGCAAAGACGCCGATGTCGACAAAGCGAAGGTGCGTGACCTGCAAACGGTCTACGAACTTCAGCTCGAGCGGGAGATCACCGCGCGCCGCGAATACGAGCTCGGCGTCGAGTCGAGGGTGCGCGAGGAAGTCGGCGCCGACGCCGCGGAACTGGCCGCGCTGCGCGCCGAGCTGACGGTGTTGCGGCAGAGTCTGCAGCGCCTCTTCGACGGCGATCTGCCGATGGATCGGCCCGCGCTGCGCGCCGACGCCACCCGAATCCAGGAGTTGCCGAGCGCGTACGGCGATCCGGCGAACGATAGCTCCGCGAATGCCGACGGGTGGGTCGGTCCGCTTGGACAGCAACCGCGCAGCGCGGTCACCCCGGTCTTCGTTCCCGATCATCCGGAGCCCCCGGTCTTCGCGAGCCCGTTCGACGAGCCCGTCACCGCGGAGACCGCGATCGTCTCGCCCGACGACTTCCCCGAGGACGACGACTACGCGGACGCCGAGTACGCGAACTCCGGGTACGCCGACGGCGACTACCCGACCGACCCGCCGACCGCCCCCGCGGGCTGGTCGGACGCCTTCACCGACCCCGCCGAACGTGAAGAACCGCAAGCCGAGCCGTCCGTCCCGCTCCGCCTTCCGCCGTTGGAAGAGGACGCCGCCCCGCGCCCGATGATCCCGCCCCTACCCACCCCGCACGCGACACCGACCGTCGGCACCGCCAGCTCCCGCCGTCGCCGCCGCGTCGATCCCGACACCGACTCCGTCAATGCCTCCCGCCGACTATCGGTCGCCGAGATCATGGCCAACCTGCAATCCGAACAGAACGGCCGCGGCTAGCCCGGCCCAAACGCACGTCTCAGACGCTAGCCACCACCTCCAGGCGAGTCTTACGAGCCGTTCGCGGCCGTCTCGCTTCCGAGCGGTCGAGACGCATGCGCCCCGCGCGAGTCTCGACCGCTCGGAAGCGAGACATAAGGGGCCGCGAACCCCGCGCGCGCCAGCGCGCCGAAAACACTGTTCGTTAAATCACGTCCCGGGGCCATGGCATCGGCAAACTTCGGGCCGATATCCTCGACCTCGTAACGTCTGGTACCCGCGGTGCGGGACTGGAACGACATCGAGAGGACAGTGTTGACCTCGAGAAGCGTGACTTCTGACAACGCGGCTTCGGGCTTCGACCCTGCGCCCGCACGCCTGACGGTGGGAATCGTCTCGGCGGGACGCGTGGGTTCCGCGCTCGGCGCCGCGCTCGAGCGAGCCGGGCACGTGGTGTTCGGCGTCGCCGCCATTTCCGACGCCTCCAAGCATCGGGCTCGGCTCCGGCTGCCCGATTCCGAGATCCTGCCGACCGAGGAGGTCGCAGCGCGCAGCGAGTTGTTGCTGCTCGCGGTGCCCGACAGCGAGTTGGCCGGACTGGTGCGCGGCTTGGCGAGCGCGGGCGTGGTCCGCCCGGGCACCATCGTGGTGCACACCTCGGGCGCCAACGGCGTCGGCGTGCTCGCGCCGCTGGTCGAGGTCGGCGCGCTGCCGCTGGCCATCCACCCCGCGATGACCTTCACCGGCCACGACGAGGACGTCAGCAGGCTGGGCAACGCCTGCTTCGGCATCACCGCCGCCGACGACATCGGCTACGCGATCGCGCAGTCGCTGGTGATCGAGATGGGCGGCGAACCGGTGCGGGTCTCCGAGGAGAACCGCGCGCTGTACCACGCGGCGCTCGCGCACGGCAGCAACCATCTGGTGACCGTGGTTCTGGACGCGGTGGAAGCGTTGCGCGAGGCGCTGTCCGGTCCGGGGCTGCTCGGTCAGCAGATCGTGGACGACCAGCCCAACGGACTCGCCGAGCGCCTGCTCGCCCCGCTCGCGTCGGCCGCGCTGGACAACGCGCTGCGCCGCGGCCAGTCCGCGCTGACCGGCCCCGTCGCCCGCGGCGACGCCGACGCCGTCGCGACGCATCTCGCGGCGCTCGAGGCCACCGACGAGCGGCTCGCCGCCGGCTATCGAGCCATGTCGCTGCGCACCGCCGAGCGCGCCAAGACCAACCCCGCCCTGATCGAGCTTCTGGAAGGACGCCGTTGATGGATCCGAAATTGCGCGGCGCCTACAAGCCGGGCGAACTCACCGTGCACCACGATCCGACCGTGGTCGCCGCCGTCGCGAAGGCCTTGCGCGGCGTCGGCCGCACCATCGGCCTGGTGCCGACCATGGGCGCGCTGCACGAGGGTCACCTGGAGATCGTGCGCCGCGCGAAGCGGACCAACCAGGTGGTCGTCGTCTCGATCTTCGTGAACCCGCTGCAGTTCGGCGCGAACGAGGATCTGGACAAGTACCCGCGCACCTTGGACGCCGACGTGGAGCTGCTGCGCGCCGAGGGCGTCGACCTGGTGTTCGCCCCGAGCGTGTCCGACATGTACCCCGACGGTCCGCGCACCACGGTGCATCCCGGGCCGATCGGCGCGGAGCTGGAGGGCGCGAGCCGTCCGACGCATTTCGCGGGCATGCTGACCGTGGTGGCCAAGCTGCTCCAGATCGCCCGTCCCAGCGAGGCGTTCTTCGGCGAGAAGGACTACCAGCAGCTCACGCTGATCCGGCAGATGGTGCGCGACTTGAACTTCGACGTGAAGATCGTCGCGGTGCCGACCGTGCGCGAGCAGGATGGTCTCGCGCTCTCCTCGCGCAACCGCTACCTGGATCCGGCGCAGCGGGAGGCCGCGCTCGCCCTCTCCGCGGCGCTGTCGGCGGGCAGGCATGCGGGCGGTCTCGGCGCCGATGGCGTGCTCGCCGCCGCCCGCGCCGTGCTCGATGCCGCGACCGGCGTCGATGTCGATTACCTCGAACTGCGCTCCTCGACCCTCGGCCCGGTCCCGGCCTCCGGCAACGCCCGGTTGCTCGTGGCCGCGAAGGTCGGCGCCACCCGGCTCATCGACAACATCGCCGTCACCCTCGGCGCTCCGATCGACGGCCACCCGAATCTCGAATCCCAGCCGGCACCGGCAGCTTTCTAGAAAGGCGACGACGAAGATGTTGCGCACCATGATGAAGTCCAAGATCCACCGCGCCACCGTGACCCACGCCGACCTGCACTACGTCGGTTCGGTGACGGTGGACCAGGATCTGCTGGACGCGGCCGATCTGCTCGAGGGCGAGCAGGTCTGCATCGTCGACATCGACAACGGCGCCCGCCTGGAGACCTACGTGATCGCGGGCGAGCGGGGTTCCGGCGTCATCGGCATCAACGGCGCCGCCGCGCACCTGGTGCATCCCGGCGACCTGGTCATCCTGATCGCCTACGGGATGATGAACGAGCAGGAAATCGCCGAATACGACCCCAAGGTCGTCTTCGTCGACGAGCGCAACCGCCCGATCGAGCTCGGCTCCGACCCGGCGCACGCCCCCGAGGGTTCCGGCCTGACCTCCCCGCGCTCGCTCACTTTCGCCTGACGGCCACTGATTCGAAAGTCGGGTGAGCAATGCTGCTGACCATCGACGTCCGCAACACCAGCATCGAGCTCGGCCTGTTCTCCGGCAGCGGCTCGCACGCCAAGCTGGTGCGGCACTGGCGGATGCACACCAATCCGCTGCTGACCGCCGACGAGTTCGCCATGCAGGTGCGCGGCCTCGTCGGGGCCCAGCTGGACGAGGTGATGGGCGTCGCGGCCCTGTCCACGGTGCCGCCGGTGCTGCACGAGCTGCGCGCCATGCTGGAGCGGTACTGGTCGCACGTGCCGCACGTGGTGGTGGAACCCGGTGTGCGGACCGGCATTCCGCTGCTCGTCGACAATCCGAAGGAGATCGGCGCGGACCGGATCGTGAACGCGCTCGCCGCCCAGCAGCGCTTCGGCTCGGCCGCGATCGTCGTCGACTTCGGCACCGCGACCACCGTGGACCTGGTCTCGTCCAAGGGCGAGTTCCTCGGCGGCGTCATCGCGCCGGGCGTCGCCATCTCCAGTGAGGCGCTCATCGAGCGAGCGGCGCTGCGCCGCGTCGAGCTGGCGCGCCCGCGTTCGGTGGTCGGCAAGAACACCGTCGAGGCGATTCAGTCCGGGGCTGTCTTCGGTTTCGCCGGGCTGGTGGACGGTCTGATCGACCGCATCCGCGACGAGTTCGACGCGTTCGCGGGCGACGACGTCGCCGTGGTCGCCACCGGCATCAGCGCGCCGCTGATCGTGCCGGAGTCGGAGACCATCGACCATCACGAGCCGCACCTGACCCTGACCGGCCTGCGCCTGGTCTACGAACGCAACCAGCAGCGCCGCAAATCCTGACCGTGCGCCCGGGGTGGGGCGTGAATCACCCCGGGTGGGTCTGTTCTTCTGTCGAAGAGCGCTGCTAGACTCGCCGACGTGTCTTTCCGCGTGAGCACCCAGGAGTGTTGTCGAGGCTGATTCCGGCCTCGACCGATCGAGGCCGACCGCGAGTCCCTCGACCGATCCCCACCTCCTGGAGTTTCGCTCATGCGTTCCTCTGTTCTTTCCCTTTCCTCCGCACGTGACAGCCTGTCGGCCAAGCCGCCGGTGGACCGTGCCGTCGCGCCCGCGCTCCCGACCAGGCTGCGTCCCGCCGATCTGCTGCGGCTGACCGACGAAGGCGCCGAGGACGTGCTCGCGGGACGCTACGACCACCTGCTTCCCGCGGGCGGCGTCTGGCCCGTCGAGGAGCGCTGGGCTACCCGGCTGCTCTCCGACGACGAGGTCGACGTCTGGCTGATCAGCTGGACGCCGGGCAAAGCCACCGAGCTGCACGACCACGCCGGATCGCTGGGCGCGCTCACCGTGCTCAGCGGGGCGCTCTCGGAATTCCGTTGGAACGGCACGGAATTGCGCAGGCGGACGCTGACCGCGGGCGATCAGGCTTCCTTCCCCATCGGCTGGGTGCACGACGTGATGCGCGCACCGGCCGCCGCCGAATCCGCGGGCCCGCTCGATCCGACGTTGAGCGTGCACGCCTATTCACCGCCGCTGACCGCCATGTCCTACTACGAGGTGACCGGCCACGGCACCCTGCGGCGTACCCGAACCGTTCTCACCGACCAGCCCGAAGGTGATATGTGATGGCCCCCTTGACCATCGACCAGATGCTCGACAACGCGCGCGAGCAACTCGACCGGATCTACGCGTTCGAATTGCCCGCCGCGCTCGCCAGGGGCGCCATTCTGGTGGACATCCGCCCGCAGGCGCAGCGCGATCGGGAGGGCACATTGCCGGGCGCCCTGGTGATCGAGCGGAATGTGCTGGAATGGCGGCTCGACCCGACCAGTTCCGCGCGTTTGGCGCTGGCCGCCGATCACGACGTGGAATGGATCGTCGTCTGCTCCGAGGGCTACACCTCCAGCTTGGCCGCCGCCTCGTTGCAACAACTCGGGCTGCACCGGGCCACCGATCTGATCGGTGGTTACCAAGCGCTCAAGGCGGCGGGCCTGCTCACCATCGCGAGCCGGGCGCCGCACTTCGCCCGCGAGGTCACCGCGCTCGCCTCGTTGTAATTCGGTACGAGATGCTTCTATCTCGAAATAGTAGGTAGGGCAATCGATTTCGGTATTCCAGCGGGGGCGGGTGTACCTGCTGGTGGTGCGGTTCTCCGGGTGAGTACCTGCCAACGGAAAAGGCAGGGCCTGGTCGTGTGCCGTCTCCGCACAAGAACACCTGTCAGGGGCGGTGAAACCCGCTCGCGTTTCGGCAGACGGCCTTCGGAACGAAAGACCATCAGGCGCCGGAAGCCGATGCCGATTCGTTACTATCGGGCGGAGCCCGGGCGGCCCGCAAAAGGATTTCCGGTGCACGCTAGGGTTGTCCGATGTGAGCACCCCGAACACGCCCTCGTCCGGTCGCTCCGCGGGTTCGGTTCCTGCGGCGCAATCCCGCCGACCCGCCCCGGAAGTCGACGACGTCCCGGAGCAGATGCGGATTCGCCGGGAGAAGCGTGAGCGGCTGCTAGCGCAGGGCGCCGAGGCGTATCCCGTTGTGGTGCCGCGCACGCACTCGCTGGCCGAAATCCGGGCCGCCTTTCCGGATCTTGCCGCCGATACCCAGACCGGGCAACTGGCCGGCGTCGTCGGCCGCGTCATTTTTCTGCGCAATACCGGCAAGCTCTGCTTCGCCACGCTCCAGGAGGGCGATGGCACCAAGCTGCAGGCCATGATCAGCCTCAACGGCGTCGGAGCGGACGCGCTGGCGGCCTGGAAGTCCGACGTGGACCTCGGTGACTTCGTTTTCGTGCACGGTGAGGTCATCGCCTCGCGCACCGGGGAATTGAGCGTCATGGCCGATTCCTGGTCCATGTCGGCCAAGGCGCTGCGGCCGCTTCCGGTGGCGCACAAGGAGATGAACGAGGAGTCCAGGGTCCGGCAGCGCTATGTCGACCTGATCGTGCGTCCCGAGGCCAGGGAAATGGCGCGGACCAGGGTCGCGGTGGTTCGTGCGCTGCGCGCCGCGCTGGAGCGCCGCGGCTTCCTCGAGGTGGAGACGCCGATGCTGCAGACGCTGCACGGCGGCGCGGCGGCCCGGCCGTTCGTCACCCGTTCCAACGCCCTCGATATGGACCTCTACCTGCGCATTGCGCCGGAACTGTTCCTGAAGCGGTGCGTGGTCGGCGGTTTGGAGAAGGTCTTCGAGATCAACCGGAACTTCCGGAACGAAGGCGCCGACTCGACCCATTCGCCCGAGTTCGCAATGTTGGAAACGTATGAGGCCTATGGCACGTACGACGACTCCGCGAAGATGATCCGGGAATTGGTGCAGGAAGTCGCGCAAGAGGCTTTCGGCACCCAGGTGGTGACCCTCGCGGACGGTACCGAATACGATCTTCGGGGCGAGTGGGCAACCGTCGAGATGTACCCTTCGTTGTCCGATGCGCTCGGTGTCTCGGTCACCCCGGAAACATCGGTCGAGGAATTGCTGGCACTCGCCGATCGGGTCGGACTGGAAATTCCGGAGGGCAAGGGCTACGGCCACGGCAAACTGGTCGAAGAACTGTGGGAGCACGAGTACGGCGACAAGCTCTATGCGCCGACATTCGTGCGCGACTTCCCGATCGAGACCTCACCGCTGACTCGTCAGCACCGCAGCAAGCCCGGAGTTACCGAGAAGTGGGATCTGTATGTCCGCGGCTTCGAGTTGGCCACCGGCTATTCGGAGTTGGTGGATCCGGTGATCCAGCGCGAGCGTTTCGTGGACCAGGCTCGGCTCGCCGCGCAGGGCGATGACGAGGCAATGGCGCTGGACGAGGACTTCCTTGCCGCGATGGAGCACGGCATGCCGCCGACAACTGGAACCGGTATGGGAATCGATCGGTTGTTGATGGCACTCACGGGATTGGGAATCCGCGAAACGATACTGTTCCCAATTGTGCGTCCGGTCACTCAGCGAGCCTCGGGCGACCGGTCCGCAGGCGGCGCCGGAGCGTAACCAGACACCGGTCGGCGAACATCGCAAATCAAACAGAGTCGGGTGCGTTTCGATAGCCGAAGTCTCGTCTTGGAATTTTCTGAATTCGAGGTATTCTTGCCTCGGGTAATCGGCCTAGTATGCGGGTCGCACGATTTCGAGAGGACGTTCATCTCATGGCAAAGAAGGTCACCGTTAGCCTGATCGACGATGTCGACGGTGAGTCCATCGCGGACGAGACCATCGAGTTTGCGATCGACGGTGTGTCGTACGAGATCGACCTGTCGTCGGCAAATGCCGCGAAGCTGCGTGACGGGCTGGAGCAGTGGGTTTCCAGTGCGCGCCGGGTGAGCGGCCGTCGCCGCGTGAAGGCCGCCGCCGGTGCCGCCGCCACCCCGAAGAGCCGGGTCTCCATCGACCGGGAACAAAGTGCGGCAATTCGCGAGTGGGCACGGCGGAATGGCCACAAGGTCTCCGCTCGCGGACGTATCTCCGCCGACATCACCGACGCGTACAACAAGGCCGCGAAGGGCTAGTACTTTTCCACCGCTGCCGCCTGGGCGAATCGTGCGACGCCCGGGCGGCAGCAGCATTTGTGACCTGTGCACGTTCGCCTCCACTTCGGGCGTGCGGGACATGGAAGGACTTCGTTCGACCGCGTCGGGCTTCGGACTCGACGCCGACCATCGACCGGACCGGCACGATCTTGCTCGTGGTACCCCGAAGCGGCACCATGGAAACTGTGCGAAGGTCGTCACTGGCGGTATGGAGAGATGAGGTATCGGCGCAGTGACTGGATTCGTCGGATCATTGTTGCGATTCACCGATGACTCGGGCCGCCAGCAGGAGCTGATGCTGAGCCCGGATCAGCAGCGAGTCACGATCGGCCGTTCGCCCCATGCCGATCTCGCGTTGCGCTGGGACGCGGAGGTCTCGCGCCTGCACGCGGCCGTCGAATATCTGGGCGCGCACTGGACGATCGTCGACGACGGACTCTCCCGCAACGGCACCTTCGTCAACGGCGAGCGACTGGTCGGCAGGCGCCGCCTGATGGCGGGGGACAAGATCCGGGTCGGCACCTCGCTGGTCTCCTTCCACGATTTCGGCGCGGTCGCCGATGACGCCACCCGCACCTCCACCGGCTCGATTCCCACCCTGCGTTCGCTCACCGAGACCCAGCGCGCGGTGCTCGTCGCGCTGTGCCGCCCGTACAAGAACGGCGCGGGCTTCGCGACCCCGGCCTCCAACCAGCAGATCGCGGAGGAGCTGTTCCTCAGCGTCGACGCCATCAAGACCCACCTGCGCGCGCTGTTCGCCAAGTTCGGCGTGGAAAGCCTGCCGCAGAACCAGAAGCGGGTGCGCCTGGCGGCACTGGCCATGCAGAGCGGCATCATCTCCGACCGGGATCTCTGACCCGCGTGTGGACGCCCGCTTAAGCGGGCGAGCGTCTCGACCATGGAAGCGCGGGCCCGTTCACGATTGACTTGTACTCGTCGCCGGACCGAGACGATTCGGACCGGGACTGTGAGGCAGGAGAAATCGAATGTTCGCGCTGAGAATCGCCGCGCTGGTGGCGGCCGTGCTGGCTACGGGTCTGACCGCCGGTGTGTTCTACGCCTACGCCATCTCGGTGATGCCCGCGCTGAACCGCAGCGACGACCGGACCATCGTCGACGTGATGCAGAAGATCAACGTGGTCATCATCAATCCCTGGTTCATGATCGCCTTCATGGGCACCGTCGCGTTCGGCATTCTCGCCGCGGTGCTGCACCTGGGCAGGGAGCACCGCGCGACGCTGGTCTGGATCGCGATCGCCGTGGCGCTCAACGTGATCGCGTTCGCGGTGACCGCGGGATTCAACGTCCCGCTCAACGATCAACTGGCCGCCGCGGGCGATCCAGGGCAGATCGCGGATATGGCGGCGGTTCGCGCGAACTACGAGGCCGACTGGGTGCGCTACAACGTGATCCGCGCGGTGGTGCACACCCTGGCCTTCCTGGTGCTGTGCGGCGCGCTGTTCGCGGCGGGCGTCCAGCAGGGCAAGAGCGAAGCCGCGGGTCCCGCCCAGGGCGCCACGGGTTCCGCGCAGGGCGTGACGGCCTACGCCGCGCCCGCCGGATACGGTCCGCAGTACCCGGCAGCGCCCCGGCTCGGCTGATTCGCCGACGGTAGAACGGGTTACATAAGTTACTCGCCGGTATCGGCACTATCTGGGACACGTCCTCGGTAGCTTCTTCTGGAACAAGTTCCAGAATTGGAGGCTCCATGCGACGTGTCCCAGTTCCGTTCGTGGTGGCCTTCGTGCTCGCCGCGCTGTGGATCGGCGCGGCGGGTTCCGCGCACGCGCAGCGCTACCCGGTCGTCTACAACTTCTTCTCCGGCATCCCGTCCGAGCTGGTCGAGCCCGGCGGCTCGCTGCCAGGCTCCAACGACTGGTCCTGCCGGCCGAGCGCGGAGCATCCCAACCCGGTGGTCCTCGCGCACGGCACCGGCGGTGGCGCACAGACCAATTGGGGCGTGTACGTGCCGCTGCTGGCCAACGAGGGCTACTGCGTCTACGCGCTGACCTACGGCGCCCACGCGCTGCCCTGGCCGCTGTCCGCGATCGGCGGCATGCGGCCGATGGAGCAGAGCGGCTCGGAGCTCGCCGCCTTCGTCGACCGCGTGCTCGCCGCGACCGGCGCCGCGAAGGTGGACATCGTCGGGCACTCGCAGGGCAATTTCATCGGCAACTACTACGTCAAGCGGCTCGGCGGCGCGGACAAGGTGGACAAGCTCGTCGGCATCGCCCCGCCCTGGCTCGGCACCAACGCGGGGGGCCTCGGCGCCGCCGCCGCCTTCGCCGCTCGCCTCGGCGCGGGACCCGCCTTCGACATGGCGGTCGGCGCCACGATGTGCCACGCCTGCCGCCAGCTCATCGCGGGCTCGCCGTTCCTCGAGGCGCTCAACGCCGACGGCGTCTATCACCCCGACATCACCTATACGAACATCGCCACCCGGCTCGACGAGGCCGTCATCCCGTATACCGCGGGCCTGGTGCCCGGCCCGAACGTCACCAATGTCGTGGTTCAGGACGGTTGCGCGCAGGATTACTCCGAGCACGCGGGCATCGCGGGCACCGCGCGGGCGGCGGGATTCGTCATGAACGCACTGGACCCGGCCCATCCGCGGCCGGTACCGTGCCAGTTCGCCGCACCGTTCACGGGCTGAGCGCGGGAGTGGCGGCCGCCCGGCCGCCGCAACGATTCGAAAATCGGGGGTTGCCGGGAACACCGGGAGCGATTCGGTCGTTTGCACTGGCAGGGGCGTCAACGGGGCGACGATGGCCCGTGGATCGGGGCGAGATCGCCCGATCAGAGGGTGTTCGCTGTCGGCAAAACCGCATCGGAAACGAAACCCGAAACGCTCACGTTATGAGTGAATGACCGTGCTGTCGCTGGTCCCCAATAGGGTGGACTGGAGGCGGCCCGGACCCCCGCCAACTAGAGTGGATGGCGGGGGCCGCAACCCCCGGGCTTCATGGCAGGCTGACGACCGAAGGTTGACCACAGCACTGAAGCGTCGGACGCCTATGAAGGTCTGAGCAGGAGAGTGAGGGAGCGATGTTCGAGAGGTTCACCGACCGCGCGAGGCGTGTCGTTGTCCTGGCCCAGGAAGAGGCCCGGATGCTCAACCACAACTACATCGGCACCGAGCACATCCTGCTTGGCCTCATCCACGAGGGTGAGGGTGTAGCGGCGAAGTCGCTGGAGTCTCTTGGCATTTCGCTGGAGGGTGTGCGCAGCCAGGTGGAGGAGATCATCGGCCAGGGCCAGCAGGCCCCGTCCGGGCACATCCCGTTCACCCCGCGCGCCAAGAAGGTGCTGGAGCTGAGCTTGCGCGAGGCGCTGCAGCTCGGCCACAACTACATCGGCACCGAGCACATCCTGCTCGGCCTCATTCGCGAGGGCGAGGGCGTTGCGGCGCAGGTGTTGGTCAAGCTCGGCGCCGACCTCAACCGGGTCCGCCAGCAGGTCATCCAGCTGCTGTCCGGGTACCAGGGCAAGGAGCCGGTGGAATCCGGCGCCCGCGGCGAGGCCGGGACCCCGTCCACCTCGCTGGTGCTCGACCAGTTCGGTCGCAATCTGACCCAGGCCGCGCTCGAGGGCAAGCTCGACCCGGTCATCGGCCGCTCGAAGGAGATCGAGCGGGTCATGCAGGTGCTCAGCCGCCGCACCAAGAACAACCCGGTGCTGATCGGCGAGCCCGGTGTCGGTAAGACCGCCGTCGTCGAGGGTCTGGCGCAGGCCATCGTCAACGGCGAGGTCCCCGAGACGCTGAAGGACAAGCAGCTCTACACCCTCGACCTCGGTTCGCTGGTCGCGGGCAGCCGCTACCGCGGTGACTTCGAAGAGCGCCTGAAGAAGGTGCTCAAGGAGATCAACACCCGCGGCGACATCATCCTGTTCATCGACGAGCTGCACACGCTGGTCGGTGCGGGCGCGGCCGAAGGCGCCATCGACGCGGCCTCGATCCTGAAGCCGAAGCTGGCCCGCGGCGAGCTGCAGACCATCGGCGCGACCACCCTCGACGAGTACCGCAAGTACATCGAGAAGGACGCCGCCCTGGAGCGCCGCTTCCAGCCGGTCCAGGTGGGCGAGCCGACCGTCGAGCACACCATCAACATCCTCAAGGGGCTGCGCGACCGCTACGAGGCGCACCACCGGGTGTCCATCACCGACGGCGCGCTGGTCGCCGCCGCGACGCTGGCCGACCGCTACATCAACGACCGGTTCCTGCCGGACAAGGCGATCGACCTGATCGACGAGGCGGGCGCGCGCATGCGCATCCGTCGCATGACGGCTCCGCCGGACCTGCGCGAATTCGACGACAAGATCGCCGACGCGCGCCGGGAGAAGGAGTCCGCGATCGACGCGCAGGACTTCGAGAAGGCCGCGCGGCTGCGCGACAAGGAGAAGCAGCTCGTCGCCAAGCGCGCCGAGCGGGAGAAGCAGTGGCGGTCCGGTGATCTGGACGTCGTGGCCGAGGTCGACGACGAGCAGATCGCGGAGGTGCTGGCCAACTGGACCGGTATCCCGGTGTTCAAGCTCACCGAGGAGGAGACCACCCGTCTGCTCCGCATGGAGGACGAGCTGCACAAGCGGATCATCGGCCAGGAGGACGCGGTCAAGGCCGTCTCCAAGGCGATCCGCCGTACTCGCGCCGGTCTGAAGGATCCGAAGCGTCCGTCCGGTTCGTTCATCTTCGCCGGTCCGTCCGGCGTCGGTAAGACCGAGCTGTCCAAGGCGCTGGCGAACTTCCTGTTCGGCGACGACGACGCGCTCATCCAGATCGACATGGGCGAGTTCCACGACCGCTTCACCGCCTCGCGGCTCTTCGGCGCCCCTCCGGGCTACGTCGGCTACGAGGAGGGCGGCCAGCTCACCGAGAAGGTGCGCCGCAAGCCGTTCTCGGTCGTGCTGTTCGACGAGATCGAGAAGGCCCACCAGGAGATCTACAACACCCTGTTGCAGGTTCTCGAGGACGGCCGCCTGACCGACGGCCAGGGCCGGACCGTGGACTTCAAGAACACGGTGCTGATCTTCACCTCGAACCTCGGCACCTCGGACATCTCGAAGGCCGTCGGCCTGGGCTTCTCGCAGTCCAACAGCGAGGGCTCGAACTACGAGCGGATGAAGCTCAAGGTCAACGACGAGCTGAAGAAGCACTTCCGGCCCGAGTTCCTCAACCGCATCGACGACGTGATCGTCTTCCACCAGCTCACGACCGAACAGATCGTGCAGATGGTGGACCTGATGATCGGCCGCGTCGCCAAGCAGCTGAAGAACAAGGACATGGAGATCGAGCTGTCCGAGCAGGGCAAGGCGCTGCTGGCCAAGCGCGGCTTCGACCCGGTGCTCGGCGCCCGGCCGCTGCGCCGCACCATCCAGCGCGAGATCGAGGACCAGCTGTCGGAGAAGATCCTCTTCGGCGAGATCGGCCCCGGCCAGACGATCTTCGTGGATGTGGAAGGCTGGGACGGCGAGGGCTCCGGCGAGGACGCCAAGTTCACCTTCACCGGCAAGGCGAAGCTGACCAAGACGCCCGTCGAGGAGAAGCCCGAGGTCGTGCTGACCGGCGCGGGCGAGGGCTCCACCACGGAGGCCGCGTCCGGCGAGTAAGCCGCAACGAAAGGGCCCGCCCCCAACAGATCCGTTGGGGGCGGGCCTTTTTCGTATGCGCTCAGCCGAAGTGCATGACCGCCGCGGAGCCGGTCTTCGCGGCGTCGGCGAAGAACGCCACGAGGATCTCGTAGTGGTAGCGCAGGTAGTCGAGTGCTTGGTCGCCGTTCCTGGTCCAAATGCCCGGATAGACGTTCGCCTCGTCCATGGCGCCGGGGTCGTAGTGGGCGGCGAGCGCGGCGAACGGTGTGGCGCGCAGCTGCTCCGCCGTCGTCTGGACGAGATCGACCGGCCACGCGTAGTACTCGTCGTCGATGAGCTCGCCGCCGAAGAACAGGTCCACACCCGACCGGGCCGCTTCGAGCAGATAGCGCAGCCCGTCCCACGACTTGTCGAGGTAACCCTCGGGATCGCCCTTCGCGCGCTCGATATTCCAAAGGTCTTCTTGCGCTTGCGCTCCGGCGGCCACCAACCCCGCCAACCGCTCGCTCGTGACCTTTTTGAACGACAGGATCACGCCCATTGGTTTCCCCGCTCCCTCGAAATCCGGATGTCGGCGCCGAATTCCGATCCGACTGTGTGCCTTTGTTGATCGAGACGGAATGTAGCCGGGCCTACTGACAGAGTCGTGACCGTGGCTCGGTGATCTCGCTGCCTACGAAACGTCGGCGCCGGGCGTGGAGTCGGTGGGTTGACGGAAGTGGTTGCGATCCAGACCAATTACGGCGACGAAGGCGAGCCGGAGGCGGTGCCGTTGCGGACTTGGTGATCACCGGTCGCGGGAACCAGGCCGTTGGTGTCGGACGAGGCACCGCTGTGCGTTTTCGAGTCGGCTGTCGTGGTGCTGGAGTCGCCGGGTGGTGCGGCCGCGGAGCTGTCGTTTGGGCCGACGGTGTCCGGGCTGCCGGTGGATGTCGACGCGCTCCCGTTGCGGGGCTGACGATCGCCGGTCTCGGCGTCCGAGCTGCCGGTGTTGGGCGGGATGTCGCCGTGCGTATTCCGGTTGGCTGTCGCGGCGTCCGAGTCGCCGGAAGGTGTGGATGCGGAGCTGTCGTGCGAGCTGACGGTGTCCGGGCCGCCGTTAGATGTCGACGCGGTGCCTTTGCGATCGTCGCTCGCGGCGTCCGGGGTAGTGGTGAACGCCGACACCGTGCCGCTGTGTGCGTTCGGCTCGGCCGACTCGGTCGCCAGGGCGGTGTGCGTTCCCGGTGCGGTCGAGTTGACGGAGAGATCCGCTGCGGACCCGTTTCGCCCCTCCGTCACATCGTTCGGCTCGGCGCCGACCTCCTTCCCGACCTCGTTGCCGTTCTTCGGCGCGGGTTCGGTGGGACGGGCCGCCGGGCGTTGTCGCACCGGGACTATCTCGCTGGGTAGCCGGGCCGCGACGCGGAACCCGCCGCTCGGTCGTGGACCGGCGGTCAGGGCTCCGCCGAGGGCGTGTGCCCGCTCGCGCATCCCGATGATGCCGTTGCGGGCGCCGGAACCGGACCGGGCCGCGGGGGCGGTGGGGCGGGAGTTGTCGATGGTCAGGTCGACGGAGCCGGTCGCGTAGCGGACGGTGATCGTGGCGCTCGCGCCAGGAGCGTGGCGCGCCACGTTGGTCAGGGATTCGTGGATGATCCGGGCCGCCGCCGCGTCGATCTCGCCGGGCAGTTTCCGCGGTTCGCCGATGACGCGTGTCTCGACAGTCAGTCCCGCCTCGCGCGGCCGCTGCAACAGCGAGTCCAGATCGCCGATGCTCGGCGCGGGCGCGCGCGGCGCCTCCTGCTTCTTCGGCGGCTCGGCCGGGCGCGGTTCGGTGCGCGGCTCCCGATCGGCGCGCAACTCCTCCGGCCGCTTGTCCGGCTCGGCCGCACCGGATGCCCGCCGCTGGCTCGGTGTGGCCCGCCGCAGACCACGGAGGCCGCGGGTGGGGCGAGACCTCTCGGTCGAATCACGCTGCACCGGCGCGGTTTCGGGGTCGGCCAGGGTCGCGCCCATGCGGATGGTCTGGAGCAGGGTGTGCACCTCGGCCAGTGATTCCTTGCTCGCCGCCTTGATCGCGGCGAGCGCCGTCCTGGCCTGCTGCGGCCGCTTGTCGAACAGCTCCAGCGCTACCGAGGACTGCACGTTGATCAGCGAAAGACTGTGGGCGAGAACGTCGTGCAGCTCCCTGGCGATGGCCAGCCGCTCCTCGGTCGCGCGGCGTTCCCGCTGCGCCTGCTCATCGCGGCGGGCAGCCTCCGCGCGCTGCTCGCGGGCCTCCAGCGTCGCCTGGCGCTGGCGCAACCCTTCGGCCGCGCAGATGAGCACGGCCGACCACGCCATCAGCGCGACGATCTGCCAGCCATTCACCGATTCACCGAGCAACGCGGGCAGCGGCCACACGAAGAGCAGGTAGCCGATCGGCACGAGTGGGTATGTCCACCAGCGAGATCCGATCGTCCCCGCGGTGAGGAAGGCGATCACCAGCGAGAGGAAGATGGGGCCGTACCCGTAGTCGAGCGCCAGGTAGATGCCGCACGCGGCGAGCGCGATCACCAGCACCGGCAGCGGCTGAACGCGCCGGAAAGCCAGCGCGACCGGCCCCGCGAGCAGCAGCAGATAACCGAGCACATCCAGTGACTGCGTGCCGGTCTGGTGCATATCGGCGCCGCGACCCCCGGCCACCTGGACTACCGCGACGATCAACGCGAGGCCCCAGTCCCATACGACCGAGCCACGATTCGCTATGCCTGGCGCACTCACCCTTGCAGCCTAAGGCGTACCTCCGCCTTCGCTCCGGCCATGCGCGGTTTTCGGGCGGACTGCGTCCGGCTGTGTCTCTGGTGCGTACCTTCGCCTTCGCTCCGGCCAGCGCGGACTTTGGGCGGATTGCGCCCGGCAGTGCCCCACGAGGCCGACCGTCGATCGACCTTCGTAAGCGCAGGTATTCGGCGGCCGACCAAACGCCGATGCCGAGCCCGGCCCGCGTCTTCGACGGATTCATCACCGGCACAGTCATTCTCGGCATCTGGACGCGCGCGAGCTCGTTGGTGGGCGCCGCTCGCGGTCCGGCGCTCGCATGGGGCCTCGGCATGGTCTGCTTCGTCAGGCGTGTGAACGGCGTGTGGAACGGTGATAGGGCGGGTGCCTATCGGGGTTTGCCGAGCAGGGCGTGGGCGATCCGATCCAGTCCTCGGGTGATGGTCGATGGGCTGAGCCCGCGTTCGCGTTGTGCGGTGTAGACCTCCGCGGCCAACGGTGCGAGCAGGGAATCGACCAGCGCGTCCGGGTCACGGATGTCCGCCGCCACCAGCAACGCTCGGACGTGGGCGTACCAGAACCCGTATGCCCCGGTCGTGAAGCGGGCGCCGCCGGTCTCCGCGCCGAGTGCCAGGTGCGCGTGGCTGTCGAGGAGTTCGACCATCGCCTCGTAGAAGGCGGCCAGCCGGTCTGCCGGGGACGCGCCTGGGCCGAGGGGTGGTTCGCCGTGCAGCAGGCGCTCTTGGAGGGCGCGTTCGTGCTCGTCGAGGAGCGCGACGGCGATCGAATTCGTGTCCGGGTAGCGGCGGTACAGCGTGCCGCGGCCGACGCCCGCTGCCTTGGCGATGTCGTCCATGGTCACCGCGCGTGGATCCCGCTCGGCGAAGAGTTCCGCCGCGGCCGCGAGGACCTTGGCGCGGTTGCGTGCCGCGTCCGCGCGTTCGCTCGGCGGTCGATCGAGCGGTGCGCCGGTGAGCAGATCCGAGCGGGCATCCATGACAGCGACTCTAGCGGAGTTCGGGATAAGTGGACAGAGTGTCCGATTTGCTGTTAACGTCGAACCGGACAATATGTCCGCTTAATTGAAGGGTTGAATCATGAGCGAACGCAGTGAGCGAATCACTTGCCAGCGCGCGGTGCGCGTGCTGGAGCCGAGCATTGGCGAGGCGCAGGCATGAGCACCTTGTTGCACCTCGACGCGAGCGCCCGGCGCCGCTCCATCAGCCGGGAACTGAGCGCGGAGTTCGCCGCCGCCTGGCGCGCCGGGAATCCGAACGGCGAGTACCTGTACCGAGACCTTGCGACGCGGCCCGTGCCCTTCGTGGGCGAGCCGTGGACCGAGCTGTGCGACGCGGTCCTCGCGCGCGGCGCCTTCGACCCGGCTGACCTCGACGGCCTGGCGACGACTCCGGCCCAGACCGCGGCGCTGGCCGTCCTGCGCCCCCTGTTGGACGAGGTGCTCGCCGCCGACGTGATCCTGATCGGCACCCCGATGTACAACTACTCGATTCCGGCCGTGCTGAAGGCCTGGCTGGACCAGATCACCTTTCCCCGAATGTCGTTGGGGCACCGCCGTTTCGTCGTCGCCTCCGCGCGGGGCGGCAGCTATTCGCCCGGCGCGCCCAAGGCGGCCTTCGACTACCAGGAGCGCTACCTGCGCGACTTCTTCGCGGGCCACTTCGCCGTCACCGACACGGTTTTCGTGCACGCCGAACTGGCCAACTCCCGCCAGGATCCGGCGCTCGCCGATCGCCGAGCCGAACACGACGACTCCTACGCCAAGGCCATCGAAACCGCCCGCTCCCTCGCGGCGCAGTACTGAACGAGAACGGACGAACCCGAACGACTCGGGCACGCGAATGCCCCGAGCACCCGAACGACTCGAGCGCGAACGGCTAGGCCCTGTCTCGAAGTCCGGGCTGAGGCGCCGGATGGAACTTCGAGACAGGGCCTAGGGCACGTGAACGGCTCGAGCACCCAACGAACGCGCACGCAAACGACTCTCGCCCCTGAACGACTCGCGCTCCTGAATGAGCGGAGCCCCTGAACGAGTGGAGCCCTGAATGAGCGGAGCACCGAAATGAACTGGCTCGTACTAGGTCTCGCGGGCCTCGTCGAGATCGTCTGGTCGCAGAGCATCAAACCGACCGAGAACTTCACCCGCCCGCTGCCCACCCTCGTGTGCTTCGTGCTGGGCAGCCTCGCGGTATACCTGCTGTCCAGAGCCATGCAGACGCTGCCCGTCGGCACCGCCTACGCCGTCTTCACCGGCATCGGCGCGGTGGGCGCGATCGCCCTCGGGATCGTGGTGCACCGGGATCCGTTCAGCGCGGGGCGGTTGCTCGCGCTCGCGCTGATCCTCGGCGGCATCGTGCTCGCCCGGGTGACCAATCCCGAGTGACAGCCGATCACGTCGGGGCAAATGCTGTGGGGGCTTCGGGCGCGCGGGTATGGTCCGGTGATGGTCGACCAGTCAGTTCGTCTCCCGGATCTGTCCGCACGGCCCTACGACCTCACCGTGGAGCGGGTGATGAAAGCACCGCCCAGCTTGCTCTACGCCGCATGGACACAGGGGTTCGACATCTGGTTAGCCGCCCCGGATTCGGTGCGGATGAAGCCCGCGGTGAACGAGCCGTTCTTCTTCGAGACCGAGTTCGAGGGCAAGCGCAACCCGCACTACGGCCGGTTCCTGCGGCTGGAGCCGGAGCGCCTCGTCGAGCTCACCTGGGTCACCGGCGAGAGCGGCACCGAGGGCGCCGAGACGGTGGTGAGCGTGCAGTTCGTCAAACAGCCGCGCGGCATCCGGCTTCGCCTGCGGCACTCGGGGTTCGCGAGCGAGGCGGCCAGAGACCGGCACCGTGCGGCGTGGCCCCGGATACTCGAGCAGCTCGACGGGAAGCTCGGCGCGGCGAGCTGACGGCTCGCCCGCGGAAGCGGTGCGCACGGTTCGGCTGTGCGGGTAGGTTCTAGCCTGCACGAGTTCGGCTCACTTCGTGAAAGGACAATGATGCCAACACGTACCGCGCGCACCGCTTGGACCGGAGGTCTGCAGGACGGCTCCGGCCAGGTCGAGCTGACCAGTTCGGGCGTCGGCAAGTACGACGTGTCGTTCCCCAAGCGTTCCGCGGAGGAAGCCGACGGCACCACCAGTCCCGAGGAACTGATCGCGGCCGCGCACTCCTCCTGCTACGCCATGGCGCTCTCGGCGCAGATCGGCAACGCGGGCGCCACACCCGAAAGCCTGGACGTCACCGCCGACGTCACCCTCGGCCCGGACCCGGCGGGCGGCTTCCGCATCACTGCGGTCGCACTGACCGTCCGCGGCCGGGTGTCCGGCATGGACGCCGACGGCTTCCTCGCCGCCGCCGAGGCCGCCAAGGCCGGCTGCCCGGTCTCCAAGGCGCTGGCCGGTGTCGACATCATCAGCCTGGACGCCGCGCTGGCCTGACCGCTCGACCGAAAAGGGGCAGTGCCGGTCATGAGACCGACACTGCCCCTGATCTTTCGAACGCGAGTCACCCCGCGGTAGCGACCTCGCTCCGCGCCTGGGTGTTACGCCCCGCGAACTCGGTGAGCGCCGCGAAGCCGAGACCGAGCGCCGCCCACAGCGTGGCGGAGACGGCGAGCGACGCGACACGGAACTGCCACAGCAGGCTCGGCGGGAAGTCGGCGGACACCTCGTCGACGCCGGGCAGCAGGACGTAGCCCAGCGTGGTGATCAGCACGAACACCGCGACGCCCGCGATCAGCCGGACGGTGTCCAGCTGCCCGCGCAGCAGTTTGTACACGTACACCCCCGCGCCGACGGCCGCGAGGCCGAGCAGCACCGAGGCCACCCAGAGCAGGGTGCGATCGTTGATGGTCTCCGGATCACCCACCGCCGGTGGGTTCGCCGGGTACTTGAAGAACGGCACCGCGACTATCGCGGCCCACCCTGCGACACCGAGCCCGATCGCCAGCTTGGGACCGGACAGTGCGGTGTGGCGCCGCGCGAAATGCGCGACCGAGGCGAAGATCGCGCCGAAGGCGAGACCGCTGAGGCCGAGAGCCAGGAACTGCCCGAACTTCTGTCCGGGCCTGCTGACCAGCGGCTCTTCCTCGTCGCCGTGGGAGTGACCCGTGGCGGGTTCCTCCGGCGTGTGGTGCGACTCTTCGGTGGCCGCGTTCGCCTCTTCGATGGCGATCGCCGCGTCGACCTTCGGTTCGCCGACGAAATAGCCCACCGTGGCGGCCAGCAGACCGGCGATCAAACCGGCGAGCAGGCCGCGCAACAGCAGGGTTTTCAAGGTTCCGGCCAGGGGGACCGGAGTCGTCGTGGGTGGGTTCAGGGGGACGGCAGCCGACGGAGTCGGCGGGGTGGGTGGGTTCAGTGGCACGGAACACCCAGCAGATGACGTCCGTCATGCATGAGCTCGTGCATGAACATCCCGCTGCGCGAGATGGCGCCCTGATCGAAGCCGACCAGGTACAGCGTGAGCAGTGCGAGAAGAACGACACCTACCGTGACGAGCACGGTCGCCAGGGAATCGGTCGCCTGGCTCGGTGAATGCGCGATGGCCATTCGAGTCCTCCTAGGGATACGTCCCGACCGGATTCTCGGTCCCGGCAGGGCGTTGTCGCGTCCCGTGAGATGGGTGGTGCGGAGGGTGCCGGTGTCTGGCTTTCCGGCACCTCGCCTGGCCCCCGCCTGCTCGGCGGAGATCGGACTCGATGCTTGGAACACAGTGGCGCGACCGCTCCGGAATCACACCGGAATTACCGCATCACCCTCGCTTGGTCACCTCGAACTGTGACACCACGGCGCGCCCGTCGTCAACACGGTCGACACCTGTTGACCACGGTGTGGGCGAGTCGTTACCCGCCGGATGCTAGGACGCGGGCTTGGCCGCGACGTCGAGCACGACCTCGAATTCGAGCAGCGACGCCCCGGTCGAGACCGGCTTCTTGTCCCCGCTGCCGGCGTGCGCGGCACGGGCGGGACCGTCCCGCCAAGCGGCGAAGGATTCCTCGGAATCCCATTGGGTCACCACGAAGTAGCGGTTCTCGCCCGCGACCGGACGCAGCAGCTGGAAGCCGAGGAAGCCGGGCGAGTTCTCCACCGCGTGCGCGCGGTGCGCGAACCGCTTCTCCAGCTCGGGCCCTGCGCCCTCGGGGACCTCGATCGCGTTGATCTTCACGACAGCCATGAACTCGACAATACGTCGCCCGCGCGCGGGCGGGCGCGCGCCCGGACGAGCCCGGGGGCACAATCGTCCCGATGTGGTACGACGAAGGCGGAGCAGGCGTGCCGATCCTGCTGCTGCACGGTTTGATGGGCAGCGCGCGCACCTGGGGCGACCAGCTGGACTGGCTGCGGGCGCACGGGCACGTCTACACCTACGACGCCGCGGGCCACGGCCGCCCGGCCCCGCCGGAGTTGACCACCGAGGCCTTCGTCGCCGATCTCGCCGAGGCCACCGCGCACCTCACCGAGCCGATGGTCGTGATCGGCCATTCCATGGGGGCGCTGCACGGCTGGGTCTTCGCCGCGCAGTATCCGGAGCGGGTGCGCGCGCTGGTGGTGGAGGACATCGCCCCCGACTTCACCGGACGCACCGCCGCGGACTGGGCGGCCATGATCGAGTCGTGGCCGCAGCCGTTCCCCGACGCCGACTCGGTGCTCGAGTACTTCGGCCCCGTCGCGGGTCGCTACTTCCTGAACTCCTTCGAGCACGGCCCGGACGGCTATCGGCTGCACGGCTCGGTCGCGACCTTCCGCGACATCTCCGAGGAGTGGGGCACCCGCCATTTCTGGGAGCAGTGGCGGGCGGTGCGCGTCCCGGTGCTGCTCATCGAGGGCGAGCACACCATCACCCCGGCCGGGCAGATGCGGGAAATGGCCGAGACCAACGCGAATGCGGAGTACGTGCTGATCCCGGACGCGGGACATCTGGTGCACGACGATCAGCCCGAGCGCTATCGCGCCGAAGTGGAACGATTTCTGCACCGGGTCCTCGCCTGACCGACTGAAGGCCCCCTTCATCCGGCTGTCAGCGATCGCCCTCACCCGCGAGGGCGAACAATCCGTCCGCCGTCTGCTCGATCAGCCCGTCGACCAGCAGCGAGTCCAGCGCCCGATCGCGCTGGCCGGGATCGCGGGTCCAGGCCAGGTCCAGGCGCACCCGCTCCACCGGCCCGGTCGCGGCGCGCAGCACGTCGAGCAGGCGGCCGCGGGCCTGGCGGTCGGTGCCCTCGTACTTCTGGGTGCGGCGCACCACCTCGGACACCGGACGACCCGCGGTCACCCAGGCGCAGGCGGGCAGCGGGCAGCGCGCGCAGTCGGGCGTGCGCGCGGTGCAGACCGTCGCGCCGAGCTCCATCAGCGCGGCGGAAAACCGCGCCGCGCGGTCGATCTTCGCGGGCAGTAGCGCCTCGGTCTCGGCGAGGTCGCGCGCGGCCGGATTGCCCGCTTCGGCGCGACCGTGCACGGCGCGCGCGACGACCCGGCGCACGTTGGTGTCCACCACCGGCACGCGTTGGCCGTAGGCGAAGCAGGCGACCGCACGCGCGGTGTAAGCGCCGATGCCGGGCAGGCCGAGCAGCACGTCCACGTCGGTGGGGACCTCGTCGCCGTGCTCCTCGGCGAGCACCCGCGCGCACTCGTGCAGCCGCAGCGCGCGCCGCGGATAGCCGAGTTTGCCCCACGCCCGCAGCACCTCGGCCTGGGAGGACGCGGCCATCGCCGAGGGCACCGGCCAGCGCGCCACCCACTCCAGCCAGACAGGCTGCACCCGAACGACAGGGGTCTGCTGGAGCATGATCTCGCTCATCAGGATCTGCCACGCGGTCACGCCGGGGTGCCGCCACGGCAGGTCGCGGGCGGTCTCGGCGTACCAGTCCAGCAACACATCGGCGTCGATGCCGCGATCACCGATCTGTGGCAGGGCCGGTGTGATCCGACCTGTCCCGCTACGCATTACCCTCACCGTCCCCGCCACCCGGCGGCCAGTCGATATTTGCCGACACGTAACGAACCTGACTCGCTGGTAGCGAATGCCTTGTGCACAATGGTCGGTATGTCTGATTCCAACCCGATCAGCGCGTGGAAATCTCTCCGCCAAGGCAACGAGCGTTTCGTCAACGGCACCCTCATGCATCCTAATCAGGGCGCCGCCGACCGGGCGAAGCTCGTCGGCGGTCAGCATCCTTCGGCCATCCTCTTCGGCTGCGGCGACTCGCGCGTGGCCGCGGAGTTGATCTTCGATCAGGGTCTCGGCGACATGTTCGTCGTGCGCACCGCGGGCCACGTGGTGGACAGCTCGGTGCTCGGTTCGATCGAGTACGGCGTGCACGTGCTGAACGTGCCGCTGATCGTGGTGCTCGGACACGACAGCTGCGGCGCGGTGAAGGCCACCGTCGACGCGCTCGACGGCGGCGAGGTGCCCGGCGGATTCATCCGCAGCGTGGTGGAGAAGGTGTCGCCGTCCATCCTGATCGGCCGCAGGGAGGGCCTGTCCGACGTGGACGAGCTGGAGGCCAGGCACGTGGTCGAGACCAGCAAGCTGCTCATGGAGCGTTCGTCGATCATCGCCGAGCGGGTGAAGGCGGGCGAACTCGCCATCGCGTGCGTCACCTACAAGCTGGCCGAGGGCCAGATGAAACTGCACAGTGCCATCGGCAACATCGGCGAGGTCGCCTGACCCGTTCTCGGAGCGGAGTTTCCCCAGCGTGCCGGGTGCGATGCACCCGGCACCATGGCGTCGTCCAGTTCGACACGCCGAGGTCCTGAGACACCGCGCCCGGTGCTGCCCGTAAGTTTGAATCGTGCTGGAACCGACTGGACCGCTGCCTCCGGAGATCTACTGGCGTCGTCGCGTTTTCGCCGTCGGAATCCTGGTCTTGGCGCTCGCGCTGGTGATTTGGCTCGTGGTGATGGTCGTGCGCGGTGGCGGCTCGCCCGGTGACGCCAAGGTGGCCGCGTCGAGTTCGACCTCGTCGGTGAAGAAGTCGGGTGACACACCGAAGTCCTCTGCCAGCTCAGACGCGCCCAAACCGTCGGTGACCCCGGCGGCAAGTCCGGCTCCGGTGGCGTCCGGGCAGTGCCCCGATCAGTCGCTGGCGGTGAAGGTGACCGTCGAGCAACCCACCTACAAGGCGGGCGAGCAGCCGGTGTTCGGCATCGTGATCACCAACATCTCCTCGGTGACCTGCGCCCGCGACGTCGGCTCCGGATTGCAGCAGATCTCGGTCTACACCCTCGACGGCACCCGCAAGCTGTGGTCGAGCACCGACTGCTATCCGGACGGTCAGCCCGATGTGCGCAATCTGAATCGCGGTGAGCAGGCCGCTTTCCAGGTCACCTGGTCCGGCTCGACATCTCAGCCGAATTGCGCGGGCGAGCGCGTCCCGGTCCCGCCCGGCGCGTATTCGGTTGTCGCGCAACTCGGTTCGGTGCGCAGCGCGGCCGAGCCGTTCAACATCGCCTGAGCCGCCGCTTCATCGATCCCGTTCGAACGGGTTGTCCGCGCCCGCTTCGGCGAGGCGGGTCAGCCCGTCGCGGATCTGCCGTGCCGTCGGCACGCCGATCCCGTCGACGGCCTGTAGCTCGCTCGTTGTCGCGACCAGCAGTCCTTGTAGCGAGCCGAACGAGTCGACCAGCGATTCGATGTGGGTGAAGCGCAGCCGGGGTATCCGGGTGAGCACCCGGTAGCCGCGCGGGCGCATCGGCAGGTCCAGCGCCTCGATGGTGCCCGGATAACCGAGCGGCGCGGCCAGATTGGTGAGGTCGAGCAGTTCGGCATCGGTGACCAGGTCCAGCCCCGCCATAGCGCGCTCGACCTCTGAACCATCCACATGTCGGCGGTCGGCGCACGAGCAGGCCGTGTTCTCCCGTTGCCTGGTACCCGTGCGGAGAACCACCCCATGATCAGCCACACCCGCCCCCGCCGCCTCTGACCCATTCACATGTCGGCGGTCGGCGCACGAGCAGGCCGTGTTCTCCCGTTGCCTGGTACCCGTGCGGAGAACCACACCATGACCAGGCACACCTGCCTCCGCCCCCGCCGGCTCGCAGGCGAGGTAGTCGCGGACGAGCAACTCGCGCAGCCAGGCGCTGTCGCCGACCAGATCCTCCAGTTGCAGCGCGAGCTGGCGACCGTCGGCGCCGAGTTCCAGCACGCTCTGCTCGATCTCCTTGGCCAGACGCCGCACCAGCTCCAGGCGCTGGGCCGCCGATAAAGCGTCACGCAGGGTGACGACGCCCTCGAGCTCGCTCTCCGACAACTGCTCGCACACCTGATCCAACCGCGCCTTGTAGCGTTCCAACGTGCCCAGCGCCTGGTTCGCCCTGGCCAGGATGGTGGCCGACGGCTCGACCAGGTGGCGGACCTCATCGATGTACAGCGTCATCGTGCGCATCGACTTGCTCACCGCGATCACCGGGTAGCCGGTCTGGGCGGCGGTCCGTTCGGCGGCGCGGTGCCTGGTGCCGGATTCCGCGCTGGGCAGGTTCGGATCGGGCACCAGGTGCACGTTGGCGCGCAGGATGCGGGCGCCGTCGGTGGAGAGCACCACCGCGCCGTCCATCTTCGACAGCTCGCGCAGCCGGGTCGGCGCGAATTCGACGTCCAGCTCGAATCCACCGTCGCAGATCCGCTCGACGTCCGCGTCGTAGCCGAGCACGATCAGGCCGCCGGTGCGACCGCGCTGGATGCGTTCCAGCCCGTCTCGTAGCGGCGTGCCGGGAGCCAGCCGGGTGACGATCTCGGGCAGCCTGTTCCGCGCGGTCGTCGACGGGGCGGGCGTACTCGGCGCGACGGGGGCCGGTCTGCCTAGCAGATACGCCGCCCACCGCCCGGGTATCACTCGGCCGCCTCGCTCCGCGCCGCCCGCCGCGCGCGCAGGCCGCTGATCCGCAGCGCGGAACCGACGTCGGTCACCTCGTGAATCTTCATGCCCCCGCCCTTCACTCGATCCAGCCCCGGCGGCACCAGCGCGGTGGTGAAGCCGAGCCGCTGCGCTTCGGCCAGCCTACGTGCCACGCCGGTCACCTTCCGCACTTCGCCCGCGAGGCCGACCTCGCCGAGGATCACCCAGCCCGGCGGCAGCGCGGTATCGGATTCGGCGCTGGCGATGGCGAGCGCGATGGCCAGGTCCGCCGCGGGTTCGACGAGGCGCATGCCGCCGACCGTCGCCGCGTAGACGTCGTGCTTGCCGAGGAAGACGCGGCCGCGGCTCTGCAACACCGCGAGCACCATGGCGACCCGGTTGTAGTCGAGCCCGCTGACCGCGCGGCGCGGCGCGGGGATCTCGGTCTTCACCGTCAGGCCCTGCACCTCGCCGACCAGCGGCCGTTTGCCGTCCATCGCGACGGTGACCGCGGTGCCGGGCACCGAATCGGTGCGGTGGTGCAGGAACAGCCCGGACGGGTCGTCGACGCCCGCGATGCCTTCCTCGTGCAGCTCGAAACAGCCCACCTCGTCGGCACTGCCGAACCGGTTCTTGATGCCGCGCACCATGCGCAGCGTGGAGTTCTTGTCGCCCTCGAACTGCAGCACCACGTCCACCAAGTGTTCGAGGGTGCGCGGCCCCGCCACGTTGCCGTCCTTGGTGACATGGCCGACCAGCAGCACGGCGATCCCGCTCGCCTTGGCCAGCGAGGTGAGCGCCGCCGTCACCGCGCGGACTTGGGTGACGCCGCCGATCACGCCGTCCACGTCCGGCGCGAGCATGGTCTGCACCGAGTCGACGACGAGCAGCGTCGGCCGCACCTGCTCGACGTGCCCGAGCACGATCGACAGATCCGACTCCGCCGCCAGGTACACCCGCTCGTGCACCGCGCCGGTGCGGTCCGCGCGCAGCCGGACCTGACCCGCCGACTCCTCGGCGGTCACATAGAGCGCTTTCTCGTCGCGCTGCTTGGCCCACCGGTGCGCGACCTCGAGCAGCAGCGTCGACTTGCCAACGCCCGGCTCACCGGAGAGCAGCACCACCGAGCCCGCGACCACGCCGCCGCCCAGCACCCGGTCCAGCTCGCCGACACCGGTCGGCCTGGCCTTGGTGACCTGCGAATCGATCGTGGAGATCGGGGCCGCCGCCGTGCTCGGCAGCATCGCGCGCCTACCCGGCGCGGCGGCCGACACGGCCGAGACGGCCACCTCGTCGACCGTGCCCCACGCCCCGCAGTCCGGGCACTTGCCCACCCACTTCGCGACCTCGTGCGAGCAGGCGGAGCACCGGAAGATCGGCTTGTTCTTTGCCACAGGCGCACCTTACGTACCGGGCCCGACAGAACCCCGCATATGGAAAAGGCTGCCGCACCGAGTGCGACAGCCTTCGTTCTCGGTCCGCGACGGACTCGGGCTCAGTGGCCGCCGCCGTGACCGCCACCGGCGGCCGGGCCCGACAGATCGGACTCGTGGCGCTCGGCCTCGGTGCCCGCGTCGACCGGCACCTGGACCTGCACGGTGCCGTTCTCCTTGAAGTTGAACGAGACGGTGTAGGTCAGGCCGGGGGTGATGTCCTTGGTGAGGCCGGTGATCTCGAGGGTGGCCGGCTTTGCCTCCGGATCGGCGGTCTGCTGCTTGGTCGGCTGTGAGCTGTGGCTGTCGTCGCCGTGGCTGTCGCCGCCGTGCGAGTCGGTCGAGCCGCCGCCCTGCTTGCCCGCCGCGACGACGGTCTGCTGCGGCGCGAGCTTCACCGAGGACGCGCCGGACGGCGGGGTGATCTTCACCTGGCCGAGGTCGGTGGTGACGCTGGTGAGCTCGTCGGTGACGGTCTCGCTGTTGTTCACGATGGACAGCGCGATCAGCGCCTTGCCGCCCTGCACATTGGTGTAGCCCTCGGACGGGTACACGATGTGCACGTTGCGCAGCGAGATGTCCTCGACCTCGGCGTTGTTGCCGTTGATGGCCGGAGCCTGGTTCGCGGTCTGGGAGACCTGCCCCGCGCTGCAGCCGGACAGCGCGAGCGCGGCGCCCGCGGCGAGTGCGGCAACAGTCACCATGAGACGTGGCTTCCGCGCCCCCGACGAGGCGGTCACAGCATTCAGGGCAGTCACGGGTTGTCCTCCATGTCGACCGGGATCACTCCGCTACGGAGAGTAGTAACTAGGCAGCGTAGTAGTCGACACCGGGGACCCGTCGGTCGGGCCGGGGTGTCCGCCCCGCGACACCGCTGTCGGTCGGCAACCGTTGCATAACGGTTCGGTGGCCCCGGGGTGCGGTTGCGGGCCGAGTGCCGCGGTACCTCGCGGGACACGGGCGAGGTGGCGCCGTCGGATAACTCGTTCTGGCACAACGTAATGCACACCGTCCGGGTTCTGTCAACCCCCTCGGTCCGCTCGTTGTGGCCCTGACCTGCACAGTTGATCGCGCCGTTACCGAGTCGCATGTTAAACTGTGAACATCGAAAGGGGCACGGGACACATGATTTTTAAGGTCGGAGACACCGTCGTTTACCCCCACCACGGAGCGGCGCTGATCGAAGCAATCGAGACTCGCACCATCAAGGGTGAGCAAAAAGAGTATCTGGTCCTGAAGGTCGCCCAAGGCGATCTGACCGTTCGCGTACCCGCGGAAAACGCCGAATACGTCGGCGTGCGCGACGTCGTGGGCCAGGAGGGTCTCGACCGGGTCTTTCAGGTGCTGCGCGCGCCGCACACCGAGGAGCCGACCAACTGGTCTCGCCGCTACAAGGCCAACCTGGAGAAGCTCGCCTCCGGCGATGTGAACAAGGTTGCCGAGGTCGTCCGCGACCTGTGGCGTCGGGAGCAGGATCGTGGGCTGTCCGCCGGTGAGAAGCGCATGCTGGCCAAGGCTCGCCAGATCCTGGTCGGTGAACTCGCGCTCGCCGAGGGTACCGACGACGGCAAGGCCGAGACGCTGCTCGACGAGGTCCTCGCAGCGGCTTCCTGACCGTGAACAACTCTGACAGCGACAGTCCTGTCGTTGCCTTGGTTCCTGCCGCCGGTCGCGGCGTCCGTTTGGGTGAGAACACGCCCAAGGCGTTCGTCGCGGTCGGCGGCACACCCATGGTCCGGCTGGCCGTGGACGGCCTGCTGGCCTCCGGGGCGGTCGACCGCATCATCGTGATGGTCCCCGTCGAACTGGTCGAGAGCGCAGTCGCCCTGCTGCCGCCCTCGGACGCGGTGCGCGTGGTCGTCGGCGGCGCCGAACGCACCGATTCGGTGCGCGCGGGTATCGCCGCCGCGCCGGACGCGGGCTATTACCTGGTGCACGACGCCGCCCGCGCGCTCACCCCGCCCGCGTTGATCGCCCGGGTCGCGGCCGAGTTGCGGGCAGGTCATCGCGCGGTGGTTCCCGCCCTCCCGGTGGTCGACACCGTCAAGTCCGTCGACGCGCACGGCGTGGTGACCGGCACCCCAGACCGGGCGGCGCTTCGCGCGATCCAGACACCGCAAGGCTTCGCGGCCGATCTCCTGCGCGCCGCCTACGAGACGAACGTGCTCGCCACCGACGACGCCGGACTCGTCGAGCGGCTCGGCGCCGAGGTGCACACCATTCCCGGCGACCCGATGGCCTTCAAGATCACCACTCCGCTGGACCTGATGCTCGCCGAGACGGTGTGCAACGCGGCGCGGAGCGTATGAGAACGTCGTGACCATGCGAGTTGGTATCGGCAGCGACGTGCATCCCATCGAACCCGGTCGTCCGTGCTGGATGGCGGGACTGCTGTTCGACGGTGACGACGGCTGCTCCGGCCACTCCGACGGCGACGTGGCCGCGCACGCACTGTGCGACGCGCTGCTGTCGGCGGCCGGGCTCGGCGATGTCGGCGCGGTGTTCGGCACCGGCCGCCCCGAGTGGAAGGACGTCTCGGGCGCCGCGATGCTGACCGAGGTCCGCCGGTTGCTCGACGAGGCCGGATTCGACATCGTCAACGCCGCGGTGCAGGTCATCGGCAATCGACCCAAGATCGGACCGCGCCGCGCGGAGGCGCAGAAGGTGCTCGGCGAGCTGCTCGGAGCGCCGGTCTCGGTGTCCGGAACCACCACCGACGGACTGGGTCTCACGGGTCGCGGGGAGGGCGTCGCGTCGATCGCCACCGCGTTGCTGCAAGCCCGCACATAGCACCCGGGCGCCCCTCGGTCGAGCCGAGGTGCGAACGCCCTGCTCCGACCGGCCGGACCAACCTCAGAGTTCCCGCCGGTCGTGTGTGAGCCTGGACGGAAGTCCCTCGACGGCGCCGACTAGGATCGACTGCCGTGACACTGCGCCTCTTTGACACCGAACGCCGAACCATGCGCGATTTCGCGCCGCTGGTTCCCGGCCGCGCTTCGGTGTACCTCTGTGGCGCCACCGTCCAGGGGGAACCCCATATCGGTCACGTCCGCAGCGGCGTCGCGTTCGACGTGCTGCGCCGCTGGTTGCAGGCGCACGACTACGACGTGCACTTCATCCGCAACGTCACCGACATCGACGACAAGATTCTGAACAAGGCCGCCGAGGCGGGCCGCCCGTGGTGGGAGTGGGCGGCCACCTACGAGCGGGCCTTCGACCGCGCCTACGAAGCGCTCGGTGTGCAGCCGCCTTCCGCGGAGCCGCGGGCCACCGGCCACATCACCCAGATGGTCGATCTGATGCGGCGGCTCATCGACCGCGGGCACGCCTACGCCTCCGAGGGCAACGTCTACTTCGACGTGCAGAGCTACCCGGATTACGGAAACCTGTCCGGCCACAAGCTCGACGACGTGCACCAAGGCGAGAGCGCGGGCGAGGGCAAGCGCGACCCGCGCGATTTCACGCTGTGGAAGGCGGCAAAGCCCGGCGAGCCGAACTGGCCGTCGCCGTGGGGTCCCGGCCGCCCCGGCTGGCATTTGGAATGCTCCGCGATGGCCGAGTTCTATCTGGGTGCGGAATTCGATATCCATTGCGGCGGTATGGATCTGGTGTTCCCGCACCACGAGAACGAGATCGCCCAGTCCAAGGCCGCCGGCGACGGGTTCGCGCAGTACTGGCTGCACAACGGCTGGGTGACCATGGGCGGCGAGAAGATGTCCAAGTCGCTCGGCAACGTGCTGTCGGTGCCCAACGTGCTGAAAAAGGTTCGCGCCGTGGAGCTTCGGTTCTATCTCGGCAGCGCGCACTACGGATCGATGCTGGAGTACTCGGACAAGGCGCTCTACGACGCCGCGGCCTCCTATCAGCGGATCGAGGCGTTCATCCACCGGGTCGCCGAGCGGGCCGGTGAGATCCCGGTCGGCAAGTGGACCGACGCGTTCGCCGAGGCGATGGACGACAACCTGGCCGTGCCGCGCGCGCTCGCCGAGGTGCACCGCGTGGTGCACGAAGGCAACAAGGCGCTGGAATCGGGCGCGGTGGACACCGCGCGGGAGCTGGCCGGGCAGGTGCGGGCCATGCTGAACATCCTCGGCGTCTGCCCGTACGACCCGAAGTGGTACGCGCCGGAGGACACCTCCGCGGCGCAGGATGCGCTCGACGTGCTGGTGCGCGCCGAACTCGACCGCCGCCAGCAGGCCCGCGCCGACAAGGACTGGGGCACCGCAGACGCCGTGCGCGACCGTTTGGCCGCCGCGGGCATCGAGGTGACCGACACCGCCCGAGGACCCGAGTGGTCGTTGGGCGCCGCGCGCGGAAAGGCGAACTGATGGCAGGGAATTCGCAGCGTCGCGGCGCTGTGCGCAAGACGGGTAGTAAGAAGGGCGCGGTCGTCGGTTCCGGCGGCAAGCGCAGGCGCGCACTCGAGGGGCGCGGCGCGACGCCGCCCGCCGAGATGCGGACCAAGCACCCCGCGGCCAAGCGCGCCGCGGCCAAGGCCAAGGCGGAGGCGAAGGGTCGTCCGACCGGCCGCGCCGCCGGTGGCCGCCCCGCGGGTCGCAAGACCGAGGACGGTCCCGAATTGGTGCTCGGCCGCAACCCGGTCGTCGAGTGTCTGCGCGCGGGCGTCCCGGCCACCGCGCTCTACGTCGCGGTCGGCACCGAGAACGACGACCGGCTCACCGAGAGCGTGCAGACCGCGGCCGACGCGGGCATCTCCATCCTCGAGGTGCCGCGCACCGATCTGGACCGGATGAGCAACAACGGTCTGCACCAGGGTCTCGCGCTCCAGGTGCCGCCGTACCGCTACGCACACCCGGACGATCTGCTCGACCGGCTGCGCGGTACGGCCGAACCCGCGCTGCTCGTCGCGCTGGACAACATCTCCGATCCGCGCAACCTCGGCGCGGTGATCCGCTCCGTCGCGGCGTTCGGCGGCCACGGCGTGCTCATCCCGCAACGGCGCAGCGCGAGCGTCACCGCCGTCGCGTGGCGGACCAGCGCGGGCGCCGCGGCCCGGCTTCCGGTCGCGCGCGCCACGAATCTGACTCGCACGCTGAAGGATTGGGCCAACCAGGGCTTCCAGATCGTCGGCCTGGACATGGACGGCGACACCACGCTGGACGAGTTCGACGGCACCGCACCGACGGTCATCGTGGTCGGCTCGGAGGGCAAGGGTCTCTCGCGCCTGGTCCGGGAGAATTGCGACAGCATCCTCAGCATCCCGATGGCCGGTCCGGTGGAGTCGCTGAACGCGTCGGTGGCGGCGGGCGTGGTGCTCGCCGAGATCGCCCGTCAGCGCCGGGTCTGACGGATTCGACCGCCGGGCCGAATGTTCGTACGCGCCAACCGTTTCGGCGACGGCGCAGGTGAACGGCGTTTCCCGGCCGACACGAAACGCCCCGAGTCACGCGCGATCCGCAAAATACGCGGAGTTCCCCGGTAGCCCCGTAGAATTCGGCTGGTGGTGATACCCAACCAGCCCATCGGTGCGACGGTCGAGCATCCGAATGCCACGGCCGTGTTGTTTCTCGGCGCGGCGAGCATCTTCTGCTGCGGAGCGCTCGGCCCGGTGGCGTGGGCGTTGGGCAAGCGCGCCCTCGACCAGATCGAGGACTCCGGCGGCGCCCTCGGCGGCCGAGCACAGGTACTGGTCGGCTACATCCTCGGTGTCATCGGAACCGTCCTCATGGTTCTGATGGCGATCCTCTTTCTGCTCATCGTGCTGGGCGGCAACGCGTAAGAGGTCGCGATTCAGTCGAGCACCGGTCGGTCGGCGTCGGCCTTGTTGTCCCACGCGGGCCATTCGGAGCTGATGCTGCCGGTCCAGTTGGGCTGCCTGCGGTCACGGAACGCCGCCATCGCCTCGCCGCCGTCGACGCTCTTGGCGACGTGGGCGTTGAGTTCGGACTCCAGCTGACCAACCATGGACGGGCTCATGCCGAGGCCCTCCCAGAGCAGTCGCTTGGACAGCGCCACCGGTAGCGGCGCGGAACCGTTGACCAGATCGTGCGCCACCGAGAGCGCGGTCGGCAGCACTTCGCCGCCCGCGAGGCAGGCGTTGGCCAGGCCCATCGCCTTGGCCTCCTCGCCGTCGAAGGTGCGGCCGGTGAGCATGATGTCGGCGGCGTTGGCCATGCCGACCAGCCGGGGCAGCGTCCAGTGCGCGTAGCCGTCGGCGAGCACGCCGCGGCGCACCTGGGTCAGTCCGTAGACCGCGTCGCGCGCCATGTACCGCAGGTCGCATTGCAGGGCCAGCGCCAGCCCCATGCCGACCGCGTGCCCGTTGACCGCGGCGATCACCGGCTTGCGCACCCGCCACGGGGCGGGCTCGATGGTGGCGCTGACCTCGCCCACCCGGCTGGACAGATCCGCGCCCGCGCAGAACGCGGGCGGCGTCCCGGTGATCACCACCGCGCGGATGGCGTCCTCGCTGTCACAGCGTTGCAGCGCTGCGCCGAGTTCCGCGGCCATAGCCGGGGTGAACGCGTTCTGCTGGGCGGGCCGGTTGAGCGTGAGCACGGCGATGCCCGCGGAGACATCGACGAGCAGTTCCGAACTCATGCCACAGGATCGTAGTGGCTCAGCGCAGAATCTTGCGTCCGATGGCGTACTTGTGGACCTCGGTGGGGCCGTCGTAGAGGCGGAAGGCGCGCATGTCGCGGAAGATCATCTCGACTACCGTCTCGTCGCTGATGCCGATCCCGCCGAGCACCTGCACGCAGCGGTCGGCGACCTTGAACAGCTCCTCGGAGACGTAGGACTTGGCGATCGAGCTCTCGTGCCTCGCCTTCTCGCCCTGGTCCATCAGCCAGCAGGCGTGCCAGATGGTCAGTCGGCACTGGTGCAGCGCGATCTCGTTGTCCGCCAACATGAACGACACGCCCTCGTGTTCGCCGATCGGCTTGCCGAACGCGGTGCGGGTCTTGGCGTGCTGCACCGCGATGCTCTGGGCCCGTTCGGCCGCGCCGAGCCAGCGCATGCAGTGCGTGAGCCGGGCCGGGGCCAGCCGCAGCTGGGCGTAGCGCAGCGCCTGCCCGGCCTCCCCGAGCAGCGCCGACTTCGGCAGCACCAGGTTGTCGAAGCGGACGACGCCGTGCCCGGCGACGTAGTTGCGGTCCATCGTGTTCATGGTCCGCTCGATGACGATGCCCGGCTGGTCGCCGTCGGTCAGGAACAGGGTCGGTCCCTCGGGCAGGTGCGGGTTGGCGGCGAGGCGGGCCATGATGATCCAGGTCTTGGCGCCGTTCGCGCCGGTGATCAGCCATTTGCGTCCGTTGACGGTGAAGTTCTCGCCGTCGAAGACCGCCTCGGTGGCCAGCTGCGCCGGGTCCGAGCCCGCGCCGTCGGGTTCGGTCATCGCGAAGACCGAGCGCTGGTGTCCGTTGATCACCGGCATCAGGTAGCGGTCGGTCTGCTCCTGGTTCGCGACCTTGGACAGCAGGAACATGTTGCCCTCGTCGGGCGCCGCGCAGTTCATCGCGATCGGGCCGAGGGTGGACCATCCCGCCGCCTCGTAGATGACGGCCTGCTCGACGTGGCTGAGCCCGCGCCCGCCGAGCGCCTCGGGCGCCTGCACCGTCAGCAGCTTCTCGGCGCGCGCGAGTTCCACCAGTTCCTGGCGCAGTTCGTCGGTCGGACCGTGCGCGGTCAGGCGCGGGTCGCGCTCGAACGGAACGATTTTGTCGATGACGAACTGGCGGACGCGGTCGCGTTCGGCGGCGAGTTCGGCGGGAATCGAGAAGTCGATCATCGTTGGTCACCATTCGTTCGGCGGCGGGTGAGTCCGAGCATACGAAACCCGCCAGGACAGACTGAAGGCGGCTGCCATCACTGAGCCTCCAGCGGGGTGTCGATACCGTCGAATGATGCTTCTACCTGCACTGACAGGCGCTGTCAGCGCACTGTGACCGGCCTGTCAGCGCGGCCGGACATCTTTGGTTCATCGAGAGCGGGCCACACCGGCCCCGCCAGACCAAGGATTCGGAGAAGACCATGACCGTCGCCGCCATCGCCCAGCTGCTCATCGCCCTCGCCTTCGTGAGCATCCCGCTGGTTCGCCACCGCTACGGCGCCGCGGCCAAGGCCGCCGCCGAGGCGGAACTGAACCGCCAGGGCGTCCGGCCCGGTGTGCTCGCCGAGCACGGCATGCGGTTCGACGCGGGCGGCCACGAGACCTGGGCGCCGCTGTCCATCGCCCTGGCCATGACCGGCCTGGCCGTCCTCAACCTGGCGGGCAACCTGTGGGGTCAGACGCTGACCTGGATCGGTCAGGTGCTGGTCGTGCTCGTCAACATCGTCATCCTCTACAGCAACCTGACCGCCGCCAAGGGTGTCGAGGCGGCCTTCGCCAAGACCGGCGACCCTGAGCTCGCCCGCATCGACGCCGGCCGCTTCCTGGCCGCGGCCGAGGGCGCCTTCCCCCGCTGGGTCATGCCCTACCTGCAGAACTCCCGCCACGCGATCGTCTTCGGCGGCTCGATCCTGGTCTTCATCGCCCTGCTCGCCGCCTGACACCTCAAAGCCTGAAACCCGGTTTCGCACTGCGAAACCGGGTTCTTCGCGCTCGAGCAGCCCCACTCCGCGCGCACCGCCACCGCGTGCACACCCCGGGAAGGCGGCGTGGTCGACATCCATCCCGCACGCCCAACCGAACCTGGGCGGACTCAGCTCCCCACGCACGCGACTCCCACCCCTTCTGACAGGCTGAACCAGTGCGTGTTGCTCTACTCGGCCCGGTCGCCGCCTACACCGACGACGGCGCCCCTCTCGATCTCGGCGGTGTCCGGCTCCGAATGCTCCTGGCCAGGCTCGCATTGGAGGCAGGCCGACCGGTCTCGGTCGACGCGCTCGTCGACGGACTGTGGGGCGAGCAGCCGCCCGCCGAAGCGGCCGGAGCATTGCAGGCGCTGGTCTCCCGCCTGCGCAAGGTGATACGCGGCGCGGGCACCCTCGAACTCGGCCCCGGCGGCTACCGGCTCTCGGTGCGCCCCGAGGACGTGGACACCCACCGCTTCGAAACAGCGGCCGCCGAAGGACGCCGCGAACTGGCCGCGGGCAAGGTCGACGCGGCGGCGGCCACCCTCGCGGACGCCCTCGCGCTGTGGCGCGGCCCCGCACTCGCCGACGTGCGGGACGCCCCGTTCGCCGATCTCTCGGTCGCGCGGCTGGAGGAACTGAAAGCCGCTGTCGCCGAGGACAATTACGATGTCGAGCTGCGGCTCGGCAGGCATGCCGAGGTTCTCGCCGATCTGGAAACCGCCGCCGCCGAACGCCCGCTCGCCGAGCGGCTCGCCGGTCTACGCATGCGCGCCTTGTCCGCCGCTGGTCGCCAATCCGACGCGCTCGCCGTCTACGAACAGATCCGCGAGCGCCTCGGCGACGAACTGGGCGTCGACCCCTCCGCCGAACTCCGGGATACCCACCTGGCACTGCTGCGCGGTGAACTGGATAGACCCGCCCCGCGCCAGGAGCCTTCCGCGAGCCGAATTCCGCTGCCGCTCACCAACTTCGTCGGTCGCGACCGCGAGCTGGCCCGCGTCTCGGAGCTGCTCGCCGCGGGTCGTCTGGTCACGCTGGTCGGTCCGGGTGGTGCCGGCAAGTCCCGGCTGGCGGTTGAAACCGTCACCCGCCATCGGGCTTACGAACGCGGCAGGGTCTGGTTCGTGCCGCTGGCCGGGGTGAGCACCGCGGAACAGCTCACCGACGCCGTGCTCGGCGCGCTGGCCTCCTGGGACATGAGCGTCTCCGACACTCGCCAGCCGCTCACCGGCCACGACCGCATCGCCGAACTGCTCGACGTCGGCCCCGTCGTCCTCGTGCTCGACAACTGTGAGCACCTGATCGAATCCGCCGCCGAACTGGCCGACGGTCTACTCGAAAGACTGCCGCAGCTACGGATTCTCGCGACCAGCAGGGAGCCCCTCGCCATCGCCGGGGAGACCCTGTACCAGCTCGGCCCGCTCGAATTGCCCGGGGAGGCAGCCGAATTCACCGATGCGGTCGATGCTCCCGCCGTACGGCTCTTCTTGGATCGCGCGGTCGCGGCACGCCCCGATTTCGTCCTCGACGCCGAGACCGTCGGCCCGGTCGTGGACATCTGCCGACAGCTCGACGGCCTGCCGCTCGCGCTCGAATTGGCCGCCGCCAAGCTGCGTTCGATGAGCGTCGAGCAGATCGCGCGCCGACTCGACGACCGCTTCCGTCTGCTGACCTCCGGCAGCCGAACCGCACTGCCGCGCCAGCGCACGCTGCTGGCCCTGGTGGCGTGGAGCTGGGACCTGCTCACCGAACCGGAAAGGGTACTGGCCCGCAGGCTTTCGCTGTTCCCCGGCGGCGCGACACTCGACGCGCTGGAGGCCATCTGCTCCGACGCGGCACTGCCCGCCGCGGACGTGCTGTACGTGGCGGACGCGCTCGTGGAGAAGTCCGTCGTCACGGTTTCCGACGAGCGCTACAGCATGCTGGCGACGATCCGCGCCTACGCGGCCGACAGGCTGGCGGAATCCGGCGACGATGTGGCCGACCGCTTCGCCGAGCACTACCTGGCGCTGGCCGAACACAACGAACCACTGCTGCGCACGCGAGAACAACTGCGCGCCATCGGTGTCTTCGACGCCGAACACGAAAACTTCGTAACCGCACTACGTTCGACACTCGACGCGGGCGACGCCGTGCGCGCCGCACGCTTCGTCGGCGCGCTGTTCTGGTACTGGGGCATCCGCGGCATGGGCACCCAGTTCGACACCTTCCTCGCCGCCGTGCTGCGCCTGGACGCCGCCCTGCCCGCCCGCGAGCGGTCCGCGCTGCGACTCGTGCAGTTGCTCGCGGGCGCGCCGATCGCGGAAGACGTTCCGGTGCGGACGCTCATCGAGGACTGCGCGGCCGCCGACGCACTCGACTTCCACCCCACGCTGATGCTGTGGATTCCGCTGCTCGCCGTCTCGGTGGGGGCCGACGAACTCGGCGACCGCGTCCTCGATCAGGCGCGGACGAACCCAGATCCCTGGGTCCGGGCCAGCGCGCACTGGGCGCGGGATTACGTGTGGACGGAACGGGGCGACCGTGCCGCGGGCGCCGAGGCCCGTGCCGCGGCGTTGCACGGTTTCGAGGAGGTCGGCGACCGCTGGGGTCTCGGCATGGCGCTACTCGCCGTCGGCCGCGATCACTCGCTGCGCGGCGAACACGACCGCGCCATCGCCGTATTCGAACGCGGCGTCGCGGTCAGCAGCGAGCTGGGCGGCCAGGACGACCTGTTCCACTGCCGCGCCCGGCTCACCGTCGAACGCATGCGCGCTGGCGATCTCGTCGGCGCGCTCCGCGATATCGAGGCCATGCGTCGACAGGCCACCGCACGGGGCCACCGCCGCAGCGCCGCCGAGACCCTCTTCGAACTCGCCGAATGGCACCGGCGCGCGGGCGACGTGCCCGCCGCCGACCAGACCATCGACGAACTCGACACGATCGCGGACCGTCTCGGCCTCCCGGAGAGCATGGCCGCCGATCTCATCGCCGCCGCCCGCCTGGCCAACCGCCTCGCCGACGGCGCACCGGTCGAGGCCCGCGCCCACCTCCCGCGCGCCGCCGCGGGCCTGTTCTCGCTGGGAGACGCCGCGAACACCGCCCACGTCGCCGAACTCCTCGCCGAACTGCGCACCCTCGAGGACGCCCCTGAATCCGCCGCCGAAGCCCTCGGCCTCAGCGAAGCCATCCGCGGCGACTTCGACGCGGGCGAACCCCGCCTCACCGCGTTGGTAACCACCCTCACCGACCGCCTTGGCGCCGAAACCTACAAGGCCGCCTACCACCGCACCGCGACCTTGCCGAGGTCGGAAGCCCTGACGCGCCTCCGCACCGCGGTAGGCCTCGCCGACCAGTGACGCACACCCGCGCTCCCCAGCGTGCCGAGGGCGAACGGCTTGCGCCACACACCTTTCGCACGGTCTACATAGGCACCGGCTGTGTGGGGCGTGCGGAAACTGTGTGGGACTAGACGGACCAGGCGCGGTGGCGCGGTGGAGGCGGGGATGTTTGTCGGGCTCGCGGTTGACCGGCTCGTCGGACCGATTACGTCCGCGAGGACTCCCGCGAATCCACTCAGCGCACGCGCGCGAGTTGGCGGCGGCGGTTGCCGATGACCCGGCATACCACGTAGATCACGAACGAGATCGCCGTGACGAACGTCGACACCGGAACGCCCGGAGCCAGCGACAGCAGGATTCCGCCCACCGCGGCGAGTTCCGCGAAGACGATCGCCAACACCGTCGCGCGGGCCGGATTGGCGGTGAGCTGGGCGGCCGCGGCGGCGGGGGTGATGAGCAGGGCGAGGACGAGCAGCGCGCCGACGATCTGGACGCCGAACGCCGCCGTGATGCCGAGCAGCACGGCGAAGACCACCGCGAGGGCGCGCACCGGAACACCGCGCGCGACCGCGACCTCCGGGTCCGAGCTGGCGAACAGCAGCGGCCGGTAGATCACCGCGAGCACGGCGAGCACAAGCACGGTGCAGGTGATGAGCAGCGCCAGTCCGCTGTAGCCGACGCTGACCACCTGGCCGGTCAGCAGCGAGAACTTGGAGCCGGCGCGCTCCGGCCCGAGCCAGAGGAAGAGCACGGAGAGCCCGAGGCCGAACGAGAGCACCACCGCGATCACGGAATCGCGCTCCCGCGCACGGGTCCCGAGCACGCCGAAGAGCACGGCGGCCACCACCGACCCGATGATCGCCCCGAGCCCGACACCGATTCCGGCGAGCAGCGCCGCGGCCGCGCCGGTCAACGAGAGTTCGCTGGTGCCGTGCACCGCGAACGACATCTGCCTGCTGATGATCAGCGGCCCGATCGCCCCGGCGAGCAGGCCGAGCAGGGCGGCGGCGAGCACCGCCTGCTGCACGAAGTCGTAGGAGAGCAGGTCGACCGTGGTGGACAGGTCGAACATCTTGGAGAACACATCGGCGAGCTTGTCGTTCACGCGCGGACCCCGCTCGTGTCCGGCTCGGCGTGGCAGTGCTGCGCCCCCGCCGCGCCGAGCGCGTCCATGGTGTCACCGGTGCCGACCACCACCAGTCGCCCGCGCACGCGCAGCACGTCGACCTCGGTCTGGTACAGCTCGGAAAGCACCTCGGAGGTCATCACCTCGTCGGGCGTGCCGATCCGGAACTTGCCGTCCACCAGGTACAGCACCCGATCCACCAGCGGCAGAATCGGATTGATCTCGTGGGTCACGAAGAGCACCGCGGTGTCGTGGCCGCGCCTGCGCCGGTCGATGAGCTCGGCGACCAGCCGCTGGTTGGCCAGGTCCAGGCTGAGCAGCGGTTCGTCGCAGAGCAGCACTTTCGGATCGCCGACCAGCGCCTGGGCCACCCGCAGCCGCTGCTGTTCGCCGCCGGACATGGATTCCAGCGGCGCGTGCGCGAACTTCTCCGCGCCGACGGCCGCGATGGCGGCGGCCACCTTCCGGTTGCGTTCGGCCCGCCCGCGCAGCCCGAGGCCCCACCGGTGCCCGTCCACGCCGAGACCGACCAGGTCGACACCGCGCAGCTGCACGCCCGTGTCGATCGTCTTCTGTTGCGGCACATAGCCGATATCCGGATTGCCCGCCCGCGCGGGCGAACCGGCTACGAACGCCCGCCCGGAACCCAGCGTGAGCTGGCCGAGCAGCACCTTCAACAGCGAGGTCTTGCCGGAGCCGTTGGGCCCGAGCACGGCGATGAACTCGCCGGGCGCCACGTCGAGATCGAGGCCCTGCCAGAGGGTGCGGTCGCCGAACGAGAGCCGGGCGTCATCGAGCCGAACGGCGGCCGCGCCGTCGGTGTCCGCGCGTCGCCGCACCTGTTCGGTAAGCGGAACTCTCTCGCTCATGACCATCTCGACCAACTGCTCTTCGATCAGCCCAGCGCCTTGGCCAGCGCTTCGGTGTTCTGGGTCTGCCACTGGACGTAATCCATTCCCTCGGGCAGGGTTTCGGTCACCTCGACGACGGCGACGCCGTTGGTTTCGGCGAGGCCGCGCAGGTCTCGGGTGATCTTGTCCTGTGTCTGCACGTTGTAGACGAGCGCGCGAACCTGCTTGCCGGTCAGCAGATCCCGGGTCTGCGCGACGGCCGCGGGCGCGGGATCGGTCTCCTGCTCGATCGCTTCCTGGAACTCGTGCGGAGTGCGATCTTCCGCGCCAGCGGCGCGCAGCAGGTAGTGCGCGAGCGGTTCGGTCTGCAGCACAGGCGCTTTCGGGTGCGCGGCGGCGATCGTGCCGGTGGCCGCGGTGATTCCGGCCAGCTGCGTCTTGAAGGTCGCGGCGCGGGCGGTGTAGTCCGCGGCGTGCGCCGAATCGATCTCGCCGAGCGCGGCGGCGATCTGTTCGGCGACCGCGCCGACGGTGCTCACGTCGTACCAGACGTGCTCGTTCTCGTCGGCCTTGTCGGTCCGGGACTCGAAGGCGTCGATCGTGCGCTTGTCCCTGCCGGAGACGGCCTTCTCGATGAACTCGTCGTAGCCGCCACCGTTGTAGACGACCAGATCGGCGTCGCTGATCTTCGCCGATTCCACCGCGGAGGTCTCGTGCGAGTGCGGGTCGGCGGCCGGATCGGTGATGATCGAGGTCACGGTCGCGTCCGGCCCGGCGACGGCGGCGGCGATATTGCCCCACACGTTGGTGGAGGCGACCACCTCGGGCTTGTCCGAGGCGTCGGAGCTGCCGCACGCGGTCAGCGCGAGAAGGGTCGCCATCCCCACGGCGGCGCCGACGAACTTCAGGGCTATACGACTACTCACGCGGGGAAACTCCTGGCAATGCGGACAGAGCAGGGTGAGTGCTCCAAATCATAATGGAAACCGTTACCGTTTTACTTTATCAGCAACCCGCAACCCGACCACCGCCCGGCCACCGCCACACCGCTGCCGAATCCGGCCCGGACACGCGAAGGCCCGCGAACCACCCGGTCCGCGGGCCTCGAAGGCCGGTCAGCGACCGCTCAGACGAGCACTTCCACCGGCTGCGCGAGCAGCTGCGCGCACCGCAGCAGACCGAGGTGGCTGTAGGCCTGCGGGTGGTTGCCCAGCGACCGCTCGGCCACCGGGTCGTACTCCTCGCTGAGCAGCCCCGTCGGACCGGCCACGTCCACCAGCTGGGCGAACAGCGCCTCGGCGTCCGAACGCTTGCCGATCAACAGGTACGCCTCGACCAGCCAGGCCGCGCACAGGTGGAACCCGCCCTCGCCGCCGGGCAGGCCGTCGTCGTGGTGGTACCGGTACACGGTCGAACCGCTGCGCAGCTCGGCCTCGGTGGCCACCACCGTCGCGGCGAAGCGCGGGTCGGAGGGGTCGATCAGCCCGCTCAGGCCGATGTGCAGGGTGGCCGCGTCCAGGTCGGTGCCGTCGTAGGCCGCGGTGAACGACTGGACCTCGTCGTTCCAGCCCTTGGTCTTGACCTCCTCGGCGATGGTCTCGCGCAGTTCGAGCCATTCCGGGTCGATCTCACGGTCGAACTTCTGCGCCAGCGTCAGCGCCCGGTCGACCGTCAGCCAACCCATCACCTTCGAGTACACGTGGTGACGCGGGTTGCCGCGGATCTCCCAGATGCCGTGGTCCGGCTCGGTCCAGCGCCGCTGCACCGCGGAGACCATGGCGTGCACGAGCTGCCAGTCGGCGTCCGGCAGCGCACGGGCCGGATCGGTGATGCCCTTGCGCTCGCGTGCGTGCGCGAGGGTCGCGATCAGGTCGACGATCGGGCCGAAGACGTCCAGCTGCACCTGCATGTTCGCCGCGTTGCCGACGCGCACCGGCCGCGATCCGGCGTAGCCGGGCAGCTGGTCGATGACGGCCTCGGGCGGCAGCGTCTCGCCGTAGATGGTGTACAGCGGGTGCAGGCGCTCCGGTCCGGGCAGGGTCTCCAGCACGCGGTGCACCCAGCCGAGGAACTCGTCCGCCTCGGTGAGCGAACCGAGGTTGACCAGCGCCTGCGCGGTGAGCGCGGCGTCGCGCAGCCAGCAGTAGCGGTAGTCCCAGTTGCGCACGCCGCCGATGTCCTCGGGCAGCGAGGTGGTCGCCGCGGCGAGGATCGAGCCGGACGGCGCGTGCACCAGTCCGCGCAGGGTGAGCGCCGAGCGCTTCATCAGGTCGGGCTTCAGCGGCGGCAGCTCCAGCGCGCTCGACCACTCCGACCAGTACCGCTGCGCCTCCCTGCGGCGCTCCGGCTCGCCGGTCATGGCGGGCGCGAGATCCTGTGTGCCGCAGCGCAGTTCCAGCACGATCGGGCCACTCGACGGATCCACCACGGCGCGCGCGACATCGTGCGTGCCGTCGCTCTCGATCGTCCAGTGGACGCCGGGGGAGCGCAGCACCATCGGGTCGTTCGTGCCGAGCACCCGCAGACCGGACGGCTCCGATTCGAGGGTGACCGGCACCTGGCCGAACTCCGGTCGCGGCGCGAAGGTGACGACCGCCTTGGCCACACCGGTGATCACCCGGGTCAGATCGGTGCGGTTGGGCGCCACGTCGTGCGGCAGGTAGTCGACGACCTGCAAGCTGGCCCAACGGGTTTCGACGGTCATGGTGCCGTCCACGTAGCGCTGCGAGAGCGGCAGCCCCGGCCGCTCCGGCGCGATCGTGAAGTGGCCCGCCTGCGGCCCGCCGAGCAGGTGCGCGAACACCGCGGCCGAGTCCGGCTCCGGGTGGCAGAACCAGGTGACCGTGGCGTCGGGGGTGAGCAGCGCCACCGAGCGCGGGCTGGCCAGCATGGTCAGTCGCTCGATGCGCGGCGCGCTCGCGCCCGCCAGCCAGGTGCGTCGTTCCTCCAGCAGGAAGGCCAGCGCGCAGGAGACCTCCTCGGTGGTGCCCACGCGATACTTGGCCAGGCTGTCGCCCTCGCCGACCTTGATGCCGACATCCGGGCCGGAGAGCACGCGGAAGGCCTTCTCGTCGGTGACGTCGTCGCCGAAGAACACCGCCGCCGTCGCGCCCTCCTGGTGACGGATGGTGTCCAGCGCGGTGCCCTTGTCGGTGGGGACGACGGCGAGCTCGATGACGGCCTTGCCCTCGGTGACCTGAACGCCGACCCAGCAGGCGGGCCCCTGGCGCACCGAGGTCAGCGCCCGTCGCCCGATCTCGGGGCTGGCGTTACGGACGTGCAGTGCGACGCTCGCCGGTTTGATCTCGACGGCGACGCCGGGATTGCCCGCGGCGATCTGCGTCAGCGCGGTCTGTACTTCTTGCAGTAGCTGCTTGGCGTCGTTGTCGATCGCGTGCACGAAACCGACGTCGAACTCCGAGCCGTGGCTACCGATCAGTTGCACCTCGACCGGAAGCCGGGAGAGTGCCGCGAGATCGCGCAGCGCGCGGCCGGAGATGACGGCCGCCGTAGTTCCGGTGAGACCGGCGAGGGCGCGTAGCGCGCTCACCGATTCTCGGTGCGGATACGCCTTAGCCGGGTCGGAGACGATCGGGGCCAAAGTCCCGTCGTAGTCCGACGCGACCAAGAGTCTCGGCTCGCGCGCGACCGTCGACAAAGCTCGTCGAAGTTCTTGTGGCAGATCCTGTGCGCTCACGCATCCAACCTAGTGATCGGAGGAGTTGTTTCAGGGGCGGGCAAAACAATACTGTGTTGAATTCATCGCACCGCAGCGCGCCGGTATGCGTGCGCACGATTGCAACCCGGTTATCGGGATTTGCCCAGTTAACGCACAGGTAACCAGCAAGTAACTTTCCGCGGACGCGAGCGAAGTCGGGTCGCGCGGCGATCGCGAGAATCGGCACGCCAGTACCGATTCGCTCCGGCGGGCGAGCCGGATGCGAGTCGCTTTGTCGGACATGGCGGTTCGCGGTCTGCTCCGCGTGCAGTGGCAAGCGCGGCATAACACCACGGTAGCCCGGTCGCGGGCGGTGTGCCCGTCGACCGGGCTCGCCGATCCGTTTCAGTTGGGGCGGTAATCGCCTCCGGCTATTTCGCCGCTTGATCTCCGAGGAGGAGATCCACGGTCAGTTCGAGACGATCTGTGACATCCGTCGCGGAAGCCCGTCGAGTGAGCCACGCCACCAGATTGGAAAGCCACACGTCACTGATGACGCGCGCAATCGCGAGTTGCCGTTCGGTCGGTTCTCCGTCGTTCATGGCGCGGGCGAAAACCCGGTCCATCACCTTGCCGACTCGGTCCACCTCGGCGGCCGCCGAGGCGTCGGCGAACATGAACGCGCGCGTCATGGCCTCGGTGAGCAGCGGGTCGCGCTGCATCATCCTGGTGATCTGAGTGAGCAGCAGGTGCATACGTTCGCGCGGCGTCGTACCGGCAAGCGGCTTGCGTTTGCCCTCGATCTGCTCGAATTCCCTGGCCAGCGCCGAGACGAGCAGGTGCACCTTGGACGGGAAGTACCGGTAGAGAGTGCCGACGGCCACATCCGCGCGCTCCGCGACGGCGCGCATCTGCACCGCGTCGTATCCGCCCTTGGAGGCGAGCGCCAGCGTCGCGTCCAGGATGCGCTTACGCCGCTCGCGCTGCGCGGCCGAGCTCAGATCGTCCTCGCTGAGCGTCGTCACGGTCGCTGGGCGGGCAGCGCTCGTGTCGGCGGGCTGCGATCGGGAGGGGCTGGCCATCGAAAAGGGTCCTTTCCTCGAACGTCGTACGGCGGCCTGGCGCGCGGTGCTCACCGATGCGGACTGGCCGTCTCTTGACTTCCGCCCGGCCATGATATTAGAACATGTTCTAGGTGTGGGAGTCACGCCGGAAAGGCGGGTTGGAGTGTGACCATCGCCACCACTGACGAGCATAAAGCCGTTCAGGAGTCGATGCGGGGCTGGGCGGGATCGGTCCGGCCGATTGCAACAATGCGAGCCGAGCCGGTCGGCTTCTGGCACGCGTACTGGCCCGCGCTGGCCGAACTCGGGATCTTCCGTGTCGCGGTGGCCGAGGACGCGGGTGGCGACGGCGGGTCGGTCGCCGATCTCGCCGTCCTGCTGGAGCAGGCGGCGCACGACCTGGTGGGCGGCCCGGTGCTCAGCACCGCCCTCGCCAACCTGGTCACCGCGGGCGCTCTTGCCGATGACCTCCCGTGCGGTGTCGCGCTCGACGTCGTTGTCGGTCCGGATGTTTCGTCCGAGACGGGTGTGAGCGTACCCGCCGCCGACGGGGACGTGTTGCTCACCGGTGTCTGGGACCTCGTGCTCGGGGCCGCTTCCGGCACCGCCGTGCTACTTCCCGTGACCAGCCCGGACGGACCGCGCTGGTGCCTGGTGCCGCCGGACGCCGCCGGTCTGCGCGTCGAGGAGCTGACCTCGGCCGACCCGAGCACCCCGCTGGCCCGCGTGCACTGCGCCGATGTCGCGGTGCCCGCCGAGCGGGTGTTCACCGCCGCGCACCGCGTCGAAGACGTGCTCGTCGCGCTCGTGGCCGCCGAGCTCGCCGGTCTCGCGGGCTGGTGTCTGGAGACCGCGGTCGAATACGCGAAGGTGCGTGAGCAATTCGGCCGCAAGATCGGTTCGTTCCAGGCGGTGAAGCACATCTGCGCGTGGATGCTGTGCCGCACCGAGCTGATCCGCTCGGTCGCGCTGGACGCCGCCGCCGCCGTCGACGAGGGCGGCGCCGAGCTGCCGATCGCGGCCGCCATCGCCGCGGCCATCTCGCTGGACGCCGCGGTGGAGACCGCCAAGGACTGCATCCAGGTGCTCGGCGGCATCGGCTTCACCTGGGAACACGACGCCCACTTCTACCTGCGCAGGGCGACGGCGCTGCGCCAGCTGCTCGGCGGCTCGGCGCGCTGGCGGGCCAGGGTCACCGAACTGACCCGCGACGGAATGCGCCGGACCACCGGCGCGGACCGGGTCTTCGCCGCCGAGGGCGTCGACGTGGACGGCGCTGCCCCCAACGACTTGGCCGCCGAGGTGGCCGCGATCGCCGCGCTGCCCGCGGACCGGCAGCGCGACGCGCTGGTGGACGCGGGCCTGGCCATGCCGCACTGGCCGGCGCCTTACGGCCGCGGCGCCGACCCCATGACCGGACTGGTGATCTCCGAGGAGTTGCGCCGCGCGGGCGTGACCGCACCCGACCTGGCCATCGGCGGGTGGGCGATCCCGACCCTGTTGCAGCACGGCACCCCCGAGCAGATCGACCGGTTCGCCTGGCCGACCCTGCGCGGCGAGGTGGTGTGGTGCCAGCTGTTCAGCGAGCCCGGCGCGGGTTCCGATCTCGCCGCGCTGCGCACCACCGCCAAACGGGTCGAGGGCGGTTGGGTGCTGAACGGCCAGAAGGTCTGGACTTCGTTGGGCGACAAGGCGAACTGGGGCATCTGCCTGGCGCGCACCGATGCCGACGCGCCCAAGCACCGCGGCATCTCCTACTTCCTCGTCGACATGCGCGGCAAGGGTGTGGAGATCCGCCCGCTGGTGCAGATCACCGGCGAGGCGCGGTTCAGCGAGGTGTTCCTCGACGACGTCTTCGTCCCCGACGACTGCCTGGTGGGTGCGCTGAACAACGGCTGGAAGATCGCCCGCTCCACGCTGTCCACCGAGCGAGTCGCCATGGGCGGCAACGGAATCGGGCCGGTGCTGGAGGAGCTGATCGCCAAGCTGCCCGCCACCGGTCCCGGCGCGGAGCTGCGCAACGACCGGCTCGGCGGCTTCGTCGCCGAGGCCATCGCCGGGTTGCTGCTCGAACAGCGGGCCGCGGTCGCGATGCTGGCGGGCGCCGACTCCGGCGCGCAGAGCAGCGTGCGCAAGCTGGTCGGTGTGCGGCACCGCCAGGCGGTCGCGGAGTTCGCCGTCGAGGCGGCGGGACCGAACGGTGCGCAGGAGTCGGACGAGGTGACCGAATTCCTGCTCACGCGCTGTCTTTCCATCGCGGGCGGCACCGAGCAGATCCTGCTCACCGTGGCGGGTGAGCGGATTCTCGGGCTGCCGCGCGACGCGGACAGCTGAGCCCACCCGTCGCCCGGCCAATCGCTGCGCGATACGAAGCTATAACTGGGAGAACAGCGTGGACTTCACCAGGGACGAGCGCCAAGACGCCGTCGCCGAAGTAGTAGTGAGTTTGCTGGAGCGCGAATCCGCGCGGGATATGGAGCTGTGGCCGGCGCTCGTCGATTCGGGTCTGCTCTCGGTCGCGCTACCGGAGCAGTTCGGCGGCGACGGCATGGGCCTGCCGGAGATCTCGGTGCTGCTCACCGAGCTGGCCACCGACGCGGTCGCCGTGCCCGCCCTGCCGACACTGGGTATCGGCCTGCTAGCGCTGCTACCCGTCCTGCCCGACGCGCTCGCGGAAAGCATCTGTCCCGAGCTGGCCAAGGGCGCGGTGCTCACCGCGGCGCTCAGCGAGCCGGGTGCGCCCTTCGCCGCGACGCCGAAGACGACCGCGGTCGCCGAGGGGGCCGTCGTGCGCGTCAGCGGGCACAAGGTCGCGGTGCCCTACGCCGAGCAGGCGCGCTGGCTGCTGATCCCGACCGATTCCGGCATCGCGCTCGTCGAGGGCGACGCCGCGGGCCTGACCGTCACGCCGTCACCGACCTCGGGCGGTCTGCCCGAGGGCAGCGTCCTGCTGGACAACGTGGAGATCCCCGCCGAGCGGCTGCTTCCCGGTGATCTGGCGCAGCTGCACCGGCTGGCCGTCGCGAGCATCGGCTCGGTCGCCGACGGACTGCTGAAAGGCGCGCTCGTGCTCACCGCCGAGCACCTGCGGGTGCGCAAGCAGTTCGGCAGGCCGCTCGCCGAATTCCAAGCGGTGGCCCAGCAGATCGCCGATCTGTACGTGGTATCCCGCACCCTGCACGCCGCGGCGGTCTCGGCGAACTGGGCGCTCTCGCTGTCCGACGCCGATTCCGCGCACCTCGAGCGCGTCGACGACGACCTCGACGTACTCGCCTATACCGTGACCTCCGAGCTGCCCGCCGCCATGCAGAAGTGTCACCACCTGCACGGAGGCCTCGGCGTCGACGTGACCCATCCGATGCACCGCTACTACTCCCAGGCCAAGGACATCGCCCGCTGGCTCGGCGGCGCGTCGTTCCGCCTGGATCGTCTAGGAGCAAGATGTTCATCGATCTGACCGCCGAGCAGCGCGCGCTGCGCGACGAACTCCGCGCCTACTTCGCCGATCTCGTCACTCCCGAAGAGGAGGCCGAGATGGCGGTGAACCGGCACGGCGACGCCTACCGCGCCGTCGTGCGGCGCATGGGCCGCGACGGCCGGCTCGGGGTCGGCTGGCCGAAGGAATACGGCGGGCAGGGTTTCGGGCCCGTCGAACAGCAGATCTTCTTCAACGAGGCGGTGCGGGCCGATGTGCCGCTGCCGCTGGTGACGCTGCTGACCGTCGGCCCGACCTTGCAGTCCTTCGGCACCGAGGCGCAGAAGAAGAAGTTCCTGCCCGGAATCCTCTCCGGCGACATCCATTTCGCGATCGGCTACTCCGAGCCGGAGGCTGGCACCGACCTGGCCTCGCTGCGCACCAGCGCGGTCCGCGACGCCTCCGGCGACTGGATCGTCAACGGGCAGAAGATCTTCACCACCGGCGCGCACGAGGCCGACTACGTCTGGCTGGCGTGCCGCACCGGTTCCGTGGAATCGCGCCATCGCGGCATCACGATCCTGATCGTGGACACCAAGGACCCCGGCTATTCGTGGACGCCGATCATCACCTGCGACGGCGCCCACCACACCAACGCCACCTATTTCGACAACGTCCGGGTCCCCGCCGACATGCTGGTCGGCGAGGAGAACCGGGGCTGGCGCCTGATCACCACCCAGCTCAATCACGAGCGGGTCAGCCTCGGGCCGTCGGGCAAGATCGAACAGCTCTACGACCGGGTGCGTGACTGGGCGCGTCCGCGCGGGCTGCTCGTCGAGCCCGACGTGCGGCGCTCACTGGGGCGCATGCACGCCATGGTCCGGCTCAACGAACTGCTGAACTGGCAGGTCGCCGCGACCGTAGACGGCGATCAGTCGCAGGTCATCGCCGACGCCTCGGCCACCAAGGTGTTCTCCACCGAATCGCTCCAGGAAGCGGGCCGTCTCGCCGAGGAGCTCGTCGGCCGCCACGGCGATCCGGCCGAGCCCGCCACCGCCGAACTGCTCACCTGGCTGGACCGGCGCACCAAACAGAACCTCGTGGTGACCTTCGGCGGTGGCGTCAACGAGATCATGCGCGAGCTCGTCGCCACCGCCGGATTGAACCTGCCGCGAGTACCCCGATAAAAGAAGGAGCCGCGTCGTGCCGGACACGTCAACGCCGGAAGCGATCGTCGCCGCCGCCGAGAAGATCATCGCGGCGGGCGAGTGCGCGCCGCGCCTCGCGCGCGACCCGGTGAACCAGCCGATGATCAACAACTGGGTCGAGGCCATCGGCGACACCAACCCGATCTACGTCGACGAGGCCGCCGCCCGCGCCGCGGGCCACCCTGGCGTCGTCGCACCGCCCGCCATGGCGCAGGTGTGGACCATGTTCGGGCTCAACGGTGTTCGCCCGTCCGACGACCCGATGGGCGCCACCACCGAACTGCTCGACGAGGCGGGCTTCACCTCGGTGGTCGGCACCAACTGCGAGCAGATATACCACCGCTACCTGGTGCCCGGGGAACAGGTGAGCGTCACCAGTCGCCTGGAGAGCATCACCGGACCCAAGCGAACCGGTCTCGGCGACGGCTGGTTCGTCACCTTCCGCACTTCGTGGCGGGTGGGTGACGAGCTCGTCACCGAAATGCTGTTCCGCATACTGAAGTTCGCGCCGGGCACGGCCGCCGCCCCGGCGAAGCCGGCGGGGGACCGGGTCAAGCCGCTGGTCTCGTGGGACACCGAATTCTTCTGGGAGGGCACGAAACTCGGCGAACTGCGGATCCAGAAGCTGCCGGACGGCACGCTGCGGCACCCGCCGATCCCCGCCCTGTGGAAGGACAAATCCGAGCCGACCGACTACTTGGTCGCCTCGGGTCACGGCACGGTGTTCAGCTACGTCGTGCATCACGCGCCGAAAGTGCCTGGGCGGCAACTGCCGTTCGTGGTCGCGCTGGTCGAATTGGAGGAGGGCGTGCGCATGCTCGGTGAACTGCGCGGCATCGACCCGGCCGAGGTCGAGGTCGGCCTGCCGGTGCGGGTGGAGTTCGAGAAGCTCGACGACGAGGCCGTGCTGCCGTATTGGACGGTGAACAAATGACAACCGCATCGCGGAGCGATTCAGTGAGGGGTGGTGGCCGGGCGGCGGGTGGACCCGAGCCCACCTCCGTGCAGGTCGGCACGACGCTGCCGGAGTTGGCCGTGCACGCCGACCCGACCTTCGTCATCAGCACGGCCCTCGCCACCCGCGATTTCCAGGACGTGCACCACGACAGGGACAAGGCCGTCGCGCGCGGGTCGAAGGACATCTTCGTCAACATCCTCACCGACACCGGCCTGGTGCAGCGCTTCGTCACCGACTGGGCGGGCCCGCGCGCCATCGTGAAGTCGATCGCGCTGCGCCTCGGCGTGCCGCTGTACGCGGGCGACACGCTCATCCTCACCGGCACGGTGAGCGCGGTCGACGGCGACGACATCCACATCGACGTCGTCGGGCGCGACAGCCTGGGCGACCACATCACGGCGAAAGTCGTCATCGCGCTGCGGGGTACCAATGACTGAGCAGAAACTGTCGGGCCGCGCCGCCATCGTCGGCATCGGCGCCACCGACTTCTCCAAGGACTCCGGCCGCAGCGAGCTGCGCTTGGCGGCCGAGGCGGTGACGGCCGCGCTGGCCGACGCGGGCCTCACGCCCGCCGACGTGGACGGCCTGACCACCTTCACCATGGACACCAACACCCAGGCCGCGGTCGCCAGGGCGACGGGGATACCGCAGCTGAAGTTCTTCAGCCACATCGGTTACGGCGGCGGCGCGGCCTGCGCGACCGTGCAGCAGGCGGCCATGGCGGTGGCCACCGGCGTCGCCGACGTGGTTGTCGCCTACCGCGCGTTCAACGAGCGCTCGGTGTCGCGGTTCGGCCAGTTCTCCACGGCGCTGGCCACCGCGCCGACCTCCTCGGGCATCGACGCGGGCTGGTCCTATCCGCACGGGCTCGGCACGCCAGCCGCGCAGGTCGCCATGGTGGCGCGACGCTACATGCACGTCTACGGCGCGACCAGCGAGGACTTCGGCCGAATCGCCGTCGCCGACCGCAAGCACGCCGCGGTGAACCCGGACGCCTTCTTCTACGGCAAGCCGATCACCTTGGAGGACCACCAGAATTCACGCTGGATCGCCGAGCCGCTGCACCTGCTCGACTGCTGCCAGGAGTCCGACGGCGGTGTCGCCCTCGTGGTGACCAGCGTCGAGCGGGCCCGCGACCTCCCGCAGCGGCCCGCGGTGATCGTCGGCGCCGCACAGGGTTCCGGCGCGGACCAGTACGTGATGACCAGCTACTACCGCGACGCCATGACCGGGCTGCCGGAAATGGGTCTCGTCGGCGAACAGCTCTGGGCGCAAAGCGGTTTGGGTCCGCAGGACATGCAGGCCGCGATCCTCTACGACCACTTCACCCCGTTCGTGCTGATGCAGCTCGAGGAGCTCGGGTTCTGCGGTCGCGGCGAGGCCAAGGAGTTCATCGAGGACGGCGCGATCGAACTCGGCGGCAGGCTTCCGCTCAACACGCACGGCGGCCAGCTCGGCGAGGCGTACATCCACGGCATGAACGGCATCGCCGAAGCGGTGCGCCAGATTCGCGGGACCTCGGTCAACCAGGTCGACTCGCTGCGCAACGTGCTGGTCACCGCGGGGACCGGCGTGCCGACCTCCGGTCTGGTATTGAGCGTCAACTGATTTCCGCCGAAAGTGCCCGCGGGCGTCGGCCGTTCGGTCGGCGCCCGCCTCGGCCGGTGCGCGCGGGTGTCGCCCGCCGAGATACCGGTCCCGGGGCGCGTCGATCAGCTGTGGTCGGCGCGTTCCTGTTCGGTGAGCCCGGCAGCCGTGCGGATGGTCGCCGCGCACAGGGCCGGGTCATCGATCATCGGGACGTGCCCGACGGCGGGAAGTTCCACATACCGCGCTGCGGGAATTCGGCGCCGTGCGACCGCTCCGTTCACCGAGGGCGGGAAGATGCGGTCCTTCGCCGACCAGGCGAGTGTGATGGGGCATGGCAGCGTGCCCAGGGGCGTGACGCTTTCGGTGGTGCTCAGAATGTCGTAGGCGGCGGAGCAGTCGACGAGATCCTGTACCGCGCCGAGCGCTTGGGTCGCGGTGAGGCGATCACCGTGTACGGCAACATCATTGAAGATCAGTCGGCGGACGACAGCCGAGCGCAGCGGCAGCGGGGCGATCCGGTGTACGGCGTCGGCGAGTCGTTTCGTGCGGCGGAGCTTGCCGGTGGGCGCGGTTTCGTCGGCGGCGCCGGTTGTCCAGAATCCCGCCGGGGAGAGTGCGCAGACCGAGCGGGCGCGTCCACGGCGGGCGAGTTCGATGCCCATCCACCCGCCCAGCGAGTTTCCGGCGATGTGCGCCGTGCGTATGCCGCGTTCGTCGAGCAGTTGTTCGGTGACGTCGACGAGATGCTCGATCGTCGCCACGCCCTCGATGCGCGGACCGCCGCGGTGCCCGGCAGCGGTCGGCACGATGAGATCGAACTCGTCGGCGAGCAGCGGAACGATGCTGTCCCAGGCGGCGGCCGACATAGTCACGCCGTGCAACAGCAGCAAGGGATCTTTGTTCACAGGCAGTTTCTCCGACCGCATCGAGGACTCCGGAAAGAGGCCGACACAGCTCTTCGATGCCAGACCACCCGCGAAGTCTGCGGACTGGCAGCGTTCGCTGTCAACAGGTCGGAGCTACCGGTGCGCCTCGTTCGCCGCGGCGCTCGGGCGAGTGCGGGTGCGGCAGTCGTCGGCGCTCGCGCCGGCGTTCGTCTGGGTTGCCGCGGGCCGCGGCGTCGGTGTCCTGCACGCGGTGTCCGGTTGTGCCGCCGCGGTATCGAGCGGCGGTGGCCGCGCGTAGGTTGGAGCGGCATCGTCGCCGCGACGGGAGGAGTCTCATGACCGACCGGCACCTTGTCGACGTCCACATCATGCTCGTCCGCGGCGGCGAGGTGCTGTTGAGCAGGCGACGCAGCGCCGACGAATTCGACGGGCGCTGGCACCTACCGGCGGGGAAGCTGGAAGCGGGCGAGTCGGCCACGGCGGGCGCGGCCCGCGAGGCGCTGGAGGAGATCGGCGTGGTCGTCGATCCCGCCGACCTCCGCCACATCCACACAGCGCACGTCGTCGGCTCCGGGCGCGAAGCCCGTCTCGGGCTCTTCTTCGAGGCCGTGAATTGGTCCGGCGAACCGGTCAACCGCGAGCCCGACAAGTGCTACGAGCTGGCCTGGTTCGCCTTGACGGCGTTGCCGGGGGATGTCATCGAGTACCCCGCCGCAGGCATCCGCGCCTACTTCACCGGCGCGACTTACTCCCAGCGCGGTTGGCCGGTCTCTCGGCCCTCCGGTCAGCGCGTCGAGCGGACGTCCGCGATCGACGGATTCCGGTTGGCCTACGACCGAGCCGGGGCCGGGACCCCGGTCGTCTTGCTGCACGGGTGGCCGAGCGACAGGACCGAATACCGCGACGTGGTTTCGCTGTTGCCGACGCTGGATGTCGTCGTGCCGGACCTTCGCGGCTTCGGTGCGTCCGACAAGCATCTCGCGGACCCTTCGACCCAGTACAGCGTCGACGCGCAAGCACGCAGCGTCATCGGACTGATCCAAGAACTACAGCTGGACCGGCCGGTGCTGGGCGGGCACGATATCGGCAGCAGGATCGCGGTCGCGGTGGCGCGCTTACGACCGGATCTGATCCGGGAATTGGTGCTGACGCCGCCTCTGCCGGGCATCGGGGAACGGATCCTCTCGGCCGAAGCGCAACGAGAGTTCTGGTACGTGCCGTTCAACCAACTCCGGCTCCCCGACGAACTCATCGATGGCAAGCCCGAGGCCGTACGTGCCTTTCTGCGCCACTTCTGGTCGCACTGGTCCGGACCTGGCTTCGCGCTCGCCGACGATCATCTCGATCACCTCGTCTCGGTGTACTCCCCGCCGGGTGCGTTCACGGCATCGCTGGCTTGGTACCGGGTCGGCACGGGCGGAGTCGCCCGCATCGCCGCCGAACGGGCGCCCGCCCCCGACGAGCGCCTTGCGGTTCCCACCACGGTGCTCTGGCCGGACGACGACGTGTTGTTCCCCAGCGGTTGGGCCGACCGGCTGCCCGATTACTTCGCCGAGCTACAGGTCCGCCACGTGCACGCGGGGCACTTCATTCCACTGGAGAATCCCCGAGCCTTCGCCACTGCCATCACCGACGCCGCGAATCGAGGCACCGCCGCTCGACATTCGCCGTGAAGAACTACCGAGTGGCCCCTTCGAGGAGGGCTTCAGCGGCGGAGGTAGGCCGACAGGAGAGTGGTCAGCTGGGTGAGGCTGGCGGGCGTGCCCGCGGGCAGAGTGCTGCGGTTGCCCGCGAAGCGATCGAAGACCGCGCCTTCCAGGACCGCGACGAAGTCGGCGGCGGCGGTATTCGGGTCGGGGAAGCCGTTGGCGCGGAACAGTTCTCGGGCACGTTCGACCGAGAAGAGGCTGTTGGCCAGCCGGGCGTGCAGCTCCGGGTCGCCGATGAGGTCGACGATCAGTGCGTGCCGGGCTATCAGGTGGTCGCGGCGTTCGAGAAGCAGCCGGTCCAACCAGATCGCGATGCCGCGTGCGATGGATGAAAGGTCGGCCGTCTCGGGCGCGTCGAACTTCGCCGAGACGAAATCGCTTCGGGAACGGGCGGATATCCGGTCGGCGATCGCCTCGATCAGCGCGCGCTTGGTGCGGAAGTAGTAAGAGGACGACCCCGGCGGCAGTTCCAGCTCTGTGTCCAGCGCGCGGTGTGTCAGCCCGCGCAGGCCGCGCCGGGCAATGAGCTCGATGGCCGCGTCGACGATCAGAGTGCGCCGGTCGGTTGTGGACATCATCACCTTCTCTGGTCGCCTGCCGGGCTGTGCTCTACAACTGTAGAGGACTCTACATCTGTAGAGCGAGGAGGCTGGATGACGATCGAACTCGCTCGAGATCAGCGCGCGGCGGCCGAGCGGCTGGCGCGTCTGGTGGACCGGCGTGGACGCCCGGTCAAGGGTGCGCGCGGCGTCTACCTGCACGGTCGACCCGGCCGCGGCAAGACCATGCTGATGGACCGCTTCCTCGCCACCGTCGACGCCGACCGCGCGAAGCGATACCACTTCCATTGGTTCTTCGCCGAATTGCACAGCACCGCACACGAAACCGGCTCGATCCACACCGCCATCGAGCGTCTGCTCGGCGCCGCGCGGCTGGTCTGCTTCGACGAGTTCCACGTGCACGACATCGGCGACGCCATGCTCGTCGCCCGCATGCTCGATGCCCTCTTCGCCCGCCGCATCGCGCTGGTGCTCACCTCGAACTACCCGCCCGAGCTGCTGCTGCCGAATCCGCTGTTCCACGACCGGTTCGTGCCGACCATCGCGCGCGTCGTCGAGCACCTGGACGTGATCTCGGTGGACGGACCCACCGACTACCGCACACTGCGCAAGCGCGACGCCACAAGTGGTTTCGCGGCGGGCCGCTATCTGGTCGTGCCGGCCGAGACCGAAGAAGAGAGTCTCGGCGGCCCCGCAAGCGGCGCGGCCGCCGATGCGATCACGGTCTCGGTCGACCATTGCGCTGCCCGCACGGCCGACGCGATTTCGGTTCCGGTCGGTGACCGCACCGCCCCTGCAGCCGACGCCGTCACCGTACCCATCGGCGACCGCGCACTTCGAGCCCGCGCCGTCGACGGCGACGCGATCACCCTCGACTTCACGGCACTTTGCGGCACCCCCACCTCGGCCGCCGACTACGTAAACCTGACCCGGCGCTTCCGGTGCTGGACGATCCGAAACGTCCCCCGGTTGCGCGAGGTTCCGCAGGACTGGGCAGTGCGTCTGGTGAACCTTGTCGACGTCCTCTACGACGCGAATCTGGAACTCACGCTCTTCGCCGCGGCGCCGCTTCCGGAGCTGGTCGACGGCGTGGTCGGCGTTCCGGATATTTCGCGCACCGCCAGCCGCCTCTGTGAGATCTCACAAGCGGTGAACGCCGCGGCTGGGTAGCCGCACTTTGCCCGCCCTACCTGCGACGACTCGTCGGTGACCCGAGTTAAAACGGACATGATCCGAAGTATTCGATTCCCTCCCGAGCGGACCGTTCGGCATGTAACTATGTGGCTGATTCGAGCAGTTCTCAGGTTTGGTGGTAAACGCTGGTGGTCAGGGCGCGAGCGGCGATATCGCGCGTGATCGTGCTGATCACGCTGCTGGCCGTTGCCGCCATCGCGTTGCGCGGGCACATTCCCGGCGCGGTCGAGACCGCCGATCGTCGCTCCGGTCCCTCCGCGCTCGCCTTGGCGCTGATGCCGGTGCTGCTCACGGTCTCGGTGGTGATCCTGCTCGCGGGCGTGATCGCCAGTCAGCACCGGCTGCCGCTCGCCATGCCCGAACCCGATCGCGAGGAGGAGCGCCGCCAATGGCGACTCGGCCGGGTCGGTCTGCTGGTGCTCGCGGCGCTGGCCGGGCTCGCGCTGGTCTTGGCCGCGGCCTCCGCCGTGTTCTTCGTCGGCGTCGGCAGGGAAGTGCAGCCGTCCGAGCCGACGCCCGCCACCGGCGAGGGCGCGCCGCCCGAATATCTCCCGACCACGCCGCCGCCTCAGCCGGGCGGAGCCGAGAGCCTGACCGGAACCAGCTTGGTTCTGACGATCGTGGGCGCGGGCGCCCTGGTCGGTGTCGCGTTGGTCGGTCTGGTGGTGGTGGCCGCGACAGCCCGCCGCAAGCCGGTCGCCGCGCCGCCGCCGGAGACGCCCGCGCCGCCGACCGTCGTCGACTCGCTCGCCAGGGCCGCCGAAATGGGTTTGGCCGCGATGAACGCGCCGGGCCAGGAGCCGCGCACGGCGATCATCGCCTGCTATGTCGCCATGGAGCGTGGCCTCGCCGTCGACCGCGCGGCCGCGCCGCTGGCCTCCGACACCCCGATGGAAGTGCTGGCCCGCGCGTTCGAGCGCGGCGCGCTGCACGACGCGTCCGCCCGCGAGCTGGTCGCGCTCTTCGAGGAGGCCAGGTTCAGCCCGCACTCGATGCTGGAGTGGCAGCGCATGCGCGCCGAGCAGCTGCTGCGCATCGTGCTCGCCGACCTGCAAGGAGAGGTGGTGGTGGCCGGATGAACAGGGCCGGGATCGTGGCCGCCGCGATCGTCGCGGTGGTGGTGCTGGAGCTGGTCGCGTTCGGCAGGGCGCGCGGTGCGATGCTGCTGCTCGCTGCCGTCCCGGTCGCCCTCGCGCTGTTCCAGTTGATTTTGACGTTGCGCGAGCGCGGGAACTCCGACGACGACGACCGCGCCGACGACATCGAGAACGGCCCGCTGGAAATGCTGAACCGCTGGCAGGCGCGGGCCCAGATGCTGGCCGAGCGCGCCGACGGCAGCCGGGCCGACTGGGATCGGCACCTGCGACCGTTGCTCGCCAAAGAATTCGAGTTGTCCACGGGCATGCGGGTAGCCAAGAACCGCAGGGCGACCGAAGCGGCCGGGATTCTGCAGTTCGGACCGGAACTGTGGCGCTGGGTGGATCCGGCGAACTCGGCACTGCGCGATCAGACGACGCGCGCACCGGGCCGGGCGGCGCTGGACGAGATCCTGCGCCGCCTGCAGAGAATGTGAAATGGGTTGAGCGAGTGCGAGTAGACAAATGACGATGCCACTGGACGCGACCGTCCAGCGAACCGAGGCGGTGCTGCGGGAGCTGGGCCGCGTCGTCGTGGGCAAGCGCGACGAATTGCAGCTGATCATGATCGCCGTGCTGTCCGGTGGGCACGTCCTCATCGAGGACCTGCCGGGACTCGGCAAGACGCTGATCGCCAGATCCTTCGCCGCCGCGCTCGGCCTGGACTTCACCCGGGTGCAGTTCACCCCCGACCTGCTGCCCGCCGACCTGCTCGGCTCCACCATCTACGACATGAACTCGGGCCGGTTCAACTTCCGGCGCGGCCCGGTCTTCACCAATGTGCTGCTGGCCGACGAGGTGAACCGCACCCCGCCGAAGACCCAGGCCGCGCTGCTGGAGGCGATGGCGGAGGGACAGGTCAGCATCGACGGCGAGACCTTCCCGCTGCCGCAGCCGTTCATCGTGCTCGCCACCGACAACCCCATCGAATACGAGGGCACCTACCCGCTGCCCGAGGCCCAGCTGGACCGCTTCGCCATCCAGCTGCGACTGGGCTACCTCTCCGAGCACGACGAGACCCAGATGATCCGCAGACGCCTCGAGCGCGGCGCGACGCCGCCGCAGATCAGTCAGGTGGTGGACGCCAACGGGCTGCTGGAGATGCGGCAGTCGGTCGAGTACGTGACGGTGCATCCCGACGTGGTGGGTTACGTCGTGGCACTGGCGGGCGCGACCCGCGGCCACCCGCAGGTCGAGGTCGGCGCGAGTCCGCGCGCCGAACTGGATCTGGTGCAGATGTCGCGCGCCCGCGCGCTCCTGCTCGGCCGGGACTACGTCATCCCGGAAGACGTGAAGGCGCTGGCGATTCCGGCCATGGCGCACCGGATCACGCTGCGCCCGGAGATGTGGGTGCGCCGGATCCGCGGCGAGGACGTCATCGCCGAACTGCTGCGCCGCCTGCCGGTCCCGCGCGCCACCGTGACATGACCCGGTCAAGGCACCGCGACGCCAGCGCCACCGTCGAGGCCGAATTGCGGTGGCGTCCAGCGCCGTTGGTGTACATGCTGGCCTGCTGCGCGGCGGTGGCGTTGGTGGTCGCGGTCGTCTTCGCGCGGTGGCAGTTGGTGGTCTTCGCCGCGCCGCTGCTCGGCGTGCTCGCGACGGCGCCGTGGCAGCAGTCGCGGACCAGGATCCAGGTCGACGGTGGCGGCACGCTGCGCTGCTTCGAGACCGAGGAGGTGGTGCTCACCGTCGCCGCCTTCGTGGAGGCGGGGCACGCGCTGCTGCGCCTGAAGCCGCAGACGGTGCACGGACTCGGGGTCGAGATCGAGGAGGCGAGCGACTCCGGGGCGGCGCCCGCCGGGCTGCGGCTGGCGCTCTCGGCCGGGCGCTGGGGTCGCTACCCGGTGTCGGTGCGGGTGTCCGCGCTCAGCCCGGCGGGGCTCGCCGTCGCGACGGCGACGCTGCCCGCGGGACAGTTGTTCGTCTACCCGGTGACCGATCCGCAGCGAATGCGCTTGCCGCGCACCGACCTTCCGGAACGGCTCGGCACCCACCTGACCCGCAGGCACGGCCCCGGCGTGGAATACGCCGACATCCGCGCCTACGCGCCGGGCGATCAGCTGCGGATCGTGAACTGGCCGGTCAGCGCGCGGCGCGGGCGGCTCTACGTCACCGAGCGGCTGACCAACCGGTCCGCCGACGTCGTCGTACTCGTCGACACCTCGCAGCAAGCGCCGGGCCCGGCGACCGATTCGCTCGAGCTGTCGGTGCGCGGCGCGGCCCAGGTCGTGCAGTCGACATTGCAGGCGGGCGACCGGACCGCGGTGGTCTGCCTCGGCCAGGGCCCGCGCTGGTTGCGGCCCGACATCGGGCGGCGCCAGTTCTACCGGATCGTCGACACCGTGCTCGACGTGGGCGACGAACACATCCCCACCACCGGCACCCTGGCGCCGCACGCCGCGGTGCCGCTCGGCGCGATCGTGGTGGCGTTCTCCACGCTGCTCGACACCCAGTTCGCGCTGGCGCTGATCGATCTGCGCAAGCGCGGGCACGTCGTCGTGGTGGTGGACGTGTTGCGCGGCACGCCGTTTCGGGACGGACTCGACCAGACGCTCGCGCGCATGTGGCAGCTGGAACGCGCCTCCATGTACCGCGACATGGGCACCGTCGGCGTCGACATCGTGCCGTGGGCGCAGGACGCCAGGCTCGACCAGATCATGCGCCTGCTGCCCGAGCACCGCAGGACAGTGCGGGTGCGCCGATGACCAGATTCCTCGCCGTCCTCGCCGGCGTCCTGCTCGTCACGTCGGTTCTGCTGATGTCGCCGCTCGCGGCCCTGCCCGCGCTGATCTTGACGGCGGCGGGCTGGTGGTTCCGTCCCGCCGCGGTCGCCGCCGTGCTCGTCGCGATCGGCGCGCTCGCCTGGGCCGACACCGGTGTACTCGCCGCGGCCGCAACGGGTTTGGTGGCCACCACCTACCTGCTGAACGCCGCGACCGTGACCGCGCCGATCGGCGTCGTGCCGACCACGCTGCCCTCGGTCGTCGGCGCGGTCGGTTTCGCGGCCTGCGCGGTAGGCGCGGCGCTGCTGCCGCTACGTCTGGCCTGGGCTCCCGCGATCGCGCCGGTCGTCGTAATCGTGTTGTACGCCTTGGTGATCCAAGGACTCGGCCCGCGCCGCAGCCGCCAGGAGGCAATGGTCGGGCCACCGTCTGGCTAGACCACACCGGTAACCGCGCGGTCGTCGGCAGGCCGCATGCGGCTCGATCGACGGACTCGGTGGCCGCGGCAGGTACGGGCTGGCAGCGGTCCTGAGCGGTGGCGCGCGTAGCCACCGTGCGTGGGCGGGGTCGGAGTGCCGTGAGTTGGCGGGGCCAGAATGCCGCGAGTGGGCGGGGTTGGGGTTCCGCCCGGCCGCCGTCCTACTGGGTCGTGCGCACCCGGTGCGACGGCAGCCGGGAGATCCGGCCCGAACCGATGGCGGCCCGAATCGGAGAAGATGACCGTCTCCCTCCGAACGAGCGACGGTCACCTCCGGTCTAGCTGAACTCCAGGCTTACGTCCGCCTAGCTGAACTTCAGGCTGACGTCCGCGAGCACCGGCGCGTCCTCGCGCTCGACCACGGTCGCGGCGATGACGAGTTCGCCGTCGGTGCGCCAGATCCGGGTGCGGATGGTCTCGCCCGGGTAGAGCACCCCCGCGAAGCGCGCGCGGAAACCGGTGACGCGGCTCGCGTCGGCGTCCAGCGCGGTGTCCGTCGCGGTCTTGCAGACGATTCCGTATGTGCACAGGCCGTGCAGGATCGGGTTGGGGAAGCCTGCGGCGCGGGCGAATTCGGGGTCGGAGTGCAGCGGATTGCGGTCGCCGAGCATCCGGTACAGCAGCGCCTGCTGCGGCAGCGTGCGCGTGGTGACGTCGAAATCCGGTGCGCGGTCGGGCAGCTCCGACTGCGTGCTCGGGCCGCGCTCACCGCCGAAGCCGCCCTCGCCCTTGGCGAAGATGGACGAGCGGGTGGTCCACAGCGGCGCGCCGTCGGAGCCGGTGATGGTGTGCTCCTGCACGACCACCGCGGCCGAGCCCTTGTCCCAGAGCTCGCTGATCCGACCGGTGCTGGTCGCCTTGCCCGCGGCGGGGATCGGGCGGTGCACCTCCACTTCCTGGTGTCCGTGCACCACCTTCGCCAGGTCGATGTCGATCCCCGGGAAGCTCACCTTGGGCGGCTCCGTCTCGTGCAGAGTCTGCGCGACGGTCGCGAAGGTCGGCAGCACCTGTGGCTCCCGATCGTCGAGGTAGCGCAGCTCTGCGGCGTCGGTCCACCGCGCCCCCGCGCCGAGCCCGAGCTGATAGAGCTGCACATCCGACGGCGTCCACGCGAACTCCCTGCTCGGCAGTTCCGCGCCGAGCGCGATCTTCGGGTCGATGGGCATCAGTTCTCCTTGTGCATGGTTGTGGACGGATTCGATCGCGGCCCACGAATCGATCCTGCGGGCGAGCGCGCCCCGCTGACAACGCCGTACCCACTCGCCGGGACAGCGGTTGCCACACACTTTTCACACGGTTCACATAGGCATCGCCTGTGCGAACCGTGTGGTGGCTCTGTGGCAACGGCATGCGGTCACGCCTCGGAGGCGGCCGCCTCGGGCTGCTCCTGCTTGCGCTTGGCGATGTCGAGGACCGCCAGGTAGCCGAAGGTGATGGCGGGTCCGATGGTCGCGCCGGGCCCGGCGTAGGTGTGGCCCATGACCGGCGTCGAGCAGTTGCCCGAGGCGTAGAGGCCCTCGACGGTGCTGCCGTCTTCGCGCAGCACCCGGCCCGCCGAATCGGCGACCAGACCGCCCTTGGTGCCGAGATCGCCGGGCACGATCTTGGCCGCGTAGAACGGGCCCTGCACCAGTCCGGCGAGGCAGGGATTCGGCTTCACCGTGGGGTCGCCGTAGTAGCGGTCGTAGTGACTGTTGCCGCGGCCGAAGTCCTCGTCGGTGCCGGTCTCGGCGAACTTGTTGAACCGCTCGACGGTCGCGGCCAGATTTTCCGCGGGCACGCCGATCGCGGTCGCCAGCTCTTCCAGGCTGTCGGCCTTGACGATGTTGTCGTTTTCCATCCAGCGGGACGGAAAGCGCAGACCAGGCTGCAATCCGGCGAAGATGTAGCGGTTGCGATAGCGCTGGTCGAACACCAGCCACGCCGGGATGTTCTCGCCCGGACCCTCGCCCTGCCCGTATTCGCCGCCGTACATGGTGTGCCCAGCCTCGACGTAAGGAGCGGACTCATTACCGAATCGCTTGCCGTCGCGGTTGACGATGACGCAGCCGGGCAGATTGCGCTCGGCGAGGGCGAACCACGGGCGACCGCCTTTGAAGACGGTCGGCCCCCACCAGGCGTCTTCCATGAAGTCGACCGCGCCGCCCGCCTCGATGCCCGCGCGGATGCCGTCGCCGGTGTTGGCCGCCGCGCCCGTCGTCCACTCGGTGGTGATGGGCTGGCGCTGGTACTTCGCGCGCATCTCCGCGTTGTGCTCGAAACCGCCGCTGCCCAGCACGACGCCGTGGCGCGCGGTGAACACGACGGGCTTGCCGTCCACCAGCGCCCGCACGCCCGTGACCACGCCGTTCTCCACGACGAGTTCCGTCATCGGCGTGTTCAGCAGCACCGGCACGTTCGCGTCCAGCAGCCCCTTGCGCATGGCGGCGATGATGGCCTGACCCATGCCGACGATGTGCTTGCCGGTGAACTTCGCCCAGTAGGTGCGCGCGCCGACGCGCATGGCGCGCATCATGCCCTTGGGGTGGCGGCGGATGAGGTTGAGGCGAACGAAATCCGCCTGCATGACGACCACGTTCAGCGGCGCCTTCGCATACGGAGGCTCCAGCTTGTCCTTCTCCGCACCCAGCACTTTGATGTCGAACGGCTTGGGCTCGCAGGAGCGTCCCTCGCCGAGACCGCCGGGCGCCTCCGGGTAGTAGTCCGAGTACCCGGGCACCCACTTCATCTTCAGCGGGGTGTGGTCGAGGACGAAGTCGAAGGCCTCGGCGCCGCGGTCGATGTAGGTGTCGATCCGGTCCTTGGGCACCACGTCGCCGACGATGCTGTGCAGGTAGGTGCGCGCGTCTTCCCGGTCGTCGGGACGACCCGACGCGCGCAGCGCCTTGTTGCCGGGGATCCACACGCCGCCACCGGAGCGCGCGGTCGACCCGCCGTAGTGCGCGGCCTTTTCGATGATGACCGCGCTGAGGCCGTGGTGAGCCGCGGTGAGGGCGGCGGTCATGCCCGCGGCGCCGCTGCCGACCACCACCACGTCGTAGCTGTGTGGCTCGAGAACCGGATCTGTCATGTAGAACACGTTATAGAATGGACGCGCCATTGGTCTATGTTGTGTGGCAGAAGACTTGCTCGGCGTTCCATTTGTCGAGGAAACTTGTTTCAGTTTCGGACCGGAGTGAAGTACATGGGCCTCGAATGGGACCTCACCGCTGACGTGGTCGTCGTCGGCTACGGCGCCGCGGGTGCGTCCGCCGCGTTGGCAGCGACGGAGGCGGGCGCGCAGGTAGTGGTGTTGGAGCGGTTCAACGGAGGCGGCGCGTCGGCGCTGTCCGGCGGCATCATCTACGCCGGTGGCGGCACGTCGGTGCAGCGCGAGGCGGGGGTGCGCGATACGCCGGAGCAGATGCTCGCCTATCTGGAACGCGAGGTCGGCACGGCCGTCACACCGGCGACGCTGCGCCGTTTCGTGGACGAGAGCCCGGCCATGATCGAGTGGCTGAAGGGGCACGGCGTGCCGTTCGAGGCCTCGCTCTGCCCGTACAAGACCTCGTACCCGAACGACAGCTACTACCTGTACTACTCCGGCAGCGAGGTCTCCGGTTACGGCCGCGAGGTCGCCGAGCCCGCGCAGCGCGGCCACCGCGTCAAGGGCAAGGGCACCTCGGGCAAGCAGCTCACCGGTCCGCTCGCCGCCTCCGCCGCGCGTCGCGGTGTGCGCGTCGAAACCCTCACCACCGCAACGCGATTGATCACCGACGACAACGGCGAGGTGATCGGCGTCGAGTGCCGATCGCTGCGCGACGCCCCCGGCCGGGTCCGCGACCGCTACAGCCGCATGGCCAAGGCCGCCGCCAAACCGGGCATCTACTATCCGCCGCTGCGCAAGTCGCTGGAGAAGCGCCTCGACCTGCTCGATCGCCGCTACGGCACGACGATCCGGGTGCGGGCCAGTCGCGGCGTCGTGGTCAGCGCGGGCGGCTTCATCGCCAATCGCGCCATGCTCGCGGAGTACGGTCCGCAGTACCGCGCCGGTCTCGCGCTCGGCACCACCGGCGACGATGGCAGCGGCATCCTGATGGCGCGGCAGGTCGGCGCGGCGACCGACCACATGGGCAACGTCTCGGCCTGGCGATTCATCCTGCCGCCCAGCGCTTTCACCGGCTCGGTGCTGGTCGACGCGCACGGCCGCCGCGTCATCGACGAGACCCGCTACGGAGCCGCGGTCGGCAACAAGCTGATCAACGAGCACGAAGGCAAAGGCTGGCTGCTCGCCGACGCGCGACTGATGCGCACCGCGATCGAGCAGATCCGCACCCAGGCGACCTGGTTCCAACGCGCCCAGTTCGAGGTGATGCGCCGCAACGCGGTGCGCGGCGCGACGCTGGAAGCCGTTGCGGCCAAAGCGGGTATCGATCCGGCCGGACTGCGCGCGACCGTCGACGCGCACAACGCCGCCATCGAGCACGGCACGCCCGACCCGGTCGGCAAGCCCGCCGAATTCACCGAACCCGTGCGCAGCGGCCCGTACTGGTTGTTGGATGTGGGGATCAAGCCGAGCCTGACCAACCCGTGCCCGATGCTCACCCTCGGCGGCGTTGTCGTCGACGAGCAGACCGGTGCGGTGAAGAACGCCGAGGGCGACGACATTCCGGGCCTGTTCGCCGCGGGACGGACCGCGGTCGGCATCTGCTCGGATTCCTACGTCAGCGGTCTGTCGCTGGCCGACTGCGTCTTCTCCGGTCGACGCGCGGGACGGTCCGCGGCGGGCGAACAGGTGGCGGCGCGAGCGACGGCCACGGAGGCGGTAGCCAGCGTGACCACGAAGGGGACCGGGAGCGGCGCGAGTTGAACACAGTCCTCGAAAAAGCAACAGCGGAAGGAAATTAGCGTGCTGTCCGACGCGGTACGAACCGAACTCGCCGACGAACTCGCGCGGGCCGAGAACGATCGGGTCGCCATCGACCCGCTGGTCGCGCGATACCCCGACATCGACGTGGTCGACGCCTACGAGATCCAGCTGATCAACATCCGCCGCCGCCTCGACAGCGGCGCGCGCGTGGTCGGCCACAAGGTCGGCCTCTCGTCCAAGGCCATGCAGCAGATGATGGGCGTGGACGAGCCCGACTACGGGCACCTGCTCGCGGAAATGCAAGTGTTCGAAGATATTCCGGTAGAGGCGAACCGCTACCTCTTCCCGCGCGTCGAGGTCGAGGTCGGGTTCGTGCTCGGCGCCGACCTGCCCGGCGCGGACTGCACCGAGGAGGACGTGCTCGCCGCGACCGTCGCTTTCGCGCCGTCGATCGAGCTGATCGATTCCAGGATCAAGGACTGGAACATCGGCCTGTGCGACACCATCTCGGACAATGCGTCCTCGGCCGGTTACGTGCTCGGACCCGAACGGGTCGCGCCGAAGGACATCGACATCAAGGCCATCGACGCGGTGCTCACCCGCAACGACGAGGTGGTCGCCGAGGGCCGCAGCGACGCGGTGCTCGGCGATCCGGTCATCGCGGTGGCCTGGCTGGCGCGCAAGGTCGCCTCGTTCGGCGTGCGGCTGAAGAAGGGCGACGTCGTGCTGCCAGGCTCCTGCACCCGCGCCATCGACGCCCGTCCTGGCGACAAGTTCCACGCCGAGTTCGCCGGACTCGGTTCCGTCCGTTTGCAATTCATTTAGGAGGCCTGTCGTGTCCAACGGGACCGTCACCGCCGCGATCGTCGGGTCCGGCAACATCAGCACCGATCTGCTCTACAAGCTGCTGCGCTCGGAGGTCATCGAGCCGCGCTGGATGATCGGCATCGATCCGGAGAGCGAGGGCCTGAAGCGGGCCCGCGGGCTCGGGCTGGAGACCTCGCACGAGGGCGTCGACTGGTTGCTCGGCCAGTCCGAGCTGCCGGACCTGGTCTTCGAGGCCACCTCGGCCTACGTGCACCGCGCCGCCGCGCCGAAGTACGCCGAGGCGGGTATCCGCGCGGTGGACCTCACCCCGGCCGCGGTGGGTCCCGCCGTGGTGCCGCCGGTGAACCTCGGCGCCAACCTGGACGCGCCGAACGTCAACATGATCACCTGCGGCGGCCAGGCCACCATCCCGATCGTCGCGGCGGTGTCGCGCGTCGTGCCGGTGCCGTACGCCGAGATCGTCGCCTCGGTGTCGTCGGTGTCCGCCGGTCCGGGCACCCGCGCCAACATCGACGAGTTCACCAAGACCACCAGCCGCGGCGTGGAGACCATCGGCGGCGCCGAGCGCGGCAAGGCGATCATCATCCTGAACCCGGCCGAGCCGCCGATGATCATGCGCGACACCATTTTCTGCGCCATCCCGGAGGACGCCGACACCGACGCGATCGCGGACTCCGTCCACCGGATGGTCGCCGACATCCAGCAGTACGTGCCCGGCTACCGCCTGCTCAACGAACCGCAGTTCGACGAGCCGTCGGTGGTTTCCGGTGGCCTGGCGAAGGTTTCGGTCTTCGTCGAGGTCGAGGGCGCGGGCGACTTCCTGCCCCCGTACGCGGGCAACCTCGACATCATGACCGCCGCGGCCACGAAGGTCGGCGAGGTCATGGCACAGCAAATCGCTACGAGCCGGGTGTAAGGAGCAGTCCCCATGGCTTACTCAGCAGAACTCGACATCCGCGTCACCGACACCTCGCTGCGCGACGGCTCGCACCACAAGCGCCACCAGTTCACCGCCACCGAGGTGCGCGACATCGTCGCCGCACTCGACGGCGCGGGCGTTCCGGTCATCGAGGTGACCCACGGCGACGGACTCGGCGGTTCCTCGTTCAACTACGGTTTTTCCAAAACTCCTGAGCAGGAATTGGTCACGATCGCCGCGCAGACGGCCAAGCAGGCCAAGATCGCGGTGCTCATGCTGCCCGGCGTCGGCGTCAAGGAAGACATCAAGGTCTCCCAGGACAACGGCGCGTCCATCTGCCGCATCGCCACCCACTGCACCGAGGCCGACGTCTCCATCCAGCACTTCGGACTGGCTCGCGAGCTCGGGCTGGAAACCGTTGGCTTCCTGATGATGTCGCACACCCAGCCGCCGGAGGTGCTCGCCAAGCAGGCACGCATCATGGCCGACGCCGGATGCCAGTGTGTCTACATCGTCGACTCGGCGGGTGCGCTTGTCCTGGAACAGGTTTCCGATCGCGTCGCGGCCGTGGTCGCCGAGCTCGGCAACGACGCGCAGGTGGGGTTCCACGGTCACGAGAACCTCGATCTCGCGGTGGCCAACTCCATCTACGCCATTCGCGCGGGCGCGACCCAGATCGACGGCAGCGCACGCCGTTTCGGCGCCGGCGCGGGTAACACGCCGGTCGAGGCACTGGTCGGCGTCTGCGACAAGCTGGGCATCAAGACCGGCATCGATTTCTTCGCCATCGCCGACGCCGCGGAAGACGTCGTCCGCCCGGCCATGCCGCAGGAGTGCCTGCTGGACCGCCAGGCCCTGATGATGGGCTACGCGGGCGTGTACTCGAGCTTCCTCAAGCACGCCGAGCGCCAGGCCGAACGCTACGGCGTCTCCGCCGCCGAGATGCTCGTCCGCGCGGGCAAGCGCAAGCTCGTCGGCGGTCAAGAGGACCAGCTCATCGACATCGCGCTGGAGTTGCAGCGGGAGCAGGCCGCGGTTTCCGCCTGAAACGGGGTTTCGAGAATCCCGGTCCGCGAGCGGATTGCCACCGCTCGCGGGCCGGTGCCGAGGCGAATTCGGCTGCGGTCGTTGACAGTCGGAGGCCGACGGCCTGCCGCGGCCGAGCGTGATCTCCTACTATTGGCGGGGACAATGTCCGGCGAGTCGGGGGTGCGAATGTGTCCGATAGCTCGAACGTGATAGATCAGTCCAAGCCGAGCATCGCTCGGGTTTACGACTACCTGCTCGGCGGTAAGGACTATTACCCCGTCGATCAGGAGATCGGCGACCACTTCAAGAACAACCTTCCCGGTTCGGTGGTCATCGCGACCTCCAATCGCGAGGTGCTGGTTCGCGCCGTCGGCGAGCTCGCCAAGGCGGGCCTGCGGCAGTTCATCGACCTCGGCAGCGGCCTGCCGACCGCCGACAACGTGCACCAGGTCGCGCAGCGGCACGTGCCGGACGCCAAAGTCGTTTACGTCGACAACGATCCGATCGTCCTCGCGCACGGGCGCGCGCTGCTGGAGGCCGACGATCGGACGGTCGTCATCCAGGCCGACGTCCGCGACGCGAAGGGAATTCGCGAGCATCCCGACGTCATCCGGCTGATCGATTTCGAGCAGCCGGTCGCCGTCGTCTTCAGCGCGATCCTGCACCACCTCAACGACGACGAGAACCCGGCGGAGATCGTCCGCTTCTGGACCGACCAGATCCCCTCCGGCAGCGCGGTCTTCATCTCGCACTTCCGCTCCGGGAACAACGCCGAGACCGAAGCGGTAGAGCAGAAGTTGCAGTCCACCTTCGGCCGCGGCCGGTGGCGCACCGACGAGGAGATCGCCGAACTCTTCGGTGATCTCGAGATCGTGGAACCGGGTATCGTCCCGGTCCCGCACTGGCGGCCCGGCCCCGTCACCGGCCCGACCCCCGTTCGCGAGCTCACCGTGTGGGAGCAGCTGATCGTCGCCGGTCTGGCCCGAAAGCCCTGATATCACTTTCCATTCGGTCGGCGACCCGCCGACCGCGACCTAGGACGAACAATGAAGCGAAACCTGAACTGCCCCTGCGGTGAGTCCATCGTCGGCGCCGACGAAGACGATCTCGTCGCCAAGACCCAGGCGCATCTCGCGGAGAAGCACCCCGGGCACGAGTACTCGCGCGACGAGATCCTTTTCATCGCTTTCTGATTAGGAGCATTTCTTAAGGAGCCCGCGAGCCGTGGCAGCCATGGTCTGTTCATGAGAACTTTCGTGGCACTGGCGGCTCTGGGACTCGCGCTCTGCGGCGGCGCAGGTACGGCGTCGGCCGGAGCGGGAGCGCACGCCGACTCTTGCGCGGGCGCGGTCGCCGGATGGGGAACCTTCACCGCCGTCATCAACCAGACGGCCATCGTGCAGAACGGTGTCGTCACCAGCGAGACGCACACCATGGTCTACAGCGGGTTCCTTGCGGGCATGGAAGACGCGCCCATCGTCGCAGCCGATGACCTCCACATCATCTACCGGAGCGGGAAGATCGACCTCGCGGTGCCCTACAAGGATGGCGCGAATCTGTACTTCCGCAACAACTCCGCCGTCGCGACTCCCGGGCGTTCCGGTGGTTGGTACCGGCTGTGTGAAATGTGAGCGCCGCGCGAAGAGGCTCGGCTCGGCGGCCGGCGCGCCTGTCGCTCACGCGGCGCTCCGTAGCCCGCGGCTGATTCGGGCGCTGCCTGGTTCCCGGCGGTGCGGCTCCGTTCACGCCTGCCGCGCGCTCCTGCTCGCCTCCTCGACGGGCGGCTCGGCGGTGCGGCGGGCCCGTTTGCCACGGGCGATTTCGGTGGCGAGGGCGTCGAGGGGCTGGCTGAACCGGTGCAGCGGTTCGGTCAATTCGGTGAGCCAGGCGCGGGCCGCGTCCAGACCGGCGGGGTCGAGCGCGTACAGGCGGCGCGTGCCCTCGGCGCGCACGCTCACCAACCCGGCGTCGCGCAGCACCTTGAGATGCTGGGAGACGCCGGGCTGGGAGATGGAGGCGCGCTGCTGCACGGCCGCGACAAGCGCGCCCGCGGGCTGCTCCTCGGCCGCCACCAGCTCGAGGATGTAGCGGCGGATCGGATCGCCGAGCGCCTCGAAGATCTTCGCCGGAGACGCGACCATCAGGACTCGGCGCCGTCCTCGGGCTCGGTGGTGTAGAAGGTCACCGTCTGGTCCGCCGCCGTGATCGCCTCGGTCGGGTCGTCGCCGTCGGCGACCGCCGCGTCCGCCCACCCGTTGGCGGCCCTCCTGATGAACTCCACACCCTCGGGAGTGGTGTGGAAAGTCAGCACCTCGGCGGCGTCCAACGCCGCCGCGGACTCTACGTGCAGACCGAGTCCCAGCAGCGCGAGATCCCAGCCGACGCCCACAGCCCCCGGACCGTACTGCGCCCAGAACTCCGGATCGACCGGCGCTTCGTGCTCGAGCTCCAGAACGGTCCCGTCCTCGCTCGCGCTCAGCGTCACCGTCAGCCACGACACCTGCGGGCCCATCTCCCACGTCACCGCGAACCGCCGCGGCGCCTCGCACTCCTCGATCACCCCGTTCGCGTTCCCCTCGAGCTGGTACTTCCCACCCAGCTCCAGATCCCCGCTCACCGGCAGAAACCACCGCGGAATCCGCTCCCCATTCGTCAACGCGTCCCACAGATCCGCCTGATCCGTCGGATAACTCCGCCGAGCCACCGCGATCCGCGTAACCTCCCCACCCCGCTCCCCGGTCCGAACCTCCCGAGCCACCAGCCCGGCGATCCCCACGGGATCCGTCAACAAGGCCATACCAACCTCCTTCAATAAGTTGATACTTATATTAACCCACGCGCGAACCCCTGACCACTGATCCAGCTGGACTGCACGCCAACGCCCGGCCCGCACCGGGCGCTGACCCATCTGCTGCTACAGCATGCGGTCGGGGATGGCGGTGATGAGGCCGCCGTCGACGAGGAGGTCTTGGCCGTTGATGTAGGAGGCTTCGGGGGAGGCGAGGAAGGCTACGGCGTCGGCGATGTCCTCGGGGGTGCCGAGGCGGCCCGCGGCGACGGCGGCGATGGCGGCGGCTTTGGCTTCGGCGGAGACGTTCTCGCGGTAGGAGGGGGTTTCGATGTAGCCGGGGCTGACGGAGTTGACTCGGATACTCCTCGGGGCCAGTTCGGCGGCGAGGGTGCGGGTGAGGCTGTGCACGGCGGCTTTGGTGGCGGAGTAGAGGGAGGCGCCGGGGACGCCGCGGTGCAAAGCCCAGGAGGCGTTGACGACGATGGCCGCCTCGTCGGCGAGCAGGGGGAGGGTCTTCTGGATGGTGAAGAAGACGCCCTTGAAATTGATGTCGATGACGCGGTCGAACTCGGCTTCGGTGATGTCGGCGGTCGGCAGGAAGGCGGCGATGCCCGCATTGGCGAAGAGTACGTCGAGGCGACCGTGGCGCTCGCGGATCGTGTCCGCCAGCGCGTCGATGTCGCCGAGTTCCGCTACATCGCTGCGGATTCCGAGCAGCCGCTCGCCGCCGCCCAGTTCTTCGACGGCCGCGTCCAGTCGGCTCTTGTCGCGGCCGGTGACGATCACCCGCGCGCCCTCGTCGAGGAGGCGGCGTGCGGCCGCGAGTCCTATCCCGCTGGTGCCGCCCGTGACGAGGGCGATCTTGTCGTCGAAACGAGAGCTGTTGGCGCGCATGGCCAGAACCTCCGAAGTGCTGTTTGCCGGTACAAACCATCACGAACAGCAGACGGTGCGCCGCGATTCCGTCGGGGCCGCAGAGACCGCCGGTTCTCGGCCGACGTCGACGCGCGCGCTACGTGCCCTGCCGCTGCCAGCCGCGCTCGAAGATGCGCATCAACGCGGGGTACACGAGCACGTACCGAAACGGTTTGATCGCCGCCATGTACATCTTGCCGAACAACCCGTTCGGCTTGACGAGCACAGCCATCTGCCCTCGGTAACCCCCGGATCCGTCGGGCACCCAGCCGATGTGCATCACCCCGTGCATGGTGCGGTTGGCCATCTCCGCCGCCCATTCGGTGTCCGTGAGGTAGACCGACGTGAACGGATGATTCTCGGTATCGGGGCCGCGTGGTCCCGCGCGCAGATCGTCGGGCAACCGCTCGCGCAACGAGGTGACTCGGGTGCCTACTTTCGTGTCCGCGTCGTCCCAGCCGAGCAGCGCGCCGAGTTTCCAGCGAATATCGAACAGGACACGGAAGATCAGGGGTTGTGGTGTGTCGTCGTCCTTCGCGATGAACCGCACCAAGCGGGGCAGATCGTCGGGACCGCCGGGCGTCGGCAGCGCCCAGACATCCTCTAGCACGAAATCGTGGGCGATCTCGTGGATTCGCCACGGACGTTCGGTGTGCTCGGTGTCGGGGAGTCTCGTCTCGGCTCGTGTGCTCGGCACCGGGAACGGAGTCGTCACGTCGGCCTCCTCTGTCGTCCAATGGAACATGAACATCCTTATGCAGCAACAGCTTTCAAATATACGTCGCCGTATAACATCGATCGTAGACCGCTCCACCCCCGCTGTCGACACCCTCGGCGATACTGGTGGCATGGTCGCCGTCACACGCACACCCCGCAGCCGGTGGGTCGAGCAGGGACTTGTCGCCTTGGCCGCGGGCGGCCCCGACGCCGTGCGCGTCGAGAGCATCGCCGCGGCGCTCGGCGTCACCAAGGGCGGGTTCTACGGGCACTTCGCCGACCGCAACGCCCTGCTGGAGGAAATGCTCGACACCTGGGAGCAGGAGAGCACCCGCGCGGTGGTCGAGCGGGTCGAGCAGGAGGGCGGCGACGCGCGCACCAAGATCCAGCGCGCCGGTCTGCTCACCTTTTCCGACGATCGCCTCCGGCCGATCGACCTGGCCGTACGCGACTGGGCGCGCCGCGACGAGGCGGTCGCCGAGCGACTGCGCCGGGTGGACAACGAGCGCATGGCGTATCTGCGCGAACTGTTCGGCACCTACTGCACCGACCCCGACGAGATCGAGGCCCGCAGCATGCTGGCCTTCAGCCTCGCGGTCGGCAAACATCTGCTCGCCGCCGACCACGGCCATCGCACCCGTCGCGAGGTGGTCGCCCTGGCGTCGGCGTTCCTGCTCGAACCCAGGCGATGAGGGCTGAGTATTGGGCGTAGCCGCGTGTAGCAATGGAGCTACGTTGGTGGATCAGCTTGCGCTGCGATCGAGTTCTTCGACGATCTGCCGCAGTCGCGCGGCGCGTTCGCTCTCGCCACGAGTCTTCATCAACCGCAGGAACAGCGCGTACTGCCCGGTGCGGTCGAGTTGATCGAATCGCCCGCGCGCCCGCAGGTTCCCTTCCAGCGCCGCCCTCAAATCGTCCGGGATGGTCGCGGTGCGCTGCCGTTCGTAGGCCGCGTCCCAGCGCCCGTCCGCTCGCGCCGCGCGAACGGCGGCCAAGCCGGGTTCGCGCATCCGCCCCGCGGCGGTCAACGCCTCCACCTTGTCGACATTGACCTGCGACCACGGGCTTTTCGGGCGGCGCGGCGAGTAGCGCTGTAGGTAGTGGTCGTCGTCGAGGGCCCGGCGGTGGCTGTCGATCCAGCCGTAGCACAGTGCGCCGTCGAGCGCCTCGGCGATGCTGAGCGTCGCGCTCGTCGCGTTCTTCTTGGCGATCTTCAACCAGACGCCGGTCGACCGGTCGTGGTTGGCCGCGAGCCACGCCTCCCAGTGCGCGGAGTCCGCGAAGGTGTGGACATCGGTGCCGTCGAGCTGGTTCATGGTGGTCTCCGAGGTGCTGGGATGGTCTCTCCCTCTGATTCTCCGCAGATAAGTGCTCACCAATTGAGCAGTTTTGTCATCCGACTCGCGGGCACGCCGCACTTGTGGTGCGGGACGACGGAGGAGTACTAGTTACTCATGGGTAACATTCTTGTCGCCGGAGGAACCGGAGCGCTGGGCAGGCACATCGTCGCGCTGCTTCGCCGGGAGGGGCATGCGGTGCGAGTCCTCTCGCGCCGACCGGGCGCGGGCACGCACGTGGGCGATCTGCGGACGGGCGAAGGCGTCGCGGAAGCGGTGGAAGGCGTGGACGCCGTCGTGCACGCGGCCTCGGACTTCCGTAAGTTCGGCGGGCCCGACATCGAGCAGACCCGCAATCTGCTCGCCGCCGCGACGGGTGTCGATCACCTGCTGTACGTCTCGATCGTCGGCATCGACCGCATCCCGTTCCGTTACTACCGCAACAAGCTCGCCTGCGAACAACTCGTCACTGAAAGCGGTGTGCCGCATACGATTCTGCGCGCGACGCAATTCCACGAGCTGATCGCGTCGATCCTATACGGCGTGGAACGGCTGCCGATCGCGCCGCTGCCCACCGACTTTCGGTTCCAGCCGGTCGCCGCGACGGACGTGGCGGCACGCGCCGCCGAACTGATCCAGGGCCCGCCCCTCGGCCGCGCGCCGGATTTCGGCGGTCCCGAAGTGCTGAGCCTGGGCGAACTCGCCGAAACATGGCGCACGATCAGATCGCGACCGCGCCGGGTCGTCCGCGTGCCCGCGCCGGGCGAGGTGGCGCGAGCGTTCCGCGAAGGTCGGAACACCTGCCCCGACCACACCGACGGCACGCAGAAGTGGGCGCAGTTCGTCAGCGCCGACCAGGGGAACGCTTACTTCTGACGCTGCGGAAGCGGTGCGTCTCCAGCCCGCGCCCGGAGCGAAGGCGGAGGTACGGTCTCCTACAACCAGGTGTCCAGCGTCGTCGTGGTCAGGAAGTGGTCGAGATCGGCCCGCCACGGCGCGGGCACCGTCTTCTCCGGCTCGATGGCGGTGTACTGACCGCGATAGAACAGCAGGGGCCTGCCGGAGTCCGTGGACTCCGACAGGACCTGCACGCGGCCGATCACGATGTAGTGATCGCCGCCGTCGACGACGCTGTCCACCGTGCACTGGATCGTGGCCAGCGCGTCGTCCAATACCGGGAGATCCAGATCCGAAGTGTGCCAATCGGTTCCGGCGAACTTGTCGGGTTCGCGGGAACCGAATCGGGCACACAGCTGCTGTTGATCCTCGGCGAGGATGTTGACGCAGAAGCGTCCGGTCTTCTCGATCGCCGCCCAGGAGCGTGACGCCTTGGTGGGGCAGAACAGCACAAGCGGCGGTTCGAGGGACAGGGCGGCGAACGATTGACAGGCGAAGCCGATCGGCGCCGCGTCGTCACCGAAGGCGGTGATGACGGTGATACCGGTACAGAACTGCCCCAACACGTTTCGGAATTGGCGCGGATCGATCACCGGTTGTCCGTCGGTGGTCGGTTTCGTCTCCATCACAGGCTCGCTCACCCCGTCGGTCATTGCTGGCGCTGGCCCACCGTGAAGTCGTGGCCCCACAGGCTCACGGCGGTGGACTCCCTGGCGATCCAGTCGTGGTCGTCGACTTCCAGTCCCTCGCAGCCGAATTCGACGTCGAAGCCGCCGGGCGTCTTCATGTAGAAGGACAGCATCTTGTCGTTGACGTGCCTGCCGAGGGTGGCCGACATCTTGACCTTCTTGCGCAGCGCGCGATCGAGGGCCAGTCCGACGTCGTCGGCGTTCTCCACCTCGAGCATGAGGTGGACGATGCCGCTCGGGGTCGGCATCGGCAGGAAGGCCAGCGAGTGGTGGCGCGGATTGCAGCCGAAGAACCGCAGCCAGGCCGGTTCGCCGTCGGCGGGACGGCCGACCATCTGCGGTGGCAGCCGCATCGAGTCGCGCAGGCGGAAGCCGAGCACGTCGCGGTAGAACTCCAGCGCGGCCTTGTCGTCGGAGGTGCTGAGCACCACGTGGCCGAGACCCTGCTCCTCGGTGACGAACCGGTGCCCGTACGGGCTGACGACCCGCCGGTGCTCCAACGCGACGCCGTGGAACGCCTCGAGCACGTTGCCGGACGGGTCCTCGAAACTGATCAGCTCGTAGACGCGCCGGTCGGCCTTCTCCGCCGCGGTGCCCTCCTTGTAGGGCACGCCAGCGGCCTCCAACCGATTCCGGATGTCTTGCAGCTCTTCGGCATTGGCCGTCTCCCAGCCGGAGACCTGCAGCCGGTCCTTCTCGCCGGGGACGATGACCAGCCGGGCCGGGAATTCGTCCATTCGCAGGTAGAGCGCGTCCGGGACGCTGCCCTTGCCCTCCACCATGCCGAGCACCTTGAGGCCGTATTCGCGCCAGGCCGCCATGTCGGTGGCCTCGATGCGCAGATAGCCGAGCGATCGAATGCCCATGTCTACTTCTCCTTGCCGGATCCGGACAGGAAGTCCGTTGCCAGCCGGTTGAATTCGTGGAACTTCTCCAGTTGCGCCCAGTGGCCGCAGCCGCCGAACACGTGCAACTGCACCCGCGGGATCATCTTGGTCGCGATGATGGCGCCGTCGAGCGGGTTGACCCGATCCTCGCGGCCCCAGATCAGCAGCACCGGTTGGCGCAGCTTGTAGGCGTCGCGCCAGAGCATGCCGAGCTCGAAATCGGGTCCGGAGAACGACTTGCCCATGGCGCGGGTCGCGGCCAGCGCCTCGGGAGTCTTGGCCGATTCGAAGCGCTCGTCGATCAGTTCCTCGGTGATCAGCTTCTGGTCGAAGACCATGATCCGCAGGAACGCTTCGAGATTCGCCCTCGTCGGCTCGAAGTTGAAGCGGGAGAGCAGCTTCACGCCCTCGGTCGGGTCCGGCGCGAAGGCGTTGAGGCTGAGTCCGCCGGGGCCCATCAGCACCAGCTTGCCCGCGCGCTCGGGGTAGTCCAGCGCGAACCGGACCGCCGCGCCGCCGCCGAGCGAATTGCCGAGGATGTGCACCCGGTCGGTGATCTCCAGGTGGTCGAGCAGATCCTTCAGCGCCGACGCGGAGTGCGCGAAGTACTGCGGATGCTCGACCGGCTTGTCCGACTTGCCGAAACCCGGCTGATCCACCGCGAGCACATGGAAATTCTGCGCCAGCACCGGGATGTTGCGTGCGAAATTCGACCAGGACGACGCACCGGGGCCGCCGCCGTGCAGCAGCACGATCGTCGGACCGTTGCCGGTGCCCGCCTCGTGGTAGTGCAGCCGCAGATCCGGCCGCACCTGCGCGTAGCGCGAGGTCGATTCGTAGGTGAGCTCCACCGTCGAGGTCATCACACCATCCCGTCGGTCACCGGAAGGCCGAACTCGTGGGTGCCGTACATGACGTACGCGCGCTCGGGATCGTTGGCCGCGTGCACCCGGCCCGCGTGCGCGTCGCGCCAGAAGCGCTGCAGCGGAGTGCCATTGGCCAGCGCCGTGGCGCCCGAGGCCTCGAAGAGCTTGTCGATCGAGGCGATCGCCCGCCCGGTCGCGCGCACCTGGTCGCGGCGGGCCCGGACCCGCAGGTCGAACGGAATCTCCTTGCCCGCCACCAGCAGTGCGTATTCGTCGGCGACGTTGCCGGAGAGCTGGCGCCACGCCGCGTCGATATCGCTGGACGCCTCGGCGACGCGGACCTTGGTGAACGGGTCGTCCTTGGCCTTCTCGCCGGCGAAGGCCGCGCGCACCCGCTTGCCCTGGTGCTCGACGTGCGCGGCGTAGGCGCCGTAGGCCATGCCGACGATCGGCGCGGAGATCGTGGTGGGATGGATGGTGCCCCACGGCATCTTGTAGACCGGGTCCGGGTTCTGCGCCAGGCCGGGCGATTTCAGCTCGCTCATGGCGCGGAAGCTCAGGAACCGGTGCTTGGGCACGAAAACGTCCTCCACCACAACGGTGTTGGAGCCGGTGCCGCGCAGGCCGACCACGTTCCACACGTCGTCGATGCGGTAGTCGGTGCGCGGGATGAGGAAGCTGCCGAAGTCGACCGGCTTGCCGTCCTTGATGACCGGACCACCGAGCACCGCCCAGGTGGCGTGGTCGGAGCCGGAGGACCAGGCCCACGCGCCCTTGACGATGTAGCCGCCGTCCACCACGGTGCCCGCGCCCATCGGGGCGTAGGACGAGGAGATCCGCACCTCGGTGTCCTCGCCCCATACGTCCTCTTGCGCCTGCTGGTCGAACAGCGCGAGGTGCCAGTTGTGCACGCCGACGATGCCCGCCACCCAACCGGTGGAACCGCACGCGCTGGCCAGCTTGCGGACGGTGTCGTAGAAGACGACCGGGTCGGCGGCGTGTCCGCCCCACTGCTTGGGCTGCAGCAGTCGGAAGAAGCCGGTCTCTTGGAGCGCCTTGATCGATTCGTCGGGGATGCGCCGCAGGTCCTCGGCCTCCTGCGCGCGCTCACGCAGTGTCGGCAACAGCGCTTCGACCCGCTCGGTCACTTCTTGCGTCATCTCGGGACCTGCTCCTGCCTGGTCGGATTGGTAACCGGTACTCATTTGCCTCTGAGACTAGAACAGGTTCTTATTTCTGTCGAGAACCGGCGTTCATCGCAGGTCGTGAATGCACATGCGCAGGAAGTGAGCCGAATCGCTGGCATGAAGCGGGACATTTTTGTAACGTGTTCTAGTACAGAAGGAGGAGAATCGCGATGGCAGTTACCCCCAAGGGGAGCGGTGCAAGGGCCTCGGGGTCGGCAGCCGGCGGAGCCGGCGGGGTGGGTAAGCACAGGGAGCTGGATGTCGGCTCGGCGCCTACCCGCTATGCGCGGGGATGGCATTGCCTCGGCCTGGCCAAGACGTTCCGGGACGGTAAGCCGCACGCGGTGAACGTGTTCGGTACCAAGCTGGTGGTCTGGGTCGACAGCGCGGGCGAACTGCGGGTGCTCGACGCCTACTGCAGGCACATGGGCGGCGACCTGAGCATGGGCGAGGTCAAGGGCGACGACATCGCCTGCCCGTTCCACGACTGGCGCTGGTCCGGTGTCAACGGCAAGTGCAGCTCCATCCCTTACGCGCGGCGCGTGCCGCCGCTGGCGCGCACCAGGAAGTGGACGACGCTGGAGCGCAACGGTCAGCTGTTCGTCTGGCACGACCACGAGGGCAACGAGCCGCCGCCGGAGATCACCATCCCGCACATCGAGGGGCCGTACACCGACGCGGACGGCAACCCGACCGACCAGCTCGACAGCGGCTGGACGGACTGGACGTGGAACTCGATGCTCATCGAGGGCGCGAACTGCCGCGAGATCATCGACAACGTGGTCGACATGGCCCACTTCTTCTACATCCACTTCGCCTTCCCGACGTACTTCAAGAACGTCTTCGAGGGACACATCGCCACCCAGTTCCTGGAGACCAAGGGCAGGCCCGACATCGGTATGGCCTCCAAGTACGGCGGCGACACGTTGCTGAAGTCCGAGGCCTCGTACTTCGGCCCCTCGTACATGATCAACCCGCTGATCAACATCTACAGCGGTTACGAGGTCAAGAGCGTCCTGATCAACTGCCACTACCCGGTCACGCAGGACTCGTTCATGCTGCAGTGGGGCATCACGCTGGAGAAGCCGAAGGGCGTCGACGGCGAGATGGCCGACAAGCTGGCCGAGAAGATGACCGAGGGCATCAGCGTCGGCTTCCTGCAGGATGTCGAGATCTGGAAGCACAAGTCCAAGGTCGAGAACCCGCTGCTGTGCGAGGAGGACGGCCCGGTGTACCAGCTGCGCCGCTGGTACGACCAGTTCTACGTGGACGCCGCCGACGTCACCGAGAAGATGACCCAGCGCTTCGAGTTCGAGGTGGACACCACCAAGGCGAACGAGGCGTGGGAAGCCGAGGTCGCGGAGAACCTGCGTCGCAAGCGCGAAGCCGAAGAGGCCGAGCAGGCGACGAAGGAAGCAGAGGCCGGGGTCTGATGGCCGCCACCTGGGCCAAGGCGCCGGACTTCGCCGATCAGCCCGCGCGGCGGGCGGCGGTGCAGGCCCAGACCGTGGTCGACAAACAGCGCTACCTGGAGGAGGGCCTGACGCCGTTGCGGTGTCAGGCCTGCCGGAGCGAGGTGCTGGTGCGCAAATCCAGCTCGCACCAGACCTCCGTGCAGTGGACGGAGCCGCCCGAAACGCACTGCCCGGTCTTCGCCGAGCTCGCCGCGTCGGGCGGCCGCCCGGGTCGTCCCGAGAGCTGCCCGCAGTTGGAGAAGACCATCAAGTGGGCGGTCGACGAGGGTGTGATCGAGGTTCCGAAGTAGGCCTACCTTTGCGTTCGCCCCGGCCGTGCGCGGCGGGCGACGGCTCAGTCGAGCCGGAAGTCGTCGAAATCGAAGCCCGGAGCGACGATGCAGCTCACCAGCACGTACTCGTCGCCGAGCGGCCGCGCGGCCTGGCTGACACCGCCGGGAACCACGGCGTGCAACAGCTGACCGCGCTCGACATCGGGACCGAGGACGATTTCCTCGCCGCCGATGTCGAGCGCGAGCGGTCCGCCGCGGTGCCAGAGCCACAGCTCGTCGGAGCGCACCGTGTGCGGGGCCGAGCGCTCACCCGGCATCAGCAGGAAATGGATCGCCGTCGCCGCGGCGCGCGATCCCGGATAGCCGTCGGGCGTGAATTCCACCGGGCTGCGCCATGTTTGGCGATACCAGCCGCCCTCGGGGTGCGGCGTCAAGTCGAGTGCGATGGCCAGCGCGGGCCGGTCGTCGGTCATCTCTCGACTCTATGCCTCGTCGCCGTGCTCGACCGGCTCGGCGCGGAGGAGGAGGTCGCGCGCGGTCCTCACCCGATGCCGGGCTCGGCTGGCTAGTTCCGCTCGGGGCCGGCCTGGTGGCGGAGGACTCGCAGCGCGCTGACTTCGTCCAGCTTGTTCCACTCGGGGCGACCCAGTGGCGGCGAAACTCGCCACTCGCTGAGCTCAGGACTCCTCGATGCGCCACGTGATACCGAAACGGGCGAGGGCGTCGAGGAATTCGGCGGGCTCGAACGCTTCGGCCGGTGCCAGCGCGCCCGGCTTGGCGGACCCGGCGGCCAATCGGGTCGCGATCTCGACGGCCAGCAGGGCGGAATCACGGTAGGAGTCCACACCGTCGACCACGCCGCGCACCACCTGGCCGTCGCTGTGCGCGTCCACGATCACCTGGTAGCGCAGGTCCGAACTCGGCTCGTCGGGAATCTGCTCGATGAGCTCCTCGGTGAAAGAGCCCAGCGTGCTGAGGATCTCGGCGGCGAGGACGCCCTCCACCGACGCGACCTCGGTGTGCCGCGGGACGGTGAGCACCGGCGGCTGCGGGAACTTCCCGACGGCGGTGGGCGCGGAGTCTCCCGGGAAGGTCACCTCCGGATGCCGCGCGGGACCGGTGCGCAGCTCGCCGTCCGCGAAATGCCAACCGCCGCTGCTGAACCAGTCGAGGCTGGCGAACACCGTCTTGGCGCTGCCCTTCGAGCCGTTGCCCCCGCTCTTGCTCAGGTGGCTGATGACGATCTCCGCCGGGCCGTTCACCCGGCGCGCGACGAGATTGGCGAGCAGGTCGCCCGCGATATTGTTGTCCGTGATACCGGAAACGACTGTGACACCCGCTGTTTCGGCCTCGGTGGCGTAATCGTCGAAGACCTTCTTCAGGAACAGCTGTTCGCCGGAGATGTCGGTGTAGTGCGCGCCCGCGGCGATGGCGGCGGCCAGGACCGGTTCGCCGTTGCGCACGTAGGCGGAGAGGCTGCTGATCACCGCGTCGGCGCCGGTGAACGCGGCGACAAGGGCGGCGTGGTCGGTGAGGTCGGCGACACGGATCTCGGCGTTCGTCAGGTCCGCGGCTTCGGCGGCGGCACGCATGCGATCGGCGTTGCGGCCCACCAGGATCGGGGTGAGGCCGCGGCGGTGGAGTTCGGCGAGCAGGTGGCCGCCGGTGTGGCCGGTGGCACCGTAGACGGCGATGGTGGGGGAGGTCGTCCGCTGTGTCATGCAAATGACCTTATGGGCACGATGCGAGCAAATGAATGGCTTACAAGCTCACATTCATGTCTGAAACGCTCAACGACTGAGCGTATTGTTGCTGCCGTGGACATCCTCAGCGAGACCATAGCGGCCATTCGCACCGGCTATCCGGCGTCCGGCTTGTTCATCAGGCACGCGCCGTGGGGTCGCCGCTATCCGGTGGTGCCCGGCGCGGGGTTCCATGTCGTGCTGCGCGGATCCTGCTGGGCGGTCCCGCCCGGCGGTGAACCGATCGCGCTCGGTGTCGGCGACGTGCTGTTCATGCCGCGCGGCGCCGATCACGATCTGGTCGACGATCTCGAGAGCCCGGTCACCGAAACCGCTCGGCCTGGCGAGCCGCGCGAGATCCCCGGGCCGGGGTTGCGGGCCGAACTACTCTGCGGCGCATACGAACTCGGTAGAGCCCGGTCGCACCCGCTGCTCGACGAACTGCCCGAGTTCATCCACCTGCCCGCCCGCCCCGGCCGTCATCCCGCGCTGCGCGGTGCGGTGGATCTGCTCGCCGCCGAGATCGCCGAACCGCGCCAGGGCAGCGATGCCGCGGTGCCCGCACTGCTGGAGACCATGCTGCTGTTCATCCTGCGCGCTTGGTTCGACGAACAGGCCGACGCCCACCCCACCGGTTGGGCGGCCGCCTTCGCCGACCCCGCCGTCGCCGCCGCCCTGCGCGCCGTCCATGAAGACCCGGCCCGCGCCTGGACCGTCCCCGACCTCAGCGACATCGCCGGTGTCTCCCGCGCCACCCTGGCCCGCCGCTTCACCGCCACCGTCGGCGAACCCCCACTCTCCTACGTCACCCGCTGGCGCCTCCTCACCGCCGCCCGCCTCCTCCGCGACACCGACGCCCCCTTGCACACCATCGCCCGAAAAGTCGGCTACACCTCCGAATTCGCCTTCGCCAAGGCCTTCAAACGCGCCTACGGCGAGGCCCCAGGCCACTACCGCCGCACCCCCACCCAAACCCCGATCGCCGTGTGACGCCCAGCCGCGCGCTGCCGAGGCGCTGCGGCCGGTCCGACCTCGCCGACTGGGTCGGGTGTCCGGTGAAGTTCCGGTGCGGGCGGCGGAAAGAGGCAGTCTCGTCTTGGAAGGTGAACGTAGGGGAATCTGGAAGTTTCGTCTAGAAACCGACGTTCGGCGGGGGAGCCATCCGGCATCATGAATATCAGCGGTGCGCATGAGCTATCGCCGTTCGCTCGGGAGGGGAGGTCCCGTGAGCACGACCGCTGACGAGTCGGCGCGGCGGGTATTGGACGCGGCCTTGGCGGAGTTCGTCGCGTTGCGCAACGAGCTGGACGAGATCGGCCGTGGGCAGCGGACCGTCATGAATCTGAACATCTCGGTCACCACAGCGATCGCCGCTTTCGTGCTGTCGCAGCGGGTGGCGCCCCAACTGCTCCTCGTAATCCCCTACGTCTCGGTGGCTCTCGGCCTGCTCTATCAGACCTACACGATCCACGCCCAGCACATGGGTGAGTACATCAACGGCCGCCTGCGCCCGGTGATCACCGAAAAATGCGAAGACGCCCGCGTTTTCGGCTGGGAGAACTACATCCGGACGACCGTCTACCAGACCGGATGGAGCCAAGCGCCGATGCGCATGGCCTTCGCATTGATCATCCCCATCGTGCCGTTGGTAGGCCTCATCTGGGCGATTCCATCCATGAATTTCGCCTGGCACTGGTTGGCCTGGTCGGGCGGCGCCCTCCTGTACCTCGGGCAACTGGTCAGCTGGGTTTTGCTGTCGCGCAAGTTCTTGTGGGTTTAGACCCCAAAAGCGAGGCGCCGCCGACTAATCCAAGTCGTTGTCGCCTTTGCCGAGCCAGCGGTGGGGCTGGCCGGTGATGGCGACGATCTGGTCGAAGTCGTGGTCGCGGTGGAGGAGGCTGAGGCCGCGGAGTTCGGCGGTGGCGGCGAGGACGAGGTCGACCGGGCCCGCGCTGCGGTGCTTGCCGCGTTTCGTCAGTTCGCCCTGGACTTCCCAGGCTCGGGCGTAGGCGCGGTCGTCGATCGGTTCCCAGCCGAATAGCACGCGCATGTCGTCGATAGTGCGTTCGCGGTCGGCGGCGGAGCGGGCGGTGTAGAAGAACTCGAGTTCCACGATCGGGCAGATCGCGACCAGTCCCGCGGCGACCGCGCGTTGCCAAGCAAAGGAATCCGGATCCTGGCGCATGATCGGAACCAGCGCGCTGGTGTCGATCAGGAACCGCGCCGCACTCACCGCCGGTAGTCCCGCTTGTTCTCGAGGATGTCCAGGTCGAAAGCGCCCTCGGCGACGGCATCCTGCAAACGGGTGAGCGCCAGCGCCCGGCGGCGGGTCTCCAGGACTTCCCGCAGCGCCGCGTTGACGGTGTCCTTCTTGGTGCCGGTGCCGAGTTCCTTGGCGACATCGGCGACGAGTTCGTCATCGAGGTCGATCACCGTCCGAGCCATGGCGCACCTCCTGATATCTCCGCGTATATCGAAGATATCAGCGCGTATATCCGGCGTCGAGGGGTTTTCAGCTGAAGGGAGAGCGGGGGCGTTCCTCGAGCACGCCGTCGATCCAGACGTCGACCTTCTCGTTGTAGAAGCACGCCATGCCCGCGATCTTCTGGCTCTCGGGTAGCGGGGTGCGGTAGACCCAGGCGATGTCGGGGTATTCCTTGTCGCCGATGCGGACGGTCCAGTAGTCGGCGGTGCCCTTGTAGGGGCAGCGGGAGTGGGTGTCGGAGGGATGTAGGAGGTCGAGGCGCACGTCGGTGAGGGGGAGGTAATAGCGTGCGGGAAGGCCGGTTTCGAAGAGGATGCGCGGGCTGTGGGAGTCCGCGACGGCGACGCCGCCGATCTCGATCCGGATGTGCCGGGAGCTGCCGAGGATGTCGACGCGTGAATACGGATCGCGCGGATGGACGTAGACCGGCTCGTCCTCCTCGAACCAGTCGCCCATGGCGTCCCAGTCCAGCCGGACCAGCTCGTTCAGTTCCGGCAGCGGGGAATCGTGGTAGCGCAGCGCGCCTCCCGGCGCGGTGACGCCGTCGACGATCACGTCGTACACCGTGGCCTCGCCACGGCTGGGGGAATGGGTGGTCTCGCCGTTCGGCTCGATTTTGGCGCGCAGATCGGCGACGGGGATGTAGTAGGTCGGGTAGTAGGGGATCTCCCATACCAGCACCGGGCGGTCCGTATCGGCCACCAGGTGCCCGCCGAGATAAACCCGGACTCGCTTCTGGCTGGTCGCGACCTTGACGCGGCCTCGCTGCTCTTCGGTCATATTCTCGACGGTACGCCGAACGGGTGACAGGTTCCGGACCCCGAAACGGGCCCCGCCGCGACAGCGGGGCCCGCGAAAAATCTCAGTCGCCGACGGTGATCGCCTGCGCCTCTTCCACCGAATGCGGCGCGGGATCGTGCTCGTCGATGTGGGCGAGCGCGGCACGTCCCACCACCAGGACGAGCACGGCGGCGGCGGTGCAAGCCGCGCCCACCCAGAACGGCAGCGCGATGCTGTGCTCGCCGAGCTTGCCCGCCAGCCACGGCGCGGCGGCGCCACCGGCGAATCGGACGAAGCTGTAGGCCGCCGACGCGGTGGAACGCTCCACCGGCGCGGAGATCATCACGGCCTCGGTGATGAGGGTGTTGTTCACGCCGAGGAACAGACCGGCGAGCACCGTGCCGACGATCAGCACCGTCTTGTGCTCCGCGAACAGCGCCATCACCGCGAGGTCCGCGGCGAACAACCCGAGCGCGAGACCCATCATCGGCAGCGTTCCGAACCGGCGCTGCAAGCCGGGAGCCAGGAAGACCGAGGCGATCGCGAGCAGAATGCCCCAGCCGCAGAAGATGAAGCCGATCGCGTAGGTGCCCATGTCCAGCGGGAACGGGGTGTAGGCGAGCAGGGTGAAGAAGCCGAAGTTGTAGAGCAGCGCGGTGATGCTGACGGTGAGCAGTCCGCGGTGGCGCAGCGCCTGGAACGGTGCGGCGAGCGAGGTGCGATGTTCCGGCTTCGGGCCCTCGGGCAGCAGCACGACGATGCAGACGAACGCGATCGCCATCAGCACCGAGACGCCGAAGAACGGTCCGCGCCAACTGATTCCGCCGAGCACGCCGCCGACCAGCGGGCCGGTCGCGATGCCGATGCCGAGCGCCGCCTCGTACAGGATGATGGCGCGCGCGACGCCGCCGCTCGCCGCGCCGACGATGGTGGCCAACGCGGTCGCGATGAACAGCGCGTTGCCGAGACCCCAGCCCGCGCGGAAACCGACGATCTCCCCGACGGTGCCGGACATGCCCGCCAGCGCCGCGAACACGACGATGATGGCCAAACCGGCGAGCAACGTCTTCTTCGCGCCGAAGCGGCTGGACACCACGCCCGTTACCAGCATCGCAACGCCCGTCACCAGCATGTAGCTGGTGAACAGCAGCGAGACCTGCGACGGCGAGGCGTGCAGTTGCTCGCCGATCGGCTTCAGGATCGGGTCGACCAAGCCGATGCCCATGAAGGCGATGACGCTGGCGAAGGCAACCGCCCAGACCGCCTTCGGCTGTTTGGTCGACGTGGGCGCGCTGGTATCGGCGCGGGTGATCACGGTGCTCATGCCTGCGCCTCGCTCACTTCGTTCGCTCATAGGTGTTCCCTCGACGGATCGTGCTGGGGAGCCGCCTTTTTCAGCGCTTCCAGCAGTTCATTCAGATCGGTTTCCATTCGCTCGAGTCGTTCGACGTCGAATTCGGCGAGCCGGGCGGCCATGGCCGTGCCGTAGGCGGCGCGGGCTCGGGCCAGTCGCTCGCGTCCGGCCGGGGTGAGGTCGACGACGACCGCCCGCGAGTCCTCGGGGTCCTTGGTCCTCGTCGCGAATCCGTCTTCGACGAGCCGCCCGAGCAGCGCCGTTGCCGCCGGTTGGGAGCATCGATCGATCCTGGCGAATTCGCTGACCCGCACCGCGCCGTGCTCGTCCAGGACGGCAAGGGCCCGCAGCACGGCTCGCGGCAGATCGTCGTCGCCGATCGCCCCGGCCAGCCGGGTAAGCCTGCCCGCGATGACGAGGAGATCGACCACGATGTCTGCTGTCGTCAAGGGAGCACGCTGCACCCAAATATTATTACATAAGCTAACTATCTATTTACCGTGAGACAGCCCACCACAGATCGCCGTGCACTGCGCACCGCCAACTCGCTTCCACACACCTTTCACACTCCTCACATAGGCGGTGCCTATGTGAACCGTGTGGAAGGTGTGTGGAAGAACGGCGAAGGCCCCGGCGAGTCGAGGACTCACCGGGGCCCGCGAAGCGCTGGCGCTAGGTATGCGCCAGCGGCCGGTGCGGCGTGCCGAAGAGCTGGGCGTCGCCGTGCGCGCGCTTGAAGAACAGGTGCGCGTCGTGCTCCCAGGTGATCGCGATGCCACCGTGCAGCTGCACGGTCTCGGAGACGATCTCGGTCAGCGCCTCGGAGCACTGCGTCCGCGCGACCCACACGTCCTCGGCGGCCGACGGAAGCCCCTCGGCGACCGCGGCGGTGGCGGCGTAGGACGCCGACTTGGCCGACTCCAGCAGCACGTACATATCGGCCATCCGATGCTTGAGCGCTTGGAAACTGCCGATCACGCGCCCGAACTGCACCCGGGACTTGGCGTATTCGACCGTCATCTCCAGGCACTGCTCGGCCGCCCCGACCTGCTCGGCGGCCACTGCGGCCCAAGCGATCTCGCGCAGCCGCGTGGTCAGCGCGACCGGATCGCCGGTGCCGAGCTTGCGCGCGGCGACGCCGTCGAAGCCGATCTCGGCGAGCTTGCGCGTCGGGTCCATGGTCGCGACCGGACGCCGGGTGATCCCGGCGGCGCCCGCCTCTACCTCGAACAGCCCGCTCGCGGTGACCACGAGCAACGTATCGGCCTGCACGCCGTCCAGCACGTAATGAGCTGTGCCGCAGAGCTTCTCGCCATCGGCGTGCACACCGGGCACGTCCCAGCCGGTCGCGCTCGCCCAGCACACCGCGAGCGTCGTCGTGCCTTCCGCGACGCCGGGCAGCAGTCGCGCGCAGGCGTCCTCGTCGCCGGAGAGCAAAACGGCCTGCGCGCCGAGCACGGCCGAACCGAGCATCGGCACACCCGCCAGCGTCCGGCCCAGTTCGGTTACCACCAGCAGGGATTCGACCAGCGAAGCGCCGAAGCCGCCGTACTCCTCGGGCACGGCGAGCGCCGCGACGCCGATCTGCTCGCAGAGCAGCCGCCACAGCTTCGGGTCGTAGCCGAGTTCGGTGTCCATCGCGGCGCGCACGGCGTCGCGGCCCGCGTGCTTGGTGAGCAGCGCGCGTACCGAGGCGGCGAATTCCTCGTGCTCACTCATGCCTGCACCTCGCTGACGGTCGGCTCCGACATGCGCGAGGCGCGCTGGCGCATGATTCGCTCACTGCCTTCACTCATGCGGTACCCCTGATCGCTCGGTCCCGGACGGCCTCGTCGCGCAATGCGCGGGCGATCCTGGCGCGGTGCAGATCCGGCGTACCCCATGCGGCGCGCAGCGCGGTGACCTTGGTCAGCCACAGCGACAGGTCGTACTCGGCGGTGTAGCCGATCGCGCCGTGCACCTGCAACGCGGCTCGCGCGGCGGTGTGCGCGGCGTCGCCGCAGGCCAGCACCGCGGCCGACACGTCGCGGCTGCGGGTCGGCTCGCCCATGGTGAGCGCGGCGCGGTAGAGCAGCGGCTCGGCCAGATCGAGCGCGATGAGCACGTCGGCGAGTTTCTGCTTCACGGCCTGGAATTCACCGATCGGCTTGCCGAACTGCTTGCGCTGCTTGGCGTATTCGGTGGCGGCGTGCAGCAGCGCCCGACCGGCGCCGAGCAGCTGGGCGGCGGCGGCCAGCGCGCCGGTGTCGAACGCGACCGCGCCCGCCTCCAGCACCCGGTCGTCGTTGGCGACGAGTTCGGCGGCCGTCACCGCGAACAGCTTCCGCGCGGGGTCCACCGAGCGGATCGCCGCGCCACGCTCGGCCGAGAACACCTGTGCGCCGTCGACGAGCAGCGTCACGTCGGCGACATCGGCGTCCAGCGCGACCGGATCGGTGCCAGGGGTGGCGAAGGCGACAGTGCCGAGCGCGGTGCCCTCGGCGAGCCCGGGCAGCCAGCGCTCGGCCGCCGCGGAATCCGAGAGCGATTGCAGCAGAACGGGAATCGCGGCGGCGGTCTCGACCAACGGTCCCGGGGCTGCGGACCGGCCGATCTCGACGAACGCGACGACGAGGTCGATCGGATCCGCGCCGACGCCACCGTGCGCCTCGTCGACCGCGAGGCCGAGCACGCCCGCACCGGCCAGCTGCCGGATCAGCGCACGGCCCGGCCGCTGGTCACCGGTTGCCCAGGCGCGGACCGTGGTCGGCGTGCGTCCGGCGTCCAGCAGCTTGCGCACACTGGCGGCGAAATCGATCTGTTCCGGACTCAGCGCGAATCTCATCGGCCGTTCCCTCTCGGTAGGCCGAGGATGCGCTCGGCGATGATATTGCGCTGGATCTCGTTGGTACCGGCGTAGATCGGGCCGGACAGCGAGAACAGGTAGCCGTCGGTCCACGGCCCGGACCGTTCGCCCGCCGCGCCGAGCACGTCCAGCGCGGTCTCGTGCATGGCGATGTCGAGTTCGGACCAGAACACCTTGGTGATCGAGGATTCCGCGCCGAGCTTGCCGCCCTCGTTCAACCGGGTGACGGTGCCGAAGGTGTGCAGGCGGTAGGCCTCGCTGCCGATCCACGCGTCGACGACGGCGTCGCGCTGGGCGGTGTTGGTGCGGTCGCCACTGTCCAGCCACAGGTCGACCAGCCGTCGCGCGGTGGCGCTGAACCGGCCGGGGCTGCGCAGCGAGAGACCGCGCTCGTTGCTCGAGGTGCTCATGGCGACCCGCCAGCCCTCGCCCGGCGCGCCGATGACGTCGCGGTCCGGCACGAAGACGTCGTCGAGGAAGATCTCGGCGAAGCCGGGTTCACCGTCCAGCTGCGGGATCGGCCGCACCGAGACGCCGTCGGCGGTGAGCGGGAACATCACATAGGTGAGTCCCTTGTGCCGCTCCGCCTCCGGATCGCTGCGGAACAGGCCGAAGGCCCAGTCCGCGAACGCCGCCCGCGAGCTCCACGTCTTCTGACCGCTGAGCAGCCAGCCGCCCTCGGTGCGCCGCGCCGTCGACCGGATGCCCGCCAGGTCGCTGCCCGCCTCGGGCTCCGACCATGCCTGCGCCCAGATGTCGTCGCCGCGCGCCATGCGCGGCATGATGCGGTCGAGCTGCTCGGGGGTGCCGTGCTCGAACAATGTCGGCGCGAGCAGGAAGATGCCGTTCTGGCTGACCCGCCCCGGCGCGCCCGCGGCGTAGTACTCCTGCTCGAACAGCACCCATTCCAGCAGCGAGGCGTCGCGCCCGCCGTACTCCTTCGGCCAGGAGACCACCGACAACCGCGCGTCGGCCAGTGTGCGCTCCCAGTCGCGGTGCGCCTCGAAACCGGCCTTCGTGTCCATCGAAGGCAATGGCGTCGAGGGTTTTTCGGCGGCGAGGAATTCGCGGACTTCCCGCTGGAATTCCTGCGTCGCCTGGTCCAGATCCAGATCCACTACGTCGTCCCGTTCTGTTCGGCCGTGCTCGCACTGGCCTTCATCGTCTTGGCGTTCATGCCGCCCAGTGAGTCCGCGCCGACCTCGGCGTTGTGCGCGTGCGCGAAGTGATGCAGCCCGAAGACCGAATCCATGCCGGTGCGCATGCCCATCAGGTCCTCGGCCTGGTTGACCGCCTTCTTGGTGAGCGCGAGGCCGAAACGCGGCATGGCGGCGATCTTCTCGGCCAGCGCCATGGTCTCGGCCTCCAGTTCGGCGCGCGGGACCACCCGGTTGACCATGCCCCATTCCTTGGCCTGCGCCGCGCCGAAGCGGTCGCCGGTGAACAGGAACTCCTTGGCCGCGCGCGGTCCCATCACCCACGGGTGGGCGAAGTACTCCACACCCGGAATGCCCATGCGCACCACGGGATCGGAGAAGAACGCGTCCTCGGAGGCGACGATCAGATCGCAGACCCAGGCCAGCATGAGCCCGCCCGCGATGCAGGCGCCCTGCACCATCGCGATGGTCGGCTTGGGCATCTCCCGCCAGCGGCGGCACATGCCGAGGTAGACCTCGGACTCCCTGGCGAATCTCTGGTCGCCGCCCTGCTTGTCGACGTGGTCCCACCAGAGCGTCGCCTTGTTCTCGTAGTGCACGTGGTGGTCGCGGCCCGGCGTGCCGATGTCGTGCCCGGCGCTGAAGTGTTTGCCGTTGCCCGCCAACACGATCACGCCGACCTCGTCGTCCTCGACGGCCCGTTGGAAGGCGGCGTCGAGCGCGTAGGTCATCACCGAGTTCTGCGCGTTGCGGTAGTCGGGCCGGTTCATCGTGACGATCGCGACCCGGCCGCGCCGCTCGTAGGTGACGACCTCGCCTTCGTCCGGCACCGAGCCGTGCGGTGGTTCGTCCGAGCGCTCCGCAGCGGGTTGGTCTGACATTACGACTTCTCCTCACGTAATTGACGCTTGAGCACTTTCCCGGCGGCGCTGTAGGGCAGCTGGTCGCGGAATTCGATGAAGCGCGGCACCTTGAAATTCGCCAGCACGGTGGTGGCGTGCGAGAGCACCTGGTCCTCGGTCAGCGCCGAGCCGGGCTTGCGCACCACGTAGGCCTTGCCGACTTCGCCCATCCTGGTATCGGGCACGCCGACGACCGCCGATTCGGCCACACCGTCGAGCCGCGCCAGCGCCTGCTCGATCTCGGCCGGATAGACGTTGAAGCCGCCGGAGATGTACATGTCCTTGAGCCGGTCGGTGATCCGGAGGTAGCCGCGCTCGTCGAGCGTGCCGATGTCGCCGGTGTGCAGCCAGCCGTCCGCGTCGATCGTCTCGGCGGTGCTCTTCGGATCGTCCAGGTAGCCGAGCATGACGTTGGGGCCGCGCAGCAGCACCTCGCCCGCGTCGCTGAGCTTCAGCTCGAAGTCGGCGATCGGCCTGCCGCAGGTGGTCGCGATGGTCTCGGCGTCGTCGTCGGCGCGGCACATGGTGCCGAACCCGGCCGCCTCGGAGAGGCCGTAACCCGTGATGACGACGCCGAATTCGAGCTCCGACCGCATCCGCTCGACCAGCACCACCGGCACCGTCGCCGCACCGGTGACCGCCACCCGCAGGGTGCTCAGGTCGTAGGAGTCGCGGTCCGGGAAGTCCAGGATCGTCTGGTAGATCGTCGGCGGCCCGGGCAGCACGGTGATCTTCTCCTGGCCGACCAGTCGCATCGTCTGCGGCACGTCGAAGGTGGCCTGCGGGATGATCGTCGCGCCGGTGACCAGGCAGGACAGGATGCCCGCCTTGTAACCGAAATTGTGGAAGAACGGGCTGACGACGAGATAGCGGTCGTCGCTGTTCAGCGTGGTGCACTCGGCCCAGGCCCGGACCACCGACAGCGCCTGCCGGTGCGCGACCAGCGTGCCCTTGCTGCGGCCGGTGGTGCCGGAGGTGAACAGGATGTCGGAGATGTCCTCGGCGTCCACCGCGACGGCGCGCTTCTCGGCGTCCTCGACCGGGACGGTCTCGGCGATCACCGCGAGATCGGACCAGTTCAGCACGGCCGGATCGGTGCTCGTTGTCTCGCCGCCCGGCTCGACGGGAATCACCACGATGGTGGGGATGGCCAATTCGGGTGCGGCGGCCTGTAGTTCCGCGAGGCGGTCCCGGCCGAGGAAGGTCCCCGCGATGAACAGCGCCTTCGCCTCGACCCTGGACAGCACGTCCGCGGCCTCGTCGGCGACGTAGCGGGTGTTCAGCGGCACCAAGGCGGCGCCGGCGTAGTGCGCGGCCAGCGCGGCGACCACCCAGTGATAGGTGTTCGGCGCCCACATCGCCACCCGGTCGCCGGACTGCACGCCGCGCGCGATGAGCGCGCGCGCCGCCTCCTGGACCGCGGCGAGTAGCTGGGTCCAGTCGAGACGGACGTCGCCGTCGGCCAGTGCGGGGGCGGCGCCGAAGGTCCGCGCGGCGTCTTGCAGGGCCAGCGGTGTCGTTTGTGCAGGGGTTGTCACGGGTGTTCCTCACCGTTCACGCGAGTACTTATGCACGCACTCTACAAAGCAAGTGCTTGGTAGGTTATCCTACCGGCGTGGTTGCGATCCAGACCTCAGATTCCGACACTGCCGCGCAGGACGCGCGGTTTTCCGCCGAAGTGCGGGAATGGCTTGCCGAGAATCTCAACGGAGAATTCCGCGAACTGCGCGGACTAGGCGGTCCAGGCCGCGAACACGAGGCGTTCGACGAGCGCCTGGCCTGGGACCGGCATCTGGCCGCGTCGGGGTGGACCTGCCTCGGCTGGCCCAAGGAGTACGGCGGTCGCGAGGCCAGCGTGCGCCAGCAGGTGATCTTCCACGAGGAGTACGCCAAGGCCAACGCGCCCGCGCGGGTCTCGCACGTGGGTGAGGAACTGCTCGGTCCGACCGTGCTGGCATTCGGCACCCAGGCGCAGAAAGACCGCTTCCTGCCCGGCATCCGCAATGTCACCGAACTGTGGTGCCAGGGCTACTCGGAACCGGGCGCAGGCTCGGACCTCGCGGCGATCAGCACGGCCGCGCACCTCGACGGCGACGAGTGGTCGATCAACGGCCAGAAGATCTGGACCTCGCTGGCCCACGTGGCCGACTGGTGCTTCGTCGTCGCCCGCACCGAGAAGGGCTCGTCCCGGCACAAGGGCCTGTCCTACCTGCTCGTTCCCATGAAGCAGCCCGGTATCGAGGTGCGCCCGATCATCCAGCTCACCGGGACCTCGGAATTCAACGAGGTCTTCTTCGACAACGCCCGCACCGCGGCAGACCTGGTCGTCGGCGCGCCGGGCGACGGCTGGCGCATCGCGATGGGCACACTGACCTTCGAGCGCGGCATCTCGACCCTCGGCCAGCAGATCCGCTTCGCGCGTGAGTTAGCCGACGTCGAAGCGCTGGCCCGCCGCATCGGCGCGGCCGACGACCCGCTCATCGCCGACCGGATCGACCGGGCCTGGGTCGGCCTGCGCGTGTTGCGCGCGCACGCGCTGCGCACCATGGAAGGCACCGGCGTGGACGACGGCGGTCAGGCGTCGGTCGCCAAACTGCTCTGGGCCAATTGGCACCGCGGCCTCGGTGAGCTGGCCATGGCCGTGCTCGGCGCGCGCGGCTTGGTGGCCGACGAGGACGACGATCTCAACGAATGGCAGCGGCTGTATCTGTTCACCCGCGCCGACACCATCTACGGAGGTTCGAACGAAGTGCAGCGCAACATCATCTCCGAGCGCGTGCTCGGTCTTCCGCGCGAGGCACGGCCGTGACCGCGCGGCCCCTTTCGGTCGCCCCCGAGCCCGTCGCCGGGCACGGCCTGCTGACCGGACGCGTCGCCGTGGTCACCGCGGCCGCGGGGACGGGCATCGGCTCGGCCACCGCGCGCAGACTGCTCGCCGAGGGCGCCGACGTGGTCGTCTCCGACTGGCACGAGCGTCGGCTCGCGGAGACCGAGGTCGAGCTGAAGGGCGAGTTCCCGGATCGCCGGGTCGCCGCGATCGCCTGCGACGTGCAGAGCACCGAACAGGTGGACGCGCTGGTCCGCGGCGCGGCCGAAGCGCTCGGCCGCATCGACATCATGGTCAACAACGCGGGCCTCGGCGGCGAGACGCCGGTCGTCGACATGACCGACGAGCAGTGGGACCGCGTCCTCGACATCACCCTCAACGGCACCTTCCGCTGCACCCGCGCCGCGCTGGCCTACTTCCGTTCGGCAGGGCACGGCGGCGTCATCGTGAACAACGCCAGCGTCCTCGGCTGGCGCGCGCAGTACGGTCAGGCGCACTACGCGGCCGCCAAGGCGGGCGTGATGGCGCTGACCAGGTGCAGCGCGATCGAGGCCGCCGAGCTCGGCGTGCGGATCAACGCGGTCGCGCCGAGCATCGCCAGGCACGCCTTCCTCGACAAGGTCAGCTCGACGGAACTGCTCGATCAGCTCTCCGAGCGGGAGGCCTTCGGCCGCGCGGCCGAGCCGTGGGAGGTCGCCGCGACCATCGCGATGCTGGCCAGCGATTACACCAGCTACCTCACCGGCGAGGTGGTTTCGGTGAGCAGCCAGCGGGCCTGAGGCGCCTGATTGAGATCGCCTTCGGGCGTCCGCTTCCCTCCGTGGAAATGGGCGCCCGATCAGGTGAAAAAGGGTGGCGCGCAGCTGGCCGGGGTGTGCCATGCTGGGGATGGACGGATCCCGCAATTTCGTAAGGGGCGTTGGCTATGGGCCTGGATCGCCCACCTGCCCGCGAACAACTGGAACTCGACGTCGTGCGCGAGGTCGTGCTTGCCAGACGACGGCTCGACAGTATGGTTCTAGCCGCCTTGACACTCGGCGCCGAACTCATGAACCACGAATCCGCGCGGGCGACAGCGTGCCGCGCCGCCCAGATCCTCGAGATGTACGCGGTCGACGAGAACGAGGTCGAGCGCGATCCGAGGGCCGCGTTGCGCGCCGACATGCTCCGCGACAACGCCCGCGCCCGGCGAATCGGCTTGAAGTCTCCGGCCGGGGTTCCCTCCGAGCAGGACCGGCGGCGACAGCGCCAGACCGCCCTGTTGCGCGAGGTCCGCGCCGACCTGATCGAGGTGCTACGCCGCTGCCGCAGACACCACTACGACCGCGGCGCCGTCGCCGACGAGATCGCCCAGGGTCTGTGCGCCGCCACCGATAAGCTGGTGGTCGGCGCCGACATGGACGCCTACCACGCTTGGCAGCGCGGGATGGTCCTCAAGCTGATCGAAGAACCCGTCCCGTACGGTCCGCCCCGAGTGATGGCGACCGTCGACGCGGGCCCGGGCCGCGGGCCGCTGACAGTCGAATGGGATACGCCCGAACGAAGATTGGCGCTCGTCGCCCGCATGGCGCGGGCGGGCGTCTCCCCGGTCATCATCTGCGACCGCCTCCTCGCCGACCTCTCCGTGTCCTCCCCGATCCGCTACTCCCTGCGTTAGTACGCCGACGTCTCTCTGCGACGAACACGGAGGGTTTAACGGTGTGCCTGTGATGCCACTGGCTATGTGGCACGAACCAGCCGTGCCAGAGGCGATTGCCGATCCCGACCTCAGCAGCACGGCGGCCACGGTCGATCTCGGCGTTGGGACGTTAGGCGATACCACCATTCGTCGAACCGGCCATCGCAGCGGCAAATCTCGGGTGCGCCTCGACCACAACAGTATCCTCGGCAATTATCGGACGACACCGAAGGAAGGTATTTGCTCGACGATGGAGCATAGAGGCCACCAAGAGCCCTGCGGGAAACCAGATCGGAAATAGCCCGACCGCCAAGAATGCAATAACTACTTGATGCACCTGTAGGATTTTTGCAATCACCAGTCCGGCGATGCAAAATAGCCCGAAGAAGACAATGCTTCGACCAAGCCGCTTATATCTGCGCGACGACTGGAGGCAACGGTGGCATACCGGCCACTCGCCGCGGAATCTGGTATCGATCTCGAGGGCGTTGAACCCGAAGCTGAGTATCTTGTATGCCAAGGCGCGAAACATCGATCCCGGCGTGAGTTGTTCCCGTCCGCGGGTACCTTCGTGGAAAGCAATCGTCTCGGAGCGACGATCGACCGCGGGGAGACCATGCTCGCTGCATATATCCGGCAGGGGCTCGCGAAGCTCGATCTCGAATCGGATTCCCGTATCTCGCGTCCACTTCGATGGAGGTCGAACTGTGGTAACCACGGGAACTTCTACAGGCACCACAGCATCCGGATATCGCGCCATCATTCCAACCAGCCCCGCTGTCGACGCTCACCGAAGTACAGATCGTCGTCATCGGGTTCTTCCGGGATGACGACCCGTTCACGGTTGGGCTTTCGGGTGCCTGGGTATACCGTTGCGGAAGAGACCGAAGCAGAGTTATTCGTCGATTGCTCAGCCGATGATGTTTTCGGTTCGTGGCCGGGGGGAGTTACTTCCGCGCGAATTTCTTGTGTACTCTCGTCGGATGCCTGAGTGCGTAGGTCGTCGAGGAATGTTTCCCCGTCTGCGGCCAGCCTCTCTCGTTCCTCATCCGAGACGGACGAAATAAGCTTGTCGATTCGATCCATCGAGCCCTGATCGAGTAGTTTGGCAAACATCTCGGATCTGCCGAATTCTCGCATGCCCATCCGACCGGCGAGTACGTCGTCCAGACTGCTTCTGATCTGCTGGTCCGAAATCGATGACCTGATTGTTTCGAGTGATTTGCGCAGTGCGCGTGATATGCCGACGTCACCTTTCGCAACATCGAGGATCAGCTCCTGCCGCGGCCAGTTGCTCATCACGCTCCCGGGTGATCGTATGCCTCGATAGGGGTTCCGTACCGCTTGCTGTCTTCGGTCCTGCTTACGACGACTCCAAGTTCGGGGAAGGCAGACGGATCTGTGTCCGCATTCAGGCTGCGAATGGCGGCACTGCCAGTTGTGAAGGTTGTCCAGGCCAAACCCAGCCATGAGAACGCCTGGTTCACCTTGACCAGCATCCTCACGACGACTGCCCATAAAGCCGGATTCTCCGGTGCGGTCCACGACATCGCAAGTGCGACGACAGCCAGGTCTATGATCTCCTGAAGTAGATCACCCAGCCCTCGACACAAATCGGCCATCGCGTCAGCCAGGTTGTTCAGTTCCTGTGCGATTCCTTTGAGCTGCCCAACTTGGCCATCCAGTGCCCATGCCAACTTATCGAAATACTGCTTGGCACTTTCTGCGGCATTTCCATCCCAGGACTGGTCCAACCGCTTGTTCCAGTCGGTTTTGATCGACTGGCTGAACGCGGAATTGAACTCCGCTAGATTTTGAACCGCTATCGACGCTCGTTTTACTGCTTGCCAATCGCCGGCAACCTGTGATGCCACCCACTCGAGGATGTCGACGCCGGTGAATTTCTGTATCACCCATTTGACCCCATATGCTGGTGAGACGAAGTTCGCTCCCAGCCAGAATGCTACATCGTTGGAGATGTGATCTTCGGCGTTCGGCTCTCGCAACGCGTCTTGGGGCCGCCCAAGGTCTTGGTTCGTCATCGCTCAGCGCCTGGGTAAAGGGCATCTTGACGCTTGGCTGCATCGAGATCTGTTGTGCGGTACATCTGCGCGCTCTTTGTCAATTCCAAGGCAGCCGAATCGCAAAGCGTTGCCAACTTTTCGTAGTTGGCTGTCAGATTTGCTTGAATTTCGTCGACCAGTTCGTTTGTGCTGAGATATATTCGCCCTTGTTCGGCGTCGATGTTCAGATAGCTGCTGGCGTAGCTTCTCGCCCTGCTCGCTTGGGCGGACAAATCTTTCATCGTGCCGGCGAAATTGTCCAGGTCATCCGGCGTTACCTTGAATTCTTCGGACACCTGCCCCCCTTCTGGTCATAACTCAGACACTTCTGTGATGGCCACGGCCGTAGCCCGGTGTAGGCGACCGACCGAATCCCGAGGCTACATCGCGGATCAGACGACATCAACGGCTGACGAATCCGACGGGACGATCGGCATCCCTTCGCGGCGAAGCAATTTGGAGGCTCTCGAGGTCGATGGAGTGCCTTGGCCGAGCCGGTGGCCGCATACGTGACGGGAACCTGGCCGACGGACAGCGCCGATGACGAGCGGTGAGCTCGCCCGTTCGTACGCGCCCACTACCACCAAGCAAACGCTTGGTTGTATTATGTCCCTCGTGACCGCACCAGACGCCTCGAAATCCGCCCGGCGCAACGAACTGCTCGCGCTGGCGGCCGAACTGTTCGCCGAGCGCGGCTTGCGCGCGACCACGGTGCGCGATATCGCCGACGCGGCCGGAATCCTATCGGGCAGCCTCTACCACCACTTCGATTCCAAGGAGTCGATGGTGGACGAGATCCTGCGCGGCTTCCTCGACGACCTGTTCGGACGCTACCGCGAGATCGTCGGCTCAGGCCTCAGTTCGCGAGACACCTTGGAAGCCTTGGTGATCGCGTCCTACGAGTCGTTCGACCGCTTCCACGCCGCCGTCGCGATCTACCAGGCCGAGGCCAAGCGGCTGCGCGACGCCGAGCGGTTCGCCTACATCGAGGAATACAACCGCGAGTTCCGCGAGCTCTGGCACCAGGTGCTGACCAACGGTGTCGAGGACGGCAGCTTCCGTCCCGAGCTCGACGTCGAACTGGCCTACCGATTCCTGCGCGACACCGTGTGGGTCGCCGTGCGCTGGTACCAGCCGGGCGGACCCATCACCGTCCAAAACCTCGCCAAGCAGTACCTCACCATCGTTCTCGACGGTCTCACCGTCTCGCGGCACACCGACTAGGAGTCTTCATGTCTGCACCTTCCGCCCGCCGCGCTGGGTCTACCCGCCCCGCCGTCTCCGCCGGCGACCGTCCCCCTTACACTCCCCTGCGGGACGCCTACGTTGTCGACGCGGTGCGCACCCCGGTCGGCAAGCGCGGCGGCGCGCTGGCCGGTGTGCACCCGGCCGATCTGGGTGCGGCCGCGCTGAAAGGTCTGCTGGACCGCAACCCGATCGACCCGATCAACGTCGACGACGTGATCGTCGGCTGTGTCGACAATGTCGGTCCGCAGGCGGGCAATATCGGCCGCACCATGTGGTTGGCCGCGGGCTACCCGGAGGAAGTCCCCGGCGTCACCGTCGACCGGCAGTGCGGATCCTCTCAGCAGGCCATCAATTTCGGCGCGCAGGCCATCATGAGCGGCACCGCCGAGGTGATCGTCGCCGGCGGCGTGCAGAACATGAGCGCCATCCCGATCTCGGCGGCCATGCTGGCGGGCAAGGAGTACGGCTTCGAGTCGCCGTTCGTCGGCGCGCAGGGCTGGGACCACCGGTACGGCACCGACGAGGTCTCGCAGTTCCGCGGCGCGCAGCTGATCGCCGAGAAGTGGGGCATCACCCGTCAGGACATGGAGCAATGGGCGCTGCGCAGCCACGAGCGCGCCCGCCAGGCCATCAAGGAAGGCAAGTTCGACAACGAGATCGTCCCCGTCGGCGACTTCTGGATCGACCAGGGCCCGCGCGAGACCTCGCTGGAGAAGATGGCCTCGCTGCCCGCCCTTGCCGAGGGCAGCCCGCTGACCGCCGCGGTGGCCAGCCAGATCTCCGACGGTGCCAGCGCCACCCTGCTCGCCTCCGAGTGGGCGGTGCAGGAATACGGCCTGAAGCCGCGCGCCCGCATCCACCACGTCAGCGCCCGCGGCGCCGACCCGATCTTCATGCTCACCGCCCCCATCCCGGCGACCAAGTGGGCGCTGGCGAAGACCGGCCTCACCATCGATGACATCGACGTGGTCGAAATCAACGAGGCCTTCGCGCCCGTGGTCCTCGCCTGGCTGAAGGAGACCGGCGCCGACCCGGAGAAGGTCAACGTCAACGGCGGCGCCATCGCCCTCGGCCACCCCCTCGGCGCCACCGGAGCCAAGCTCTTCGCCACCCTGCTCAACGAGCTGGAGCGTCGCAACGGGCGCTACGGTCTGCTGACCATCTGCGAAGGCGGCGGCACCGCCAACGCCACCATCATCGAGCGGTTGTAAACGCTAGCGGAGTCCGCGCCGGGTGAATGTCGTTCGCCCGGCGCGGTTTTCGTTGTCCGCACCTGTCCGCCGCACGCTCCGTTCGCCCGCGCGTACCCAGTTCCGCCGCGCACGTGGACCGCTCTTCGAGTGCAGGAAGAACACACGCACAGGTGCGCGGGTGAAGTCAGAGCCTGATGACCTGCAAGTCCTGCATCGGGGTGTAGTCGCCGTCCTGTGTCACGATCGGGATGCCGTGGGCTATCGCGGTGGCGGCGATCCAGCTGTCGTTGATCGGCACTTTCCGTCCGGCAGCCCGCAGCCGGGACACCAGCAGCGCCCATGCGTCGGCAACAGCGCTGTCGATATCGAGAGGCTCGAATCGTTGCGCGAGCTGATAAGTCGACAGCCGTCGAGACGCGGACTCGGGCCCAGCCGCGTGCAGGACGCCCAGTCGTAGTTCGCCCAGTGTCACGACCGACACGCCCCACTCGAAGCCCTCGAACTCGCTCGGGTCGAATCGCTGCGCCTCCAAGCCGATGAAGATGGAGGTGTCAGCCAGCGCCCGTCGGGTTTCTTTCACCACGGCAGGTCGTCCGTCGTCTCGCTGAGCGTCTGCCGCAATTCGGCGCGCAATCCGGTGGGATCCGGCCCTAGGCGTGCCAGCTCGGCGAGTATCTCACCGGCCGGAATCCACTGGCGACGCGTCGGAAAGGGGATGATCTTCGCGACGGGACGGTTGTCCCGCAGAATATCGATCTCCTCGCCTGTCTCGACACGCCGGAGGATCTCGGCTGCGTGATTGCGCAGGTCGCGGGCGGGTATCGCGGTCATGCTACGAGCGTAGCAGTGTGCTACATGCGTTGCATTGCTTCGCGCCAAGGGGCTCGACTGAACCATTGCAAGGCGCGCCCGGTCGGATCGTCCTGCGCGGGCCGGAGGCCACACGTACGGGTTGATCGACGGTAGTCATATGGTGGCGTTTCAAGATCGAAAAGCGACCATATGACTACCGTGGAAACCATTTCTCTGTCGACGGTAGAGAAATGGTGGTTGGAGGGTTGACAGGCCGCTCGACCCGGGCGGATCGAGCGGCCTTTGCGTCAGTGAAGACAGGGGATCAGGGCTTGGTGGCAGTCGACTGACCGGCGAGCGCCGACATCGCCTCGATCCGCTCCACCGCGTCGGTGACCACCCGCTCGATCAACTCCTTGCAGGTCGGCAGGTCCTCGATGATCCCCGTGACCTGCCCCGCGGCCAGCACGCCCGCCTGGGTGTTGCCCTCGACGAGCCCGGCGCGCAACAGCATCGGGGTGTTGGCGGCCATGACGACCTGGGACCAGCTGAGGTCTTTGGTCTTTCGCATGGTGAGCCCGTCGCGGACCATGGTCGACCACTTCATGCCGGTCATGCTCTTGAACCGCGCCGCGTTCGACACCGCCGCGGCGAATCCGCGCCAACGGCCCGAATTCTCCAGCTTCTGAACGAGTTCGGTGTTCAGCACTCGGTGCGGCATGCCGTCGACCTTCAGCGAGACCACGGTGTCCTGCAACTGCCTGCGCAGGTACTCCTGCTTCACCGCGTCGGGCACCGAGCTTTCTCGGGTGAGCAGGAAGCGGGTGCCCATCGCGACGCCCGCAGCGCCGTAGGCGAGGGCGGCGGCCAGGCCGCGTCCGTCGAAGAAGCCGCCAGCCGCGACGACCGGGATGTCGACCGCGTCCAGCACCGAGGGGAGCAGCAGGGTGGTCGCCACCGGACCGGTGTGCCCGCCGCCTTCGCCGCCCTGCACGATGACGGCGTCGGCGCCCCAGGAGGCCACCTTGACCGCGTGCTTGGCCGCGCCGATCGACGGAATCACCACCACGCCAGCGTCTTTCAACTTGGCGATGAGGTCCTGCTTGGGCGCGAGCGCGAACGACGCGACCTTCACCTTTTCGCGGATCAGCAGGTCGATGCGCTCGTTGGCGTCGCTGGCGTCGGCGCGGATGTTCACGCCGAACGGCTTGTCGGTCTGCGCCTTGGTCTTCGCGATCGCCGCTTCCAGCTCCGCGAAGGTCATGGTCGCCGAGGCGAGAATGCCGAGACCGCCCGCGTTGGCGGTGGCCGAGACCAGGCTCGGGCCCGCCACCCAGCCCATGCCGGTCTGCACGACGGGATGCTCGATGCCGACCAGTTCGGTCAGCGGGGTGTGCAGGCGCGTGGTCATGCCGTGTCCTTTCTCGCATGTCCGAGGGGCAAGCTGCCTCCTCCGGGCCCTGGCCCGGTCATGCGGCTACCTCCTTGTCGCGAATGCCCTTGGGATCCAGCACGGTTCGAATGATCCGCAGCTCCTCCTCGGTCGGCAGGCGGGTCTCGCGCGCCTCGGCGAGCCCGGCGATCTCGAACGCGGTGTTCTCCGCGACCTCGTCCCCGTCGACGCCCGGGTGCAGCGAGAGTGCCCGCATCGTGTGGCCTGGCCCGCCGAAATCGAAGACGCCCAGATTGCTCACGACACGATGCAGGTGGTGGAAGCGGAAAGCCGGGTTGGTGCGATCGATCTTGTCGTAGCCGATGCCCGAGACGATGTCGACCTGCTCGCAGAACACCCGCTTGTTGTGCTTGGGCACCCAGTAGCTGGTGGCGTGGTTGATGGTGTTGCCCGGCGCGCCGCGGACACCGAACATCTGCCTGGTCGGCTGCTGCAACGGGCCGAAGGCGGACAGGTTCTGGTTGCCGTACTTGTCGATCTGGTTGGCGCCCATGACCACGTGCCGCCGTCCGGAGGCGACGACATCGAACACCTTGGAGAACGGAATCCAGCCCTCGATAGGCGCTTTCGCGCCGAGCGCGGGAGTCTCGGCCAGGTACAGCGCCTCGCCGTCGGAGAGCAGCAGGTCCGGTTCGAAGGTCAGCCGGGCCAGGCGCGCGCCGATCGTGGTGACCGGCGACATCGGGCTCGCCATGATCTCGCCCGCGCCGCGGAAGATCTCCGCGCAGGCGACGACGCAGACTTCGGCGCGTGTGCTGGTGGTGGTCTCGGTCATCGAATCAGCCCTCCTGCGTGGCGAAAGCGCGGACGGCCGCCTGGTATTCGTCCTCGGAGACGTCCAAATAAGTGGCCTTGAACTCGGCCCACGACTCGGGCGTCTTGGCGGCCGCCACGTAGTGGCGCTGGAATTTCTCGTCCCGGCCGTAGCTGCCGGAGAAGGTGAAGTGCGCGCCGTCGGGGGCCTCGACGACGCCGTCGACCATCATGCGGTTGAGGATGATCGCCTGCTGCGGAACGGCTTTCACCAGTTCCTCGGTCTCGACCAGTCGATCCACCGACAGGTAGCGGCGCTCGGCGGACAGGCAGTACAGATCGTCGAAGTAGGGGTCGACGCCGGTGTAGGCGGCGTTGCCGTGCCGGTCGCCGAGATCCAGATGCACAAGCGCCGCATCGAGATTCAGCGCGGGCATGGCGACGAGCGTTTCGGTGCGGCCGTCGGCGGCGGGGTAGGGGGAGGCGACGGTCTTCAGCTCGCCCTCCCAGAAGTCCATGACCGCGGAACCGAGCCCAGCGCGGATCGGCAGGAACGGCAGCCGCGCGGCAGCGGCCTGCAGACCGCACTTGACCATGCCCTCGTCCATCTCGCGGACCGTGATCGCGCCCTCGGTGCGCGCCTTGGCGAACCACGGATCGTAGAACGGCGCCGAATCCAGCGACACGAAGCCGTAGTACGCCTTGCGCACCTTGCCCGCCGAGCAGAGCAGACCCAGATCCGGTCCGCCGTAGCTGACCACCGTCAGATCGGTGATATCCGAGCGCAGGATGGCGCGCACCAGCGCCATCGGCTTGCGCCGGGAACCCCAGCCGCCGATGCCGATGGTCATTCCGCTGCGCAGCTCGCCGACCACGTCGTCGAGCGACATTCGCTTGTCCCGCATGTGTTCTCCTGTTTCCGGTGGGCGGGCTACTTGTCGGCCTTGCGCGCCGCGAGGTCGTCGTCGAACCTGGCGCGGATCTCGTCGGCGACGCCCGCGAGGTTCAGTTCGAAGGTGAAACCCTGCTCGTAGCGGTAGCTGCGGTGCACGTCCTGCACGTCGATGCCGTTGAGCGCGCGCTTGGCGGCCCGGATCACCCGGCCGTCCTTGGCCGCGATGTTCTTGGCGACTTCCATTGCGGCGGCGTCGAGTTCGGCGCGCGGCACCACCTGGTACACCGAGCCGTAGTGCTGCAACTGCTGGGCGGTGATGGTGCTCGCGGTGTAGAACAGCGCGCGCATCAGGTGCTGGGGGACGAGTCGCGAGAGGTGGGTGGCCGCGCCGAGCGCGCCGCGATCCACCTCGGGCAGGCCGAAGGTGGCGTCGTCGGAGGCGACGACGACATCGGCGTTGCCGACCAGGCCGATCCCGCCGCCGAGGCAGAAGCCCTGCACCACCGCGATGACCGGCACCGGGCAGTCGTAGACCGCGGCGAACGCCTCGAAGCACCCGTGGTTGGCGTCGATCAGCGCCTGGTGGCCTGGCTTGCTCTGGATCTCCTTGATGTCGACGCCCGCGTTGAAGCCGCGGTTCTCCGCCCGCAGCACCACGACCTTGGTCTCCGGGTCGCGCCCCGCCGCGCGCACGGCGTCGGCGATGGCGAACCAGCCGTCGGTCGGGATGGCGTTGACCGGCGGGTAGTCGACCGTGACCACGGTGATGCCGGTTGATTCGGAGTGACGGTTGATCCCCATCGCATGTCCTTCGTTTCTGAGCTCGTGGTGCGTGCCGAAGTATGTCGGCATTGGCAAAGCAAGCAGTTGCTTGGTAGGTTAGCACGGTGGGACTCGAAATCGATCTGGCCGATCGCGTCGTTCTGGTCACCGGCGGCGTGCGCGGCGTCGGCGCGGGCATCAGCAAGACCTTTCTTGCCGCGGGCGCGACCGTGATCGCCTGCGCGCGGCGTCCGGCCGACGCCCCGGTGGCGTACGACGGCCGGGAGATCGAATACCTGCCCTGCGACGTCCGCGACGGCGACGCGGTCCAAGGCATGATCGACGCCGTGCTCGCGCGGCACGGTCGGCTGGACACGTTGGTGAACAATGCGGGCGGCGCCCCCTTCGCACTCGCCGCGGAGGCGAGCAAGAACTTCCACGCCAAGATCGTGGAGCTCAACCTGCTTGCGCCGCTGCTGGTTTCGCAGGCCGCGAACGCGGTGATGCAGAAGCAGGCTGACGGCGGATCGATCGTGATGATCTCCAGCGTCAGCGGCCACCGACCCTCGCCCGGCACCGCGGCCTACGGCGCGGCCAAGGCGGGCATCGACAACCTGACGCAGTCGCTCGCCGTCGAGTGGGCGCCGAAGGTCCGGGTGAACTCGCTGGTGGTCGGCTTGGTCGAGACCGAGCTGAGCGAGATGCACTACGGCGATCGCGACGGTGTCGACGCCGTGGCCGCGACGGTTCCGCTCGGCCGCATGGCCCGCCCCGAGGACATCGGCCGCGCGGCCGCCTTCCTCGCCTCGCCGCTGGCCGCCTATGTCACCGGCGCCTCGCTGCCGGTGCACGGCGGCGGCGAGCGCCCCGCCTTCCTCGCCGCGTCCACCGCGGCGCACGACCAGCAGCGGGCCTGATCCCGAACAACGAAAGAGGACAACAAGTAATGAGCGAACGGAGTCAGCGAATCATGGGCACAGCGCCCTCGGGCATGCCGGAGCCGAGCGCTAACGAGGTGCAGGCATGAGTGAGCAGATCTGCGCCGGGCGCACCGTCATCGTCACCGGTGCGGGCCGCGGCATCGGCCGGGCGCACGCGCTGGCCTTCGCGGCCGCGGGCGCGCGCGTGGTGGTCAACGACCTCGGCTCCGCACTCGACGGCGAGGCCACCGCCGAAACCCCGGCCCAGCAGGTGGTCGGCGAGATCGAGGCAATGGGCGGGCAGGCCGTCGCCAACGGTGACGATGTCGCGGACTGGGACGGCGCGCGCAACCTGATCCGCCAAGCGGTCGACACCTTCGGCGGCCTCGACGTGCTCGTCAACAACGCCGGATTCGTGCGCGACCGGATGCTGGTCAACCTGAGCGAGGACGAGTGGGACGCGGTGGTGCGCGTCCACCTCAAGGGCCATTTCGCCACCATGCGCCACGCCATCGAGTACTGGCGCGGCGAGAGCAAGGCGGGCCGCCCGGTCGACGCCCGCATCATCAACACCAGCTCCGGCGCGGGCCTCCAGGGCAGCGTCGGCCAGGGCAACTACGGCGCCGCGAAGGCGGGTATCGCCGGTCTGACCCTCACCGCGGCCGCCGAGTTCGCCCGCTACGGCGTGACCGTCAACGCGATCGCGCCCGCCGCGCGCACCAGGATGACCGAGACCGTGTTCGCCGAGACGATGGCCGCGCCGGAGAACGGGTTCGACGCCATGGCGCCGGAGAACATCTCGCCGCTGGTGGTCTGGCTCGGCAGCCCGCAGTCCGCCGGGGTCACCGGCCGCATGTTCGAGGTGGAGGGTGGCAAGGTCGCGCTCGCCGAAGGCTGGCGGCACGGTGTCGCGGTGGATCGCGGTGCGCGGTGGGAACCGGCCGAACTCGGGCCGGTCGTCGCCGATCTCATCGCGAAAGGCGCTGCGCCGGAGCCGGTCTACGGTGCCTGAGGTGTAGCTCCGCCGTCGCTCCAGCGGGGCGCGGGCTGCGGGCGGACTCCGTCGGTCCCGCCCGCCGGGCATATCTGGCTTTCGCTTCGGCCGTGCCGGGCTGAGGGCGGACCGCGTCCGTCCCGGGCCTGCCGGGCGCCCCCCGCTGTCGCTTCAGCCCTGCGCGAGCGATCGACGCAGTTGTCCGGCAGTGCCGTCGGGCGTCCCCGCCGTCGCCCCGGCCGTACGCCACTGCCGACGGCCGTGTCCGCTGGCATCGGCTGGCGTCCTTTCGTCTTCACTTCGGCCGTGTTCGGCTGAGGAGACTCCATCCGTCGCGTCTGCTGGGCGTACCTCCGCTCTGGCTCCGGTCGACCACGAGCTGAGGGCGGACGCCGCCCAGAGGCGTCATATGGACTTACTTTCACCGTCGCGGCCCGCGTGGCGGTTGTCGGTGAATACCGTCTGGCTGCGTGCGCTGGGCCTACTTCGCCGTCGCTCCAGCCACGCGCGGGTGGTCGAGAAGCTCTCTCCGGCGGCGTTGGTCGTCCCTTCGTCGTTGCTCCGGCCCTGCGCGGACTATCGACGGGATTGTTCCGGCGATGTCGGTTGGGCCTCCCCCTGGCGCTCCGGCCGCCTTGCCGTGGTCGACGGATTCCCTCCTTCTGTTTGCTGGGCGGCCCTCGACGTCATCCAGTGAAGTTGTGGCTAACCCGAGTGATTCGCGCCGCGAGTCGCTCGGGGTGTCGCTGTGCGCGCCGATCCTTTTCCTGCGAGGTTCGGAACGGGGGTTTACTATGGGCACCCGTCCGTCAAAAAGTCCCGGATGAGGTGTTGCGACCGGGCACAGATCTGCGCTGTACGAAGAGGGGAAGGCTGGCGCATGGCCGTTGGTCGCACTGCCCGTGCGTTGGCTCTAGCCGGAGCTGTGGCCGGTTTCGCGCTACTCGGCTCCGTCGCGGCGATCGCGCAACCGGGTGGCATACCGCTCGAGGGACCGGCACAACCGAGCATCCCCGCGGGCCCTGGATTGCCCCTCCTCCCTATGGTTCCCGAACCCGCCGCCGGGGAAATCGGTTCGTCCGGCGCGGGTTCGATTGGTGCCGCAGGTTCCACCGGATTGGGTTCGGCTGGTGCCGCTGGCTCCGCCGGGTTGGGTTCGGCTGGTGCTGCGGGCTCGGCTGGGTTGGGTTCGGCTGGCGCTGCGGGTTCGGTCGGATTGGGTTCGGCTGGGCTGGGTTCGGCTGGTGCTGCGGGCTCGGCTGGGCTGGGTTCGGCTGGTGCTGCGGGTTCCGCTGGGCTGGGTTCGGCTGGCGCTGCGGGTTCGGCCGGGCTGGGTTCGGCTGGCGCTGCGGGTTCCGCCGCGCTGGGTTCGGCCGGTGCCGCCGGTTCCGCTGGTTTGGGTGCTGTCCTTGGAACGGGTTCGGCCGGATTGGGCGCGCTGCTCGGTACCGGTTCTGCCGGGTTGGGCGCTGTGCTCGGTACAGGGTCGGCTGGGTTGGGCGCGCTGGTCGGCACCGGCTCCGCCGGGTTGGGCGCACTTGTCGGTACTGGGTCGGCTGGACTGGGCGTCGTGCTCGGAACCGGTTCGGCCGCTATCGGTTCCGCGGCCGTGGGTTCGGCGGGCGTCGGCTCGGCGGGAGTTGGCTCCGCCGCCGTCGGTTCGGCGGGAGTCGGTTCCGCCGGTGTCGGTTCGGCGGGTGTCGGTTCGGCGGGTGTCGGTTCGGCGGGTGTCGGTTCGGCGGGAGTTGGCTCGGCGGGAGTTGGCTCCGCCGCCGTCGGTTCGGCCGCGGTCGGTTCCGCCTCGCCCTTGTTGCTTTTGCTGATCCCCACCCCGCCCGCACCCACGATTCCTCCAGCGCCCCTGGTCATTCCGCCAGTGCCCGCCATCCCGACTCCGCCACTCGCGCCCGTTCCCGTCGCCGCGCCGCACGCTCCCGAGGCCGTCCCCGAACAGGCGCCCCCGCCGCCCGCGCCGCAAGCGCCCGCCAAGCCGGACCACGACGTGCGCCCGACGAGCGCCGACGACGGACTGCCCGAACCGAACATGCTCTCGGTCGTCGGCGGCCTCATCGCGCTCGCGCTGGCCGGAACCGGTTCCGGCGCGGTGAGTTTCCAGAGCGCCGCCGCCGCGCAGGCCAGGGTGGACGCCGCCCGCGCACAGTTCTTCGGCCCGAGGTCGTGAGGGAGCGGCGATGAGTGAGAGCAGGACCCAGAGCAGCTCCCGTTCCTACCGCAGGGTGGCGGCGGCGGTCGACGCGGTGTGCGCCGTCGCGGCCGACTTCGACGCGACCACGCTGGACGAAGTCGTCGCCGCCGTCGCCGACGAGCGCCAGCGGGCGATCGAAATCGCCAGTGCCCAACTGGGTCCCGGCGTCTGCGGCCAGCGCAGGTTCTATCCCGATCGCGACGTCATCGTGCTGGCGACCGCGCTGCCCAGCCGCGAGCACACGCTGGCCCACGAACTCGGTCACATCGTCTTCGATCACGAGGGTGCGCCCGCGCCCGAGGTGACGCTGGAGGCGAGCGACGACCTGATCGCCTACATGCTGAGTCAGCGGGCCCACCAGCAGATCGTCGACGACGGCGCCGACGAACTCGCCGAGTGGGAGGCCGAGACCTTCGCCGCCATGCTGATGACCCGGTTGCGCGTCTTCAACAGTCGAGGCGCAGGCGTCTCGGTCCTACGATTCGATGAGGCACTCGGATGACGCTCTGGTTGACGGCCATGCTGGTGTGGGTCGCCGCGGGCGCGCGCGTGGGACGCGTGCTGGTGAAGCCCGCGACGACGGCACGCGTGGCGATCGTCGTCGCGGTGGCCGCGGTCGCGCTGGGCGCGACGGTCGCGGTACCCGAGATCGCCCTCGCCATAGACAATCTGCGCCCGCACGGCTTGCGCTCAGGACTGGTCTCCGACGGTGTCGTGGTGTCGGCCTGGCTCGCGTTCGTCACCGCCACCTCGGTGGTGGCGGCCGCGGCGTGGCCGGTGGTCTCCCGGCGTAACCTGCGCCAGATCGCCATGGTGATCTACGCGGCGGGCGCCACCGCGGTGGCCGTCGCGCTGGCCCTGTCGTACACGTTCGGCTGGGTGCTCGTGGTGCTCGGCGCGATCTTCATCGTCGTGACCGGTCTGCGGAATCTGGATTGGACGACGCTCGGCCGCGGCATCGCCATCTACACCGCGGGCACCGCGCTGGTCGGCGTGCTCGCGGCCCTTCATGTTCAGCGCGCCTCGGCCGACGAACCGCGTGCGCCCGCGGGTGAACCGACGTGGGGCTGGCCCGCGTGGGAAATCGCCGCTCTGCTCATCGCTTTCGGCGCGGTGTGGATCGTGGTGGAACTGTGGGTGCGAGCGCGGATGCTGCTGCACCGGATTCGGCCGCTGCACCGTTTGATGGTCGGCCGGTTCCCCGAGGTGATCGCACACGACCAGACCGGAACCTCCACGCAGCTGCGGGCTTCGGACCAGGTCGCCCAGATCATGGACGCGCTCTACCTGCAATCGGGCGGCGGTGTCGAGCTGGCCGCCGCGGGCGCACCGCCCGCGGCCGTGCACGAGCGCGCCGATCGGGTGGCGCATTGGGCGCGAAATCCCTTGGGCGACACAGTGATAGACGCGCGCTGGATCGCTCCGCCGGCGGGCGTCAGCCCGCGTGGCTGGGTGCAGGCGATCGCCCGCGCCTACGAATCCACAGCGGACGCGCACGCGGAGCGCCCCGCCCCCCGATGACCTTGCCCAACCGCTCACAGCGCTGACGCCCGGACGGTGATGGCATCGTCACCGTGACGACAGCGATGCGTACTCTGAGTTGGACCGGTGTCCATGGAGGGAAAGGGAATGCCCCTGGAAATAGGGGCGACCGAAAAGAGACAGAACTGTCTCGGCTCCGATGACGTTGCGTGGCACGCGTTTGCGCAATGACGATCCCGCCCGCCGCAGTATCGATCGCGGATGCACTTTCAAACGTTCTTGCGCAGCGCGGATTGCGAATCGTTGCGAACGCAATCGGCAGAACTACGGAATGCGACTACGCCGCCGAATTGACTTCGGCGGAAACGTCTGCGCCGCGAACGGTCTCGGCGCGGTCACAGGCTGGCTCGCGCACAACGCAGCACAGTGCGACCGAGGGCCGCACTGTGCTGCGCTGTGGGAGAACCCTATTCGGTTCCATCCGGAGGAATTTCGGGCAAGCCCTCACTCGCCCGCAACTTCTCCGCCATGGAGGTGAGGAGGTTCTGCGATTCTTCGGAAAGATCGAACGCCCTACTCGACAGCCGACGCAGTCCGTAGCCCTGCAGCTGGGACAGCAGCTCTAGATCGTGATCGATCTTGGCGGCATAGATGTCGTTGAAGAAGTAGTCCGGCTTGACCTTGAAGAACTTGGCCAGTGCAGCCACCGTTTCGTCCGACGGGTTGGTCCGCTGGCCCGACCGCAACTGCGAGAGATACGGTTTCGAGATCGGATGCCCGGAGGCCGTCAGCGCAGCCGCAACCTCCGCGTTGGTGTGCGGCTTGCGCCCCGGGGGATGCACGGTTTCGAACAGCTTGTTCAGCCGCGCCGCGAAATCAGCCATTGTGAGCCGCCCAATTCCCTTCGCTGTACTAACAGTCGTTATCTCGGATACGTATCATTGATATTAGCGGCTCAGTAACTGAAAACCTACGCCTGATTCAGGATTTCCTTGAAGCTTCTAGGCGCGCCGTCGGCGAAGTCACTGAGACGGTTGCGTTTGCGGGTCGCGCCAACGTCTCTAGTCCAAGGGCGGTACGACCCGGTTCTGGCCCGTCGCGGGGTTCTTCCCGGACCAGGCGATGATAGCGAAAAGATAGCTGACATCTCATCTAGTCGGCTGTACTGGCCATTGTGTGGCGTACGACACGTTTTGCGGCTTCTGGGATGAACGTTCAACAAATGGGTGCGAAATTAGTTGAAGTTGCTACAACCTCTCGATGATCGTACCTGTCGCCAGTGCGCCACCGGCACACATGAGCACCATCGCGGTGCTGCCACCGGTGCGTTCCAGTTCGTGCAAAGCCGTTGTGATGAGCCGGGATCCGGTCGACCCGACGGGGTGGCCGATCGCAATAGCCCCGCCGTTGACATTCACCCGGTCCATGTCCGGCTGATGTACAGAAGCCCAAGAAAGTGCGACCGAAGCGAATGCCTCGTTGATCTCGAAAAGGTCGATGTCGCCGATATTCATCCCGGAGCGCTCGAGCAGGCGGGTGCAAGCCTGCACCGGACCGTCCAGGTGGAACTCCGGTTCGGCGCCGACGAGCACCTGCGTCACGATCCGCGCCCGCGGACGCAAACCCGCTCGCTGCGCGGCCTTTTCGTCCATCAGCAGCACTGCGGCCGCGCCGTCGGAGATCTGCGACGAGCTGCCCGCCGTGTGAACTCCGCCCTCCAGCACCGGCTTCAGTTTGGCGAGGCCCTCCACTGTCGTCTCGCGCAGCCCCTGATCCCGCGTGACGTCCAGTTTCTCGCCGGTGAGGTTGCCTTCTTTGTCCACCGCGGGCGCGGTGATCGGCAGCACCTCGCGGTCGAAGCGACCCTCGGCCCACGCCTGAGCGGCCAGCCGCTGCGAGCGCGCGCCGAACGCGTCGACGTCGTCGCGAGAGATGCCGCGCCGCTTGGCAATACGCTCCGCGGCTTCGAACTGGTTGGGCAAGTCGATGCTCCATGACGCGGGCCTGCGCGGCCCCGCGTGCTCGCCGACGTTGGCGCCCAATGGAACTCGGCTCATCGCCTCGACGCCACATGCCATGCCGATGTCGATAGCGCCCGCGGCGATCAGGCCGGCCACCAGGTGATTGGCCTGCTGGGCCGAACCGCACTGCGCGTCGATCGTGGTCGCGCCCGCCTGCCATGGCAGCCCGGCGTGCAGCCACGCGACCCGGGTGACGTTGTTGGACTGCTCGCCCGCCTGGGTGACGCAGCCGCCGATCACCTGTTCCACCTGGGCCGGGTCCAGGTGGGCGCGCTCGAGCAGTCCGCGCTGGGTCAGGCCGAGGAGTTCGGCGGCGTGCAGACCGGAAAGCCAGCCGCCGCGCTTGCCGATCGGGGTGCGAGCGGCCTCGACGATGACGGGTGTGCCCATCTTTGAACCTTCCACTAGGGGACAAAACTGAAACGTGTGCCAGCCGGATGGGCCGCGCTTATTTACTAGTCCTTCCGGCTGTGCTGCAATTGATTGTAGAACGTGTTTCAGTTTGTCGAAGGAGACATCTGGTGGTTGAGACTCGGAACGCCCGCCCGAATCTGCCGGAAGGGTTCGACGTCACGGACCCGGACATCTACGCCGAGCGAATTCCGGTCGAAGAGTTCGCCGAGCTGCGCAAGACCGCGCCGATCTGGTGGAACCCGCAGTCACCCGAAACCGGTGGCTTCCACGACGACGGCTTCTGGGTGGTGAGCAAGCACGCCGACGTCAAGGAGATCTCGCGGCGCAGCGATGTGTTCTCCAGCTTCGAGAACACCGCGATCCCACGCTTCAACGACGACATCACCCGCGAGCAGATCGAGCTGCAGCGCATCGTGCTGCTCAACATGGACGCGCCCGAGCACACCAAGCTCCGCAAGATCATCTCGCGCGGCTTCACCCCGCGCGCCATCAACGGCCTGCGCGCCGAGCTCTCGGCCCGGGCCGAGGACATCGTGAAGAGGGCGGCCGCGTCGGGGGCGGGCGACTTCGTCACCCAGGTCGCGTGCGAGCTGCCGCTGCAGGCGATCGCCGAGCTGATCGGCGTGCCGCAGGAAGACCGGATGAAGGTGTTCGCCTGGTCGAACCAGATGACGGGCTACGACGACCCGGACAACGACGCCGACCCGGTGGCCGCCTCCGCCGAGGTGCTCGGCTACGCCTATCAGATGGCCCTCGCGCGCAAGGCCTGCCCCGCCGACGACATCGTCACCACGCTGATCGAGGCCGATGTCGACGGCGACAAGCTCAGCGAGGAGGAGTTCGGCTTCTTCGTCATCCTGCTGGCCGTCGCGGGCAACGAGACCACCCGCAACGCGATCACCCAGGGCATGATGGCCTTCCTGGACAACCCCGATCAGTGGGAGCTTTTCAAGAAGGAGCGCCCGGCGACCGCCGCCGACGAGATCATCCGGTGGGCCAGCCCGATCACCTCCTTCCAGCGCACCGCGTTGGAGGACACCGAACTCAGCGGCGTGCAGATCAAGAAGGGCCAGCGGCTGGTGATGCTCTACCGGTCGGCCAACTTCGACGAGGACGTCTTCGAGAACCCGATGAAGTTCGACATCACCCGCAAGGACAACCAGCACCTGTCCTTCGGCGGCACCGGCGCGCACTTCTGCATCGGCGCGAACCTGGCCCGCCTGGAGATCGACCTGATCTTCAACGCCATCGCCGACCACCTGCCCGACATCACCAAGCTCGGCGACCCGAAGCGGCTGCGTTCCGGCTGGCTGAACGGAATCAAGGAATTCCAGGTCGACTACAAGACGGGCGGCTGTCCCGTCGCGCACTGACGGACGAGAAAGCCCTCGAACCGGAGTACCCAGCCGGTTCGAGGGCCTTTTCGTGTGCTGCCGGGGAGGGCAGCAGGTATCAGTCGACGCGCCGGGTGGTCGACATGGCCCGGTCGACTTCCCAGAACGCGCGCAGAGCGGCGATCTTGCCCGCGTCGTCGACCTTGTAGGTGAACACGCCCTCGGCGTCGATCTCATGACCGCCGATGCGGGTGCGGATGGTGCCCGTGAAGGCCACTTCCTTGCCGCAGGCGAAGGAATCGTCGAACAGGAACTCGATCGATTCGGTCTGCGCGATCGCCTTGTCCCAGAACGCCGCGATCGCGTCGCGCCCGCGGTGCCCCTTGCCCTCCGGATCGAAACCCGAAGGGCCGATGGGGTCTTCGACGATCCCGTCGGCCGCGAAGAGATCGAGCCAGGCGTCTTTGTCTCGCGCCCGCACCGCCGTCTGCGAGGCGAGTCCGGCGGCGCGCGCGGGGTGCTCGGTGGCGGTCATTCCGGCTTCTCCGAACCGACAACCCACATCGAGAAGTATTGCGACCCACCGCCGTACGCGTGACCCATGGCCTTGCGCGCGCCATCGACCTGGTAGTCGCCCGCCCGTTCCATCACCTGCTTGGCGGCCTCAGCGAACCGGATGAGGCCGGACGCGCCGATCGGGTTGGAGGAGAGCACGCCGCCCGAGGGGTTCACCGGGATGCGTCCGCCGATCTCGGTCTCGCCCTTCTCGGTGAGCTTCCAGCCGTCGCCCTGCGCCGCGAAACCGAGGTTCTCCAGCCACATCGGTTCGAACCAGGAGAACGGAACGTAGATCTCGGCCGCGTCGATCTCCTCGAGCGGATCGGTGATGCCCGCCGCCTTCCAGAGCGCGGCGGCCGCGTCCCGGCCCGCCTGCGGGTTGACCTGGTCGCGCCCGGCGTAGGTGGTCGGCTCGGTGCGCATCGCCGTGCCGTGCACCCAGGCGACCTTCTTGCCTTCGGCCTCGACCGCCGCGGCCGCCTCCGCGTCGCCGATGACGATCGCGCAGGCGCCGTCCGAGGACGGGCAGGTCTCGTCGAAGCGGATCGGATCCCACAGCATCTGCGAGGCGAGCACCGATTCCAGCGTGATGTCGGGCTGCCGGAGGTGGGCCAGCGGGTTCTTGGCGCCGTTGCGCCGGTCCTTCACCGCGACCATCGCGCCGATGTGGGTCGGGGCGTTCGACCTGCGGATGTAGGAACGCACGTGCGGCGCGAAGTAGCCGCCCGCGCCCGCGCCGACCGGCATGGTGAACGGCACCGGAATCGACAACGCCCACATGGCATTCGACTCCGACTGCTTCTCCCAGGCCACCGCGAGCACCCGCTTGTGCACACCCGCCTGCACCAGGTTGGCGGCCACCACACCCGTGGAACCGCCGACCGAACCGGCGGTGTGCACGCGCAGCAGCGGCTTTCCTGAAGCGCCCAGCGCATCGGCCATGTGCAGTTCGGGCATCATGACGCCCTCGAACAGGTCCGGCGCCTTGCCGACCACGACCGCGTCGATATCGGCGATGGTGAGCCCGGCGTCGGCGAGCGCGCGATCGATTGCCTCGCGGCACATGCCCGCCATCGACACGTCGGTTCGTTTCGTCACGTGATGGGTCTGTCCGGTGCCGAGCACCGCGGCCGGAACGGTCATGCCTGCGCCTCCAAAACGGTCACAAGATTCTGCTGCAGCGCGGGGCCGCTGGTGGCGTGGGCGAGTGCGCGGTTGGCGTTGCCCGCCATGATGGCTTCGGCCGCGAAACCGATGCGCTCCAGTCCCGCCGCGAACATCGGGTTGGCGGCCAGCGCGCCGCCCGACGGATTCACCGTGGTCTCCGGCTTCAATCCGATTGCCTCGGTGAGGATCAGCTGCTGGTGGCTGAACTGCGCGTGCAATTCGGCGATATCGAAGCCGCTCAGGTCGCCGCCGGTAACCGCCTGCGCCGCAGCCGAAGTCGAGGGGGAGACGGTGAGATCGCGGGCGCCGAGCACGGGGGTGTCGATGCGGTGGGCCATGCCGGTGATCCAGGCGGGCCGTTCGCACAATTCGCGGGCGCGATCGCCGACCGCGAGCACGACGGCGGCCGCGCCGTCGGTGATCGGCGCGCAGTCGTGCGCGCGCAGTGGATCGGCCACATACGGTGTGGCGAGCAGGCTTTCGACGTCACCCGAGTCGCCCGCCGCGACCGCGGCCATGTCGCGCTCGGTCCAGCGGCCCGCGTCGAGACCGGCCCGGGCCTGGAGGCCCGCGATGGACAGCGCGTCCGGCCACAGGGGAGTGACCAGGTACGGATCGAGCTGCATGGTGAGCACCTGGCGCAGCGTGCCCGCCGAGGACTTGCCGAAGCCGTAGACCAGCGCGGTGCGGGCCTGCCCGGACTTCAGCTTCACGAACGCCTCGTACAGCGCCCACGCGGCATCCATCTCGACGTGCGACTCGTTGATCGGCGGGACGGCGCCGATGGCGTCGACGGCCGAGATGAACGAGAAGGCGCGTCCGGCAAGGTAATCGGAGGAGCCCGAGCACCAGAAGTCGATGTCGGACTTGGTGATGCCCAGGTCGGCGTAGAGCTGCTGGAAGCAGGGCACCAGCATCTCGACACCGTTGGTGGTGCCGAAGGTCTCCGGCACGTGCGGCGCGTGGGCGAAGCCCACGACCGCGATGTCGGTGGCGTTGTCAGTCAACGTAAGCGCCTCTCACAGGTGGTGCTTGTAGGTCTCGTAATCGGCGTCCGGCTCGCCGCTCGGCTCGAAGTGGTCGACGTTCTCCAGACCGTGACCCCACTCCTCGCGCGGCTTCCACACCGCCTTCACGCGCATGCCCATCCGTACTTCGCTTGCCTCGCAACCGAGTACGAGGTGCAGAACCGGGATGTCGGCGCCGTCCAGCAGCACGTAGGCCGCGACGTACGGCGGTTTGATGCGCTGCCCGAGGAACGGCACGTTCACGATGCAGAACGTGGTGATCGTGCCGTGATCGGACAGCTCGATGAAGTCGTCGGTCGGCCTGCCGTCGGTCGGGTTGGCCCCGCGCGGCGGGAAGTACACCTTGCCATCGGCGTCGGTGCGCGCGCCGATCAGCTTGCCTTCGGCGAGTCCGCGCAGGTAGACGGTCTCCTGCGGGGAAGCGGTGTGCTTGTAGGAAAGGTCGACCGGCGTGACGATCATCGTCACCGGTTCGCCGCTCTCGGTGACGGGCTCGGCGGTGGACTGCTCGCCCGGCTCGAAGCAGACGATGTCCTTGATGGTGCCCTCGGTCTGTTCGGCCCACCGCGCGCGCACCCGCATGCCGGTCCGCATCTGGTCTGGTCCGGCGACATCGACGGCATGCAGCATGCTGCTGTCCGCGCCGTCCAGCTGGATCAGCGCCCAGGCGAAGGGCCCGTCGAAGGGCTGGCCGGGGAGCGGCTCGCGCACCCAGGTCCAGGAGGTGACGACGCCGGTGTCGGCGACGTCGACGAACTCCGTCAGCGGCAGGCTGGTGACCGGGTCGTATTCGGGCGGCGGCACCAGAACCCGGCCGTCCGTCCCGCGCACGCCGACCACCTTGCGGCTCCGCAGACCGGTCAGGAATCGGCCGATGGTCGGTCCCACCGACCGTGTGTAGTCGAATCGCGCCCGCAGCGGGGCGCTCAGCACATCGGGTGCCGTGCTGGTGTCCAATTCCGACCCTCTCTCAGCTGTTCATCACCCGCCGCTGTTCCGGCGGCCGTCGTCGCGCCGCGCGCCAGGGCGGGTTCGTCCCGCCAGCTCGCGGCGGTGCTCATCCCGTCGGGCCCCCACCCGTGAATACGCTGGACGCGGTATTCCCCTTGGTCACGCTATCGAGTAGAACAGGTTCTTATTCTGGTGGCAAGGGACGTTGCTCGGAAAGGGACGATCATGAAGTTCGGATTGCAGCTCGGCTATTGGATGGCGCAGCCGCCGCAGAATGCGGGGGAGTTGGTCGTCGCGGCCGAGAAAGCCGGATTCGACGCTGTGTTCGCCGCGGAATCGTGGGGCTCGGACGCCTTCGGTCCGCTCACCTGGTGGGGGTCGTCCACCGAACGGGTGCGGCTGGGCACCTCGGTGGTGCAGATGTCGGCACGCACGCCCGCGGCGACCGCGATGCACGCGCTGACCCTCGACCATCTCAGCGGCGGCCGGGCGATCCTCGGGCTCGGGGTTTCCGGTCCGCAGGTGGTGGAGGGGTGGTACGGGCAGCCGTTCGCCAAGCCCTTGCAGCGCACCCGCGAGTACGTCGGCATCATCCGCCGCATCCTCGCCAGGGAGGCGCCGGTGACCAGCGACGGCCCGCACTACCCGCTGCCCTACACCGGGCCGGGTTCGGTCGGGCTCGGTAAGCCGCTCAAGCCGATCGTGCACCCGCTACGTGCGGATTTGCCGATCTGGCTCGGCGCGGAGGGGCCGAAGAACGTGGCGCTCACCGCCGAGATCGCCGACGGCTGGCTGGCGATCTACTACGCGCCGCGCCTGGCGAACATGTACAACGACTGGCTCGACGAGGGGTTTGCCAGGGCGGGCGCTCGCCGGTCGCGCGAGGACTTCGAGATCGCGGCCAGCTGCCAGGTGGTGATCACCGACGACCCCGCCGCGGAGCTGGAGAAGATGCGCTGGATCATGGCGCTCTACATCGGCGGCATGGGCGCGCCGGAGCTGAACTTCCACGCCCAGGTCTACCGCCGGATGGGCTACGACCGCGAGGTCGACGAGATCGGCAAGCTGTTCCAGGCGGGCAAGAAGGCCGAGGCGGCGGCCGTCGTCCCGGACGAGCTGATTCTGGACACCGCCATCATCGGCGACGAGGAGCATGTGCGGAAGCAATTGAAGGTCTGGGAGGCCGCGGGCGTCACCATGATGCTGGTGTCGGTTCCGGATCTGGCGCAATTGGACCGACTCGCACCCCTTGTCGATCAGTAGAACGCGTTCTAGATTCAATGAGGTGACTGCCTCACCCACCCCCTCGGCTCCGCCTCCGCACCGTCCCCCTGTGCAAGAGTCAGTGCAAATTCTCGGTCTGTGGAACATCGCGAACGCCGAACCCGACCGGATCGCCATGGTCGATCCCTCGGGCCGGGAGGTGACCTATCGCGAACTGGCCACACTCGCCAACCGTTACGCCAACGGGCTGCGCGCCCTCGGCCTGCGGACCGGCGACGTGCTGGTCGGCATGGTGCACAACTGCGTCGAGGCGGTCGCCGCCTACTTCGCGGCCTACCAGTCGGGCCTGTACATCGTGGCGGTGAACTGGCACCTCACCGGTCCCGAGGTGGCCTACATCCTGCAGGACAGCGAGGCCAAGGCGTTCATCGCGAGCGACCGGTTCGCCGCCGCGGCCAAGGCGGCGGCCGACGAGGCCGGTTTGCCTGCGTCGGCGCGCTTTTCGGTCGGCGAGATCGAGGGCTTCAAGTCGGTGGCCTGGCTCGGCGCGGCCGACACCGGTCGTCCGTCCGAGCGCGCCACCGGCGCGCCGATGCTCTACACCTCGGGAACCACGGGCCGGCCCAAGGGAGTTCGGCGTCCGCTCACCGGCGCCGACCCCGACGTCGTCCCGCCGCACACCGCCGCCTTCTTCGGCCTGTTCGAGCTCGCGCCCTACGACGATCACGTGCACATCTGCGGTTCGCCGCTGTACCACACCGCGGTGCTGAACTTCGCGACAATCTCGATCCAGTTGGGGCACACGCTCGTTCTCATGGACAAGTGGGAACCCGAGGAGATGCTGCGCCTGATCGACAAGTACCGGGTCACCCACAGCCACATGGTGCCCACCCAGTTCCACCGGCTGCTCGCGCTGCCCGCGCAGGTGCGCGCGAAGTACGACGTCACCTCGCTGCGCAGCATGGTGCACGGCGCGGCGCCGTGCCCGCAGGAGACCAAGCGCCAGATGCTGGAGTGGTGGGGACCGACGGTCACCGAGTACTACGCGGCGACCGAAGGCGGCGGCACGGTGATCAACGGCGCCGACTGGCTGCGCAAGCCCGGCTCGGTCGGCAAGGCGTGGCCGTGGTCGGTGATCAAGGTGCTCAGCGAGGAGGACGGCAGCGAGGTCGCCGCCGGCGAAACGGGCTTGGTGTACATGAAGATGGGCGCCTCCAGCTTCGAATACCACCACGACAAGGCCAAGACCGAGGACGCGCGAGTCGGCGACCTGTTCACCGTCGGCGACATCGGCTACCTCGACGAGGACGGCTACCTCTACCTCTGCGACCGGCGCTCGGATCTGATCCTCTCCGGCGGGGTGAACATCTACCCGGCCGAGATCGAGAGCGTCCTCGTCACGCATCCGAAGGTCGCGGACGTGGCGGTTTTCGGTATCCCGCATCCCGATTGGGGGCAGGAGGTGAAGGCGGTGGTCCAGCCCGCGGACGGGGTGGAGGTCGGCGACGGGCTTACCGAGGAACTACTCGCTTTCGCCGCAACGCAGTTGGCGAAGTACAAGATGCCGCGGTCGATCGACTACCTCGCGGAGCTCCCCCGGGACCCCAACGGGAAGTTGTACAAGCGCAAACTCCGAGAGCGCTACGTGCCCGCGTCGTGAATTGCGGAGCCGCCGCTGATTCGCGTCGGCGGCGACAGTCCTTGCGCTGAAGCCTTCCCCATGCGCCTGCATCCGGGTTGTTCGGAGTCTGGCTGGTCCCACACACCTTGTACACGCGTCGCATAGGCGGTGCCTATGTGAGGCGTTCGGCGGGTGTGTGGGAGCGTCGGGGCCCTGGGTCGCGGTTCTCGGGTGCGGGGCCTGTGGTTGGGGAGACAGTTGCAATGTTGCGGGGGTCGATAGTCAGTCCCGCAACTCCATCGGCAGCCCGAACAGCGGGAACAACCGCTCCGTATCCAAGAAGAAGTTCAGCCCCGCGATGGTCTCCCCATCCAACTCCAACACCGTGATCGACCACGGCACGAAGACCCCCGGCTCCTCGCTCGGCTTGTAATGCCCGAACGCGGGATGACCGTTCGCCCCTTCCAACCGCACCATTCGCGAGCCCGCGCAAGCGCTACCGGTGCCGAGCATGAACTCGGCCACGTTCTCCGGCCCGGAGATCCAGAGATCGAAGGGCGGCATGGACAGTGCCACATCGGCTTTCAGCAGTGTGGTCAGCGCGTCCATGTCGTAGGCCTCGAACGCGGCGACGAAGTCGTCGACGAGTTTGCGCTGGTCGTCGTCGGATTCGTCGTAGCCGTCGGTGCTGGTGGGCTGCACCTTGGACATGGTGGCGCGGGCGCGCTGGAGGGCGCTGTTCACCGAGGCGGGCGACATGGTCAGCGCCTCGGCGGTCTCGCTCGCCGAGAAGCGCAGCACCTCGCGCATGATCAGGATGGCGCGCTGGGTCGCGGGCAGATGCTGACAGGCCGCGACGAAAGCGAGGCGCAGGGTGTCCTTGGTCGCCGCGTGTTCGGCCGGATCCGCCCCGAAGGCAAGGGCGTTGGGGATCGGCTCGATCCAGACGTAGTCGGGCTGCGGCGGGGGCAGCGGCGAATCCGGCGTGCCGGGGCCGGAGAGGTCCATCGGCCTGGCGCGGCGCTGCGGGCCGTCGAGCATGTCGAGGCAGACGTTGGTGGCGATGCGGTACAGCCAGGATCGCAGGCTGGCCCGGCCCTCGAAGGAGGCGTAGGACTTCCACGCCCGCGTGAAGGTCTCCTGCACCGCGTCCTCGGCCTCGAAGGACGAGCCGAGCATGCGGTACGCGTAGGCGCACAGCTCCCGCCGGTGACCCTCGAACGACGCGAGAACGTCGGGGGAGAGGGTGGTGGACGGGCTGGACGAGTCGCTCATGGGTGCCACCATGCCACAGCCCACCGACACAAAACAGGCCCGAAAACCCGCTGGTACCCGGACCAAGATCGGCCGAAAACGGCGTGACCGCGATCACAGGCGCTCGTAGCGATTAGTTCCTGCCGCGGGCTCCGTCTCTACCTGTGAACACGCCGACGCGCCCCGAGAGGACGAGAACATGAGCAGCAAGATGATCTTCATCAACCTTCCGGTCACCGATCTGGACCGGTCGAAGGCCTTCTACGAGGCACTGGGCTGGAAGGTCAACCAGGACTTCACCGACGAGAACGCCTCCTGCATCGTCGTCGACGACAACATCTGCCTGATGCTGCTGACCAGAGGATACTTCACCACCTTCAGCAAGCGCCCGATCGCCGACACCGTCTCGGCCACGGCCGCCGCCTACGCGCTCTCGCTGTCCAGCGCGCAGGAGGTCGACCAGCTGACCGACGCCGCCGTCGCCGCGGGCGCCACCGAGGAAGTGAACGAGGAGAAGCGCGCGCAGGAGGCTCAGGTCGGCATGCACGGCCGTACCTTCATCGACCCCGACGGCCACCAGTGGGAGCCGTTCTGGATGGACTACCCCGGCGCCAACTGACGCCCGGACGCGACGCGGCCCCCGAGCGCGAACGCGCCGGGGGCCGAGTCGTATTCGGCGCTCAGTTGCCGGTGAAAGTGGGCTTGCGCTTCTCCGCGAACGCCTTCGGCCCCTCCTTGGCGTCCGCCGACTTGAAGACCGCTGTCCCGAGTTCGGCGTCGATCTTGAAGGCCTCTTCCTCGTGCATGCCCTCGGTGTCGCGGATGGTGCGCAGAATGGCCTGCACCGCGAGCGGGCCGTTGGCCGCGATCAGGTCGGCCAGTTCGAGCGCCTTGTCCAGCGCGGTGCCGTCCGGGACGACGTGCCCGATCAGACCGATCTCCTTGGCCTCCGCCGCGGTGACGTGCCTGCCGGTGAGCAGGATGTCGGCCGCGACGGTGTAGGGAATCTGGCGCACCAGGCGCACCGCGGAGCCGCCGAGCGGGAACAGGCCCCAGCGCGCCTCGGACACACCGAACTTCGCGCTCTCGCCGGCCACGCGGATGTCGGTGCCCTGCAGGATCTCGGTGCCGCCCGCGATGGCCGGGCCCTCGACCGCCGCGATCAGCGGCTTGGTGAGCCTGCGGCCCTTGAGCAGCGCCTCGATCTTGGACAGATCCCAGCCGCCGCCCTTGAACGAATCGCCGGGGTGCTGTGCGGTCATCGCCTTGAGGTCCGCGCCCGCGCAGAAGGCGCCGCCCGCGCCGGTCAGGATCGCCACCCGGATCTCCGGATCGCTGTCCACCTGGTCCCAGGCGTCGCGCATGATCGCCATCATTTCGGCCGACAGCGCGTTGCGGGCCTCGGGCCGGTTCATGGTGACGATGAGAACGTGATCGCGCTTCTCGACGAGGCAGTGCGGCATTGCTGATTCTCCTGACTTTCGAGCCTTGTCAAGAACAGTAACACGTTCTATTTTTAGCGTGTGAGCCACAACATAGCCGACCTCGTCGAACATGCCATCGACCTCATGCCCGATCGCGTCGCGCTGGCCGACGACGGCCGTGAGGTGACCTACGCCCAGCTGGAGGAGCGCGCCAACAAACTGGCCCACTACCTGCTGGAACACGGTGTTCAGCCGGGCGACAAGGTGGGCATCTACTCGCGCAACACCATCGAGGCCGTCGAGGCCATGGTCGCGGTGTTCAAAGCCCGCGCCGTGATGATCAACGTGAACTACCGATACGTCGAGAACGAGTTGCAATACATCTTCGACAATTCGGACATGGTCGCGTTGATTCACGAGCGCCGCTACAGCGACAAAGTGGCCGCGGTTCGGGCCGCGTCCTCGCAGCTGCGCACCGTCATCGTCGTGGACGACGATACGACCGGCACGATCCCCACCGCAGCGGATTCGGTGGAATACGAGGCGGCCCTCGCGCAGTCCTCCGGCGCGCGCGACTTCGGCGAACGTTCCCCCGACGACCTGTACATGCTCTACACCGGCGGCACCACCGGCATGCCCAAGGGCGTGATGTGGCGGCAGGAGGACGTGTGGCGCGTGCTCGGTGGCGGCATCAACTTCCTCACCGGTGAATACGTCCCCGACGAATGGGATCTCGCCAAGCTCGGCGCGGCCAACCCGCCGATGACCCGGTTCCCGATTCCGCCGATGATCCACGGCGGCTCGCAGTGGGCCACCTTCCAGAGCCTGTTCGGCGGCGGCAAGACCGTGATGATCCCGGAGTTCACCGGGCACGGCGTGTGGCAGCACATCGACCGCCACGGCATCAACCTCATCTTCATCACCGGCGACGCCATGGCGCGGCCGATGCTGGACGCGCTGATCGAGGGCAACCCGGAAACCGGAAAGCCGTACGACCTTTCGACGCTGTTCGCGATCGCCAGCAGCGCGGCGCTCTTCTCGCCCGCCATCAAGGAGAAGCTGCTCGATCTGCTGCCGAACCGGATGATCACCGACTCGATCGGGTCCTCCGAGACCGGGTTCGGCGGGCTCAGCATGGTCACGAAGGGCGAGGCGCACACCGGCGGCCCGCGGGTCAAGATCGACGCTTCCACCGAGGTGCTCGACGAGGCGGGCAATCCGGTGGTGCCGGGATCCGGCCAGATCGGCATCCTCGCGCGCAAGGGGCACATTCCGCTCGGCTACTACAAGGACGAGGCGAAGACCGCCGCGACCTTCAAGGAGTTCAACGGGATTCGCTACTCGATCCCCGGTGATTACGCGCGGGTCGAGGAGGACGGCACCGTCACGATGCTCGGCCGCGGTTCGGTCAGCATCAACAGCGGCGGCGAGAAGATCTTCCCCGAGGAGGTCGAGGGCGCGCTCAAGTCGCACCCCGAGATCTTCGACGCCCTGGTGGTCGGCGTCGACGACGATCGCTGGGGCCAGCGCGTCGTCGCGGTCGTCCAGTGTCGCGGCGACAACCGCCCGACCCTGGAGGATCTGCGCCCCGTGCTGACCAAGGAGATCGCCCCCTACAAACTCCCGCGCAGCCTCTGGTACGTCGAGGAGATCAAGCGTTCCCCCGCGGGCAAGCCGGACTACCGGTGGGCCAAGGCTCAAACCGAGGCGCGTCCGGCGGACGAGCACGCCGAGGCGAGCGCCAAGTAGTCGGTAATACGGGAAGGGCCGCCGCGTAGAAGATCGCGGCGGCCCTTCGTCGTGTCCGGTTGTTCCGCTGCCCGATCCCGGCAGCCCATCGAAGTCGCTGATCGACAGTTTCTTTCGATCAGCGGGTCGTCAGCTCGGCCAAGCGGAAGGCGAGGTGATCGCGGAACGCGGGAATTCGAGTCAGCGCCGCGAGCGCGGTGTTGCGCGCGAGCCGCGCGACGCGCGGGCGCAGGGTGGCCATCTTCGTCATGCGGTCGGTGAACGCCACCACCTCCACGGCGACCGGGCGGCGGGTGGCTTCGTACTCGTCCAGGAGCGCCTGCGGCTCACCCGCCAGTACCCGCGCGAGCAACGGACCGAGGGCGGCCGCGTCCTGGATGCCGGTGTTCATGCCCTGACCGCCCGCCGGGCTGTGCACGTGAGCGGCGTCGCCCACCAGCAGGATCCGGTCCGCGCGGTAACGGTCGGCCACCCGGTGGTGCACACGGAAGCGCGACGACCACAGCACTTCCCGCACTCGAATGTCGCCACCGGGGCCGCGCGCGTCCAGGATCGCCTGAATGTCGTCGGCGGTGGAGTGTTCGGGCGCCTCGTCCAGCGTGGCGACCACCCGGTAGCGGTCGGGTTCCGCGGCGTCGGGCAGCGGCGCTACGACAGTCACGCCCTCCGGCGAAAGGTGCAGCGCTACTTCGTCTCTGGCGATCGGCCACGTCATCCGCACGTCGGCAAGGACGAACGACGCCGGGTAGGTGTCGCCGGTGAAGCCGATGCCCGCGTGCTCGCGCACGGTGCTGTGCATGCCGTCGGCGCCGATGACGTAGTCGGCGCGAATGACACCCGCGTCGCCCGCCGCATCGGTGTATTCGACCGTGACACCGTCCTTTTCGTTCACGACACGGGTGACCACGTACGGCCGGTGCACCCGGCCGCCCGCCTTGTGCAGGCGCTCGAGCAGTACCGCCTCCGTGGTGTCCTGCGGGGTCATCAGGGTGTACGGGTACGGGGTCGGGAGGTCGCCGAACGCGATGGTCGCGAGGGTGTGCGCGCCGTCGCGCACGGTGAAACGCGGAACCTGGATTCCGCGCAGGATCAGTTCGTCGGCGATACCGAGTTCGGCGAGGACCTCGAGGGTGCGCGCGTGCACCACGGCCGCGCGAGAAGTGTTGGCGCCCTCGGTGAGCCGGTCCAGGACGACGACGTCGACGCCCGCGTCCGCGAGGGTGATGGCGGCGGTGAGTCCGGCGGGTCCGGCGCCGACGACGAGTACCGAGGTGGTGCTGGGGAGCGGGGTGGCGTTCATGACTGGCTCCTATGTCAACAACTGTAGGCCAACGCTTGTTGGCATAACGATAGAGCCAGGCTCGCATGGAAGTCAACAGTTGTTGGCCTACAATCGTTGGCATGACAGAGTCGTCCGATCAGCCCCCCGCCCGTCGCTCCGACGCGACCCGCGCCGCGATTCTCGAGGCGGCGCGGGCGCGTTTCGCCGCCGAAGGATTCCGCAAAGCCACGATCCGCGCCATCGCTGCCGACGCCGCCATCGATCCGTCCATGGTGATGCGCTATTTCGGCAGCAAGGACGGGCTGTTCGCGGCGGCCGTCGACATCGATCTCGAACTGCCGGATCTGGCCGCCGCCGAGCCGGACACGTTGGGCGAGTTGCTGATCCGTCGCTTTCTCGCGATCTGGGAGGATCAGCAGAACACCGTCCTGCTGATTCTGCTGCGCTCGTCCATCACCGACGACGCAGTCTCCGACCGCTTCCGCGCGGTCTTCGCCGAACAGGTGCTCCCCGCGGTCCTCCGCTTCGGCGATCCGGCCGACGCTCCCCGCCGCAGCGGCCTCGTCGTCACCCAACTACTCGGCCTGGCCCTGTGCCGCTACGTCCTCCAGCTTCCCCCGGTCGTCGCCATGACCCCACCCCAACTCATCGCCGACATCGCCCCCACCCTCCAGCGCTACCTGACCTCCACCCCACCCACCGCCTAGCGATGGGTCAGTGGCTGAAGCTCCTGAGCTTCATTCCGCGGATCCGGGTCGGGGCACCTCACCGAAGTCCGACAGCTCGAAGGGACCTGCGAGTTGCCGCGCCAATTCCGGCTGCGCGTAGATCTCGGCCGTGTGCTGCCAGGCGATCAAGTCGCGTGCGAACGGTGTGAACAATCCGGTGTCTCCGGGGGTCCCCGGAACGACGATCGGCCCGTCGGTTGTGCCGACGGGCCGATGTCCGGGAGCGGTTGTGCCGCTGGGATCAGGAAGGGGTGGCGAGGAGGGCGCCGAGGGCGCGGAGGTGGTCGGTGGCGGCGCCGAGGGCGAATTCGTTGTGCTTGGCGGCGGTGAAGTAGTTGTGCACGATGTGGTCGCGGTCGATGCCGACGCCGCCGTGCACGTGCACGACGGTGTGGGCGACGCGGTGGCCCGCGTCGGCGGCCCAGAACTTGGCGGTGTGCACGGCCTCGGCGGCGGGCAGGTCCTCGGCGAGTCGCCATGCGGCCTGGGTGACCGCGAGGCGCAAGCCCTGCACGTCGATGTAGGCGTCGGCCAAACGCTGCGCGACCGCCTGGAAGCTGCCGACGGCCTTGCCGAACTGCTCGCGTTCGCGCGCGTAGTCGGCGACCAGTTCCAGCGCCTTCTCGACGGTGCCCAACTGCTGGGCGCTGAGCCCGAGCCAGGCGCGGGTGAGGATCCAGTCGAGCAGCTCCGCGCCGCCGTCCACGGTGCCGACCAATTCGGCAGGGGTGTCGGTGAATTCGACGCCGAACTCCGCGCTGAGATCCACTACGTGCTGCGCGGTGACCGACACCGAAGCGTCGGCGGGATCGACGAGGAAGACCGCGGGCACGCCGGAAACCGTGGCGGGCACCAGGATTCGGGCCGCGCGATCGGCGTGGGGCACCGTGGTCTTGGCGCCGGTCAGCCGCCACCCGCCGTCGCTCTCCCGCGCGACGGTGGTCGGCTTGGCCGGTTCGTAGTTGTGCTCTTCGGCCAGCGCCGCGGTCAAGATCGCCGAACCCTCGCCCGCCTGAGCGGCAAGCGCCTGCTGGCTCTCGGACCCGAACCGCGCCAGCGCGCCCGCGCCGACCACGATCGACCAGAGGTAGGGAACGGCGGCGACCGACTTGCCGAGTTCGCGAAGCACCGCGGTCTGCTCCAGCGCGCCGAGTCCGCTGCCACCGACGTTCTCCGGCAGCGCCGCGGCCAGAATCCCGGTCTCGGCCAACGACTTCCACAGCGGCTCGTCGAACCGGCCCGCCACGTCGAGCGCGCGCAGCCGGTCGGCGGTGACGAGCTTGCCGCACACCTCGCCGGTCAGACGGGCCAGGTCGAGCTGAGCTTCGGTGGGGGTGAAATCCATGGTGGTCTCTGCTTTCTGCTCAGCGCGCGGCGGCGGGCTGGCGGAGGGCGGTCATGGCGATGATGTCGCGTTGCACCTCGTTGGTGCCGCCGCCGAAGGTCAGGATCAGCGCGGCACGGTGGAAGCGCTCGAGGCGTCCGCGCAGTTCGGCGCCGGGGGAGTCCTGGCGCAGGTAGGCCTGCGGGCCGAGGACCTCCATCAGCAGCCGGTACGCCTCGGTGGCCAGCTCGGTGCCGTATACCTTGCAGGTCGAGGCGTCCCACGGGCGCGGCGCCGCGTCGCCGCCCGCGTCGGCGCGGCTGGCGATCTCCCAGTTGAGCAGCTTCAGGTACTCGACCTTGGCGTGCACCTTGGCCAGGTTCAGCTGCACCCATTCCTGGTCGATGACGCGCGAGCCGTCGCCCGCCTTGGTGTTGCGCGCCCATTCGAGGGTCTGGTTCAGCGCGACGGTCAGCGGCCCCGCCGAGGTGAGCGCGACGCGTTCGTGGTTGAGCTGGTTGGTGATCAGCGCCCAGCCGCCGTTCTCCTGGCCGACCAGCGAGCTGACCGGAACGCGCACGTCCTGGTAGTAGGTGGCGCTGGTGTCGGGGCCCGCCATGGTGTGCACTGGCGTCCAGGAGAAGCCCTCGGCCGTGGTCGGCACGATGAGCATGCTGATGCCCTTGTGCTTCTTGGCGCTCGGATCGGTGCGCACCGCGAGCCAGACATAGTCGGCGTAGGCGATCAGGCTCGTCCACATCTTCTGGCCGTTGATCACGTACTCGTCGCCGTCGCGCACCGCCGAGGTGCGCAGGCTGGCCAAGTCGGTGCCCGCGCCCGGCTCGGAGTAGCCGATGGAGAAGTGCAGCTCGCCCGCGGCGATCTTGGGCAGGAAGAACTTCTTCTGTTCCTCGCTGCCGTAGTGCATGATCGTGGGCGCCACCGAGTTGATGGTGAGGAACGGAACCGGGGCGCCCGCGATGGCGGCCTCGTCGGTGAAGATCAGCTGGTCCATGGTCGGCCGGTCCTGGCCGCCGTATTCTTTGGGCCAGGCCAGCGTCAGCCAGCCGTCGCGGCCCATCTCCTGGACGACCTCGCGGTAGACATTGCCGTGCCCGTACTCACCGGTCGTCGCGCTCAGCGCGGCCCGGCGCTCCGGTGTGATCAGCCGCGCGAAGTAGTCGCGCAACTCGGCGCGGAGCTCTTCTTGCTGCGGCGTGTACGCAATGCGCATGGCAAAACCTCGTGTCCTTCGATTCGCTTGTCCCGATGATTGCATATCGACTGAAACATGTTCCAGTATTGCCGAGGAATCCGGCAGATGGCGGCGCGCGTGGCAGCGCGGGCTTGTAGGCTTCGAGAAGAGTCGCAGTAAAGGAGTTTCCATGAAGGTCAGCGTCGATCTGGATCTGTGCGAGGCGAACGGAATCTGTGTTGGAATCGCCCCCGACGTGTTCGAACTCGATGACGAGGACCAGCTGCACATCCTGACGGCCGACGTGGCGGAGGACCGCCTCGGCGATGTCGAGGACGCGGTGGCGCAGTGCCCGAAAGCCGCGCTGAAACTTCAGTGAAAGTTTCTTGCCAGTAGGTTGGAACACGTTCTAAAGTCGGGCCGGTGAACGAAACTGATCTGAGTTTGGCGGGCCGTGTGGCGATCGTGACCGGCGCGGGCGCGGGACTCGGCAAGGCCGAGGCGCTCGCACTGGCGGGCGCGGGCGCGTCGGTGGTGGTCAACGACCTCGCGGAATCCGAGGCGGTCGCCGAGACGCTCGCCGAGATCCGGGCGCTCGGCGCCAAGGCGGAGTTCGTCGCGGGCAGCATCGCGGAACGCTCGACGGCCGACGCGTTGATCGGCACCGCGAACGAGGCGTTCGGCAGCGTGGACATCGTGGTCAACAACGCGGGCATCACTCGTGACCGGATGCTGTTCAACATGTCCGACGAGGACTTCGACGCCGTGCTCGCGGTCCACCTGCGCGGCCATTTCCTCTTGTCCCGCAACGCCGCCGCCTACTGGCGCGCGAAGTCGAAGGAGGCGGGCGCGCCGGTCTACGGCCGCCTGATCAACACCTCCTCCGAGGCGGGCCTGCTCGGCCCCGAGGGTCAGGCCAACTACGGCGCGGCCAAGGCGGGCATCACCGCCCTCACTCTCTCGGCCGCCCGGGCGCTGTCGCGCTACGGCGTGCGAGCCAACGCGATCGCGCCCCGCGCGCGCACGGCGATGACCGAGGCGGTGTTCAGCGCGGCTCCCGAGGCCGGTGTCGATCCGCTCTCGCCCGATCACGTCGCGCGGCTCGTCGCCTATCTCGCCTCGCCCGCGGCCGATTCGGTCAACGGGCAGTTGTTCGTGGTCTACGGACCGATGGTGGCGCTGATGGCCGCGCCCGTCGTGGAGCGGCGCTTCGATGCCGCGGGCGACGCTTGGGACTCCGGCGATCTCGCCGACACGCTCTCCGGCTACTTCGCCGAGCGACCGGCGGGCCAGACCTTCTCGGCCTCTTCGCTGACCGAACTCGGCTGAGCGCCTGGGCGATCGCCGCGATCGGCGAGGAAACAACTGATCAACTGTCCAGCTGTTGATCATGAGTCCGGCACTTGGTAGACATGGTGATGGTGTGTGACTCCTCACAACGGGGTCACCGCCTTCGTATGACACACGTTTCATATTCGAGGGCCGTCATCTAGAAAACGTGCAGTTCAAATGTGAAGAAAACGCACGACGACCATGTGAACATGTTCTAATCAATCCGGCGACGCGGCCATGGTGCCGTGTCGCGCCATGCAGCAGTACGTGCAGTTGAGCTAGGAGGATCGCGGATGAACGAGGTCCTTGCTGTCCCGTTGCGGGCCGTCGGTGGGTTCTTCGAACTCACCGCGGAAGTCGCCCGCGCGAGCGTCCGCAGGCCCTTTCAAGCGCGTGAGTTCATCGATCAGTCCTGGTTCATCGCGCGCGTGTCCATCGTGCCGACCCTGCTGGTCGCGATCCCGTTCACCGTCCTGGTGAGCTTCACGCTGAACATTCTTTTGCGCGAGATCGGCGCGGCCGACCTGAGCGGGGCGGGCGCGGCGTTCGGCACGGTCACCCAGGTCGGACCGATCGTCACCGTGCTCATCGTGGCGGGCGCGGGCGCCACCGCGATCTGCGCGGATCTCGGCGCTCGAACCATCAGGGAAGAGATCGACGCGATGCGCGTTCTCGGCATCGACCCGGTCCAGCGGCTGGTGGTGCCGAGAGTGCTGGCCTCGATGTTCGTCGCGCTCTTGCTCAACGCCCTGGTGTGCACGATCGGCATCGTCGGCGGATTCTTGTTCTCCGTCTATCTGCAGGACGTGAACCCCGGCGCGTTCGTCAACGGCATCACGCTGCTCACCAAATTGCCCGAGCTGATCATCTCCGAAGTGAAGGCCGGATTGTTCGGGCTGATCGCCGGACTGGTGGCCTGTTACCTCGGCCTGAACGTCAAAGGCGGTCCCAAGAGTGTCGGTGATGCGGTGAATCAGACCGTCGTCTTCGCCTTCATGGCCCTGTTCGTGGTGAACGTGGTGGTCACCGCCGTCGGCATCAAGTTCACGGTGCGGTGACGCGATGGCCTTCGTGATCCAGTCCCGCTTCCCCCGAGCGGTGCGGCGGGTGCGCCGGATATCGGATTCGCTGGACTCGGTGGGCAAGCACGCCGTGTTCTACGGGCAGGCGCTGGCCTCCATGCCGCGCGCCCTCATCCACTACCGAACCGAGACGATCCGGCTGATCGCCGAGATCAGCATGGGCACCGGCGCGCTCGCCGTCATCGGCGGCACGGTGGTGATCGTCGGGTTCCTGACACTGTTCGCGGGCGGCACCATCGCGGTGCAGGGCTACAGCTCGCTGGGCAATATCGGCGTCGAGGCGCTGACCGGCTTCTTCTCCGCGTTCATCAACGTGCGCATCGCCGCGCCGGTGATCTCGGGCATCGGCCTCGCGGCCACCATCGGCGCGGGTTCGACCGCGCAGCTCGGCGCCATGCGGGTCTCCGAGGAGATCGACGCACTGGAAGTCATGGCGATCCGTCCGGTGCCGTATCTGGTGGGGACGCGGGTGCTGGCCGGGATGATCGCGATCGTGCCGCTCTACGCGCTGGCGGTGATCGCCTCGTTCGTGGCGGCCCGGTTCGCCACGGTGGTGATCTACGGGCAGTCGGCGGGCGTCTACGACCACTACTTCTCGACGTTCCTCATCCCGAGCGACATCCTCTGGTCCTTCGCCCAGGCGATCTTCATGGCACTGGCGGTCATGATGATCCACACCTACTACGGCTATTACGCCGCGGGCGGCCCGGTCGGCGTGGGTGTGGCGGTCGGCAACGCGGTGCGGGCCTCGCTGGTCGCGGTGGTCACGGTGACCCTGCTGATCTCGCTGGCCATCTACGGCACCTCCGGCAACTTCCATCTTTCCGGGTAGGCGGTATGGAGAAGTTCAAGTACAAACTCGCCGGCCTCGCCATGGTGCTCGTGCTGGTCGCGGTGGTCGCGATCGCGCTGACCATGTTCGTCGGCGGGTTCACCAAGACCGCCACGGTGCTGGTCGAAGCGCCGCGCAGCGGCCTGGTGCTCGACCCCGACGCCAAAGTGAAGGTGCGTGGCGTCGAGATCGGCCGGGTCGCCGATGTCACCCAGCAGGCCGACGGCGCGCGGCTGAAGCTGGCGCTCGATCCCGAGATGCTGAAGCTGGTGCCCGCCAACGCGGGCGTCGACATCAGGTCGACCACCGTGTTCGGCGCGAAGTACGTCAACTTCGTTGTGCCGGAAGAGCCTTCGTCGAGTTCGCTGAAGCCCGGCGCGACCGTCGTCGCCGAGAAGGTGACCGTCGAGTTCAACACGCTGTTCCAGCACCTGTCCGACGTGCTGGCCAAGGTGGAGCCGGAGAAGCTGAACGCGACACTCTCCGCGCTGGGCACCGCGCTGCAGGGCCGCGGCGAGACGCTCGGCGAGCTGCTGGTGAATCTCGACGTCTACCTGCGCGAGATGAACCCGACGCTGCCGACGTTGCAGCAGGATTTCGCGGCCACCGCCGAAGTGTCGAACATCTACGCGGACACCGTTGGTGATTTGCTGCGAACCGTGGACAACGCGGTCACCACCAGCCAGACGCTGGTCGACGAGCGGCAGGGCCTCGACGACGTGCTCGCCAACGTGGTCGGCCTCGCCGACACGACGGGTTCGGTGCTGCGCGAGAACGAGAACAACCTCGGCACCGCGCTCGATCTGCTGCGCCCGACCACCGGGCTGCTCGAGGAGTACGTCCCCGGTCTGCACTGCATGATCAACGCGATCGGACGGCTGATGCCGGTCGCCGACGCGATGTTCGGCGGCATGCAACCCGGCGTCACGATGAACACCAACTTCATGTTCGGCGCCGAGCCGTACAAGTATCCGGAGGACCTGCCGAAGGTGAACGCGACCGGCGGCCCGCGCTGCGAGGGGCTCGAAGACCGGGTGCCGGGCAGCCACGCGAACTACGTCGTCACCGACACCAACGAGGGCGCACCCTACGTGCCGTCGATGAAGATCGAATTCAACGGCCCCAAGGTGTTCCAGCTGCTGTTCGCCGGGCTGCCGGGGGTGAGCGCGCCGTGAGAAATACCGCGACGACGGTGAAGCTGACCATCTTCACCCTGGTGATGACGCTGGTCTTCGCCGGACTTGTCATCGTGTTCAGCCAGATGCGTTTCGCGCGGGAGTACGGGTACCACGCCGTATTCACCAGCTCCTCGGGCATGCTGCCCGGCGCCAAAGTGCGCATCGCCGGCGTGCCGGTCGGCTCGGTCACCTCGGTGAAGGTGGGCAAGGACAACCTGGCGCACGTCGAGTTCGACGTCGACCGCAAGTACCAGCTGCTGACCAGCACCCGCGCGACGATCAAGTACGAGAACCTGGTCGGCGACCGGTACATGGAACTCCTCGACGGGCCGGGCTCGGCCCAAAAGCTGCACGAGGGCGGCACCATCGGCAAGGACAAGACCTCGCCCGCGCTGGATCTGGACATGCTGCTCGGCGGCTTCAAACCGCTGCTGCGCGGGCTGGACCCCGGTCAGGTGAACGATCTCACCAACGCGCTCTTGCAGATCTTCCAGGGCCAGGGCGGCACGCTGGTCTCCTTGCTCAACAGCGGCGGCTCGTTCGCCAAGACGCTCGGCGAGCGCGACGCGCTGATCGGCAGCGTCATCGACAACCTGAACGCGGTGCTGGCCACCATCGACGAGCGCGGCGAGCAGTTCGACACCACGCTCACCGAATTGCAGCGGTTGGTCAGCGGGCTGGCCGCCGACCGGGATCCGATCGGTGACGCGCTGCCGAGGATCGCGGGCGCCACCGGCGATCTCACCGACCTGCTCGCGCAGGCCCGGCCGGATCTGCGCGGCACCATCGAGCAGACCGGTCGACTGGCCACCAACCTGGACAACGGTTCCGACACCGTCCAGTGGGTGCTGGAACGGTTGCCGGAGACCTACCGGAAGTTGATCCGCATCGGTTCCTACGGTTCGTTCCTCGCGCTCTACGTATGCAGCACGAACTTCATCATCGACGGGCCGAACGGACAGCCGCTGCACATCAACATGCCGGGCGGGCAGGAGACGGGAAGGTGTGCCCCCGAATGAACGAGCAGCGATCTCCGGCCGTGACGATCGGCATCGTCGGCATCGTCGTCGCGATAGCGGTGGCGCTCTCGGCGCTGCAATTCGACCGGCTGCCGTTCATCCGCGGCGGCGCCCTCTACACCGCCTACTTCGCCGACGCGGGCGGGCTGGTGCCCGGCGACCCGGTTCAGGTCGCTGGCGTGCGCTCGGGCCGGGTCGACGATGTCGAGCTGGACGGCGCGAAGGTGCTGGTGAAGTTCACCCTCGACGAGTCGATCATCCTGGGCGACAAGACTTCCGCGGCCATCAAGACCAACACCGTGCTCGGCCGCAAGTCGCTGGAGCTGCTGCCGCAAGGTGGGGGCGCGCTGCGCCGCGACGACACCATCCCGCTGGACCGCACCACTTCGCCGTACTCGCTCAACGAGGCGCTCGGTGATCTGGCGGGCACGGTGCAGGGCCTGGATATGCAGAAAGTCGACGAGACCCTGGACGCTCTCTCGGCCACCTTCGCCGACACCCCGGCCCCGCTGCGCTCCGCACTGGACGGCGTCACCCAGCTCTCGCGGACCATCAACGCCAGGGACGAGGCGCTGTCCGAGTTGCTGCGGCGGGCGCAGAACGTCACCAAGATCCTGTCCGACCGCAGCGGCCAGATCAACGCGCTGCTGCTGGACGGCAACGAACTGCTCGGCGAGCTGGACCGCCGCCGCACCGCGATCTCGCAGCTGATCGTGCACGTGAACGGGCTCGCCCAGCAGCTGTCCGGCCTCGTCGCCGACAACGAGGCGCAGCTGAAACCCGCACTGGACCGGCTGAATTCGGTGCTCGGTCTGCTGCAGCGCAACCGCGACAACCTCACCAAGGCCCTCGACGGTCTCGGCCCGTTCGCCGCCGCACTCGGCGAGCAGGTCGGCAACGGCCCGTGGTTCAACGCCTACGTGGTGAACGCGACCTCCGTCGGTCTTCAGCCTCTGGTCGACGCGCTGGTGTGGCCGCAGCACCTGCCCGACGACCTGCGCAACTTCTTCTTGAATCCGCCCCCGTCGATCGGGCCTGCGGTCCAGGAGCCGCCGCGATGAAAATGCCGAAAGTAGTTCAGAAGGCCCCTCGTTGGGTGTGGATACTCACGGGCGTGTTGGTCGCCGCGCTGGTGCTCGCTGGCACGTACCGCGGCATCACCAAGATCGGGACCACGACAGTCACCGCGTTCTTCCCGTCCACCACGGGCCTCTACGTCGGCGACGACGTGCGGGTGCTCGGCGTCGACGTCGGCAGGATCGACAAGGTCGAGCCCGGCCGCGAACAGGTCAGGGTCGAGTTCACCATAGATCGCGGCATCGACATCCCCGCCGACGCGCGCGCGGTGATCATCTCGCCCTCGCTGGTCTCGGCGCGCTTCATCCAGCTGGCCCCGGCCTACACCGGCGGACCCAAGCTGACCGACGGTGCGACCATTCCGATCGAGCGCACCGCGGTCCCGGTGGAGTGGGACGACATCAAGGCCGAGTTGTCCAAGCTGGCAACGACTCTCGGCCCGGTCGGCGACGACGAGCAGGGCTCGTTCGGACGCTTCGTCAACACCGCGGCGGACAACCTGGACGGCAACGGCGACCGGATGCGCGAGACCCTGCGGGAACTCTCGGCCACCCTGACCACCCTCTCCGACGGGCGCACCGACCTGTTCGGCACCATCCGCAACCTGCAGCAGTTCGTCGAGGTGCTCTCGGCGAGCAACGAGCAGATCGTTCAGTTCGGCGGCAGGCTCGCCTCGGTGTCTTCGGTGCTGGCCGGCGTCTCGTCGGATCTCGGTGCGGGACTGGACAATCTGGATATCGCGATGGCCGACGTCAAGCGCTTCCTCGACGGCGGCGGAGCCGAGCTCACCGAGGGCGTGCAGCGACTGGCCGAGGTCACCCAGATCCTGGTGGACAAGCGCCCCGAGCTGGAACGGGTGCTGCACTCGGGCCCGACGGCGCTGGTGAATTTCTACCAGCTCTACAAGCCTGCCCAGGGCACTGTCACCGGCGCGATCGCGCTGAACAACCCGGCCGACCCGCTGAGCTTCCTGTGCGGCTCGGTGCGCGCGCTGGAGGAGAACGATTCCGATCGCTCCGCCGATCTGTGCGCCACCTATCTCGCGCCGGTCATCGACTCGCTGGCCATGAACTACGTGCCGATCATGGCGAACCCGGCCACCGGCGTGCACGCCTTCCCCAACCAGCTGACGTACAGCCCGCCGAGCCTGGAGGAGCGCGCACCCGCGCCGACACCGCAGCCCGCGCCGATCAGCGTGCCGAGTGGCCTTGCGGGCCTGGCCATTCCGGGAGGAGGGCGATGATGCGACCGCTGCGGAAGACGGCCGTCCTCGCGATGGGTGTCGCGCTGACCCTCGGCGCCACCGGCTGCCAGTGGGACGGACTGAACTCGCTGCCGATGCCGGGCGCCGAAGGCACCGGCGAAGGCTCCTACCAAATCCGCATCCAGATGCCGAATGTCACCACGCTGACTCAGAATTCGCCGGTGCGCGTGCACGACGTCCCGGTGGGCACGGTGTCCGGCATCGAGGTGGAGAACTGGCACGCGCTGGTCACCGTCTCGCTGAACCCCGACGTGAAACTGCCCGCCAACGCGGTCGCCAAGATCGGCCAGACCAGTCTGCTCGGCAGCAACCACATCGAACTCGGTCCGCCGACCGACGTGCCCGCGGAAGGCGAGCTGAAGGCGGGCGACGTCATCCCGCTGGATCGGGCCGGTGCGTTCCCGACCACCGAGCAGGTGCTCTCCTCGCTGTCAGTGGTGCTCAACGGCGGTGGCGTCGCGCAGCTCGAGACCATCACTCGCGAGCTGAACGCCGCGCTGAGCGGACGCGAGGACGCTATCCGCGACCTGCTTCCGCAGCTGAACGAGCTCACCACCAACCTGCAGGCGCAGACCGGCGACATCATCGCCGCGCTGGAGGGCCTCGACCGCCTCGGCGGGCAGCTCGCGCAGCAGCGCGACGTCCTCGGCAGCGCGATCGAGCGCATCCACCCGGCGCTGACCGTGCTCGCCGACCGGCGGGCGAACATCACCCACGCCATCACCGCGCTCGGTGAGCTGAGCGACGTGACCCAGCGGGTCGTCAGCATGAGCGGGGAGAACCTGAAGGCGAACCTCGCTAACCTCGAGCCGGTGCTCCAGCAGCTGTCCGACACGGGAAACAACCTCATCGAGTCGCTGAAGATCCTGCTCACCTTCCCGTTCCCGATGAAGAACCTCGACAAGGCGATCAAGGGTGACTACCTGAATCTGTTCATGACGGTGGACATGACGGCCAAGCGCCTCGACTCCAACTGGCTCACCGGTACCCCGCTCGGCGGCCGGTTCGGAGGTGTCGAGGGCGTGGTCGGCAGCTTCGCCCCGCCCACCGCGAGCGACAGCGGCAACCCGGCGACCGGCCCGCTGCAGACGCCCGCCCCGGGCCAGCCGACGCCGACCATCCCCGGTTTGCCGCCGATACCCGGTCTGCCCGCCATTCCAGGTTTGACCGTGCCGCTGCCGGGAGCGGGAAACATTGCGCCGCAAGGGAGTCCGGGCCGATGAAGCTGACCCGATTCGTCCGCGTGCAGCTCGGCATCTTCGCCGTGCTGACCGTGATCGGCCTGACCATCATGGCGGGCACCTACGTACAGCTGCCCGCCATGTTCGGCATCGGGCGCTACGACGTCACCGTGCAGCTCGCCGCGACCGGCGGCCTCTACCCGACCGCCAACGTGGCCTATCGCGGCACCAATGTGGGCAAGGTGCAAGAGGTCCGGCTCACGCCGGACGGCGTCGAGGCGAAGCTGTCCATCGACAGCGACTACAAGATCCCCTCCGACGTCGACGCCTGGGTGCGCAGTGTCTCGGCGATCGGCGAACAGTACGTCGACCTGATTCCCGCGGAGAGCCCCAAGGGCGGCAATCTGGCGGCGGGCGCGGTGATTCCGCAGGATCGCACCAAGCTGCCGCAGGACGTCGGCACGCTGCTCGACCAGACCGATCGCCTGCTCTCCAGCGTCGCCGACACGCGGTTGCGTCAGGTCATCGACGAGGCCTTCCGCGCCTTCAACGGCGCGGGACCGGATCTGCAGCGCTTCATCGACTCGGCCTCGCTGCTCGTGCAGGAGGCGCAGAACAGCAGCGAGCCGACCAAGAAACTGATCGAGCAGATCGGTCCGCTGCTGGACACCCAGATCCGCTCGGACGCGGCGATCCGGTCGTGGACCGCCGACCTGGCCACCGTCACCGATCAGCTGCGCGCGCACGACCCGGCGCTCACCAACATCCTGCGCGAAGGCCCGGCCGCCGTGCGGCGGGTGACCGCGCAGTTCCAGGATCTGGAACCGACACTGCCGCTGCTGCTTTCGAACCTGGTCAGCGTCGGTCAGGTGACCAACATCTACCACGCGGGACTCGAACAGATCCTGGTCGTGTACCCGCCACTGGTGGCAGCGCTGATGACCGCGGTGCGCGGCCCGGTCGAATACGGCGTGCTCGTCGACTTCATGGCGACGGTCAACGACCCGCCCGCCTGCACCACCGGCTTCCTGCCCGAAGACGAGCGCCGCTCGCCGAGCGAACTGGATATCGTCGACACGCCGCCCGGCCTCTACTGCAAGATCCCGCAGGACTCGCCCATCGAGGTGCGCGGCATCCGCAACACGCCATGTATGGAGTACCCCGGCGTGCGCGCGCCGACGCCGGAGCTGTGCCGTACCGGTTACGTGCCGGTGGGCGACAACCCGCCGTTCGGCCCGCCGCAGCCGGTGGCGCCCGCGAGCGGGTCCGAGCCCGAAGGGACCGAGGTCGCGCCCGCGTCGTACAGCACGCCCGCGGCGGCGAAGTCCTACGATCCGGCTACCGGTGTCTACATCGGCCCCGACGGCCGGACCTACCGACAGGGAGATATCGGACCCGGTGGTTCCGGCACGGTACCGTCCAGCTGGCAGGCGATGTTCGAGGAGCAGCAACGATGAGTGAAATCAACGGAGATGCACATCGCACGCGCAGGCGGGCCAGTCGGTCGGCGGGGCCGCCAGTGGAGGACGCGTCCGCGGTGACGGAGAAGGTCATCGCCGCGGCGGCGACGGGCGCGGGTGCGGGAAGTGCCGGGGCGGCGAAGAGCGTGAGCGCCAGTGCGGCGCCGCTGCACGGGGCCGATTCCGTCGGCCGGGACGTCAGTGCCAAGGGTGCCGATTCGGTCGAGTCGGCGACGAGCGTGAGCGCTGAGAGTGCCGATTCCGTCGAGCTGCCGAAGGGCGGCGATTCCGCCGGTTCGACCTCGATCGACCTCGACAAGCCGGAGTCCGCGAAATCGGCGACCGCCGAGGGGACCTCCGACGACTCCGGCGACACCGAGACCCCAGGCTCGCTCCGCGATCAGCTCGGCCTCGGCCGCATCCTGGCGATGGCCGCTTCGGCGGTCCTGGTCCTCGCCCTGGTGGCCGGTGCCGTCGTCTCGACGATCGTCACGCGGTCGGCCGATATGCGCGAGCAGCGCCGCACCGAATACGTGCAGACCGCGCGGCAGGCGATCCTGAACCTGACCACCATCCGGGCCGACTCCGCCAAGGAGGACATCGACCGGATTCTCTCGCTGGCCTCGGGCCAGTTCAAGACCGAATTCGACGGCCGGGTCGACCCGTTCCTGAGCATCGTGCAGCAGGCCAAGGTCGTGTCCAACGGCGAGATCGTCGAGGCGGCTTTGGAAAGCGACGCCGACGATTCGGCGAAGGTGCTCGTCGCCGCCAAGCAGACCCTGACCAACGCGGGCCAAGCCGAGCCGCAGACGCGGTTCTACCGCTTCCGGGTCACCGTGACCCGCGGTGATTCCGGCCTGTCCGCTTCGAATGTGGAGTTCGTGCCATGAGAGAAACACGGGGTTTGATCGTGGCGGGCGCCGCCGGTGCGGTGGCGCTGGCGGCGGTGATCGTGATGGCCATCAACGGGTTCGGGTACTGGTCGGACCGGCAGGACGAGCAGGCGCGGCAGGACGCGGTTACCGCGGCCGACCGAGCCGTCTCGGCGATGTTCAGCTACAACTTCACCAGCGTGGACACCGAGTTGCCGAAGGCCGCGGACAACCTGTCCGCCGACTTCCGCGAGGACTACCTGAAGCTGATCACCGAGGCCATCGCGCCGGGCGCCAAGGAGAAGCAGCTCACCGTGCAGGCCACCACGCAGGCGAGCGGTGTGGTCTCCGCCGACCGCGACCACGCGGTGGTGCTGCTGTACCTGAACCAGGTGACCACCAGCAAGGAATCGCCGCAAGGAACCACCACCGGTAGCCGCGTGCGAGTCACGCTGGACAAGACCGACGACCGCTGGCTCGTCGATGCGGTGACGCCGATCTAGAGCCTCGTGTGATGGCTGTCGCGGGTACCGTCCCCGCGCGGCAACCGCACGGTGAAGGTGGCGCCTTCGCCGGGAACACTCGTGACGCGGACCGTGCCGCCGTGCGCGACGACCAGCGCCTGCACGATGGACAGACCCAGACCGGTTCCGCCGCTGGCGCGGGCGCGTGAGGTGTCGGTGCGGTAGAAGCGTTCGAAGATCCGGTCGGCTTCCTCCTGCGGCAGGCCCGGACCGGTGTCGGACACCTCGAGCAGCACCTCGTCGTCGGCGGGGGTGAGGCGGACCGTCACCGAGGCGTCCGGCGGAGTGTGCGTGAGCGCGTTGTTCAGCAGGTTCGCCAGCACCTGGCGCAATCTGGTCTCGTCGCCCTGGATTTCCAAAGTGCCTGAACCGGAACTCACTTCGAGCGCGATCGGGCGGCGCGGACCATCCGGGTCGGCGGCCGCGGCGACGGCGCGCGCGTTGTGCACCGCGTCGCTGGCGACCGCGAGGAGATCCACCGTGCCGGTTTCCAGCGGGCGCTGCGCGTCCAGCCTGGCCAGCATCAGCAGGTCTTCCACGAGCAGACCCATCCGCTGCGCCTCGCGTTCGATCCGGTCCATGAACATCGCGGGATCGGTGTTCGCGCCCTGCCGGTAGAGCTCGGCGAAACCGCGAATGGTGGTGAGCGGGGTGCGCAGTTCGTGGCTCGCGTCGGCGACGAAGCGGCGCATCTTCGCCTCGGAACGCTTGGCCGCCGCCTCCGATGCCTCGGTCGCGGCGAACGCGGACTGGATCTGCGCCAGCATGCCGTTCAACGAGCGGGACAGCCGGTCCACCTCGGTATTGGTGCCGCGCACCGGAACTCGGCGGTGCAGGTCGCCCCTGGCGATGGCCGCCGCGATGTTCTCCACCCGGCGTAGCGGGCGCAGGCTGCGCCGGATCACGAAATAGGCGGCCAGCGCCAGGGCGGCGAGCACGGCGGCGCCGATCACCAGTTGCAGCATCACCAGTCGCCGCACGGTCTCCTGGTTCTGGGTGAGCGGCAGCGCGATGGTCGTGGTCGTTTCGTGGCTGTGCACGGTTATCACGCGCCACTGGACGTCGGCGTCGCCCGCCGAGCCCACCGTCACCGGACGCGGGGACGGCGGATCCGGCAGCGCGGGGGCCGCTTCGACGTCGAAGGGCTGCAACACGAAAGAGCCGGTGCCGTCGTGGTTCTCGGTGAAGATGTAGAACGAGCTCGGCGCGCTGCGCTGATCCGACGGCGGACTCGGCGGCGGCAGCGGCGGGCGGGTCATCCGGACACGAGTCATCGCGGCGTCGCGCAGCTGCTGATCGGTGCGGTTCAGCAGCGACATCTCCAGCGACGACGTGACCGCCATCCCGGAAGCCACCAGGCCGAGCCCAGCCAGCGCCACGAGTGCGAGTACCAGCGTGACCCGCAGCGGAATCGCGGCAAGCCGCTGCCCAAGAGCTTCCCGTGCCCGTTTCGCGCGGTCTGCCTCACGGGCGGCGCGGCGCTGCTCCGACGGCCGAGTTCGGCTGGCGGCTGGCGCTTTCCGATCGTCCTCGGTGTGCACCGAATCCGCGCTCACTGCCCCGGACGCCCGCGCTGCGGCGTCCGCATGACGTAGCCGACGCCGCGCAACGTGTGGATCAGGCGCTGCTCGCCGGTGTCCACCTTCTTGCGCAGATACGACACGTAGGTCTCCACCACGCCGACCTCACCGCCGAAGTCGTAGCGCCACACGTGATCCAGGATGCGCGGCTTGCTCAGCACGGTTCCGGCATTGACCATGAAGTACCGCAGCAAGGTGAACTCGGTGGGGGACAAGGCGACCGGCTCGCCCGCCTTCCACACCTCGTGGGTGTCGTCGTCGAGCTCGATGTCCTCGAAGCGCAGGCGCGAACTCTCCTTCGCAGGCGCGCTGTGCCCGGCGCGGCGCAACACCACCCGCAGCCGGGCCACCACCTCCTCCAAGCTGAACGGCTTGGTGATGTAGTCGTCGGCCCCGAGTGTCAGCCCCGCCACCTTGTCCTGCACGTCGTCGCGGGCGGTGAGGAACAGGACCGGCGCATCGATGCCGTCGGCGCGCAGCCGCGGCAGCAGACCGAAGCCGTCGATGCCCGGCATCATCACGTCGACGATCATCGCCTGCGGCCGGAAGCTCCGCGCCCGGTCCAGCGCCTGCGCGCCATCGATCGCCGTCTCCACCTCGAAGCCTTGGTAGCGCAGGCTCACCGACAGCAGCTCGAGGATCATCGGCTCGTCGTCCACCACCAGCACCCTGGCCTCGGGGGACCGCTCCGCGGGCGCACCAGTCATGGGTTCATGGTGCGCCACGTGTCTGCGAGGACGCTGGAGGATTCCTGGGAACTAGCTGTGGGCGTCAGCGCGTGGGGTTGTCCGACTCCGGGTAGACGTCCTCGTCGGTCAGCAGAGCGCTGCCCGCCACCTGGTCCTGGGCGAGGGCGTCCAGGAAGGCACGGGCCCAGCGGTCCACGTCGTGGGCCAGGACCTGGCGGCGCAGGGAGCGCATGCGGCGACGTTTGGTGTCGCGGTTGTCTTCCAGTGCGGAGACGATGGCGTCCTTCACGCTGTCCAGGTCGTGCGGGTTGCACAGGTAGGACTGCCGAAGTTCGGCGGCCGCGCCGGTGAACTCGCTGAGCACCAGGGCGCCGTTGAGTCCGCTGTGACAGGCCACGTACTCCTTCGCGACCAGGTTCATGCCGTCGCGCAGCGGCGTCACCAGCATGACGTCCGCGGCCACGAAGAAGGCGATCAGCTCGTCGCGCGGGATGGGACGGTGCAGGTAGTGCACCACCGGATAGCCGACCCTGGCGAACTCGCCGTTGATCCGGCCCACCTGGCGCTCGATGTCGCCGCGCATCTGGATGTAGCTCTCGACGCGCTCACGGCTCGGGGTCGCCAGCTGAACCATCACGGTCTCGGTGGGATCGACCCGGCCGTCGATCAGCAGCTCCTCCAGCGCGTTGAGCCGGATGTCGATGCCCTTGGTGTAGTCGAGGCGGTCGACGCCGAGCAGGATGTTCTTCGGATTGCCCAGCTCGGCGCGGATCTTGGCCGCCCGCTCCCGGATCGAGCGGCGACGCGAGTGCTCGTCCAGCTCGGCCGAGGCGATCGAGATCGGGAACGCGCCGACCCGCACGGTGCGGAAACCGACCTGCACCACGCCGAGCTTCGAGCGCACGCCGACGGTGCCGCGCGAGGTCGGCTGCCCGGCGAGCCGCCGCGCCAGATACAGGAAGTTCTGCGCACCGCCCGGCAGGTGGAATCCGATCAGATCGGCGCCGAGCAGACCCTCGATGATCTCGGTCCGCCACGGCATCTGCATGAACAGCTCGACCGGCGGGAACGGGATGTGCAGGAAGAAGCCGATGGTCAGGTCCGGCCGCAGCATGCGCAGCATCTTGGGCACCAGCTGGAGCTGGTAGTCCTGCACCCAGACGGTCGCGCCCTCGGCGGCGACCTTGGCGGTCTCCTCGGCGAACCGGCGGTTCACGTTGACGTAGGCGGCCCACCACCTGCGGTCGTAGGTGGGCCGGACGATCACGTCGTGGTACAGCGGCCACAGCGTGCCGTTGGAGAAGCCCTCGTAGTAGTCGGTCACCTCCTGCGCCGACAGCGGCACCGGATGCAGTTCCAGTCCGTCCTCGATGATCGGCTCGACCTCGACGTCGGGCACACCCGCCCAGCCGACCCACGCGCCCTTGTTGTTGCGCAACACCGGCTCCAGCGCGGTCACCAGGCCGCCGGGGCTGCGCTTCCAGCGGGTGCTGCCGTCGGGCAGTTTCTCCAGATCGACGGGCAGACGGTTGGCCACAACGACAAAACCCGAACCGGCGCCCTCCGGAGCGATCGATACGGCGCGCGGGGCGCCGGACTCCTGTGGTTCGGGTTCGGGTAGTTCGGGGGCGTGTTCGGAGTCGTCGGACAGCTGTTCGGTCATCTGGTCCACTCACGCATCCTTATTTGGTTGGCGGCGTTCGCGGTGTCTTCGCGGTCACGCGGTTCCCGGTCGGGGCCCGTCGCTCTCGCCGCGGTCACGCGTCGCTGATTCGGCGTTGGAGTTGATCTGTCGAGTCGACGGCGCCGTTGTCGTCGAGCGAGGGGTCGGGCGTTACTCGCCGCGGCCGCTGGGTCCGATGCCGAGCATCGACAGCAGCATCCGGCATTCGTCGGCGTCCTCTGCGTAGGCCGCGACGACCCGCTGCGCCTGACGTGCGGTCTCGTCGGCGAGTGGTTCCAGTTCGTCGTCCGCGATATCGTTCGCGCTGCCCTTCGCGGCCATCTTCTTGTCCTCCCGGCTCATTACGCTCGTGCGTACGAATAGTCAATGGTAAGCGACGCTGGACCCCCAAGGCCTCGGAGCCACTTCACGGTATGGAATCGGCGCCGCCGCACCAGTATGTCGCTTATCCCGAGTGCCTGGTGCACCCTCACCCCCATGCCTATACCGTGGGGCGCAGCATAAACCACACGAAAGGGTCCACAAATGCCGCTGGCGACGGTGAACGGAATCTCCCTCAATTACCAGGTCAAGGGCGACCGGGCGAAGGGCACCGACGTCAAGGGCGGCGGCCCGCTCGTCGTGATGATCATGGGCACCGGCAGCCCCGGCCGGGTCTGGGAACTGCACCAGGTGCCCGCGTTGGTCGCCGCCGGATACCGGGTCTGCACGTTCGACAACCGCGGCATCGCGCCGTCCTTCGAGGCGGCTTCGGGCATGACCATCGATGACTTGGTCGCCGACACCGCCGGTCTCATCGAACTGCTGGACGAGGGACCCGCGCTGGTCGTCGGCACCTCGATGGGCGCGCGCGTCGCCCAGGAGCTGGCCCTCGCCCGTCCCGACCTGGTGCGCAAGGCCGTCTTCATGGCCGGGCACGGGCGGCTCGACCAGTTCCAGAAGACGCTCTCGCTCGGCGAACACGATCTCGACGCCAGCGGCGTCAAACTGCCCGCGAAGTACGAGGCCGCGGTGACCGCCGTGATGAACCTTTCGCCCGCCACCATGGCCAACACCAACTCCGCGCGCGACTGGCTCGACCTGTTCGAATTCACCGGCGGACCGGTCACCCCTGGCATCCGCGCCCAGCGCAAGATGGACCACGATTTCGACCGGGTGCAGGCCTACCGCGCGATCTCGGTGCCGTGCCTCGGCGTCGGATTCGCCGACGACCGGATGATCCCCCCGTACCTCACGAGGGAGGTGGCCGACGCCATCCCCGGCGCCCGCTACCAGGAGATCCCCGACGCGGGGCATTTCGGCTACCTGGAGCGGCCGGAGGCGGTCAACAAGATCCTCCTGGATTTCTTCGCCGCCTGAGGTAACCACCTACACGTAACGTCTCCCTTGCTAGGGTCGACACAACGCTCGGGGAGTTCTTCCGGTGTACGACTCGTGATCAGCACGGTCGCCGCGCCGGACGGACCCTGGAGCAGATCCCGTACACAGCGCCAGTATCCAGTGAGGTGAAATTGAGCACCAACCCCTTCGATGACGAAGACGGCCGCTTCTTCGTCCTGGTCAACGACGAGGAACAGCATTCCCTGTGGCCCGCGTTCGCCGAGGTTCCGGCCGGATGGCGAGTCGTGTTCGGTGAGGACAGCCGCGCTGCCTGCGTCGAGTACGTAGAGAAGAACTGGACGGATATGCGTCCGAAGAGTCTGCGCGATGCGATGGCCGCCGATGACGCGGCCCGGCAGGGCGCCCAGTCCTGACCCGCGGTATCCGATACTGCGCCGGGACATCTCGTTGAGCCGCCACCGCGTGACACCGTAAAGCCGGTGTCACGCGGCGGGCGAGCCCGGCTATGATGGGCACCGCTTCTCGCCTCCTTAGCTCAGTGGTAGAGCACTCGCCTTGTAAGCGAAAGGTCGTCAGTTCAATCCTGACAGGGGGCTCGTCGAACAGAGGGCGCTCGGTTTCGGACCGGGCGCCCTTTTTGCAGCCGCTGCGCGGCTGAGCTCAGTGGTAGAGGCTCGGTCGTTGTTGTAAGCGAAAGGTCGTCAGTTCAATCCTGACCAGGGCTCGTTGAGCAGTGGGCGCTCGGTCTCCGGACCGGGCGCCCATTTGCAGCCGCTGCGCGGCTGGGCTCAGTGGTAGAGGCTCGGTCGTTGTTGTAAGCGAAAGGTCGTCAGTTCAATCCTGTGCGGCGCGTGCCCTGCGCTCTCTCAATCGCGGTCGGGGAGAGGGGTGTCCGGTCCGTCGTTGCCGAGCAGGGCGAGGGTGTCGCGGCGGCCGGGCCAGTAGATGGTTCCGTGCTCGAAGCGCTGGTAGGCGCCGCGGTCGAAGGACTGCTCGTCGGCGAGGGGCCAGCCGAGAGCGCCCTTTTCGAAACCGGAGCGATTCCAGCGGTCGCGGATCGCGCCGTGCACCCAGACCGGCGGGCGGTCGGCGCCGTAGCGCAGGTAGAGGGCGCCGCCCTGGAAGCCCTGGACTTCGCCGAGGCGCGCGCCCGCGGCGTCGGTCAGGATGGTCAGGTCGGTGATCGGCCAGCCGAGCGGGCCCGTCTCCCAGCCGAGTTCGGCGAACTTGTCGAACAACCGTGTGGGAATGGCGTGCGCGCCGGTGTTCGGGTGCCAATACACCTGGCCGTTCTCGAATTCGGCGCGGCGGCCGACGCCGTCCGGGGTCGGGATCTCGCCCGGGGTGAGCCGCCTGCCGAGCCACGGTGCGGCAGCGGCCGCGTCGTTGATGGCGTTGGCTTGGCCGGGCGGGGGTCCGCCGCCCGCGTACTCGTTGACGAAGGTTTCCAGCCGGTCCCAGATGAAGTTGTAGCCGACGTCGGTGTGCGTGCCGATCCCCAATTCCTCGGTGACGTACTTGTGGTCCGAGATGCCCTCGCCGCGCCAGTACGGCGGCGGGATGACGATCGGCTCGAAGTCGTACTTGCGTGCGTCCTGGACGGCGAGCCACGCCGCGATCCGGACATCGTCCTCGCGTTCCAGCCACTGCGCCCTGCTCCACCCGGCGCGGGATCCGGCGAAGCACAGGTTGATCGTGAACGGGTTGGCGTCGAGCACGCTCCAGCTGGCGTAGTCGGTGTCGACGACGTCGCACACGATGCCGTCGCGCACGGTGTAGTGGTAGGAGACGCCGTTCGCGGTGTTGTTCAGGTAGTTCGCCAGCGACTCCGCGGTGCCGTTGCCCTCCTGCGTGTGCAGCAGGAAGTTCGTGACGCGTGCGCCGTGGCGGCTGCTGCGCGAGTTGCCCATCCGATCGAGCTCGACGTACTCGGGTTTGGCCACCGGCCTCGGTGCACGGTCGATCGACCACTGCCCGTAGTCCGCGGCGTAGATGTCGTTCACGTCGACGGAGGTGCCGTCGATCTTGGGACCGGGTGTCGACGGGGTGTCGACGATGCGCTGATACAGCGAAATCCCCTCGGCGATATCGCCTTCCGACCACGCTTTGGTCTGCCAGGCCCAATACCGGCCCGGCGTGGCCGACCGCCCGACGACGCCGTCGCGAATCGCCCACAGGCACACCTCGTCGTGACCGTAGACTCCGGTCCACTCCTGGCCGATGGCGTTGTTCACGCCGCGAAAGAAGTGCACCGCCTTGGTGTTCCAGGTGTGCTCGTCGATGTCCTCGTCGACGGCGAAGTAGATCGGGCAGTAGCCGGGCCCGCCCGCGGCGAAGTGCCGTTCCCTCGCCTCGTGGCCCATCCGCGCGCCGCCCTCGAAGCCGAGGGTGTAGTCGGAAGGAGCCTCGGGATTGCCGGGTTTGCCGTACTGCCAGATCGAGACGATGTCGAGTCCCGCGGCGCGGATGCGGTCGGCGTACTCGCGGGTGAGCGGTTTGGCCCCGAAGTTCGAGCCGGGGCGCGAGGTGGAGACGTAGGAGAGCACCGCGACGTGTCCGGCGTCCCGGATGGCTCGCGGGTCGATCTGTCGTGCTGCGAAATCCACTGCTGTGACCATCGTTGCCCTCCACGGCGGTTGGGAAATCCGGAACTCGAGAAGTGCGCGGCGGACCCTGCGGTTCGGCAAGTCGACATACTGCGACGTGCGTCGATCGTCCGGGCGCGGACGGTGGATCGCCGTTTCGGTGCGGAGCCGAGCGTGCCTGTGTCACGGAGGGCTACCGCTGAGCGGCCGGGCGGCGTGCGGAGATTCGAAAGTGCGGGGAGTGGAGGCACCTTCGGCGCTGGATCAACAGCGCTCCGCGCGGTGCGTTTCGCCGACGGGCGATAGTCGGTCGGCGACGAGGGGTCTTCTGCGACCGGGAAGGATCCTATGGAGAAGACGCGAAGGTGTTGCCGGAGAGGGGAACTGCCCGTGGTTATCGGCCATGACACCACTCGTTTCGTGCGGACCTGCAAAGTCTGAACGCCGTCTGCGAGCAACGGAACGGTTACCCATAGAAGTGTAGAGCAGTGCGCCTGCGGGACAGAGCAGTTCGTTGAACAGTCATGAAAATGGAAAGGGCGCTCGGTTTCGAAAACCGAGCGCCCTGTGTCGGTGTGGGCGAGCCGCCCTGTGTCGTTGTGAACGAGCCGCCCTGTGTGGTTGTGGGCGAGCCGTCGCCCTGTGCCGTTGCGGCCCAGCCGTCCAGCTGCTCGTCGGCCGACTGCCCGCATCGCCGCGCGTGCCTCGCGCCGACCCGTTCAGTCCGGCACGTTGGCCCCGTGACCCAGATCCCGCAGCGCCTGCTTGATCTTGGCCTGCGCCTCGTCCAGCGACTCGGGCGACGGGTTGGGGTCCGCTCCGGAGATGTCGAAATCGCCGAGGCTGTAGGCCGGGAAGACGTGCACGTGCAGGTGCGGCACCTCGAGGCCCGCGATGAGCAGACCGGCGCGCGGCGCGTCGAACGCGGCGCGCACCGCCTTGCCGATCTGCTGCGCGACACCGTTGAGCCGCGCGAAGGTCTCGGCGTCGATGTCCTGCCAGTGGTCGATTTCCTTGCGCGGCACCACCAGCGTGTGGCCTTGGGTGACCGGCGCGATGGTCAGGAAGGCGACGAATTCGTCGTCCTGCCATACGAATCGACCAGGGATCTGACCTGCGATGATCGCACTGAAGACGGAAGCCATATCCGCAGCGTAGTCCGCGGACGGCCGCGCGCTACACAGCGACGAAGTGGGAAAGGATGCCCTGCACCTCGTAGATGTCGACCTGCCGGTTGAACCGCTTCTGCACCGGCTCGTGCGTGCCCGCGATCCAGATGACGAGCTCGGCGTCCAGATCGAAGGTGCCCGCCGTCTCCACCGCGAAGTGCGTGATCGAGCGGTAGGGGATGCTGTGGTAACTCACCTTCCTGCCGGACAGGCCCTGCTTGTCCACCAAGATCAGGCGGCGGTTGGTGAACAGGAGGGCATCGCGCACCAGCAGGTAGGCGGAGTAGATCTGCTCGCCGTTGCCGAGCAGCTTCCCGTACTCCTGCTGTGCCTGGCCGGGATCTATGCGCCCGGCGTTGCCCATCAGTCCGTCGATCAGACCCATGATCTGTACGTCCTTCGCGGTGGGGGAGACGGTTCGGCGGATGGTCCGAACCCTCCCCACCCATGATCCACGGGGCGAGGCCGCGAGGGGCGAAAGGCGACAATCGAATTCGTGCGGGGACGGCGAGCGGTCGCCGAACGCTGGGCGAACGGATGCCGAACGCGAGCCGACCAGAAGGCCGATGCCCGACGAGGCGGGTAGTCGCTTCACCTAAGCTGTTGGCCGTGCGCGTACTCGTCATCGGTTCCGGAGCCCGTGAACATGCCCTCGTCCTCAGCCTGCGCCGCGATCCCGCGGTGAGCGCGCTCTACGCCGCGCCGGGCAACGCGGGCATCGCGCAGCACGCGCAGGTGCGTCCGGTGGACCCGTCCTCGGCCGAGGCGGTCGTCGCGCTGGCCACCGAGCTGGCCGCCGACCTCGTGGTGATCGGCCCCGAGGTGCCGCTGGTGCTCGGTGTGGCCGACGCGGTGCGCGCCGCGGGCATCGCCTGCTTCGGCCCGTCGGCCGCCGCCGCCAGGATCGAGGGTTCGAAGGCCTTCGCCAAGGACGTGATGACGGCCGCCGGTGTGCGGACCGCGCACAGCGAGGTCGTCGACAACCCCGCCGAGCTGGACGCGGCGCTGGATCGTTTCGGCCCCACCTGGGTGGTCAAGGACGACGGTCTCGCCGCGGGCAAGGGCGTCGTGGTGACCGCCGACCGGCTCGCGGCCCGCGATCACGGCGCCGAACTGCTCGAACAGGGTCACCCGGTGCTGTTGGAGTCGTTCCTCGACGGGCCGGAGGTCTCGCTGTTCTGCCTGGTCGACGGTGAGACCGTGGTGCCGCTGCTGCCCGCGCAGGATCACAAGCGCGTCGGCGACGGCGACACCGGCCCGAACACCGGCGGCATGGGCGCGTACACGCCGCTGCCCTGGCTGCCCGAGGAGACCCGCACCGCCATCGTCGAGGACGTGGTGAAGCCGGTCGCCGCCGAGATGGTGCGCCGCGGCTGCCCGTTCTCCGGTCTGCTCTACGCCGGTCTCGCGATCGGCGCGGACGGACCCGCGGTGGTCGAATTCAATTGCCGCTTCGGCGATCCCGAGACGCAGGCGGTGCTCGCCCTGCTGGAGAGCCCGCTCGGCGAGCTGCTGAACGCCACCGCGACCGGCACCCTCGCCGAGGTCGCCGCGCCGCGCTGGCGGGACGGTTCGGCCATCACCGTGGTGGTCGCCGCCGAGAACTACCCTGGCCGTCCGCGCCTCGGCGACGTGATCACCGGTGCGGGCGAAGGCGCTCCGGACGACGCCGCCGCCGTGCTGCACGCCGGGACAGCGCAGCGTGAGGACGGTGCGCTGGTCTCCTCGGGTGGACGCGTGCTGAGTGTCGTCGGCGTCGGCGCCGATCTGGCCGAGGCCCGCGCCAAGGCCTACGACCGCATCGCCTCGATCAAGCTGCCCGGCAGCCACTACCGCACCGACATCGGCCTCGCCGCCGTCGAGGACCGGATCGCCGTCCCGACGAAGTGACCGCCCGCTTCGCGGGGTGATTCTGGACGCAGCACTAGAAGCTGAGGCCGTGCAGCGCCAGCCAGGCGCGCGGGTCGACGTGGCGACCGCCGACGATCACCTCGAAGTGCAGGTGCGGGCCGGTGGAATCGCCGCGGTTGCCCATGCGGGCGATCTGCATGCCCGCCGGGACGCGTTCGCCGACGGAGACGAAGAAGTCGTACATGTGCCCGTAGACGGTGATCGAGCCGTCGTCGTGGCGGATGCGCACCCACAGGCCGAAACCCTGGGCGGGGCCCGCGTCGATCACGGTGCCGTTGGCGACGGCGTAGATCGGGGTGCCGATGGGCGCGGCGATGTCGATGCCGTTGTGGAAAGTGCCCCAGCGCGAACCGAATCCGGAGGTGAAGGTGCCACGGGTCGGTAGGACGAATCCGCCGACGCCCGGCAGGATCGAGCCGGGCGGCAGCGGTGCGGTGCCGCCCATCCAGGGTTGCCATTCGCCCGCGGCGGCCGCGGCGGCTTCGGCCTTGGCCCGCTCCAGAGTCGCTCGTGCCGCGGCGGCGACCACGGCCTGTTCGCGGCGCCGTTCGCCGCTCGCGATGGCGTTGAGGTAGCGGCGCACCGAGGGCGGGGTCGATTGCATTTCCTGGGGATGGGCGAAGAACACCCGCATGGCCTCGTTCGGGCCGGGATCGCGGTGGCCGACGCCCCAGTCGAACGGTGAATCGGCCCCGGCCACCAGCAGTGTCACCGCCAGCCCCGCGATCAGCACCCGATGTTTGCGCAGCAGCGCTCGGTAGTCCTGCCGTTTCTGTTCGGTCCACAGGTCCCGCGGGTCGGGCAGGGGGCGGCGGCGCAGTTCGGCGAATTCGGCGCGGGCGCGGTGTAGCAGGCGGCGCGGGTCGCGATCGGACCGCTCCCGCACCTTGGCACGCCAATCCGGCGGAATGACGCCGATGCCTCCCACTCCGCGTACCCGCTCGAGCCCCGCGCGGCGAGCCTTTTCCAGCATTACGCCGACCTTAGCCGTGCGCGCGGGACGCAAGCACGGATGTGGGCAGGTGTCGGCCGAGAAAGCTCTTCGAGGAAAGCCGAGCGTTGGCGACCTGCCGCCGGGTCCGAGGGTCTACCGTCTGTCGGGTGTCAGGAGAATCTCGCCGGTCGACCATTCCACCTTTCTACGTGATGGATGTCTGGAAAGCCGCCGCGGAGCGCGCCCGAACCCACGGCGACGTGCTGGTGCTCGCGGCCGGTCAGCCCTCGACGCCCGCTCCCGCTCCGGTGCTGCGCGCCACGAAGACCGCGATCGACGCCGAATTGCTCGGTTACACAGAGACTTTCGGCATTCTGCAGCTGCGCGAGGCGATCGCCGAGCACCACAGGGACACCTACGGCTACCACGTGGCCCCCGACGAGGTGGTGGTGACGACCGGGTCGTCCGGCGCGTTCACCCTGATCTTCCTGGCCGCCTTCGACGCGGGCGACACCGTCGTGGTGGCTCGGCCCGGTTACCCGGCCTACCGCAACACCCTCACCGCGCTGGGTTGCCGAGTGGTCGAACTGGATTGCGGCCCCGAGACCCGCTTCCAGCCGACCGTGGCCATGCTCGAATCGCTGCCCGAGCCGCCCGCCGGTCTGGTGGTCGCCAGCCCGGCCAACCCCACCGGCACCATGATCACCCCGGCCGAGCTCGCCGCGCTCGCCCGCTGGTGCGACACGCACGGGACGTTGCTGATCTCCGATGAGATCTATCACGGCATCACCTACGAGACCCCGGGCTCGGCGGCGCAGACCTCTTCGGCGTGGGAGACCTCTCGCGAATCCGTGGTTATCGGCTCGGTGTCCAAGTACTTCTCCATGACCGGCTGGCGGCTCGGCTGGATGCTCGCGCCGAGCAGGCTGCGACCCGCGCTGCAGCGACTGGCCTCCAACATGACGGTGTGCCCGCCCGCCGTCTCCCAATACGCGGCGCTGCACGCCTTCGGCGCCGAGGCCAAGACCGAGCTGGACGGCCACGTCCAGCGTTACGCGGTGAACCGGCGGCTGCTGCTGGACGGCCTGCCGAAGCTGGGCATCACCGACCTGGCCCCCGCCGACGGCGCATTCTACGCCTACGCCGACATCGGCCACCTGACCGACGATTCGCGCAAGTGGTGCGCCGAGGTGCTCGAGCACACCGGGGTGGCCTTGGCGCCCGGCATCGACTTCGACACCGTGGCCGGGCACCGCACCGTTCGCTTCTCGTTTGCGGGCGCCACCGCGGATATCGAGGCGGCGTTGCTGCGGCTCGGCTACTATCTGGGCGCCTGAACCTCATGTCCGACAACAAGTTTCCACAGTTCGACACCGGGAACGCCCAGATGGGGTAAAACAACGATTGCTGGCTTTCGACTCTCGATTTCGCACGGATGAACTGATGACGACTGGCACGATGGCACGGTGATAACCGCGACGACCCCGAAAGGCGAACGGCGTCGCCAGGCTCTGGTAGCGGCCGCCGCCGAGTTGTTACTCGAAGGCGGATTCGATGCGGTGCGGCATCGCTCGGTTGCCACGCGCGCGGATCTACCGCTCGCCTCGACCACGTACTACTTCGAGTCCCTGGAAGACCTGATCGCCCGCGCGGTCGAGTTCAGTGGGAACGCGGAGCTGGACGCGATGCGCCGCAGGGTCGGCGAGGTGAGTCACCGCCGCCGCGGCGCCGAGGCGACCGTCGACCTGGTGCTGGACCTGTTGGTCGGCGCCGACGGGCCCGACGAAGGCGCGCGTGGTCAGCTGATCGCCCGATACGAGCGTTCGGTGGCCTCGGCGCGACATCCAGAGCTACGCGAGGTCCAGCTACGGCTGCGCGCCCAGCTCGACGAGCTGCTCGCCGACGTGCTGCGGCGTTCGGACCGGATGGTGCGGCCCGAACAGCTACGCAGGGTGGTCGCGGTGGTGGACGGCGCGGTGGTCGCGGCGCTGAGCGAAAGCAACCCGGAACCCCGTCGGATGGCGCGCGGCGCGCTGCTCGAGGTGATCGATATCGTCGCCCCGGCGACGCCGCAGCAAGCGGACAGGTTCCGAGCACTAGACTGACCAGACGTGAGTCTCGTCCCGAATGTCCTCGCCACCCGTTACGCCAGCCCCGAGCTGGTGCACCTGTGGTCGCCGGAGCACAAGATCGTGCTGGAACGGCGGCTGTGGCTGGAGGTGCTGCGGGCACAGTCGGAGCTCGGCATCGACATCCCGGCGGGAGTGATCGCCGACTACGAGCGGGTGATCGACCACGTCGATCTCGCCTCCATCGCCGAGCGCGAGCGGGTCACCCGCCACGACGTGAAGGCGCGCATCGAGGAATTCAACGCGCTGGCCGGGCACGAGCACGTGCACAAGGGCATGACCAGCCGCGACCTCACCGAGAACGTCGAGCAGCTGCAGATCCGGCTCTCGCTCGAGCACGTGCACGCGCACGGCGTCGCCATCGCGGCGCGGCTGGCCGAGCGGGCTGCCGAGTACCAGACGCTGGTGATGGCCGGCCGCTCGCACAACGTGGCGGCGCAGGCCACCACCCTCGGCAAGCGCTTCGCCTCGGCCGCCGACGAACTGCTGATCGCGCTGACCCGGCTGCGCGAGCTCATCGACCGCTACCCGCTGCGCGGCATCAAGGGTCCGATGGGCACCGCGCAGGACATGCTCGACCTGCTCGGCGGCGATTCGGCCAAGCTGGCCACGCTGGAACAGCAGGTCGCCCGGCATCTCGGCTTCGCGACGGTGTTCACCAGCGTCGGTCAGGTGTATCCGCGCTCGCTGGATCACGACGTGCTCTCCGCCCTGGTACAGGTGGGCGCGGGTCCGTCCTCGTTCGCGCACACCATTCGCCTGATGGCGGGGCACGAGCTGGTCACCGAGGGCTTCCAGCCCGGGCAGGTGGGCAGTTCGGCCATGCCGCACAAGATGAACACCCGTTCCTGCGAGCGCGTCAACGGTCTGCAGGTGGTGCTGCGCGGGTACGCCTCGATGGCCGCCGAGCTGTCGGGCGCGCAGTGGAACGAGGGCGATGTGTTCTGTTCGGTGGTGCGCCGGGTCGCGCTGCCGGACGCCTTCTTCGCCATCGACGGCATGATGGAAACCTTCCTCACCGTGCTCGCCGAGTTCGGCGCCTACCCGGCCGTCATCTCCCGCGAGCTCGACCGCTACCTGCCGTTCCTCGCCACCACCCGCATCCTGATGGCGGCGGTGCGCGCGGGCATCGGCCGGGAGACCGCGCACGAGGTCATCAAGGAGCACGCCGTCGCCGTCGCCCTCGCCATGCGCGAACAGGGCCGCGAGCCCGACCTGCTCGACCGCCTCGCCGCCGACCACCGCCTCCCCCTGGACCGCCCGGCCCTCGACACCGCCCTCGCCGACAAGTCCGCCTTCATCGGCGCCGCGGGCGCCCAGGCCGCCGACGTCATCGCCCAGGTCCAAAAACTCGTCGACACCTACCCCGAAGCCGCCCGCTACACCCCGTCGCCAATCCTCTGACGGCGCAAACGCGAAACCCGGTTGCCCACCCGTCCGGAGAGGAGCCGGGTTCACGCGGAACCCGGCTGCTGGTCGTCCGGCCAGGACCTGCGCCCACTTCCTCCGGCTAGTGCCAGAAGCTGAAGGAGTGTACGGACCGCTGGTAGTGGTCTGCGACCATCTTTTTCGCTGAAACTTCCTCTCACCGGGCAACTTCGGTGGAGCTCGGGGCTGATTCGACTACCTGTTCGATAGCGGAACGGTATCGTCCATCGGTGCCCATTCACGCCTTCGTCGACGAATCGGTCCGTCGAGATCGGTACCTGCTGTGCGCCGCGCTGATTCGCTGCGATCAACTGGCCGGAGCACGTGGTCTCGGCCGAGGATTCCTGCTGCCAGGGCAGCGGCGGTGGCACTTCAATCACGAGCCGGATCAGCGGCGACGCCAAATCTTGACGGCTATGGCGCGATTCCCGGGTGTCGAAGTATCGATCTACGAAGGCAGAGGCGCCGAGGTTCCTACCCGTCGTGAATGCCTGGCCGCCTTGGTGTCCGATCTCATCGTGGCCAATGCTGGCCGACTGGTCATCGAGTCGCGTGAGAGCCAAGATCACCGTGATCGGCACTGCATCGCGGAAGTCTTGCGCAAAGCGTCGGTTGAGATCCCGTATGTCCATGTAGCTCCGCACAGTGAGCCTGCACTGTGGTGGCCCGACGCGGTCGCCTGGGCGTTCGGAGCGGGAGGCCGGTGGAAGGAGATCGTGATGCCGCTCGTACGTGTCGTCATCGATGTCGACAAGCGGCCCCAATAGCGCGAAACCCGACTGCCCACCGTCCGGTGAAGAGTCGGGTCCACTTCCCCCAGCTAGTGCCAGGGGCTGAGAACAGCTTACTGCCTTACTGCACGCATGCAACGCAATTTCACCTATCGAATCTGCCTGTTCTCGAACCGACGCGGCGCGTCTCGAGCGCGCGAGCCTGCATCGGTTCGATCGTGGCCGCTGGCCGGTTAAGGTGCGGTGTGGATCCGTACTCGATTTTCGCCGACATCATTGCCGGGCGGGCGCCGGCTTCCAAGGTGTACGAGGACGACGACGTGGTCGCGTTCATGGACATTCGGCCGATGACGCCGGGGCATTTGCTGGTGGTGCCGCGGGTGGCGGCGCGGTGTTTGGCGGAGCTGGATCCGGTGATCGGGGGGAAGCTGTTTCAGGTGGGGCAGCGGCTGGCGGGGGCGTTGCGGGCGAGTGAGGTGGGGTGTGACGGGGTCAATTTCTTTCTCGCCGATGGCATGACGGCGGGGCAAGAGGTGTTTCACGTGCACCTGCACGTCATCCCGCGGACGCCGGGTGACGGGTTCGGGCTGCGTGGCCGTCCGACGACCCCGCCCCGTGCCGATCTGGACTATCTCGCCGGATCCATTCGTGGGGCGTTGGAGCGCGCCGAAGGTCGGTGACCGGTGGGGTCAGCGTGAAACCCATTACGTACTGGGCAGTTTGCTGTAGAAGAGCCGTGACCTCGGATCCCTTCCGCAACTCCATGGAGTGAGTTACGTTGGAGCCCACTCTCATGCGGTGATGGAGGGCGAGACGTGCGGCGTACCGGAGTTGCTGTGGCAGTGCTTGCGGTCGCGATCGCCATGCTCGGCCCGCTGATCGCACGAGCCCAGGCCTCCGCCGCGCAGATCGTGCGGATCGATCCGTTGAGCCCGACCCGATCCTCGGTCTTCATCGATTCCCCGGCGATGGGCCGAACGGTTCAGGTTGAAGTGCTGCACCCGACGGGCGGCGGCGCCCGGCCGTCCTATTACCTGCTGGACGGACTCGACCCCGGCGTAGGCCAGAGCACCTGGACCAACGCGACCGACGCCGAGGCGTTCTTCCGGAGCAAGAACGTCAATGTGGTGTTGCCCGTCGGCGGCCAGGCCAGCTACTACACGGACTGGCAGCAGGACGACCCGCGCTTCGGCCGCTACAAGTGGGAGACCTTCCTGACCAGGGAACTGCCGCTGCTGATCGACGCGAACTTCGACGGCAACGGCGTCAACGCGATCGGCGGACTCTCCATGGGCGGCACCGCCGCGTTCGTCCTGTCCGCGCGCAACCCGCAGCTGTACACGGCGATCGCGGGCTACAGCGCCTGCCCGGATACCGGCCTGGCCACGGGTGGCGTGATGTTCTCGATCGCCAACCGCGGCGGCAACCCGATCAATATGTGGGGCGCGCCGGGCACCCACGCCTGGGCCGAGCACGACCCCTCGTTGCTGGCGGAACGCCTGCGCGGCAAGACGATCTACCTGTCCACCGGCACCGGCGTCCCCGGCCCACACGAGACGGAGATCAAGCCGCAGCTCGCCGAGAACATCGTCCTCGGCGGCCCGGTCGAGGTGGGTATCAACACCTGCGTGATCGCCTTCGAGCGGCGCCTGCGCAGCCTGGCCATTCCGGCCCGCATCGACTACAGCCCGGTCGGCACCCACTCCTGGTCCTACTGGCAGGACACCCTGCACGCCTCGTGGCCGACCATCGGCTCGGCCATCGGCGCCTGACCCGGCGCAACACACCTACGATCGGGACAACGCGCTCTCCGACCAAGCCGGATAGTCGGTGTAGCCCTTCGCGTCTCGTCCGTACAGCCCGTCCTCGCGGATCGAGTTCAGCGGCAGATCGCGCGCGATCCGTTCCACCAGATCGGGATTGGCGATGAACGCACGCCCGAACGAGACGAGATCCGCTGTGCCCGCGCGCAATACCGCTTCCGCACCCGCGGCGGTGGTCGGTTCGCGGTTCTCGCCGATGTTGGCGATCAGAGTGCCGCGCCAGCGCGGACGCAGATCGGTCAACGCCGGATAGTCGTCGTTGTCGACGAGGTGCAGATAGGCCAGCTCGCGACGATCCAGCTCGGACACCAGCTTTCGGTACAGCGGCGCCGGATCGGCCTCGTACATGTTGAACTGCGGATTGCCCGGCGAGAGCCGGATGGCGGTGCGGCGCGATCCGATCGCCTCGGCCACGGCGTCCACGATGGCCAGCGGCGCCCGCATCCGGTTGTCGATCGAACCGCCGTATTCGTCCGTGCGCAGGTTGGTGTTGTCGGCGAGGAACTGGTGGGGCAAATAGCTGTTGGCGCCGTGGATTTCGACGCCGTCGAAGCCCGCGGCCATCGCATTGCGGGCGGAGGCGGCGTAGTGACCGATCACCGCCGCGATGTCGGCGCGGCTCAGCTCGCCCGGCGTGATCGGATCGGCCTTGCCGCCCTCGATCAGGTGCACGCGATCGGGATCGACCACCGCGGAAGGACCGGCGGGCCAGGTTCCGTCGATGCGGCCGAGCGGATGGTTCTTGCGGCCGCCGTGCATCAGCTGCGCGAAGATCCGCCCGCCCTTCGCGTGCACCGCTTCGGTGACCCGGCGCCAAGCGTCGACGTGGGCTTTGGTCTGCAGGCCGGGCACCCACGCCTCGCTCTGACCGGTCGAATGCGGCCAGATGCCCTCGGTGATGATCAATCCGGCGGTGGCGCGTTGCGCGTAATAGTCGACGACGTCGGGGGTCGGGGAGCCGTCCGGGAGCGAACGCAAGCGGGTCATGGGAGACATGACGATGCGGTTCGGCAGGGCGAGTTCGTGGTCGCGGTAGGGCGTCAGAAGTTCCATGAGGCGTACGCTAGAAGCTGACATCAATGTCAGGTCAAGGGCTCGAGGAGTGACGTGCGCATCGGTGAACTTGCCGAGCGAACCGGCGTGAGCGTCCGGTCGCTGCGGTACTACGAGGACAAGGGCATGCTCGCCGCCGCCCGCAGCTCCGGCGGGCAGCGTGAGTATCCGGAGGCGGCCGTCGAGCGGGTGCGCCGGATCCAGGAGATGTTCGCGGCCGGACTGACCAGCGACACCATCGCCGAACTGCTCCCGTGCGTCCACGACACCGACGGCTCACCCAGCGCCGAGGCCACCCCGTTCCTGGTGGAGAAACTGACCGAGGAGCGGGCCAGGATCGACCGCGCGCTGCGCGATCTGCACCGCACCTGCGAGGTGCTCGACGACGTCATCCGCGCGGCGGGCGGCGAGGCGCCGCCCGCGGAGTTCCAACGCGCGGGGGATTCGACGACCCGCAAGTAGGGTGGACCGCATGTCTGTCGAAAGTGCGGTGGCGGCCCCGATCGCCAAGACGGTGCCGACCGAGCGGGTGCATCACGGCGACGTCTTCGTCGACGAGTACGAGTGGCTGCGGGACAAGGAGGATCCCGAGGTCATCTCCCACCTCCAGGCGGAGAACGCCTACACCGAGGCGCAGACCGCGCACCTGCAGGGCCTGCGCGAAAAGATCTTCGAGGAGATCAAGTCGCGCACCCAGGAGACCGACCTCTCGGTGCCGACCCGGATGGGCGAGTTCTGGTACTACTCGCGCAGCTACGAGGGCAAGCAGTACGGCGTGCACTGCCGCTGCCCGATCGCCAGCGGCGCCGCCGAGGGCATCGACGCGTGGACTCCGCCGCGGCTCGAGGTCGACAGCGAGATCCCCGGTGAACAGGTGCTGCTCGACAGCAACGAGCTGGCCGCGGGCCACGCCTACTTCGCCCTCGGCGCGTTCTCGGTGAGCCATGACGGCAATCTGCTGGCCTACTCGGTCGACACCGTCGGCGATGAGCGCTACACCCTGCGCTTCAAGGACCTGCGCACCGGCGAACCGCTCGCCGACGAGATCGCGGGCACCGCACCGGGCGCGACCTGGTCGCTGGACGGCAGCCACGTCTTCTATCAGACGGTCGACGAGTCCTGGCGCCCCGACACCGTGTGGCGGCACCGGCTCGGCACCGCCACCGAAGCCGACGTGAAGGTCTTCCACGAGCCCGACGAGCGCTACTGGGTGAGCATCGGCTCCACCCGCTCGGAGAAGTACCTGATGATCTGGGTCGGCTCCAAGATCACCACCGAGGGCTGGGTGCTGGAATCCGACAACCCCGAGGGCGATTTCCGGATCATCATGCCGCGGCGCGAGGGCGTCGAATACTCGGCCGAGCACGCGGTGATCGGCGGCGAGGATCGCTTCCTCATCCTGCACAACGACGTCGTGGACGGGGTGAAGGCGGAGAACTTCGTGCTCGCCGAGGCGCCCGTCGCCGATCCGTCCAACCTGACGCTGCTGATCGGCCACCGCGACGACGTGCGGCTCGAGGACGTCGACGCGTTCGCCGATCACCTGGTGCTCAGCTACCGGCGCGAGGCGCTGACCAGGGTCGCGGTCTGGTCGCTGACCGACTCCGGCTACGGCGAGCGGCGCGAACTCGAGTTCGATCTGGAGCTCTTCGCGGTCGGCTCCGGCGCGAACCCGGAATGGACCCAGCCGACCCTGCGCATCGGCCTGACCTCGTTCATCACCCCGATGCAGGTCTTCGACTACGTTCCGGCCACCGGCGCGCTGCTGCTGCGCAAGGAGCAGCCGGTGCTCGGCGGCTACGATGCGAACGACTATGCGCAGCACCGGGATTGGGCGATCGCGGAGGACGGCACCCGGATCCCGATCTCGCTGGTGTGGAAGAAGGGCGCGGTGGCCGAGGGCCAGCCCAACCCGCTGCTGCTCTACGGGTACGGCTCGTACGAGGCGAGCATGGATCCGTCGTTCTCGGTCGCGCGGCTGTCGCTGCTCGATCGCGGCATGGTGTTCGCGGTCGCGCACGTGCGCGGCGGCGGCGAGATGGGCAGGCTCTGGTACGAGAACGGCAAGACGCTCACCAAGAAGAACACCTTCACCGACTTCGTCGCCTGCGCGCGGCACCTGATCGACACCGGAAGGACCGCGCCCGATCGGCTGGTCGCCGACGGCGGCAGCGCGGGCGGGCTGCTCATGGGCGCCGTGGCGAACCTGGCGCCGGAGCTGTTCCAGGGCATTCTCGCCAACGTGCCGTTCGTCGACCCGCTGACCTCGATCCTCGACCCGTCGCTGCCGCTCACCGTCATCGAGTGGGACGAGTGGGGTAATCCGTTGGCGGACAAGGACGTCTACCAGTACATGAAGTCCTATTCGCCGTACGAGAACGTCGAGGCCAAGGACTACCCGGCGATCCTCGCCGTCACCAGCTTGAACGACACCAGGGTGCTCTACGTCGAGCCCGCCAAGTGGGTCGCCAAGCTGCGCGCGACCAAGACCGGTGACGCGCCGCTGCTGCTCAAGACGGAGATGAGCGCGGGCCACGGCGGCGTCAGCGGGCGCTACGAGAAGTGGAAGGAAGTGGCGTTCGAACACGCCTGGGTGCTCGACACCGTCGGCCTGGCCGACGAATAAGGACCGACCGTCGGCGGCCCGGCCTGGTCGCCGACGGTGCTTCGGTTGTTCGTCCCCTGGTCATGCTCGCTGCACATGAATGACACCTGCGTCCGGCACCGTTGATTCATGAACGCTGAGCTGATCGTGTCCGTGTCGGGTATCCGGGACACCACTCGAGACGCCGCGATCGAATTCGCCGCGGAGATGGATCGCCGCGACGTGCGGTTGTCGCTGCTGGTGGCGCCGCGGTTGAAGGGCAAGTACCGGCTGGTCGACGACCTGGCGACGCAGGCATGGCTGCGCGGCAGGCGGGCCCGCGGCGACGCCATCGTGCTGCACGGCTACGACCAGGCGGCGACCAAGCGGCGCAGGGCCGAGTTCGCGACGCTGCCCAAGCACGAGGCCAAGCTGCGGCTCACCGCGGCCGACCGGGTGCTGGAGCAGGTGGAACTGCGCACCCGGCTGTTCGCCGCGCCGCGCTGGGACGCCTCGGCGGGGGCCATCGCCGCGCTGCCCGAGACGGGTTTCCGGCTGGCGCTCGGGCTCACCTCGATCCTCGATCTGGAGCGCAACGCGGCGCAGAAGTCGCGCGTCTACGGCATCGGCGAAGGTTTCCGCGCCGAGCCGTGGTGGTGCCGCGCCTTGGTGATGGGTGCGGCGCGGACCGCGCGGCGCGGCGGCGTGCTGCGCTTGGCGATCTCCGCGGCGCAGTTACAGCGTTCGGGTCCGCGCCAGGCGATGCTGGACGCGGTGGATCTGGCGCTGTTCCACGGCGCGGTCAGCGATGTGTATCGGTGGGAGCCGATCGACCTGATGCGCGCGGCCTGAGGGTCGCGGGCGGAGGTACGCCCGCCGCCGGGAATGGCGATCGGTGGCGGCGGGCGCACCTTCGCGTACTCGGCCGCGGGACTAGGCTTGTTCGGCGGTGGTCTTCGGTTGCGCGGTGGGAACTTTCGGCGTCGCGTTGTGCGTGAAGCCGCCCGCTTCCGCCCTGGTCAGCGAGACCGTCAGCGGATGGTCGGCCAGCTGCCGCACGCTGCGTTCGATGTCGGCGAGCAACAGGTCCACCATGTCGTGGGTGAAGCCGTGCCGGATCACCGCGCGCATGATCGTCTCCGATCCGCGATCGGGCGGCAGTGGGTACGCGGCGATCAGCCAGCCGCGGGTGCGTAGCCGATCGGACAGGTCGTAGAGGTTGAAACCGGGCGAGCCGGTCAGCCGCCAGCACACCGCGGCGATGCCGCGACCCGGATCGCCGTCGTGGATCAGCTCGAACCCGTCGAACTTCCGCAACCCGTCCGCCAGATGTCCCGCGACCCGGTAGATCGCCTCCTGCAACCGCGTGTAGCCGAGCCTGCCGAGCCGGATGAAGTCGTAGTACTGCGTGATCACCTGCCCGCCGGGCCGGGAGAAGTTCAGGTTGAAGGTGGCCATGCTGCCGCCGAGATAGTCGACGTCGAAGATCAGCTCCGCGGGCAGGTCGTCGGCCGTGCGCCAAATGGCCCAACCCGCGCCGAGCGGGGCGAGACCGGTCTTGTGGCCGGAGGAGTTGATCGATTTCACCCGCTCCAGGCGGAAGTCCCACACCACGTCGGGGGCGGTGAACGGGGCGAGGAAACCGCCGCTCGCCGCGTCCACGTGCAGCGGGATGTTCAAGCCCTTCGCGGACTGGAGATCGTCGAGCGCACGCGCCATGCCCGCGACGTCCTCGAAAAGTCCCGTGTAGGTCTGCCCGAAATTGGCGACCACCATGATGGTGTTCTCGTCGCAGTGCGCGGCGACGTCGTCGGGGTGCATGGTGAGCCGGTCGCCGCGCAACGGCACCTGGCGAATCTCGACGTCGAAGTAGCGGGCGAACTTCTCCCAGCAGACCTGCACGGGTCCGCAGACGAAGTTCGGCGTGCCCGAGCCGCCCCGCTTGCGCCAGCGGAACTTGGCGGCGAGCCCACCCAGCATCGCGGCCTCGCTGGACCCGGTGGTCGAGGTGCCGAGCGTGGTCGCGGGATCCGGGGCGTGCCAGAGGTCGGCGAGCATCCGCGCGCAGCGGCGCTCCAGTTCCGCGGTCTGCGGGTATTCGTCCTTGTCGACGATGTTCTTGTCCAGCGACTCGTTCATCAGCCTGCGCGCTTGGTCGTCGACCCAGGTGGTGCAGAAGGTGGCGAGGTTCATCCGGGAGACGCCGTCGAGCAGCAGCTCGTCGTGCACGATCTGGTAGGCGACCTGCGGAAGGACTTCCTTGTCCGGGAAACTCTCTTTCGGCGCGGGATGGTCGATCGCAGGCAGTGCGAACAGATCGTCGAAATCCGGTGCGGCGGGCATCGGGGCCTCCCAGCAATGCTGCTCAAAGATTGCCACGGATTGGTTTCTGCCCTCATTCTGCAATGAATTGCTTGTACAAGCGGTAGTTTCGCCCCGAGAGGGTGGATGCTGAGCGGCTACTGGTGCTCGGTCCGGCGTTCCGTCGACGACATCACGACCGACGCGGCCCGGCCCCGGCAACCGCTCGGCGACCGGCGATCGCGATACGGTGATCGCCGTCGAATCGGCGCCAGCACTGTGCGCGAATTGCTTCAGCGCCGTGTGGACCGGCTCGGCATCCACCTCGACGAGGTGCGAATCGACGCTCGACGACACGACGAAGTGAGCTGCCCATGACTTCCGACGATCCGCATACCGCCGAGCTGCGCTCGCGCGTCGCGGGGCTGATGCCGCAAGCCGAACGCGATCTCGCGCAACTGGTTTCGTTCAAGTCCGTGGCCGACGCGCGGCAGTTCCCCGCCGAGGAGTGCGAGCGCGCCGCGCAGTGGGTGGCCGACGCGTTCGCCGCGGTCGGGCTGACCAAGGTCGGGTTGCACGAGACGCCGGACGGCAGCAAAGCCGTCATCGCCTCGCGTCCCGCGCCTCCCGGGGCGCCGACTGTGCTGCTCTACTGCCACTACGACGTGCAGCCGCCGCTGGACGAGGCCGCGTGGCGGACGCCCGCCTGGGAGCTCACCGAGAAGGACGGTCGCTGGTACGGGCGCGGCGCGGCGGACTGCAAGGGCAACATCGTCATGCACCTGACGGCCCTGCGCGCTGTCGGATCCGAGCTACCGGTGGGCGTCACGCTGGTCGCCGAGGGCTCGGAGGAGCAGGGGACCGGGGGGCTGGAGAAGTTCGTCGTCGCCAACCCGGATCTGCTGCGCGCCGACGCCATCGTGATCGGCGACTGCGGCAACTTCGCCGCGGGCGTGCCGACCTTCACCGAAACCCTGCGCGGCAACGTCAACGTGCTCGTCACCGTGGAAACCCTTGCCGGACCGCTGCATTCGGGCATGTTCGGCGGTGCGGCGCCGGACGCGCTCGCCGCGCTGATCCAGGTGCTCGCCACGCTGCGCGACGCCGACGGCAACACCACCGTCGCGGGGCTGGACAACCGGCAGACCTGGGACGGTGTGCAATACGACCCCGACCGCTTCCGCAACGACGCGGGCGTGCTCGGTGGAGTCGCGCTCGCCGGCGACGGTACGGTCGCCGAAATGCTCTGGGCCCGACCGGCTCTCACCGTGCTCGGCATCGATGCGCCGCGGGTGGTCGGCTCGACGGCGTCGATTCAGCCCGCCGCCCGCGCCCGGCTGAACCTGCGCATTCCCCCGGGCATCACGCCGGAACACGCGCACCGCGCCCTCGTCGCCCACTTGGAGGCGAACACCCCGCTGCACGCGAAGCTCACCATCGAGCTGGAGGGCGAGGGAGCGCCGTTCCGCTCCGCCAGCGGCGGCCCCGCGCGCGCGGCCATGGACGCCGCGCTGGTCGCCTCCTACGGCTGGCCGACCACCACCCAGGGCCAGGGCGGTTCCATCCCGCTGTGCAACGTCTTCGCCGACACCTATCCCGACGCCGAGATCATGCTGATCGGCGTCGAGGAGCCGAAGTGCCTCATCCACGCGCCCAACGAAAGCGTGGACCCGTCCGAAATCGAACACATGGCACTGGCTGAGGCGCTTTTCCTGACCAGCTACGGTCGCGGCTGAAGGTCGCATTCACCCCTGAAGCCGGTCGACGGCGATCGTTCAGAATTCGCGCTGGTTCTCCGGTTCCAGCACGGTGAATTCGGTTCCGTCCGGACCCATTTCGGCGAGCCTGCCGAAGTAGATGCCGCGGGCCTCCTCTTGGATGATGCCGAAGTGGATGGGCAGCGCGGTGCGCGGGGCGACGGCGCGCAAGTAGTCGACCGCCTCGCTGATCCGCATCCACGGCGCGGCGGCGGGGATGGCGAGCACGCCGACCGGGACCGGCGGGACCCAGAGCGAGTCGCCGGGGTGCACGAGCTGGGCGGGGTCGTCGGCGGTGCCGAGCTGGAAGACCGTGTTGTCGATGACCGGAATGTCCGGGTGGATCACCGCGTGCCTGCCGCCGCCACCGGTGATCTGGAGGTCGCCGAGCCGCAGCACGTTGCCCGCGTGCACGGCCTCCCACCGTCCGCCGCGCTGGGCCGCGGTCTGCGGATCGGACAGCACCCTGGCCTGCGGGTTGGCCTCGAGCAGCGCGTCGATGCGGTTCGGGTCGATGTGATCGGGGTGCTGGTGGGTGACGGCGATGGCGTCCAGGCCGGTGATGCCCTCGAAGCCGTGCGAGAACGTGCCCGGATCGAAGAGCACCTTCGTGCCGTGCAGCTCGACGAGGATGCAGGAGTGGCCGAAATGGGCTATGCGCATTCCGCCATGCTATTGGCAGGGTGTCGATTTTCACCCGACCCCGCAGGTAGCTCGCGCGACCGGAACAACTAGGCTGCTCAGGTAACCCCCCACACCACCTGAGGAGCAACGCGTGGCACGAGTCGTGGTCGAGGTGATGCCGAAGGCCGAAATCCTGGATCCGCAGGGGCAGGCCATTGTCGGCGCGCTCCCGCGCCTGGGATTCGCCGGGATCGGTGATGTGCGGCAGGGCAAGCGATTCGAGCTCGAAGTGGACGAGAGCGTCAGCGACGCCGAGCTCGAGCAGATCGCCGAAGGCCTGCTCGCCAACACCGTGATCGAGGAGTGGAAGGTGGTTCGCCTCCCATGACGGCGCGCATCGGGGTCATCACCTTTCCCGGCACGCTCGACGACGTCGACGCCGCGCGCGCGGTGCGCCTCGCGGGCGCCGAGGCGGTCAGCCTGTGGCACGCCGACGCCGATCTGAAGCAGGTCGACGCGGTCGTCGTGCCGGGCGGCTTCTCCTACGGCGACTACCTGCGCGCGGGCGCCATCGCCCGGTTCGCGCCGGTGATGGGCAAGGTCGTGCAGGCCGCGGGCCAGGGCATGCCGGTGCTCGGCATCTGCAACGGCTTCCAGGTGCTGTGCGAGGCCGGTCTGCTGCCCGGCGCGCTCACCCGCAACGAGGGTCTGCACTTCATCTGCCGCGACGAGTGGCTGACCGTCGATTCGGTCTCCACCGCGTGGACGTCTCGGTACGAGCCGGGCGCGCAGATTCTGGTCCCGCTGAAGTCGGGCGAGGGCCGCTACCAGGCCTCGGCCGCCGTGCTCGACGAGCTCGAAGGCGAGGGCCGGGTGGTCTTCCGCTACTCGGGCGACAACCCGAACGGCTCGCAGCGCGGCATCGCGGGCATCGCCTCGGCCAACGGACGGGTGGTCGGTCTGATGCCGCACCCCGAGCACGCCACCGAGCCGCTGACCGGCCCGAGCGACGACGGTCTCGGACTGTTCCTCTCGGTGCTGGACACCCTGGTCTCGGCCTGACGCGACACCCCGGCCCGGATCGTTCCGCGCTCCCGCATCGGGAGCCGGTCGGTCCGGGCCGTTTCGCGTTCGTGGGTCACCAGATGCGGTCGATGATGTCGAATTCGACGCCATCGGCCCGCGCCAGATAGCCGGGCTGGATCGCCTGATTGCCGACGAATCCCCGTGGCCCGCCCGGGGTTTGGAAGTGCACGCCGTCGGCGAGCGCGCATTGCAGGCTCGGCACGTCCAGCGAGCCGACGGTCTCGGCCAACCCGCGCAGCGCGTGGATGGCCTCGTAGGTGGCGTTGCTGAAGGTGGTGAGCGCGGGCGCGAAGCTGCCGTGCATCCTGCGATATCGGGCCTTGCGATCTCGGCCGTCGGTGAGCTTCTCGTTCAGGAAGAAGCTGGACGGCACGTAGAGATTGTGATTGGCCTCGGCGCCGCCCGCGAGCAGCACGTTCTCGTCGGCGGCCGGGCTGACCCGCACCTGGTCGGCGGCCTGTCCCATGGCGCAGAACTGGCGGTTGAACCGCGCGACGTCCGCGCCGACCATCAGGATGATGACGCCCTCGGCCCGATCCAGATCGGGGTGCAGCAGGAACTCGCCGAAGCTCGGCGTGCCGAGCGGGACGAAGCGTTCCAGCACGATGGCGTCCGGGTCGATCAGGCTGCGCCGCACCGCTTTCGCCGTCTCGCGCGGCCAGATGTAGTCGTTGCCGATGATGGCCCAGCGGCGCACGCCGAGTTCCCTGCCGAGCCAGCGCACCGCGGCGACGGTGTGGCCCGCCGGGTGCTCGCCGACCAACAGCACACCGGGCAGTTCGTCGGGCAGGCCCTCGTGACTGACCGCGAACAGATACGGCACGCGACCGTCGTTCGCCTTCGCCACGGCTCGCCGCACCGCGGAGGTGTGCCAGCCGGTGATCGCGTGCACCATGCCGGTGGCCAGCAGCGCGGCCACCTCGGTCGCGACCTCGGCGGGCGGCCTGCCGCCATCGATATTCGTGGTACGAATTTCGCGCCCCAGAATTCCGGCGCCTCGGTTGATTTCGGACGCCGCGAGCGAAATGGCAGCGTCGCAGGAAGGCGCGAAGATCCCGCCAGGTCCCTGCATGGGAACTATGTTCAGGATCTCTATCGTGCCGTCTGGGCTCTCGCCGACCGCTGACATTCGGTACTCTTCTTCTGGTTCGAACGAAATACAAAAGCAGGCGGGGAAAATCAATGACGACCATTCTAAGCGGATATGTCACGCTGCATGGGGCGCTGCGTGCCGCGGAACGACGGTGGCTGCGTAACCTCGATGCCGCTTTGTGCGCGAGGCAGCTTTCGCCGGATCAGTGGTCGATGCTGTGCAATCTGTCGACCGAAAACGGCATCACGATGAGCGAATTGGCCAACCGCTCGCAATTGGCGCCGTCCTCGGCGACCAGGCACGCCGACTTCCTCGCCGAGCGCGGACTGATCTTCCGGGTGGCCGCGGAGGAGGACCGGCGGCGCATTCTGATCGGGCTGAGCAGGCTGGGGGCCGAGCTGGTCGCTTCGGTGCGGGCCGAGGAGGAAATCGCCGAGCGTCAGTTGCAGAACAAGATCGGCGCGCGGCGCTACGCCGAGCTGAAGCGGCTGCTGGAGCTGGTCGCCGAGGCGTAGTCGGCGCTGTCGTTGGCCGTGCGCGGGCGTCGCGGCGGCGGAGAAACGTCAAGGGGGGTTGCTCACACCACGGTGAGCGTCTCGAAGTCGACGCCCGTCGCGCGCGCGACCAACGTCGGCTGGACGATCTGATCGCCGCGGAAGGTGAACTCGCCGGACGGGCCTTCGAGCACCGGACGGTCGGCCAGCGCGCCGTGGATGCGCGCCGTCTCGAACGAGCCCGCGGTGTCGACCACGGTGCGCAACGCGTGCAGCGCGCGGTAGGCGCCGTTGGCGAATCGGCTGAAGGCGGGGGCGAATCCGTGGTGCAGCCGCAGGTATCGGTCGAGCAGATCGCGGTGATCCGCGCTGCGCCGATCGGGAATCACGCTGGAGGGCACGTAGATATCGCGGTTGGCGTCGAGTCCGCCTGCCAGCAAGACGTTTTCGTCGATGGTCGGGCCGGTGCGGAACTGGCGGCCAGCGCGTCCCGCCGCGGTGAACGCCCGGTTGAAGCGGGCCGCGTCGGCGCCGATCAGCAGCAGGATCACCCCGTCGGCCGCGTCCAGCCGGGGATCGTCGAGCACGGCGTCGAAATTCTCGGCGCCGATCGGCACGAAGTGTTCGGCGACCACCGTGTGCCGCGGCGCGAGGACCTCGCGCAGCGTGGGCGCGATCCGGCGCGACCAGAGATAGTCGCTGGCCACCACGGCCCAGCGCCGGGCGCCGAACTCCCGGTGGAGCCAGTCCACCGCGACCAGCGTCTGGATGCCTGGATGCTCGCCGATCATGAAGACGCCCGGTTCTTCGCCCGCGAGTCCGTCGTGGCCGACGCCGAACAGGCACGGCGCGCGACCGGCCGCCGCGCGCATGATCGCGACGCGGTTCTCCGGCATCGGGATGCCGGTGACGGCGTGCACCATGCCGGTCGCCAGCAGGGCCGAGACCTCGTCGTAGACGCGCTGCGGCGGACCGCCGCCGTCGATCGTGGTCACGCATACCTCGCGACCGAGAATGCCGGTGCCGCTGTTGATCTCGGCCACGGCCAGATTCGCGGCCGCGACGCAGGACGGCCCGATGATGGCGCCCGCGCCGTGCAGGGGTGCGATGTTGACGATCTCGACGGCGTCGTGGTGCCGCCCGCTCGGCAGTGTCATGCGAACCCCTGCCCTTCACGCGAGATTGCTGAATGTTCTCGTTCGCAGCCTGGGCGTCAGTTTAGCGGCGGTGGCGGAAGTTGCCACGCGCCTCGGACGGCCGCGGCGGTGGTCGGCCCCTAGGATCGCTCCCATGCCCGTTTCCGCGACCGCCGCCACGGCCGATGGTCTGTGCGCGTTCATCGATGATTCGCCCTCGCCGTTCCACGTGGTCCGCACGGTCGCGCGGGAGCTGGACGCGCACGGCTTCACCCGGCTCGAGGAGGCGTCGGTCTGGCCCGGCGAGGCGATCGGACGCCGTTACGTGGTGCGCGGTGGTTCCCTGGTCGCCTGGTCGGGGACGGGCCCGGACGCCCCGTTCCGCGTCGTCGGCGCGCACACCGACAGCCCGAACCTGCGGGTGAAGCAGCACCCGGATCTGGCCTCCGCCGGGTGGCAGCTGGTCGGGCTCGAGCCCTACGGCGGCGCGTGGCTGAACTCGTGGCTGGACCGCGAGCTCGGCATTTCGGGCAGGCTGACGGTGCGCGTCGGAAACAAGGTGCGCGAGCAGCTGATTCGCATCGATGAGCCGATCCTGCGGGTGCCGCAGCTGGCCATCCATCTCTCCGAGGACCGGCGCGGCGTCACGCTCGACCCGCAGCGCCACGTGAACGCGGTGTGGGGTGTCGGCGACCTGCCGCGCTCGTTCCTGGCCTTCGTCGCCGAGACCGTGGAGGTGGATCCGGCCGCGGTGCTCGGCTGGGAGCTGATGACGCACGATCTCGAGCCGAGCAGGCTGGTCGGACGGGACCGCGATCTGGTCAGCGCGCCCCGGCTGGACAATCAGGGCACCTGCTACGCCGGACTGCACGCGTTCCTCGCCGCGGTGGAGGATCCGGGCGCGTCGACGCCGGTGCTCGCCATGTTCGATCACGAAGAGGTCGGCAGCCAGTCCGATCGCGGCGCCCAGTCCGACCTGCTGCCCGCCGTGCTGGAGCGGATCGTGCTGGCGCGCGGTGGCGGTCGCGCCGAATACCTTGCGGCCCTTGCCGGTTCGATCTGCGCGTCCGGCGACATGGCGCACGCCACCCACCCCAACTACCCCGAGCGGCACGAGCCCGCGCACCGCATCGAGATCAACGGCGGACCGGTGCTCAAGGTCAACCAGAACCTGCGCTACGCCACCGACGCCACCGGCGCGGGCGCCTTCGCCCTCGCCTGCGACCAGGCGGCGGTCCCGTTGCAGCGCTACGTCCACCGCGCCGACCTGCCCTGCGGTTCCACCATCGGCCCGATGACCGCCGCCCGCACCGGCATGCCCACCGTCGACGTCGGCGCCCCTCAACTCGCGATGCACTCGGCCCGAGAACTGATGGGCGCCAACGACGTTCCCGCCTACGCGGCGGCTCTCGCGGCGTTCCTCACGCCGGTGGAGTAGGGCGCTCGGGCTACCGGCCGCCCGAGGACTTCTTCGGCGGTCACGTCACGTTGGCCGGGGCGGCTTCGGTGGTGCGGGTCACGACGGGGCGGTAGGTGATCACCGCGAAGACGAAGATGGTGAAGGTCACGAGGACGTAGCTGCTGCCGAGGAGTTGTTGCCACCAAGCCCAGTCCAGTTCGCGGTCTTTGGAATGGGGGAGCAACCAGTGGGGGCCGATGAGGAACAGGATGGTCAGGGCGGCGACGGTGGTGGTGAACCAGCGTCCGCGCGGGGTTCGGGCGCGGCCTTCGCGGGTTCGGGCGATGGCGTCGGCGGCGACGACGAGGGCGGGCGCTACCCAGACCCAGTGGTGTGACCAGGAGACCGGCGAGACGAGCAGAACCGCGGCGGCGTTCACCAGTAGCGCGGCCACGGTGTTGCCCGCGGCGATGAGCCGGTGCATCCAGATCGCGGCCAGCGCGACCGCGACCACCGAGAGGGTGATCCAGATCAAGGTGGCCGCCGAATCGGAGACGCCGAGCCGGAAGGCCATGCCCTTGAGCGACTGGTTGCCCGCGAAGTACGGCGGGCCGATGCGGCCGGTGTCGGAGAGCGTGTGGAACCAGTAGTCCACCGAATCGCTTGGGAAAAGCAGGAATCCGATTCCGACCGCGCCGATCGCCGAGACGACCAGGGTCCCCGCGGCTTTCCAGTCTCTGCGCAGCAGGAAGTACAGCAGATAGCCCGCGGGAATCAGCTTGATCGACACCGCGATCCCGATGAGCATGCCGCGCGGCCAGAAGGGCTTGCGCACCAGGCAGTCCAGCGCGACCGCGGCCATCAGCACCAGGTTGATCTGGCCGAAGCCGTAGGTCTGGCGCACCGGTTCCAGGAACCCCGCCGCCGCGACCGCGGCGATCACCAAGGGCAGCATGGCCGTCCGGTCGAGTTCCGGCCGAATCCTGGCAAGCACCAGCCACAGCGTGATGCCCAGGCTGCCGATCGAGGTGGCCAGCACGAGCACCTCGGCCAGCGGCAGCGGCATCAGCGCGAGCGGAGCGAAGAACAGCGCGGCCAGCGGGGGATAGGTGAACGGAAGGCCGATGCCGAACACCGGCGGCATCGGGCCGTACAGCTCGCCGCCGTCCAGCCAGACGCGCGCGCCGTTGCGATAGACCCGCAGATCGATGTACCCGCCCCACCAGTGCACCAGCAGCGAGACCACCGCGGAGACCAGGAACAACGCGAGCGCGGCGCCGAGCCAGCGCAACTGCTTCGATGCCAACGGCGAACGCGGCGACGAGTCGGCAGTGGATTCGGCGTCACCCGGTTGCGCATCCGCTCTGGCAACCTCGGCCGAATTCGCAACCCCCGATCGTTCGCTCACCCGGACAGAGTAATAAACACCCCCGACCCCGGTCCGGTCGCTAGGCCTGTCTCGACGTCCCCTCCGTCGCCGCTACGCCCGAGACCGTCGCCGAGACAACCCGGTGTCGGCTCCGCCTCGACGGGCGACCGATCTCCGTCCGCGGCGGCATCCGGCCGGACTCCGGGACCGGCACGGCCGGAAGAAGGCGGAGGTACGCGCGGCGCCGGACGCGGCCGTGCCCCTCACCTGCGGGCCCACACCACCCGCCCTCTAAACTGACCCCAGGCATCTCGCCGCAATTTCAGTGCCGACGTTCGCCGCTGCACCGCGCGCGTTCGCCCACCCCGATGGCCCGGCCGAAAGGACCCTGGTACTCCGTGACTCCGCAGGTCGACACCGTCAGCGCAGCCGCAGCGACCCCAGATGTCGCGCAACCCTACAAAGAGCTGGGTCTCAAGGACGACGAGTACGCCCGCATCAAGGAGATCCTCGGTCGTCGGCCCACCGACGCCGAGCTGGCGATGTACTCGGTGATGTGGAGCGAGCACTGCTCCTACAAGTCCTCCAAGGTGCACCTGCGCTACTTCGGGCAGACCACCACCGACGAGATGCGCGAGTCCATGCTCGCGGGCATCGGCGAGAACGCCGGCGTGGTCGACGTTGGCGACGGCTGGGCGGTCACCTTCAAGGTGGAGAGCCACAACCACCCGTCCTACGTCGAGCCGTACCAGGGCGCGGCCACCGGCGTCGGCGGCATCGTGCGCGACATCATGGCGATGGGCGCGCGCCCGATCGCGGTGATGGACCAGCTGCGCTTCGGCGCGGCGGACGCGGCCGACACCCGCCGCGTCGTCGACGGCGTGGTGCGCGGCGTCGGCGGCTACGGCAACTCGCTCGGCCTGCCGAACGTCGGCGGCGAAACCGTGTTCGACGCCTCCTACCAGGGCAACCCGCTGGTCAACGCGCTGTGCGCGGGCGTGATGCGGGTCGAGGACCTGCACCTGGCCTTCGCCTCCGGCACCGGCAACAAGATCATCCTGTTCGGCGCGCGCACCGGCCTCGACGGCATCGGCGGCGTCTCCGTGCTCGCCTCGGACACCTTCTCCGGCGACGAGTCCGGCACCGGACGCAAGAAGCTGCCCAGCGTCCAGGTGGGCGACCCGTTCACCGAGAAGGTGCTCATCGAGTGCTGTCTCGAGCTGTACGCGGCCAAGCTGGTCGTCGGCATCCAGGACCTCGGCGGCGCCGGACTGTCCTGCGCCACCTCCGAACTCGCGGCGGCGGGCGACGGCGGCATGCACATCGATCTGACCAAGGTCCCGCTGCGCGCGGCCAACATGACGCCCGCGGAGATCCTCTCCAGCGAATCCCAGGAGCGCATGTGCGCCGTGGTCACCCCCGAGAACGTCGAGGCGTTCATGGCGGTGTGCCACAAGTGGGACGTGCTCGCCACCGTCATCGGTGAGGTCACCGACGGCGACCGCCTGGTCGTCACCTGGCACGGCGAGACCGTGGTGGACGTGCCGCCGCGCACCGTCGCGCACGAGGGCCCGGTGTACGAGCGCCCGGTGCAGCGCCCGGACTACCAGGACGCGCTGATCGCCGACACCCCGGACAAGCTTTCGCGTCCGAAGACCCCGGAGGAGCTGCGCGCGACGCTGCTCCAGATGATCTCCAGCCCGCAGCTGTGCAGCCGCAAGTGGATCACCGAGCAGTACGACCGCTACGTGCGCGGCAACACCGTGCTCGCCGAGCACGCCGACGCTGGCGTCATCCGGATCGACGAGCAGACCGGCCGCGGCATCGCGCTGGCCACCGACGCCTCCGGCCGCTACACCAAGCTGGACCCGTACACCGGCGCGCAGCTCGCGCTCGCCGAGGCCTTCCGCAACGTCGCCACCACCGGCGCCACCCCGAAGGCCGTCACCAACTGCCTGAACTTCGGCTCGCCGGAGGACCCCGGCGTGATGTGGCAGTTCCAGCAGGCCGTGCGCGGTCTCGCGGACGGCTGTGTGGCCCTTGGCATTCCGGTCACCGGCGGCAACGTCAGCTTCTACAACCAGACCGGCCAGGACGCCATCCTCCCGACGCCGGTCGTCGGCGTGCTCGGCGTCATCGACGACGTGCACCGCCGCATCCCCACCGGCCTCGGCCTCGAGCCGGGCGAGACGCTGATCCTGCTCGGCGAGACCCGCGACGAGTTCGGCGGTTCCATCTGGTCGCAGGTCGCCCACGATCACCTCGGCGGCGAACCGCCCAAGGTCGACTTCGCGCGCGAACAGCTGCTTGCCGAGATCCTGACCTCGGGCTCGCGCGACGGCATGATCAGCGCCGCGCACGACCTGTCGGAGGGCGGCCTCGCGCAGGCCGTGGTGGAGGCCGCGCTGGCGGGCGAGACCGGTTGCCGCATCTTGCTTCCCGAGGGCGCCGACCCGTTCGTCACGCTGTTCTCCGAATCGGCGGGCCGGGTGCTCGTCGCGGTGCCGCGCTCGGAGGAGACCCGGTTCACCAAGATGTGCGACGCGCGTGAGCTGCCGTGGGTGCGCATCGGCGTGGTCGACCAGGGGTCGGATTCCGTCGAGGTGCAGGGCCAATTCTCGGTTACCATGGCCGAATTGCGCGACGCCTACGAGGGCACGCTGCCGAAACTCTTCGGAGCCAGCGCGATCTGACCCCACCGGGAGGCTCGGATGGTTACCGCTGAGCTACGCGACGGGGCCGGCCGAGTGGTCGGTCTCGTCGAGCGTTTCTTCCATCCGAACTACGTCGGTCTCGTCGTCGCCACCCTGTTCTTCTGCTGGTCGCTGACGCCGTCGCTGCTGCCGCGCGACTGGTTGTTCCAGGGCTTGGTCAGCGGCGTCAACGCCGCGATCGGCTACGGCGTCGGCTGTCTGCTCGACCTGGCCTACGGCAAGTGGATCGCGCCGCGGGTGCAGTTGCCCGCGGCGCTGGCACTGCCGGGATGGCTCGCCGGTGTTGTCAAGACGCTCGTCGTGCTCGCGTGCGTGGTGGTCGCGATCGTCATGTTGGTGCAGTCGGCGCGCTGGCAGCGCGAGATCACCGCGCTGATGGGCATGGATCAGACCACCACCTCCGGCTATCTGCGCACGGGCGCGTTGAGCGCGGCGGTGGTCGCCGTAGTGATCGGGCTGTTCCGCGCGGCGCGCCGGTTGGTCCGCTGGGTGGCAGGCGAATTGGTGAAGTGGGTGCGCGTCCCGCGCCGGATCGCGCTGCCGATCGGCTTCGTCACCGTGGCCGTGGTCGCCGTGCTGCTCGGCAACGGCGTGCTGGTGCGCGTCTTCTTCGACGCGGCGAATTCGGCGTTCAGCGTGCGCAACAGCAACACCTCGCCGAACGCCACCCAGCCGCAACAGCCCGAAAGGTCCGGCAGCCCAGCATCGTTGGCGGCGTGGGACACACTGGGCTCGGAGGGACGCTGGTTCGTGTCCTACGGACCCGACGCCGCGGCGATCGAGCGGGTCACGGAGAAGCCTGCGCGCGAACCGATTCGCGTCTACACCGGCCTGGAGTCGGCCGAGGATCCCGAGGCGCAGGCGGAATTGGCGATCGACGAACTCGAGCGCACCAAGGCGTTCGAACGCAAGGTGCTCGTCGTGGTGACAACCACCGGCACCGGCTGGGTCGACTCCACCAGCGTGGAATCGATCGAGATGATGTTCGGCGGCGACACCGCCGTGGTCGCGACGCAGTATTCCTATCTGCCGAGCGTGCTTTCGTTCCTCTCGGACCGGGCCAAGGCCACCGAGGCCGGAAAGCTGTTGTTCGACAAGGTCTACGAGCACTGGTCGGCGCGTCCAGCGGAATTGCGCCCGAAGCTGTTGGTCTACGGCGAGAGTCTGGGCTCGCAGGGTTCGGAGGGCGCCTTCAGCGGTCTCGCCGACCTGCGGACGCGCACCGACGGCGTGCTCTGGGTCGGACCGCCCAATTCCAACCGGATCTGGCGCGAGTTCGTCACCCGGCGCGATCCGGGTTCGCCGGAGATCCTGCCCACCTACGCCGATGGTCTCGTCGTCCGATTCGCCGACGAACGCGCCAACCTGTGGCAGGCGGGCGCGACCTGGCTCGACCCGCGCGTGCTCTACCTCCAGCACGCCACGGACCCGGTGGTGTGGTGGTCGCCGGATCTGCTGTTCGACGAACCGGATTGGCTGCGCGAGCCGCCCGGACCGGACGTGTCGCCGCGCATGGGCTGGTATCCGATCGTCACGTTCTGGCAGGTCGCCGCCGACCTGCCGAACGCGCAGCGGGTCAGCGACGGCCACGGCCACCGCTACGGCACGCTGGTGCTCGACGCCTGGGTAGCCATCGCCCAACCGCCGGACTGGACGGCGGAACTCTCCGACCGGGTCCGCCGGTATCTGGAGGAATCCGCCGATCGGGAACGCGGGCTGAAATAGCGAACGCCCACCCGGTGCGGGCCCGAACCCCTCGTCGCCGGGCTCGCCCGAGTGGGCGCCGTCCGTCGCCGGTCAGAGTGGTTTGAACGGATCGTGTTCGGCCATCAGCTTTTCCATCCGTGCCGCGTCGATGCGGTTGGTGGTCGAGTTGGCCTCGTGCTGGTCGCGCACCACCTTGGCCAGGGTGAAGGTGCTGGTCACCAGGAACAGCACGGTCATGCCGAGGAAGCCGCGCTGCCAGACGTCCAGTGGAAGGTAGAAGATGCCGACGCCCGCCCCGAACAAGCTGATGCCGAACGCGATCGCGGCCTGCGCGACGTAGGCCGAGGTGGCTTTCGGCGCTGCGTTTGGAGTGCTCATGGGTAACGAGTCTGCGGGTTGGGAGGCCCGCGCGGCCCCGTACAACTACTCGAGCACGGTGGGTAATTGCCGCGCGACCCGGCTGTGATGTGCGCCCGCGCCGCAGGGGGCGGCACGGGCAACCCGCCCGGCCGTCGGTGCGGAGCGCCATACTGTTCGAGTGCTCGAGAAGGCAGACACCCTGACGAAGCTGCGTGCCCGCGGCGTCGTCGCGGTGCGCCGGGCCGAGGACATCATCGACCTCAACTACGTCGGGCTGGTCGTCGCGACCATCTTCTTCGCGCTGTCGGTGACGCCGTCGCTGGTGCCGAGGGACTGGCTGTTCCAGGGCCTGATCTCGGGCATCAACGCGGCGCTCGGCTACGGCCTCGGCTGCGTGCTCGAATGGCTGTTCCGGATCTGGGTGCGGCCGCGGCTGAAGATTCCCGGACCGCCCACCTGGGTGCGCTACGCGCTCAAGACCGCGATACTGCTCACCTCCGCACTGGCCGCCGCCCTGATGCTGGTGCAGTCGGCGCGCTGGCAGCGCGAGATCACCGCGCTGATGGGCATGGAGGGCACGACGACGCCCGCCTACCTGCGCACCGGATTGTTGAGTGTGGCGGTGGGCGCCGCGGTGGTCGCGGGTTATCGGACCGTGCGCGAGATCATCCTGTTTCTGGCCCGCCAGCTCAACCGGTGGGTCCGGGTACCGCGCGAGCTGGCGCCCGCCGCGGGAGCACTGGTGCTCGTGGTGCTGGTGGTGACGCTGTTCAACGGCGTCGCCTACCGCGCGTTCTTCGCCGCCGCGAACTCGGCGTTCAGCGTGCGCAACGACCACACCTCGCCCAACGCGGTGCAGCCGCAGCTGCCCGAGCGCTCGGGCAGCCCGGCGTCGCTGGCGAAATGGGAGACGCTCGGCTTCGAGGGTCGCTGGTTCGTCTCGCACGGACCGTCGGCGAGCCGCATCGCGGCGGTCACCGGGAAACCGGCGCGCGAACCGATCCGGGCCTACGTCGGGCTGGAGTCGGCCGACGGCGGCGCGGAGCAGGCCGCGCTCGCGGTCGAGGAGTTGGAGCGCACCGGAGCCTTCGACCGGAAGGTGCTCGTCGTGGTCACCACCACGGGCACCGGCTGGGTCAATTCCCTGGCGGTGGGCGCGATCGAGTACATGTACGGCGGCGACAGCGCCATAGTCGCGACGCAGTACTCGTATCTGCCGAGTGTGCTCTCGTTCCTCGCGGACCGCGGCAAAGCGGCCGCGGCGAGCGAGCGGCTCTTCGACGCGGTGTACGAGCACTGGTCGGCGCGCCCGCCGGAGTCGCGGCCGAAGCTGCTGGTGTACGGCGAGAGCCTCGGCTCGCAGGGTTCGGAGGCCGCCTTCGACGGCCTCGCCGATCTGCGCGCCAAGGTGGACGGCGCGCTGTGGGTCGGTCCGCCGAATTCCAACCGGCTGTGGCAGCAATTCGTACAGCGGCGCGACCCCGGTTCCCGGGAGGTGGAGCCGGTGTACGCCGACGGGCTTGTGGTCCGATTCGCGGACGACGCCGCCGATCTCGCGCGTCCCGACAGCGAATGGCGGGCGCCGCGCATCGCCTATCTCATGCACGCCTCCGACCCGATCGTCTGGTGGTCGACGGATCTGATCTTCTCCCAACCGGATTGGTTGTCGGAGCCGCGCGGCTCGGACGTGTCCTCGCAGATGCGGTGGGCGCCGTTCGTCACGTTCTGGCAGGTCGCCGCGGATCTCACCAACGCGCAGGGTGTTTCGGACGGGCACGGGCACCGCTACGGCAGCCTGGTGCTGGACGGTTGGGCCGCCATCGCGGCACCGCCCGGTTGGAACGCCGAACTGGCGGAGCGGGTTCGGTTCCAGCTGGAAGCGGCGGAGGAGTTCGAGCGGGAGACCAAGTGAGTGCCGGGCCGGTTCTGAAGGCGCTCGCGGGAACCGGCCTCGCCTTGGTGTGGAGCAACCTGGTCCTGCCGGGGCTCGAACTGGATCAGCGTGGGCGAACGGCGGTAAACGCCTGCTTCGCTACCGGTTACGGGCTCGCGCTCGGCGGGCGATCCCACTGGTGGTCGGGCAAAGGTGCGCGGGTTGGTGCTGCGGCCGGTTCGCTGGTCCTGGCCGGTTACGGTGCGGCCGTGGCGATTCCGGCGCTGCGCGAGAGTCTGCGTGAGTTCGCCGCACCGGAACAAGAGGTTTCGGATGTCGAGTGGGTCGCCGTGCACATCCCGATCGGCACCGTCTACAGCGAGGAGCTGATCTTCCGCTCCACGCTGGAACCGCTGCTGGACAACGCTTTCGGCGCGCGCCTCGGCAGACTGCTCGGCGCCGCTACTTTCGGTCTGTGGCACATCCATCCCGCCCGCGCGGGTTCCGAACCCGTTGTGCCGACAGTGCTGCTCACCGCGGTCGGCGGCGCGCTCTTCGGTCAGCTGCGCCGCAGCACCGGAAGCACGACCGCGCCGGCCCTCGTGCACTACGCGATCAATGCGGGCGGCGTAGTCGCGCGCCGGACCGCTCTGAAGTCGCTGTTCCGGGAGCGAGTACCGCGCTTGGCGTCCCACACATCCTCTATGCGCCTCACATAGCCACCGCCTATGTGAGGCGTGCGAAAGGTGTGTGCCAGGCGGCGTAGCTTCGGTGTCTCGTCGGTCGGGGCCGCTGGGTAACCTCGGCCGGGTGGGACGACGAGCGACGGTGGACCCGGCGGAGACCCGGGCGGCGGTGGCGGCGGTGAGTGCTTGGTTGCGTGATGAAGCCGCGGAGCAGCCCGCGCGGCCCGAGCTGGCGGCGGCGGTCAAGACGACCGTGCGCACGCTGGCCGCGAACGCGCCCGGCCATTCCGTCGAGGTGCGGGTGCCGCCGTTCGTCGCGGTGCAGTGCATCGAAGGGCCCCGCCACACTCGCGGCACCCCGCCCAACGTCGTCGAGACCGACCCGCGCACCTGGCTGCTGCTCGCCACCGGACTGCTCGATTTCGACACCGCCGTCCGCTCGGGAGCTCTCACCGCCTCCGGCAGCCGCGCCGCCGAGGTCGCGCATTGGCTGCCGATCCTGCGTCCGGCCGATGAGATGTGACGGGACCCAGGCGGCTCGTCCTGGTCGGCGTCGCTGCGTGTGGACACCGAATTCGCCTCGGCGCGCGGGGTAGGCCGTCGACCATCCGCCGGGCGAATGCCGCCCCGTCACCGCGGGAGGATCAGGCCGCCGCGGGCGCGGGCCGACCGCGATGCAGACCCTTGTAGTCGTAGTAGCGGGTGATGACCGCCCCGAGCACGAGCCCGATGACGAGCCCGGCCAGCGTCATCCAGAAGCCCCGCGTCAACCCCGCCGGTCCGCTGGCGTCGAAGTACAGGATCGACCGAACGGCCAGGAACACCTGGTGCATCGGCTCGAAATGGGCCAGCCAGCCGAAGTATTTGGGCGTCGCCTCGATCGGCACCGTGCCGCCCGACGAAGGCAAGCCGAGCACGATGAACAGGATCAGGTTCACCAGCAATCCCGCCGAGCCGATGGCCGCGAGGATCGACAGGCCGGTGATGCCGACCGCGATGATCGCGAACGCGCCGTAGAGGAACAGTGCCAGCGGATTGTCGAGCGGCATGCCGAGCGCCTTGGCCACCAGCATGTAGATCAGCGAGACGACGGTGCCCATGAGAATCATCACGCCCCACTTGAGCAGCAGGGTCTTGAACCGGGAGATCGGAGTGGGCGGGAAATGCACGTACCACGGGCCGTACTCGGTGGGCACGAAGCCGAGGTTGGCGTCCACCATGGTGTGGATCGTCATCGAGCCGATCACGCCCGCGAGCAGCAACAACAGGGCGTAGAAGAACGCGGTGAGACCCTGCCCGGTGTTGCTCGGCAGCGGGCGGTACTGCTCGACGATCAGTTGCAGCGGACTGGCCAGCGCGATACGGGTGGCTCCGCTGAGCTCGGGCGCCTGTCCGCCTTCGGGCGGTGTGAGCTGAGCCTCCACCTGCCGGGTCAGCTCCTGGCCTACCTGCTTGTTCACCTGGGGGAACGCCGTGTCGCCGACGCGGACGACGATCGAGGAGGCGTAGGTGCCCGCGCGCGGGTTGGTCTGGAGCGTGATGATGGGCTGCTCGATATCGCCCGGCACCACGCTGCCGACGCCCAGGATGCCGAGCCGCTTGCTGAAGTCGCTGGGGATGATGATCGCGCCGTAGATTTTGCCGGACTGCATCTGCCGCTCGGCCTCGCTGATCCCGATGACCCGCAGATCGATCTGATCGGCGGGCACGGACTTGCGCAGCCCGTCGGCCACCTGGTCGCCGAAGTTCACCCGCCGTTCCTGACCCGGCGAGCCGAACGTCTCGCCGACATCCTGGTTGACCAGCGCGATCGGGAAGTCGTGCAGATTCTCTTCGGGATCGACCACGTAGGCCAGGTACATGATCCCGAGCAGCGTGGTCAGCAAGGTGAGCACGATCATGGGTGCGCCGACCATGCGCAGTAGCGAACGGCGGTCGAGCCGCCGAGCGTTCGGATCCGTCCCGCGGGTGCTGTCCGTAGTCGCCACTAATGGACGGTACCGCCGCGGCCGCGCGATTTCGGTGAATCGACACGGGATTGCTCCGGGGATGCGGTGGCCGTGATCGCGATCGAATTTTCACCCGTAGAATGACTGGTGCCCCCAGCCCGCCCGAACAGGGAGCAAACGGTGACCAACGCCGAAGTATCGGTCGACAACCTCGCAGCCACCCCCGATGAGGACGAGAACGAGCCACGCGAGGAGTGTGGTGTCTTCGGTGTCTGGGCGCCGAGCGAGGACGTGGCGAAGCTCACGTACTACGGCCTCTATGCGCTGCAACACCGCGGTCAGGAGGCGGCGGGCATCGCGGTCTCGGACGGTCAGCAGATCTTGGTCTTCAAGGATCTCGGGCTGGTCTCGCAGGTGTTCGACGAGCAGACGCTGGCCGCCATGCCGGGCCATATCGCCGTCGGCCACTGTCGCTACTCCACCACCGGCGGTGTGACGTGGGAGAACGCGCAGCCGATCTTCCGCACCACCGCGGTCGGCTCCGGACTCGCGCTGGGACACAACGGCAATCTGGTCAACACCGCCGAATTGGCAAGCCGGGCACGGGAACTCGGACTGATCGGTAACCCGGTCTCCGGCGGCCGCCCGCAGCCGGTCGGCGCGACCTCGGACTCCGACGTGATGACCGCGCTGCTGGCGCACGCCGCCGCGGATTCCAGCATCGAGCAGGCCGCCATGAAGCTGCTTCCGACGCTGAAGGGCGCCTTCTGCTTGACCTTCATGGACGAGCACACCCTGTACGCGGCGCGCGACCCGCACGGCGTCCGACCGCTGTGTCTGGGCAGGCTCGAGCGTGGCTGGGTCGTTGCCAGTGAGACGGCCGCCCTGGACATCGTCGGCGCGGCCTTCGTGCGCGAGATCGAACCGGGCGAACTGCTGGCGATCGACGCCGAGGGCGTTCGCTCCATGCGCTTCGCCAACCCCGAGCCCAAGGGCTGCGTCTTCGAGTACGTGTACCTGGCCAGGCCCGACTCCACCATCGCGGGCCGCTCGGTGCACGCCACCCGCGTCGAGATCGGCCGCAGGCTGGCCAAGGAGCGTCCGGTCGACGCCGACCTGGTGATCCCGGTGCCGGAATCGGGCACGCCCGCCGCCGTCGGTTACGCGCAGGGTTCCGGTGTGCCCTACGGGCAGGGCCTGATGAAGAACGCCTACGTGGGCCGCACCTTCATCCAGCCGAGTCAGACGATTCGTCAGCTGGGCATCCGGCTCAAGCTGAACCCGCTGCGCGAGGTGATCCGCGGCAAGCGGCTGATCGTGGTGGACGACTCGATCGTGCGCGGCAACACCCAGCGCGCCCTTGTGCGGATGCTGCGCGAGGCGGGCGCGCTGGAGATCCACGTGCGGATCGCCTCGCCGCCGGTGAAGTGGCCCTGCTTCTACGGCATCGACTTCGCCTCGCGCGCGGAGCTGATCGCCAACGGCGCGGGCGCCGACGACAGCTACGACGACATGGTCGAGAACGTGCGCCGCTCGATCGGCGCCGACAGCCTCGGTTACATCTCCACCGAGGGCATGATCGCCGCCACCGAGCAGCCGCGCACCCGCCTGTGCTCCGCGTGCTTCGACGGCAGCTACCCGATCCCGCTGCCGCAGGAGGCATCGATCGGCAAGAACCTGCTGGAGGGCATGCTGACGGGTCAGCCGGAGTCGGTGCTGCTGGGCGAGAACGCCAACGCGAGCGCGCTGAGCAGGCCGTAAGTCCGCTCGGCGCGGGAGGCGAGCCACCGCGCGAACGCGGCGTCCAGCTCCGCTTCGGTGGGGACCGCGGTGAAGACCGGTTCCCGGTCCACCTTCGGGATGCCACCTGTGCCAAGTGGTCGTAGACGTAGCGGATGAACTGCCAGGTGCCGTTCTTTCGCACCTTCAGTGCGGCGGGCATCGTGGACGCCAGTCGTAGCTCGACCGCCCAGTGCCGGTCGAACATCGCTGCCTCGGTACCGATTCCGAGTTCGGTTGCGGCGGCGACTCATCGGGGACGCGGGCGTCGATCGTGGTGGCGAGGTTTTCGGCGAACTCGCGCTGATCGGTTCGCGGCCCGCACTGCTTCGGTGCGAGGTACCTCCCGTGCGTCGTGTTCGACTCCCACGCGGGGCGCGTCGTGACGGGGACCCGGTATACCGGGTGGTTTGGCGCTCGGTGGTTTGGCGCAGCGCCGAAATGGGTAGCGCCGCAACGGTGTCCGTGGGCGTGACTTGGCCTGCTCGAGACGCCACGACCTCGATCTTTCCGCGCACCTGGACATTTGACCGGGCGACGCCGGTGCGGCCGTGCATGGTTCGCGACGGGCGATGACAGCCCGGTGATTTTTCTTTGAAAACGCAATGTGCCGGAAATGGTTCGTGGGTACGGTCGCCAGCTATATCGAAAGTTCACCGCGTCCGGACCGGGCCTGTGATCCAGGTATCGCGGTGCGGCGCGCTCGAAGAAGTGGGGCCTGACGATGAGGGTTTCGAGGACGCCGGGCGGGCGTAGACGAGCGAAAGGCATTGCGGCGGTCGGGCTCATGGCGCTGGTCGCGTCGGTGCTCGCGGGTTGCGGTTCCGGACGGACGGGCGAGGGCGGTGACGGCGACGGGTTGATCGTCGGCACCACCGACAAGATCTTCTCGCTGGATCCGGCCGCCGCCTACGACAACGGATCGCTGGTCGCCGAGACGCAGATCTACCAGTACCTGCTGAATTTCGCGCCCGGCGACCCGACCCCGAAACCGGACGCCGCCGAGAAGTGCGAGTTCACCTCGCCGACGGTCTACACCTGCACCTTGCAGGCGGGATTGAAGTTCGCCAACGGAAACCCGTTGACCGCCAAGAGTGTCAAGTTCTCCTTCGACCGCATGCTCGGTATCAACGACCCGAACGGTCCGGCCTCGCTGCTCGGCAATCTGGAGAAGACCGATGTGGTCGACGATCGCACCGTCGCCTTCACGCTGAAGGTCGCCAACGACCAGACCTTCCCGGCCATCCTGCCCACGCAGGCGGGGCCGATCGTGGACGAGCGGGTGTTCCCCGCCGACAAGGTGATGGCCGACGAGGACGTGGTGCGCGCCAAGGGCTACTCCGGCCCGTACACGATCACCAGCTACGACAAGAACAAGCTCGTCGAGTACCAGGCGTATCCGGACTATCGCGGCATCCTCGGCACCCCGAAGACGCCCCGCATCTCGGCGAAGTACTACGCCACCACCGACAACCTGAAGCTGGATCTGCAGAGCGGCGCGATCGACGCGGGCTACCGCTCGCTGACGCCGACCGATATCGAGGGGCTGCGCGCCAGCGACAAGGTCAAGGTGCTCGACGGTCCCGGCGGCGAGTTGCGCTACATCGTCTTCAACTTGAACACCATGCCCGGCGGTACGCCGGAGCAGAAGCTGGCGGTGCGCAAGGCGTTCGCGTCGTCGCTGGACCGGGCCGCGCTCGCCCGCGACGTCTACAAGGACACCTACGTTCCGGCGTATTCGTCCGTCCCGCAGGGTATTCCGGGCGCGGCGGAACCGTTCAAGGACATCTATGGCGCGGGTCCGAACAAGGACGCGGCCGCGAAGTTCCTCGCCGACGCGGGCGTCGCGACGCCGGTGGAACTCAATCTTCAGTACAACCCCGACCACTACGGCTCCAGCAGCGCCGAGGAATACAAGGCGATCAAGACGCAACTGGAAAGCACGGGTCTGTTCCGGGTGAATCTGCAGTCCACCGAATGGGTGAGCTACCAGAGGGAACGGGCGCGCGACGCCTACCCGCTGTACCAGTTCGGCTGGTTCCCCGACTTCCCGGACCCGGACAACTACCTCTCGCCGTTCTTCGGCCCGAACAACTTCCTTCAGTCGCACTTCGAGGATCCCGGCATCACCGCGCAACTCGTCGGTGAGTCGACCCAGCCGGACAAGGACCGCAGGCTCCAGCAGATCCAGCAGGTGCAGCGCGACCTGGCGCAGAACTTCCTGCCGATCGTTCCGCTGTTGTCCGGCAAGCAGATCGGCGTCGCGGGCACGGACGTCCAGGGCATGGAGCAGACGCTGGACCTGTCGTTCAAGTTCCGCTACACGGTCCTGAGCAAGTGAAGTCGGAGGGGACCGGGCCCGCGGCGATCGCGCCGCGGGCCCGGCGGTTCGCGCTGCCCCGGCGGGCGGCGGGCGGGGATTCGCGCGGGCTCGCCCTGGCCAGGTATCTGGGGGTGCGGCTGCTGCTCATCCCGGTGACGGCTTGGATTCTGGTGACCGCGGTGTTCTTCATGATGCGGGTGATCGGTGATCCGATCGAAGCCGCGCTGGGCGGGCGGCTGCCACCGGATCAGATCGAGCAGCGTCGGGAGGCCGCCGGACTGAACCGGCCGATCCTGGTGCAGTACTGGGAGTACCTGTCCGGCCTCGCGCGCGGCGACTTCGGGCAGACCCAGGACCACCGGTTGGTCGCCGACATCATCGCCACCCGCGGCGCGGCCACCCTGGAACTGGTGTGCTGGGCGCTGCTCGTCGCCTTCGCGATCGGCGTACCGCTCGGCAGATACGCTGCCACCCACCGTGATTCGGGCACCGACGCCGCGCTGCGCCTGTTCGCCATCCTGGCCTACGCGGCGCCGGTGTTCTTCGTGGGACTGCTGCTCAAGCTGTTGTTCGCGGTGCGGCTCGGCTGGTTGCCGGTCTCCGGACGGGCCAGCGCCGACGTGGAATTGCGGCTACAGCACGTCTCGCCGAAGACCAACGTCATGGTGGTCGACGCGATCCTCTACGGCGACAACGCCTATCTGCTCGACGTGCTGAAACACGCTGTGCTGCCCGCGATCGCGCTCGGCCTGCTGACCGCGGGGGTGTTCCTGCGACTGGTGCGGATCAACCTCATCCAGACCCTGCGCAGCGACTACGTCGACGCGGCGCGGGCCCGCGGACTGTCCGCGCGGGTGGTGACCGGCCGACATGCCGTGCGCAACGCCATGATTCCGATCGTCACGGTGATGGGCATGTACATCGCCATGATGCTCGGCGGCGCGGTGCTCACCGAGATGACCTTCGAGTGGAAGGGTCTCGGCTTCGAACTCGCGGAGTACCTCAAGGCCCGCGACTTCATGGCGGTGCAGGGCATCGTCGCGTTCATCGCGCTGGTCGTCGCCGTGATGAGTTTCGTGGTGGATGCCCTTGTCGCACTGATCGATCCGAGGGTGAGGTTCTGATGACCGCACCGGAATTGGTGACCGAACCCACCGCGGCGCTGGTACCGAGTCGACGGGGTCGGTTCGGCCTGCGGCTGTTCTCGATGACCGCCGGAATGCAGCGCGTCACGCTGATCCTCGGACTGGTGTTGATCGCGGGGTTCCTCTTCGTCGCGCTGTTCGCGCCTTTCCTCGCGCCCTACGGGCTGGCCCAGACCACCGAGAACGGCGTGGGTTTCGGCCAGTACCAACCGCCTTCGGCACAGCACTGGTTCGGTACGACCGTCGCGCAGGAGGACGTGTTCTCCCGGGTGCTCTACGGAGCGCGGACGGCGCTGTGGGTGATCGTGGTGTCGCTGGTGCTCTCGCTCTTCGTCGGCGTGCCGCTCGGGCTGGTCTCCGGGTACGTGGGGCGCTGGCTGGACCGGGTGCTGGTGACCGTCATGGACGCGCTGTACGCGTTCCCGACCCTGCTGCTCGCGATCGTGGTGTCGATCGTGGTCTCCGGCGGCGAGTCCAGCGGGTTCGGTGGTGTGCTCTCCGCGGCCGTGGCGATCACGACCATTTTCGTGCCGCAGTACTTCCGGGTGGTGCGCAATGCCACCGTCGCGGTGAAGCAGGAGCCGTACGTGGACGCCGCCCGGGTCACCGGCGCGTCGACGGTGCGAATTCTGTTCCGGCACATCCTCGCCAACGTCACCCAGTCGCTGCCGGTGATCATCACGCTCAACGGCGCCGAGGCGATTCTGACGCTGGCCGGGCTCGGCTTCCTCGGCTTCGGTGTCGAGTCCACCCAGGCGGCGGAATGGGGATTCGACCTGAACAAGTCGCTGGCGGCGGTATCCAACGGCATCTGGTGGACGGCGGTCTTTCCCGGCACCGCCATCGTGCTCGTCGTTCTCGGGATGACGCTGGTCGGCGAGAGCTTGAACGAGGTGCTCAACCCGCTGCTGCGCACCCGGCGCACCGCGGCGCCGGTCGCGGTGGGCAGTGATGTGGTGGTCGGCGCGACGGGGGAGCCGGAGATGCCCGTGGCGGAGGACAGCGCCGAACCGGGTGCGGGAGAGAGTGATTCGAGTAGACGGGAGGGCGATCATGTCTGACGTGACCGAGGAGCGGCGGCCCGCGCTGTCCATCGAGGCACTGTCGGTCACCTTCGCCACCGACGCGGGCGCGGTGCACGCGGTGACCGACGTGTCCTACGAGGTGTTCCCCGGCGAGGTGCTCGCCATCGTGGGGGAGTCCGGCTCGGGCAAATCGGTGAGTTCGCGGACGGCGATGGGACTGCTGCCGTCGACCGCGCAGGTCCGCGGCCTGGTGACGCTCGGCACGCGGCAGGTCACGGGGATGTCCGAACGCCAGCTCACCGCGCTGCGCGGCGGGGCTATCTCGATGGTGTTCCAGGAACCGGGGCTCGCGCTGGACCCGCTGTTCACGGTCGGCTTCCAGATCGCCGAGGCGCTGCGGGCGCACACCGACCTGTCGCGCAAGGCTGCCAAGGCGCGTGCCGTGGAACTGCTGCGGTTGGTGGGTCTGCCCGACCCCGAACACCGCGTCGACTACTACCCGCACCAGCTCTCCGGCGGGCAGAAGCAGCGCGTGGTGATCGCCATCGCCATCGCCTGCGAGCCCAAGGTGATCATCGCCGACGAGCCGACCACCGCACTCGACGTCACCGTCCAGGCCGAGATCCTGAACCTGCTGCGCGACCTACGCGACCGCATCGGCAGCGCGATCGTCCTCATCACCCACAACATGGGCGTGGTCGCGGACCTCGCGGACCGCGTCGTGGTGATGCGCGAGGGCCGGGTCGTCGAACAGGCGCCCGTCGAGGACCTCTTCGCCCGACCGAAGGCGGACTACACCCGCGCGCTCCTCGCGGCGGTCCCGCACCTGGGCGCGCGTGGCGAGAAAAGTGGTGGGAGCGTCGAGTTCGGGGAGCGTGCGCCGGTGCTCGAGGTGCGCGATTTGGTTGTGGAGTTCCCCGGACCCATCGGACGTCCGCGGTTCCGAGCGGTGGACGGGGTGAGCCTGTCCATCGCCGCGGGCGAGACACTGGGGTTGGTGGGGGAGTCGGGGTCCGGCAAGTCCACCATCGGGCGATGCGTCGCGGCGTTGCAGCGGCCGACGTTCGGGGCGGTGCGGGTGCGCGGCCAGGACATCGCGGGTCTCTCGCAGCGGCGGCTGCGGCCGATCCGGCGGCGGTTCGGTTTCGTGTTCCAGGATCCGGCCAGCTCGCTGAATCCCCGGATGACCGTGGGCGATTGCGTCGCCGAACCCATGATCGTGCACAAGGTCGGCAAATCCGAGGCGATCCGCGCCAAGGTGCGCTCGCTGCTCGACGACGTCCGCCTGCCCGCAGGGGTCGAACGCCGCTACCCACACGAGCTGTCCGGCGGCCAACGCCAGCGTGCCAGCCTGGCCCGAGCGCTCGCGCTGGACCCGGACCTGCTCGTCGCCGACGAACCGACCAGCGCGCTGGACGTCTCGGTGCAAGCCGCCGTCCTGGAACTGTTCGCCCAACTCCAACGCGAATGCGGCTGGGCCTGCCTGTTCATCAGCCACGACCTCGCCGTCGTCGACCAGCTCGCCGACCGCATCGTGGTCCTGCGCGACGGCGCGGTGGTCGAGCAGGGCGACCGCGACGCGATCCTGCGGAACCCGAGAGAGGAGTACACCCGCCGCTTGGTCGCCGCCGTCCCGGTACCGGACCCGGTCGAACAACGCCGACGCCGCGCCGAAGCCGCGACCCTGTTCGCCTCGGAGGCGGCGGAGTGAGCCATCGGCCATCGAAGCCGCACCGCTCGTCACCCCAGCTGTTCGACGGAGCCGCGCGTTGTCGAGGCGAGGGAGCCCGTTCGTCTCTCGACCTCGCCGGAGCGCACCGCGCCAACTCGGCGCCGCGTGAAGGGAGCTGTTCGCACCGAAGCCAACGGAGCGAGCCGCCTCATCTCGATGCCTCGAACACCCGCCCGTTGCCCGCGAACCGGGCAGAATGATCAGCGGAACAGAATCGAAACGTGACGACTGATTTCGCAAGGATCCGGGTAACTCGTCGGGTACGCCCAGAATCCGACCACCCATTCAACCGCCGGCCCGGCGTCCGAAGTACCACGGCACCGACGACCGGCAAGAGGCTCGGAGAGGCGGATAGGCTAGCGTGAGCAGGCATCTATCCGCCGATTCGGTTTGGAGCTTTCCCCGAAAATGACTGAACAGACCCCCACTGGTGGTGCCTCGTACGCCGCGGCAGGCGTGGACATCGAGGCAGGTGACCGCGCAGTCGAGTTGTTCGGGCCATTGGCGAAGAAGGCCACCCGTCCCGAGGTCCAGGGTGGGCTGGGCGGCTTCGCCGGATTGTTCGCGCTCAAGGGCGGCTATCGTGAGCCGCTGCTCGCCGCCTCGACCGACGGCGTCGGCACCAAGATCGCGGTCGCGCAGGCTATGGACAAGCACGACACCGTCGGTCTCGACCTGGTCGCGATGGTCGTCGACGACTTGGTCGTCTGCGGCGCCGAGCCGCTGTTCCTGCAGGACTACATCGCCATCGGCAAGGTCGTCCCGGAGAAGGTCGCCGAGCTGGTCTCCGGCATCGCCGAGGGCTGCGTGCGCGCGGGCTGCGCGCTGCTCGGTGGCGAGACCGCGGAGCACCCGGGTCTGATGGATCCCGACGACTACGACCTGTCCGCGACCGGCGTCGGCGTGGTCGAGGCCGACTCGGTGCTCGGCCCGGATCGCGTGCGTCCCGGCGACGTGGTGATCGCCATGGGTTCGTCGGGTCTGCACTCCAACGGCTACAGCCTCGCGCGCAAGGTGCTGCTCGACATCGACCGGATGTCGCTGACCGGGCACGTGGAGGAATTCGGCCGCACTCTCGGCGAGGAGCTGCTCGAGCCGACCCGCATCTACGCCAAGGACTGCCTCGCGCTGGTCGCCGAGACCGACGTGCGCACCTTCGCGCACGTCACCGGTGGTGGACTCGCGGCTAACCTGGCCCGCGTCATCCCGGCGGGCATGGTGGCCGAGCTGGACCGCGGCACCTGGAATCCGGCGCCGGTGTTCAAGATGATCGCCCAGCGCGGCCGGGTGGAGCGGGCCGAGATGGAGAAGACGTTCAACATGGGCGTCGGCATGGTCGCCGTCGTCGCTCCGGAGGACGTCGACCGCGCCCTCGCGGTGCTCACCGCCCGGCACATCGAGTGCTGGACCCTCGGCACCGTGAAGAAGGCCAAGGAGTCCGACGCCGCCCGCGCCGTGTTGCTCGGCGAGCACCCGCGGTTCTGATCACTGTCGGGGTGCACCCCGACTCGAGTCCCGGCCTGGGAAAACCGTGCTGCCACATATCCCGTGTACGCCTCACATAGCCACCGCCTGTGTGAGGCGAATACGGGATGTGTGGGAGCTGGGTGAGGGATCGGGGCTGGCTCACACGAGATCAGCGTCCCGCATCCATGGATGCGGGACGCTGATCTCGTTGTATGGCAAGCCTCTAAGGCGATGTCCGTGTCTCGATGGCAACGATCGAAGGGGGAGGCCCGGACGGCCTCCCCCTTCGTCACGCCTGATCCGAGTCAGCGGCGCCAGTCGTCGTAGTCGTCGTCCTCGTCCCAACGGGACGAGGGTACGTCCGCGTCGTGCTCATCGGACAGCACACCGCCACTGCGTTGGGTGGTAGGGCTTCCCGAGAGCTCACGCTGAAGGCTCGCGAAGTCGGTCGGCGCTGAGCTGTACTTCAGCTCGCGTGCGACCTTGGTCTGCTTTGCCTTAGCCCGGCCACGGCCCATGGCTGACCCCCTCGCGTCACTGCGGGGCGGCCTGGGGTTTGTTGGCGGCCCCGTTCGAATTAATACTCTTCCTGACAGACACTTTAGCGTGTGTCCGGCGGTCGCGCTTCCAGGAGTGGGGGAAGAGCTGCCGAACGAACCCCGTTTGCCCGGTTGTCGCCGTGTGTCCTGGCTCTTAGAGTACGCCGGGAATTGTCCGGATCACCCCGACTTGAGCGCCGCCGCCGAGCACCGGTTGGGCCGCCAATTCGGTGTGCGCCTCGGTCCAGTCGACGCCCATCCGTTGCAGAATCGCCAGCGTCAGGGGCATCCGCGCGCGGTCGTGCCCGTCGTCGATCTTGTACGCGAAAGCCCTGCCGTCGGACAACGCGCCCGCGTGCACCCCGTCGGCCCCGATCTTGCAGACCAGGCCAGGGGTAGCCGCCATGGCCAGCAAATCGGGCGCGTTCGTGCCCGAAATCACTCGCGGATGGGCGCGGATGGCGTCGGCGACCCGGCGCGGCGGGGTGCCGGGCTCGGCGGTGGCCATGGTCGCGAAGGCGCGGGCCAGGTTCATCAGCGAGACCGGGATGATGGGCAGGCCGCAGCCATCGATACCGAGATCGGTCTCCGGTTCGCCGGTGAGCTCGGTGATGTTCGCGATCACCGCCCGCTGCAAGGGGTGGGTCTCGTCGAGGTAGCCCTCGGTCGGCCAGCCGTTGATCGCGCAGGTCGCCAGCATCGCGGCGTGCTTGCCGGAGCAGTTCATGTAGATCCGGCGCGGTTCGTCAGCGGTCAGCGCGGCGGCGCGGGCCCGCTCCTCGAACGGCAGGTCGGGCGGGCACTCCAGCGCCTTCTCGGGAAAGCCGAACCGGTCGAGCAGCCGCTGGACCAAGGCGACGTGGTCGGGCTCACCGAAGTGCGAGGCGGTGGCGATGGCCAGCTCGGCCTCGTCGACCGGCTCGAAACCATTGCGCAGCAAGGTGATCGCCTGCATCGGCTTGTTGGTCGAGCGCGGGAAGATCGGCACGTGCACCTCGCCGAGCTGGTGCGTGGGCTCGCCGTGGGCGTCGAGGATCACCAGGGATCCGCGGTGCACGCATTCGCGGAACCCGGAGCGGACGACCTCGACGAGTTCGACACTCATGCCTGCGCCTCGCTGGCGCTCGGCTCCGGCATGCGTGTCGCACGCTGGCACATGATTCGCTCACTCCGTTCGCTCATGCCTGCGCCTCGCTGGCGCTCGGCTCCGGCATGCGCGAAGCGCGCTGGCACATGATTCGCTCACTCCGTTCGCTCATCGCGCCCCCTCGGTCGACAGTTCGCCGCGCCGTTCGGCGGCGCGGGCGGCGTTGGCGGATCGACGGGCGTGCCGGTCGATCTGCATCCGGATGTCGTCGGAGACGGTGGTCTCGTGCTCGAGCAGGGTGGCGAGCCGCTCCATATCGTTGCCGGTGAACACGTCGCGCACGGTGATGCCGTGCTCCGGGACGTGCACCACCTCGACCGGATCACCGGCGCCGATCGTGCCCTCGGTGAGAACGCGCAGATAGGCGCCGGTGTCGCTGCGCAGCGTGAAGCGCTTGACCCACTGCGCCTCGCCGGACCAGTGCTGGAAAGTGGCACACGGGACGCGGGGCGCGCTCACTTCGAGCAGGGTGTCGCCGATCGCCCAGCGGGCGCCGATCACCGCGTCGCTCACGGCCAGTCCGCTGATGCGCAGGTTCTCGCCGAACCAGCCCGCGGGCAGCTCCCTGCCGAGTTCGTCCCCCCAGCGCCGCGCGTCGTGCTCGGCGTAGGCGTAGACCGCCTGGTGCACGCCGCCGTGATGCTTGGTGTCGCAGACGTGATCGCCGTCCAGGCCGAGAGCGCGCACGCCGACGCGGCCCGCGACGGGTCGCTTGTCGATGGCGGTGCGGCCGACCCTGGTCGGCACCTCCAGATCGGCGTGCACCACGCAGACCGCGAGCACGCGGGCGGTGTCATCGCTGCGCATCGGCGCCGCTCCCTTCGTCGTGTGGATGGGGATCGCGAGGCTCGGCGTCGAGCGAGTTCGGGCGGATCACCGTCCGCGCAGCCGGTCGACGGCGAGACGACCGGCCTGCGGCGTGTCGTCGTGCGGGACCGAATCGGGATCGATGGAGGCGGCGGACGGACCAGCGACCAGCGCGGTGTCGGCGGGGATCGCGCGCTTGATCAAGGCCAGCGCGATCGGGCCGAACTCGTAGTGGTCGACGACGGTGCCGAGCCTGCCGACGGCGCGGCCGCCCGCGGTGACGTCGGTGCCGGGTGTGGGCCGCTCGTCGGCGGACCCGTCCAGGTGCAGCAGAACCAGGTGGCGCGGCGGTTTGCCGAGGTTGTGCACCCGGGCCACGGTTTCCTGGCCGCGGTAGCAGCCCTTGTCCAGGTGCACGGCGCCGTGTTCGTCGGGACCGCCGATCCAGCGCGCCTCGTGCGGGATAGTGCGGTCGTCGGTGTCGAGGCCGATGCGCGGACGCAGCGCGGTCACCCGCAGCGCCTCGAAGGCCCACATGCCCGCCGGTTCGGCGCCCGCTTCGGTGAGCTTGCCCCACCATTCGGTCAGCCGCTCGCGGGGGATCACCAGGTCGAAGGAGTCGGCGGTCGGCCACGGCATACGGCGCAGGAAACCGCCGCCGGGCAGCGGAACGGCCGCGTAGGTGTCGGGCAGCTCGGCCACGCCGAGGGCGGCGGTCAGTTCGCGCACGCGCGGACCGAGCAGGCTCAGCACCGCGTGGTCGGTGGCCTCGCGCGGTTGGGCGTCGGCCCAGAACACCATCTTGCGCAGGAAGTCGAGCAGGGCCGGGCCGTGGTCGGCCTCGGTATCGATCCAGACCGTGCCGTCCAGATCGGTGAGCACGAAGTGGTGCTGCACGCGACCGTTGAGATCGAGATCCAGATTCTCCGCCGAGTGCCCGTCGGCCAGGTTCGCCACGTGCTGGCTGGAAATGGTGTGCAGCCAGGTCAGGCGCTCGGCGCCGGTGATGGACAGGACGAAACGGTGCGAGCGATCGATGACCGCGACGCGTTCGGCGGCGGCCCGTTGTTCACCGAAGGGATTGCCGTAGTGCCACGCCACGGCGGCGTCCTGGGTGCCGGGCGGACCCGCGACGGCGCCCGGAACGGATAGGACAGGGCTGGGTGCATCGACCACGGACACGTCTCCACTGTAGTGGCACGGCCGGACGGCGGTCCGGGCACTGCCGAAGCCAGCAGGTCCGCGACGCGCGCGCCCGCGGGTTTCGACGCGCGCGCCCGCGGGTTTCACGGCGTGGCAAACATAGGCAAGGGCAGCGCATACCGCCTACGCTCGACGCATGGTAGATCGGGTTCTTGTCACACTGGACGGCGTCGTCCAGGATCCGGACGCGCCGTTGCTGTTCGCCGACGACATCGGGGTGCTGCGCGGCGACGGCGTCTTCGAAACGGTGCTGGTGCGCGGTGGAAACGCGTGCGCGCTCGATTTCCACCTCGGCAGGCTACGGCGCTCGGCGCAGGCGCTGGAACTGCCGGAACCCGAACTGAGCCGCTGGCGCGAGGCCGCCGAAACCGCCGCCAAGGAGTGGGGCACCGAGGACGAGGGCATCATGCGGCTGGTGCTGACCCGCGGTCGCGACAGCGAGCTGTCCGGCGCGCGCTCCAGCGTCAAGTCGGGCGATCTCGCCGCGGCGGTTCCGGTGCCGACCTCCTACGTGCTGGTGATGCCGGTGCCCGAGCGGGTGGCGAAGGCGCGCACGGAGGGCGTCTCGGTGGTGACGCTGCCGCGCGGTATCTCCATCGATCTGGCCCAGGCCGCGCCGTGGCAGCTGCTCGGCGCGAAAACCCTGTCCTACGCGACGAATATGGCCGCGCTGCGGTTCGCGCACCGGATGGGCGCCGACGACGTGATCTTCACCAGCACCGAGAACCGGGTGCTGGAGGGTCCGCGCTCCACGGTGGTGATCGCGCGCGACAAGAAGCTGATCACCCCGCCCGCGAAGAACGGTGTGCTGCCCGGCGTCACCCAACGCGCGCTGTTCGCGGAGGCGGAGAAGGCGGGCTGGACGTGCACCTACGAATTGCTCTTCACCGCGGATCTGCTGACCTGCGACAGCGTCTGGATGATGTCCAGCATCAGCCTTGCCGCGCGGGTGAATTCGCTGGACGGTTTGCGGATGTCCGCGCCGGACAACGCGCAGGAGATCATCGACCTGGTCGATCGCGGTATCGATCGGGCGGGTGCCGTCGGGGATTGGTGAGGTGACGTCCGCCTCTTCGGGGCGGACGACCTTCGCTTTGTCGAGGGCCGTGTCCTAACGCACGTTGATTGCCGAACCCCGGCACGTAGCATTTACTACGACATGTCGTAGACGGTTGCTGGAGGGTCGGATGAGTGTGCTGGACATCTCGCGTTGGCAGTTCGGTATCACGACCGTCTACCACTTCGTGTTCGTCCCGCTGACCATCGGGCTCGCCCCGCTCGTCGCGGGTATGCAGACCGCCTGGGTGATCACGGGCAAGGAACACTGGTACCGGCTGACGAAATTCTTCGGCAAGCTGTTCCTGATCAACTTCGCGCTCGGCGTCGCCACCGGCATCGTGCAGGAATTCCAGTTCGGCATGAACTGGAGCGAGTACTCCCGCTTCGTCGGCGACGTGTTCGGCGCGCCGCTCGCGCTCGAGGCGCTGGTCGCCTTCTTCCTCGAGTCGACCTTCATCGGTCTGTGGATCTTCGGCTGGACACGACTGCCGAAACTGTTGCACCTCGGCGCGATCTGGATGGTCGCGATCGGCGTGAACGCCTCGGCGTATTTCATCGTCGCCGCCAACTCGTTCATGCAGCACCCTGTCGGCGCCCGATACAACCCGGAACGCGGGCGCGCGGAGCTGACCAGCATCTGGGAGGTGCTCACCAACAACACGACGCTGGCGGCCTTCCCGCACGTGGTCGCGGGCTCGTTCCTCACCGCGGGCACCTTCGTCGCGGGCATCGCTGGCTGGTGGATGGTGCGCAACGCGCGCAGCGGCGACCCGGAGAAGGCGGCCGAGGCGCGCACCATGTGGCGCTCGGGCGGGCGCGCGGGCATGTGGGTGATCGTGGTCTCGGGTCTCGCGCTGGTGCTCAGCGGCGACGTCCAGGGCAAGCTGATGTTCGAGCAGCAGCCGATGAAGATGGCCTCGGCGGAATCGTTGTGCCACACCGCGACCGATCCGCACTTCTCGGTGCTCACCGTCGGCACGCACAACAACTGCGACAGCGTCACCCACGTCATCGAGGTGCCGTACGTGCTGCCGTACCTGGCCAAGGGCGAGTTCAGCGACGTCACGCTCGACGGTGTGCAAGATCTGCAGAAGGCTTACATCGAGAAGTTCGGTCCCGGCGACTACCGGCCCAACCTCTTCGTCACCTACTGGTCCTTCCGCGCGATGATCGGCCTCGCCGCGGGCTCGATGCTGCTCGTTCTCGCCGGGCTGTGGCTCACCAGGCGCGGCCGGGTGCCGGACCAGCGCTGGTACTCGTGGCTGAGTTTGCTGGCCATCCCGACGCCGTTCCTCGCGAACAGCGCGGGCTGGGTGTTCACCGAGATGGGCCGGCAGCCGTGGGTCGTGGTGCCGAATCCGACCGGCGACCCCGCCCTGCGGATGACCGTTCAGCAGGGTGTCTCGGACCATTCGGCGGGCACCGTGATCACCTCGCTGGTGGTGTTCACCCTGCTCTACGGCGTGCTCGCGGTGGTGTGGTTCTACCTGATGCGGCGGTACGTGATCGCCGGGCCGGAACAACCGCACGCGCACGAACCGGAGGGCCCGGACGACGCGGGCGGCCCCGGTGAGCGCAAGCGCGCCGAAGAACCTGCCGTCGAACAGCTTTCGTTCGCGTACTGAGGAGCCCGACGATGAGTCTGCAAGAGTTCTGGTTCGTCCTGATCGGCGTCCTGTTCACCGGCTACTTCGTGCTGGAGGGTTTCGACTTCGGCGTCGGCATGCTGATGCCGATCCTCGGCAAGGGCAGCGACACCCGGCGGCGCGTGGTGCTCAACACCATCGGCCCGGTGTGGGACGGCAACGAGGTGTGGCTGATCACCGCGGCGGGCGCGATGTTCGCGGCGTTCCCCGAGTGGTACGCGAGCCTGTTCTCCGGTTTCTACTTCGTGCTGCTGCTGATCCTGATCGCGCTGATCCTGCGCATCTGCGCCATCGAATACCGCGCCAAGATCGACGATCCGGTCTGGCGGGCGCGCTGCGACATCGGTATCGGTATCGGCTCCTGGCTACCGGCGTTCGCGTGGGGCTGGGTGTTCGCCAACATCGTGCGCGGTGTGCCGCTGGACGAGGAGAAGCAGATCGTCGGCACAGTGGCGGACCTGTTCAGCCCGTACGCGCTGCTCGGCGCGCTGACCACCGGCCTGCTGTTCCTGCTGCACGGCGCGATCTTCGTCAACCTCAAGACCGGCGGCGAGGTGCGGGCCGACTCGGTGCGCATCGCGCGGCTGCTGCTCGCCCCGACCGCGCTCGTCGTCGGCGGGTTCGGCCTCTGGACGCAGCTGGCCTACGGGGCCGGGTGGACCTGGATCGCGTTGGGCGTCGCGGCTTTCGGGCTCGTGGTCGCGGCGGTCGCGGTATTCGCCGAACGCGACGGGTGGGCGTTCACCGGAACCACCTTCGCCATCGCGGCCGCGACGGTGCTGCTGTTCGGCTCGCTGTTCCCGAACGTATTGCCCTCCACCATCAGCGACGCCTTCCACCTCACCATCGACAACGCGTCGTCGACGCCGTACACGCTGAAGGTGATGAGCTGGGCGGCGGTGATCGTCACGCCGGTGGTGCTCGGCTACCAAGGCTGGACCTACTGGGTCTTCCGCAAACGCCTGACGGTGGACCACATTCCGGGGCACATCGGCCTGCCGCTGAGGCCGGGCAAGGACTGACGGCCATGGCACGTCCGCCCGTCGACCCGCGCCTGTGGCGGTATGCCCGCTCGGCACGCCGGTATCTGGTGCTGAGCGTCGGGCTCTCCGTGGTGATCACCGCGTCGATCGTGGTCACCGCGGTGACGCTGGCTCGGGTGCTGGCCGGAGTCATCACCGATCCTGGCGCGCGCGGGTTCGGCTCGTGGACAACCGAACTCGCGGTGCTGGCCGCGTCCGTTGCCGCACGAGTGGCGGCGAGCTGGGTGCAAGCCAGGGTGGCGCATCGGGCCGGGGCGGGTGTGGTCGCGGAGCTGGAGGCGGCGGTGCTCGCGGCCGGTGCACGGCTGTCGCCGCGCGAATTGGAGAGCCGGAGAACCGAACTCGCGGTGGTGGTCGGGACCGGTCTGTCGGGGTTGCGCGGCTATCTGAGCGGTTACCTGCCCGCGCTGTTGCTGGCGGTGCTCGTGCCGCCGATCGTGTTGGCGGTCATCGCGATGCACGATCCGGTGTCCGGGGGGATCGCGGTGGTGACGTTGCCGCTCATTCCGATCTTCATGGTGCTGATCGGGTGGCTGACGCAGGGACGTGCGGCGGCGACGCTGGAGGCGACGACTCGGCTGTCGGATCAGTTGCTGGATTTGTTCGCGGGCATGCCGACGTTGCGCGCGTTGGGGAGGGAAGGAAGCGCTGCCGAGCGGTCCGGTTTCGAGCAGGGCGCGAATGCCGCCCGGTCCGGCTCCGTACGGGAGCGAGGTGCTGGTGCCGCTCGGGTGGGAAGTGGCTCGGCCGCCCAGGCGCCTCAGGGCGCAGGATCGGCGACGGCACGGGATGCGGACGTCGCCGTGGGCCAAGGCGGGCAAGGCACGGGATCGGCGGCGAATACGGATCGTGCGGGCGGTGATGCGGCGCGGGCTCGCACTATGGCGCACCGGGTGCGCGATCTCGGTGACGCGTTGCGTTCGCGCACGATGCGCGCTTTGCGGATCGCGTTCCTGTCCTCGATGGTGCTGGAGTTGCTCGCGACGCTCAGCGTGGCGCTGATCGCGGTGTCGATCGGGTTGCGGTTGGTCTACGGCGGGATGGATTTGTACGCCGGGCTTGTCGCGCTGATTCTCGCGCCGGAGGTGTACCTGCCGCTACGGATGGTGGGGGAGCGGTTCCACGCGGCGCAGGACGGGATGGCGGCGGCGGACAAGGCATTCGCGATTCTCGAGCCGGGGGAGGTGCCCGACCGGTCGGAGGCGGCTGTCGGTGCGGACGAAAGCGCTGAGATGGCGGGATCCGAGAGCGGATCGCCCGGCGCGGTCGAGGGTGCCGGAGCCGAAGGGGCCGGACGCGGTGCGGCGCGACCGGAGCCGCTCGGCCGCATCGAGATTCGCGAACTCGGTGTGCGGGCGCGGGACGGTTTGGCGCCGCATGGGCTCTCGGCCGCGCTGCGTCCGGGGACCGTGACCGTGCTGACCGGGCCCAATGGGAGCGGCAAATCGACGGCGTTCCTCGCGATGCTCGGTCTCGTGCGGCCGGAGGACGGGTGCGTGCTGGTCGACGGAACCGATGTGCGCGAGCTGGACCCCGAAGCGTGGTGGGCGCGGGTTGCTTGGCTGCCGCAGCGGCCGGTGCTCGTGCCAGGCACGTTGCGGGAGAACCTGGAACTGCTGGGCGCGCGGGCCGCCGACGATTCGGATCGCGGGGCGGTCCTCGAAGCGTCCTGCGCCGCTACCGGATTCGACGCTGTGCTGGACGAGTTGCCACAGCGCTGGGACACCGTCGTCGGCGCGGGCGGCACCGGCTTGTCCCTCGGCCAACGCCAGCGCCTCGCGCTGACCAGGGTGCTCGCCGCCGACCGCCCCGTACTCCTGCTCGACGAGCCGACCGCCCACCTCGACTCCGCGAGCGAGTCCGCGGTCCTCGCCGCCCTCCGCGCCAAAGCCCGCGACGGCGCCACGGTCGTCGTCATCGGCCACCGCCCCGCGATCCTGGCCGCCGCCGACCACGTTGTGTCCGTGCGAGCCTCGGTCTTCGATCGGACGGTGAGCGGATCATGAGCGCTGCGGATGTGCACGCCGGGGCCGCATTCACCGATCCCGGCGTGAGCAAAGAAGACCAACGTCCTGCGGGCGGGTCGATCAGCGGCGACTTTCGCCGGATGTGGGGCCTGCTGGAACTCTCCCCGTGGCGGGTCGCGGTGGCGGTCGGGTGGGGCGTGCTGGCGCTCGGCAGTGGGCTCGGGCTGGCGGCGCTGGCGGCGTGGTTGATCGCGCGGGCGTGGCAGATGCCGCCGGTGCTGGATTTGAGCGTCGCGGTGGTCTCGGTGCGGGCGCTCGGTATTTCGCGCGGACTGTGCCGGTATCTGGAACGGCTTGCGACGCACGACGTCGCGCTGCGGTCGATGACCATCGCGCGCACGAGCGTCTACCGCACCCTGGCGGGCTCGGACGTGTGGTTGCGCCGGGCGCGCGATACCGAGACCGAGCCGCGGAGCGCGGCGCGGTTGCGACGCGGTGATCTGCTGGTCCGGATCGGCAGCGATATCGACGATCTCGGTGCGGTCGTGGTGCGGGCGCTGGTGCCGATCGTGGTCGCCATCGTGCTGGCGTTCGCCGCGATCGGACTGCTGGCCACGATCTCCGTCGCGGCGGCGGTGATTCTCGCCGTGGCGCTCGGGGTTTCGGGCATTCTCGCGCCCTGGCTCTCGGCGCGCGCCGCGCGGGAGGCCGAGACCGCGGTGCGCGCCGACCGCGCCGAATTCACCGCGCAGGCGCTCACCGTGCTGGACCACGCGGCCGAACTGCGCGTCGCCGGACGACTCGACGCGGCGCTGGCCGCGGCGAAGAAGGCGGGTGACCGCGCGGTCGCCGCCGAGGACAAGGCCGCGTCCCACACCGCTTCGGCCGCCGCTGCGACGCCGCTCGCCATCGGGGCCAGCGTGCTCGGCGCCCTGCTCATCGGCATCGCGATCTACGGCCCGAACGGCGGCGCGCCCGGCGCCATGACGCCCATGGCGCTCACCATCCTCGTGCTGCTGCCGCTCTCCGCCTTCGAAGCGGTCGGACCCCTACCGGCCGCCGCGCAGGCCATCACCACCGCGCGGGCCGCGCTGCGCAGGCTCTCGGCCGCCGAAGCCGCCGACCCGCGCCGGGAGTCCGGCCTGCCGCACCAGCTGCCCGAGCTGCCCGCCGGACGCCGCATCGCGGTCGTCGGTCCGAGCGGTGCGGGCAAGACCACGCTGCTCATGTCGTGGGCCGGGCTGTTCGACACCCCTCGGCCCGACACCACCTTCTTCGCCGAGGACGCGCATCTGTTCGGCACAAGCGTTCTGGAGAACCTGCGGGTCGCTCGCGGCGATATCACCGAAGCCGAGGCCGAGAAGGTACTGCGCGCGGTCGGTCTGGGCGACTGGCTGGATTCACTCGCGGACGGTATTCATACCGAGCTGGTCGGCGGGGCGGCCGCGGTCTCCGGCGGACAGCGCCGCCGCCTCCTGCTGGCCCGCGCGCTGCTCGCACCGGCCCGTGTCCTGCTGCTCGACGAGCCCACCGAACACCTCGAGGCCCAGGACGGCGCCGACCTGCTCCGGGCCCTGCTCGACCCCGCGAGCGGACTGGTCGACTCGGACCGGACAGTGGTGGTCGTCACACATCAGCTGCCGGACGGGCACCGCGCCGACGCGGTCGTCCACGTCGACGTATCAGCCCAGGTCACGGTCGAATATCCGGCCGATTCCGCCCCGCGCGAAAATCCATTGCCGACCTGCCGATCCTTCGCTAATTTCGTCAGTACACAGGAAGGAGGTGGTTCGAAGAATGAGTAATTCCAGGACACGTGAGGTGGCTGTCCGCTAGCGCCACCGCTGCAGGTGGTATCCGCCCGCGCGAGGCGCCGAGCGAATACCAGGCAGTCACCCGACCCCCGAGCCCCCGGTCTTGTCCGACCGGGACCCGCGCAGGTTCTCGAACCCGCCGGGTACGGCTCGGGGGTCGTTCCGTTTATGGTGACGATTGTTGCCTCGGGACTCTACGCTGGGCGAATGACCGTTGAGCCGCTTCCCGATTGGGTGATTCCGCCTGCCAACGGTTTCACTGTCGAGGAGTTCCTGCGGATGCGCGGCCTCCCGAAGCACACCGAGCTGATTGATGGGAGTCTCATCTTCGTTAGCCCGCAGCGGAAGTGGCACCGGCAGGTAGTCGACCTCTTCCGGACGGAACTGGCTCTACAGGCACCTCCGCATCTCCGGGCCGACCGTGAGATGGCAGTCAAGCTCGGGAAACGCCAGATGCCGGAGCCGGACGTCATCGTGGTGACGCTCGAAGCAATGAACCGAGCGGACCCGGACACCTATTACTTCGCCGAGGACCTTGTCTTGGCTATCGAAGTGGTCTCACCGGACTCTGAAGAGCGTGACCGCGAAACAAAGCCGATGAAGTACGCCAACGCTGGGATTCCGCACTACTGGCGGACCGAGCAGGGAGACGGCACTGTTGTTGTGTACGTCTACGAGATCGACCCAGCCACGCGTCGTTATGTCCCCACCGGGATCTTCCATGACCGGCTGAAGATCAGCGTGCCGTTCCCGATCGACATCGACCTGACGACGATCGGGCAACGGGGCTGAGCCCGCCGCCTCGGTGACGTCTCGGACGCCGAGTATCGCGTCCATACGCCGCGTGGATCGCCGCAGATCGGCGGCTCCGACCTCTGACGACGACCGGCGGGCCGCCGACCACGGCCGGGGAGATCGTCCGGGCCGGTTCAGCCGATGTAACGCTGGAGGCGGGCGGAGAGGCGGGGTTCGAGGGGGCCGTCGGCGACGACGCGTTCTTCGACGTAGGCGAGGTCGCCGCCCTCGATGATGCCGTAGAGGCGCTTGGCTCCGCCGACGACGACGCCGGACTGGCTGCGGATCACCACGTCGGTGGCCAACTCCCAGGAGGACTGGGTGAGCGCGGTGCCGTAGAAGAGTTCGACGATGCCGGAGCTGTGCGTGAGCAGGAGCTCGATGACCTCGTCGTTGCCGTCGATGCCGACTCGCCAGAATCCGCTTTCGCGGAGATCGGGTCCGCCGTAGCCGCCGTCGTCCTCGATGATCCAGGAACGGGAGTCCCAGGAGAGGTAGTCGCCGCCGTCGTGCGAGACGACGATCTGCTGACCGAAGCGGTAGTCCCCGCGCTCGGGGTCGTTGCCCTCGCCTTCACCGCGCCACACGCCGACCATGGGCAGCAGGGCCAGCATGGAGGCGCTCAGATCGGGACCGAGCCGCAGGTTCGCGGTGTCCTCGGGCAGCGGCAGGTCCGGCAGCACCGGAATGTTGCGGGCGCCGGTCGATTTCGCGCGCTCGGCGGCCTCGGCCACGGCCTGGTCGCCGCTGCGGCGGACCACGTCGTCACCCCGCTCGGGGTTCCCGGCGGGAGCGCTGCCGTTCATCTGTTCACTCGCTCGCTCGGCCGAATTGGAACCTTCGCTCGCGAGGTCGCTCATGATTCCGTGAACAGCCGGTAGAAGACGTACAGACCGAACCAGCCGATCAGCACGGACACCAGGACCAGCAGAATTTCGAAGAAGAGGACCACGTCTCGGAGTCTAACGAGCGCCACTTCCGGGCAACACAACGGCCCCGGAGCTTCCGCGAAGGGAAGCGCCGGGGCCGTTGGTGTTCGACGTGCCTTACTTGGCGACCGCGACGTCCACGGCGTGGATGCCGGCGCCCTCGGGGCGGACCTCCGCCGAGCCGTTGCCCGCGGACGACAGCGCACGCACGGTCCACGAGCCCGGAGCCGCGAAGAAGCGGAAGTCACCGGTGCCGGAGGCGACGACCTCGGCGGTGAAGTCACCGTTGCCGTCGAGCAGCCGCACGAACGCGCCGCCGACCGGCTGACCGTCGGTGCTCAGGACGCGGCCGGTGATGACCGTCTCCTTCTCCACGTCGACGCCTGCGGGGATGGCCTGACCCTGGGTAGGTGCTGCACACATGTTGATTACGCTCCCAACTCGATCGGTGCACCGACGAGGGAGCCGTACTCGGTCCAGCTCCCGTCGTAGTTCTTGACGTTCTGGTGGCCGAGCAGCTCCTGCAGCACGAACCAGGTGTGCGAGGAACGCTCGCCGATGCGGCAGTAGGCGATGGTGTCCTTCTCGCCGTCCAGACCGGCTTCCTTGTAGATCTCGGTGAGCTCGGCGTCGGACTTGAAGGTGCCGTCCTCGTTGGCCGCCTTGCTCCACGGCACGTTGATGGCGCCCGGGATGTGGCCGGGACGCTGGCTCTGCTCCTGCGGCAGGTGCGCGGGAGCGAGGATCTTGCCGGAGAACTCGTCAGGCGAACGCACGTCGACCAGGTTCTTGGTGCCGATGGCGGCGATGACCTCGTCGCGGAACGCGCGGATCGTCAGGTCCGGCGCGGCGGCCTTGTACTGGGTGGCGGGACGGTTCACGGCCTCGGTGGACAGCGGACGACCGTCCAGCTCCCACTTCTTGCGGCCGCCGTCGAGCAGCTTGACGTTGTTGTGGCCGTACAGCTTGAAGTACCAGTAGGCGTAGGCGGCGAACCAGTTGTTGTTGCCGCCGTAGAGGACAACCTCGTCGTCGTTCGAGATGCCGCGCGCCGAGAGCAGATCGGAGAACTGCTCCTGGTTCACGAAGTCACGACGAACCTGATCCTGCAGGTCCTTCTTCCAATCGAGCCGGACGGCGCCCTCGATGTGTCCGCCGTCGTAGGCGGAGGTGTCCTCATCGACCTCGACGAAGACGACGCCGGGGGCGTTGAGGTTCTCTTCGGCCCAGTCAACGGAGACCAGGACATCGGAGCGAGCCATTGTGTTCCTTTCAGATATGACTTGCAGGGTCAGTTCGGTGCCGAGACCGCGGTGGGAGCGTCAGGCCCGGAGGCGGAAGCCTGCGTGACCACGGAGGGCCCGCGGACGGCGCCGTGGACTCTGTTCCGGCGGAGGCGGGCAACCAGCGGATAGATCTGGCAGCCCAGGCAGATCCCGAACGCCGCGTTCAGGAACGCCGCGAACAGGGCAAAGCCGGCGAACACCGCGCCGACGACTGTGGAGCCGAGCGCGAAGCCCAGCAGGCTGACGGCCGCGAACACGAAGCCGAGCAGCTGCGCGAATCGCATCGGCGGCGTCGGCTCGGTCTCGCTGGTGGGAGCGAGGCGCGGCGCGAGGAAGGCGGCGAAGATCCGGCCGTACGGGTGCTTGCGCGGACCGGCGGCCGCGCCGATCGCGAAGACGACCGCCTGCAGCGCGATCAGGACGCCAGCGGCGACGGGCGAGACGGCCGCGGCAACCAGAACCAGGACGAGAACGGCGGTGGTGACCCAGGCGGCGAAACGCGGGCCGCGCACGTCGACGCGGTCGATCGCTGGGGGAATGGCTCGGGATCCGGAAGTGTTCCGGGTTTCGGTGGACATTGTGCGTACTCCTGCGCTGAATGCGTTGATTGGCTGGAAAGTTGCCAGTTCGCCGGGGGATCGTGAGATCACTCGCGCGGCGGGCAGCGGTCGGCGTCAGGAAAGACTGGAAAGCCGACCGATCAGCGGCACAGGCAGCAACAACCACCGAGGCGACACAGATCAACTGTGCGGCGTCGGGTGAGCATCAGCTCGTGGTTGGCTTGCACGAGAGGCAGTTTACCCAATTGGGACGGAGAATTGGACCCGGGGTACGTCACAGTCGCCATCCGGCGGCGTCAGGACTGGTTTTGCCCCGTCAAGGGGGCCAACGCGGAGCGGAGATCGCCCGCCTTCGGCACGCCCGAAATACGGAAGCGCTCCTTGCCCTCGATATCGAAGACGAACGTCGTCGGCAGCGACAGTACGTTCAGCTCCTTGGCCAGCGCGGGCTCGGCGTCGATGTCGACCTCGATGTCCTGCGGCGGGCGCGGGGTCTCCGCCAGATCCGTAGCGACTCCAGCAACCACCCGGCGAACCGCGGCGCACGGTCCGCACCAGTCGGCGGAGAAGTGCAGCACCGCCGGACCCGAACCGGTTACTCCCACCGCGGCGAGCAGATCGGCGCGCGCGGAGTCGGCATCGGCGGCGGGAGTGGCGGCCCGCAGCTTGCCGTGGCGGCCGCGCAGCGCCAGCCCGACGGCGAGCGCGGTGATCAGAACGAGTGCGAGCAGTGTGATTTCGGTCATGGTCTCTGCAGTCGGTCCAGGTCGATCGTCACGTTCTCTCCTTTGCCCTCGACCAGGATCTGCCCGCCCAGCGCGAACACCTTCGTCGGGCGCACGCCGAAGGGCAGGTCCTTCGTATCGATAGTGCGCGTGAAGCGCGCGAGGACGGCGGGGCGATCGGCTTCGGGGACGATGGCCGTGGTGGTGAGGTCGGTGTCGCTGCTGCGATAGAAGCCGGTGGCGACGATCTTGACCTGGTCGTCGTCGAGCGTCAGCTCGGCCTGCACCGCGACCTTGTCACCGTTCTGCGCGCCGGACTTGCCGGGCTGCGCGGTGCTGCCGGGCAGCGTGCCGGTGAGCACCAGCGCGCCCTCGGTCGTCATGCCGGTGCCACCGGAGCCGCCCGTTCCGTCCGATTTGTCCGCTGGGCGCGAATGCACTTGCAGGTCGGGGATATTGAAGAGGCGACCGAGTTCGACCGGTTCGATGCGCATCGCCGCCTGGACCTTCTCCACCGGCACCTTGCGCACGTTGCCGTCGTCCAGGTCGCTCATGCTCACATGCACGCCGGTGAGCGTCGCGTCCACCGAGATCTCGCCGGGAATGTCGGGGCGGACGACGGCCGCGCGGATCACGATGTTCTGGTACCGACCGTCGAGGGCTTGGCCGAGGAACGGGAAGCCGTGAATGGTCACCTCGGGGTCGGCGCTGAGATCGGCTCCCTCGCGCAGGGTGCGCGAGACGCGGTACTCGGTGTAGGCGGCGGCGCCGAAATCGACGACGACCGCCAAACCCGCGAGACACAGCAGTCCGATGATCAGCTTGCGCATGCCATGAACAGTAATGCGGTGGCGCCGCGCGGGTCGCGACGGTCTCACCGGTCACCCGGATGGCGAGGTCATCGGGGTCGACGCGCTAATCTTGCACTCGATTACCTATGGATTAGCGATGTGGCTTTCGGCAACGCTGCTGTTGCCCCGGCGCTACGAGATGGGAGGAGGGCTTGTGGAGCTGCTCCTGCTGACCTCCGACCCCAACCCCGAGTCGGTGTTGCCGTCGCTCGCGCTGCTCGCGCACAACGTACGGCCCGCCCCGACCGAGGTGGCGTCGCTGTTGGAGGCGGGTACCGCCGATGTCGCGCTGGTCGACGCCCGCACCGACCTCGCCGCCGCGCGCGGACTCTGCCGCCTGCTCGGCAGCACCGGCTCGTCGGTGCCGGTCGTCGCGGTGCTCACCGAGGGCGGCCTGGTCGCGGTGAACGCGGACTGGGGTCTGGACGACATCTTGCTGCCCGGCACCGGCCCCGCCGAACTGGACGCCCGGCTGCGCCTGCTCGTCGGCCGCAACGGCGGTGTGGCGAGCCCCGAGAACACCGGCAAGATCACCCTCGGCGAGCTCGTCATCGATGAGGGCACCTACACGGCCCGGTTGCGCGGGCGCCCGCTCGACCTCACCTACAAGGAGTTCGAACTCCTCAAGTACCTCGCCCAGCACGCGGGCCGGGTGTTCACCCGCGCCCAGCTGCTGCAAGAGGTGTGGGGCTACGACTTCTTCGGCGGCACCCGCACCGTCGACGTGCACGTCCGCCGCCTGCGCGCCAAGCTCGGCAGCGAATACGAATCGCTCATCGGCACGGTCCGCAATGTCGGCTACAAGGCGGTCCGCCCTGCCCGCACCGCCGCCAAGGGCGAGCCCGTCACGTTCCCCGACGACGACAGCGAGGGCGACGACTCCGCCCTGACGCCGGTCAACGGTTCGGTGCAGTAGTCCACGCGGTGGACCGAATGTCACCCTCAGTGGGTGAGACCGGCTCGGGGCGCCTTCGGTCGACGCGGGGTCGAGCTGGCTCCGCGCGCGATGGCATCCTGGGTGGCGTCGGATCGGAGAGGGGTAGTTGTGGTCGACGTGCGATGGGCCGACGAGCTGGATGACGGCACCGCGCTGGCGGTGCGCGAATTGCTCGGGCGGGCGACCTCCGCAGACGGTGTCGCCCCCGTCTCCGAGCAGGCCGTGCTCTCGCTGCACGAAAAGGGTGCTGCGCGACATCTGCTCGCCGAGCGGGCGGGCGCGATCGTCGGATACGCCAATCTCGTTGCGGCGCACGGTCAGCACCCTGCGATGGCGGAAGCGGCCGTGGATACGGAGGCACGGGGGAGCGGTGTCGGAACCGAACTCGTGCGGGCCGCGCTGGCGGCAGGCGGGGCGGGGGCGCGGGTGTGGGCGCACGGCGATCGGCCCGCGGCCAAGGCGGTCGCGGCGCGGCTGGGCCTGGTGACCGCGCGCGAGTTGTGGCAGATGCGCCGCCCGCTGGCAACGCCCGAGCTACCCGAATTGACGGTGCCGGACGACATCGTGCTGCGCACCTACTCCGGCCCCGCCGACGACGCCGAACTGCTGCGTGTCAACAATGCCGCCTTCCACTGGCATCCCGAGCAGGGCGGCTGGACCGAGCGCGATATCGAAATGCGCCGCGCCGAACCGTGGTTCGACCCGAAAGGCCTGTTCATCGCCACCGCCGCCGACGATCCCTCGCGCGTTCTCGGCTTCCACTGGACCAAGGTGCACCACGAGGAGAATCCGCCGGTCGGCGAGGTCTACATCGTCGGCATCGATCCCGCCGCCCAAGGCCGCGGCCTCGGCCGCCTCCTCACCCTCGCGGGCCTGCACCACTTGCGCGACCGCGGCCTCCCGGAGGTCCTGCTGTACACGGAAGCCGACAACACCGCCGCCGTCCACACCTACACCCGCCTCGGCTTCACCACCGCCCACGTCGACGTCGCCTACGCGGTGCCGGCATCCGACCGGACCTGATGGATCGAACGGCTCGTCGCCGATCGCGAAGCGGGTCGGGCGCCTGACGCAATTCGGCCGAATCCCGAACGGCGCATGGCGCGAAAGTGACCTGTCGGGGCTGTCCAGTAAAGCTGCGGCAAATGTCACACAAAACAGACGCAATCGCGCCGGTGTGTTCACCTCGCGTTCACTCAGCTTGGTCCAACTGTCAACCGGGCGACTTTACGTTACTTAAGGGCAGTGCAGCCGCTGCCTGGTGCGCGAGTTCCCCGCGAACAGCACCACAACACCCGCCCGGGCCGGTGAGGGACCGGGCGTGTCGGACGCGATTCCCGGAGGAATAGTGAATCTCAAGCGCAGCAGCGCCCTGGTCGGTGTGCTGGCCGCCGTCGCCATGCCCCTTGCCGCCTGTGGCAGCGACGACAACACCACCGGCGACCCGAGCAACGCCGCCAACACCAGCGTCGCCTGCGGCGGCAAGAAGTCGCTGAAGGCCAGTGGCGCGTCCTCGCAGAAGAACGCGATGGAGCGCTTCATCGCCGCCTACGAGGCGAACTGCGACGGCTACACCCTGAACTACACCTCCAGCGGCTCCGGCGCGGGCGTCAACGAGTTCATCGGCGGCCAGACCGATTTCGGCGGCTCCGACTCCCCGCTCAGCTCGAAGAAGGAAGAGCCGGCCAAGGCTCAGGAGCGCTGCGGCGCCCCGGCATGGAACCTGCCGACCGTCTTCGGCCCGATCGCGATCACCTACAACATCGACGGCGTGACCGACCTGGTGCTCGACGGCCCGACCGCCGCCAAGGTGTTCAACGGCTCCGTCACCACCTGGGACGCGCCTGAGATCAAGGCGCTCAACCCGAACGCCAAGCTCCCCTCGGAGAAGATCGCCGTGATCTTCCGCTCCGACGAGTCGGGCACCACCGACAACTTCCAGCTCTACCTGGACGCCGCCTCCGACGGCGCGTGGGGCAAGGGCGCGGGCAAGACCTTCAACGGCGGCGTCGGTGAGGGCGCCAAGGGCAACGAGGGCACCTCGGCCGCGATCAAGAGCACCAAGAACTCGATCACCTACAACGAGTGGTCCTTCGCCAAGTCGCAGAACCTCTCCGTCGCGCAGATCGTCACCTCCGCCGGTAAGGACCCGGTGAAGCTGTCGGTCGAGACCGCGGGCAAGGCCATCGACGGCGTGAAGATCAAGGGCGAGGGCAACGACCTGGTCCTCGACACCAGCTCGTTCTACAAGCCGACCGCCGCGGGCTCGTACCCGATCATGATGGCGACCTACGAGATCGTCTGCTCGAAGTACAGCGACGCCGCCGTCGGCGAGGCTGTCAAGGCGTTCCTGACCTCGGCCGTCACCAACGGCCAGAAGGGCCTGGACGAGGGCGGGTACATCCCGATCCCCGAGCAGTTCAAGACCCGCCTGACCACCGCGATCAACGCCATCTCCTGATCGCACAACCATGACCGTGCACCCTGAGGTGACCGCCCCGGGCTCGTCGGATTCGACGGGCCCGTCGGCGGCTGGAGATACTGCGCAGATGCCGAGTGATACGAACACCGAGCCGGCCCCGGTGAAGAGCCGTCCGCCCCACAGCCAACGCGCCGAGGTCGTATTCCGCTCGCTCGCGACGGCCGCGGGCGCGATCATCGTCGCTTCCATCGCGTTGATCGCGCTGTTCCTACTGATTCGCGCGGTACCTTCGCTCAGGGCCGACCAGGTGAACTTCTTCACCAGCACGGAGTTCAGCACCAGCAACGCGGACAACCTGCGGTTCGGCATCCGTGACCTGCTCATGGTCACGGTGCTGAGCTCGGTCTTCGCGCTGGTGATCGCGGTGCCGATCGGCGTCGGCATCGCGCTGTTCCTGACCCACTACGCGCCGAAAGGGTTGGCCCGCCCGTTCGCGATGCTGGTCGACCTGCTCGCCGCGGTGCCGTCGATCGTCTTCGGTCTGTGGGGTTTCCTGGTGCTCGCGCCGGAGCTGGAGCCGGTGCAGCGCTTCCTGAACGAGAACCTCGGCTGGTTCTTCCTTTTCGACGACGGCAACGTCTCGATCTCCGGCGGCGGCACGATCTTCACCGCGGGCGTGGTGCTCGCGGTGATGATCCTGCCGATCATCACGTCGGTCTCGCGTGAGGTCTTCAACCTCACCCCGGTCTCGCACATCGAGGCCGCCCAGGCGCTCGGCGCGACCAAGTGGGAAGTCGTGCGGATGACCGTGCTGCCCTACGGGCGCAGTGGTGTGATCGCGGGCTCGATGCTCGGCCTCGGCCGCGCGCTCGGCGAGACCATCGCGGTACTGGTCGTGCTGCGCACCTCGGCACAGGCGGGTGGCTGGTCGCTGTTCGACGGCGGCTACACCTTCGCCTCCAAGATCGCTTCGGCGGCATCGGAATTCAGTTCGCCGCTGCCGACCGGCGCCTACATCGCCGCGGGCTTCGTGCTGTTCGCCTTGACCTTCGTGGTCAACGCGCTGGCCCGGCTCGCGGCAGGCGGAAAGGTGAACGGCTGATGACAACGCTGACGAAGTTCGACCAGCCGGTCAAGGCCCCGACCTTCCGGCACGTGAGCCCGGCGCGGCGGGTGAAGAACCACCTCGCCACCGGCCTGGTCACCGCCTGCTTCGCCATCGCGCTCGTGCCGCTCGGCTGGGTGCTGTGGATGGTGATCAGCAAGGGCATCGGCGCGATCGCCTCCGTCGACTGGTGGCAGAAGTCCCAGAAGGGCATCCTGCCCGATCAGTTCGGCGGCGGTGTCTACCACGCGATCTACGGCACCATCGTCCAGTCGGCGGTCGCGGCGATCATCGCCGTGCCGCTGGGCATCATGGCCGCGGTCTACCTGGTCGAGTACGGACGAGGCAGGCTCGCCAAGGTCACCACATTCATGGTCGACATCCTGGCCGGCGTGCCGTCGATCGTCGCGGCGCTGTTCATCTTCGCGCTGTGGATCGCCACGCTCGGCGCGCCGCAGAGCGCCTTCGCGGTGTCGCTGGCGCTGGTGCTGCTGATGTTGCCCGTGGTGGTGCGCAGCACCGAGGAAATGCTGAAGCTGGTGCCGGACGAGTTGCGCGAGGCCTCCTACGCCCTCGGCATCCCCAAGTGGAAGACGATCGTGCGGATCGTCATCCCGACCGCCGCGCCCGGCATGATCAGCGGCACCCTGCTCGCTCTCGCCCGCGTCATGGGCGAGACCGCGCCGGTGCTCGTGCTGGTCGGCTACGCGAAGTCGATCAACACCAACCTCTTCGACGGCAACATGGCCTCGCTGCCGCTGCTGATCTACCAAGAGCTGGCCAACCCCGAAGCGGCGGGCCGCGAACGAGTCTGGGGCGCGGCGCTCACGCTGATTCTGCTCATCGCGCTGCTGTACCTGGCGGCGGCGGGCGTCAACAAGCTGCTCACGCGGAACCGATAGAAGCGAACGGATATTCAGATGGCCAAGCGCATCGACGTCAAAGACCTGAACATCTACTACGGCAAGTTCCACGCGGTCGCCGATGTCTCGCTCACCGTGTTGCCGCGCAGCGTGACCGCTTTCATCGGCCCGTCCGGCTGCGGTAAGTCCACCGTGCTTCGTTCGCTGAACCGCATGCACGAGGTGACCCCGAGCGCCCGCGTCGAGGGCGCCGTGCTGCTCGACGGCGAGGACATCTACGGCGCCACCGTCGACCCGGTCGGCGTGCGCCGCACCATCGGCATGGTGTTCCAGCGGCCGAACCCGTTCCCCACCATGTCGATTCGCGACAACGTGGTGGCCGGGCTGAAGCTGCAGGGCGTGCGCAACAAGAAGGAGCTCGACGAGGTCGCCGAGCGCTCGCTGCGCGGCGCCAACCTCTGGAACGAGGTCAAGGACCGCCTCGACAAGCCGGGCGGCGGCCTGTCCGGCGGTCAGCAGCAGCGTCTGTGCATCGCCCGCGCCATCGCGGTCTCGCCCGACGTGCTGCTGATGGACGAGCCGTGTTCGGCGCTGGACCCGATCTCCACGCTCGCGATCGAGGACCTGATCACCGAGCTGAAGAAGGAATTCACGATCGTCATCGTCACGCACAACATGCAGCAGGCCGCGCGCGTGAGCGACCAGACCGGCTTCTTCAACCTGGAGGCGCAGGGCAAGCCGGGCAAGCTGATCGAGATCGACGACACCGAGAAGATCTTCTCCAACCCCGGCCAGAAGGCGACGGAGGACTACATCTCCGGTCGCTTCGGGTAACCACTTCCTGATCACGCCTCGCCTAATTTTGGCGATTGGCATCGCAAGGCCTGCTCAACTCGTTGGGCAGGCCTTGCGGCCGTTCTCCGAAGCGGTGTTCGCGCGGCTGTGCGGCGTCGCACCTATCCCGGCCGAGGATCCCTTGTCTGTCCCGGTCGGCACGCCCCGCCGACCGTCGGCGGTAGGCGTCCTCGTGCTGCATACAACTCGGCCCCGGCGTGTTTCGCCGGGGCCGAGAAGTGCTCGCGATCCGCGCGTGCCCTCTGCTGTTGCCCGGCAGCAGTGCGCGTCGGGCGGCGCGTTCTACGCTTCGGTGTCGGGGTCCGCGGGGAGCACGCCGGTGACGAGGAAGATGACCCGGCGGCCGATCTCCACCGCGTGGTCGGCGAAACGCTCGTAGTAGCGGCCCAGCAGGGTGACGTCCACCGCCGCGGCGACGCCGTACTTCCAGTCCCGGTCCATCAACAGGGTGAACAGGTGGCGATGCAGGTCGTCCATCGCCTCGTCGTCCTGGTTGAGCTGCGCGGCGCGCTCGGGGTCACGCGTCTCCAGCACCTCTTTGGCTCCCGCGCCCATGTTCACCGCGATGCGGCCCATCTCGGCGAAATAGCCGTTCACCGATTCCGGCAGCGCGTGGTTCGGGTGACGCCTGCGGGTGACCTTGGCGACGTGCAGGGCCAGCGCGCCCATCCGGTTCACGTCTTGCACGATCTGGATGGCGCTGACCACCTGGCGTAGGTCGCCCGCGACCGGAGCCTGCAGCGCGAGGAGCGCGAACGCCTTCTCCTCGGCGTCGGTGATCATTTCTGCGATCCGGTCGGACTCGGTGATCACCTGCTCCGCGAGCGCCAGATCGGCCTGTAGCAGCGACTGGGTGGCCCGGTCCATGGCCGTACCCGCGAGACCGGCCATCTCGCCCAGCAGGTGGGCGAGCTCGGCCATTTGCTCGTTGTAGATGACACGCATAAAACCAGACACTAGTTCCCGGCGCTGTCCAAGTCACCAACGGAGGGTGAATGGCCGGTGCCTCGGCGTCCGCGCAGCTACACCGAACGCGCCGGCGGACGATGTCGATGTGCTTCAGACCCGAGCGAGAGTGACTCGTGTCACCGCTGCGCTGCGCTGCATTACCTACTTGCAGATCTCGTCGGCCGCGTTGACGTGTTCCAGGTCCGAGGGCAGTTCGGCAGGCGTCGAATCCGTCGAGGCGCTCGTCACGACGTTGGTGATCTGGTCACCGACCGGCGTCGGCGCCTTGACGGTCACGCCGTTCGCCGAGTCGGCTCCGATGACGACCTCGACGATGCCGCCCAGGTCCTCGGTGGCTTCGATGGTCGCGCCGGGGATCGCGGTGGCCACGGTAGCCGCCGCGGCCTCGAGGCCGGCGCCGTAGCGGACCTTCGTGGTCGCGGAGGTGCCGTTGACGTAGTTGGTGACGTTGTAGATCGAAAAGCCCTGGTTGTCCAGCTTGGTGGCCGCTGTGCGGGCGAGACCGTCGTACCCAGAGCCGTTGGACACCAGCAGCGAGACGGTACCGGGGTCGACTGCCACGTACTTGGGCGGCTCCGGCGCGGCGGAGGTGCTGGCCGGCGCATCGTCGTGCACGGTCGGCTTCTCGCCCGGCAACGGCTGATCGTCGCGGATGGCTTTGAAGATGGCCTTGATGTCGGACTCGCGGGGGATCTCGTTGCCGTAGGCCGTGGTGCCCGCGGTCGGGACGGTGATGAAGGTGACCGCGCCCGCGTCGACCTTCTGCAGCGAACGTCCCAGCATCAGCAGGTCGTTGGGTTCGACCGCGTCTACCCACGTGTGCTTGCTGAACGCGTCGATGAAGTCCTTCAGCCTGCCCGGATCGAAGAGGACCTTGCTGGACAGTGCGCCGCGCAGCAGCGAGGCCAGGAAGCGCTGCTGCCGGTTGATGCGGTCGTAGTCGCTGCGTTCCTCACCGTAGACGTGCCTGGCGCGCACGTAGTTCAGCGCCGTCTCACCGTCGATGCGCTGTTTGCCAGGCTTCTCCAGGATGGTGCCGAGGACATCGTCGACGAGTGGTTTGGTCGCGCAGACCTCGACGCCATCGATCGTGTCGACCATGGTCTCGAAGCCGGCGAAGTCGATGCCGATGAAGTGATTGATCGAGGCGCCGGTCAGTCGCTGGATCGTGGTGAGGAGGCACTTCGGTCCGCCGAGGTTGTAGACGGCGTTGAGCTTGTCGCCCATCGCGGAGGGGAAGGTCTCGCTGGTGTACGCCTCCTTCTCGTTGTCCCACCCCTTGCACTGCGGCCTTGTCACATCCAGGTCGCGCGGAAAGGACACGACGACAACTCGGTTTCGGGCCTTCGGGATGTGCACGAGCATGGTGGTGTCCGCGCGGGATCCCTCGGCGTCGTCCAGGGTGCCCGCGCCTAGTTGACCGTTGACGCCCGCGCGGGTGTCGCTGCCGACGAGCAGATAGTTCTCGTCGCCGAGCTGGGCGTTGGAATCGACGATGTCCTCGGAGTTCTCGTCGAGGGCGGAGACCTGAGTGAAGTTGTTGGTGGTCGAACGCACGTAGCTCCAGCCACCGCCGGTGATCAGCAGCACCAGCACCGCGACCAGGGTGGCGGCCGCCCGGCCCGCGGTCTTCATCCGGCGGTTGCGCCGCTGCTTCGAGGCGGCGAGCCGGGACAGCGGCGGGCTGCCGACGGCTTTGGGCGGCGCCGCGATCTTGGAGGCCGACTTGGCGGCGGGGGCCGCGGCGGACTCGGTCGTCGGCCATTTCGTGGTGGCGGTCTCGGGCTTCTCCGGCTCGTCGAGCGGCGGTAGGACGTCCGTGACCTCTTCGGGCTCGGCCGGTTCGGCGACGCGCCGCGGCGGGGCGGCGGGTGTGGCGCCGGTGATGTCGTCGACGACGGCGGACGGAGCGCGGCGCTGCGTCGCTTGCCGGGCCGGTGTGGCCGCCGCGCGGCGCTTCTCGTCGGGGCTGGCGCCTGGCGCGGACCGCGTGGGCGCGGCTTCGGGGGCCCGGCGGGCGGGTGCCTGCGTGGCATTGCGCAGCGAAGCGTCAGGAGCGCCGCGCTGGGCACCTTCTACGGCACGGGGAGCTCGAGGGGTACCGCGCTGGGTTCCCTCCGGTGCTTTGCGTTGCGGAGCCTTGGCCGCGCCGCGCTGCGGTCCTTCCGGCGCGCCGCGCTGAGGACCTTCGGGAGCTTTGTGTTGTGGAGCCCCACCGCGCTGTGTCCCATCGACCGCGCCCCGCTGCGGACCTTCGAGCGCGCCACGCTGTGTACCTTCCGGCACGCCGCGCTGGGGACCTGCCGGTGCTTTGTGCTGCGGAGCCTGGTGTGTGCCGCGGTGCGGAGCCTCCGGCGCGCGGCGTTGATGTGGGGCGGGGCTCTCGGGCGCGCGGCGCGGGGGCTCGGCGGGATGGGCCGGTGCGGCGGCGCGGGCCGGGTGCTCCGGCGCGGTCTCGGCGCGGCGGCTCGGGTGCCCGCCGGCGTTGTCGGCGCGGCGCCTGCGGCCGGTGCGCTCGTTGTCGACCTTCTCGACCAGATCCTGGACCGTCAGCGGCGCGGAGCCGGAGTCGGCCGCGGCATCGGCGTGCCGGGAGCGGCGGGACGTGCGTGCGCCATCTCGTTCGGTGTTCTCACCCGTGGAATGGTGCTCCCACGGGGCGCGACCTCCGGGCCGTGGCGCGCGCCCGTGCCGATCGTCACCCACCAACGAACCTCGCTTTTCGTCTTTGCTGCCCGCCGGCGCCGAGCTCGACCAGCATGACCGATTTCGCCAATGATAACGATTCCGCCACGGCGGGCCAGCCCGGAGCGAAATCGAATTGCCGCAAAGCCGTATCCCAATTCGCTGTTGATCGGTAACCGGATAGTAGCGAAAAGACTGGTGAAACAGCTGGTCCTCGGACGATTCCGACGTGTGTCGGTTTGCCCGTGACCGCGACGGCGGAGCCGCCTCCGATCAGCCTCCGCTGTGCATCACATCGGCCGCCGTCGGCACCGCCGGGTCGTCGGGATCGTCGAGCCAGCCGTGCGGCAGCGCGACCTTGCCCGGCGAACCCTGCCGTCCGCGCGGTCCTTCGGCGTCTTTCGGGAACGGCGCGGTCGGGTCGAGCTTGCCGATCAGGTCGCCGAGTTCGGTGAGACTGGACACGGTGGCGAAGGCGCGGCGCAGATCCGCGCCGACCGGGAAGCCCATGAGGTACCAGGCCATGTGCTTGCGCAGATCGCGCATGGCCTTCTCTTCGCCGAGATGGTCCGACAGCAGCGCGCCGTGCCGGTGCAGCACCTCGCCGACGCGTCCGAGATTCGGCGGCTCAGGCAGTGCCTCGCCGCGCAGCGCCGCTTGCAGTTCGGCGAACAGCCACGGCCTGCCGAGGCAGCCGCGTCCGACGACGACGCCGTCGCAGCCCGTCTCGGCCATCATGCGGACCGCGTCGTCGGCGGAGAAGATGTCGCCGTTGCCGAGCACCGGAATGGTGGTCACCGCCTCCTTGAGCCGGGCGATGGCCGACCAGTCGGCCTGGCCGGAGTAGCGCTGAGCCGCGGTGCGCGCGTGCAGCGCTACCGCCTTGGCGCCCTCGGCCTCGGCGATGCGACCCGCGTCCAGGTAGGTGAGGTGCTCGTCGTCGATGCCGATGCGGAACTTGACCGTCACCGGCACACCCGCTGGTTCGGCGGCGGCGACCATGGCGCGCACGATCTTGCTGAACAACGCTCGCTTGTACGGCAGTGCCGCCCCGCCGCCCAGCCGGGTGACCTTCGGCACCGGGCAGCCGAGATTCATGTCGATGTGATCGGCCCAGCCCTCGCCGACGATGATGCGCACCGCCTCGCCCAGCGTGGCCGGGTCGACGCCGTACAGCTGCATCGAGCGCGGGTGCTCGTCCTCGTCGAAGGACATCATGTGCAGCGTCTTCTCGTTGCGCTCCACCACCGCGCGCGCGGTGATCATCTCGCACACGTAGATGGAGGTGGAGCTGCCGAACTCGCGGCACAGCTTGCGGAAGGCGAGGTTGGTGATGCCCGCCATCGGCGCGAGCACCACCGGCGGGTCGACCGGATACGGCCCGATCCGCAGCGTCGTCGGCGCCTCGGTAGTCATCGTCACGCGTTCCAGTGTCTCATCAGGGCATGCCCGACCCGGCGGCACCGTGGCGTGACGTGCGCCGATTCACTCCCCGCGCAGTCGCCGGTGGTAGATCTCCCGTATCGCCGGGTCCGGTTCCGTATACGCCGTGGTCGCGCCGGTGAGCTTGGCCACGGCCAGCTGCACCCGGTAGGGCATCAGCTGGGTGGACTTGATGACGGCCGCCAGCCTGCGCGGCACCGTCACCAGCGGACGGGCCCGCCGCACGGTGTCCACGATCGCCGCGGCCACCTGTTCCGGGTCGACGGTGGTGAGCGGCTCGATCCAGTTCGGCATGTTCGCGCCCGCCGAGAGTTCGGTGCGCACGATGCCGGGCAGTACCGCGCTCACCTGCACGCCCTGCTCCTTCAACTCCAGGTGCAGCGCCGAGGTGAAGCCGACCACCGCGTGCTTGGTCGCGCTGTAGGTGGCGAGGCCGGGGAAGCCCTGTGTCCCGGCGAGCGAGGCGATGTTGATCAGGTGGCCGTGGCCGCGCGCCAGGAATCGGTCGGTGGCCAGCCGACTGCCGTGGATGACGCCGCGCAGGTTGACGTCGATGATCCGTTCGGTCATCACCTCGTCCTCGTCGGCGAACAGCCCCGTCGGCATGATCCCCGCGTTGTTCACCAAGACGTCGAGCGGCCCGAGCTGAGCTTCCACCGCGTCGAGGAAGGCGGCGAAGGAGTTGCGATCGGTGACGTTCAGCGGCAGACCGACGACCTTGGCGTCCGGGTCGGCGCCCAGCTCGGCCGCGGTCTTCTCGACCAGCTCGACGTCGACGTCCCCGATCGCCACGGCGGCCTTCGCCGCCAGGAACGCCTCGGCGGTGGCCCGCCCGATCCCGCGGGCGCCACCCGTGATCGCCACGACCTTGCCAGCGAGAACCACGCCCGCAGCCATGATGGCCTCCCTCGATGAACTCCAACCCCACGGTAACTTCGGCGGCACCTCGCGCGCGGCCGAATGCGCTCGACGCCTTAGTCTGGGACAGTGGGATCGCGGGGGCCGTACCACGGCCGCTCGCACTCCCGATCAGCGGCGATATCGGCGACCTTGCTGTGACGCCTACCGTGACCGGCGGTTATAGCGCGAACGCATCATCAATACGACATCGGAGTATCCATTGCCTGCCGACGACAAGGCCACCCCGGAACAGAGTGCGAGCACGTCGGACGTGCGTCTCGACAAGAAGGACGATCCCGCCCCCGCCCCGAAGTCCGGCGCCACGCTCTCCATCCCGGTGACGTCGGTGCTGTGGGGTGCGGCCGTCGGCGTCCTCGCCGTGCTGACCGTGCTGTTCGGCGTGCTGTGGTGGTCGGCCAAGAGCGATCTCGACGAACAAGCTCAGCGCGCCGCCGAGGACCGCCGCGCCGAACAGGTCGCCACCGATTACGCGGTCGGCGCGGCGACGGTGAATTATCAGGACATCAACGCGTGGATCGGAAAGCTGAAGGCCAACACCACTCCGCAGCTGGCGAACAAATTCGACGCCACAGCGCCCAAGCTGGAGCAGATTCTGGTCCCGCTGAAGTGGACGTCCACCGCCTCGCCCATTTCGGCGAAGGTCGTTTCCGAGGACAACGGCGTCTACAAGGTGAATGTCTTCGTGAACGTGAGTTCGACGAATGCGCAGAGCCCGGAAGGCGCGCAAACCACGGTGACTTACAACGTCACGCTGGATGAGAACTCCGATTGGAAGATCACCGATGTCGGCGGCACCGACGGCGCATTGCCGCTGAACTGAATACGGTTCGGACAAAAGCGCGCCGCCGCCGGAATGATTCCGGCGGCGGCGCTTGCTTTTACCGTGCGATCAGATCGCGGCGGCGCCTGCGAGTTCGCGCTTCTTGGCTTCGCGAGCCAGCATGCGGTCGCGCTGCTCCTCGAACTTCACGACGTCCTTGCCGAGCTTTTCCAGGAAGTTGCCGAGCCGCTCGCGGACGGCCTCGCCGCGCGGGGTGAAGTCGTCGCGCTCGAAAATGTTCCACTTCTTCAGCACCGGCTCCACGACGTCCTCGAGGTGCTGGCGCAGGTCGTAGATGCCGTGCTTGGCCATCAGCACGCCGTTGCGGCGGAAGTTGGGCATGCCCGCGCCGGGCATCTGGAAGTTCTCCAGGATCAGCGTGATGGCCTCGAGGGTCTGGTCGGGCGCCAGGTCGAGGGCCGCACCGCACATGTTGCGGTAGAAGATCATGTGCAGGTTCTCGTCGGCGGCGACGCGCTGCAGCATGCGGTCGGCGATCGGGTCGTCGCAGACCTTGCCGGTGTTGCGGTGCGAGACGCGGGTGGCGAGTTCCTGGAAGGTCACGTAGGCCACCGAGTGCAGGAAGCCGGCGTCGGCCTCGGTGGGAGAGGCGAAGCCGTTGGTCATGTGGACCATGCGGGCCTCTTCGAGTGCGACCGGGTCGACGCCGCGGGTGACCACCAGGTAGTCACGCATGACGATGCCGTGCCGGTTCTCCTCGGCGGTCCAGCGCCCCACCCAGGTGCCCCACGCGCCGTCCTGCGAGAAGTTCTCGGCGATCTCGCGGTGGTAGGAGGGGAGGTTGTCCTCGGTCAGCAGGTTCGTGATCATGGCCGCCTTGGCGACCTCGCTCAATCGGGACTGCTCCGGGTCCCAGTCGACACCCCCGAGTGCCGCGAAGTTGCGGCCCTCGTCCCACGGGACGTAGTCGTGGGGATGCCATTCCTTTGCCAAGGAGAGGTGCCGGTTGACGTTTTGTTCGGCAACCGGCTCCAACTCCGTGAGCAGCTCGAGTTGAGTCAGATCCCTTGCCATGTAATAGCCCTTCATTGAGTGCGTGCACGCTTGCAGGTCGTCCCCCCGGGTAGACCGTGCTGATGCGGCCATACCTTACGGCACCGTAGGTGTGATGCGAAACGCATCCAGCTGAGAATCGGCGCCCGGTGATGCACTTCATACGTCGTCGTTGACGCTCGGCGCACCCCCCGAGTGTAAGCCGCGTCGAGCCTGGCGTCCGGTGACAGAAGACACGTCGGCCCGCAGCGTCTGGTCTATCGTCGCGAGGCCTTCGGCGTTAGCGCCGGGTGGCGATGTCCTCCTGCGTCGCCGCGCTGGGAGGCGCTATGCGACCGCTCGACGCTGTGCCGCAACCGATCTGCTCAGGCACCGCCGCGCCGAGCAACCGGTCTCGGCCGCCGCCTGCCCTAGGTGATTTCGGCACCGGAATCCGGTCCTGATGCGATGCTGATTACTGAACTCGGAGATTCGCCTACGACTACGACAGCAGCGCGGCGTCACCGGGAAGTTCGAAGCTCAGTGGCGGTGCGCTCACACAGTGAGGACGCAGACCATGGCCGAGATTTTCAGCGGGATATACCTGATATTCAACTGCGCGGACCCAGGATCCGTGATGGCGGTCACCAGCGACGACGGGGCGAGCGTGGGAATGGTCGACTTCGCCGACGGCGGCCCGCGGCAGCAGTGGCGGTTCGATGGGCTCGGCGACGGGGTCTACGTGGTCTTCAACCAGGGCTCGAACATGCCGCTCGTGCTGGACAAACCGTCGGAGGGCGGGCAGGCCGAGTGCGGGTTCAGTGACCTCCTGTGGACCATCGACGGTGACTCCGAGCGATCGCCGATCGTCTACGACGGCATGGCCCTCACCCCTACCAACGGGCAGGGGGGATGGAAGCTCACGCTGCTTCCCCAAAACGGGGCCGACATACAGCAGTGGCGTTTCCTTTCCGTCGGTTGAGGCAGCACCGCGCCCCACGCCGGGGCGGATCTGCCCCACGTGCCGACGAGAGCCGAGGCATCCTCGGCCTTCTCCGGACAGAAAGAACCGCAGGCGCCCGGATGGATCCGGGCGCCTGCGGCGGTGTGCCCCCAGTAGGGCTCGAACCTACGACCTGCGGATTAAAAGTCCGTAGCTCTACCAACTGAGCTATAGGGGCGCGAAGGGAAAGTGTAGTGCGCGGGGTCCGTATCGCCCAACCCGGGCGGGGGTGGGTCGGGGGGCGTGGGGCCGGGCGGTCGGCGGCGCGGTTCGAGTGGTGGCGGCGCGTGCGGTAACAAGGGAGGCGGGCGAGGCGATGCTGCCGGTAAACATTTGGCACCCAGCTTTGTTCATTCCGCGTAGAACTGGATATCATCCAATCATGTTGGCTTCCAGGGACTTTGGATTTGCAGAGGGCGGGAGACCGAAGCTCGGGGGAGCGCGTGGACGGCGCGGGCGATGGTCGCGCGGATGGCGGACGGGTGTCGAGCCTGCCGGTCGGGTCGGGTGAACAGCCCTGCGACGCTGCCGAATTCGGTAATCGGGGCGATGCCCGATTCTGATTGCGAGATGTTTGCTGTAACAGATATCCGAGTCCGGCGGCTATCTGACTCTTCGGTTTGCCGCGTGTCGCAAGGAGTTTCCGGGTACGGTGACGCCTTGGTGAATTCCGGAAGAATCGCCGCCACACCCGGCGAACTGGAATTCGGCTTATCGTTGTTGTGCCCGAACGTGTCACGAACGGTACGGCCGATCGTGGCGAACAAGGAGTCGATGCCGCAGGAGGCTGATCCGAGACGATGTTTGCCCGGGTGCGCACCCCCTGCGGCGCACCCGGGCAGGCAAACTATACCAGCTGGTGTGTTTCAGGTTTTTCGCAAGTTTTCGTACCGAAAGTTTGAAACTGGGCGAAAACCCGGTTTGAAGTATTGATAAAACTCATAACTTCGCGCCAAGGGTTCGTTCCTATGGGGGGCACCGATTGGCGGCGAGTAGGCTTCGGAGGCGTTTCGAGCATGGCACGGCAGCAAGAGCGGGCCCGCCGGACACGTGCGGCGATTATCAGGTCCGCCGCCGTTGAGTTCGGGAAGAGCGGCTATGCCGCTGCATCGCTCAACCGCATATTGGAGGGATCGCGCGCGACCAAGGGGGCGATGTACTTCCATTTCGATTCCAAGGAAGATCTGGCACGCGCGGTACTGGAGACGGCGGTGGAGCGGTATCGGTCCTCGGCCGAACGCTGGCTCGCCAGAACGGATCTCGGCCCGCTGGACACCTTGCACGGGATGATCGACGAGATGGCGCTCCGGCTCGAGCACGACATCATCGTGCAGGCGGAGTACCGCTTGATCATCGAGCCGGACTTCTATCGCGACGTGCAAACCGGCGGCGGTCGCATCCTCGGCCGTGCGACCAGGGTGCTGGCCGTGCGCGCCATCGAGCACGGACAGCTGCGCGCCGACGCCGATCCGGACCGGTTCACCAGGACGCTGGCGGCCGGTCTCGCGGGGCAGCGCTACATGCTCGATCTGCTGGGCGGCGCGACCGATCTGCGCTCGCGCTTCCAGGAGGTGCTCGAGGTCGTGGTCGATGCGATGTCCACCCCGGAGTGGGGCGCGAAGTTCCGGGTCGACGGATGGCGCGCGTCCGCACGGCTGGAAGAGCTCGGTCTGGGCCTCTGACCAGCCGATTTGGGAAACTCGGCGAGACTGTCATAAGCTATGCGAGCTCCCAACGGATACCCGTTGAAAAGCCGGTCCGGAGAAATCCGGGACGAGCCCCCTTCGTCTAGCGGCCTAGGACGCCGCCCTTTCAAGGCGGTAGCGCGGGTTCGAATCCCGTAGGGGGTACGGTCTTCGGACCGTTGGTAGCAGAGCAAGGCCCTGTGGCGCAGTTGGTTAGCGCGCCGCCCTGTCACGGCGGAGGTCGCGGGTTCGAGTCCCGTCAGGGTCGCAAATAAGCGCCGGAGCAATCCGGCGTTTAGCGTATGGCATTCGGAACGGGTGCCTGCGGCCAGGTAGCTCAGTTGGTACGAGCGTCCGCCTGAAAAGCGGAAGGTCGCCGGTTCGATCCCGGCCCTGGCCACCACAATCCCCTCGCCGGTCCGGCGGGGGGATTTTTCGTTTCGCGGGCGTTGGCGTATCCCGGTCCCGTCCGGAAACGTGGGCCGGGTGGTCGGCGAGGTGGGATGCTGGGGGCATGGCTGAACGGTGGTACTACTGCTTGAAGCACCAGCGTGCCGAGAAGGGCCGCCAGTGCTGGTTCCGGGACCGGATGGGCCCGTATCCGGACCAGGCCACGGCCGAACGCGCGCTGGAGATCGTCCGGGCGCGCAACGAGCGCGAGGACGCGCGCGACCGATCCTGGCGCGACAGCGACTGAAACCCTTCCTGCGCGACAACAGATTTCGCTCGTGCGGCGCGGGAACGCGCGGCGGCGCGACCGTCGCCGCAGGTCCGCGACTTGATCTTGGTCCGGATCACGGCGCGTAATACCCTCGACGCCGCGTCCGGCCGCTCAGGTGCCCATCAGGTCGATCGAGTACGGTTTCTCAGAATCGAACGAGTGCTCGGCGGTCCGGCGTGGGCTGCGGGCCGGACCAGGTGAGCAGGGAGGGCGACCCTTGAGGGTTACCGTTGTTGTGCCGACCTACAACGAGCGGGAGAATCTGCCGGTGGCGGTGGAGCGGCTGACGGCGCTGCCGGTGGCCGACCTGCACGTCCTCGTCGTCGACGACAACTCGCCGGACGGCACCGGGGAGGTCGCCGACAAGCTGGCCGCCGAGCTGCCGAACGTGGTCGGCGTGCTGCACCGCACCGAGAAGGACGGACTCGGCCGCGCCTACGTCGCCGGTATCACCCGGGCGCTGGACGAAGGCGCCGACGTGGTGATTCAGATGGACGCCGATCTCTCGCACCCGGCCGAGGTGATTCCGGCCATGCTGGAGAAGCTGCGCGACACCGAGGCGGGCGTCGTGCTCGGCTCGCGGTACGTCCCGGGCGGTTCCACCGCCGAGGAGTGGAAGTGGTACCGCAAGGCGCTCTCGGCGTGGGCGAACTTCTACGTGAACCTGATCCTGCGCTTGGGCGTCAAGGACGCCACCGCGGGCTTCAAGGCATGGAAGGCCGACACGCTGCGCGCCATCGACGTGGCCTCGATCCGGAGCAACGGCTACTCGTTCCAGGTCGAGATGAACTACCGGACGGTCAAGCGGGGCATCGCGATCGCCGAGGTGCCGATCCGGTTCGAGGAGCGCACCCTGGGCGCCTCGAAGATGAGTCTGAAGGTGCAGCTGGAGTCGGCGCTGATGCCGTGGAAGCTGCTGTTCGGCCGCTCGGTCTGACCACACCGCAGAGCCCCGCGTCCGGGAAACGGAGGCGGGGCTCTGTTGTGTTCGGTGCCCACTCGGCCGGGCTCAGCGCTCGATCAGGTGCTTGCGCAGGCCCTCCATGCTGACAACGATGACCGGCACCAGCAGCACGTGCATGATCGACAGTGCCATGGTGGACGCGGTGTCGAAGTTGGCGGCGACGGTGCCCACGATGGTGGCGAGGCTCAACACCGAGCCGACCACCGCGGCGATCCGCAGCACGCCCACCCAGCGGTAGGACAGCAGGGCGGCGGCGGTCAGCCCGACCGCCAGCGGGACGGCGGACATGACGATCACGCCGCCGGGCGCGACGTCCTGGGTGGTCGTGCCGTCGACAATGACGAAGGAGCCGCCCGCGGCGGCGCCGATCAGCCAGACGACGAGGTTGGCCAGCACGCCGGCGGCGACCGCGCCGAGGACGGCGACCCGGCGGTTCACGGCGGGGATCTGGATGGTGGGTGCGGTGGTGGCGTGTGCGACAGACATGGTTCCGGTCTCCTGAGGCGAAGCTGTGAATTCGTTGTGAGACCCATCTTGAAACCTCAAGAATTGTTTAGGTCAATCGCGTTGCGGCGCAGTGTGTTCCATATCACTCGATCCGGTGTTCGGCCAGTCGAGCAACGTCGCAAGAAACAGCTGCCGTACCGTCTCGACCTGCTCGTTCATCGCCGCCGGATCCCAGTCGCGCACATCGATGGGCGCCAGGATCGCGACGTCCACCGTCCCGCGCCGCGCGATCATCGAATTGCGCCAGGAGATCTCGCCCGCGTTGCGGATCACCACCGGGATCACCGGAACGCCCGCCTGGTGCGCGATGTGGAAGGCGCCCTTCTTGAACGGCCCGACTTCCGGTGTGTACGAACGGGTTCCCTCCGGCGAGACGGCGATCGACAGCCCCCCGCGCAGCGTCTCGACCACGGGCGCCAGCGCCGCTCTGGCGCGATGGGTGTCCGATCGGTCGATGAAGGTCACGCCGACGAAGCGCATCAGCGGACCGAACAGGGGGTTGCGGGTCAACTCCTTCTTGCCGATGCCGGTGACACCGCCGCCGATCACGTTCGGCACGATGATCACGTCGAACTGGCTCTGGTGGTTGAACAGGAAGACGGCGGGGCGCGGCCCTCGCGCGTGCTCGGCGCCGGTCACCCGGACGCGCACGCCGAGCGCGCGCAGCGTCGCGCCGGTGCCGTACGCCATCAGCGCGTCGGCCATCTTCCTGCGCTGCCCGGTGTACGACTTGGCGAGCACGCCGAACACCGCGCCGCCGATCAGCGCCGCGAAACCGGCGATCGTGCGCAGGTAGTCCAGCGGCCGAGGCGCTTTGCGCGGCCGGAAGGCCAGCGACGGCCAGGCGTTGTCGGTCGCCATCGCGCCCAGCTTGCGTTCGGGGTTGACGGCGACCGGGTGGCCCACGAGCGCGAGCACCGGTAGGTCCGCGACACCGTCGGCGTAGGCGTAACTGCGGCTCAGGTCGATGCCGTTGGCCGAGGCGAACGTGCGCACGGCGTCGGCTTTGCCGTGCCGCCACAGGGTCTTCCCCGCGGTGTAGCCGGTGAGCAGGCCGTCGCTGGTGGCCATCTCGGTGCAGAGCACGTGCCGGACGCCGAGCGCGGCGGCGGCGGGCGCGACCTGGAACCTGGTCAGCGAACTGGTCAGCACCACGGTGTGCCCGGCCGCCTCGTGCGTCCGGATCAATTGCCACGCTTCGGGATACAGGTGCCCGTAGACGGCGCGGCGGAACAGCTGGACGCCTAGTTCGTCGAGCTCGTCCTCGGTCCGCCCGGCCAGCACCTGGGCGGCCTGCTGGAGGAAGCGGCTGTACTCGCCGTCGGTCAGCCCGTTGCGGATGCTGCCGAGCAGCGTCGCGGACAGGCCGCGCGCGCCGCCGCCCAACGCCCTGCGATACAGCGGCGGCCGGGGGAACCCGTCCACGACAGTGCCGCCGAAGTCGAACACCGCGGCGATCTCGGGTCCCTGCGGCCCGGATCGGATGGCGGACAACATCGCGCCGAGATCGGCGGGCGCCTCGCCCGATCCGCCTCGATCATCGGCGGCCGGGCGCGGGGCTGCGGCCTGGCTCATCGCGCCCCCAGCCCCGGGATGTTGGACGGGTCGAGGGCCGCGGCCTGCGCGATGCGGGCCCCGATACCGCGCAGCCGATCGGCGAATTCGGCACGGCGCGCGATCAATTCGGTGCGGTCCTTGGCCGAGGTCCCCGATACCGGCCGCAGCAGCCCGTGGTTGTCGGCCAGTTTCAGCGCACTGCCGAACAGTTCGGTGGACACCGATTCCGGGCTGTGCAGGCGCTGCTGGAGCAGCATCTGCCTGCCCACCGACACACATTCGTCGAGGAATTCCTTGCGGTCGATCGCGGCGCCGGGATCGCGCGCGGCCAACCGCTCGGCGACGACGAGCTGCGCGTCGAAGAACGAGCGCAGCACGCGGTGGGCCATCATGAATCCGGAGGCGGTGAGCTTCCCGAGGATGTCGGTGCCGAGGGTGTCCTTGCGGCTGCGTCCGTTCCACTCCGGATCGACGAGCAGCATCTCGGCGGTGATCTGGGTGGTGAATTCCGCGCGGTCCGGGAAGAAGAACTCGAACTTCAACAGGTCGCGCAGCCGGAACGCCTCGTCCCATCCGGTCCGAAGCTGGTCGGGCGCACCGGAATCCACCGCGGCGAGGATCGACAATTCCAGGATCGCCCGGTTCACGAACCAGTGCACGGCGCTGTTGCGGTAGAACGCGGCCTCCAGGTGCGCGCCGCTCTCGATCGAATACACCGGCTCCAGGCCGCCGCGATAGACGGTCACCACCTTGGCCAGCGAAAGCTGTTCCAGCACAACGGCCAGGTTCGGTTCGTCGCGCAGCGCGTCGAGTTCACCGCTGGGCAGCTCGCGCTTCTCGATGTAGCCGAGCACCGGCGCGAGCAGCGAGCGGACCTCGCCGAGGGTGAGCGCGCGCTCGTCCACGCCGAGCAGGGCCAGTGTGACCAGCGAGTTGACGGTGATGGGCGTGACCGTGTTGATCCCGACGGCGATCTCGAAAGCCAGGCGCTGCACGGCCTTTCGCTCCCGCTCCATGGTTTCCGGATCGGTGTCGGCGACCGGCTCGGCGACCGATTCGGTGTGGTGCAAGGGAATCGAGATCCGCGGCGGAGCGAGCGGGTCGCCGTGCGCGGCCAGCCGGTCGCGGGCCGAGAGCGGCGCGCCGAAGCGGACGTAGACGCGGCCCGCCGAATGCTGCTGGCTGCGGATGTAGCGCGCCATCCAGGCCAGCCCCTCCGGTTTCTTGGTGCCGCCCGCCTGTTCGGTGGCGATGGCGCCGAGTTCGTTGAGTCGCTCGTAGGTGATCGATACCGGGACCAGCATGACGTCGTCGACGCGGTCGGCGCGCACCGCGGCGGCGAGGTAGTTGAGCAGGCCGTAACGCGGCGGGCGCAGCTTGCCGGTGCGGGTGCGGCCGCCCTCGAAGTACCACTCCAGGTTGAAGCGTTTGGCGACCAGGTAGGCGAAGTACTCCTCGACCACCGCCTTGTAGACCTCGTCGTCGCCGAAGCTACGCCGGATGAACACCGTGCCGGTGCGCCGCGCGATCGGGCCGAGCGGCCAGAACCGCAGATTGGCGCCGCCGATCACGTGGTTGGGCGGGAAGTCGTTGCGGGCCAGCACGTCACCGAGCACGAACGCGTCCACGTAGGAACGGTGCGAGGGCAGGAAGACCAGCGGATAGCGGCGGTTGAGCGCGCGCAGCGCGGCAAGGCCGGAGTCGTCGGTGTCGACCTTCCACGTCGAGGCGTGCACCGGGCGCATGGCCTGGGTGAACAGATCCGAGACCGTCCGGCTCTGCGCGGCGACCAGTTCGTTGAGCGCCCGCTCCGCGCGGCGATACACCTCCTGGGGATCCGCGCCGATCCGGTCGGCGATCAGCTCCAGCCTGCGCAAGAAGTCGGGGGAGTCGAGGATCTCCTCGGCCACCAGCCGGGGCACCTTGTATCGGTCGCCGATGATGGACCGCTCCGCGCGTTCCAGCGCGACCACCGCGGCGCGCAGGATGGCGCGGGCGAACGGCTCGGCGGTTCCCGCCGCGTGCAGCGCGGAGGCCTCGGGATTGTTGACGCGCAGCTCGCTCAGCAGAGCGGGTTGCCCGGTCAGGATCACGTGCCGGTCCGGCGATTTGCGCACCAGCTTGCGCTGCGCGAGCCAGTGTGGTTTGCGGGGATTGGTCAGCATCGCCAGATCGGCGAAGGTCATCCGGCGCACGCCGTCGCGCTCGGGCGGCAGCCAGAGCACCCGGATCGGCACCACCAGCGGGTCGTCGCGGCGACCGACCAGCCTGTCCGCGATCGCGTCCGAGTCCAGGTCGAGCTGGGTGATCGGCGCGTCGGTGCCGATCTCCTTGGCGATGCCGCCGTCGCCGAGCCAGGCGCCGACCAGTTCGCGCTCGACCCCGGAGGTGGCGTCCACCAGCGCCACCACCGACCGGGGCGCGGTAGCTGACTTCGTCGGCGAGCCGCCGCGGTGATCGATCATCGATGTTCTTCCCTCCGCAGGTGACGCTTCCTTCATTCAAGCCTGCCGCGCCGCTGTGCGCAGGCACTCCGCGCGGCGAGTTCGATTCCGGTGCGGTGAACGCGCGCAGCGGGCTGCCCCCGAACGCGGGCGCGGCAGGCGGGGAGCGGCGGTCGCGGGAAGCGCGCGGCGGAGTGTCCGACAGTGCGCGGCGGCCGTTGCGGCCGGATAACCGGTGTCGCCCAGGGCGTTTGCCGCAATAAACATCCTGTGGTCGCGAGCACACTTTCGCGGTGCCGAGGTAATGCTAACCTTACCTCTCGAAGTTAGGTCAGGGTTACCTTGGAGGATCGTTGTCGACCACGGACGAGCGCTTGCGCGTAGAGTATGTAACCGATCCGGCGGCAGCGATGTCACGGCTGGCTGCGGCGGATAGTTTCGGCGAGTACGTGATGTACGAACGTCCGGGGGAGTGGGTGTTCGCGGCCGATCCGATCGGCAGCATCGAACTCGACGTGCGCGAACTGCGCGTCACCTGGGAGGGGAAGACCACCACCACGAGCTGGACGGGCACGCCCGCGCGAGCTCTGGACGAGGCCCTCGGCCTGCTGCCGCTGGACGGCCGTCGCGCCTACGGCTGGATCGGATTCGAGTTCTGCGCGTGGGCGCTGGACGCGACCGCGCACCTGGACGAGCGGACGCCCTTGGCGCACCTGATGATTCCGCGCATCGAGGTCCGTGTGGACGAATCCGGTATTCGCATCTCGGGCGCCACGCCGAGCGAGACCGGTGACATCCACGATCTCATCGCCGAGGCGCAGGGCAGCGAGCTGCCGACGCCGCACCCGGCCGACATCCGGGTGGATCCGACCGGTTACCGCGACCGGGTCGCCGAGGCTGTCGCGGAAATCCGTTCCGGCCGTTACCAGAAGGTCATCCTCTCCAGGAAGGTCGAGCTGCCGTTCGCGGTCGACGTGCCCGCCACCTACCGGCTCGGCCGGGCGAACAACACGCCCGCCCGCTCCTTCCTGCTGCGGCTCGGCGGTCTCGAAGCCGCGGGCTTCAGCCCGGAGCTGGTCGCCTCCGTCGACGAGGACCGGGTGGTCACCACCGAGCCGCTGGCGGGCACCCGCGCCTTCGGCCTCGGCGCGGAGGTCGACATGGCGGCCCGCGCCGACCTGGTCAGCGATCCGAAAGAGATCGTGGAGCACGCCATTTCGGTGCAGACCTCGTTCGCCGAGATCAGCGCGGTCGCCGATCCCGGTACGCCCGCGGTGTCCGATTTCATGGCGGTGCGCGAGCGCGGCAGCGTGCAGCACCTCGCCTCCACCGTGCGCGGCAGGCTGGCCGCCGATCGCTCCAGCTGGGACGCGCTCGAGGTGCTCTTCCCGTCGGTCACCGCGTCCGGCATCCCCAAGCGCGAGGGCGTCGACTCGGTCTTCCGCCTCGACGGTGCGCCGCGCGGGCTGTACTCCGGTGCGGTGGTGACGATCTCGCCGACCGGCGCGATGGAGGCCACGCTGGTGCTGCGCGCGGTCTACCAGACCACCGAGGGCGCCTGGCTGCGCGCGGGCGCGGGCATCGTCGGACAGTCCCGTCCCGAGCGGGAATTCGAGGAGACCTGCGAAAAGCTCGGTAGCGTCGCGCCGTACGTCGTCAAGGCGTAGCGGACGCCGAGAGTCGAGCGCACGTCGAAAGACCAACGGGCCGCCCACCATTCGGTGGGCGGCCCGTGTCGTCGGATCGGTGCCGGGACGAGTCGCGACCGGCATGTCGAGTCGCGTGACCGTACTACTGGGCGCGCAGCGCCTTCTTATCGATCTTGCCGACCGCGGTGATCGGCAGCTTGTCCGCCTGGCGCAGCACGTCGGGCAGCTTGTAGGTGGCGAGGCCACGGTCGGTGAGGAAGGTCTTGATTTCGGCCAGGGTCGGCATCGCGCCGTCGACGACCAGTACCGCGCAGACCTTTTCGCCGAGCGCCGCGTCCGGCAGCCCGACCGCGGCGGCGTGCCGGACGGCCGGATGGGCGAGCAGGTGCTCCTCGAGCTCGTCGCAGGAGATGTTCTCGCCGCCGCGGTTGATCACGTCCTTGATCCGGCCGGAGACCACGAGGTGGCCGGACGGGAGGCGACGGACCAGGTCGCCGCTGCGGTAGTAGCCGTCGGGAGTGAAGGCGCGGGCGTTGTGCTCGGGCGCGCGGTAGTAGCCGCGAATCGTATAGGGGCCCTTGGTGAGCAGCTCACCCTCCTCGCCCGGCGCGACGTCGTTGCCTTCGCCGTCCACCACCCGCACCTCGTCGGCGGGGGAGAGCGGTCTGCCCTGGGTGGTGTGCAGCAGCTCGGCCGGATCGTCGAGCCGGGTGTAGTTGAGCAGACCCTCGGCCATGCCGAACACCTGCTGCAAGGTGGCGCCGAGAGCGGGGGTGACCTCGACGGCGTTCACCTCGGCCAGACGCGCGCCGCCGACTTGGAGCAGGCGCAGCGAGGCGAGGTCGGCGTCCTCCCATTCGGTTGCCGCGCACCACAACTGGGCCAGCGGCGGTACCACGGCGGTGACCGTGACCCGGTGCTTCTCGATGGCGGCGAAGGCGCTCTCGGGGCTCGGATCGGTGACGAACGCGACCGCGCCGCCGACGCTCACGGTGCCGAGGATGCCGGGGCAGGCGAGCGGGAAGTTGTGCGCGGCGGGCAGCGTCGCCAGGTAGACGTCATCGGCGGTGAGCTCGCACACCGCGGCGCTCGCGGTGGCGTTGTATGCGTAATCGTCGTGCGTGCGGGCGATCAGCTTGGGCAGGCCGGTGGTGCCGCCCGAGACCAGCATCAGCGCGATGTCGCTCGGGTCGACCTCGGGGAGCGACAACACAGCGCCGTCGAGCCCAGCGCCGTCGCGGGGTACCGAATTCAGGTCGGTGAACGCGCCCGGCTCGCCGAGCACGAGCACGTGGCGCAAGCTCGGCACCGACTCGCGCACCGTCGCGGCCAGTTCCCGGTAGTCGAAATCGCCGTGCCGGTCGACGATGACGTAACCCACCGCCTCGGAAAGCGCGGCCAGATGCTCGATTTCGGCCCTGCGGTGCGCGGGCAGCGTCAGCACCGGGATGATGCCCGCCCGCAGCAGACCGAACAGCACCGTCAGGAACTCGGGCACGTTGGGCAACTGCACGACGACGCGGTCGCCCGGCACGATGCCCAGCGCGAGCAGACCGTGCGCCATCCGATCGGCCTCGGCGTCCACTTCCGCGTAACTGCGCTCCCCCGCGTCGGTGATCAGCGCGGTGCGCCCCGGCTCCTTGCGCGCGGTCTCGCGCAGCAGGTCGCCGAGCGCGCGGCCGGTCCAGTAGCCGGCGGCCCGATAGTTCTCGGCCGCGTCGGCGGGGAAGGGGACGTAGCCCTCTCGGTGGGTGCTGGATGTGGTGGTCACGGGCCGCCTCACAAAGTCGGAACGGGTAGTTCTCGGATCTAGTAATTAGGGTCTCTTTATGTAGGTTAGGCAACCCTATCCCAGTGCGATACGCTATCGCCGAGCAGTCTCGATCCGCCGGATGCGGCGGCGAACAAGGAGTACAGCGGCACATGGAGCCAGCACAGCGACCGGGAGGCGGAGCGGGGAGCGCCGCGCACGCGGTGATCGGCCGGGACGAGATCCGCGCCGCGATCGCCGGGCAACTCGGCATCGATATCGACGCGATCGCCGACGAGGACGATCTGATCCAGCTGGGCCTGGATTCCATCCGGACCATGAAACTGGCCGGTGGTTGGCGCAAGCGCGGCGCGGACGTCAACTTCGCCCAGCTGGCCGCCACGCCGACCGTCGCGGAATGGTCCCGGTTGCTCGGCGCGGGCGCCGCACCCGCAGAAGCCGCAGCCGCGGAGTCGGACGCCGAGACGGGCGAATCTGCCGTGGCACTCGCCGAATCCGGTACAGCGCCCGTCGAGTCGGCCACCGCACTGGTCGAATCCGCCGAGGCAGGGGACGAATCCGAGCCCTTCCCGCTGGCGACCATGCAGCACGCGTACTGGATCGGCCGCTCCGACGAACAGGATCTGGGCGGCGTCGCCGCCCACCTGTACGTCGAATTCGACGGTTCCGCCGTCGATCCCGAGCGGCTCGAGCGCGCCGTCGCGGCCCTGGTCGCCGCGCACCCGATGCTGCGCACCCGGGTGCTGCCGGATGGAACGCAGCAGACGATGCCCGCGCCCGGCCGTCCGGTGTTCTCCGTCGTCGACCTGCGCGCGGAGTCCGCCGAAGCCGCGGCCGCCGAGCTGGAACGCCTGCGCGACAGCAAGACCCACCAGCGTCTCGACATCGAGGCCGCGCAGGTCCTCGACGTGACGCTCAGCCTGCTGGCCGACGACCGCACCCGCCTGCACCTCGACGTCGACATGCTCGCGGGCGACGCCATGAGCTACCGCGTCCTGATCTCCGACCTCGCGGAGCTCTACCACGGGGGGTCGCTGCCCGCCGAGACCTACAGCTACCGCCGCTACCGCACCGAACGCCAGATCGACGCGGCCGCGCGGGAGCGCGACAAGCAGTGGTGGCAGGAACGGCTGTCGCGGCTGCCCGGTTCGCCCGAGCTGCCGACCATTCCGGTCAGCGAGCGCGCCGACCCGCACCGGACCGTCCGCTACAACCACTGGCTCGAGCCGGAGGCCAAGCAGCGGCTGCTGGACGCCGCGCACGCGCGCGGCATCACCCCGGCCATGGCGCTGGCCGCGGTGTTCGCGGAAACCATCGGCGGCTGGTCCGCGCAGAGCCGATTCCTGTTGAACGTGCCGCTGTTCCACCGTGAGCCGGTGCATCCCGACATCGATCGCGTGATCGGCGATTTCACGTCGTCGATCATGCTCGAGGTGGATGTCAGCGCGGACTTGACGGTCGCCGACCGTGCTCGGGCGTTGCAGCGCTCGATGCACGAAAGCGGCGCGCACACCGCCTATTCCGGCCTCGAGGTGCTGCGCGACCTCGGCCGCCACCGCGGCGAGCCGGTGCTCGCGCCGATCGTCTACACCAGTGCGCTCAATCTCGGCGAGCTGTTCGCCGATTCGGTGACCGAGACCTTCGGCGAGCCGGTCTGGATCATCTCGCAGGGCCCGCAGGTGCTGCTCGACGCGCAGGTCACCGAGGTGCGCGGCGGCCTGCTGCTGAACTGGGACGTGCGCGAATCCGCCTTCCCCGAAGGCGTGATCGACGCGATGTTCACCAGCTACACCGACGCCATCGCGCGGCTCGGCGCGGGCGAGGCCGGGTGGAATGCCGAGGCGGCGGTACGTCTTCCGCTCGCGCAGGCCACCGTGCGCACGCAGGTCAACGCGACCGACGGACCGGTGACCGGCCGCGCGCTGCACGAGGGCTTCTTCCAGCACGCCGCGGCGACGCCTGACGCGCCCGCGGTGCTGTGGCAGACCGACGGCGTCGACGGCGGATGGAGCTACGGCGAATTGGCCGCGCAGGCACTGGCCGTTGCCGGTGCGCTGCGGGATCAGGGGGTGCGGCAAGGCGATACCGTCGCGGTGCAGTTGCCGAAGGGCCCGGATCAGATCCTCGCGGTGCTCGGCGTGCTCGCGGCGGGCGCGACCTACGTGCCGATCGGCTTCGACCAGCCGGTGGGCAGGCGCGCGGAAATCCTGCGCACTGGCGAGGTGGTGGCCGCGCTCACCGTCGACGGTGCGGACATGGGAAGTCCCGAGATCGCCTGCGTGCCGGTCTCGCAGGCCGCACAGCACCCGAATCCGCTTGCCGCGCCCGTGATCCCGGATACCTCGGCCATCGCATACGTGCTGTTCACCTCCGGTTCGACCGGCGTGCCCAAGGGCGTCGACCTACCGCACAGCGGCCCGATGAACACCATCGACGCCGTGAACGACTGGTTCGGGGTCGGTCCCGGCGACCGGGTACTCGGGCTGTCCGCCCTGGAGTTCGACGCCTCGGTCTACGACATCTTCGGCATGTTCTCGGTCGGCGGCTCCGTCGTCGCGCTGAACCCGAGGCAGCGCGAGGAGGCGACCACCTGGGTCGAGCTGTTGCGGCACTTCCGGGTGACCATCCTCAACTGCGTGCCGAGCATGCTCGACATGATCCTCGAGATCGGCGGCGACGAACTGGGCGACTCGCTGCGCGCGGTGACCCTCGGCGGCGACTGGGTCGGCGCCGATCTCGCGCGCAGGCTCGCCGCGCAGGTGCCCGGCTGCCGCTTCTCCGGCCTGGGCGGCGCGACCGAAACGTCCATCCACAACACCATTTGCGAGGTCAGCGATCCGCCCGCGCACTGGACGACGGTGCCGTTCGGCGTTCCGCTGCGCAATGTGCGCTGCCGCGTGGTCAATTCGGCGGGCCGCGACTGCCCGGACTGGGTGCCGGGCGAATTCTGGGTGGGCGGCGCGAACGTCGCCGCGGGTTACCGCAACGATCCCGAGCGCACCGCCGAACGGTTCGTGACGCACGACGACATCCGCTGGTACCGCACCGGCGACATGGCCCGCTACTGGCCGGACGGCACGATCGAATTCCTCGGCCGCGCCGACCACCAGGTGCAGATCCGTGGCTACCGCGTGGAACTCGGTGAGGTGGAGAGCGCGCTGCGCACCGCGCCGGGCGTCCGGCACGCGGTCGCGGCCGTGGTCGGAACGGGTGCGCCGAAGCTGGTCGCGGCTGTGGCCGGGTTCCCGGGCAGCACTGTGGATCTGGTCGGCGCGATCTCGGATCTGTTGCCCGGCTACATGATTCCGACTCGCATCGAACTCCTGGAGGACATGCCGCTCACCGACAACGGCAAGCTAGACCGCCGCGCGGTCGTCGCGCTGCTCGAGCCCTCGGCGCAGGACACCGCGGACCTCGCGCCGCGCACGCCGCTGGAGTCGGCGCTCGCGGCCATCATCGCCGAGGTGCTCGGTGTGCCGCGGCTCGGCGTGCACGACGACTTCTTCGGGCTCGGCGGCGACTCGGTGCTCGCGACGACGGCGATCGCCCGGGTCCGCGAATGGCTCGACGCGGAGCACGCGCTGGTCGCGGACATCCTCGTCGGCCGGACGGTGGCGGGGCTGGCCGAGCGCTTGCTCGCGAAGGAGGCCGAGGCGGGCACGCCGGACCGGCTGGACGAGGTCGCCGAGCTGTATCTGGAGGTCGCGGCCATGACCGACGAGGAGATCCTCGCCCAGGCCTGACGCGGTTTCCCGTCGCCTCGATTCGATCGGGGCGACGGGTCGCGCTTCCGGGACTAAACTTCCCGGCATGACCCGTTGGGACGCCTCGAACATCCCCGATCAGACCGGCCGGACGTTCATCGTCACCGGCGCGAACAGCGGCTTGGGCGCGGTGGCGGCGCGTGCGCTCGCCGGGGCGGGGGCCGATGTGGTGCTGGCCTGCCGCAACGTCGCCAAGGGGGAGAAGGTCGCCGCCGAGCTCGGCGAGCGCGCCACGGTGCGCGCGCTCGATCTGGCCGATCTCTCCTCGGTGCGCGAGTTCGCCGAATCGGTGGACCGAGTCGACGTGCTGATCAACAACGCGGGCGTCATGGCGGTGCCCGAGGGGCGCACCAAAGACGGCTTCGAAATGCAGGTCGGCACCAACCATCTCGGCCACTTCGCGCTGACCGGCCTACTGCTGGACAAGGTCTCGGACCGGGTGGTCACGGTGTCCAGCGGCGCGCACGCCATCGGCAGGATCGACCTGGACGACTTGAACTGGGAGCGCAGGAAATACCAGCGCTGGGCCGCCTACGGGCAGGCCAAGCTGGCCAACCTGATGTTCGCCTACGAGTTGCAGCGCAAGCTGACCGCCGCCGGTTCCGGCAAGATCTCGGTGGCCGCGCACCCCGGCTACGCCGCGACCGAATTGCAGTCGCACACCGAGTCGCTGCTCGACCCGATCATGTCGGTCGGCAACCGGCTGTTCGCGCAGAGCGCCGAAATGGGCGCGCTGCCAGAGCTTTACGCCGCCACCGTCACGCCGATCGAGCCGGGCGCGTTCTACGGCCCCACCGGACTCGGCGGCATGCGCGGCTACCCGGGCATCTCGGGTTCGACCAGGCAGTCCCGCGACGAGGCCGTCGCCAGGGGGCTGTGGGAGTTGTCGGAGAAGCTCACGGGCGTCACCTACTCCTTCTCCTGACGGTGGACGCGCTACGCCGAGCAGATCGCGCCGCGCTCATCGCACTGATCGACGTCGACAACCGGATGAACGTCGTCGCGGGCGGGTAGCAGCCGGATCAGTGGAGCTGATCACGTTCCTGGCCTCGGGGCCGGTAGCCGACGAGTATCGATGTGACGACCGACGCCGTCTCGATCATGGAAATTGGCCCCTGCGTCACCCGGCTGCCAACGCCTGGTACAGTGACCGACGTGCAGCGCGCGTATTTCTGGTTTAGCAAGCCGGCCCTGGGTGGGTCGGTCTGCGGCAACCACATGCGCTGACTTCTTCCACCCCGAGCCGGATGATGGACCGGCTCGACGGTATTCATGTCCGTGGGTCGGCCTTGACGAAAAGGAACCCACACAGATGACAACCGCAGCCGACGTCGACGCGCGGCATTCCGATCTCGACGACCAGCGCACCCTCTCCGTGAGCCCGTTACGCTCGCCGGCCGAGGTGCGCATGGTGCACCCGATCAGCGATGCGCTGGCCGACACCGTCCGCGCGGGCCGCAAGGCCACGGTGGACGTGCTCGACGGCGCCGACGACCGCCTGATGGTCATCGTCGGCCCGTGTTCCGTGCACGATCCCGCGGCGGCGCTGGACTACGCGCGGCGGCTGGCCGAGAAGGCCGCCGAGCTGAGCGACCGGCTGCACGTGGTGATGCGCGTCTACTTCGAGAAGCCGCGCACCAGCCTCGGCTGGAAGGGCCTGATCAACGACCCGCACCTGGACGGCTCGTTCGACGTCAACACCGGTCTCGGCATCGGTCGCAAGGTGCTCGTCGACATCACCGCCCTCGGTCTGCCGGTGGCCTGTGAGTTCCTCGACCCGATCACCCCGCAGTACATCGCGGACCTGGTCTCCTACGGCGCGATCGGCGCGCGCACCGCGGCCAGCCAGGTGCACCGTCAGCTGAGCAGCGCGCTGTCCATGCCGGTCGGCATCAAGAACGGCACGGACGGCGACGTGCAGGTGGCCGTGGACGGCGTGCGCGCCGCGGCGGCCAGCCACGTCTTCCCCGGCACCGATCTCGACGGCCGCTCGGCGCTGATCCGCACCACCGGCAACCCCGACTGCCACGTGATTCTGCGCGGCGGCAGCACCGGCCCGAACTTCGACGCGGCCTCCGTCGCCGAGGCCTGCCTGCGCCTGGAGAAGGCGAGCCTGCCGCAGCGCATCGTGGTGGACGCCAGCCACGGCAACAGCAACAAGGACCACAACAAGCAGGTCGACGTGGTCACCGACATCGCGGAGCGCATCGCCGGTGGCGAGCGCAGCGTCGTCGGCGTGATGCTGGAGAGCTTCCTGGTCGCGGGGCGTCAGGATCTCACCCTCGGCCGCGCCGCGGACCTCACCTACGGCCAGTCCATCACCGACGCCTGCATCGACTGGTCCACCACCGCGGCCCAGCTGGACCGCCTCGCCGACGCCGTCGCTCAGCGCCGCGCGGGCTGACCATCCTTTCGACGCCTCACAGCGCCAGCGAGCCTGTGAGGCGTGTGAAAGGGGGTGACGAGCCAATGCCGGATGTAGGTGGCCTTCGGTCGGCTACCGCGCCGAGCATTCCGGACGCGGCACTAATCCAGCTCGCCGATCACGCAGAGCAGATCGCCGGAGGCGACGGTGCGCTCGGTGAACCCGGCCTGGGCCAAGTGTTCACCGAGCCGCCCCGGCGGCGGCTTCGGCGATGCCGCCGCACCATCCGGATCGCCGTATCCGTAGCAGAGGTAGAGCACGCCGCCCTGCGCGAGCAGGCGCCGGATCAGTGCGAGTTCGGCGGTGGGCCGTTTGGTCCAGAACAGGTTGACGTTGACCGCGAGGATCTTGTCGAAGGCGTCGATCCCGAAATCGTCGAGCACCTGTTCCGGTCGCAGTCCAGTCAGCTCGGCGTGCACCAGACCGACGCGGCCCGGATCACCATGCGACGCTTCGCCTTCGCGCGGCTCGGTGCCGCCTGTGCGCGAACTTCGGGCGCGGGTGCTCTCGCCGGGCGGTGCGCCGTGGACCGATGGATCGAGCCCGGCGGCGCGCAACCGTTCCGCCGCGCGAGTGATCGCCGTCGCGGAGCGCTCGACGCCGATGACGCGCCCCTCGGGCACTCGGTCGGCCAGCAGCGACAGCGACGGGCTCGCGCCGGGGCCGATCTCCAGGACCCGATCCGCGCGCCCGAGCGTCATCGTGTCGGCGAACCAGTGGAAGCGTGCGTCACCCACGGCCGACCGTCCTTTTACCCCCGGTTCGCGCGTTGTCGTCTGCGGGTCCGAGCGCCGGGGCGTTCACGAACCAGCGATTCCCGTCATCACCCATGGGGGACAGTGTCGCGGAGCGCCGGGAACTCCGCGGGCCAATCGGCGACCTGGCCCGGCGGATCGCTGTGCAGGCGCGCCGCCAGCCACTCGTCGCGCCGGACGCCGCGCTGCCACCCCCCCGAGCCGCGCCAGACCCTCGTAGCGAAACCCGTTGCGGCGCACCGCGGCCGCCGACGCGTAGTTGCCGACGAACGCGCGCCAGCTGATCCGAGCCAGTCCCATGCCGTCGGCGGCGAAGCCGAATGCGCAGACCACCGCCACCGCGCGCGACATGTGGCCACGGCCGCGGTGCTCGGGGCCGAGCCAGAAACCGATCTCGCACGCGGTCGGGTCTTTTTGCTCGAGGCCGATCATGCCGATGACGGGTCCGTCCGCCGCGAGGCGCAGCGCCCAGGTCGGGCTGCGCGCGGCCCAGCCCGGTACGACGAAGTCGGCGAAGAATTTCTCGGCGTCCGCCGGGCCGTACGGCACCGGGATCGTCGTCCACTCGCCGATGGACGGGTGCTGGCAGCGGGCGATGATGACATCGGTATCGGCCGCGGTGGGCGGGGAAAGCCAGACCGCGCCGTCCGAGAGCGTGCGGATCTCCATCGAGCCATCGTGACACGGACGGGTCGACGGGGGCATCCGGTTATCGGATGACCGGATGGATACCGCGGTGATCGCCCGACCAAGCGGACCGTAGAATCGGCCCGATGGTTGCCGCTCTTCTCGCCGACTTGTTCGAATCGCATCGGGCTCATTTGCTTTCCGTCGCCTACCGGCTGACGGGCAGCGTCGGCGACGCCGAGGACGCGGTGCAGGAGAGTTTTCTGCGGTTGGCGGGGACCCACCAGTCCGAGATCGACGATCTGCGGGCTTGGTTGACCACCGTGGTGAGCCGAATCTGCTTGGACCACTTGCGCAGTGCGGCGTCGCGCCGGGAAACCTATGTGGGGCAATGGTTGCCGGAGCCGATCGTCACGGGCGTCACGCCGTCGAGTACGCCGGATCCGCTGGAATCGGTGGTGCGCAGGCAGGAATACCGCATGGCCGCGATGGTCGTGCTGGATACCCTCACCCCGCCGCAGCGGGTGGCGTTCGTGCTGCACGACGGGTTGGCGGTGCCGTTCGACGAAATCGCCGAAGTTCTCGGCGTCTCCGCGGATGCCGCGCGGCAGTTGGCCGTTCGGGCGCGCAAGGCGGTCGATGGCGTGCCCGCCCCGGTATCGGACGACGAGCACGAGGCGGCCGTTCGTCGCTTGCTCGCGGCGCTGGCGACCGGCGACGTCGCCGCGGTCGCTCGTGCGCTGCACCCGGATTCGGTGCTGATCGGCGACGCCAACGGCACCACCTCCACGGCGGTGAACATCGTCGGCGGCGCGGAGAAGATCGCCCGCTTCATGCTGGGTCTGGTTCGCAAGTACGGCATCGGCGACACCGATCAGGCCGCGACTCGCTACGAATTCGCCACGGTGAACGGGCAATTGGGGCTCGTGATGAATCTGGACTCGGAGACCGAGGAGCAGGATTGGCATCCGGCGCGGGTCGTCGGTTTCACGGTGCGCGACGGATTGGTCTGGGGCACTTACGATCACGCCAACCCCGCCAAGCTGACCGGCGTGCGGCTGGCCTGAACCGCCGGGCCGGACCCTCATCGCCCGACCCGGCGGATCGGACGGGTCAGGGGGTCGTCGAACCGGTGAACCAGTCGCCCGTCGAGGATCCGGTGCCGCCGTTGCCGGTGGTGGATCCGGTGAACCAGTCGCCGGTCGACGATCCGGTGAACCAATCACCGGTGCCGGCGATCAGATCGTGCGCCACTTCGCGAATCAGACCGAGTACGGTTCCGGCGACCTCCGACGCGGCCGGATGCAGTACGAGGTCGAGATACGAGGCCATGAGCGCCCCTTTCGAGACACCGCCGCGGGGCGGCGGCTTGTGAGATAGAACACGGCGAGGCTAGCTGCCCATGGGAGAACGCACAACAGCGCAGGTAGGGGCATCAAAAAGAAAGTGAAACATAGCCTTTCGCTATCTGATGGCAACAATGGCGATCGCTCCGCTACTCTCCGGGGTATGCCCGCACGCCCCGCGACCGTCGCTCGCCTCCGCCCCTTCGCCGCCACGATCTTCGCCGAGATGACCGAGCTCGCCGTACGGCACGAGGCGGTGAACCTCGGTCAGGGCTTCCCCGACACGGACGGGCCCGCGGGCATGTTGGAGGTGGCCAGGCAGGCCATCGCCGACGGCGTCAACCAGTACCCCCCCGGGCGCGGCATGCCGGTGCTGCGCCGCGCCATCGCGGCCGACCGGGCCCGCCGCTACGGCACCGAATACGACCCGGACACCGAGGTGCTCGTCACCGTCGGCGCGACCGAGGCGGTCAGCGCCGCCATGCTCGGGCTGGTCGAGCCGGGTGAGGAGGTGGTGCTGATCGAGCCGTACTACGACTCCTACGCGGCGGCGATCGCGCTGGCGGGCACGCAGCGGCGCACGGCTCGGCTGGTGGCCGACGGCGATCGTTTCGTCTTGGATCTGGACAGCCTGCGCGCCGCGATCACCTCGCGGACGCGGATGCTGGTGGTCAACTCGCCGCACAACCCGACCGGCACCGTCCTCGACCGCGCCGATCTGACCGCGATCGCCGAACTGGCCTGCGAGCACGACCTGATCGTGCTCACCGACGAGGTCTACGAGCACCTCGTCTACGACGACAACGAGCACATCAGCCTGGCGACGCTGCCCGGCATGGCCGAGCGGACCGTCGTGGTGTCCAGCGCCGCAAAGACTTTCAGCGTCACCGGCTGGAAGATCGGCTGGGCGTGCGGCCCCGCCTACCTCATCGACGGCGTGCTCGCCGCCAAGCAGTTCCTCACCTTCGTCGGCGGCGGGCCGTTCCAGCCCGCTGTCGCGCACGCGCTGACCAACGAGCTCGACTGGGTCGCCTGGTTGCGAGATGTTCTCTCCGACAAGCGCCTTCGCCTCTCCGCCGCCCTCGCCGACGCGGGTTTCGACGTGAAGGTCAGTGGCGGAGGCTATTTCGTCTGCGCCGACCTCAGGCCGACCGGCCGCGCCGACGGACTCGAGTTCTGCCGGGAGATCCCGGAACTGATCGGCGTCGCCGCGGTGCCCGTCAGCGTCTTCGCCGACGACAAGCCCGCGTGGAATCACCTGGTGCGGTTCACCTTCTGCAAGCGCGACGAAACCCTCGACGAGGGCGTGCGGCGTCTGCGCGCCGCCGTCACGATGACCGGCAAACGCTGACCGAAGGTGTCAGGTTTCGGTGTGAGGATCGAGACCATGACGACCCAGTACTACACCGCGGCCAGTCTCGACGGCTACCTCGCCGACCGGGACAACTCGCTGAGCTGGCTGTTCGCCGTCGCCGACGCGGACTCCGCCACCGATGACATCGGCGTGTTCCTCAGCGGCGTCGGCGCCATGTGCATGGGCGCGACGACCTACGAGTGGATCACGGCCAACGAATCGCCGCAGTACTGGCACGACAACTACGGTGACCGGCCCTGCTGGGTGTTCACCCACCGCGAGCTGCCCGCCGTTCCCGGCGCGAATCTGCGTTTCGTCTCGGGTGCCGTCGAGCCGGTGCACGAGCTGATGGCCGAGGCGGCGGGCGAGCGGAATATCTGGATCGTCGGGGGTGGCGAGCTGGCCGGGCTGTTCGCCGACGCGGGTCTGCTCGACGAGGTGATCGTCGGCATCACGCCGGTGACGCTGGGAGGCGGAGCGCCGCTGCTGCCGCGCCGCATCCTGTCCGATCGGATGACGCTGTTCGACGTCCAGCGAATGGGGCAGTTCGCGCGGCTCACCTACCGCCTGAGCTGAACTCGGTCGAATCAGCTCGCGCCGTGGTAGAGGAAACCGCCGAGGCCGATGGTGAAGGCGAGGCAGCCGTACAGCGCGTGCTCGACCGACACCACCAGCAGCGAGCCGGTCCGCCGGTACCGGTAGCCGAAGAGCACGCCGCCGACCAAGGTCAGCGCCACAGCGATCCAGTTGCCGAAGATGATGTGCGCGAAGCCGAATGCGGCGGCGTTCGCCGCGACCAACGCCCACCCGGTGCCGAAGGCGGGCGCGTACCGCTGGAACAGGAACTTCCGGAAGATCAGTTCCTGCGGATACACCGAGAACAGCGGATAGAACACCATGACCATCGCCCACAGCAGCGGTTCGGTGCGCGGCAGCTCGAAAAGCCGGTCCGGGCTGAGCACGGCGAGCGCGACACCGATGGCGACGGCGGCGGCGACCCACAGGGCGAGCATCGACGGCAGCACGGCGCGCAGCGAGCGGAAGTGATCGCGGAGCCCGTAGGTGGGCACCCGCTGTTCGCGCAGCCAGAAATGCGCGCCGACGGCGAGCACGATCAGGAACGGAATGGGGCTGCCCGGACTGCCCAGCGCGGCGTAGCCGCCGACCAGCCCGAAGTAGAGCGCGGCGAATTCGACGGCGAGCCAAGTCATTCGGCGGCGATCGCGCGCCGGGGGAAGGTCCTGCCGCAGCTCGGTGGCCGTCACGTTTCCGAGATTACGGGTGGGCGCAGGAGGTCGCCATGTCTCTTTCGGTCCAGCGGCGCTGGGTTGGTTGGGCGCGAGGCGCTGAGTTCATCGGCCGTGGGGCGCTGGGTTCGTTGGGCGCGGGCGCGCGTCGGTTCGGCCCGGGTCGGCGTGGCCTTTCGGCTGCGCGTCGTTCAGTCGGGAGAGCGATCGAGGCGGCCAGTGTTGCGCCGGGCCTGCGGCGCGTGCCAGCCGTAGCGGCGAGCCAGCAGGCGGAAGGCGATGGCGAGGAAGGCGGCGAGCAGACCGGTCCACGCCCAGTAGGCGTCGAAGTGCAGCAGCGTCGCGGTGGCGGCCGCGCCGAGCAGCGCGGGCACCGCGTACAGCTCTTGGTCCGGGCGCAGCACCCGCGGCACCTCGCCGCCGAGCACGTCGCGGATGACACCGCCGCCGATCGCGGTGACCATGCCGAGCAGCGCGGCCGTCGGCGCGCCGACGCCCTGGGCATAGGCGACCGCGGTACCGGTCACGCAGAACAGGCCGAGCCCGACGGCGTCGAAGACCTCGAGCGGGCCGGTGAGCCGGTGCGACGGGTGCTTGAAGAAGATCACCAGCGCCGTCAGCAGGGACGCGCACAGGTAGGTCAGGTCGGTGAAGGCGGCGGGCGGCGTGCGCCCGATGAGCAGGTCGCGGATGACGCCGCCGCCGAGCGCGGTGCTACAGGCCAGCACCGCCATGCCGAAGACATCCATGTTCTTGCGGACGGCGAGCAGCGCGCCCGAGGCCGCGAACGAGACCACCCCGAGCAACTCGCCCATGCGCTGGGCGGCGTTCACGGCGGAATCCAGCTGCGTGGCCATGACGTCCAACCCGGCGACCATGGAACCGCTCCTTTCACCCCTTCTTCGCTCAGCAGGTTTGCACGTCGGTTGCGCTGTGAGTTCCGCGACACCCGATTGCCGATCGGCGAGCGGTCGCAAACGCGTGGCGATTCGTCCGCCGAATCGTGGCCGCCCAACGTCGCCAAGGCCACCGGCCTGCCGCACCCGATGGGCGTCGTGGTGGTCGCCGACTCGGACGAACCACCGTTGCCCTTCGCCGCCGAGTATCGGGACCGGCTGCTCGAGCTGCATCGGGAGATCGAAACCGAAGGACTGCTCGTCGCCCACTCGGCGCGCGTACTGATCGAGGCCCGCAAACCGGCCTGAGATCAGGCCCGTCGATGCCGTCGGGACGGAGCGGACGAGCGGTGTGCCCGCCGAGCCGACTCGGGTAAGGCCCGCGCCGAGCGGAACCGGGGACCGCGACGAGCCTGGCCCCGCGCCGGGATGGGACGCGCCGGGATAGGACGAGCCGCGCCTCAGGCCGGTGCCGGGCGGGCGCGGTCGGTCGCGAGCAGCACCGCGACCGAACCGAGCATCGTGCCCATCACATACCGCTGCGCGCGCAACCACAGTGGCCGACCGGTCAGGAAGCCGGAGATGGAGCTCGCGCCGAGCACGATCAGTCCGTTCACGGTGAGCGCGACGGCGATCTGGATCGAGCCGAGGGACAAGCTCTGGAGCCAGACCAGACCCCGGTCGGGCGCGACGAACTGCGGGATCAGCGCGAGATACATGATCGCGATCTTCGGATTGAGCAGGTTGGTGACCAGGCCCATGGTGAACAGCCGCCGGGCCGGATCGGCGGGCAGCTCCGAGGGCGCGAACACCGAGACGCCGCCAGGTCGCAGCGCCTGCCAGGCCAGCCACAACAGATACGCCGCCCCGGCCAGCTTCACCGCGAGATACAACCCGGGCACCACCGCGAACACCGCGGTGATACCGGCCGTCGCCGCGGCGAGATACACGCCGAAACCGGCCGCCACCCCGGCCAGCGACACCAGCCCGGCCCGCCGCCCTTGGGATACCGTCCGAGAAACCAGATACATCATGTTGGGCCCGGGTGTGAGCACCATGCCGAGCGCGGCCGCCGCCACCCCGACAATCGCCGCCGTCTCGATCATGCCCCCGATCGTCGCCGACCGCGCCCCACCCCGTCTCGGTCCACTTCGACTCCGCTGGACCCTCACCGTGACCGGCGCAACGGAACAAAACGCCCGTGCCGGACGCTGGTAGATCAGGAGCCGAAGCCGCCGCGCGCACCCACCGCGGCCTGCGGGTTGTCGGTGGCCTCGGGAAGAATGGGCCGAGCAGGCGCACGACCGTGCATGAATGGAATGAGCGCACGTCCGTATTCGGCAGGTGTACTTGTGCGGAGACGGCGCCCAAGCAGACCCTGTCTTCCCGTTGCCAGGCACTCACGCGGAGAAGCACCCTATGTGCGGGTTCACCTGCCCCCGATACGAGGAGAGACTGTGACCGACGGTCCGTTGATCGTTCAGAGTGACAAGACGCTGCTGCTGGAGGTCGACCACGAGTTGGCCGACACGGCGCGTCAGGCCATCGCGCCGTTCGCCGAGCTGGAACGCGCGCCCGAGCACGTGCACACCTACCGGGTGACGCCGCTCGCGCTGTGGAACGCGCGTGCGGCCGGGCACGACGCCGAGCAGGTGGTCGACGCTCTGGTCAGCTACTCCAGGTACGCGGTGCCGCAGCCGCTGCTCGTCGACGTGGTCGACACCATGGCCAGGTACGGCAGGTTGCAGCTGGTGAAGCATCCCGCGCACGGCCTCACGCTGGTCAGCCTGGACCGCGCGGTGCTGGAAGAGGTGCTTCGGCACAAGAAGATCGCCCCGATGCTCGGCGCGCGCATCGATGACGACACCGTGGTGGTGCACCCGTCCGAGCGTGGGCGGATCAAGCAGATGCTGCTCAAGATCGGCTGGCCCGCCGAGGATCTGGCCGGGTACGTCGACGGCGAGGCCCATCCGATCGAGCTGGACTACGCCGGCGGCCACTGGCACCTACGCGACTACCAGCAAATGGCGGCGGACTCGTTCTGGGCGGGCGGCTCGGGCGTCGTGGTGTTGCCATGCGGCGCGGGCAAGACGATGGTCGGCGCCGCGGCGATGGCCAAGGCCAAGGCGACGACGCTGATCCTGGTGACCAACACCGTCGCGGGCAGGCAGTGGCGGCGCGAGCTGCTGGCCCGCACCTCGCTGACCGAAGACGAGATCGGCGAGTACTCCGGCGAGCGCAAGGAGATCCGGCCGATCACCATCGCGACCTACCAGGTGATCACCCGCCGGACGAAGGGTGAGTACAAGCACCTCGAGCTGTTCGACAGCCGCGACTGGGGCCTGGTCATCTACGACGAGGTGCACCTGCTGCCCGCGCCGGTCTTCCGGATGACCGCGGATCTGCAGTCCCGGCGCAGGCTCGGCCTCACCGCCACCCTGGTGCGTGAGGACGGCCGCGAGGGCGACGTGTTCTCGCTGATCGGCCCGAAGCGCTACGACGCACCGTGGAAGGACATCGAGGCGCAGGGCTGGATCGCCCCGGCCGACTGCATCGAGGTGCGGGTGACGCTCACCGACGCCGAGCGGATGTCATACGCGACCGCCGAGCCGGAGGAGCGCTACAAGCTGTGCTCGACCGCGCGCACCAAAATCGCGGTGGTCGAATCGATTCTGGCCAAGCACAAGGATTCGCCGAGCCTGGTGATCGGCGCGTACCTGGAACAGCTCGACGAATTGGGCGAGCACTTGAACGCGCCGGTGATCCAGGGTTCGACGAAAACCAAAGAGCGCGAAGAGCTTTTCGACGCGTTCCGGCGCGGTGAGATTCCGGTGCTGGTGGTGAGCAAGGTCGCGAATTTCTCCATCGATTTGCCGGAAGCTTCGGTGGCGGTGCAGGTTTCGGGAACTTTCGGTTCGCGCCAGGAGGAGGCGCAGCGGCTGGGCAGGCTGTTGCGTCCCAAGCACGACGGCGGTCAGGCGCATTTCTATTCGGTGGTCGCCCGGGACACGCTGGACGCCGAATACGCCGCGCACCGGCAGCGTTTTCTGGCCGAGCAGGGGTATGCGTATCGCATTACGGATGCCGACGACTTGCTGGGTCCTGCCATCGGATAAGTGGAGGCAAATCCTCCGCAACGTGTGCTAGGAAAGAGACGTGCGACGCTTCGAATTCGCGGTGGACCGCAGGCACGCCCATGCGGTGAACGAAGTGTTCGCCGACCTACGCCGGTTGCGCATCGCCGCGATCGCGGCCGCCGTCATCGCCGCCACCGTGACGGCCTATCTGATCTGGCTGAACCACCCGTGGTCCTATCTGCTGGCGGTCGCCTTCGCGCTCGGCACGGTGACCGCGCTGTGGGTGGCGCTGTGGTCGCCGCACCGGTCGAGCATCGATCGCCTCTACGCCGACGGTGAACTCGTGCCCGCCGTCGTCTCGGAGACCTATCCGACCGGCGTCGTGCTGCTCGCGCTCGTCGACGTGTCGACGCCCGAGGCGACCGATCCGCGCTACGCCTTGGTGATCCGCAAGGTGCGTGATCTGCCAGGGCACGAGAAGCGCGCGGGCGAGCGGGTGCCGTCGGTGGCGATCCGCACCGACCGCGCGCCGCGCCAGGTGGGGGAGCGCTGGCAGTCGGTGAGCGCCATGCCGATCGCCTGGGGGACCAGGGACGACCGGGTCATCGCCAAGGCGCGCGCCGCCATCAGCGAGGTCGAATGGCGGCTGCTCACCGACAATCTCGCGCTCGCCGCGCAGGTGCGCCGCACCTCGGCCAAGCGCCTCCTGCTCGATCCGCAGCAGCTGCCGGACGATCTCGGCAACTGAGCGCGCCGCCTTCGCGCGACACGCCGTGTGCCGTCCGCGGCGAAATACACTGCCGTGATGGTTCCCATGACCAACCTGTTGGCGTTCATGGCCGCAGCCACCCTCATCGTCGTGATCCCCGGCCCCGGTGTGCTGTTCACCGTCGGGCGGGCGCTCGCCCTCGGCAGGCGGGCCGCGCTGATCTCGGCCGTCGGCCACTGCGCGGGCGTGCTGATCTGCCTGGTCTTCGTCGCGATCGGGCTCGGCACCTTGCTCGCCGCCTCGTCGCTCGCGCTCACCGTGGTGAAGTTCGCGGGCGCGCTGTATCTGGTCTACCTGGGCGTGCAGGCGATCCGCGAACGCAAGGCTTTGCGCGACGCGCTCGGCGCGAGCGTGGACACCGGCGCCGACGGCCGCGTCTTCCGGCAGAGCGTGCTCGTCGGCGTGACCAACCCGAAGGGGATCGTGTTCTTCTCCGCCGTGCTGCCGCATTTCGTCGATCCGGCGACCGGTTCGCTGCCTTTGCAGTTCGTCGTTCTCGGGACGGTGTTCCTTGCCATCGCGCTGGTGTCCGACAGCGCGTGGGCGTTGCTGGCCGCCTCGGCCCGCAGCTGGTTCGCCCAGTCGCCGCGTAGGCTCGAAGCCGTCGGCGGAGCGGGCGGCGCGATGATCGTCGGACTCGGCGCGTCGGTGGCACTCAGCGGCACCGCGGACTGAACCGGCTACCATCCACCTGCGCGGTACGCCGGTACCGGTATGGGGTGCGGTGAGAGGGGCGGTTGTCGAATGAGGTTGTCCGGCTTGGTAAGTGCCGCGGTCGCCGCGGTCGTGCTGACGGCGGCGGGACCGGCGAACGCCGACCCGTTCGTCGGTGCGCCAGGGCTCGGCGATCCGTACTACCCCATGGACGGCAACGGCGGCTACGACGTCCGCCACTACGACGTCACCATCGATTACGACCCGCCGAGTCGCCTGCTCGACGGCAGCACCCGCATCGACGCCGTCGCGACGCAGGCGTTGCGCGCGTTCAATCTCGACTTCGCCGGGCCGCCCGTGCGGATGGTCTCGGTGAACAACCAGCCCGCCTCCTTCGACCGCAACGGCGAGCACGAACTCACGGTCACCCCGCTGCTGCCGATCCTGCCCGGCTTGCCGTTCACCGTGACCGTCGATTACGCGGGCGAGATGACCAGCACCGTGGGCGAGGGCTGGACCTTCGCGCCGAGCGGTGGCGCGTTCGTCGCCGGTGAGCCGCACTCCGCGACCACCTGGTACCCGCTCAACGACACCCCCTTGGACAAAGCCACCTTCGCGCTGCACGCGACCGTGCCCGCGGAGTGGGAGGTCATGTCCAACGGATACCGCACCCGGAACTCGGTGCATGCCGACAAGCGCACGGTCAGTTGGGAATCGCGCTCTCCGGTCCTCGGCTACCTGACCACCGTCGCGATCGACCACTTCTCCTACCTCGAGCAGCAGCGCGCCAACGGCATGCCGCTGCTGAGCGCCTTCGCCCCCGACGCCGAGCACAACCGCGAGCTCGAGGCGCGGCTGCCCGAGATCCTCGATTTCACCGAGCACCTCTTCGGCCCGTACCCGTTCGACGCGGCGGGCGGCATCTACGTCGACGCCGACATCGTGTTCTCCTTGGAGACCCAGACCCGCCCGATCTACGCGCCGTGGACCGATCTGCAGACCGTGGTGCACGAGATCGCGCACCAGTGGTGGGGTGACGCGGTATCGGTGCGGCAGTGGTCCGACATCTGTCTCAACGAGTGCTTCGCCAGTTACACCGCCGACTACCTGTGGCCGGAGCGGATGGAGGGCAAGGACGTCGACGCCCAGTACCGCGAGACCATCGCGAAGTGGTACGACGAACAGACCTTCTGGGATATCCCGCTGGAAAACCCCGGCGCCGGTTTCGAGTTCACCTCGGTCTACTACCGCGGCCCGCTCTTCCTGCACGCCCTGCGCAAGCAAATCGGCGACGACGTATTCTTCGGCGCGTTGCGGGAATTCCTCGCCCGACACGCCTACGGCAACGCCTCGATGCCCGAGTTCCGCGCGTTCGTGCAGTCGAAGACCGGGACGGATCTGCGCGGATTCTTCGACGCGTGGCTGAACCAGACCGCACCGCCCGCCGACGAGTACCTCTTCCCTGGCGACCTGCGGCTCTGAGCTCAGCCCTCCACGCGCGCCCGCGCCCGTTCCACCCAGCGCCGCACCCGATCGAGTTGCCGCTGCGCCGAACGCAACTCGTCCTGCGCGCCGCGTTCTGCGGTGCGGGCGAACTGTTTCTCCTGTTCGGCGTGCTCGAGCTCGGCGCGCAGCGCGGTGATCCGCTCCTCGATCTCGGTGCGCCGCGCGGCCGTCTCGTCGGCCTCCCGCTGCGCCGAATCCATGGCGGCGTCAGCTGATTCGAGCGCGGCGCGGGCGTCTTCCAGTTCCTGGCGAGCCTCCGCGTCGGGTTCCTCGGTCTTCGGTTCCTTGCCCTTCTGTTCTTTGCGCGCCTGCTTCTTCGCGGAGCCCTTGCCGTCGATCGCGACCAGCTCCGGCCCGGCCGGACCGAATCCCTCGTAGCTCGCGGCGGTGGCCAGCGTGCCGGTGCGCACCTGATCGGCCACCTCCGGGTCGGCGAGGGCCGCGGTCAGAGTCTGGCCTACCTCGCGCAGCACGCCTTCGTTCACCGGCTTGCCCGCCTCGGCGGCCAGCGCCCCCGCCCGCCGGGACAGCGCGTTGACGACCTGCTGCCGCTGGGTGGTCAGCGTGCGCAGCTGGTCGCCGGACAGTTGGCGCTGCGCCGTGCGCAGGGCGTCGCCGAGCCGAAGCAGGGCGTCCACTTCGTCGGGTACCGAGCGGGCGAGCAGGTTCACCGTCCACGCGGTGACGGTCGGTTTGCGCAGCTTGCCGATGGCGGACGCGAGCTCCTTGTCGCCGGACTCCTTGGCCTCGGCGACCCGTGCGGCGCGCGCCGCGACGAACTCGGAGGGCTCCACTGCGTACAGGTCGCCTGCGACGTCCTCGAGCGTCATACCTGCCAAGCGTAACGACTCGCCGTGCGCCGACGACACAGTCGACGTATTGGACGAACGTCCACCAAGTGGGCGATCTGTGGAAGGCATTGCCAGTGAACTACTTTGGTCTGCAAATGCTCGGTCAACTGCTCCCACGCGTGCTGGGATTCGCCATCCTCGGGATGTACGGCACCATTCTCTGAACCCGCCCCGGCCGCGCGCTGGACCGAGTTGATGCGGTCACCGCGATCGTGCGGGTATCCTCACCGCGTTCACGCCCGTGAACGTATTCGGTGAGAGAGGTTTTCCCGTGAAGTTCCCAGGAACGAGGCTGCTGGCACGTGTCGTGCTCGCCCTCCTGGCGGTGGCCGCCCTCGCGGTCGCGGTGACCGGCTGTTCGACGATCGACAACGCAACCAAGTCCGACGTGGCCAAGACGAAGGTCGGTGACTGCATCAACATCACCGACAACTCGCCCACCGCCACCAAGGGCGAGCCGGTCGAGTGCTCCTCGCCCAAGGCTGTGTACAAGGTGCACCAGAGCTTCGACCAGAAGACCGAATGCGCGTCGAAGGAGTACACCAGCTACACCGAAGAGCTGGCCAGCGGCGGCACCGCGTTCCTGTGCCTGGCGCCGAACTTCGCGCAGGGCGCCTGCTACAACGACGTCGCGACCTCGCCGTACAAGTGGGTCGACTGCACCTCGACCGAGGCGACCTTCAAGGTCCTGCAGCGCGTCGACGGCCAGACCGACGAACTGCTCTGCGAGAGCGCCACGGAGTTCATCACCGTCTCCGACCCGAAGACCCTGTTCTGCGTGGGCAAGCCCAACAGCTGATCACTCGAGCAGTGCGACCGACGCGATCCGGTGCAACGTGAAGTGCCGGACCGCGCCCGTCACCGGGTCCAGCGCGTCGAGTTGCCCGTTGCCGACTTTCAACGGCTCGACGACGCGCTGGGACGCGACGCCCGAGGCGTCGACGTAGCCGATGTTCACCGGCCGCCGCACCCGTGCCGCCAATTGCAGCAGCGCGAGTGTGGCGGCCGTGCTCGTTCTGGTGCCGTCCGTGCGCACCGACTGACCCGAGCGCGCGCTCGCCGCGCGCTCGCCCGCCCTGAGCTCGGCGACGAGCAGCTCGAGCTGTTCGGTACTCGGCGGCGACGGCCGGTAGGCCTGACGCGCGTTCGGCCGCACCGAGATGCGCGCGCCGCGGGTGCGCAGATCCACGATCGCGCCCGCCGAATCCTCGCCCGCGGGCGCGAACCCGGCCGCACGCAGCTGTTCGAGCACCTCGCCGAGCGGCGCCTGCGAGATCGCCACCGTCGGCGCCACCGCACGCAACGCGAGCGCGCCCGCGACCGGCGCCGCCAGCACCTGCGCGAGCAGCGTCGGATCGTCGCTGCGCACGAACGACTGCGCCATGCCCGCGCGCAGCCTGCCGTGCCTGCGGGCCACGTCATCGATGAGATAGGTCAGCGCCTGCGGGATCGGCGTGCGGGAGTGCGTGGTGAACAGCGTGTGCAGCTCGGCGGCCGTCAGCCCGGCGTCGAGCGCGCGCCGCACCGAGTCCTCGCCGATCCGATAGACCGTTGCCGCGCCAGCTGATTCGACGTCGGCGACGAGCGCGACCCGCTGTTGCAGCTCGGCCGTCAGCGGGCCGGGGGCGATCACCGTCAGGTCGGCCTGCACCAGGACGTGGTCGACCGGGGCGGGCAGCGCCTCCTCCATGGCGGCCTCGGCGTCGGCCGCGCTGGTCACCGCGCCGTGCAGCAGCGCGCGGCCGGGCGAGCCGAGCGCGCCGCGTCCGATCAGACCGACCTCGGCCGCCTCGCGCACGGTGTTCTCGATCGCCTCGCGCCGGAAGTGCCTGCGCCAGCGCGGCTGTCGCCAGGCCAGGATGCGGCCGATGTCGGTGGGGTCGAGCGCGCTGCCGGACGGGAATTCGGCGAGCAGTTCCAGAATGGCGCGCCGGTCCCGTGGCGCGGTCGGGGTGCGCAGCTCCAGGGAGAGTGCGGCCAGCGGCTTGTCGTTGGCGTCGCGCATACCGATCATCCACGGCATCCGGTCCAGATCGAGCCACACCATCGCGAGCACGGTCCAGCGCCGCGCGGCGGGCCCTTCCAGCCAGGCGTCGGCGGCGGGCGTCGGCGCCCAGTAGTCGTCCACCGAGTCGAAATCCGGCGGCGGGTCCGGCTGGCCCTTCTCGATGAGCTTCGCGGCCGCCAGCAGTTCGACGAGCAGGCCTGCTCGCGTCTCGTCGATGCCGGTCTGCTTGGCGACTCGGCGCAGCTCCCGTACGCCGAGTCCGCCCGCGCGCAGTGCTGGTGCGGGCGTCTGCCCGAGCGCCTCCAGGATGTCGGTGCAATGGCGCAGCAGCTCGCCCACCTCGCCCGCCGCGACGGCGTTGACGTCGGCGGGCGCGTACTTGGCCGGCTCCGGCTTCGGGGGCGTCAGCGCATGCGGATGGGTGACCGGCTCGCGGCGCAACACCTGGCCGACCGTGATCGGCAGTTCCACGGTCTCGTCGTCGATCCGGTGCAACAGCCTGCGCGCGAGCAGCTGCTGAACCGGACGGTCGGCGGGGGTGCCCGGCGCGGCGTCCTTGGTGCGACCGCGCGGACCGGTGCTCGCCAGTTTCTCCAGCAGGGCGCGTTCGGCGGGGGATACCGCGGCAAGCGCCGTGACGACCTCGGCTTCGGTGAGCGCGTCGGGCAACTCGGTGGTGCTGCCGATCGGCCACGGCAGGGCTTCGGCCGCCGCGGCGCTCGAGTGCAGATCGTCACCGTCGAGCCAGACCAGGGCGCGGGCGGTCAGACGGTCGAGCGACTCCTCGATCGCGGCCTTGGTCGCGCGTCCTTTCAATTGCGCGTGCAGCGCTTTTCGGGTCAGCGGCGTGCCGTCGCCCGGCGCCCTCGAGGCGCCGTGCACGGCAAGCGTTTCCACGATGGCGAAGTCGAGGGTGTTCAGATCGTCGGTGGCGCGCAGCACCGACGCGCGCTGTTCGGCCCTGGCCGCCAGCACCGCCATCGAGGAGGGCAGCGGCACAGCGAGATCGGGCCGCAGCTGCAGCAGCCGCACCAGCTGGTCGTCGCTGCGCGCCCCGAGCCACGCGGCAAGGGCACTGGTCAGAGTCATCCGATCCAGCCTAGTGCGATGCCAGCCCGCTCGCCGGACCAGGACACTTTGTTCCATCGCAGATGCCGATATGCCTGACGCGACGACAGATTTCGCACGGCCCGGGTAACTCACCGGGGACGGGCTGACGTCACCCTCGTCTCAACCGCCGGTCGCCAACACTGCTCGGCCGCGCACCTAGGTCTGGCCTGAAACGCGGAGAGGCGGGGGAGCTAGCATGAGGGGCGTGGTGAACAAATCTAAGAAGCCCTATGTCGACAACGGTTGGCCCCAGGTGGCCGATGGTGATCACGCGGTCACCGAGCTCTCCTCGACCCGGTCCGGTGGCCTGTCGCCCTACGGCGAGGACACCGAGTTTCCGGTTCCGGCCGAGCAGCTGGCCTACGTGCACCCGCACACGGTGATCAACCGCTGATCTCGGCCGACCGCGGCCGCAGGTACGAACAAGGCCCCCGCATCCTCGTTGATGCGGGGGCCTTGTTCGTGAAACGAGACTCAGGAGGGCAGCAGGCCCTTGTTCGCCTCGTAGAAGTTCACGACGGCGGGATCCAACGTGACCCCGTTCGCCTTGGCGGCGTTGAAGAAATCGAGTGCGGGCTGCGGAATCTGCACGCCCTGCTGCTGCACCGCGGCGATCGCGCGGTCGACGGCCTGGAAGATCTCTTGGTTGGCGTCGGCGGCCTGGGCCTGCGGTGCGGACGGCTCGGGGTTCCAGCGCGGAGCCTCCGCGCTGGCCGGAGCGCTGCGCTCGGTCGGGGCGCTCTTCAGCCCCAGCTTGGCCGAGCACGACGGCCAAGCGCCCCAGCCTTGCGAGGCCAGGACCTTTTCGGCGACGACGATCTGCTCTTCGCGGGAGGCCTGGTTGGCGGTGGCCGCGAACTCCTGGCCGCCGTGCGAGTTCCAGGTGCTCGGGGAGAATTGCAGGCCGCCCTGGAAACCGTTGCCGGTGTTGATGCCCCAGTTGCCGCCGGCTTCACACTGTGCGAGGCGATCCCAGTCGGAGTCGGGAGCCGCGCTGGCGTTTCCAGCGAGGGCCACACCTGCGGTGCCGAAGATCGCGCCGGTGACGGCGACCTTGGCTACGGTGCGCCCGGTGGAGGTCGGCTTGCGATGGCGTCCACTCATATCGGGTGTCTTCCTCTCGTCCGCACCTGCGAGGTTTCGCTCGGGTTCGGACTGAGAGGTCGTCCGTCCCGCCCTCGCCCCTGTTATCCGTCGGGGTCCGGTACCCGCGGGGCGAGGTTCGGTGCGGCGGGCCGGTGGTGCCGGGTGTCCCGGCTGGGATAGACCGTACGTCGATCCGCGCGAAAAATCACTATTTGGTAACCGGCGTGTACGCGCGGGTCTCGATGTGGTCTCGGTGGGTGCGTGACCGCTTCCGCGCAGCTAGGAGGCGCGACACGCCGCTGCTCTAGCACTGTTGCCCCTCCGTGACCTTCCCGTGATGTGACGAGGATCACACCTTGGAGTGGGTAACGAACCGGTCGGGTACTCAGTTCGCGGTCATCTGGACCGGCGGCCGGACCACAGCGCGAACACCAGCGCGCAGAGGAAGCCGACGGGCGCGAGCATCGCGAGCAGGTACAGCCACAGTCCCGGCAGGCCGTCGGTGAGGATCGGCGTCAGGAAGATCGCGATGACCGCCAGCAATCCGATCGCGAACAGAGCGAGCGCGAGCTTCAACAACCAATCTCCGGAGCGGCGCGGCGAGTCGCTCGGCGGCGGCGGCGCGGAAGGGTTCGTCACCTCTCGACCGTAAAACTGATGTGCTTCGGTTATTGCCACCGGGGTAGACTCGATGACAATCGCGTCCTACAGGCTTGTGGGGCGCGTTCTTTTCGCAAACTGACAGGAGCTGCTCCCGGCGGGAATTCGCCGCGCAGTTTCGAGCAGACGGATGTGCTCGGACCGTCCGGGTCCGGGTGTCGATGATGAACGGGTGAGCGCAGTGCCGACCGGCAGGGTGAAGTGGTACGACGTCGAAAAGGGCTTCGGCTTCCTTTCCCAGGACGAGGGTGAGGACGTCTACGTCCGCTCGTCCGCGCTGCCCGACGGTGTCGAAGGCCTGAAGCCCGGGCAGCGCGTCGAATTCGGCATGGCGGCGGGCCGTCGCGGTCCGCAGGCGCTGAGCCTGAAGCTGCTCGAGGCGCCGCCGTCGGTGCGGCAGGGCCAGGAACGCGATCGCGGCAACCGCAAGGAACCCGCCGGTCCGCGCCGCACCCCCGACGAACTGCACGGGATGGTCGAGGACATGATCACCCTGCTGGAGACCAAGGTGCAGCCGGACCTGCGCAAGGGCCGGTACCCGGATCGCAAGTCCGCGCGCACCATTTCCGAGGTCGTCCGGGCCGTCGCGCGGGAACTCGACCACTGATCGACACAGGTCGATAGCCCCGCGCACGGCCGGAGCGAAGGCGGCGATACGCATTTCGACCGATCCGCCGGGATGCCGTGCGCGCCCGGCGGATCGAGCGGTCAGGCCGTGCGGATCGACCAGGCGGCGTGCGGAACGGTTGTCTCCCTGCCGCTCTCGTCGATCGCGGGCACCGGCAGCTGCAATTCCACTCCGATGAGGCGGAGTTCGGGCAGCGGACGCGAATCGATGGTCAGCGCCAGCGTGCCGTCGGGGTAGTCGTTGTGGCTGATGACCCGATCCACGATGTCGCCGTTCGGCAGCGCGTAGACCAGCTGCGCCAGCCACGGTGCCTCCGCGATCGAATGCGGCAGCGACAGTTGCAGCGGGTAGCCCGCGGGCACCTCGAGATCGACGGATTCGCCCTGGCGGCAATTGGATAGGTCGAGCTGGTCGTCGCCGACGATCCGGATGTCGCAGTACTGGTACGGCGGCACGGTGACCGACTTGCCGTACGCGTAGGCGGTGATCTCGGGGTCGTGCTCGGGCGCGTTGCGCACCGCCACGATCACCACGACGGCGGTAACCGCGACTACGAGCGTCAGCGCGACACCGACCAGCGCGGCGACGGTGCGGCCAGAGAGCTTGTTCACCAGATCGGATCTCCCGTTTCTCGTTGGATGCCGTCGCCGTGCGGTTTCCGCGCCGCGGGCACTTCCTGTTCCGCGTGCTGCGGCCGGTTCCCGCCGAAGCCGGGCAACAGCGAATGGCCGCGGTAGCTGACGAAGGTCTGGATCAGTCCGAGCACGAGTATTCCGGAAACGACCGCGAAGCCCTTCCAGTAGTCGGTCGGCAGCAGCACGCCCGCCGCGCCGCCGACCACCCAGCTCAGTTGCAGCACGGTCTCCGAGCGGCCGAAGCCGGAGGCGATCGACTCCGGTGGCAGATCGTCCTGGATCGAGGCGTCCAGCGACACCTTCGCCAGCGCGCTCGCGCCCGCCGCGACCAGGGTCGCGACCGCCGCGCCGAGCAGGTTGTCGGCGAAGATCGCGAACACCGCGACCCCGGTGCACGCGGCGGTGCAGCCGAGCACGATCAGCGAGGGCCTGCCGAGCGCCAGGCGGGCGCCGGTGGCGTTGCCGGTGAAGTTGCCGATCGCGGCGGCCGCGCCGACCAAGCCGAGCATCGCCGCCTGTTGCACCGGCCGGTGCTCGGTCGCCTTGGCGACGAACGCCACGTAGAAGGTGAGGAAGCCGGTCAGCACGCGGATGGCGCTGTTGCCCCACAGTCCGGTGACGACGGCGCGCCCGAGCGGCTGCCTGCGTTTGCGCGCGGGCACAGCGGACTGCGCGCCCTCGCGCAGCACCTCGGTGTTCGCGTCGTCGCCGTGATAGCTCAGGGTCGCGGGCACTTCGCCCTCGGTCACCTCCACCCACCGCGGGATGCGCAGACTCAGATAGGCGCCCGCGCCCGCGATGAGAACGGCGAGCACGAGCGCGCCCGTGGAACCCGTGATCGCCGCGACGAGCGCCGCGATGCCGCCCGCGCCGATGGTGCCGCCGACCAGACCGAAGACGGTGAGCCGGGAGTTGGTGCGCACCAAGTCGATATCCGGCGGTAGCACGCGCGGTGTCACGGCGCTCTTGAGCACCGAGAACGACTTGCTGCCGATCATCATGCACAGCGCGAGCGGATAGAGCGCCCACGTGTCGAACTGCAAGATCAGCACCACGGCGAGCACGGCGCGCGCGCCGAACGAGGTGGCGAGTGCCAGCCTGCGGCCGCGCTGCAATCGGTCCAGCAGCGGGCCGATCAGCGGCGCGATCACCGCGAACGGCGCGATGGTGATCAACAGGTACAGCGCGACCTTGGACTTGCTCTCCGCGGTGGCGCTGGCGAAGAACAGCGTGTTGGCCAGCGCCACCGCGATCGCGGCGTCCAGCGCGAAGTTCGCCATGGTGGCGTAGGTCAGCGCGGTGAGGCCGGACTTGTCCGCGCCGTCGGCCTTGGCCGCGCGCTGGAAGGTGGCAATGCCCTTCTCGGTCAGCTCCCGGCCGCGCAGCGCGGCGACCCTGGTGACGGTCAGCTTGCGCGGTGTGCGCTGTTCGGGCGGCGGTGCGGCCGGTTCCGGCTGCGCCGGTTCGGGCGGCAGGTCCGGCGCCTCGAAGCGCTTGGTGTCGGCGGGCTGCCGTCGGAAGACGCGGCGCGAGGTCTTCCGTGTCGGCTCGTCGTCCTGCCCTCGGCGGCCGAGCTCGCGTGTTCGAGCGTGCGGGTCGGGCTCCTGCGGCGTTTTGCGCAATGGACCGAGCGGACCGCGCTGGGGTGCGTTGCGGCCGGGATCCAGCGGCGGCAGCGGCCTGCGCCGGGCGGGCGCGTTGGGCGGGGGATATCGGTCGTAGCCGGGATGCCGTTCGATCGGCGGCTCCTCGCCATCCCATGGACCACGCTCGGGACCGAAGGGATCGCGCGGAGTAGTCACCACTCAATTCTGTCGTACTACGGCGAGAGGAACGCACCGGCGCTCCTCGTTGTCGGGCAGAAGTGACGTTCCTCGCGTCCCGCCGCGATTCAGGCGGGCACGAAACGGACCTCGAACACGGTCGGCCAGTATTTCCCGGTGATCAGGAAGCGGTCGGTGCCCGGGAGCTGGGCGATGCCGTTGAGCACGTCGGCCTGGGCGCGCTGCTCGCGGGTGAGCAGGTCGGCGGCGTCGGCGACGCCGAGCACTTCGCCGGTGTCCGGGTCGATGCGCAGGATCCGGTTCGTCGGGTAGTCGTTGGCGTAGACGGAACCGTCCGCTGCGCAATCGAGTTCGTTCAGGTGCGCGCCGCTGCGGTTCTTCAAGGTCACCGAACCGGTGGGGGCGAAGGTGGCCGGGTCGCGGAAGGTCAGCGTGTTCGAGCCGTCGCTCATGACCAACCGGCCGTTCCGCGCGCACAGCCCCCAGCCCTCGCCCTGGTAGGCGGCCTCGGCCCGGGTCGCGAGGGTGACCGGGTCGCGCGCGAAAGCGACGCCGTCCTGCCAGGTGAGCTGCCACAGCGTGTCGCCCGCTCTGGCGATGCCCTCGCCGAAATACGGGGCGGGGACTTCGGCGCGGGCCAGTTCGGCGCCGGTCCGCAGATCCGTCGCGCGCACGGTGGAGCGACCACGCAGTCCGGTGCCTTCGTAGAGGACGTCGCCGTGCACCTCGAGGCCCTGGGTGAAGGCTTTCGGATCGTGCGGCCGGGCGCCGACGACCTCTATCCGCAGCCGCGGCGGCTCGGGCTCCTCGGCGCCGCAACCGCACGTCGCGAGCAGACCGACCAGCACACCGATGGCCAACGCACGCCGATTCCGCTCCATACGGCAAAATGTAGGCCGTGAGCGCAGCATCTGTTTCGGAGTCCGACGTCCGGCCGGTCCTTGCCGAAGCCGCGGACCTGGCCCGCCGTGCGCTCCTGGAGTTGGAGCCCTCCGCCGTCGGCGCGCACCTCGGCGTCAGCGTCGAGGACGAGAGCGCGGCGACCCACCGTTTCGAGGCCACCCTGCCCGGCTATCGCGGCTGGCAGTGGGCCGTCGTCGTGGCGGCCCCGCCCGGCGCCGATCGCGCGACGGTCAGCGAGTCCGCGCTGCTGCCCGGTCCGGACGCCTTGGTCGCGCCCGAATTCGTGCCGTGGGACCAGCGGATCCGGCCGGGCGATCTCGCGCCCGGCGACCTGCTCGCCCCGCCGCAGGACGACCCCCGGCTGGTGCCCGGCTACGTGCGCAGCGGCGACCCGGAGGTCGACGAGGTCGCGCTGGAGATCGGCCTCGGCCGCACCAAGGTGCTCAGCGAGGAAGGCCGTATCGAGGCCGCCGAACGCTGGTACTCCGAATACGGCCCCGACACCGAGATGGCCAAGGCCGCGCCGTCCACCTGCGGCAAGTGCGGCTTCTACGTCCCGCTCGCCGGTGCCCTGCGCGCCGCTTTCGGCGTCTGCGGCAACGCGATGGGCGCGGACGGACACGTGGTGCACGTCGAATACGGGTGCGGCGCGCACTCCGACGTCGTCGCACCGACGGGCAACGGTTCGCCGCTGTACGAGGCCTACGACGACGCGGCGTTCGATGTGATCGCGCCGGAGGAGTTGGGCAAAGACGCCGAGCGGTCCGTTGCCGAAGAGGTTGCGGACGAAGAGGTTTCCGCTGAAGTGGAGACGGCCGATGCGTCGGTTCCCGCTGGCGAGTCGAGCGCTGAAAGCGTCTCGTCGGTAGGAGAGACGGCCGCCGTGACCGAGGACGGTGCCGGGAGCACTGCTCCATCCGTGTCGGAAGCGGCCGATGCGTCCGAGGCGGCCGCTGTCGACCTGAGCGCCGAAAGCGCCCAGTCGGTGCCGGAAGCCGCCGTCGCGATCGAGGACGGCGCTGCCGACGCGAGCGCTGTTAGCGCCCCGTCGGTGCCAGAGGCTGCCGTCACCCCGGAGAACGGCGCTGCCGCCGTGAGTGCTGAGACCGTCCGGTCCGAGCCGGAGGCCGTCGCCGCTGAGGCGGACGCTGCCGAGACGAGCGCCGAGGTACACCCGTCGGTGCCCTCGGAGACGGCCGCCGATGCGGATGCGAGCGCTGAGACAGCGCCGTCGGCCGATGCGGGCGAGTCGGGAGTCGAGACCGCGGACGCTGGGCAGGCGGAAGCGACCGGTGCCGAGGCCGCTCTGGCCGAAACGGCTTCGACCGCAACCGAGCTGAGCGCCGATGATGCCGCCGTGAGCGGTGATGCTCAGGTCGATGCCGTGGTCGACGAACAGACGGCTGTCGAGAGCGAAGCCACGACCGGCGCTGTGGGCGTCGAACGGGCGGAGTCGGAGGCGGTCACCGATGCCGTGGCCAGCAGCGACGAGCGAATCGCTGTCGAGGGTGAAGCCGCGACCGGCGTCGAGGGCGTCGAGCAGGCGGAAGTGGTCGCCGAAGCTGCCGCGGCCGAGGCCCAGCCGGAGGCGATCGCCGACGCGACGGCGGCCGAGTCGGCCGTTGCCGATGCGGCGGAACCGTCGACGCCGCACGACCTCCTCGCCGCGGATGTCGCCGCGGCCGAGGACGAGGCCGAAGGTGCCGCGAACGATGTCGCCGCCGAGTTCGGTTCGAAGACCGACGCGGAGCAGCCGTCGGGTGACATCGCCGCGGTTGACGATGCGGCGGAGGGTGAGACCGACGCGGCTGCGACTGACGTTGCCGCCGAGCCGGGTTCGGCGACCGACGCGGGACCGGAGTCCGGGTCATCGCCGCGGAACTGACGGGCTCGGCCGACCCGTTCGGCACCGAGGGGCTGCGCGCCGCCGTCCTCGCTTCCTGGCGTGATTCGCCGACCCGGCTTCGGGAGGATGCCGCCACCGAGGCGGATCTGGTCCGGGCCGGTTACCGCGATCGCCTGCTGACCGAGCTGGCGCAGAATGCCGCCGACGCTGCGGCCAAAGCGGGTGTCGCGGGTCGGATCTCCGTTCGGCTGGACGGTCGCACGCTGTACATCGCGAACACCGGTGCGCCCTTGGAGCTCTCCGGCGTCCACGCGCTCACCGCCCTGCGCGCTTCCGGAAAGGCCGAACCGACCTCCGTCGGCCGGTTCGGCGTCGGCTTCACCGCCGTGCTCGCGGTGAGCGACGACATCGAATTCCGTTCCACCACCGGGTCACTGCACTTCTCCCGCGCCAGGACGCGAGAGGCCCTGCGCGAGTATGGGATAGCTACACCGGGCCTGGTCGCCGATCACCATCGTCAGGCCGACGCGCCGCGCAACCATCCGGCCGTTGCGTCGGGCGACGGTACTGCCGTTGCGTCGCGCGATGATTCGGCCGTTGCGTCGGGCGATGATTCGGCCGTTGTGTCGGGCGACCGTTCGGCCGTTGCGTCGGGCGACGGTACTGCCGTTGCGCCGAGCGACGACACCGCCGTTGCGCCGAGCGACGGTGCGGCCGGTTCGGCGGGCAACACGGTTCCGAACGACGCCGCGCAAGCTTTCCAACCTCCGGCCCTCCGGTTGACCTGGCCGCTGGAGGCAGGTCCCACACCGGGGTTCGACACCGAAGTCGTATTGCGCCTGCACGCCGACATCGACGCCGACGCATTGCTCGCCGCCCTGCGCGACGAGGCCGCGGATCTGCTCCTGGAACTGCCCGCCCTGCAATCCATTCGGATCGGCGACGACGAGTTCACCTCCGCGGTGCGCGAACTCGGCGGCGGCCTCCAGGAACTACAGGTGTCGGGTCCGGATGATCGTCGCCGAACGTGGTGGCAGTTCCGCACCGCCCGCGCGAGATGGCTGCTGCCGCTGCGCGAGGGCAAACCCCACGCCGCACCGCACGACGTCCTTCGCGCGCCCACGCGCTCCGACGAGGAACTGTCCCTCCCGGCCCTGCTGATCGCCGACATTCCGATGCAACCGGACCGGCGCCGCCTGCTACCCGGCGCCCGCATCACCGAACTGGCCTCCGGCTACGCCGATTTCGCACGCGCCCTCCCCGCGACCGACCGCCTCGTCCTGGTCCCCACACCAGGGTTCGCCCGCAGCGAGACCGACGGCCTGCTCCGTGAGGCCCTCATCCGCGAACTGCAAACGCACCCCTGGCTGCCGGTGGTCGGCGCACCCTCGAAGCCTGGTCCCGCCGCCGAGCCGGGCCGCGTCACCGAAGCTGGCCCTGCCGCTGAGCTGAATCTCGACGCCGCGCCGAACTCCGCCGCCCGGTTGGGCTCCGTCGCAGGGTCGAGCTTCGAAGCGGCTGCCGACTCCGCCGCTGGGCCCACCCCTGCCGAGCTGGACCTCTACGCCGACCCGAACGTCGGCGCCGAGTCCAGTTCCGGTGCTGCGTCCACCGTCGCAGCGGGGACTTACTCCGGCCCGGCATCTGGTCTTGCCGTGGAGTCCGGGCCCGGCGCGCACCCTGCCGTCGGGCCAGCCGCAAATGAAATCCCCGCGGCCGTACCCGCCCGCGCGAGCGTCTTCCCCGACCTCACACCGGAATTGGCCGACCTCCTCGACGACATCGTCGGCCCCTTGGTCATCCCCGAGCTCTCGGGCCGCGCCCACACCGAGGCCCTCGCGGTCCTGGACGTGCACCGCCTCGGCCTCGCCCGGCTCGCCGAACTCTCCGCCGGTGTGGAGCGCCCGCCCGCTTGGTGGCGGGATTGGTACGCGGCGCTGGAGCCGTTCGTGGTCGACCCGCTGTCCGCCGAAGAGCTCGGCGCGCTGGCTGTTCCGCTGGCCGACGGCCGCCTGGTGACCGGTCCGCGCACGGTCGTCCTCGACGACATGCTCGAGGTCGCCATCCCGCTGCACTGGGCGCGCCTGGTCCATCCGGAGGCCGCGCACCCACTGCTGTCCAGGCTCGGTGCGCGCTCGGCCACCGCGGCGGACCTGCTCGCCGATCCGGCGCTGCACGCGGACCTGGAAGACCACCCCGACGATCCCGACCTGGTCGACGCGGTGCTCCGTTTGGCCGCGTACGCCGATCCGGACGCGCTGCCGCCCTGGCTCGGCTCGATCGAATTGCCGGACACCGCAGGCGAATTGCTGCCCGCCGACGAGCTGCTGCTGCCCGAGGCGCCGCTGTACGCGCTGCTCGTCGAGGACGCGCCGCTGGGCACCGTCGCCAAGGAAATCGTGGACGAGTACGGCGCGCAGGCGCTGCGGGCCGTGGGCGTCGGCTGGGATTTCGGCGTCGTCTCCGAGTCCGACCCGACCGGGCCCGATCATCATCTGGACGACGAAGAGTCCTGGTGGGCGAGCCTGCCCGAGGAGCCCGCCGAGTTCGCGGCCGTCCGCGACCTGGACCTGATCGATGACATCGCCTGGCCGGACGCCCTGCACCAGCTGCTCGCCGAACCGAAGACCAGGCGTCTGCTCGCCGACCCGGACGGCTACACCGCGTGGTGGCTGCGCAGGCATGCCCGCCTCGACGGCATCCCGCTCGGCCACCACCTGCATCCCGACGACACCGAATTCACCGGGCTGCTCCCACGGTTCGCGGTTCCCGGCCTGAGCCACGCCGACTTGGCGGTACTGCGCTCGGTCCTCGCGGATCCGGAGCGAATCACCCCGGAGCTCGCCGAGGCGCTGCTCGCGGCGCTGGCCGATCCGGCGAACAACCCTGAGCCGCAGATCGTTTCGCGCGCGCACCGCCACCTGGCCGCCGCGGCGTCCCGTCTCGACCTCACCGAGCTGGTGCTGCCGGAACGGGTGCGCGTACTGTCCGGCGACGCGGTGCAAGCCGCCGACGCGATGGTGCTCGACCTGCCGTGGTTCGGCCTCGCGCTGCCCCCGGATCGCCTGGTGCTCGGCGACCAGGAGACCGCACCGAGCCTGGCGACCCTGCTCGACCTGCCGCTGGTCTCGGAGTCGGTGACAGCCGAGGTACTCGGCGCGGGCCGACGCACCTCGTGGTCCGCCGACCCGCTGGGAGTGGTTCTGCGCGAACTGTTCTCACTCGCACCGCAGGACGGCGAGCTGGTGCTGCACGACGACCTGCGCGTGCGGCTGTCCGGCGCGGTGACCGGGACGGTGTCGGTGCCTTGGTGGCGCGTGGGGACCGAGACGCACATCCGCGTCCCGAGCCTCATCGACACGACGACGCCCGAAAGCATCATCGACGGAACGACGTTCGAGAGCCCTTAGACGCTACGAACAGCGGAGGGCCTAGGTCGCGTACCCCGCGAGCATCTCGCTCAGCAGATCGAGCTGCGCCCGCACCGCTTCGCTGTCGTTGTCGACCAGCCAGCGCAGCACGACGCCGTCGATCACGTTGAGGGTGAACCGGCTCAGTGTCTGCACCGGCACCGACCACGAGGTGGCCGTGGCGTCGCGCGCGTGATCGAGGATGTCGGCGACCGTGGAGTCGTTGAAGGCGTACTGTTCGCGCGCGATCGCGAGTTTCTTCGGGGTCTGTTCCCCTTCGCGCAACGCATATGTGGTTGTTTCGTAAGTGAGCAGTTGTCGTTCCGGTGTGGCTTCGATGTTCAGCCACATCAGTTCGAGTCCGGCGCGCACCAATTTTTGAAGCGCTTCTTTTCCACTTTCGACGTCTTGCCAAACTGTTTCATTGGCGTCGACGGAATCGCGTAATTCCATCGACAACGCCTTGACCAGCTCGGTCATCAGCGCGTCCTTATTTTCGAAACAGTAATGCACCACACCGAGTGAGACACCGGCTGCTTGAGCCACATCGCGCGTGGTCACACCGGCCACGCCCTTTTTTTCGGCAAGGCCGATAGCGGCCTCGATAAGGTGGGCCCGTCGTTCTTCGACGCTCAATCGGGAGGACACCTCAGCGAGTTAAGCGCTCGCGGCGCGTGCAGTCAATTCGCGCCGCCGAAAAATCTGGACTGGACGCGCGTCCAGTTGTGTGGTTCGCTGCCAAACGGACGAAGGGAGGCTCGGATGCCGGTGTCACGCAGAACGGTTCTCGCCCGAACCGCGGCGGGGTCGGCGGCGCTCGCGGCCGCCACGACGATCGGATCGGGGCCGACCGCGGGTCCCGCCGCCGCCGCGCCGGACTCGGGCTATCAGGTGGGCGTCGGCATCTCCGACATCACCGGCCCGGCCGCCGAGTGCGGAATGATGGGTTACTCCCAGCTGGAGCAGACCACCGCGGGCATCCACCTGCGCCCGCGGGCGCGCGTGTACGTGATCGCCGCGGGCGGGCGGCGCGTCGTGTTCGTCGTCGCGGAGAACGGCATGATCTTCCAGTCGGTGCACCGCGGCGTGCTGCTCGAGCTGGCCCGTCGCTTCGGCGATCTCTACACCGAGCAGAACGTGCTGCTCACCTCCACTCACTCGCACGCGACCTGCGGCGGCTCCAGCCACGACTACGCCTACAACCTGTCCATCCTCGGCTTCCAACAGCAGGTGTACGACGCCGAGGTGAACGGGATCGTGGAGGCCGTCGCGGCCGCCCACGCCGATCTCGGGCCCGCGTCGCTCGCGCTCGGCCGCGCGGAACTGCACGATGCCAGCGTCAACCGCTCGCGCGTCGCCTTCGACCGCAACCCGGCCGCCGATCGCGCCTACTTCCCCGACGCCATCGACCCGGCGGTGACCGCGCTCTCGATTGCCAAGGGCGGCAAGCGGATCGGCGCGATCACCTGGTTCGCGACGCACAACACGTCGATGACCAACGCCAACCGGTTGATCAGCGGTGACAACAAGGGTTACGCCTCCTTCGCCCACGAACACACCGACCACGGCGTCCGATACCTCGACGGCGCACCGGATTTCGTGTCGGCCTTCGCCCAGACCAACGCGGGCGACATGTCGCCGAACCTGAATCTGCGCCCTGGATCGGGACCGACCGAGGACGAGTTAGAGAACACCCGGATCATCGGTGAACGCCAACACGACGCCGCCGAGAACGCGCTCAACACGGCACGCTCGCTGAGCGGACCCGTCGACTCCCTGCTCTGCTACATCGACCTGGCGAACATCGCGGTAGACGGGCGATTCACCCCGGACGGTCGACCGCGGCACACCGCTCCGGCCGCCGCGGGCGTCTCGCTGATCGCGGGCAGCGTCGAGGACGGCCCCGGTCTGCCCGGCGGCCCGATCCCGGAAGGCGTGCGCAACCCGTTCCTCGGCGCGCTCGGCGATCCGAACCAGCCCGCACCGGCCTGGCTATCGGATGCCCAGGCACCCAAGGCGATTGCCGCGCCGCTGGGTCTGCTTCCACCGGTGCCGTGGGTGCCGAGCGTGGTGCCGATCCAGCTGATGCGGATCGGCGAGTTGTACCTGGCCGCCGCGGGCGGTGAGTTCACCATCGTGTCCGGGCTGCGGGTGCGCAGGGCCGTGGCGGAGGCGCTGGGCGTCGACGTGGAACAGGTGCTGCTCCAGGGCTACGCCAACGCCTACCACGAATACGTCACCACCCCAGAGGAATACGACGCCCAGCAGTACGAGGGCGCCTCGACGCTCTACGGCCGCTACACGTTGCCCGCCTACCAGCAGGAATTCCACCGCCTGGCAACGGCTTTGGCGGCCGGGGCGACGGTCGCGCGCGGACCCGCGCCGCGTGACGTTTCGAACCTCCAGCCGAACTTCGTGCCCGCGCCGGGTCCCGACGCCACCCCGCCGGGCCGTGGCTTCGGCGACGTGCTGACCCAGCCCGCCTCCTGCGCGCGCGGCGAACGCGTTGTCGCCGAGTTCGTTTCGGCCCACCCGAAGCACAACCCGCGACGCAACGGCACCTTCCTCGAGGTGCAGCGCAGCACCGGAACCGGCTGGGTGCGCGTTGCCAACGAGGGGGAGTGGGCGGTGCGGTATCACTGGAGCAAGCGCGGGTCCGCCGAATCGGTGGCCCGGTTCACCTGGGACGTTCCCGCCGACGCGGAGCCGGGGCAGTACCGTTTCGTGCACTTCGCCGACAGCCTCGGCGCCGACGGCGTGCTGCGCCCCTTCACCGGGGTGAGCGCGGAATTCCAGGTGAGCTGATCACTCCAAACCGGTCTGCGCGCCCTTGTCGCCGCGCCGGGCGCCGCGGCGCTGGATCAGGAAGATGGTCGAGCCGATGAGGCCGACCACCAGGCCCATCAGACAGACGGGAAGCGCCGGTTCCCAGCTCTCGGGTCCGGCCCACACGACGATGGTGGCGACCACCCACAGCGCGCTGCCGACGACGAGCACCGGCCGCGGATCGGTCAGCCGCGGCGGGATCTCCGGCACTTTCTGGGTCACGGGCTCAGCGTAGCTGCGGGAACCGGCATGCCGCACCCAGCGGGTCCCGTATCGTTTGCCACTGTGACAACGTCATCGGATGTTAGAGCCCTCGCCGGTGAACTCTCGCTGGCGGTGGTTCGGCTGACGCGACATCTGCGGGGGCGACGCGCCGACTCACAGATCTCGCTGACCCAGCTCTCCGCCCTCGCCACCTTGGCGCGCGAGGGCGCGATGACGCCCGGCGCGCTGGCCGCCAAGGAGCGGGTGCAGCCGCCGTCGATGACCAGGGTCATCGCGTCGCTGACCGATCTGAAGTTGGTGGAGCGCAAGCCGCACCCGACAGACGGCCGCCAAATCATCGTCTCTCTCTCGGAATCCGGCCGGGCGCTGATCGCCGACGAGGCCAGCGCCCGCGAAGCCTGGATGACCGAACAGCTCTCCACCCTCACCGGCGACCAGCTCGAGATCCTCACCCGAGCCGTCGCCATCATGAAGCAGATCGTCTCCGAATCGGAGTAGTCCGCTTCGCGCGGGATCGCGAGTGGTGCTTCCCTACCTGGCGGCGAACGGCTGGTCGCTGTCGACGATCTCGCGTCCGAGCGGGAACAACGAGAGCGGAATGAACTTCAGGTTCGCCCAGCCGAACGGGATGCCGATGATCGACAGGAACAGCGGGATGCTGGTCAGCAGGTGGCCGAGCGCGAGCCACCAGCCCGCCACGATGAACCAGATGATGTTGCCGATCAGCGAGCCCGCCCCCGCGCCGGGCTTCTCCACCGTCGTGCGGCCGAACGGCCACAGCACGTAGGCCGCGATGCGGAACGAGGCGATGCCGAACGGGATCGTGATGATCAGGATGCAGCAGATGATCCCGGCCAGGATGTAGCCGAGCGCCATCCAGAACCCGGCGAAGATGAGCCAGATGATGTTGAGGACCAGCTGAAGCGGCTTCATATCTCCAGGATGCCAGCCAGCGCCCGGCCGCGGGGAAGTTACCGGCCGGGCGCGTCGGCCGGGAGAACCGGCCCCTTCGTCAGAAGAACCAACCCAGCACCGCGTCGCGATCGGCGCCGAACGCCTCCTCCAGCGCGCGCAGCTTGGCGGAATCCTTGGCCTGCAACCGATTCGCCGCCGCGAACGCGCGCGCCGGGTACGCGCCGAGGTACATGCTGCCGAGCACGTCGATGCCCAGTTCGATGTCGGCGGCCCGGTCGGTGCGCACGCACTCGGCGCGTCCGTCGCGCACGGTGAGCGCGAAAACGCCGCCCGCGTCGCGGAAGGGATCGGTGACGGAGAGGACGACATCGAGATCGGTCCGGTAGTCGCGGGCCGTGAGCGCCGCGGGGACGTCCATGAGACGCAGCCAGAGGCCGTCGTAGCGGGCGGTCGTGCGAACCAGCCGCGGGTTCTTCAGCAGGTAGGGGAGCGGGTCGTTGTCGCTGAGCTCCGCCTTGATCCGGGTGACCAGGTCCAGACCGAACAGCGCGCGCCAGAGCGCCGCGTGCGCGTCGGCGGTGACCGCCCGCATCTCGTCGATCTCGACGGTCATCTCCCTGGCTTCGTGGTGGTAGCGATACAGCGCGTAGCCGTCCGGATGCAGCAGCGTGAAAAGGTCGGAGCCGCCGCGGCGGAACCGCTCCGGATCGGCGAACAGGTTGCCCCACGACGCGTCCGGCCGCACCTGCGCGCCCGGCGTCAGCCTGCGCCAGCGGTCGTAGATCTCGCGAACCCGGTCGGTGACACTCGCGAGCATCACGAGCTCGACGCCACCCGGATCCGGTGTGGTCGGCAGGAATTCGGCGAACCTGCGGTCGATGGTGACCGCGTTCTGGCGCACCGCGGGGCCGTAGCCGAACCGACCGTAGATGCCGCCCTCGCTGGCCGTGAAGATGGTCAGCGGCAGGCCCTGCGCCTCGGTGCGCCGGTGCTGTTCGACGTACATCGCCCGCAGAATGCCGCGCCTGCGGTGCGTCGGCGCAACACTGACCCCCGCGATGCCGCGGGCCGAGACCGTTCGCTCGCCCGGCACGGTCAGGATCATCTCTCGCGAGTGAACCTGCCCGACTACGCGATCACCGTCCACCGCCACGATCGTGTCCAGCGGCGCGAACAATCGCACCGCCCGTTCCAGCCACGCATCGTCCTGCCGGACCCCGAACGAGGTCTCGGACAGCAACCTGATCGCCGCGGCATCCGCCTCGGTCGCCGATCGAATGGTGATGCCGGGCACGAGCGTCATGGGCAGATCGTCCCATGTATGAACACCGCCGCGCACCGGAATTTCGCTGCGTCACCGCGCCGGTCGGCAGCCTGGGACCGGGAGGGAACGATTCGCGGGTGGCGGTTTCTGGTCGGGGTCCGGGGGCGGGCAGGATATGGCGGTGGCCGAAGTGATCGATATCGATGATCCCAGCGATTCCCGGGTCGACGATTTTCGCGACCTGGCGTCGGCGGATCGGCGGCCCGACCTGCCGGGGCGCAAGGGGCTGGTGATCGCCGAGGGCGTGGTTGTCGTGCAACGGATGCTGGACTCGCGCTTCCGGCCCAGCGCGCTGATGGGGGTCGCGCGCAGGTACGAGCAGTTGGCCGAGGATCTGGCCGGGGTGGATGTGCCGTTCTACCGGGCTACGGCCGAGGTCATGGCCGAGATCGTGGGGTTCCATCTCAATCGCGGGGTGCTCGCGGTGGCGCGGCGGCCCGCCGAGCTGACGCTCGACGAGGTGACCGAGGGCGCGCGAACCGTCGCCGTCTTGGAGGGCGTGAACGATCACGAGAATCTAGGGTCGATGTTCCGCAATGCGGCGGGGCTGGGGGCCGAGGCGATCCTGTTCGGGGACCGGTGCGCCGATCCGCTGTACCGGCGCGCGGTCCGGGTGTCGATGGGGCATGTCCTGCGGGTGCCGTTCGCGTCGGTGCCGGACTGGCCGAACGGCCTGGAACTACTGCGGCGCAAAGGATTTCAGATCATCGCGCTCACCCCGAACCCCACGGCGCCGAATCTGGCCGCCGCGATGACGGGCAAGCGGGTCGCGCTGCTGCTCGGCGCGGAGGGGCCCGGACTCACCGAGGAAGCGATGCGGGCGACCGACATCCGCGCGCGCATCCCGATGTCGCCGGGCACCGATTCGCTGAATGTGGCCACGGCCGCGGCCATGGCGTTCTATGAACGAGTGAGAACGTCGTGAGGGACGAGGACATGGTGGATCACCCGACGAACGGCGCGTACCGCGGCTATCCGCCCGTGCAGGACCCGACGCCGTGGGCCGCGGGTATCACCGTGGTGGTGATGGTGGCGCTGCTGGCGGCGGTGGCCGTCTACGCGTTCGGGATCGCGCTCGCCCAGGTGCATCCGCTGCTGGCCGTCGCGGTGAACCTGGTCGCCGCCGGTGGCGCGGCGCCGACCGCGTGGCGCTCGCGGTTCACGCCGGTGACCAGGTGGGTGCTGCTCGGCTGCGGTGTCGGCGTTGTGCTCGGGTGGTTCGCGCTGATCGTCGACGGTTTGTCGGCGCTGTGATGCCGCGGCGCTGAACGATCCGGCGCTGTGACTCCGGCGGCGAGTGATCCGGCGCCGGGACATTCGGCGGCCGAGACGATCGCCCTCAGCCGACGCGATCTCCGCCGCGCAGCCAACCGAACAGCCCACGCCTCGGCTTGATCGCGGGCTCGATCACTTCCGGGCCGATCGACTTCGAGCGATCCGGCGCCTCGCCTTTCGGGTACAGCGTGAATCCGCACACCGCGATATCGCCCGGCGCCAGCGCGCCCTGCGGCGAGGGAGCCCGGTAGTGGAAGCCGAGCCATTCGTTGTTGGCGGCGTCGGCGAAATCGGGCGGGTCGAAGGGCAGCGTCTGCGGGTCCGGCAATTCTCCGGCATGCCAGCGAACGGGATGCTCGCCCGCCCAGTACGACCGCTCCCAGACCAGCGGAAGTCCCTCGTCCTCCAGGATGTTCACCCTGGTCGAACTGAACGCACGGCGGAATTCCCCGCGCTCCCAGTGCGCGAACGCGCCCCAGCCGATGAGGGTGTCGAAGGAGATCAGATAGGTGTGGTCGGAGGCGAGCGGGCGAACAAGCAGCTCCGGCAATCGTGTCGGCCTCGGTAGCGCGGCCTGTGCCGAACACACAACTGTGACACCGGGATAGCAGCCGATGTACACCTCGTCGGTGTCCGGGCCCGCGCAGCCGCCGAGCGTGCCGACCATCTTCGGCACCACGTCGTGGTCGCCGTAGAGCTGTTTGGCGAGCGCCAGCGCGGCCTCGGGCTCCGGGTCGTGATCGGCGCGCAGTACCGCCAACGGGTCGGGGGCGTCGACATACCAGAGAGACGAGGCTTTGGACAGCATTTCCGGCACCTCCCGATGGTCGCACGAAACTACTCCGCGAACTTCCAGCTACCGCCCGTGTCGGATGACGGCGCACGTCGTCTTCGACACATCGGAAAATCTACTCGCCTCGGACGACCCGCGACGCAGCTTCGGCAACGGAACACGCCAGCGCGAAGAGAATTTCGGGGCGCAATCGAGTTTTCGGGGTGGAACTGTGATCCAGCAACCTCGACTAGCGATTCAGCAAACTTCCGGGTGCGCCGAAAACCGCGGCGCGGCCGGTCAGTGACCCGAGCTGCGCACGCCGAGCAGCACGTCCTCCCAGGACGGCATGGGCGCCTTGCCGCGCTTGGTGCGGTTCGGCTTGGCGGGCGCGGACTTTGCGTTGCCGGGCTTGGTGTTCTCCTCGGCGGGCGCGGCGTTCGCGGCCGGAGCCGAGGTGTTCGCGGCGGCGGCCGGTGCGCTGGTGGTGGGAGCGCTCGCCGCCGGGGTGGCGGTCGTGCTCGTCGCGGGAGTGGTCTTGGCGCTCGCCGCGGGAGTGGTCTTGGCGCTCGGCGCGGGCGCCGTGTTGGTGCTCGCCGCCGGTGTCGCGGTGCTGGTGCTCGCGGCCGGGATCGTCGCCGCGCTACCGCCCGCGGCCACTGCCCGCTGCTCGAAGTACTCGTCCAGGGTCGGCTGCGGCTGCCGGGCCGTCGCGGGACGCGCGGTGGGCGCCGGGGGAGTTTCCTTGCGCGGCTCGACGACAGGTTCGGCCGGCGCGGGCGCCTCCAGCTCGGCTTGCGGCGGCAGGACGGTCGCCAGACCGCGCAGCGCACGGCCGAAATCGGGATCGATCAGATCCGCGGCGGGATCGTCGAGCGGCGAGACCGAACCGCCGTGCGCGTCGGGCTGGTAGCGCCAGTGCGCGGCGATCTCGGAACGCCCGTTCTGCCACTGCAACTGGGCGACCCAGAAGCCCTTCTCGTCCTTCCACGCATCCCACTCGGCGTTCTCGAGCGTGTGCCCGCGCTCGGTGAACGCGGCGGTGACGATATCGATCAGGGTTTCCACGGCGGGGCCGTCGGGGCGCACGGGGTGCGCCTTCTGGGCGAGCTCGGCGGCGCGGGCGCGCTCCAACAGCACGGGATACGCGAAACGCTCGACCCGGCTGGCGGGCATGCCGGATTCTTCGGTGACCTGTTCGACGGAGGCTCCGGCGCGGATACGAGCCTGGATATCGCGAGGACGCATAGAAGCTTCCATTTCGATCTCGATCTGGCCGAATCGGGCAAGGTCTCCGCGCGCGGCGGCTCGTAGCTTGTCGTCTGCGGGCAGCCGGAACTTCTGGCCGGACTCGGTGTCGATGCACACGATGTGCGTGGAGTCGGGCGTCACCCCGATCACTCGAAGTTCACGCACCGTTACCTCCTTATCGCGTCGGCTCGCGACACCGCCCACTTTCCGAAACAGTAGTGCACACTCGATGATCTCGAGGCAAGACACGCTGCACCAAAATCTGCCGCCCCCAGACGGAAAACGCTAATGTGTCCTCTTTGTGCGCGGGTGCGCGACCTGTCGTGTCGCGTTTTCGAGCGGTCGAGACTCGCGCCCGTCGCGCATGCGCCTGGACCGCTCGATAATCTGATCGTTCACGAATCCAGGCTGGTAGCGCGGGTGTTCAGTGGTCTTTACGAGGGTGCGGCTCTCGGTGGGTGATCAGAGCACGATGCCCGTGGTCTCGGTGAAACCACGGGCATCGAAAGAATTCGCTCAGGACAGCTTTTCGACGACCCAGTCGATGCTGCGGGTGAGCTGACTCACGTCGTCCGGATCGATCGCCGGGAACATGCCGACGCGCAGCTGGTTACGGCCCAGCTTGCGGTAGGGCTCGGTGTCGACGATTCCGTTGGCCCGCAGCACCTTCGCGACCTGCGCCGCGTCCACCGAGTCGGCGAAGTCGATGGTGCCGACGACCTGCGAGCGGTGCGCCGGATCGGTGACGTACGGGGTGGCGTATTCGCTCGACTCGGCCCACGAGTACAGCCGCGAGGAGGAATCCAGCGTCCGCTTGACCGCCCAGTCCAGGCCGCCGTTGCCGTTCAGCCACTCGATCTGGTTGGCGAACAGCAGCAGGGTGCCCAGCGCCGGGGTGTTGTAGGTCTGGTCCTTGGTGCTGTTGTCGATCGCGACCGGCAGCGAGAGGAACTCGGGGGTCCAGCGGCCGCTGTTCTTGATCTCCTCGACCCGGGCCAGCGCAGCGGGGCTCATCAGCGCGACCCACAGGCCGCCGTCGGCGGCGAAGCACTTCTGCGGAGCGAAGTAGTAGACGTCGGCGTCGGTGATGTTCACCGGGAGGCCGCCCGCGCCGGAGGTGGCGTCGATGGCGATCAGCGCGTGCTCCGAACCGGCCGGACGCTGCACCGGAATGGCCACGCCCGTGGAGGTCTCGTTGTGCGCCCAGCCGATGAGGTCGGCCGACGGATCGGCCACCGGCTCAGGGGCGCTGCCCGGCTCGGACGAGACGACGATCGGGTCGCCGATGAACGGGTTGCCCTTGGCGACGGCGGCGAACTTGCTCGAGAACTCGCCGTTGGTCAGGTGCAGCGAACGCTCGCGGATCAGGCCGAACGCGGCGGCGTCCCAGAACGCGGTGGTGCCGCCGTTGCCGAGGACGACCTCGTAACCATCCGGCAGGCCGAAGAGCTCGCGCAGGCCGTTGCGCACGCGCGCGACCACGTCCTTGACCGGCTTCTGCCGGTGCGAGGTTCCGAACACCGAGGCCCCCACCTTTACCAGGGACTCCAGCTGTTCCGGGCGCACCTTGGAGGGGCCGCAGCCGAACCGTCCGTCGGCGGGCTTGAGGTCGTCGGGAATGGTCGGGAACGCAGTGGTCATGGCCAATAGGGTAAAGCGTGTCCGACCTGCTCGGTTCGTGCGGGTGGGTGCCGCAGGGCCGTCACGTCCTGCAAATCGGCGAAGGTGTGATCAATTACTCATAGGGAAGCCGTATTGCTGTGGCGTACGACACAGTACGGCTACCCTTTTCGGCCATGGGCATGGCGTCGGCTAACTCGGGGTGGCGGTTGCGGGCACGGCGATCACGGAATTTCGGCCTGCGGGCGGGCGCGCTGTCGGGCGCGGCGCGGCGCGAACTGCTGATCCACGGCACGGCGGGATCGGCGACCATCCTCGGGCGCAAGATCTCGTCGCCGTCGTTCGCCAGGACGTTCGGTGGCCCAGGACCGCAGCCGCGGCGGGAGCCCGGCCACGTTTTCTGGGTTCGGGTGCAGATCGACGGTGCGGTCCCGTACGAGACCCGGGTTCGGCAGCGCACGCGCGAGGAAGACCTGGAGTGGATGCAACCCGGCGACGTCGTCGCCTGCCGCGTCGATCCGGGAGACCGGGACCGGCTGGTGCTCTACCTCCCCGACGCGGACGAGGCGACGAGGGTGAGCATCGCCAAGATTCTCGCCGACGGCCGCAGGGCCGACGCCACCGTGCTCGCCGCCGCTCCGGTGGCGGCCGATTACGCGGGCCACGACGATCCGGTGCTTCGCCTCGATCTCGAGCTGCGGGCCTGGGACGAACCGCGGCCGTGGCGGGTCCGCCTGATCCAGCCGCTGCCGCTGGCCGCGATCGGCCTCGTCGATCTCGGTCAGCATCTCGAGGTGGCGTTCTTCGCCGTCGATCACGGCGAGTCCGTGGCGGTGGACTGGGCCGCCTCGCTCGGCGAGGAGTAGCCCGCCGCTGCGGAGGATTCCGGCGTGCGGTGGCTGAGACGCCTCGGTTGTAATGGCCCGCACTAGGGTCGCCGGTGTGAGTGCGGCGCGGTCCAGACACAGTTACTCCGGGCAGTCGGTCGCGGAGCGGCAGGTGGAGCGCAGGGCGCTGTTCGTCGAGGCGGCGCTCACCGTCTTCGCGGAGAAGACGTACGCGCAGAGCTCGATCACCGATCTGTGCGCCGCCGCGGGTCTGTCGCGGCGGCAGTTCTACGAGCAGTACTCCGGGCGGGAGGAACTGCTCGTCGAGGTCTACGACCGGATCCACGCGCAGGCGCGCGCGGCCGTCGCCGAGGCGCTCGCCGCGGCCGGGACCACCGACACGCGCACGCTGCTCGACGCGGGCATTCGGGCCTATGTCGGAGCGGTCGTCGGCGACATCCGCAAGGCGAAAGTGGCCTTCGTAGAGATCGTCGGCGTCAGCGAGGCGGTCGAGCTGCATCGCGCGCGGGTCAGGGACGAATGGGGCGCGGTGGTCGAGGTGGCGGCGGCGGCGCTGCCGGATGTGCGCACCCCGCCGGGCGGCTGGCGCGTCGCGATGGCCGCGTTCATCGGCGCGGTCAACGGCGTGGTGCACCAGTGGAGCCTGGACGATCCGCGTCCGCCGGTGGACGTCCTCGTCGACGTGCTGACCACCCTGCTCAGAGCACTCGCGTTGCCAGAGGGCGCGGCCAACTGATTGCGATCGACACCACATTCGTGCCATAGTGTGGCCCACGTTGAGACGCGGGAGTCTCAATCGTGAAGCCGAAGGATGTGGGTCGATGAGGACCGTCACCGGATCGCGCTGGACGCGCCGGTTCCACACTGTGTTGATGAACGCCGGGGCGGTGTCGATGCGCGCCGGGGCGGTGTTGACGATGGCCGCGGCGGTCGCGGGGGTTGGGGCGCAGGCAGGCGCCGAGCCCGGCGCGCCCGAGGCTCCGCCCATCGAGGCCGCGCGGGTGCTGCCGCTGCCGCCCGAGCTGGATCCGGGCTTCTATCGCCAACCACCGGAGGTGCTCGCCGCCACCGCACCGGGCGAGGTGATCGCGGTACGCCAGGTCAACGTCGCAAACTTCGGTTTGATCCCGCTCAACGTCGACGCCTGGCAGGTGTCCTACCGCTCCAACGACAGTCGCGACCAACCGATTTCGGCGGTCGCCACGCTCATCAAGCCGCGCGGCGTCGCGCCGGAACCGCGCAAGCTGCTTTCGGTGCAGATCGCCGAGGACTCGACGGCGGGCTACTGCACCCCGTCGTACGCGTTGCAGCACCTATCGATCGCGCCGCTGGTCGGCCAGATCGTCGCGCCCGGCGAGTTCGTCTTCGCGCAGGCCGCGTTGCAGCAGGGCTGGGCGGTCGTCATCCCCGATCACCAGGGCCCGAACTCGGCGTACGCCGCGGGGCCGCTCGGCGGCCGGATCACCCTGGACGGCATCCGCGCCGCGACGGCCTTCGAGCCGCTCGGCGTCGGACCGGACGCGCCGGTGGGGATGTACGGCTACTCCGGCGGGTCGATGCCGACCGGACACGCCGCCGAGCTGCACAAGACCTACGCGCCCGAATTGAACATCGTCGCCGCGGCGCAGGGCGGCGTCGGCGCCGATCTCGGCGCGACGCTGAACATGGCGAACAACCAGGCGACGTCCGGACTGGTCTTCGCGGCGGTGATGGGCCTCGCGCGGGAGTACCCCGACTTCGCGGCGTTCCTGGACCGCAACATCGACCCCCTGGGTCGTGCGCTGATGGCCTTGAAGGCGCCGCTGTGCGTGCAATACCAGTCGGCGCTGTTCCCGTTCCTGAACATGAAGGGCCTGCTGCGGACGCAGGGGGACCCGTTGCACGACCCCGTGGTCCAAGCCATGCTCGAGGACACCAAGCTCGGCAAGACCGTGCCGGACATGCCGATGTTCCTCTGGCATTCGGCGTGGGACGAGATCCTGCCGCTCGGCTCGACCGACCAGTTGGTGAACACCTACTGCCAGAACCCGGACGCGCGGGTTCAGTACACCCGCGACCACGCCAGCGAACACATCCTCGCCGAGGTCACCGGCGGACCGGCGGCGCTGCTGTGGCTGCGGGACCGGCTGAACGGCGTGCCCGCGGCGTCCGGTTGCGCCACCACCGACATGCCGACCATGCTCGCGACCCCGGGGGAGCTGCCCTTCCTGGCCTCGGTCTTCGGTGAGACCGTCGCGTCGTTCTTCGGCAAGCCGATCGGCGCGCGCTAGACCGCGTCACAACAGCCGTTCTCCAGCGTCGCCGGATACGACACGAGCCGGAAGCCTTGACGGGCAAGTCAACCCGTCGAGGCGTCCGGCTCGCGAACGTGTTCGATGCTCAGAGGTGGGCGATGGCGGACCAGCCCGCGACCTCTTCCGGCTTGCGCGCGGCGGGGCCGGTGTAGATGGCAGCCGGACGCACCAGCTTGCCGAGCTGCTTCTGCTCCAGGATGTGCGCGCACCAACCCGCGGTCCGGCCACAGGTGAACATGGCGGGCATCATGTGCGCGGGGACCTCGGCGAAGTCGAGGATGACCGCGGCCCAGAACTCCACGTTGGTCTCGATGGCGCGGTCGGGACGACGCTCACGCAGCTCGGCGAGCGCGGCCTGCTCCAGCGCCGCCGCCACCTCGTAGCGCGGGGCGCCCAGACGCTTGGCGGTGGCGCGCAGCACGCGGGCGCGCGGGTCCTCGGCCCGGTACACCCGGTGGCCGAAGCCCATCAGCTTCTCCTTGCGGTCGAGGATGCCCTTGACCAAGGCGCGGGCGTCGCCCGTCTTCTCGACCTCTTCGATCATCGGCAGCACGCGGGCCGGTGCGCCGCCGTGCAGCGGGCCGGACATCGCGCCGATCGCGCCGGAGAGCGAGGCCGCCACGTCCGCGCCGGTCGACGCGATGACGCGGGCGGTGAAGGTGGAGGCGTTCATGCCGTGCTCGGCGGCGGAGACCCAGTAGGCGTCGATGGCCTCGGTGTGCCGCGGGTCCGGGTCGCCCTTCCAGCGGGTCATGAAGCGCTCGGTGACCGTGGTGCACTCGTCGATCTTCTTCTGCGGCACCGCGGGCTGGTAGATGCCGCGCGCCGACTGCGCGACGTAGGACAGCGCCATCACCGAGGCGCGGGCCAGGTTCTCGCGGGCTTCCTGGTCGTCGATGTCGAGCAGCGGCTGGTAGCCCCAGATCGGCGCGAGCATGGCCAGACCGGCCTGCACGTCGACGCGCACGTCGCCGGTGTGCACCGGCAGCGGGAACGGCTCGGCCGGCGGCAGACCGTGGCCGAACTCCCCGTCGACCAGCAGCGCCCACACGTCACCGAAGGTCACCCGGCCGCCGACCAGGTCCTCGATGTCGACGCCGCGGTAGCGCAGCGCGCCGCCGTCCTTGTCCGGTTCGGCGATATCGGTGGTGAAGGCCACCACGCCCTCGAGGCCGCTGACGAAATCGCTCGGTACGGTGGCCTGGCCACCGGGAACAGCGGGGCTGGTAGTCATGTTGTGACTCTCCTTGCACTTCGGGTCGCACGAGTTCTCGCCGCTTGCGACTGCTTGCAGGCCGCTCGAAGCAACGCCGCTAGCGACTGCTTGCAGGTCGCTGGAAACAACAGCCGAGGGTGTCGCTCCGCCGAGCACATGCCGATCACCAAAACCTTAGCTCCCTGCTACCGCGGAGTAACGTCTGGCCCATGCGTGACCTGGACAATTCAGCGTCGAATCCCGCCCTGTTCCCGCCGGACGCGAACGGGGACGCGATGGAGCTCCCGGTGAGCTCCGATCTGTCCGCGATGCGAGTGGAATACGGCGGCGCGCCGTTCGGCTCCGGCGAGGACATCGACCTGGACGAAACCTGGCTGGCAGGGGGCTGGGAGCCGCTGCTCCGGCACTGGATCGAGCAGGCCACCGCGGTCGGCATCGCCGAACCCAACGCGATGGTTCTCGCCACGGTGTCGCTCGTCGACGGCACGCCGCGACCGGTCGCCAGAACGGTGCTGTGTAAAGGACTCTCGCCGGAGGGTGTGACTTTTTACACGAATTACGACTCCGCCAAGGGCGCGCAACTGGCCGCGGTCCCGTTCGCCGCGGCGACGTTCCTATGGCCCGCGCTCGGCAGGCAGGTGCACCTGCGCGGACCGGTCGAGAAGTCCTCCGTCGAGCAGACCGAGGTGTACTGGCGCTCGCGTCCGCGCGACTCGCAGCTCGGCGCCTGGGCCTCGCAGCAGTCCCGCCCGATCGGCTCGCGGGCCGAGCTGGACCGCGCGCTGGCCGAGACCACCGCGCGCTTCGCCGACGTCGACGTGATCCCGGTGCCCCCGCACTGGGGCGGCTATCTGCTGCGTCCCGACGAGGTGGAGTTCTGGCAGGGCCGAAGGGGTCGGCTGCACAACCGGATCCGGGTGCGGGTCGCCGAGGGACGCATGCGCGTCGACCGGCTGCAACCGTGACAACAGATGAATCATGTGATGAATCTCGCGTCGTCTCGCCGACCGGGAACTCGCTAACCTCCGGCCGGTGAAGCTGCTCGCCGACACCACCCCGCTGCGCAACCCCGACTACCGCAGGCTGTGGACGACCAACATCGTCACCGTCATCGGGGCCCAGCTCTCGGTGGTCGCGGTGCCGCAGCAGATCTTCCAGATCACCGGCAGCTCCGGATATGTCGGCCTCGCCGGACTTTTCGGCCTGGTGCCGCTGATCGTGTTCGGGCTGTGGGGCGGCGCGCTCGCCGACGTCATGGACCGGCGCAAGCTGATGGTGATCACCACCGCGGGCACCGGCGTGACCGCCGTGCTGTTCTGGGCGCAGGCCGCGGCAGGGCTCGACAACGTCTGGGTGGTGCTGATCCTGTTCGCGCTGCAACAGGCGTTCTTCGCGGTGAACCAGCCGACCCGCAGCGCGGCCATCTCCCGCATCCTGCCGCCCGAGCAACTCGCCGCCGCGAGCTCGCTGAGCATGACCGTGCAGCAGGTCGGCGCCATCGCGGGGCCGGTGCTCGCCGGTGCGCTCATCCCGCTGATCGGGCTGTCCACTTTGTATCTCGTCGACGCCATCGCACTGCTCGTCACGCTGTGGGCGGTCTGGCGGCTGCCCGCGTTCCCGCCGACCGGCGACGCGCGCCGGGCCGGATTCCGCACGGTCCTGGATGGTTTCACCTACCTGGCCACTCAGCGCATTCTGCTCGCCTCGTTCCTCGTCGACGTCATCGCGATGGTGTTCGGCATGCCGCGGGCGCTGTTCCCGCAGATCGCGCACGAGACCTTCGGCGACCCGGCCACCGGCGGCGTCGCGCTCGGCCTGCTGTTCGCGGCCATGTCGGCGGGCGCGGTGCTCGGCGGCGTGTTCTCCGGCTGGATTCCGCGCCTCCGCCGCCAAGGGCTCGCCGTCGTCGTCTGCATCGCGCTGTGGGGCGTCGCGATGGTCGGCTTCGGGCTCGCGGTCGGGTTGGCCGGTCACCTGTTCGGTCTCGGCGTCTGGCTGTGGATCGCGGTGGCGTTCCTCGCCTTCGGCGGCGCGGTCGACATGGTCTCCGCCGCGCTGCGCACCACGATGTTGCTGACCGTCGCCACCGACGAGATGCGCGGCAGGCTGCAAGGCGTGTTCATCGTGGTGGTCGCGGGCGGCCCGCGGATCGGTGATGTTGCCCACGGTTTTGCCGCGGCGAGCCTGGGTACCGCGGTGGCCGCGGCGGGTGGCGGAGTTCTCGTGGTGATCGGGGTCCTGCTGGCCGCCTTGGCCTTCCCGGCTTTCGTTCGCTACCGGGTCGCCCGCGCGCACACCGAATCGCTGCCCGCCTGACCGACGAAACCTCACGTGACGACACGGCGTTTGTGAGGTCGTCAGGTGGGCACCCTCGTGGTCGGGCCGCGTGGACAGCGACTAGCGTCTAGGTAATCGCACCGCCGTGCCGACCGCACTCCGATGCCGACGGTCCTAGCCTGAGAGGGATCCTTCCGTGCCCGAGAACGACATCAACGACGCCAAACCGGTGCTGAGCTACCCGGGTGGCGAATACGCCATGACGATCACCGAAGCCTCCGAAGGCAACGACGGTGTCGACCTCGGCAAATTGCTGGCCAGCACCGGGTACGTCACATACGACCCCGGCTTCATGAACACCGCCCCGACCAAGTCGGCGATCACCTACATCGATGGCGAAGCGGGCATCCTGCGCTACCGCGGCTACCCGATCGACCAGCTGGCCGGTTCCTCGACCTTCATCGAGGTCAGCTACCTGCTCATCTACGGCGAGCTGCCGACCCAGGCCCAGCTCGACGAGTTCACCGACCGGATCCGCCGCCACACGCTGCTGCACGAGGATCTGAAGCGGTTCTTCGACGGCTTCCCGCGCAACGCGCACCCGATGCCGGTGCTCTCCTCCGCGGTCAACGCGCTGTCGGCCTACTACCAGGACTCGCTGGACCCGCGCGACCCCGAGCAGGTCGAGCTGTCCACCATCCGGCTGCTCGCCAAGCTGCCGACCATCGCGGCCTACTCGTACAAGAAGTCGGTCGGCCAGCCGTTCCTCTACCCGGACAACTCGCTGAGCCTGGTGGAGAACTTCCTGCGGATGACCTTCGGCTTCCCGGCCGAGCCCTACGAGGTCGACCCCGAAGTGGCCGCCGCGCTGGACATGTTGCTGATCCTGCACGCCGATCACGAGCAGAACTGTTCCACCTCGACGGTGCGCCTGGTCGGCTCCTCGGACGCCAACCTGTTCACTTCGGTGTCCGGCGGCATCAACGCGCTGTGGGGCCCGCTGCACGGCGGCGCCAACCAGGCCGTCCTGGAAATGCTCGACGACATCAAGGCTCAGGGCGGCAACGTCAAGGAGTTCATCCGCAAGGTCAAGGCCAAGGAAGACGGCGTGAAGCTCATGGGCTTCGGGCACCGCGTCTACCGCAACTACGACCCGCGCGCCTCCATCGCCAAGAAGCACGCCGACGCGATCCTGCGCAAGCTCGGCGGGGACGACGAACTCTTCGACATCGCGCAGGCGCTCGAAGAGGCCGCGCTGACCGACGACTACTTCATCTCGCGTCAGCTCTACCCGAACGTCGACTTCTACACCGGCGTCATCTACAAGGCCATGGGCTTCCCGACCCGCATGTTCACCGTGCTGTTCGCGATGGGCCGGCTGCCCGGCTGGATCGCGCACTGGCGCGAAATGCACAGCGAGCCGCTGAAGATCGGTCGTCCGCGCCAGATCTACACCGGTTACGGCGCGCGCGACTACCGCGAGATCACCAACCGCTGACAATCCAACCCACCTATCGAAGGGGATAGCCGAATGACCAAGCCGGTTGTCGAATTCCAAGCGGGCCCCGCGCCCACCGAGCTCGTGATCAAGGACCTCACCGTGGGCGAGGGCAAGGAAGCCGTGCCCGGTGGCACCGTCGAGGTGCACTACGTCGGAGTCGAATTCGACAGCGGCGAGGAATTCGACTCGTCGTGGAAGCGTGGCGAATCCATCAGCTTCCCGCTGCGCGGCCTGATCCAGGGCTGGCAGGACGGCATCCCCGGCATGAAGGTCGGCGGCCGCCGCCAGCTCACCATCCCGCCGGAGCTCGCCTACGGCCCGGCCGGCGCGGGTCACCATCTTTCCGGCAAGACCCTGGTCTTCGTGATCGACCTGATCGACGTCTTGTCGTAAGCGACGAAATCGTGGCCCGTACTCCCCGGAGTGCGGGCCACAGTCGTATCCGGCTCGAGTCGGTGGAACCAGAACGCGTTTCGATGCGTCGAAGAGGGTGTGGGCATTGTTCGGCGCCGTCGCTTCTCGGACGAGGGCGGCCGCCGCCTGCGCTCCGAGCCGCCGTCATCGGACCGACTCGCGGTGTGGGCGTTGGTTATAGTCGCCGGAAGACCTACGCGCGGAGGGGAAGCAGGGTGAGCATGCGAGCGATGGACAAGGCCGTGCTGATGGTGGGGGTGCTCGCCGCGGGAGTTGGGTTGGCGGGGTGTGGGGGGTCGACCGAGGGGGAGGCGCGGCCGAGTTCCGCGTCTACCAGCGCGACGACGGCGTCGGGGTTGGCGGTGGATGTGCCGCAGAGTTACAACCCGTGTACGGATGTGCCGGAGAGTGTTTTGAAGTCGGAGCGGTTGGTAAAAGGCGTCGCGGACAACAAGGCGAACGCGGATGGGCCTAACGGCACAAAGTGGCGAGGCTGCCGTTGGGTCGCCGGTGGCAGCGGCTACTCAGTCGCGATTCAGGCATCAAATCTCACCATTCCGTACGTTCGCGAGCACTACACGAATGGGGTGCAGGAGCTCACCGTCGCCGGTCGGCCAGCAATCGCTACACGACGCAACGAGACCCGTCCCAGCGAAGTTTGCAACGTCAACGTGGAGATCAAGGGCGGGTCCTTGGAATTCCAGTTGGACAACCCGCGGTCGAATCGCGACACCGGACACATCGATACATGTCAGTTGGGCTTGGCCCTAGCGGAGAAAGTAGTACCAACGCTACCTGCGGGTGCCTGACACGCGGGCAGAACCAAAGGGAGGGAACAGGATGGCGGAGGATACCGCGCCGCGGCCGATCGCAAATCTGATAACGGAAGCCAGAGAAGGACGACTCCAGCTCCGAATCGAGCCTGAGGATTTCGTCTATATCGACCGTGACTGTGAGCGATTCAAACGGTTGATTCGCACCATGCAGGGTGAGGCGGAAGCGATCTCGCAGATCGAAAAACAACAGTGGGGTATCGGCGCAGACAACGCGATTCTTACCTCAGCGCAAACCCTGGTCGACCGGTTCCGCACCAAGGGAAAAGGTTCCGACAACAGCATCCACGCGATCCTCGAGGACCACTTCCGGATCGTCGAGGACATCCAAACTCTCCACCGGGAGATCCGCCAGCGCTACGTGGACGCCGACGCCACCTTCGCGGCGCGCGTGAACAACCTCTTGGCCCAGCTCCCCGAGCAGCCGACCCCCATCGATCCCGCGCAGAGTCAGCCCGGTGTCGGTCAGCCCGAAGTACTTTCGCCACAGGGAACCGCGTCGTGAACGAGAACGAACCGGCCCGCATCACCGGTGGTGGCGAACTACCGAAGAAGTACAAGCACGTCGAAATCAGCGGCGCGTTCAACCCGCTCCAGCCGACCCTGGCGCACGGCATCGCGGACCGCTACAAAACCCTTGCCACGCAGTGGGAAGCGGGCGTCGAAGTCTTCTACTCGAGCATCAAGAAATCGATCGATGGCGCTTGGGATGGCAACGCCGCCGACAAGGCCCTGGACGCGATCAAGCGCTACACCAAGTCCGCGCAAGATCTGACCACTCCGCTCACCAACCTCGGCACTCGAGTAGGCGAAGCCGCCCAAGCCATCGCCGACACCAACAGCCGCCTCCCCGAACCTGTCGAGGAAAAGGCCTGGTGGCACAAGGATTCCTGGCCCTGGGTCGGCACCAATCGCGACGGTGTGATCGAGGACCGCCAAGAGGAAGCCCAGGCGGTGATGAAGGACTACTACGTCACGCCATTCGTCGGTCTCGACGGCAAGATCCCGGTCCTTCCGCAGCCGATCGATCCGACCAACCCGCTCGATATCTCGGCGCCCACCAAGAACGGCGACGGCAACGGCGATGGGAACGGCAACGGCAACGGCAATGGAAACGGGACGAACAAGGGCGTGAACCCAGGGGACGACCCGGCGACCACCGAGGACACCACGGACGACCCGGGCGCCGAGGACGAGCCGACCGACGAGTCGACCACCGACGACACCTCCACCGACCCGAGTTCCACGGACACCACGCCGAGTTCGACGACCCCGGCCGGTACCGACCCGACCAAGCCCGGCGCCAATCAGCCCACCGTGCCCGCGGGCACCAACCCCGCCGGAACACCGGGCGGCCCGGGCCCCGGCATCCCCGGCCCCGGACCCGGTACCGGGACGCCATCTCCTGGTCGCGGTATCCCCGGCGCCCCGGGCGCTCCCGGAACGAATCCGGCCGGAGCAGCGGCGGCGGCCACCACCCCCGGCCGCGGTATGGCCGGTATGCCCGGAATGGGTGGACTCGGCGCGCGCCCCGGCGGCAAGTCCGAGGACGACGGCGACCACAAGATCCCGGAGTACTTGATCACCATGGAGAACACCGAGGAGTTGCTCGGCGAGCTGCCGAAGACGTTGCCGGGCGGCGTGATCGGGGAGCATCCGCCCGAGTAGTAGTGACCCGCGTGGCCAACCGTCGCCGGGCGCGCACAGCCCCTGCGTGTGCGGCCAACCTTCGCGGCGCACGGCCCTCCGCGCCCGAACCTCGCGCACGATCGGCCCGCCACCCCTCGTCCCCGACCCCATGGTCGACCGCCAAGCTTCCGATCACTCGCACGAACGAACGGACCCGACAATGCCCGATTGGAACTGGGACCCAGAGGATTTCGCGGCGCTCTGGTACAGCGACGCCAACGACCGGTTCCCGCGCCCGCTCAAGTACCTCAGCCGTTTCGCCGTGCAGAACGATTTCGACCAGCACCGCCTTCGGGTGCGCGCGAGCTACTCCGGCGGCGAGCTCGAGGAGATCGAACTCGCCATGCACACGCTGTCCACCTCGGATATGCGCATCGAGATCCTGGGTGGCTCGCGCAAGCACAAGAACAGCACGGGTGACGTCAAGCAGTACCGAATCATCGGCGCCCGCAACCATTCTCACGCGGTGGTCGCGTTCCAGACCGTCCGCGCCGAGGAGAACGGTCCGATCCGGCTGCGCACCTGCGGTCCGGAATCGCTGGCCGTCCAAATCGTGAGAACACTTCCGCCCTGCCCGCCGGGCAAGCGGCCGCCCGCCACCTTCCACCCCGACGACTTGCGTCCGAACCGGGATACCTACCTGCGGGACAACGCCCGCAATACCCCGCGCGAGCAGTACCAGCGGCTGCTCGGACGGCCCGCCGACGGCGGCGGTTCGGCCGGGCTGCGCGTCGGCCCGCTGCACACCCGCCCGGAAGCGGAGGACACGGTGCAGTGGTACGACATCGCCGAGGACGGCCGCTACACGGAGATCCGCGCCCAGCACGTCAGCGTGCGACCGACCACGCCCGCCGACCTCGCGACCACGTTCGCGACCTGGCTCGACCGCGCCGCGCAACGACTGCGGGACGCCGAGGACGAGCAACTCGGCGCACCACGCCGGAACGGCTGGTAGGCATCCGGATCGGCTGACAAGCAAAGCGCGCCAGCCTCATTCGCGGACGATTTCCACCGGGTCGGTCAGAGCCAGCGCGATCGCGGACTGCTGGGTGGTGCTGCGGACGGGGAGCGCGTCCATGGCCTTGTTGGTCTGGGTGTTCAGGTTGGTCACGATCTGCTGGAGCTGGGTGACACCGCCGGTGAGCTGGCCGATCGCGTCGACCAGCTGCGCGCCGCCCTGCTCGGCGAGCTGGGGGAGGCCTTCGGCGAGTTTGGCGCCTTCGTTGAGCTGGGCGCTCGCGGATCGCAGACGACCGACAACGGTGCGCAGCAGGGCGCCGAGATCGGTGTTGGGGTCGACGGCGCCGCCGACCAGCAGGTCGAGGCCGTCCAGCTGGGACCCCGCCTGACCCGAAACGGCCCGCAGCGCTTCTAGTTTGCCGATGATGTCGGCCAGCGCCGGATCGTTGGCGAAGGGCAGCGCACGTAGCAGCGGCAGGATCTGGTCCAGGCCGGAGCTGACGGTGCCTGCCGTCTGCTGCACCTGCGCGATCGTGATGCCGGTCGAATCCAGCGCGTCGGCAAGCTGATTCGCCTGCACGGCCGCGCCGTCGACGGTGTCGTTGAGCATGGCGATGGCCGAAGTCAGCTGGGCGGAGCCTTCTTTCGCGAAATCCAGGAAGCCGAGCAGTTGGTCGGCGCCCGCGCTGAACTGGTCCGCGCCCGAGGCCGCGGCGTTCACGCCCGCGCCGAGCAGCTGGGCGGTGAACTGCACCCCGGTGAGCTGGCTGCGGGCTTGGGCGACGGCGGCGAGCGCCGCGTCTACCCCGGTCGCGCCGATGCGGTGCGTCACCGCCTGGATCGCCCCGTTCACCAGGTCGCCGTCGGCGTCGTCGTTGGCGGCGACGGTGACGATGGCGCGCTGCGGCACCGGACCGGCCAGCGTGCCCATGGACTCGGTGAGGTCGGCGGGCAGCGTGATGACGGCCGCGTAGTCGTCGGTGTTCGCCTCCCCCGGTTTCGCCATCGTCCACTCGTAGCCCGCGCCGTCTTGCTCGAGCGCCTGCACGATCCGCGCGCCCGTCGGTCCGGTGTCGGCGTTGACCAGGGCGATCCCCGACGGCGCTGAGCCCGAGCCCGCGCAGGCGGTGACACCACCCCCGATCGCTCCCGCGGTGACGATGCCAATGGCGAGCAAGCCCCAGCGGGCGCGATGTCCGATCACGATCACCGACCCTAAGGACCGCCGCTAACGGCCCCATTGGCGTTTCTCTGAGAGTTCGGTAAGGGCACGAGGACTTCCGTTGCGCGGGGCGCGTCCCTCGCGATGTGTGTCGCTCCTGGCACGAATACGCGCGGCCCGCGGCTCCGGCGGTATGCCGGGATCCGGCAGCGAATTCAGCGGGCGCGGGACCCGGTCGAGGGAGACTGATCCATACGGTGCCGCTCCGGCAAATCCAGGACCAACCGGGCGCCGCCCAGCGGGCTGTCTTGGAAATACGCCCGCCCCCCGTGCAATTGGGCCTGCTGAGCGACCAACGCGAGCCCTAGTCCGGAGCCGCCTTTGCTCGCTTGGCTACCCCGGTAGAACCGCTCGAAGACCGCGGCCCGCTCCTCGACCGGGATGCCGTGCCCGTTGTCGTCGACGGCGATCACGATGTGCCCGTGCGGTGTCCGGTGCGCCGAGACCAGCGCCTCGGTGGCACGGCCGTGCTTCACCGAGTTGGCCAGCGCGTTGTCCACCGCGAGGCGCAGACCCGCGGGCAGGCCGCGGGTCACCAATTCCGCGTCGGTCTCGATGCGCACGGTGAGGCCGGGGAAGTGGCGCATGGCGTCGTGCGCGGCTTGGTCGCACAGGTCGCCGACGTCGGTGTCCACGTGGTCGCGTTCGTTGGTGAGATCGCCGGTGGCGAGCCGCTCCAGCGCGGCGAGCGTGGTCTCCACCCGGCCTTGGCTGCGTTGCAGGTCGGCGAGGATCTCGGCGCGCTGCGCCTCGTCCAGGTCGAGGGTGCGCAACACCTCGAGGTCGGTGCGCATTGCCGTGAGCGGGGTGCGCAGTTCGTGCGCGGACACGGCGGCGAAATCGCGCGCGGTCTCCAGCGCGGCCGCGGTCTCCTCCTGCGCCTGGTCGACCCGCTGCAGCATGCGGTTCACCGCGTCGGCGAGTTTCTCGGCCTCGCGCATGCCTTTTCCGTCGACCGGGGCTTGCGGATTGTCGGGGTCGGGGAAGGCGCTGCGCGTGCCGACCTGATGGGTGAGGTCGACGATGGGGCGCACCGCGCGGCCCGCGAGCAACCAGCCGAGCGCGCCCGCCGCGGCCACCGCGAGCAGCGCGCCGCCCATCACCCAGCGCTGCTGCTCGGCGGTGGCACGGGCCGCTTCGTCGGCCGGAATACCAAGGGAGACAGTGCGATCCGGCGGCTGGTTCTCCGTCGTGGTGAGCACCCGGTACGGGACGCCGCCCACCGTGACGGTGCGCGATCCGGTGGCCAGGTCCGGTAGCTGGACCGGGCTGCTCGCCACCACGGACCCGCTGTCGCGCACCGTGATCGCCATGTCGTCGTTGAGCCCGGTCAACCCGAGCACACCCACCGCGATCACCGGGTCGAGCAGGACGAGGCGGGACGCGACCGAGAGTTGCTGATCGCTCTGTTGCAGGTTGGTGCGCTCGATCGCCTGCACGGTGATGGCGCTCAGCGCGGTCACGATGATGACGGCGCCGGCCGCTGCCGCACCCGCCACCCGGGTGCGCAGCGAAAAGGTCCTGCGCCCTTGTGTTTTCATGGCAGCTTCGGATTCATTTCGGCGCTCGCAGCACGAATCCGACGCCGCGGATGGTGTGCAGCAGCCGCGGAGTGTCGCCGATCTCCAGCTTGCGGCGCAGGTAGCCGACGAAGACGTCGACCACGTTGGTGTCGGCGGCGAAGTCGTAGCCCCACACCAGCTCCAGCAGACGTTCCCGGCTCAGCACCACGCCCGCGTTGCGCGCCAGCGTGGAAAGCAGCTCGAATTCCCGCTTGGTGAGCTCGATCTCGGTGCCGTGCAGCAGCGCGCGATAGCCGGCGACGTCGACCTCGAGCGGTCCGACGGTGATCGCACCGGGCGTTGCCGGGGCGGGCGCGTCGGTGCGGCGGCGCAGTAGCGCGCGGATGCGGGCCACCAGTTCGGCGAGCACGAACGGCTTCACCAGGTAGTCGTCGGCGCCGGATTCCAGGCCGGAGATCCGGTCGTCCACCGAGGCGCGGGCGCTGAGCACGCAGATCGGCACTTCGTTGCCCATGGCGCGCAGCGCGGTCACCACACCGGCGCCGTCCAGCACCGGCATGTTCATGTCCAGCACGATGGCGTCGGGAGCGTGCTCGCCGACGCTGCGCAGCGCCGCGGCGCCGTCCCGGGCGACCAGCACCCGGAAGCCGGACAGCCGCAGCCCGCGTTCGACAGAGGCGAGCACGTCCTCGTCGTCGTCGACAACGAGGACGGTCGGCGTCGAGGGGGTCACGTCGTTCATTCTGCCGTTCGCGGGTGCGGTCGTCGGTCAGGAGTCGATCAGTAGTTGTGGCAGGTCGCCGCGACGGACTCGATCGTCTGGCGCAGTCCGGCGGCGCGCGGATCGTTCTCCGCCTCGCGCGCGGCCTCCGGGTTCTCGGCGAGCAGGCGCTGGAACTCGGCGCGGCGTTGCTCGACCGGCTGGTCGAAACGGCGCTGCAATTCCGCCTTCTGGGTCGGGTTCGCGTCGAGCATCGCGGCCAGCTGCGGCGCCTGGTCGTGCAGGGCGGCGTCGACCTGGGCGAAGGTGCAGTCCGAGTTCAGCAGCGGACCGGCGAGTTCCGTCGGGTCTGCGGACGCGACGGCCGGGGAGAGCAGCACGGCCACCGTGGCCATGCTGCCCGCGGCCAGTGCGGCGAGACCGGTGCGGCGACGGAAAGAGTGCATCGGGAATGCCTCCAGTTCTTCGAGGGATAGAAGCGCATCCGACGCTATTGCGAAGCGCTGGCACGGGTGTGAACGATCCCTGAGAAAGCTCTGAGGGGTGTTGCGCCGGGACGGCACGATGCGATGCGTCGCGGACGGGCACGACGGGATGCGTCTGGACGGCACAGCGCGACGGGTCCGGACAGCACAGCGCGATTCGTCAGGACGGCGCGACGGGATCGGAGTCCGGCACGGTCGCGTCGCCGTTGTCCGCCGCCGCGTTCGCCTCCTCGTCGGCTCGCGTGGTGATGATCTGATCCTCCAGCGCCGCGAGCACGGCGGGGTCCTCGATGGTGGAGGGCATGTCGTAGGTGTCGCCCGCCGTGATCTGCCGGATGGTCTTGCGCAGGATCTTGCCCGACCGGGTCTTCGGCAGCCCCGCCACGATCACCGCGTCGTGCAGCGTGGCGATCGCGCCGATCTGCTCGCGCACCCGCTCGACCAGTTCCTCGCGCAACCGGGTCGGGTCGACCTCGACGCCTTCCTTGAGCACGACGTAGGCGATCGGGCGCTGACCCTTGAGCTCGTCGGGCAGGCCGATCACCGCGCACTCGGCCACCGCCTCGTGCCCGGAGATGGCGGCTTCGATGCTGCCCGCGGACAGCCGGTGCCCGGCCATGTTGATCACGTCGTCGCTGCGGCCGAGGACGTAGAGGTAGCCGTCCTCGTCGAAGTAGCCGGAGTCGCCGGTCAGGTAGTGACCGGGGAAGGCCGACATGTAGGACCGGATGAACCGCGGCTCGTCCTGCCACAGCCCGGTCAGCGTGCCGGGCGGCATCGGAAGCCCGATCACGATGTTGCCTTCGGTGCCGACGGGGACCGGATTGCCCTCGGCGTCCAGCACTCGAAGGCGGTAGCCGGGCACCGGAACCGAGGCCGAGCCGGGTTTGATCGGCAGTTCCTGCAAGCCGAGCAGGTTGGCGCAGATCGGCCAGCCGGTCTCGGTCTGCCACCAGTGGTCGACGACTGGGCAGTCGGGCCGGTCGGCGAGCAGCGTCTCGGTGGCCCACTCGTAGGTGGCCGGGTCGAGCCGCTCGCCCGCGCAGAACAGCGCGCGCAGCGAGGACAGGTCGTAGTTGCGTGCCAGCTTCGCCGTGGCGTCGGCCTTGCGGATGGCGCGCAGCGCGGTCGGCGCGGTGAACAGTGCGCGCACGCCGTATTCGGCGATGACACGCCAGTAGGCGCCCGCGTCGGGAGTGCCGATCGGCTTGCCCTCGTAGAGCAGCGTCGTCGCGCCGACGAGCAGCGGCGCGTAGACGATGTAGGAGTGGCCGACCACCCAGCCGACGTCGGATGCGGCCCACATCACCTGGCCGGGGCCGACGTCGTAGATGTTGCGCATCGACCAGGCCAGCGCGACCGCGTGCCCGCCGTTGTCGCGCACCACGCCCTTCGGCTTCCCGGTGGTGCCCGAGGTGTACAGGATGTAGAGCGGATCGGTGGCCGCGACCGGCACCGGGTCGGCGGGTTCCGCGTCGCGCACCGCGTCTTCCCAGTCCAGCCATTGCGCCGCGACGGTCGCCGCCGAACTCGGCAGCGTCTCGGTGGCGTCCTGCGGCGCGGCGAAGGTGATCGGGGTGAACTGATCGGGGCGCTGCTTGACGATCACGTGCCGCGGCGCGGTGGTCTCGGCGATGTCGAGCGCCTGCAGGACGATCGGCGGGTATTCGATCTTGCGGCCGGGCTCGATGCCGCCGGAGGCGGTGATGACGAGCACAGGTTGGGCGTCATCGATGCGCGCGGCGAGCTCCGGCGCGGCGAAGCCGCCGAACACCACCGAGTGCACCGCGCCGATCCGCGCGCAGGCGAGCATCGCGATCACGGCTTCCGGGATCATCGGCAGGTAGATGACCACGCGATCGCCCTTGCGGACGCCGAGTCTGGTCATCGCGCCCGCGAAGGTCGCCACCTCGGCGAGCAGTTCGGCGTAGCTGAAAACGACCTTGGCACCGGTCATAGCGGAGTCGTATATTAGGGCGGGCTGATCGGCCAGACCTCCCTCGTCCGCGGTGCCACCGCGCACATGGCGGTCGAGTGCATTGAAGGAGGTATTGAGGCTCGCATCGGGAAACCACCTGGCCACAGGGCGGGCGGTGGTGTCGACGATCTGGCCGGGGGACACCTCCCAGTCGATCGATTCGGCCGCTTCGGCCCAGAACACGGCGGGATCGACAAGGCTGGTCTGATAGACCGGTCGGTAGTCGTGCTTCGCGTGTCCCCGGCCACCGCCCCCCACCGAATCACCCTGTGATGCTGTGCTCAAACCCGTGACTCCCTAGCTTGCCTCGATGCCCGCCTCGATAGATCTGCATGATTGTGGCAGACTTCACGCGACGCCCGGGTGGGTGCCGCGACCTCTGGTTTTGCCTGGAACGGGCAGGTCAAGGCCCGTAGCTATACTCGATGTCACCCAAGCTGTTATTGATCCGTTAGAATCTGATGTCACTTATTTGGGCCGTCGTAGACGCAATTTCTCGGCCAGCCGCAGTTCTCGGCCAGCTCCACCCGTCGAGCCAGCATGCGATTGTGGAGGTTCGCTGATGGCGCGTGGATGGGGCCAGTTTGGAAAGTGAGTGGGAGATGCGTGACGCCGCTAGGTCCGGCAAGAAGCGCTGGGCGCTCGGCAATTGGGACCTGCGCTGGAAGGTTACGGCGGTTTTGGCCGTGCCGCTGGCGGTCGCGGTGGGGCTCGGCGTGTCGAGGATTACCTCGGAGTTCACCGAAGCGAACCGCTTGGAAGGGGTCGCCTCGAACATCGAGGCGATCCCGGCCGTCACCGGCTTGAGTGCGAACTCGGCCACGGTGGCGGGTTCGCAGATGGTCTCGCTGTTGCCAGGCCAGAGCGTGGTGACCGACCAGAACCTCAGCGACCTCGACAAGGCGATCAGTGCTGCGCAGAGCGCGGTGAGCAAGCTGTCGGGTCAGCCGAAGGCCGAGTCCGCGCTGCAGAACATGATCACCGAGGCCAAGGCGATCCTGTCCAGAGGCAAGGCCGCCGCCGACCCGGCGGAGGCGCTGGGCGGGATCGACCGGATCCGTAACGACAGCGTGAGCATCGTGGAGAGCACGGTCTCGCAGGTCTCGGACCCGGCGCTGGACGCGGCGAAGCTGCGTCTGGTCGACTCGCTCAACACCCGAGCCACCCTGGTCAGCGAGCTGGCCGCGTTCAACGACGTGCTGCACAGCACCGAGTCGGGCATCCAGTCCTTCCTGATCGCGGCGAACTCCGAGCGCCAGCTGCTCAACGTGCTCGCGCACCGCTTCCCCGACGGCGACGCCTCGATCGCGGATCTGCGCGCGGGCATCGACAACCGCGTCTCGCTGCTGAACAGCCCGGAGGCGCAGGCGGGCAAGATCCCGATCGGTGAGTTGAAGAACTCCCTGACCGGCAGCGTCGACGTCTACGAGCTCGTGGTCGCCAAGGCGACCAAGGACATCGACAGCGCGATGGACTCGCTGGCCGCCACGGCCAACCGGGACGCGTGGAGCTACACCGCGATCGTCATCGCGACCATCCTCGCGGCGCTGTTGCTCGCGGTGTTCGTCGCGCGCTCGATGATCGTGCCGCTGCACCGCCTTCGCCTCGCCGCGCTGCGCGTCGCCGAGAGCGATCTGCCGCACGAGGTCGCCCAGCTGCGTAACGGCGCGAAGCCGGAGGACGTGCCGCTGGAGCCGATGCCGGTGCGAAGCACCGAGGAAATCGGCCAGCTGGCCCGCGCCGTCGACGACATCCACGGCCAGGCGCTGCGCCTCGCGAGCGACCAGGCGCAGATGCGTCGCCAGGTGAACGATATGTTCGAGACCCTGGCCAGACGCTCCAAGTCGCTGGTCGACCATCAGCTCAGCCTCATCGAGGCGATGGAGTACGACGAGAAGGACCCCCGCCTGTTGGAGAACCTCTTCCGGCTGGACCACCTCGCCGCCCGTATGCGCCGTAACGGCGACAACCTGCTGATTCTGGCGGGCACCAAGCAGCGCCGCGGCAAGTCCGCGCCCGTCGAGATCGCCGACGTCCTGCGCGCCGCGATCTCCGAGGTCGAGGACTACGAGCGAGTCAAGCTCGGCGCCACGCCGCGCGGCTCGCTCAAGGAACCGGCCGCCTCCGACCTCGCGCACCTGTTCGCCGAGCTCTTGGACAACGCGCTGCGGGCCTCGCCGCCCGAGACCGACGTGAAGTTCACCTTCGCGCAGGCGCACGACCAGGGCATGCTCATCGAGGTCGCCGACCGCGGCATCGGTATGCCGCCGTCGGAGATGGCCGAGATCAACAAGAAGCTCGAGCAGACCGCCGAGCCGGGTCCCGACACCGCGCGGCACATGGGTCTGTTCGTGGTCGGCCGCCTGGCCGAGCGCCACGGCCTGACCGTGCGACTGCGCCCGACCTTCGACACCGCGCGCGATCCCGGCGTGACCGTGACCGTGCACGTGCCGGTGGGACTGATCGTCGCAGGGCAGACGATCACGGCGCAGCCCGTGACGCCGACGCCCTCGCCCGCCGCGCCGCAGCGCCAGTCGTCGCAGTCGTCGATGCAGATGCGTTCGATCACCCGTACGCCAGGCGGCAACATGATGGTCACCGTCGATCCCGGCGTGAGCGGACCGATCCCGGCCGCGACGCCCGCCGACCCGAGCGGCGACGCGGGACTTCCGCAGCGGCAGCCGGGCAACTCGATGGCGACCGGATTGCGCCAGGACTCGGCCCAGTCGAGTCCGACCCTGCGCCCACAGCCCGGCCAGGCACCGAGCGGCCCGCAGCGCGGCAAGCTCGCCGCGGCGAGCCTGCCCAAGCGCAGCCTAGGCCCGGGCGGCCCGCAGCGGCCGCCCACGCCGCCGACCGGCACCAACGCGAACACCGGCAGCGGGTCGCTGCCGCAGCGCGAGACGCCGAACTCCGGCGATCTCCCGCAGCGTCAGGCCGGCGCCAACGGTGCGCCGAAGCCGAGCGCGACGGGTCTGCCGCAGCGCCAGCCGGGCACGAACGGTGCGCCCGCACGGGATGCTTCGTCGAGCCTGGCGCCGCGTGATTCCGGTGCCGTCAAACCGCCGCAGCGGGATGCCGCGCCCGGTGGCTTGCCGCAGCGTGAGTCCGCCTCGGGCGGTCTGCCGCCGCGCGATCAGGCCGCGGGTGGCCTGCCGCAGCGCCAGCCCGGCGCCAACGGGATGCCGCCGCGTCAGTCCCCGGGTCTGCCGCAGCGCGAGAGCGCCTCGAACGGTCTGTCGCAGCGCGACGCGGCACCGAACGGTTTGCCGCAGCGGGAGCCCGGTACGAACGGTGCGCCGTCGCGCGATTCGGCAACGGGTCGGCCGCAACGCGATCCGTTCGCCGGTCTGTCGCAGCGTGAGTCCGCCTCCGGTGGTCTGCCGCAGCGTGATTCGGCCGCGGGTGGCTTGCCGCAGCGTGATTCGGCCGCGGGTGGCTTGCCGCAGCGTGATTCGGCCGCGGGTGGCTTGCCGCAGCGTGATTCGGCCGCGGGTGGTCTGCCGCAGCGTGATTCGGCCGCGGGTGGTCTCCCGCAGCGTGAGTCCGCCTCGAATGGCCTCCCGCAGCGTGATTCGGCCGCTGGTGGCTTGCCGCAGCGTGATTTCGCTTCCGGTGGTCTGCCGCAGCGCGATCCCGCCGCGAACCGTCTGTCGCAGCGTCCGCAGACCGGCAACGGACTGCCCCTGCGCGAACCGGGCGCCAGTGGCGCTCCGCGCCGGGAACAGGCGCCTGGTGGTCTGTCGCAGCGGCCCGCCGCGTCGACCGGCCTGCCGCAGCGCGAGGCGCCGAGCGGTCTGCCGCAGCGTCCGTCGGCCGCGCCGTCGCCCGGCGGTCTGCCGCAGCGCGATCCCGGCGCGACGGTGATGCCGCAGCGCGAGGTGCCGCCGGGAGTCGGCCTGCCGCAACGGGAACGCACCGTGCAGCCCGCCGCGACCAGCTCGGACCAGAAAGAAGCCGAGTCGAGCACGCCGCAGGGCGGTCGCGATCCCGGCAAGCACAGCTACAAATCCAACCCGTCCAAGACGGCGTCGTTCTTCCAGACTCGCCTGCAGCCCGCGGTCGAGACCGGGTCGCCGATGGACAGCCCGATCTTCGCCGAGATGATGTCGGCGTGGCTGGCCGATCCGAACCCGGATCGGTCCCAGATCGCGGCCTCCTTCGAGTCGCCGGGCGACGAGGGTTGGCAGGCCGCACGACGGGCCAGTGAGGCGCAAGCCGAAACAAAAACGGCTGCGGGCTTGCCTCAACGCAATCCGGGCGGGAGGCTGGTCCCCGGCGCCGTCAGCGGCTCCGCGGATCGAGCGCCTAGCCGAGATCCGGAATCGATCAGGTCCAGCTTGAGCCGTCACCAGCAGGGCGTCCGGGATGGCCGTGCGATGAGAGAAATGAACCTAACCGGAGACAAAGGAGACCGATGAACCCCGATCTAGGTGGTACGAATCGTCAGCTGGATTGGCTGGTTTCGAACTTCGCCAACGAGGTTCCTGGCGTAGCTCATGCCGTACTGGTCTCGGCTGACGGCCTACTCATGGCCGCGAGTGCCCAGCTGCCCGTCGACCGCGCTGAACAGCTCTCGGCGGTCACCGCCGGCCTCGCCAGCCTTTCCGTCGGCGTCTCGAACCTGTTCGAGGGCGGTACGGTGCTGCAGTCGGTCGTCGAGATGGAACACGGATACCTACTGCTGATGGCGGTGGGCGACGGCTCCTATCTCGCGGTACTGACCAACACGTCCTGCGACATCGGACAGGTCGGATACGAGATGGCTCTGTTGGTCGAGCGTGTTGGCCAGACTGTGCAGGCCACGCCACGCGTCACGATGGGTTCCTGATGGTGGGATGGACATAGAAGATCACCGCGTGGGGAGCGCCGAGCCGAGCCTCGTTCGCCCATACTCGTTGACCGCGGGCCGTACCAGGCCCACGGTCGAGTTGGCGTTGGAGGCGCTCGTCGCATCGCATCCGGTCGCCCTGGAGCGGCAGTTCGAACTGACCAACATCGAAACGTCAATCGTGGAGTTGTGCAGAGAATCGCCGTCCGTTGCCGAAGTAGCGGCTCGACTGGGAATTCCGATAGGTGTGGCACGAGTACTCGTTGCCGACCTGATCGAGGCCGGTCATGTACGCGTTTCCGCGACTTTGAAAGACGATTCCAGCGACGATGAACGTCGCGAGCTGATCGAAAGGGTTCTCAGTGGACTCCGGCGTATTTGATTCGACGGCACAGGTCGATACCCGCACCAGCAAGCCCACGTCGGCGAAGATCGTGGTCGCTGGTGGCTTCGGTGTCGGCAAGACCACGTTGGTCGGTGCTGTCTCGGAGATCGTTCCGCTGCGTACCGAGGCATTGGTGACCAATGCCAGTACCGGAATCGATAACCTGACCGGCATTCCGATGAAGTCCACCACCACGGTGGCCATGGACTTCGGCCGGATCAGCCTCGCGGACGATCTGGTGCTCTATCTGTTCGGTACGCCGGGCCAGTACCGGTTCTGGTTCATGTGGGACGACCTGATCCGCGGCGCCATCGGCGCCGTGGTCCTCGTCGACACCCGCAGGCTGGAGGACAGCTTCGCGGCCGTCGACTACTTCGAAGCGCGCAACCTACCGTTCCTGGTGGCGCTCAACGAGTTCGACGACGCACCGCGATACCCGATCGAGGACATCCGTCAGGCACTCGCGGTGCCCGCGGATGTGCCGATCCTGTCCATCGACGCGCGTCGGCGCGAGCCCGCCAAGCAGGCGCTGGTGTCGCTCACCGAATACGCCCTGCGCAAGGTGATGCAGGGCTACTGATCGCGGGGGCGGCCGCGGCTCACCGCGGCTGTCTCTCACCGACCGTTCCGCAGCGGGCGGCTACGCCGTCCGATCGTGCCGATATGCTCGCGCGATGCGGATTTCGGCGCGTGAGTGGCTCGGGCAACTGCTCGACGCGGAGTCCTTCGTCAGCTGGGATCGGCCACCGCTCGAGGTGGCCGCGTCCCCGCGTTACCGCGAGGATCTGCGCAAGGCGACCGCCGCGGCGGGCACCGACGAGTCGGTGCTCACCGGGGAAGGACTGTTGCGCGGCCGCCGGGTGGCCGTGATCGCCTGCGAGTTCGGCTTTCTCGCGGGCTCGATCGGCGTTGCGGCGGCCGAACGCATCGTCGACGCCGTCGAACGGGCGACCGAGCTGGGGCTGCCCCTCGTCGCGTCACCGACCTCCGGCGGCACCCGCATGCAGGAGGGCACCGTCGCCTTCGTGCAGATGGTGAAGATCGCGGGCGCGGTCGCCGCGCACAAATCCGCCGGGCACCCCTACCTCGTGTACCTGCGCGACCCCACCATGGGCGGTGTGTTCGCGTCGTGGGGTTCGCTCGGCCACATGACCTTCGCTCAGCCGGGCGCGCTGATCGGGTTCCTCGGTCCGCGCGTCTACAAGGCGCTGTACGGCAAGGACTTCCCGGAGGGCGTGCAGATCGCGGAGAACCTGTACCACCGCGGCGTCATCGACGGCGTGGTGCCGGTGCACGTCTTCCGCAGGATCGCCCATCGCGCGCTGAGCGTGCTCAGCGGAGAAGTGCGGGCGGACGACGCGATCGCGAACAATCCTCGGCAAGCGGAACCGACCGTGACGATCGGGCGGCCCGACGCATTGCTGTCCTCCGCCGACGCCGCCTGGCAGTCGGTGCGGGCATCCCGCCGCCCCGCCCGTCCCGGCCTCCGCGATCTGCTGCGCCATGTCACGCAACGGGTTCCGCTCAGCGGCACCGGACAGGGTGAGACCGATCGCAGCGTGGTGCACGCGCTCGCCAGGTTCCGCGGACAGCCGTGCGTGGTCTTCGGGCACGATCGCGCCGGACGTCTCGGCGAGACGATGGGACCGGCCGCGTTGCGCGAGGCGCGGCGCAGCATGGCGTTGGCCGAAGAGTTGCGGATACCGCTGGTGCTGGTGATCGACACCGTCGGCGCTGCGCTGTCCAAGGAGGCCGAGGAGCGCGGACTCGCCCCGGAAATCGCCCGCTGCATCGCCGATCTGGTGACCTTGGACACTCCGACCGTCTCGGTGCTGCTCGGCCAGGGCACCGGCGGCGGCGCGCTCGCGCTGCTGCCCGCCGACCGCGTGCTGGCCGCCACGCATGCCTGGCTGGCCCCGCTGCCCCCGGAAGGCGCCAGCGCGATCGTCTTCCGCGACACCGAACACGCGCCGGAACTCGCCGCCGCCCAACGCATCAGCGCCCCCGCGCTGCTCGCCGACGGCATCGTCGACCGCATCGTTGCGGAACATCCCGACGCCGCCGACGAACCCGTCGACTTCGCCCGCCGCATGGTCGCCGCCATCGGCGAAGAGCTGAGCCTCCTGCGCGGCCTGCCCCTGCACGATCTCGAACGCGCACGGCACCAGCGCTACCGCAGACTCGGCCTTCCGGCGGGCCGCTGAACCACCCCCGGACCGACGCCCAGACGACCCATTCGACCCGAACCGTCGAGCGAAATGGCTGGTGCACGCGTTTTGAACCGGGTGTCAACACGCGCATAAGCGTCGTTGACGGTTCGCCCCCGCACTTCTACGGTCGATCGGGTGAGCTTCCGAAGCGAGACCTCCGCCGTGCCGTCGATCGTGTTGAACGACGGCAACGTCATCCCGCAACTCGGATTCGGCGTGTTCCAAGTGCCGCCCGAGGATGTGTCCGATGTCGTGACCGCCGCGCTCGAGGCGGGCTACCGCAGCATCGATACCGCCGCCGCCTACAACAACGAGCAGGGGACGGGGCAGGCGATTCGCGCGTTCGGGCTGCCGCGCGACGAGGTCTACGTCACCACCAAGCTATGGAACTCGGATCAGGGCTACGACGCCACGCTGCGCGCCTTCGACGCGAGCATGGACAAGCTCGGCTTGGACTACCTGGATCTCTACCTGATCCACTGGCCGGTGGCGATCGCCGGCAAGTTCGTCGACAGCTTCCGCGCCTTCCAGGAGCTCAAGCGGCAGGGCCGGGTCCGGTCGATCGGTGTGTCCAATTTCACCGTGGCGAACCTGCGCCGGGTGATCGAGGAGACCGGCGAGATCCCGGCCGTCAACCAGATCGAGCTGCATCCGGGTCTCGCCCAGCGCGAGCTGCGTGACTTCCACGCCGAGAACGCGATCGCCACCGAGGCGTGGAGCCCGCTCGGCCAGGGCACCCTGCTGGAAGACCGGACCATCACCGCGATCGCCGCCGAGCTGGGCCGCATGCCCGCTCAGGTGATCATCCGGTGGCACTTGCAGCTCGGCAACATCGTCATTCCGAAGTCGGTCACCCCTTCGCGGATGGCCGCCAACTTCGACGTGTTCGGCTTCGAGCTCACACCCGAGCAGATGGACGCGATCAACGAACTCGACCGCGGCGGCCGCATCGGTCCGAACCCGGACACCTTCACCGCCGGTCTCTGAAAAGAAACTCCGTCAGCTCGACGGCGGCGGCGCGACCAGCGCGGTTCGCGCCGATGGTGCTCGCCGACGGGCCGTAGCCGATCAGGTGGACGCGCGGATCGACGGCGACCTGCGTCGCGAGCCGCCCGGTCATGGTGATCCCGCCGCCCGGCCCGCGCAGCCGCAGCGGGGCCAGATGGTCCAGCGCGCTGCGGAAACCGGTGGCCCACAGGATGACATCGGCCCGCTGGAAAGTTCCGTCCGCCCAGCGCACGCCGTCGGGTTCGATGTGGTCGAACATCGGCCGCCTGCGCAGCACGCCGCGCGCGTCGGCGGCGCGCAGGCGATCGTCCCAGCGCAGCCCGGTCACCGAGACCACCGAGCCGGGCGGGAGCCCGTCGCGCACGCGGTCCTCCACCATCGCCACCGCGGTTCGGCCCGCCTCGTCGGTGAACTCCGCGTCGCGGAACACCGGTTCGGTCCGCGTGACCCAGGTGGTCGCGGTGACCTTCGAGATCTCGTCGAGCAACTGCACCGCCGAGATACCGCCGCCGACGATCACGACGTGCTTCCCGGCGAACTCTTCGGCGGTCCGATAGTCGCGGGTGTGCAGCTGACGTCCCGCGAAGCTCTCCTGACCGCGGTAGCGCGGGACGAACGGCCGCTCCCACGTTCCGGTGCCGTTGATCAGCCCGCGCACCCGGAGCGTGCCCGCGCTGTCGGTCTCCGCGTTGAGCACGGCGCCGCGCCCGTCGCAGCGCTGCCCGTCCTCGGTGCGGTCGCAGACCACGTCGACCGACACCTGCCTGCGCACCCGAAGATCGAAGCGCTTCTCGTACAGCTCGTAATAGTGCGGAACGGCCGTGGCGGCGGGCGCGCTTTCCGAGCCGGGCGGCAAGGTCTCGGCGAATGACATGCCGGGCAGGTCGTGCACCCGGTTGACGGTGGTGAGCGTCAGCGATGGCCAGCGGAATTGCCAGGCGCCGCCGGGTCCCGGCGCGTGGTCGACGATGAGAAAGTCCCGTTCGGGGCGCAACCCGAGGCGGCGGAGGTGGTAGCCGGCCGACAGCCCCGCCTGACCAGCGCCGATCACCAGGATGTCGAAGTCGGTCGGCACAGCCGCCGATCGTATCGCCTTCGGCGTCTCCCGCGGCCGCCTGTGGCAGAGTGAGAGTAACCAAACGACACGTTCAGTTGGGGAGGATGCATGCTCGGTGTTAGCCGAGATGGTGATGTCGTCACCATCGAATTACAACGCGAGGAGCGACGCAACGCGCTCAACAGCGAACTCGTGACCCGGCTACGCGAGGCCGTCCTAGCCGCCGTCGCCGATGGCGCACGGGTGATCGTGCTGACCGGGCGCGGCCCCATCTTCAGCGCGGGCGCCGATCTGTCCGGCGTCTACTCCGACGATTTCCTCTCCGGCCTGCTCGACATGCTGCACACGATCGAGTCGGCTCCGGTGCCGATCATCTCCGCCATCAACGGCGGCGCGCTCGGCGCGGGCGTGCAAATCGCGCTCGCCTCGGACCTGCGGGTGATCTCGCCGGACGCCTACATCGCCATCCCGGCCGCCAAGCTCGGCATCACCGTGGACCGCTGGACCGTGCGGCGGCTGGTCTCGCTGATCGGCGGCGGCCCAGCGCGCACCATTCTCATTGGCGCCGAACCGATTCAGGCCGCCGACTGCTACTCGTTCGGTTTCGCCAACAAGATCGGCACCCTGGCCGACGCGCAGGCGTGGGCCAAGTCGATCGCGGATCTGGCGCCGCTCTCGCTGCGGCACCTGAAGTTGGTGTTCAACGACGATGGCACCCGCGATCCGGAGTCCGCGCAGCAGCGCGCCGCCCTGGAGGCCGCGTGGACCAGCGCCGATGCTGAGGAAGGGCGCGTGGCACGGCAGGAGAAGCGCGCGGCGAAGTTCGTGGGGCGATGATGCGGATCAAACGACTGCTCGGTTACGCGGCGGGCGCGGTCGGGCTCACCTGGGTGGTGCGTGCCGCGTGGGACATACCGTCAGCGATCGGCGCCTCCATGTCGGCCATCCAGCCATACGCGGCCGGATCGGTGAGTTACCGCGATCGCCAATTCCACAACAGGGAGCCGAGCACCCAGATCGTCGCGGGTTCGGTTCCCTCCCTGCTGTATTCGGCGTTCACCAAGCGCAATATCGGCCGCCCGCGCGGGGTGGTTCCGCTGCAGAAGCCGCAGCCGCCCGCCGAGGCCGCCGATCTGGCGGTGACCTGGTACGGCCACGCGTCGGCGCTGATCGAGGTGGACGGATACCGGATTCTCACCGATCCCGTGTGGAGCGAACGGGTTTCGCCCTCCCCGCTGATCGGGCCCGTGCGGCTGCATCCGGTTCCGGTGCCGCTCGCGGACCTGCCGCAGGTCGACGCGGTGATCATCTCGCACGATCACTACGACCACCTCGACAAGGAGACCATCCGGGCGCTGGTGGTCGGCCAGTCCACGCCGTTCCTGGTGCCGATGGGTATCGGCGCGCACCTGCGGCACTGGGGCGTTCCCGAGCATCGCATCGTCGAATTGGACTGGGGCGGTTCGGTTTCCCTCGCCGCCCTGGGCCGGGAACGGGACGGGACCGATCTGGTGCTCACCTGCACCGAGGCCAGGCACTTCTCCGGCCGCGGACTGGTCAGGAACACCACGCTGTGGGCGTCCTGGTCCATCGTGGGTCCGACCCGGCGGGTCTACTTCGGCGGCGACACCGGCTACACCAAGGCGTTCGCCGAGGCGGGCGCGGCGCTGGGGCCGTTCGATCTGACGCTGCTGCCCATCGGCGCGTACGACGAGCGCTGGGCCGACGTGCACATGAACCCAGAGGAGGCGGTGCGCGCGCACGCCGACCTGTGCGTCGATGATCCGGGCCACGGCTTGCTCGTGCCGATCCACTGGGCGACGTTCAATCTGGCCTTCCACGGATGGTCGGAGCCGGTGCACCGGATGGTCGACGCGGCGCAGCGGGCGGGCACCTCGGTCGCGGTGCCGATGCCGGGACAGCGTTTGTTGCCGCATGCCCTCCCTCCCCGCGATTCGTGGTGGGAAAATGTAGGTTGACCTGTCGGTATCTCCGACATCCCGATTGGCGACAGGAAAGGAACGACGGCGATGAGCCTGGCGGACACTTTGAAAGGCCTGGTCGGTAAGGGAAAGGACGCGGCGGCCAAGAACGCCGACAAGATCAACCAGGCGGTCGACAAGGCCGGTGACTTCATCGACCAGAAGACGCACGGGAAGTACACGGACAAGATCGAGAAGGGCAAGGAGGCCGCCAAGAAGGTGGTGCCGCCCGAACACCCCGGCCAGCCCGGGCAGCCCGGCCAGCCGGGTCCGACACCGAAGGCCTGAGGACGCACGGCCGGGGACCGCCCACCTGTCGGTCCCCGGCCGTAGTATCGAGTCATGGTGTCCCGCCGTGCATTCGGTGGTGGTCCTGGCCGACCGAGTATCGAGGTCGAACTCAGCAACCTCGACAAGGTGCTGTATCCGGCGACCGGGACCACCAAAGGCGAGGTGATCGCCTACTACTCGGCCATCGCCCCGGCGATGCTGCCGCATATCGCCGGGCGTCCGGTGACCCGAAAGCGCTGGCCCAACGGGGTCGACGAACCCTCCTTCTTCGAGAAGAACCTCGCCGAACACGCACCGTCCTGGATCGAACGCCGCACGCTCGCGCACTCCGATCGGCGGGTGGCTTATCCGCTGATCGACTCCGAGGCCGGCCTGGCCTGGATCGGGCAGCAGGCTTCGCTGGAAGTCCATGTGCCGCAATGGCGCTTCGACGGCGACGAGATGGGTCCGGCGACCCGGATCGTCTTCGACCTCGATCCGGGACCCGGAGCCGGTCTGCCGGAATGCGCGACGGTCGCGCTCGCCGTGCGGGAGATGGTCGAGGGGATCGGACTGCACGCGTTCCCGGTCACCAGCGGCAGCAAGGGCATTCACCTCTACGTCCCGCTGGACCGGGTGCTGAGTTCCGGTGGCGCGTCGACGGTGGCCAAACAGGTGGCCACCAATCTGGCGAAGCTGCACCCGGAACTGGTCACGGCGACGATGGCCAAATCCGTCCGGCGCGGCAAGGTCTTCCTGGACTGGAGCCAGAACAACCCGGCCAAGACCACCATCGCGCCCTATTCGCTGCGCGGCCGCGCCGAGCCCAACGCCGCGGCGCCACGCACCTGGGCCGAGATCGAGAACCGGAAGAAACTGCGGCACTTGCGTTTCGAGGAAGTGCTCGCGCGCTGGCGGGACGACGGGGATCTGCTCGCCGAGATGGACCCGCCGGATTCCCGAGGCGGCACCGACGCGCTGAGCAAGTACCGCTCGATGCGCGATCCGGCGCGCACACCGGAGCCGGTGCCGTCCGCGCCGCCCGCACCGGGCGCGGGAGACCGGTTCGTGGTGCAGGAGCATCACGCGCGCAGGCTGCACTGGGACGTCCGGCTGGAGCGCGACGGCGTGCTGGTGTCCTGGGCGGTGCCGAAGGGTCCGCCGACCTCGTCGCGGCAGAACCGGCTCGCGGTGCACACCGAGGACCACCCGCTGGAGTACCTGCACTTTCACGGCGAGATCCCGAAGGGGGAGTACGGCGCGGGGGAGATGACCATCTGGGATACCGGCACCTACGAGACCGAGAAGTGGCGCGACGACGAGGTGATCGTCCGCTTCCACGGCGAACGGCTCACCGGCCGTTACGCGCTCATCCAGACCAACGGCAACCAGTGGCTGATGCACCTCATGCGCGATCAGCAGCAGGGCGCGGAAGCCGTTGCGGACCAGCCGGATTCGGCTGCCGAGTCGGCCGACGGAGCGCGCGGCGAGCCCGGCCCCGCGGACGAATCGGCCGACAGGGCACCGATCGAAACGGCCGTACCTGCGGGCGGTTCCGCGCCCTTTCCCCGCGGTCTCGCGCCGATGCTCGCGGTCTCCGGTGACGTCGCCGAGCTGGACGAGGTCGAATGGTGCTTCGAGACGAAGTGGGACGGCTTCCGGCTCATCGCCGAGATCGACTCCGGCGCGGTGCTTTTGCGCAGCCGCGCGGGCAACGTGGTGACCTCCCGTTACCCCGGCATCGGGGTGCTGGCCGAGGAACTGGACGGTCACCGCGTCGTCCTGGACGGCGAGGCGGTGGTGTTCGACGATCACGGCGTCGCGAATCTGGGCCTGCTGCAAGCGGATGCCGCCCGGGCCGTCTTCGTCGCGTTCGACGTGCTGTATCTGGACGGCACCTCGCTGGTCCGCAAACGCTATTCGGATCGTCGGCGGGTGCTGGAGGCGCTGGCCGCGAACGCGCCGTCGCTGCGCGTGCCGCCCCGGCTGGACGGTCCGGGCGCCACCGCCCTGCGCTACAGCCAGCAGCACGGCATGGAAGGCGTCGTCGCCAAGCGCAAGGACTCGGTGTATCTGCCGGGCAAGCGCGGACATTCGTGGGTCAAGCAGCGCAACTGGCGCACCCAGCGAGTTGTGGTCGGCGGTTGGCGGCGCAGCGAGGCGCGCGAGTTCAAGTCGCTGCTCGTCGGCATTCCGTACCAGGACCGGCTGATCTACGTGGGCCGGGTCGGCACCGGTTTCGACGACGCGGGGATGCGGGACTTGGCCGCACGGCTGCGCAAGCTGGAACGCAAGACCAGTCCGTTCGACAATCCGCTGACCGCCGAGGAACGCAAGGAAGCGGTGTGGGTGTCGCCGAAGATCGTGGGCACCGTGCGCTTCATGAACTGGACCGAGACCGGACGGCTGTGGCATCCGGGCTGGGCCGGTGAATCCGAATGACGGTGTGACGCCGTTCGCTAAGGGTTTGCCAAGGCCTGGCCAGGTCGACTCGGCCCAGGATGCCGCGAAGAAGGCCGTTCGGAAAGAAGGCTGACCGATACCTGTCGGCCCGGCGCGCGCCGGGCCGACAGGTATCGGTTCACTCCTTCTCGCCCGCCAGCAGCGGCGTGATGGTCGCGGAATCCGTCACGATCGCGTGCCCCTGGAACTCGAAATCCGCGTAGGCGCGCGCGATCGCGTCCTGATCCCGGCCGCCGCACGCGTCGCTGATCACCACCGGGACGAACCCGAGATCGGTGGAGTGGGTGATGGTCGGCGCGATGCCGATCTCCATCGCGACGCCCATGATGGCGTACGCCCCGATGCCGAGGTCGCGCAGCGTGCTGGCCAGCGGTGTGCCCTCGAAGGCCGACATCGAGGTCTTGTCGAAGACCACCTCGTCGGGCCGTGGCCGCAGCTCCGGCACCAGCTCGAAGGGCGGGGTATCGCGCTGGAGAATGGATTTCACCTCGTCGGCCGAGTCGACCCCCTGCCAGCTCATCGCCATCCGCAGCGCGAACTTGCCGCTGAGCCGGTGCGGCAGGAAGAAGTGCCGCAGGAAGATGACCGGGTAGCCGCCGCGCCGCGCCGCCTCGACCACGGGCACCACCCGCTGGATGATCTCGGGGCCGTCCGGCAGCTGCGACAGCACACCCACCTGCATGTCGTAGACGATCACCGCCATCCGGTCCGGACCGCACACATCGGCGAGCCCCTCGGGAATGTCCAGTCCGTTGCCGTACCGCATGGTCAGCTCTCCTTCTCGATGACCGCGTCGCCGGGCCGTGTTGAGCGGCGATTCGGTTGCGCTGAGGGCACTTTCGCACCACTGTAACCACGCGCGCCAAGAATGTTGCCGGGCGGCCGCCACGGCAGTACCGTCGATTGACTCGAGGCGAGGTCGGGTGCGCCTCGGTGAAACCTGGAGCTCGAGATGAGGACGAAGAACGGCCGTTCGGTCCTGGCATTCGGCGCGCTTCTGCGGGGATTCGCGGTCGCCGCGATGGTGTCGCTCAGTCTGCTCGCGCATGTCGCCCCGAGCGCGGCGATTCCACGGCCCGACGCCGACCCGTTCTACGCCGCGCCCGCCGACCTCGCCGAGTATCCCGCGGGCGCCGTCATCAGATCCCGGCCGATCGCGCCGCTCGGTCTGCCGCTGCCGATTTCGGCCTGGCAGGTGCAGTACCGGACCAACGACGCGAACGACGAGCCCATCCCCGGCATGGCCACGGTGCTGGCCCCGATTCTGCCGTGGTGGGGCCAGGGCGAGCGACCGCTGCTGTCCTATCAGGTGCCCGAGGACAGTCTCGGCAGCCACTGCGCGCCCTCCTACGCGCTGCGCGGCGGGTGGGAACTGAGCGGCGTGACCACCTATATCGACACGCCCTTCCTCGCGGACGCGCTGCGCCGCGGCTGGGCGGTGGTGGTCAGTGACTACGAGGGGCCGTGGTCCCGCTTCCTCGACGGGGTGAACTCAGGGCGTGGCGTGCTCGACGGCATCCGGGCGGCAAGGGCGTTCGGCGCGGGCGGCGTCGGGCCGACGAGTCCGATCGGCGCGTACGGGTATTCGGGCGGCGCCTACGCGACGCTGTGGGCCGCGCAGCTGCAACCGGACTACGCACCGGACGTCGCGTTCGCCGGGATCACCTCCGGCGGAGTGCCCGCCGACTGGCCCGCCATCGCCCGCGGCGTGGACGGCGGCGTGCAGGCCGGGCTGGCGTTGCTGATCGTGCTCGCGATCGCCCGCGACCATCCGGGATACGGCGTGACGGAGCTGCTCAACGAGCGCGGGCACGCGATGCTGGCCGAGGACGGCTCGGCCTGCGGGCTGGACCTGATACTGAAGTACAACGGCACGCGCGTCGACGACTTCACGATCGAGCCGGACCTCTTGGCGCACCCGGCCTTCCGCGCGGCGACGGACGCGCAGGAGCTGGGCGCGAGCCCGCCGCGGGTACCGACCTACCTCTACCACAGCACCACCGACGACGTGATTCCCGTCGCGGGCTTCACCGCGCTGCTGGACCGCTACTGCGCGCTCGGCGCGGACATCACCTTCACGCATTCGACGCTGCCCGGCCACAATCCGACCGCGATCGTCGAGGCGATCGGGGCGATGAACTATCTCGCCGATCGGTTCGCGGGGGTGCCGGTAGCGGCGGGGTGCCACCCTCGCTGAGGACGCTGGACGAAGAGCGGCGCGCACCGACTCGAGGGGTCGTCGGTGCGCGCCGCGTTCGGGAAGGGTGGCTCAGTTGGCCGGGGATCCGGCCTGTTCCGCCCACTTGGTGGTGCCCGACGGGGCGTTCAGGGTGTTGATCAGGTCGATGCCCGCGACGAGCAAGGTCGGTCCGCCGACCGCGATGGTGCCGATGATCGCGCCGATGGCGGCGGCGACGGGAACCGTGGCAATGCCGAGCACACCGCCCGCGAAGCCGATCAGTCCAACGGCGCCGCCGATGACCAACCCGATGAAGCTGCCGATCGCGGTCGCGATGCTGAACTGGGAGAGGAACGAGTCCATGGCGCGCTGGTTCTCGATAGGCGAAGCGACGGGCAACACCTGGGCCGGACGCGCCTGCGCGACGTTCTCGACCGCCGTCAGCTCCAACACCCGGCCGCCGTCGCGGATCTCGTGCGGCAGCGGGAATTCCAGCCCGTCCTGCCGGACCGAGAGCGGCAGGGTGAGGACCGCGTTTCCGGCGGAGTCGTTGATCTCCACGGAGTTGCCGGTCAGTTCGAAAGAACCGTCCGTGAGGGTGGTGATGATCTTGTCGCCGACCAGCTTCGCCTCGTACCCGATGTTCGGGACGGGGGCGGCGGCCGGTTGTGCGTGCACAGTGCCCGCGCCGACGGCGACGGCGGCGACGAGCGGTACGGCTGCCGCGGTGATCTTGCGGAGAATCATTTCCAGAGTTCCAATCTGCATCAGGTTTTCATGCCCTACGAACGCCCCGCACGTCGAAAAACCTTCCCCCTCAACGCGTGCGAAGCCTTGATGTGATCCAGAGAACAGCTGCGCCGTCTGCCACACTACTGGGCGATTGCCCGTTTGGGCCCTGAAATTGGGGGGTATTCCCGTTTCTTATCGCTATCGGTTGTCGCGCCATTGCCGAAGGCGTTATGCCACTTGGCTATACGGGCACGTCAAAGCGTCATCCCTGGCCCAGTGGGCCTTTACGAACGAAGTCCGTCGAAGGCGCACGCGGCCGGAGCCGCGTGAAGGTATGTCGCACTGGAGGTTTGCTACAACCGGCGGTACGTGACTCGCCGATGCGGAGAGCTCCTATTCGACGGAACTCTTGATCTTCTCGATCGCCTTCGCGTTCAGCTCGTCCTGCTGCTGGAAGGCCGACGCGATCGCGTCGACGCCGCCGCTGAGCGCCTCGATCGACTTGCCGAGGCCCTCGATGCCTTTCATGCCGTCCTCGGCGCCCGGCGTGTACTCCTTGGCGAAGTTCTGGCCGATCTCGTCGCCGCCCCAGCACTCGCCCTCGGCCGCGACCGTGGTCTGCACGTTCTTTACCGCCTCGAGCACCTTTTCCGCGGCCGCGGCGAAGCCGGGCTTGGTGGAGCGAAGGGCATCGGGGTCGACCTGCAAGCTACTCATCTACCGCCCTCCAGATACCCGCGGCTCCGGTAGTACTCGTCCTCGGCTTCGTCGTCCAGCTCGGCGGGCTGGACCGTCGCCTCGACCGAGACCGGTTCGGGGAACAGGGAATTCACCAGGTCCTTGATGCTCGGCGCACCGGGCACCAAGTCCGGCAGATCGGGAATGTCGGCGCCCACCTGCTCGAACGCGCCGAAGGTGCGCTGCGCTTCCTCGCTGGCCAAGCGGGCGGCGGCCTGGGTCGCCTCGGTCATCGCCGCGCCGAGCTTCTGCGGCGTCGAGCGTTTGAAGGCGTCCGGCTCGACGTGCACCTCGACCGGCACGCCCGCGGAATTGCTGGTGACCCGGACAAGATTGTCCGAGGACCACGCGGTCACCGTGGCCGCGGCCAGCCGCGCGCTCGCCTCGGCCAGCTCCCTGCGCTGCTGCTCGAATACCTCCATCAGGTCGTCGATCTCGCCGCGCAGCGCCTCGTTGCGCGCCAGCTGCGCCGCGCGTTCACTGTCGGCCATCGGCCACCCCCGCTCGTTCGAGTTCCGGTCCGTCATGGATTTCGACGCGCCGCGCCGATGATCGGTTCCCCTCAGTCTGCCGTGTCGCGGTTCGCGCTGTCGTCCCAGCCTCCGAGGCCGCTCAGATCAGCACGTCGAGCAGCACCGAGCCCGCGCACACGAGCACGACGAGGCTCAGCGCGACCGCGTCGCGGCGGCCCGGCGCGCTCGGCCGGGCGGTCAGCTGCCCGGTGCCGCCGCGGGCGGTGATGGCCTCGCCGAGCTCGGTGGCGCGGCGGGTGGCGACGGCCATGGCCGCGGTGAGGATGTCGATGATCGGGCTGTCGGACGCGCGGTCCAGCAACCGGTCCTTGGGCCGCAGTTTGCGGGCCGCGCGCAGCACCCGGATCTCCTCGAGCAGCAGCGGCAGTCCGCGCAGCGTCAGCGCCACCACGACGGCCCATTCGTCCACCGGGATTTTCAGTTTGCGCAGCGGTGCGCCCAATTTGGCCAGTGCGGGGGCGATCTCGCCCATGGGCGTCGTCCACGCGATCAAGAACGAGGCGGCCACCAGAATCAGGCCGAAGATCATCACCTGGGTGTAGCGGAGCACCGCGGCGCCGCCCACTGGCAGATTGATCAGCGCGCCCGCGCCGAGCAGCGCCCAGAACCACCACGGCAGCCTGGGCAGAGTGCCGAGCGGCAGCCGGGCGAGCAGACCGATCGCGAGCAGGAAGACGACCATCGCGCCGAGCACCGGCCAGGTCGGCCAGAACATCAGCAGCAGGCTGATCAGGAACGCGGCGATCATCTTGGTGCCAGCCCACAGGTTGTGCACCGGGCTGGACACCGGCACCTGGCGAAGCAGGACGGTACTCATGCCTGCGCCTCGCTGACGCTCGGCTCCGGCGTGCGCACGGCGCGCTGGCACATGATTCGCTCACTCCGTTCGCTCATTCCGCACCCCCGTGTCCGAAGCGCCACGCCGCGTCGCCCGGCCGTGGCGGTGCGGCCGACCGCGGATCGAAGCGATGCGCCGCGGGCGCGGCGTCGGAGACCGGCTGCGTCTCCAGGATGCGACCCGAACTGAGGTGCACGGTGCGATCGCACACGGCGGCCATGTCCGCCACGTCGTGTGAGATGACGATCAGCGTCAGCCCGGAATCACGCAGCCGGGCAAGTAGTTCCACGATGTCGGCGCGACCCTCCGGATCCAGACCGGCCAGCGGTTCGTCGAGCACGACGACCTGCGGGTGACTCGCCACGATGGCGGCGAGGACGACGCGCTTGGCCTGCCCGCCGCTGAGTTCCTCGATGGAGCGGGCGGCCAGCGCGCGGTCCAGGCCGACCGCGTCCAGAGCACGGCCGACCGCGCCGGACCCGGTGGCGCGCCCGCCCCAATCGGAGATCTCCGCGCCGACCGTCTGCTTCTGCAATTGCAGCCTGGAGTGCTGGAAGGCCAGCTCCACCCGGCCGATCTGGCGCGTCACCGGGCGGCCGCCGAGATCGCAGCGTCCCGAGGTCGGGTGGATCAGGCCCGCGATGATCCAAGCCAGCGTCGATTTGCCGGACCCGTTGCCGCCGACGACCAGCAGCGCCTCGCCGCGGCGCACCACCAGGTCGACACCGTGCAGGGCGGGCGCCTCCCACGGCGTGCCCCGGTTGTAGGTGTGCCGGACGTCGCGCAGTTCGAGGATCGTCTGCCCGACGGGCCTGCGGCGGGCGTCGCGCACCGGTTGCGGCCAGCGGGGCAAGTGCTCTACGGTGCGGCCGCCCGCCAGGTGCACCACGCGATCCGCGGCCGCGGCATCGGCCTCGTGGTGGGTCACCAGCACCACGGCCATCGGATGGCGGCGCGGCAGTTCGCCGAGCAGGGCGACGAGTTCGCGGCGGCCCTCGGGATCGATCATCGAGGTGGCCTCGTCGGCGATGAGCAGCGCGGGACGGCGGGCCAGCGCCGCCGCCACGGCGAGGCGCTGCTGTTGCCCGCCGGAGAGAGTGGCGGTCTCGCGGTCGCCCATCCCCGCCAGACCGACCTCGCCCAGCAGCGCCTCGGTGTCGACTTCGGCTGCCAGGTCCGGCGGCAGTCCCCAGACCACGTCGTCGGCGACCAGGACGCCGAGGGTCTGGCTCTCGGGTCGTTGCAGCACAAGGGCCGTCCCGCCGAGGTGGCCGAGACCCGCGGAGCCGGGACGCTCGACCGTTCCCGAGGTGGGCGGCAGACCCGCGAGCAGCCGGGTGAGGGTGGATTTGCCGGAGCCGTTGTGGCCGACGATCGCGACGAACTCGCCGACCCGCACGCTCAGGTCGATGTCGCGCAGCGCGTCGGTGTGCGCGCCCGGATAGCGGAAACCCGCCGAGTGCAGCGTCACCGGAAGCGGCGCGATCGGTCGATCGTCCACCGGCGCGTCGAGACGGTCCCGAGTGGGCAGCCAGGCCAGTCGGTCCAGCACCGAGCCCAGCACGAACCAGGAGAACAGTGCGCTCACCACCACGCCGAGCAGGACGCCGCCGCCGACATAGACCCACCACCAGGCGAGCACGGCGTCGGTGGCATCCGCCGCGGCCCGCCCGAGCGGCTCCAGCGCGGGTTGTCTCGCGGCGATCCGCTGCACACCGTTCGCGGTGTTGCGGATGGCGTCGAAGAGCAGCTCGCGGGTCCGCCCGGCCACCAGCAGCGAGCCGACGCTGAACGCGCCCCACAGCGCGCCCGCCAGCGACGCGAGCAGGAAGACCGAGAACAGCCCGCCGCCGCGGCGCTTGACCCCGCCGATGATGCCGCCGATCGTCGCCGACGCGACCACACCGAGCGCGGGCATGACGCCCGCCGCGACGAAGGTGACCAGGGTGGCGGAGGCGGTCGCCGCGACGAGCGCGCGCGGCCGGTAGCGGTGCGCGAGCATGCCCATCGGCACGGCCGCGACGATTTGCAGGGCGGCTGCCAGCGGGACAACAGACCCGACGGTGACCAGCCCGACCGTCACGCCGCCCAGTACCGCGCCGGTGGCCAGTTCGATCGGGCGCAGCGGCCCGCGCTCTTCGAAACCGGTCCGGCCGTCGGCCGTGGGCAGATCACTCACGTGACAAGTCTGCCAGGGGTGACGGCGGAGGGCGGGTTCGCCGGATCAGGCGGCCCTGGTGAGGGTGTAGTGCTCGCGGTTCAGTCTGCGGGTGCGGCGGCGGTAGCTGGAGACGGTGCCCGGCCAGTTGTTGGTGATGCGTCCCGAGGCGGTGCGGTACCAGCTGGTGCAGAAGTTCCACGGCGTGCGGGCCAGGCGCCGTTGGAGCGCGTCGTTGAATTCGCGCTCCTGCTCGCCGCGCACCTCGAGGCAGTGGCCGGGGTGCTCGGCGAGCAGCCGAACGGCCTGCCGGATGTAGCGGGCCTGGGATTCGATCATGTAGATGATCGAGCCCGCGGCGAGGTTGGTGTTCGGACCGTAGACCAGGAAGAGGTTCGGGAAATCGGGCACGGCGATGCCGAGGTAGGCGTGCGCGCCGTCGGCCCACGCGTCGGCGAGTTTGCGACCGCCGCGACCGTAGATCTGCATCGGCCAGAGGAATTCGGTGCCCTTGAAACCGGTGCCGTAGATGATCACGTCGGCCTCGTGCAGTCGTCCGTCCGCGGTGCGCGCGCCCTCGGGCACGATCTCGCTGATCGCGGTGGTCTCGACCGCGACATTGGGCTGGCTGAGCGCGGGGTAGTAGTCGTTGGAGAAGAGCCCGCGCTTGCAGCCGATGGGGTAGTCGGGGGTCAGCTTGGCCCGCAGCTCCGGATCGGGGACCTGCATGCGCAGGTGTTTCTCGGCAATCCTGGCGACGCCGCGCGCGATCGCGGGGAACTCGACGAGCCCGAGCGAGACGAACTCCCCGGTCGACCACCAGCCGAACCGCTCCACCAGGAGCGCACCGGGCACCTTGGCGAACAGCTTGTGCTGGAGCGGGCTGTAGTCGGTGTCGAATTTGGGGATGACCCAGGCCGCGGTGCGCTGGAACAGCGTCAGGTGCTCGACCTTCGGCTGGATCTCCGGGATGTACTGGATGGCGCTCGCCCCGGTGCCGACGCAGAGGACCCGCTTGCCCTCCAGTTCCACGTCGTGATTCCACTCGGCGGAGTGGAAGGACGCGCCCGCGAAGGTGTCGATGCCGGGAATGTCCGGCAGCGCGGGCCGGGAGAGCTGGCCGACCGCGGAGATCAGCACGTCGGCGGTCCGCGCGGCGCCGTCGGCGGTGCGGACCGTCCACCGGCCGGTTCGCTCGTCGAATTCGGCGTCGGTCACCTCGGCGCCGAAGACGATGTCCGCGAGCAGCCCGTGCCTGCGCGCGACGCCGCGCAGATAGTCGTGGATGGCTTCGCGGCCGGAGTAGCGCTGCGGCCAGTCCGGCTTCGGTTCGAAGGAGAAGGAGTAGAGCGGCGATGGCACGTCGCAGGCCGCGCCGGGGTAGGTGTTCTCCCGCCATACCCCGCCGAGATCGGCGGCCCGCTCCAGGATCGTGATGTCGCGGACCCCGTTGCGCCGCAGTTCGATCGCCATGCCGATGCCGCCGAAACCCGCGCCGATGATGAGAACCGATGGCCGGTCACCAGCTGTCATGTGACACTCCTCACCACGTCCGATGAACTCCACTCTAGAACCGGTGCCACCGGGCGCATCGAGACTTTCGGCCATAATGTGCGCTGTGGAGCGGGTACTGGCTACCGGAATCCGCGACTGGAACTTCCCGCGCGGCATCGCCAGCGTGGCCCTGATGGTGGGGTACGCGGGCGAGCACGGGGTGCCCGCGGCGCGGATGCTGGCCGGTACCGGGCTGACCGAGCCCCTGCTGCGCGATCCCGACGCCCAGATCGACGCGCACACCGAACTCGCGGTGATCCGCAATCTGGTCCGCGAGGTCGACGCGCCCGCGCTGGGCGTCGAGCTGGGCAGGCGATACCGGATCACCACCTTCGGCATCTTCGGCTTCGCCTGTGTGAGCAGCCCGACCCTCGGCGAGGCGATCTCCTTCGCGCTGCGCTTCTTGGATCTGAGCTTCACCTTCTGCCTGCCGGTCGCGCACTGGGAGGCGGGTGAGTTCGTCGCGCGGGTGCACGACGAGTCGGTGCCCGCCGACGTGCGTCAGTTCCTCGTCGAGCGCGACGTGACGGCCATGTACCAGGTGATGAGCGATCTGCTCGGACGCCAGGTGCCGCTGCTGCGCGCCGAATTCCGTTTCGCCGAACCGGAATACGCCGATCGGATGACCGAGGTGTTCGGCGTCCGCCCCGGTTTCGGCCGCGCGCACAACGTGTTCACCATCGACCCGGAGATGCTGGAACAGCCGCTGCCCCAGGCCAACGAGCACACCTGGGCCATGTGCCTCGCGCAGTGCCGTCAGCTGGTCGACCGCCGCCGCGCCCGCACCGGCATCGCGGCGGAGGTGCGCGAACTGCTGGTGCCCGGCGGCGCCGACGGTTTCGCCGCGCCACCCGGTATCGATCTGGTGGCGCGCGAATTGAACATGAGCACCAGGACTTTGCGCAGGCACCTCGACGCCGCGGGGACCAGCTATCGCGCCCTGCTGGACGAGGTACGTCGCGCGCTCGCCGAGGAAATGCTTACCGCCACACCGCTTTCGGTGAGCGACGTGGCGATCCGACTCGGCTATGCCGAGTCCTCGACCTTCATCTACGCCTTCAAGCGCTGGACCGGGGTGACACCCGCCGCGTATCGGCGCGAACGGATTTCGCTGCGCTGAGCAATCCGGCGGAACGCCGAGTCAGTCCGGCTGAACGCCGAGATAGCCGCCCATCGGGACCGGGCGGAAATGTGTTGTCAGATTGCGGTTCTCGTCGATGATGTGCAGCGCGACGGCCGGGTCGGGCGCGTAATCCATGACGTGATGCGGCAATTCGAGCTCCCATTCGCCGCCGAGCACCGAGGCCGTGCTCGGCGCGACCAGCAGCGGGCGGCCGCCGAACGTCGTGGTCGCCGCGGAATGGGCATGCCCGGTGAGCACGCCGAGGATGCGGTCGTCCCCGGCCACCAGCGCGGCGAGGCGCTCGGGGTCGGCGAGGGTGATGCCGTCGATGATCGGACTGTGCAGGTGCACCGGCGGATGGTGCATGGCGAGCAGGATCGGTCCGTCGGCGGGCGCGTCCGCGAGCACGCCGCCCAGCCAGTCGTAGGTCTCCTCGCTCAACGCGCCGCCCGCCTCCCCGGGAACGCTCGAATCCAGCAGGGCGACAGTCAATTCGCCGATCCGGTGGGCGTTGTTGATCGGGGTGGTCGCGGCCGGTTCGCCGAGCAGCGCGGTGCGGAAGTGGGCGCGGTCGTCGTGGTTGCCCGGCATCGGAAAGACCGGGATGTCGGCGGCCAGCGCGGCGCGCGCCTCGGCGTACTGCTCGGCCTTACCGGAGTCGGTGATGTCGCCGGTCACCAGGATGGCGTCGGGCTTGCGGCGCAGGTCGGCGAGGAAGGTCATCACCCGCTCGACGCGTTCGGCGTTGCGGGTGCCGAGATCGAAGTGTGTATCGCTGACCTGAGCCACCAGGATCATCGGCGTTCGCTTTCTCTGAGGGATCGCTCCGTTGCGTCAGAGGGTGCCCGCATCGTGTGCCCGGCACTTTCTCAGGCTAGATGACCTGCGCATTGTCCGTCTCCATGAGGCTCGCCACCGCATGGGAGGACCCCGTTCCGCAGTGGTGACGGTCACAATTGGTACGCCTGAATGGATGCTTCCGGGCCGGTCGGACCTCGGCTGCTCATGGCCAGCGCGAAGGCGAAGGTACGCCCGACCGGTGCGGGCGGGCGACAGCCGCCATCGAACTGCGCATTGCCGGAGCGAGGGCGGAGATACGCCTATGAGCCGCGCTCGGCGGTGGTATTCGACCACAGGGTGTGCAGGGCGCGGAGAAAAGCTTTGCGGTCGGCCTGGGGGAGTGCCGCCAGCAGCTCGTCCTCCTGTTCGCGGATCTCGTGCCGAGCGCGGGCGAGGGCCGCCTTGCCTTCCTCGGTGAGCGAGACGAGGTTGACGCGCCGATCGGCGGGGTCGGGCGAGCGTTCGATGAGGCCGCGGCGTTGCAGGTCGTCGAGGACGCCGATGATCCGGGTCTTGTCCGCGCCGATGGCCTTGGCAAGCGCGGCCTGGGTGTACACCGGCTCCGGTTCCAGGCCGAGCAGCACTCCGTAGGCCCACATGGTGAGGCCGTTGCGTTCCAGGACGGGTAGTTCCGCGGCGACGAGGGCGCGGCCGAGCGGAACAACCATTGCCGCGAGATCGGGTCGGTCGGGGTCTGGCATGCCTAGAAAATAGTGCTTGGCAGATAATAGGTAGATGCTTACGATAAGCGCATGAGTACGATATTCGAACAAGATGCCAACACGACCGAATCGAACGAGCGGCTCCGCCGACTGCACGCCAGTGCCGTCCGGCTGTGCGCGGAAGCCGTCTCGCACGTGAAACCCGACCATCTCTCGGTCGAAACGCCATGCTCGGAATGGGATTTGCGCGCCCTGCTGGCGCACATGGCGACTCAGGACCGCGGATTCGCGGGGGCGGCGCGCGGTTCGGAGGACCCTGGCGCGTGGGAGGTGCGGGTCGCGGCGGATCCGGTCGCCGACTACCTCGCGGCCGCGGACGAGGTAGTCGCCGCATTCGCCGAGCCCGACGTCTTCGAGCGCACCGTGCTGCTGGCGGAACTGTCGAGCGAGCACCGCTTTCCCGCCGCAACCGTCATCGGGTTCCACTTGGTCGACAGCGTCGTGCACGCGTGGGACGTCGCGCGATCGATCGGCGAGACGATCGACCCGGACCCGGAGGTGGCGCTGATGGCGCTGGAGATCGCGGAGGCGGTTCCGGACGGGCCTTCCCGATCGGAGCCGGGCGCGGCGTTCGCGCCGGTGGTCGCGGGGGCCGACTCGGGTTCGCCCATGGATCGGGTGCTGCGACAGCTCGGCCGCTCGCCCGAGTGGACGCCGACTTCAGCGCGCGCGTAAATCAGCGAGCTTCCGTCGAGAATGCACGCGGGGCAGGTTGCATGCGCGGTGGAGGAGTTCGCTGGGATCGGTGGGGGAGACGGAGGCCAGGGGCCGCCTCGGGCGTCTGAGCCCGTGCTGGCGCGACCTTCGGTCGGCTGCGAAGGTCTGCCCAGTTTGTGCGGGGGTCAGGAATTCACGCGGAGTAATTCCGTTGCGCGGGCGAGGAGTTCGCCGGGATCGGTCGGGGACACCGGGGCCCAGAAGTCCTCGCCGGGCGGAGCGTCCAAATTCAGTTCCGGCGGGGTGCGCCAGGACGCGGCAAGTCCGAGTCGCCAGGAATGCAGATGGGCGCGTGGATAGGCGCCGGACTTGTCGAAGAGCGGATCGCCGAGGATCGGGTGGCCGATCCAGGCCAGGTGCACGCGGATCTGGTGGCGGCGGCCGGTCACCGGGCGCAGCGCGAGGAAGGTGCGCCGCTCCGTGCGCAACACGGTCGCGAAGCGGGTCAGCGACGGATAGTTCTTGGTGTCGAGCAGGTCGGCGTCGTCGACGAACCAGCGGTCGTCTTCAGCTTTGATGCTTTCGCGTGGCGCGGCGATCCGCACCCGGTTCTTCCGGCCGACGCTCAACGGCAGATCGATGACACCGTGCTCGGGCAACCCGGTCGAATCGACGACCGCCAAGTACGTCTTCTCCGCCGTCTGCTTGTTGAATTGCCTGGTCAGCTGGCCGTGCGCGCCCAGCTCCTTGGCCAGCAGCACCAACCCGGAGGTCACCTTGTCGATCCGGTGCACCGGGTACAGCGTCTCGCCGGTCGCCGCCGCCAGCTCCACGATGTCGGTGTCGTGCCGCTCCCCGGTGACCGAGATCCCCGCGGGCTTGTTCAGCGCGAGGATCGCCTCGTCCTCCGCGATCGAGCAGCGCTCCCGCAACCGCAACCAATCGATCTCCACCCGCACGACCTTACGTCGCCCCGCCGCCCCCCACCCGTCGCGCATACGCGGCATTCAGGCTTCGGCGGTGTGCCGCGATAGGGAAAGGTAGCGACGCCCAGCCGCGACACGGTGCTGAACCGCGGTGCCTCGCTCGGCGTTCGCGGGTCTCGGCCGCGGTGCCTCGCTCGGCCGCGGCAGTGCCCGATCGCTGTGCGGTGCACACGACTGCCGTGCTGTGTCCCGTGGGCTCAGCTCGGCGGCGGCGCCGGGTAGTGCTCGGCTGCCGCGCTGTGTCCGACCGCGGGCTCAGCTCGGCGGCGCCGGGTAGTGCTTGGCTGCGGGGCTGTGCTCGACCGCGGTCCTGGGTTCGGCCCGGTGCCGGAGTGGTGCTTGGCTGCGGGGCTGTGCCGGATTTGCCGCGCTGTGTCCGACCGCGGGCTGAGCCCGGCGGCGGTGCCGGAGTCGTGCTTGGCTGCGGCGCTGTGCCGGACTGCCGCACTGTGTCCGACCCGCGGCCTAGCCGACTGCCGCGCGGCACCCAGCCGCAGGCTGAGCGGCTGCGGCGCCAGGTGTGCTCAGCCGCATCGCAGTGCTCGGCGGCGGCGCAGTGCTCGGCCGGGTACGCGGTGCTCGGGCCGCCGCGACGCGCAGCCGCCGGGCGGTATCCGGCCGCAGGCAGTGCTCCGAGGTGGGGCTCGGCCGGGCGCGGGCTCAGGGGCGGCGTAGGGCGTGGGGGCGGAGGCGGTTGAAGCCGCGGACTCGGACGCTGCGGAGGTGGCGCACGGCGAATTCCGGGTCGTCGGCCAGTTGCGCCGCCGCCGAGTCGTCGATGAGGACGGTGCCGGGGCGGGCGACGCCGGTGAGGCGCGACGCGATGTTCACCACCGAGCCGTACAAGTCGCCGAAGCGTTGCAGCACCGGGCCGTAAGCCAGCGCGACGCGTAAATCCGGGGTGCCGCCGACCATCATGGTCGACTCCTGGATGGCCAGCGCGATGCGCGCGCCCGCCTGCGCCGTCTCCGCCGCGAACATCACTTCGTCACCGACGTGCTTGATCACCCAGCCGCCGTTCTCGCTGATGGCCTCGGTCGTCGTCGACTCGAAGGCCTCGAGCAGCGTGGACAGCTCGTCGGGGTGCAGGTGCCTGGTCAGCCTGGTGTAGCCGACCATGTCGGCGAAGCCGACCGCGAGCTCCCGGGTGGAATCCTCGGCGGGGCTCTCGTTGTCGAAGGAGCGGGCCAGCGCGGCGGCCAGGTGCCTGCGCCAGGCGTAGGTCTGCAACTCCTCGAGCACCGAGACCGTCTCCTGGGTGGCGATCCTGGCGATCTCGGCCGGGTCGGTCGCGCCGTCGCGGGAGGCGTCGGCGACCTTGGCCGCGATCTCGGCCAGCACCAGGTCGGCCTGCCATTCCGCGAGCCGGGCCATGGACTGACCGAGGGTGCGCGCCGCAGCGGCCTGCTGGCGTACATCGGAGGCGGCGACCACCTTCAGCCCGCGGAAGTGCTGCACCGCGTCGACGTCGGCATCGGTGTAATCGACTGCGTTATCGGGATTCTCGGGAAAGCCGAGCGCCGTCCACAACCGCTTGGAGATCGACGGCGACACCCCGGACCGCTCGGCCACCTCGGCGCGGTTGTACTTGCGCTCGCCGTCGAGTAGGTACGCCTCCACGACGGACTGGACGAGCTCGGAAATCTCGGTCGTCGACATGATCGCCACCTTACGGCCACGCCGCGCGCAGGTGGAGGCCATAGTCAGAGCGTTGGGGGACGTCACAGGAGCGCGCGGAGGGCGTCGTGCCAACCGTGCGTGGGCACCCGATGCGGCAAATCCCTCCTGGCGCGGCGTCTCACTCGCGAACGACGCGCACCGTGTCGAGGCTGCCGTCGGCGGCGTCCGGGACGTTCATACCGGCTTCGTGACCGGACCGCAGATAGTCCATCACCGCCTCGTTGATCCGCTCGCCGGGCACCACCGCCGGAATACCGGGCGGATACGGCGTGAGCTGCTCGGCCGCGATCCGGCCCGGCGCCTTCTCGATCGGGACGACCTCGACCTCACCGAAGAACGCGTCGCGCGGCAGTTCGACGGTTTCGAGCTGCAACTCTTCGGGGGAGGGCAGCCGGATCTGCGGCGGCCGCGGGTCTTTCAGCTGGTCGCGCCACGCGGTCATGCCCTCGACCAGCGCGGTGATGGTGTCCTTGTCGTCGGCCATCGACAGCGTCGCGAGGACCCGGCGATGATCGGCGAGTCCCATATCGATGTTCCGGTGTTCGCGCAGCCAGTCGGCGGCGTCGTAACCCATTGCGCCCGTGCCGGATACATCCATCAGCACCTGGAGCCGATCCAAATCGTGCGAGGCCTCCACGCCGAGCAGTTCGTCTTCCATCACCTCGATGCCCGGTATCCGGTCCAGCTCGACGCGGGCCTGGTCGGCGACGCGCAGCGCGGCGTCGAGCAATTCGCGCCCGTGCTGCACCATCTGCCTGCGCCAGCCGTCGAGCGCGGTGTAGACGAGCACGCTCGGACTGGTGGTCATCAGCAGGTCGGCGCAGGCGCTGAGCCGTGCCGAGTCGACCAGGTCGCCTTGGAGGTGGAACACCGAACCCTGTTCGAAGCCCGCGCCCATCTTGTGCACGCTCACCACGCACAGATCCGCGCCGACGTCCATGGCCCAGGTGGGCAGCTCCGGATGGAACGGCAGGTGGGCGCCCCACGCCTCGTCGACGATCAGCGGCTTGCCGCGTTCGTGGCAGACCGCGGCGATGCCCGCGATGTCGGCGCAGGTGCCGTACGGGCTCGGGCTGACGATCAACGCGCCCGCCGCGTCGGGATTGCGCTCCCACGCCTCGCGCACCTGCTGGGGCGACGGTGGATGCGAGAAGTGCCGCTCGGCGTCCCAGCGCGGCGTGATCCAGTGCGGCCGCACGCCCGCGAAGATCAGCCCGGCGACGATGGACTTGTGGCTGTCGCGGGCCACCAGCAAACCGCCGCCCTGGCCGCCCGCCACGGCCATCATCGCGGCCTTCACGGACAGCGAGCTGCCGCACGTGGAGAAGAAGGCGGTGTCGGCGCCCACCGCGTCGGCCATCAGTTCCTCGGCCTTGCTCAGATAGCCGCCGCGGGCCAGTCGGTCGTCCAGACCGGGCCCGACCAGCACATCGGAGCGGAACGCGTCGCGCCCGATCGCGTCGAGCACACGCTCGTCGACGCCGCGTCCCTGCCGGTGAGCCGGCGGGGTGAACCCGTACCGGCCCACGCGGTGATACGCGGCGAGTGCGTCCACCAGGGGAGCTTGTGAGTGGTCCATGATCGGGAGCTACCCGCTGCGTAGCGGGCTAATCGCTGGCTGACCTGGGGATAGACCGATATTATTAGCTTTGCTAATTAAATCCCCTCGACGGTGTCCGCCGGGCAGTTTCCGGCCACACCGATCGCCGACCGGCCGCCGGGGCCGCTGTGTCCAATTGGACACGGTCTCCGAAAAAGAAGTGCCTCAAATCAACGGTACTTCGCTCGAACTGTGTAAGACTCGTTCCGCCAGAGTTTCTTGCACTCCTCACACTCGGAGGACTGTCCATGACGAATTCTGTTGCGCCGTTAGAACTGCCCAAACCCCTGGTGATCACATTGGGGAATCTCAAGGGCGGTGTCGGAAAAACGACCTCGGCCTTCTTCTTGGCGTGCTATTTCGCCAGAGTGCACGAGCTGCGGGTGCTGGTCATCGACGCGGACCCGCTCAGCCAGACCGGCTATTCCTGGTATCGCAGGCTGCTCAAGGGGCGGGTCGCAGTGCCGTTCGAATTGATCGCCTTTCCGTCCCGGCACGTCGACGACTGCATTCACGACAACGCGAACAAATACGACGTCGTGATCGTCGACGCGGGCGGTGAATCGGCCGAGATATTCAAGGCGGCCATTCCGGCCAGCGACGAATTGGTATTGCTGACCAGTGTGAGTCCGTCGGAGGTGAAGCGCGTGCCCAGTACCTATCGGGCCGCCGCGGAGGCCGCCGCCGGGACCGACCGGGAGATCCGGGTGCGAGTGCTGATGACGAAGGTGCCGGTCACCATGAAGAACGGCGTCAACGTCTCCACCGAATACCGCACGCAGCGCGGCAATTTGGAAGACGCCGGGTACGACGTCTTCGCGTCCTACCTGAGCGCGTGGAAGTGGTATCGCGAGGCCGCCGACGGTGAGGTCGGCGACGGCGCCGAGAACCCGATCGCGGATCTCGGCGAGTACCGGCAGGTCGGAGACGAACTCGTCGCTCCGTACCGGGTCGCGGTGGAGGTGCCGGCCTGATGCCTCCGCAACGTAGGAAGGGTTCCATCGGCGGGTCCGCTAATCCACTGTCCGACAACGCCGAACACACACCGCCCGTCTCGCCGCTGCGCGACGCCGAATGGCGGTCCGAGCGGCTCCGGCCGGTCGCGGAGGTGCTCACGGAATCGCGCGGCACGGAAACACCGCCGGTTGTCCCGGATTCGCCGTCCCGCGGGCCGGAGGCGCAGCGGCCCGGCACGGCGCAATCGCTCCGGCAGGCCGCGCCCATACCCAACAGTCCTGCGCCGCAACCGCATGTGGTCGGGACCGCGAATTCGTCGTCGGCGCAACCGGTCGTCGCGAATCCGACGTCGACGGCGACGGAGCAGCTGGCCGACGTGCTCACCATGCCGCTACCCGCCGCGGGCGACGGTCCGCTGAACCGGCGCGAACAGGAGCAGCTCAGCGCGTGTGAGTCCTCGATCGACTCGCTGCGCATCGCGTTCTGGGCGGCGGGCCGCGCGTTGCAGATCGTGCGGGACGGGCGTCTCTACCGCGCTCGGTACTCCAGTTTCGACGATTACGTCGAGCAGCGCTGGGATATGCAGCGGTCGTACGCGCACAAGCTGATTCGCGCGTGGCCGCTGGCCGCCCGGCTGCACCCGGTCGCGCCGACGATCAACGAGGGGCAGGTTCGCGAGCTGCTCCCGGTGGCCGCGGAGCACGGCGAGGACGCGGCGGTCACCGTGTACACGACGATCGCGGGCGGCCCGGGCGGAAAGGTCACGGCGGGCAAGCTGCGCGAGGCGATCGCGTTGCTGCCGGAGCGTTTCGACGAGGCCGAGGTGGTCGAGCGATTGCAGGCCTGGCTGCGCGGCGAAGTGATCGAAACGGGCGGCGATCGGTCGGTCGATCTGTTCTCCACGATGGAATCGCGGCTGGTCGCGCTGAGCAGGCGGGTCGTGAAGGGTTCCAGCGGCGATCCGGCCGCGGCCCGCGAATTCGCGGCCCGATTGCGCACGCTCGCCGAACAAATCGAGGAGCAGATCACCGCCTGATTCCTCGCGAAACGGCGCCCCGCTACGGATTACCAATTCCGCGCGGGGCGCCGTCGTATTTCGGTGGCGAAGAAATTGTTTCTCTTGGTTATTGTTTTGTTATCATCAATTTGCGTGTTGGGGTTTACGAACACCGTTTATCTGTGAAAGATGGACGCTCGGATCCGCTGGACTGAACACCGTGATGTTTTTCGAATCGAATTCGAAGGTCTGGGTGATGTCCTGCCCCGCCGGAGCACCGGCGCCGCACGGCCTGAGCCGAAGGTCTTCGATATGAGCATCGGAGGACCGCATCATGGCATCAACCGCTGAGGGTCGATATTCGCGCTTCATGCGACGCGCGATTTTCTGGAGCCTGGCTGCCGCCGCGGCGGCGATCGGCGCCCTGTTCCTGGGCGCCGGACAGGCATCGGCCAAACCGATCGAAATTCCCGGCATCGGAGCTTTCGAAGTTCCGGATGTCATTCCGGTACCACCGAATTTCTCCCAAATCGATTACCCAGATATTCAGGTAGACCCGGCCGTCGTCGTTCCGGCCGTTGTGGATCGCTCCACCGATATTCCGACGCTGATCGAGATCCCGGCCGCCGACCTCCCGGGCGCGGTGGTCATGCCGGACATCATCTACGTGGCGGAACCGCCAGCCCTGCCGGTGACACCGGCGCCCGCCCTCGTCGAACCCGCCGAGGTCGTCTACACCACGCCGATCGCGGTGATCGAATTCGCGGCCACCCCGGGGTCCCCCGCGAAACCGGCGAAACCGGAGACCGCGCCGACGACGCCCGTCGATCTGTTGCGCACCCATCTCCCGTACCTCGCCGAACTGCTCGAACCGGTGCTGCCCGCGCCGTTCGCCCCATTCGCGCCGCAGGTCGTCGATGAGCCGTCGCCCGGCGAGGTCGCCGTCGAGGCCGCGCGCAGCAAGATCGGCTCGAACTACAGCATGGGTGCGACAGGCCCCGACGCCTTCGACTGCTCCGGCCTCGTGCAGTGGTCGTATGAGCAGGCAGGCGTTGACGTCCCGCGCACCAGCTATCAACAGTTGTCCTCCGGCACGCCGGTGTCGCGAGACGAACTCGAACCGGGTGACATGGTGTCCTTCTACGGCGGCGGCCACTCGGGCCTGTACGCCGGGGACGGTCAAGTGATCCACGCGTCGACGTACGGCACGGGTGTCGTGATGTCGCCGATCTCCTCGATGCCCTACGCGGGCGCCCGCCGATACTGATGGTCGCCTGGTGGCTCGGCTTGTGGGCAGTGCGGGGCGTGGACGCCAACCCCCCAATCGGCAAGCCGTCAGTAAACTCGATTTCGGGGCCATCCGTATACGGAAGGCGGGCGAACGATGGAGTGGCTGCTGGTTCTGATAGTGGTCGTGGCCGTGGCGATCTTGCTGCTCATGCGTGGGCGCGAGGGGAAGCAACGGACGGCGACCGAGCTGGCCGACGCGCTCGCCGACGCCCGTCAGGTGAACGAGCGGCTCGGGGGTCAGATCTACCACCTGAGCGCCAGCAACGATGCGGCGAAGCAAGCTCTCGTGGACGCCTCGGAGCGATACGCCGCCGCGGGTTCGCAGCTGGACCAGGCCGCAACGCCCGCCCAGGCCAGACTCGCGAAACAGACTGCACTCGAAGGCCTCTACTACATCCGGGCCGCCCGCTCCGCGATGGGAATGGACCCGGGCCCGTCGATTCCCGAGCTCGACGGCCAGGCCGTGGCCGGGCGGGTGAGCGAGGATCGGGTCATCGCCTACGAGGGCAGAGAGATCGCCGCATCACCCAATCCGTCCTCGGCCACGCCGAACTACTATCCCGGCGGCCGCGTCGCCGGGCGGCCGGTGCCCGCGGGCTGGTACTCCGAACCCTGGTGGAAGCCCGCGCTCATCGGCGGCGCGTGGGGAATCGGCTCCGTGCTCTTGTTCACCTCGCTGTTCGCGGGAATGTCGGGCGTGGGATACGGCGCGCAGGGATTCGAGAGCGGTTACGGGGAGGGCTACCAGGATGGCGTCGCGGCGGGTGACGAGTGGGGATCGGATACCGCGCCGTACGACGGGGGCGGATACGACGCCGGGTATGAGGGTGGCGGCTACGACGGTGGCGGCTATGACGGCGGGGGCTTCGACGGAGGCGGCGGCTTCGACGGCGGATTCTGAGCGGCGCGAGCGGCGCGATGCTGTTCCCGAGCGTCCGACCCGGTAGACTGCGACCGTCCCGCCTAATCGGCCTTCGTAGCTCAGGGGATAGAGCACCGCTCTCCTAAAGCGGGTGTCGCAGGTTCGAATCCTGCCGAGGGCACCCTGGATCGTGTCGCCGTCCGCTGCGGTAGCGGCGCCGGTCGGGGCCCCGCTGAACGTGTTGGGCGAAATCTGTTGCTACACAAGTGTTCTCGTGAGTAGCGCCGCCAAAGGCCGTGTTACCGGCGCATCCTCGTCGGGTGGGCCGATTCGAAAACCCGATGCTCGTGGCCGAGAGTGATCGACGGCGAGCCGGAGTGTCGAGTCGCACACCGGTGCGTCTCTCGCTAACCTGCTCGAAAGCACGCCGCCGGTACGAGGTTCCATACGGCGCATGCGGTTCGCTCAGCGTGTGATGCATGTCATATCAACATCGTTTCCCCAGCGTATGTGTACCTACCGGCGACGGCCCGGACGCGCTGGTCGCGTCGTCAAGTGTCCTGGATAGGATTTGTGGGTACCCCGTGGCTTTGCGCCATTGGCGGGGGATGGGGAAATCAAGGAGTGACACCTGATGAGTACTGTTCGCCGTTCCGCGCGTGGAGCCAGGCGTCGCCGTTCCGGCACCCTGTCTTTCGGGCAATTGCTCACCGCGGCGGTGGACTCGGCGGCGGACTCGATCGCGGTCCGGTACAACCCCACGGGGGACCCGGCCGACCAACGCGAACTCACCTACCGGGAACTCGACGAGCGGTCCTCGCAGCTGGCGCGCGAGCTGATCGAGCGGGGAGTCGGCCCGGGTGACCTGGTCGCCATGGGCATCGCGCGCTCCGTGGAATTCGTGCTCTCGGTGTGGGCCATCGCCAAGACCGGCGCGGCCTACCTGCCGGTGGATCCGAACTATCCGGCCGACCGCATCGAGCACATCCTCACCGATTCGGGCGCGACCCTCGGTCTGACCACCTCCGCGTACCGCGGCTCGCTCGGCTCCTCGATCGACTGGATCGAACTGGACGATCCAGTGCGACGGGAGAGCATCGCGGCGCGGCCCGCGCATCCCATCTCCTACGCCGACCGGGTGCGGCCGCTGCACGAGCAGCACCTCGCCTACGTCATCTACACCTCGGGCTCCACAGGTAAGCCCAAGGGCGTGGCGATCACCCATGCCGGTGTCGGCGCGCTGGCGGCGCAGCGCGAGAGCCGTCAGGTGACCGGTGAGTCGCGGCTGACGAACCTGACCACGCCGAGCTTCGACTTCTCCATCGTGGAACTGCTGTACACCTTCTCGGCGGGTGCGACGCTGGTCGTGGTGCCGCCCACCGTCTTCGGCGGTGAGGAACTCGCCGAGCTGCTGCGGCGGGAGCGGATCACGCACCTGTGCATCACCCCGGCCGCGCTCGAATCGCTCGATCCGGCCGGGCTCGACGACCTGCGGGTCGTGATGAGCGGTGGCGAGCGCGTCAGCCCCACGCTGGTGGACCGCTGGGCGGTGCACGGCCGTGCCTTCCACATCGAGTACGGCCCCTCCGAGGCCACCGTCATCGCTACCGGTACCGACGCGCTGCGGCCCGGCGAGGGCACGCACATCGGCGCCGCGCTGCCGGGAATCGGCGCGTTCGTGCTGGATTCGCATCTGCGTCCGGTGCCGACGGGCGTGGTCGGCGAGCTCTATCTGACGGGTGCGGCGCTGGGACGCGGCTACCTGAACCGTCCCGACCTGACGGCAGAACGGTTCGTGGCCAACCCCTTCGGCGCGGAGCTCGAGCAGCCGGGCTCGCGGCTGTATCGCACCGGTGACCTGGTGCGACGTACCGAGGACGGCGTCTTCGAATACCAGGGCCGCACCGACTTCCAGGTCAAGATTCGCGGTCTGCGCATCGAACTCGGTGAGATCGACTCCGCGCTGACCGCGCATCCGGATGTGGATTTCGCTGTGACACTGGGCGTTACCCTGCCCACGGGCGCCGCCGCGCTGGTGGCGTACGTGCTGCCGCGATCCGGCGGCGAGGTCGATCCGGCGGCGCTCGCCTCCTTCGTCGGAGAATCCTTGCCCGCCTACATGGTTCCGGCCTCGATCATCGTGCTCGACGAGATCCCGCTGTCCCCGGCGGGCAAGCTGGACCGTGCTCGCCTGCCGGAACCGGTGTTCGCGGCACGCGAGTTCCGTGCGCCGTCCACCCCGGCCGAGACGGTCGTCGCGGAGATCTTCGCGGCGCTGCTCACCCCGCCCGGCGCGGACCCGCTCCGGGTCGGCGCGGACGACGACTTCTTCGAACTGGGCGGCAACTCGCTGCTCGCGACCCGGGCCGTGTCCCGGATCGGGACGGCGCTGGGCGTCCAGGTGCCGGTCCATGCCCTGTTCGACGTGTCCACGGTGGCGGCGCTGGCGCGCTACGCCGAGGCGCAGGAGACCTCCTCGGGTCCGGCGCTGCGACCCATGCCGCGCCCCGAACGCATTCCGCTGTCGTTCGCGCAGCAGCGCATGTGGTTCCTCAACCGCTTCGACCCGGCCAGCGCGATCAACAACATCCCGCTGGCCGTGCGGCTTTCCGGCGCGGTCGATCTGGCGGCGCTGCGTGCCGCCGCCGCGGATCTCGTCGAGCGGCACGAGGTGCTGCGCACCCGCTACCCCGAGGTAGACGGCGAGGGGCTCCAGGAGGTCCTGGCTGCCTCGGATCCCCTTGCGGGGCCGGATATCTCGGTCATCGATTGCGCCGAGAACGAGTTGGGGGCACGGATAGCCGCCGCCGTCGTCGCGGGCTTCGACGTCACGGCCGCGCCGCCCGTCCGGCTGCGCGTCCTGCGTCTTGACGACACCGAATACGTCCTCGTGTGCGTGGTGCACCACATCGCCGGTGACGGCGCTTCCCTGGTCCCGCTGACCCGCGATCTCATGACGGCGTATGCGTCGCGCACGAATGATGTTGCGCCGCAATGGAATACGCTCGAGATCCAGTACGCGGATTTCGCGCTGTGGCAGCGCGAGGCGCTCGGGTCCGAATCCGACGAGAGCTCGCTGCTCGCCCGTCAGATCGCGTACTGGCGCGATGAGCTGGCCGGTGTCCCGGAGCAGTTGGATCTGCCGTCGGACCGTCCGAGGCCCGCGACGGCGTCCGGGCGCGGTGCGACCTTCGACTTCGAGATCGACGCCGATCTGCACGCCTCGCTGTCCGCTGTGGCGCAGCAGCACAATTCGACGCTGTTCATGGTGGTGCACGCGGCGCTGTCGGTGCTGCTCGCTCGGTTGTCGGGTACCGACGACATCGCCATCGGCACCCCGGTGGCCGGTCGCGGCGAAGCCGAACTGGACGATCTCATCGGCATGTTCGTCAATACCCTCGTGCTGCGCACCAGGGTGGATCTGGCGCTCGGCTTCGACGAACTGCTGCGCGAGGTGCGCCGCGCGGACATCGCCGCCTTCGCCCATGCCGACGTGCCGTTCGAGCGACTGGTGGAACTGCTCGAGCCCGCCCGTTCGGCGGCTCGGCACCCGTTGTTCCAGGTGATGCTGAGCTTCCAGAACCTCGCACCCACCGAACTGGAGCTACCCGGACTGACCGTCACGGGTGTGGACATGGACGTGCCGCTGGCGAAGTTCGATCTGGACTTCACGGTGGCGCCGCGCGAGACCGACGGCAAGCCCGAGGGCATGTCGGCGTCCATCACCTACGCGGTGGACCTGTTCGACGAAACCACCGTGGCCCTGCTGGCGCGGCGGCTGCGGGACCTGCTCGTCGCCGTGGCGGCCACGCCGGAGCGTCCGATCGGCGACCTGGAACTTCTCGCCGACTCCGAACGCGAGCGAATGCTGGTGGGCTGGAACGACACTGGTCATCCGGTCGTCCCGGAACTGCTGTTGGACGGCTACCGCAGGGCGGTGGCGGCTCATCCGGACCGTATCGCGGTGGCCTATGAGGGCAGTGAGTTCACCTACCGGGAATTCGACGAGCGGGTCAATCGCCTGGCTCGGGTGCTCATCGCCCAGGGCGTCGGCGCCGAATCGCTGGTCGGTCTGGCCGTTCGGCGTTCGCTGGATTTGGTCGTCGGGATATACGCGATCGTGACGGCCGGTGGTGCGTACGTACCGCTGGATCCGGATCATCCGGCCGAGCGCATCGCGCACATCCTCGATACCGCGCGGCCCGCCTGCGTCCTGACCACGACCGCCGACGCCGTCGCGATGCCGGACGAAACGCCGGTGCTCTACCTGGACACCCTCGATACGGCCGTCGTCGACGCCGCTCCGGTACGGGCGGAGGAATTGCTGCGCCTCGTCCGCCCCGAGAACCCCGCGTACGTGATCTTCACGTCGGGCTCGACCGGTCGCCCCAAGGGCGTGGCGGTATCGCATGCCGCCATCCACAATCAGACCGAATGGATGCTGGCGCAGTACCCGATCGGTCCTTCGGATGTGTACTTCCAGAAGACCGCCACCACCTTCGACGTCTCGCTGTGGGGCTATTTCATGCCGCTGCGGGCGGGCGCGAAACTGGTCGTCGCCACCCACGACGGTCACCGCGATCCGGCCTACATCGCTGAAACGATTGCCGCGCAAGGTGTTACTGTCACCGACTTCGTGCCGTCGATGTTGACGGTCTTCGCCGCGCACGTTCCGGCGGACAGTGTGCCGACGCTGCGCGACATCTTCGTCATCGGTGAGGCGTTGCCGCCGGAGACGGTGGCTGCGGTGCATGCCATGTCTCAGGCTCGTGTGCACAACTTGTACGGGCCCACCGAGGCCGCGGTGTCGATCACCTATTGGCTCGCCGACGGCCGCGACGCCCGTACCGTGCCGATCGGCCTGCCGCAGTGGAACAGCCGGGTGTACGTGCTGGATGCGCGCTTGCGCCCGGTTCCGGCTGGTGTGCCGGGTGAGTTGTATCTGGCCGGTGATCAGCTGGCGCGCGGCTATGTGCGCCGCCCGGATCTGACCGCGGATCGCTTCGTGGCCGACCCGTTCGGCGACGGCGCGCGCATGTACCGCACCGGCGACCTTGTGGTGTGGCGGGCGCCGAGCGGCGACCAGTCTCCGCGGCTGGAGTACATCGGCCGCACCGATTTCCAGGTGAAGTTCCGCGGCCAGCGGATCGAGCTCGGCGAGATCGAAACCGCGTTGCTGGCACAGCCTTCGGTTTCCCAGGCCGCCGCGCTCGTGGTGGCCACGCCGCTGGGCGAGCAGCTGGTGGCGTATGCGGTGCCGACGCCGGGACAGGTCATCGATCAGGCCGAGCTGAGCGCCGGTATCGCGACAGTCCTTCCCGCCTATATGGTTCCGGCCGCCATCGTGGCACTCGCCGCGTTCCCCCTGAACGCGAGCGGCAAACTGGATCGCAAAGCGCTGCCCGCACCGACCTTCGCGGCCCGTGCGTTCCGTGCTCCCGCGACACCGGTCGAGGAGGCCGTGGCAACGGTCTTTGCCGAGCTGCTCGGTGTGGAGCAGGTCGGCGCGGACGACGACTTCTTCGCTCTCGGCGGCAACTCGCTGCTGGCCACCCGCGTGGTGGCGCGCATCGGTGAGGCGCTCGGCGCGCGGGTCGCCGTGCGCGAGCTGTTCGAAGCCTCCACCGTGACCGCGCTCGCGGCCCGAATCGTGCCCGGCGCGGGTGACGACGCCCGGCCGCCCCTGCTCGCGGCGCCGCGCCCCGACCGTCTGCCGCTGTCGCTGGCCCAGCAGCGCATGTGGGTGATCAACCGCATCGACCCCGAATCGCCCGCCTACAACTTGCCTTTCGCCATTCGGCTCACCGGCGCGCTCGACGCCGCCGCGATGCGCGCGGCGGTCGCCGATGTGCTGGAACGACACGAGGCGCTGCGCACCCGCTTCCCCGCGGGTGACTCGGGCTCGCCGCACCAGGAGATCCTGTCGGTTGCCGACGCGCTGCCCGGCGGACTGCCGGTGCACGACGGCGTCGCGAACGTCATGGAGGCCGTGGCCGTCATGATGGCGAGCGGTTTCGACGTCACCACCGCACCGCCGCTGCGCGTCGCGCTGTTCACCGATCCGGCCGTGGGCGACCACCTGCTGGTGCTCGTGGTGCACCACATCGCCGCCGACGGGTCCTCGCTGGCTCCGCTGGCGCGGGATCTGGTCACCGCCTACATCGCTCGCACCGCGGCCACCGCTCCGGCCTGGCAGCCGCTTTCGGTGCAGTACGCCGACTTCGCGCTGTGGCAGCACGCGGTGCTCGGCTCCTACGACGATGAGAACTCCGTCGCCGCACAGCAATTGGCGTACTGGCGGGAACAGCTGTCCGGGATCCCGGAGTTGCTTCCGCTGCCGCAGGACCGGCCGCGCCCCGCCGTCGCCTCGATGCGCGGCGCCGCGGTGGAATTCACGGTGCCCGCGCCGGTGCACTCGGGACTGGCCGATATCGCCCGCGAGCACAACTCGACCCTCTTCATGGTCGTGCACACCGCGCTGGCGGTGCTGCTGGCGCGCCTCTCGGCGACTTCCGACATCACCATCGGAACCCCGATCGCGGGTCGTGGTGAGCGGGCGTTGGACGAGCTCGTCGGCATGTTCGTCAACACACTCGCCCTGCGGACCGAGGTGGACCGCGCTGCCTCCTTCGACGCACTGGTGGAGCAGGTTCGCGATATCGACCTCAACGCCTTCGCGAACGCCGACGTTCCGTTCGAGAGGGTCGTGGAGGCGGTAGCTCCCGATCGCGCAAGCGCCCAACTGCTCCGGGTGATGCTGGCCTTCCAGAACACCGAACAGGCGAGCCTGGAACTGCCGGGCCTGACCGTCGCCGCCCTCGACACGGGCGAGGTCGCGGCCAAGTTCGACCTTCAGGTGAATGTCGAGCCCCGTCTCGGCGCCAACGGTGCTACGGGCGAGTTGGCTGTCGTCTTCGCCTACGCCACCGACCTTTTCGACGAATCGACGGTCGGCGCTTTCGCCCGCCGCTTCGAACGCATCCTCACGGCCGTCGTCGCCGACCCGCGAATCGCGGTGGGCGACATCGACATTCTCGACGCCGAGGAGCGCCGTCCGGCTTTGGCCGCCGTCGCACCGAGCGTCCCGGTCGAATCCGCGCCGGTACGGCTGTTGCCGGAGCTGCTCGAGGCGGCCGTAGAGGAGAACCCGGACGGCGTGGCCGTGATCCTCGCCGACGCCACCGAAACCCTGGCCGAGATCGACTATGTCGAACTCGACGAGCAGTCGACCCGTTTGGCCCGACTGCTGATCGACCGCGGTGTCGGCCCGGAGACCACGGTGGCGGTGGGAATTCCGCGCTCGATCGAATCGGTGCTCGCGGTGTGGGCGGTCGCCAAGGCCGGAGCGGCCTTCGTACCGGTGGACCCGAACTACCCGGCCGACCGCGTCGCGCACATGGTGGGGGATTCCGGTGCGGTACTGGGGCTCACCGTCGGCGCGGTGCGCGCCGACTTGCCCGAGGGCATCGACTGGATCGATATCGTTGCCGCCGACACCGGCGGCTATCCGGCCACACCGGTGACCGACGCCGATCGGGTGCGCCCGCTGCGCGCCGCGCACCCGGCCTACGTCATCTACACCTCCGGTTCCACCGGTAAGCCCAAGGGCGTAGTGGTCACCCAGTCCGGTCTGAGTAGCTTCTGCGCCGAGCAGCGGGAGCGCTACCGCGTCACCACCGGTTCGCGCACACTGCATTTCGCGTCGCCGTCTTTCGACGCCTCCGTGCTGGAACTGCTGCTCGCCGTGGGCGGCGCGGCCACCATGGTCGTCGTCGCGCCCACCGTCTACGGCGGCGCGGATCTGGCCGCGCTGCTGCGCAGGGAGCGGGTGACGCACGCCTTCATCACGCCCGCTGCGCTGGCCTCGGTCGACCCGGAGGGGCTGGACCGGCTGCGCGTGGTGATCGCCGGTGGCGAGGCGTGCCCGCCGGAACTGGTGCGGCGCTGGGCGATTCCCGCAGGTCGCCGTACCAGGGAGTTCTTCAACGGGTACGGGCCCACCGAGACCACCATCATGACCAACATCAGCGCGCCGCTGACGCCGGGTGAACCGGTGACCATCGGCGCGCCGATCCGCGCGATCACCGAGTACGTGCTCGACGACCGGCTGCATCCGGTGCCCGACCGGATCGCGGGTGAGCTCTACATCTCCGGCGCGCAGCTGGCGCGCGGATACCACGAGCGGCCCGGCCTGACCGCCGCGCGCTTCGTCGCCGATCCGTTCGGACCGCCCGGCTCCCGTCTGTACCGCACCGGAGATCTGGTCCGTCGGCTCGTGGGTGGGGAGATCGATTACCTGGGGCGCAACGACTTCCAGGTGAAGATTCGCGGCTTCCGTATCGAACTCGGCGAGATCGACGCGGTGCTGGCCGGACATGACAGCGTCGACTTCGCGGTCACCATCGGGCACACCCTGGAGACCGGCGCGACCATTCTGGCGTCCTACGTCCATGCCGCACCGGGTGCGCGGGCCGATGCCGACGAGCTCACCGAGCATGCCGCTGGCCGCCTGCCCGCCCATATGGTTCCGACCGTCGTCACGGTGCTGGACGAGATCCCGTTGACCCCCGTCGGCAAGCTGGATCGCGCCGCGCTGCCCGCACCTGTGCTGCGCGCCAAGGAATTCCGCGCTCCCAGCGGGGCGATGGAGGAACGGGTCGCGGCGGTCTTCACCGAAGCGCTGGGTCGCACCGAGCCGGTCGGCGCGGACGACGACTTCTTCGAACTCGGCGGCAATTCGCTCATCGCCACCCAGGTGATGGCGCGACTCGGCGCGGAGCTCGACGCCCGGGTGCCGGTGCGCCTGCTGTTCGAGGCCGCCACGGTGGCCGAGCTCGCGGCTCGCCTCGGTGAGCTGGCCGGCGCCGGCGATCGCAAGGCCTTGGTGGCCGGGCCGCGCCCGGAGCGCATTCCGCTGTCGCTGGCGCAGCAGCGCATGTGGTTCCTGAGCCAGTTCGACACCGACACCTCGGCCGCCTACAACGTGCCCGTCGCGGTGCGCCTGACCGGTGCGCTCGATATCGGCGCGTTGCGCGGCGCACTCGCGGATCTGATCGCCCGCCACGAGATCCTGCGGACCGTCTACCCGCAGACCGAGGACGGGCCGGTGCAGGTGATCCTGCCGGTCGGCGAGGTGGCCATCGAACTTCCGCTGCACACCGTGGCCGCCGCGGACCTGGAATCGGCTGTGCTGGAGTTGTTCTCCACCACCTTCGACGTCACCGCCGAAGTGCCGCTGCGCGTCGCGATCTTCCGAATCGAGGACGCCGCCGACGAATACGTGCTCGCCATGGTGATCCACCACATCGCGGGCGACGGCTCTTCCTCGGGGCCGATGACCCGCGACCTCATGGTCGCCTACTCCGCGCGGGCCGCCGGACAGGAACCCGCGTGGGAGCCGCTGCCCGTGCAGTACGCCGACTACAGCATCTGGCAGCGCGAGCTGCTGGGCGACGAGAGTGATCCGGAGTCGCTGTCTGCCACGCAGATCGGCTACTGGAAGCAGGCGCTGGCCGGACTTCCGGATCAGCTCGAACTGCCCACCGACCGTCCGCGCCCGGCCGCGCAATCCTTCCACGGCGGCAGTGTCGAGGTGCGGGTACCTGCCGAAATCCACGGTGCCCTCGCGGATTTGGCACGCAAGCACAACGCCACCATGTTCATGGTCGTGCACGCCGCGCTGTCGGTGCTGCTTGCCCGGCTCTCGGGCACCGATGACATCGCCGTCGGCACCCCGATCGCCGGACGCGGCGAACGCGAAATCGACGACCTCATCGGCATGTTCGTCAACACGGTCGTCTTCCGCACCCAGGTCGACGCGGGGGCGAGTTTCACCGCTCTGCTGACGCGGGTGCGCGAACAGGACCTCGAGGCTTTCGCCAACGCCGACGTGCCGTTCGAGCGTCTGGTGGAGGTGCTCAACCCGGTGCGCTCCACCGCGCGGCATCCGCTGTTCCAGGTGGGTCTGTCCTTCCAGAACCTGGCCGAGTCCAGCTTGGAACTGCCGGAGCTCGCGGTGTCCGGGCTCGATATCTTCCCGGACATCTCGCAGTTCGATCTGCACTGGGTCGTCTCGGACGGCTACGACGAGTCCGGCGCGCCGCGCGGTATCGGCGGCGCCGTCACCTACGCGTCCGCGCTGTTCGACCGGGATACGGTGCAGGGCTTCGTGGGTCGGTTCACGCGGCTGCTGGAGGCCATTGTCGCGGCGCCCGACGCGCCGGTGGGTGAGCTGGAACTGCTTGCTCCGGACGAGCGTGTGCGCATTCTCGACCACTGGAACGACACGGCACAGGCCGTGGACACCTCCGCGACTCTGGCGTCGCTGCTGGCGGCGAGCGCCGCGGCCACACCGCACGCGGTGGCCTTGGCGGCGGACACGTCCGAGGGGACGCTCGCGCTGAGCTACGGCGAACTCGGGAATCGCGTCAACCGCCTGGCGCGGTATCTGATTTCGGTGGGCGTGGGGCCGGAGACGCGCGTGGCGTTGGCGTTGCGGCGTTCGGTGGATCTCGTGGTGGCCATGTACGCGGTGTCGGTCGCCGGTGGTGCGTACGTGCCGGTGGATCCGGATCAGCCCGCCGAGCGGACCGGGTACATCCTCGAGACCGCCGCGCCCGTGTGCGTGGTCACCGATACCGCGTCCGGCTTCGCGACCGATCTCGCGCCGGTCGTGCGCCTGGACGAGTTGTATCTGGGATCCTTTGCCGCTGAGTCGGTTACGGATTCCGACCGGATCGCGCCGTTGCGTCCCTCGGATACCGCGTATGTGATCTTCACGTCGGGTTCGACGGGGCGGCCGAAGGGTGTGGCGGTGCCGCATTCGGCGGTCGTCAACCAGTTGCTGTGGAAGACCGCGGAGTTCGGTTTGAGTTCTAATGACGCGGTGTTGCTGAAGACCGCGGCGACGTTCGACTTGTCGGTGTGGGAGTTCTGGTCGGCGGCGGTATCCGGTGGTCGTCTGGTGATCGCGTCCGTCGATGGGCATCGCGATCCCGGTTACCTGAACGAGTTGATGGCTCGTGAGCGGGTGACGACGTTGCATGTGGTGCCGTCGATGCTGGATGCGCTGTTGGTCGAATCCGATGGGGTGCTGGCTGGTTCGTTGCGTCGTGTGCTGGCGATCGGTGAGGCGTTGCCGTCGTCGGTGGCGCAGCGGTTCCGTGCGGCGAACCCGGACGCTCAGCTGTTCAACCTGTACGGCCCCACCGAGGCGGCAGTGTCGATCACCTCGCATCTGGTCTCGGACGCGGATCAAGGTTCGGTGTCCATCGGTGCTCCCGAATGGAACAGTCGGGTGTACGTCCTCGATGCCCGGCTTCGGCCGGTGCCGGTAGGGGTATCCGGCGAGTTGTACCTCGCGGGTGCGCAGTTGGCGCGCGGCTATTTCGCCCGCCCGGACCTCAGCGCGGATCGTTTCGTCGCGAATCCCTTCGAGGGCGACGGTTCCCGTATGTACCGCACGGGTGACCTCGTGGCCTGGACCGGTGACGGTGAGCTGGAATATCGGGGCCGTACGGACTTCCAGGTGAAGATTCGTGGTTTCCGTATCGAGTTGGGTGAGATCGAGGCGGCGTTGTTGGCGTTGCCGGAGGTCGCGCAGACGGCGGTGTTGGCGAAGTCGGATCAGCGCACGGGTGATCGTCTGGTGGCCTACTTGGTGCCTGCTGTGGCGGATATCGATGTGGCGCAGGTGAAGTCGGCGTTGTCGGCGGCGTTGCCGTCGTACATGGTGCCGTCGGCGTTCGTGGTGTTGGACGCGCTGCCGTTGAACGTCAATGGCAAGCTGGATCGTAAGGCTTTGCCGGAGCCGGAGTTCGAGTCGACGGCTTTCCGCGCACCGTCGACTCCGATCGAGGAGATCGTGGCGGGCGTGTTCGCGGACGTGCTCGGCGGCGACCGGGTCGGCGCGGACGACGATTTCTTCGGTCTCGGCGGCAACTCGCTGCTGGCCACCCAGGTGGCCGCGCGCATCGGTGCGGCGCTGGATACGCGGGTGCCGGTGCGGGCGCTGTTCGAGGCCTCCACCGTGGCCGGGCTCGCCGTGCTGGTCGGCAAGCTGGCCGGTGCGGGTGGACGTCGCGCGTTGACGTCGGTCACTCGTCCGGAGTTCATTCCGTTGTCGCCCGCGCAGCAGCGCATGTGGTTCCTGAACCGGCTCGATGGTCATTCCGCGGCCTACAACGTCCCGGTGGCGGTGCGGTTGTCGGGTGCGCTCGATGTCGACGCCCTGCGTGCCGCGGTCGCGGATCTGATCGCCCGGCACGAGATCCTGCGCACCGTGTACCCGCAGACCGACCGTGGGCCCGTGCAGTCGATTCTGTCTCCGGGGCACTCGGTCCCCGAGTTGGCGGTACGTGTGGTGCCCGCCGACCAGATCGAGCGTGCGGTGCGGGAGCTGGGCGCCACCGTCTTCGACGTCACCGCCGAGGTGCCGCTGCGGGTCGAGTTGTTCCAGATCGACGGCGCGGCGGACGAATACGTGTTGGCGATGGTGGTCCACCACATCTCCGCCGACGGTTCGTCGGTGGCTCCGCTGACCCGCGATCTGATGGTCGCGTACGCGGCGCGGTCGGCGGGTGCGCAGCCGGGATGGGCTCCGTTGCCGGTGCAGTACGCGGATTACAGCGTCTGGCATCGCGAGCTGCTCGGCGACGAGCGCGATCCGGAATCGTTGTCGGCCAAGCAGTTCGGCTACTGGAAGCAGGCTCTGGCCGGACTGCCGGACCAGTTGGAGCTGCCGTCGGATCGGCCGCGTCCCGCGGTGCAGTCCTTCGCGGGCGAGCGCGTCGAGGTGCGAGTCGACGCCGAAACACACGCCGCGCTCACAGAATTGGCGCGCGCGCACAACGCGACCATCTTCATGGTGGTGCACGCCGCGCTGTCGGTGCTGTTGGCTCGGTTGTCGGGCACCGACGACATCGCCGTCGGCACACCGATCGCCGGGCGTGGTGAGCGTGAGCTCGACGATCTGATCGGCATGTTCGCCAACACGTTGGTGCTGCGCACGCGGGTCGACGCGGCCGAGAGTTTCGTCGATCTGGTGGCACGGGTGCGGGAAGGCGACCTCCAGGCGTTCACCCACGCCGATGTGTCGTTCGAGCGGTTGGTGGAGGTGCTCAACCCCGCGCGTTCGATGGCGCGGCACCCGCTGTTCCAGGTGGGGTTGTCGTTCCAGAACCTCGTGCGGTCCAGCCTGGAGCTGCCCGGCCTGACCGTGTCCGGTGTGGACGCGCTGGCCGATGTGTCGCAGTTCGATCTGCACTGGATCGTGGCCGATCACTATGACGAGCCGGGCGCGCCGTGCGGCATCGATGGCTCGGTCACCTACGCGACGGCCCTGTTCGAGCGCGAGACGGTGCAGGGCTTCGTGGATCGGTTCGTGCGACTGCTCGGCGAGATCGTCGCCGCGCCGACGGCGCCGGTCGGCGACATCGAGCTGCTGGCCGCGGCCGAGCGGGCCGAGCTGCTCACGGCTCGCAATGCGACCGCGCACCGGACCGACGCCGGGGCGACGTTGGCGTCGATGTTGGCGGCGACCGTCGCGGCCGAGCCGACCGCGGTGGCGCTGGTCGGGCCCTATGGCCCGTCCTTGACCTACGACGAGCTCGGTCGGCGGGTGAATCGCCTGGCGCGGCACCTGATTTCGCTGGGTGTGGGTCCGGAGCAGCGGGTCGCGCTCGCGTTGCGGCGTTCGGTGGACCTGGTAGTGGCCATGTACGCGGTCTCCGTCGCGGGCGGTGCGTATGTGCCGGTGGATCCGGATCAGCCCGCCGAGCGTACGGCCTATATTCTCGAGACGGCCGAGCCGGTGTGTGTGCTCACCAATGCCGCAGCGGACTTCGCCACCGAGGTAGCGCCGCTGATCTCGCTCGATGAGCTGGATCTGTCCGGTGTGTACGGCGGCGCGGTCACCGACTTCGAGCGGGTCGCGCGGTTGCGTTCGTCGAATACCGCGTATGTGATCTTCACGTCGGGTTCGACGGGGCGCCCGAAGGGCGTGGCGGTGCCGCATTCGGCGATCGTCAACCAGTTGCTCTGGAAGGCAGCGGAATTCGATCTCGACGTGGACGACGCGGTGTTGCTGAAGACCGCGGCGACGTTCGATCTGTCGGTGTGGGAGTTCTGGTCGGCCGCGGTGTCGGGTGGTCGTTTGGTGATCGCTTCGGCTGAGGGTCATCGTGATCCGAGCTATCTGAACGAGTTGATGGCTCGTGAGCGGGTGACGACGTTGCACGTGGTGCCGTCGATGCTGGATGCGTTGTTGGTCGAATCCGGTGGGGTGCTGGCTGATTCGTTGCGGCGTGTGCTGGCGATCGGTGAGGCGTTGCCGTCGTCGGTGGCGCAGCGATTCCGCGCGGCCAACCCGGACGTGCAGCTGTTCAATCTGTACGGTCCGACCGAGGCGGCCGTGTCGATCACGTCCCATCTGGTGACCGAGGCCGACACCAGTTCGGTGTCCATCGGCGCGCCCGAATGGAACAGCCGGGTCTATGTTCTCGATGGTCGGTTGCGACCGGTGCCGGACGGGGTTTCGGGTGAGCTCTATCTCGCGGGTGCTCAGCTGGCGCGCGGTTATTTCGGTCGCGCGGAGCTGACCGCGGATCGGTTCGTGGCAGACCCGTTCGCGGCGGGTGAGCGGATGTATCGCACCGGTGATCTGGTGGCCTGGCGCGGCGATGGAGAGCTGGAGTATCGGGGTCGTACGGACTTCCAGGTGAAGATTCGTGGTTTCCGTATCGAGTTGGGTGAGATCGAGGCGGCGTTGTTGGCGTTGCCGGAGGTCGCCCAGACGGCGGTGTTGGCGAAGTCGGACCAGCGCATGGGTGATCGGTTGGTTGCCTATCTGGTACCGGGTGTGGCGGATGTCGATGTGGCGCAGGTGAAGTCGGCGTTGTCGGCGGCGTTGCCGTCGTACATGGTGCCGTCGGCGTTCGTGGTGTTGGACGCGCTGCCGTTGAACGTCAACGGCAAGCTGGACCGTAAAGCGTTGCCGGAGCCGGAGTTCGCCGCTCGCGAATACCGCGCCCCGAGTACGCCGGTCGAGCACGCCGTCGTGGCCGCCTTCGCGGAAGTCCTCGGCATTGCGGAGGGTCTCGGCCTGGACGACAACTTCTTCGAGTCCGGCGGCAACTCGCTGTCCGCGACGACTCTCGTCGCTCGCCTCCGTGCGGACCTGGACCGGCCGGTCACGGTGATGGACATCTTCCTCGCACCAACCCCGGCCGCCCTGGTCGACCGGTTGCGCCCCGCCGGTGGGATCGACACCACCACTGCGTTCGACATGCTGTTGCCGCTGCGCGGCGCCGGGACGCGCGAACCGCTGTTCTGCATCCACCCGGTCGGCGGCATCTCGTGGTCGTTCGCCGGGCTCGCGGCCCACATCCACCCCGACCGCCCGATCTTCGGTTTGCAGTCGCCCGCCTTGACGGACGAGGACATGCCGGAGTCGGTGGAGGAGTGGGCGCGCCTGTACGTGAAGGAGATGCGCTCGGTCCAACCCGAGGGGCCGTACCACCTGCTCGGCTGGTCGCTCGGCGGCGTGCTCGCCCACGCCATCGCGGTGCAACTGCGCGACGAGGGGGAGTCGGTGGCGCTGCTCGTCATGCTGGACAGCCACCTGCCCGCCGCGACAGAGGCCCAGCCGATCGGCGACACAGAGACGACCGTCACCGAATTGCTGGGTGGACTGCTCGGCGAGCACGCGGCCGACTTCGACGCGACCCTCGATGGGGACGGGCTCGGCGAAAGGCTGGCCGAACTGGGCGAACCATTCGCCTCCTTCGGCGCGGCCCGCCTCGACCGAGTCATCGACGCCGCGGTGCGATCCCTCGAGCTGAGCAGCGCCTACCGCCCCCGTCCCTATCGCGGTGAAGTCCTGTACTTCAACGCGGCCCAGGACGACCCGACCGCCACCCGCGGCCCCGCCAGCTGGCGCGACGCGGTGGACGGCCCGGTCCGCGTCGAACAGGTCCCCGTCACCCACTGGCGAATGACGGCACCGGAAGCGCTGGCCGTCATCGGCCCGCGCCTCGCCGAACTCCTGAACTGACCCGAAGGTAGTCGCGCGGCGCCACCGCGCGACTACCGGAACGGGACCAATCCGAACCGGCGGTCATCGGGCCAGAGTTCGAACACATGATCGCCACGCGCGTCGCGCCCCAAACGTCCATGCTGTTCCTCAGCCCGCCACCCGGTAGACTCCCCGCCGTCCGGGTCGGCACACCACCACCAGGTCAGCCCTCGTAGCTCAGGGGATAGAGCACCGCTCTCCTAAAGCGGGTGTCGCAGGTTCGAATCCTGCCGAGGGCATAAACCTGTGACAACGATTTCCGCAGGTCAACGGCTTCTACTTCGTGATTCCGAGGAAGTCTCATCACGAAAGCCCGGTCAGTCGCGTTCACCCCTGTGGAGTGGTAGGGCACAGCGAACATGGAAACGCATCGGTCAACGGGACATCCGTACCCGATCGTCTCCAGGACGCCCACCGCCGCCCCTTGCGGCTTCGCCAATGGCCTGGGGTGTGATGCACTCTTCGCGGTCGGGCTAGTCAGCTAGGGAATTATGAGCTACGTATTCGACGTCGATGACCAAACAGTATGGAGCCCGGCATTGCGGGTGGGCGAACTGTTCGTACGTATACACACCGATATTTGTTCGGTTTTGAACGTGGCAACTGGTCTAACGGCGATCGCCAGCGATATGTACGAGATAGACCTCGAAGTCTTCGAGAAGACCACGCTGGTCATCTTCAACGAATACTTCTCATCCCAAAACGCTGCTTTCAAGGCAATGCTGGGCGCGACACTTGGCCCGGCTGTGAACATCCTCAACTACTGCAAACGCCCGCTGACGCCAAAATCTAATGAAGAAGGTGCTTTCATCTCATGGGCAACCAGCCTTGGGATGCCGAGGTAGCGCTGGCCCGCCCAGATCGTCGACGCCCTGCGCGGGGCTGATCCACCACGCCAACCTTGCCCGGGCCACGAAAGCCGACCCGATCGGACCCAAGGTCGCTGAAGCGATCGCTCGTTCCCCTCATCATCGCTGGCCAACCGTCACACCGAACGGTTCATTCTGCGGGCGAACAGCGTCGATCTCACAAGGTAGTCGAGCGTGTCAGCTTCAGCGCGGAACCCGGAACAGATGTGCACGCCTCTGTCGTCCGAGTCCACGACTGAGGACCCGCGGAACGGAGCCACCGCCGCCGATTCGCGCGCTGCCCGAGGCCCGGCGGAAAGTGGGGTGGGACGTCTCGCGCTCCACCGCATCGATGTTGGTGGTATCGCGGCCGTCGCCGACTGCATCAATTTCGGCCCGAGGGCTGCGCGGCCTACCGGCCGGCATGAACGACGTCGCAAACCGCCGCCGACGTGCTCCTACTGTGGCCGGGCCGCCGCACCTGCTTGGGTCAACACGTCCTCCACCCGCGCCCCCATCGCCCGCCCGGCCGAATGCAACGGCTCCGCCGATCGCAGGGTCCGGCTCAGCACGAAAGCGCCCTCCAGCGCGCTGAGGATCGCAAGGATCAGGTCGCGGGCCGCGCCGGTGTCGACGCCGCGGCGGACGAAGTAGTCCGTCCCTTCCTCGATCCAGAATCCGATGACCTCCGCCGCGACCTCGCGCAATTCCGGCTCGCTGTCGGCGATCTCGCCCGCGACGGTGCCGACGGGGCACATGTTGATCCAGTCGGTCTGTTCGATCTGTTCGGCGGCGGCGGTGAAGGCGGCGGGCACTGCTACGCGTAGGTCGTCGTAGGGGTCCATGAGCAGGGGGAGTAGCTGGATGTAGGCAGCGCCGGAGGTGCGCAGGGCGGCGGCGGCGATTTGCGGCTTGCCCGCGGGGAAGTGGTGGTAGAGCGAGCCCATCGGCGCGGCTGCTGCCACGGTGATCTGCTTGACGCTGGTCGCGCTGTAGCCGCGCGTGCGCATCAGTTCCGCCATGGCCGTGACCAGGCGGTCGCGAGTGCCTGTTGACATCTTCTCGGTCACCGTTCCAGACTAGAGCAAATACTCTAGAGCGATCGCTCGAATGGAGGAAACCGATGCCGACGGTCGATCTTCCCGCTGGTCAACTGCACTATGTGGAGCGCGGCGACGGGCCGCCGGTGGTGCTGCTGCACGGGCTGCTGATGAACCACACGGTCTGGGACTCGGTGCTCGACCGGCTGCCCGCGGGGTTCCGGTACGTGCTGCCGGACCTGCCGCTCGGCGCGCATCCGATTCCGCTGAAGCCGGGCGTCGACCTGAGTCTGCGCGGATTGAATCAGCTCATCGCGGACTTCCTCGCCGCGCTCGACCTGCGCGATGTGACCCTCGTGCACAGCGACTGGGGCGGCGGCCTGTTCCTCACCGCCTACGGCCTGGACGAGCGGGTCGGCAGGTTGATCGTGCTGCCGTGCGAGGCGTTCGACAACTTCCCGCCCGGCCTGCCCGGCAAGATGGCCGCCCTCGCGACCGCTGTTCCCGGCGGAATAACGCTGGCGCTGCGGCAATTACGCGTACCGTGGCTTCGCGCCTCGCCGCTGCTGTTCGGCTGGATGGCGCGCACTCCACTCTCCGACGAACTGATGCGCGGCTGGACCGAGCCCGGCCTGCGCGACAAGCGGATCCGTCGAGACCTGCTCGCCTACACCAAATCTGGCTTCCCGAAGCCCGAGCTCATCGCGAACGCCGAAGCGCTGCGCGATTTTTCGGGCGACGCGCTCATCCTGTGGTCCTCGGCGGGCAAGGTGATGCCGCGCGAGCACGGGCACCGACTGGCCGAATTGATCCCGCGCGCCCGGCTGATCGAGATCGAGGACGCCTACGTGCTGTCGATGCTCGACCAACCCGATGCGGTCGGCGCGGCCATCTCCGCATTCCTGACGGGCGACAGAGCCCAGCGCTGAACCACACCGCATAGCGGCCAAGGGACACAGCACAGCTAAAGCGAACGGCCCGAATCCGGCGCGGGTCGCAACCCGGGATTCAGGGCGGGATGGACAACACTGGGCTCGTGGCCGCCCACCCGCCCGACGCCGAGCCGGGTCCCGAGGCATCGGAGCCCACGGGCTCCGAGGTCGCGGCGCGCAAGGAGCCGGTTTCCACGCGAGACCGTGCCCGGATGCCCGCCTGGCTGCCGAGGGCGCTGGTGCTGGCCTTCCTCTTACTAGGGGCCTTCCAGCTGCTCGACTGGGCGGCGCACCGGCTGATCGGCTTGTTCCTCGTGCTGTTCGTGGCGTTCTTCGTCTCGCTGGCGATGGAACCCGCGGTGGACAGTCTGGACGCGCGCGGCATGTCCCGTGGACTCGGCACCGCGGTGGTGTTCGTGCTGGTGTTCCTGTTCGTCGCGGGGTTCGTCTTCGCGCTCGGAATCCTGTTGGTGGAGACCGTCCACGACCTGGTGATCGAGCTGCCGCGGCTGGTGGACGACCTGGTCGACTGGGTGAACCGCACCTTCGACCAGGACTTCACCCTCGACCAGCTCCGCGAACAGCTGACCAAGGACACCGACACCCTCGCCGGTTACGCCGAGCGCGCGGCCAACCATGCCTGGGGCCTGTCCGCCACGATCGTCGGCGGGCTGGCCAAGCTGCTGCTGATCGCTCTGTTCAGCATCTATCTCACCGCGGGAGGGCCGAGGCTGCGGCGGTCGCTGTGCTCGCTGCTGCCGCCGACCAGGCAGGACGCGGTGCTGCGCGCCTGGGATCTCGCCATCCAGAAGACGGGCGGCTATCTCTACTCACGCGCGCTGCTCGCGGTGATCTCCGCGATCGCGCACGGCGTCTTCCTCGCGGTGCTCGGCGTGCCCAACGCGATCGCCATGGGCGTCTGGTTCGGCGTGGTCGCCTCGTTCGTGCCGACCGTCGGCACCTATCTCGCCGGCGTGCTTCCGGTGCTGGTCGCGCTCACGATCCGGCCGCTGGACGCGGTCTGGGTGATTCTGTTCGTCATCGTCTACCAGCAGTTCCAGGACTACGTGCTGCAACCGAAGCTCACCGCGCGCACCGTCGACGTCAACCCGGCCGTCGCCCTGCTGGCTGTGCTCGCGGGTGGCGCGCTGCTCGGCGCGGTGGGTGCGCTGCTCGCCATCCCGGCCACCGCCACCGTGCAGTCCTTCGTGAGCCTGTACCTGAAACGCTATGAGGTCACGGAAGATCCGCGCATCGACCGCGCCCAGGCCAAACGCGCCCGTCGAGCCGGAGCCGATCCAGCGCCCTGACAGCCTTTTGCCCGCTTTCAGCGACTTGCACAGGCTCCGGTTACGGCGGTGAAGGTCGCCCTCGGCCAGTTCGTGGGGCGCGCAGGTCGGGTGAATGAAGGTCACTCCAGTCGGTTTGGCGGGATGAAGGGGCCTTCGGTCGGCTACGCGCCCATTCTCGACGCGGCACTAGCGCAAGGCTCGACCCGGTGGCGCGCAGCGAGACCAGGGTTCCTGACCGCGCGAGGCCTGGTATGTGGCACGCAGCGAAGCCGGAATCCGATCGCGCGCGGGGGGCGGAACCTGTCGCTGTCAGCACGAAGCCCGGCTCCGTTGGCGCACAACGGAACCGGGCTTCGCGATCAACTCAGGACAGCGTGGTGACGGTCAGATCACCATCCGCGTACTGGGCCCGCAGGCGCTTCTTGTCGAACTTGCCGACGCTGGTCTTGGGCACCTCCGCGATGAACGTCCACCGCTCGGGCAGCTGCCACTTGGCGAACTTGTCGGCGAGGAAGTCGCGCAGCTCCTCGGCCTTGGCCTCGGTGCCTTCCTTCAGCACGATCGCGACCAGCGGCCGCTCGTCCCACTTCTCGTCCGGCACGCCGATGACGGCGGCCTCGGCGACGGACGGGTGGCCCATGACGGCGTTCTCCAAGTCCACCGAGGAGATCCACTCACCGCCGGACTTGATCACGTCCTTGGAGCGGTCCACCAGCGTGAGGTAGCCGTTCGGGCTGATCTTGCCGACGTCGCCGGTGCGCAGCCAGCCGTCGTCGAACTTGTCCGGGTCGATCACCCCGCCGTCGGGGGAGTAGTAGGAGGCGGTGATCCACGGCCCGCGAACCTCCAACTCGCCCAGCGATTCTCCGTCGTTGGGCACCACGCTGCCGTCGTCGCCGACCAGCCGGGCCTGCACGCTGGCGGGGAAACGGCCCTGCGTGTAACGGAATTCCCACTCCTGCTCGCCGGTGACGCCCGCGGGCGGGTGCGCGACGCTACCCAGCGGCGAGGTCTCGGTCATGCCCCAGGCGTGCAGGATGCGCATGCCGTGCTGCTCCTGGAAGGCGCGCATCATCGACGGCGGCACCGCCGAACCGCCGACCACCGCGGTGCGCAGGTGCGAGATGTCCTGCGGCTTGGCGGCCAGACCCGCCAGCACGCCGCCCCAGATGGTCGGGACGGCCGCGGCGAAGGTCGGCTGCTGGTCGGCCATCATCTCCAGCAGCGGTCCCGGCTGCAGGAAACGGTCCGGCATCAGCACGTTCGCGCCCGACATCAGCGCCGCGTAGGGCAGGCCCCAGGCGTTGGCGTGGAACAGCGGCACGATGGCGAGCACGTAGTCGGCTCCGGTGAAGCCCATGCCCATCGGGGAGCAGACCTGCATGGCGTGCAGCCAGTTGGAGCGGTGCGAATACACGACGCCCTTCGGATCACCGGTGGTGCCCGAGGTGTAACACATTGCGGCGGCGGACTTCTCGTCGATCACCGGGAAGTCGAAGGTGTCGGGCTGGGCGGCGAGCAGCTCGGCGTAGGAGTGCACCTGCACGCCTTCGGGAGCCTGCAACGCGGACGCGTCGCCGTTGGCGACGATGACGTGGCGCACCGTCTTCAGGTTCGGCAGAAGCTGGGCGAACATCGGCACCAGGGTGCCGTCCACGATGACGACCTGGTCCTCGGCATGATTGGCCACGTAGACCACCTGCTCGGGGAACAGCCGGATGTTGAGCGCGTGCAGCACCGCGCCCATGGCGGGGACGGCGATGTAGGCGACCATGTGCTCGTTGTTGTTCCACATGAAGGTGCCGACCCGATCACCGACGCCGATGCCGAACCCGCGCAGCGCGTTCGCCAGCCGAGCCGCCTCGGCGCCCATCTCGCGGTAGGTCATCGTGCGCACGCCCGTGCCGGTCCAGGTGGACACGGTGCTGTCGCCTTGGAAGGTAGCGGCGTACTTCAGCAGCGTCGCGAGCGAGAGCGGCTCGTCCTGCATGGTGCTCAACATCGGGTACTCCTTATCCTCGTGGCCGGCATGAGCCACGTCACATCGGCGATGCTACCGAACCGTCGTCACACCGCGACCGGCCGTGACCGAAATCAAAAGCCGGGGCATATGCCCTCAGTTTTCCCAGGTCAGCGCGGCCGTCGAAAAGCGTGAGCTGTCAATGGATATGGGCCGGATACGCGTGTACCAAGGCGGTGTCGAGCTTCGGCACGGCGTGCGTGAGGGTATGCTCGGCCTCGTGCGCGAGACGGTGCGCGTCGGCCAGGGTGATGGTCGGCTCGATGTCCAGTTCGACGTCCGCGTGCAGCCGGTGCCCGATCCAGCGCATGCGCAGGCTGCGGATGCCCTCGACGCCGGGCTCGGCCGCGAGCGCCCGCTCCGCGCTCGCCACCAGGCTCGGTTCGACCCCGTCCATGAGCCGGTGGAAGACGTCGCGCGCCGCGGTGCGCAGCACGGCCAGGATGGCCAGCGTGATCAGCAGGCCGACGATCGGATCGGCGAGCGGGAAGCCCAGTGCCACACCGCCCGCGCCGAGTAGCACCGCCAGCGAGGTGAAACCGTCTGTGCGCGCGTGCAATCCGTCCGCGACGAGGGCCGCCGACCCGATGCGCCGCCCGACCCGGATGCGGTAGAGCGCCACGGTCTCGTTGCCGAGGAACCCGATCAGCCCGGCCAGCGCGACCCAGCCGAGGTGGTCGATCGGCACCGGATTGATCAGCCTGCGCACCGCCTCGTACCCGGCGATCAGCGCCGAGAGCGCGATCATCGCGACGACGAAGAGCCCGGCGAGGTCCTCGGCCCGGCCGAAGCCGTAGGTGTAGCGGCGTGTGGCCGCGCGCCTGCCGAGTGCGAACGCGATCCACAGCGGCACCGCGGTGAGCGCGTCGGAGAAGTTGTGAATGGTGTCGGCGGCCAGCGCCACCGACCCCGAGGCCGCGACGACGACCGCCTGGAGTGCGGCGGTGAGTCCGAGGACCGCGAGGCTGAGCTTGACCGCGCGGATGCCGACCGCGCTGGCCTCGAGCGCGTCGTCGATGCTGTCGGCGGCGTCGTGGCGGTGCGGGACGAAGATCTCCCGGAGCGCGCCCCGAAGGCCGCCTACATGCCCATGGCCGTCCTCGTGCGTGTGGCCGTGCGCGTGCGTGTGGCCGCGCCGATGCCCGTGGCCTTGCTTGTGCCCGTGCTCGTCACCGTGGTCGTAACCGTTCTCGTTGCCGTGCCCGTGCCCGTGCTCGCGGTCGTGCTCATGCGCGCGCCAGTGCTCGGGGCCGCCGTCGTGCTCGTGCTCATGGCCGTGCCCGTGCCCGTGTTCGTGCCCGTGGCGCTCGGCCTCACGGTTCTCGCCGGTGGCCGCCGACGAGCTCTGTCCCGCTTGCCGTTTCGTATGAGTCACCGCGCCGCTCGATTCCGATTCGGCAGTTCGACCACCGCGCCGTCGCCGCGGTGGTGCGGCGGGATGCCGGGTCCGGCGTGCTCGGCGTTGTACACAGCGTCCACCACCAGCTGGCGGACGTGCTCGTTCTCCAAGCTGTAGAAGATCGTGGTGCCCGCCCGCCTCGGCCGCACCAGCCGGGCCATCCGCAGCTTCGCCAGGTGCTGCGAGACCGACGGCGCGGGCTTGCCGACCGCGCCCGCCAGGTCGTTCACCGACAGCTCGCGATCGACCAGCGCCCACAGCAGCTGCACGCGGGTCGGCTCGGCCAGCATCCGGAACACCTCGACGACCAGCCCGACCTGGTCCTCGGCGAGCGGCAACCGCGGTTGGTCGCTATCTGCATTCATACGCAGATAATAGAACAGCATGTCCCCAGTGGCCATGGACAACGTGGCCGAAAATGTCGATTAGGTGACCGCTGATGCCTCGGTGGCGGACGTCGCCCGCTTTACCCTCGAAGCATGTCAACGCCGTCCATCATCATCATCGGGGCCGGGTTCGCGGGGCTCGGCATGGCGCTCGAGCTGCGGCGCGCCGGGCTGGAGAACTTCACCATCCTGGAACGGGCCGCCGATCTCGGTGGGGTCTGGCGGGAGAACACCTATCCGGGCGCGGCCTGCGATGTGCCCTCACCGCTGTATTCGTGGTCCTCCGAGCCCAAATCCGATTGGCCGCGGCGCTTTTCCGAACAGCGCGACATCCACGACTACATGCGCGGCGTCGCGCGCAAGCACGACCTGGCCCGCTACATCCGTTTCGGCACCGAGGTCACCGACGCCGAATTCGACGAGGGCACCGCCCGTTGGCGGGTCACCACCGCGGACGGCGCGGAGCTGAGTGCCGACGTCCTGATTCCCGCGGTCGGCCAGCTGTCCCGGCCCGCGCTGCCGAACCTGCCCGGCATCGACACCTTCACCGGCGTGGCCTTCCACTCCGCCGAGTGGAACCATGAGGTCGACCTGACCGGCAAGCGGGTGGCCTGCATCGGCACCGGAGCCAGTGCGATTCAATACATTCCGCGCATCCAGCCGAAGGTCGAGCACCTCACGCTCTTTCAGCGTTCCGCGGCCTGGGTGCTGCCCAAGCCGGATGTCGAGTACAACGGGCTGCACCACGCGCTGTTCAAGTACTTTCCGCCGAGCCGGTGGGCCGAGCGGTTCGCGATCTGGTCGTTCTTCGAGGTGCTCGCACTCGCGCTGACCGACATCCCGGCCATCAAGTCCCCGGTGATCGCGCTGGCCGACCGGCACCGCGAAAAGCAGGTCCCCGACCCGGAATTGCGCGCGAAGCTGACCCCCGATTACGCGGCGGGCTGCAAGCGCGGCCTGTTCTCCAACGAGTACTTTCCCGCGCTCGCGCAGCCGAATGTCACGGTGGAGACGACGGCGATCGAAGCCGTCACGCCGACCGGCATCCGCACCGCCGACGGCGTCGAGCACCCGGTCGACGTGATCGTCTACGGCACCGGTTTCAAGGGCACCGAGTTCCTTGCCCCCATGAACATCTACGGCCTCGGCGGCCGTAAGCTCGCCGATGTCTGGGGTGACGCGGGAGCCCGTGCGTACCTGGGCCTTTCGGTCCCGAATTTCCCGAACATGTTCATGATGTACGGGCCGAACACCAATGTCGGCTCCGGCTCGATCATCTACATGCTGGAGTCGCAGGCCCGCTACATCCGGCAGGTGGTGGAGTATCTGGCCGAGCACCCTGGCCGCTTCCTCGCCGCCCGCGCGCAGGTCGAACAGCGGTGGGACGACTGGCTGCAGCGGCGGCTGAAGGACACCCCGTGGAACTTCTGCTCCAGCTGGTACCGCAACGCGGCGGGGCGCATCACCAACAACTGGCCCGGGGCCACGGTCCTGTATCGCTGGAAGACAAGGACTTTCGAGCCGTCCGACTACGACGAGGCTCGGGTCGGCGTCTGAACGCGAAACGCCCCCGTTCGGTCGTCCTCCTGCACCGACCGAGCGGGGGCGAATCCCCTTGTCCGACGGGCGCTGTCGGCCCCAACCGCCGACAGCGCCACGTCTCCAGGCGTACCTCCGATCCCGCCGTGCGCGCGTCACGGAGGACTGCCCCGAGCGACACCTCAGCAGTTGCGCAGCTCCGGGCTCTGGTTGAGTAGCTGCGCCCTGGTGCCGATGAAGGTGCGGTAGGTCTCGCCGCCCACCGCCGCGATCGGGAAGGCCGCGACCCGGTGGCAGTTCTGGAAGGCGAGTTTCACGCCGAAGTGCCGCTCCAGGCCGCCGCGGATGGCGTCCGAGGCCAGGGCGCGCAGCAGCTGACCCCGGGCCACCTCGTCCGGCGGCGGGACCACGTTGTCGGCGAATTCGGCCGTGCCCGACTTCAGTTCACCGGCCACCCGGCTCACGACTTCCCAGGCGTAGGGCAGCGAGTTCCGGACACATTCGACGAATTCGGCGTCGTCGACTTCGCCACGCTCGGCGCGTTCGAGCAGTGCGGCGGGAACATCGAGGGACATAGCGCTCTCCTCCTTGGGAAGGGGTGGATGGCGGTGCGATGCCCCTGAAGTCTAATCGAAAGTGGTTGTCAACAATCCTGGATTCGCCGCGAAAGTGCCGAGTTCAGTGCGGTTTTCGTCGCGGCGGCCAGCTCGGCGATCAGTTCGCGGGCGGGTAGCTCCGGCGTCAGCGCTTGGGTTTGGCCAGCCCACAGGTTCACTTCCTCGGGGTTGCCCGCGGCGCGAGCGGCGGCCCGCAACGGCCCTGTCGCATAGTGGATTTCCGGATACGCGGCGGGCGCCGTCGCGCTGTGCGAGTCCATGAACTCGTTGCGCAGGCCGCGGGCGCGCCGTCCGGTGAACGCGCGGGTCAGCATGGTCGCGGCGGTGCTCGGCAGTGCGGCGCGATGCACCGGGTTGGTGCCCGCCTCGGGGCAGCGCAGGAAGACGGTGCCGAGCTGCGCGGCCGACGCGCCCGCGGCGAGCGCGGCGGCGATGCCCGCGCCGGTCGCGATGCCGCCCGCGGCGACGATCGGCAGGTCCACCGCGGCGGTGAGCAGTTGCAGCAGGGCGAGCAGGCCGAGCGGATCGGCGGCGTCGTCGGCCACCCGGTCGACGAAGGTGGCGCGGTGTCCGCCCGCCTCGGCGCCCTGGGCGATCAGCACGTCGGCGCCCGCGGCCACCGCGGTCTCGGCCTCGGCGACCGAGGTGACGGTCACCCAGACCTCCGAGCCCACCGCGTGCAGCCGGTTCACCTCGGCGGCGGTGGGGCAGCCGAAGGTGCAGGTGACGGCCGCGACCGGTGACTCGACGAGCAGATCCAGCTTGGCGTCCCAGTCGTCGGTGTCGTGCTTCGCCGCGCCGAGCTCGTGGCCGGCGCCGAGTTCGGCGAGGTAGTCCGCGTACTCGGCGGGCGGGGTCGGCGGTCCCGGCGCGAAAAGGTTCACGCCGAGCGGCGCGTCGGTCAGGGTGCGAGTGGCGGCGATCCGGGCGGCGGTGTCGGCCGCGCTCAGGTAACCGGCGGCCAGCACGCCGAGTCCGCCCGCTTCCGCGACCGCGGCGGTCAGCTCGGGGGTGGACGGGCCGCCCGCCATCGGGGCGAGCACGATCGGGACGCGCAATTCGTCGATGATCACGGTCCAAGTCTCGCCCATCGAGACCTGTGATCCAGCCCTCACCTGCGACTTCGCGATCGAAGGTTGCGGAATGGTCACGACAGGGTAGAGTTCCCGTCACAACGGATGCCGAAACGTTACAAACTTCGGTCACCGGGAAACCTGAGCCCTCGGGCCTCACGACTTCACCGGTATCTCGTTCGCGACGCGGCGGCCTTCGTTCCGAAATGTAGTCGGACGCTAGGACGAAGCATTGTCGCAGCACCGGGTAGGCCCCAGTTCCATTACGGTCGAGAGCCTCATCGGCGATGGCGTGACGGGTCGGCCGACGCGGCACCGCGCCGAGTCGTCGCAGGTCGAGCGGGTTCGTGCGGCCGCGGGTGCGGCCGTCGCCGCCGGTGCGCTGATCGGCGGTGTCGCCCAGGTCGCCCCGGCCATCGCCAACGCCTCCCCGCTGGCGCCGTCGCGTGACGCCGACCAGGCCGCGGACGAGATCACCTTCAAGGGCACCGCCGACATCCAGAACGTCGCGGCGGCCAAGCAGGTCGCGGCGCCGGTCGCCGAGGTCGCTGCCCCCGCGCCGGAGGCGACCCAGGTGGCCGCGCCCGTCGCCGCCCCGTTCGGCTTCAACAACCTGCCGCCCGAGATCGCTGGCCCGCTGGCCCAGGTCGAGGACATCCTCAAGGGCGTGCACCAGCAGGTCGCTCCCGCGCCCGCGGTGCGCCCGGTCGCCGGCGCGATCAGCTCCGGCTACGGCACCCGCTGGGGCCAGTTCCACTACGGCATCGACTTCGCCGACCAGCTCGGCGCGCCGATCCACTCGGTCAGCAACGGCACCGTCATCGAGGCGGGTCCCGCCTCCGGCTTCGGCCTGTGGGTGCGGGTACTGCAAGACGACGGCACCACCGCCGTCTACGGCCACGTCAACGACATGTACGTCGCGGAGGGCCAGCGGGTCCGCGCGGGCGACGTGATCGCCTCCGTTGGCAACCGCGGCCAGTCCACCGGCCCGCACCTGCACCTGGAGATCTGGGACCAGAGCGGCGCGAAGATCGACCCGCTGCCGTACCTCGCTTCCAAGGGCGTCCCGATGCACTGGGGCCCCTCCGCCCACTGATTCCGCTGTCCACCAGTGCGATTCAGGCGTAGCTCCGCCTCCGCCGCGGCCATCCGCGGTCTGATCCCGCCGTCGGCAGCGCCGGTCGGGCGTACTTCCGCCTTCGCTGCGGCCATGTTCGGGTTGACGACGGATCGGCGTTCGGCAGTACCGATTCGGCGTATCTCCGCCTTCGCTCTGGCCGTGCGCCGGTTGACGTCGGACTGGCGTCCGACAGCGCCCGTTAGGCTCGCTTCGTGACCGATCTGGGCGATATCTTCGAGCCGGGATCACCGCACGGGCGCGCCTACGCCGTGCTGGTGCACCACCCCCGATCCGGCCTCGCCGATATCGCGCGCTACCTCGACGTGACGCCGGAAGAGGCCGCCGCCACCCTCGAACTTCTCTGTGCGTTGCAGGCCGCGGTCCGGCTCGAAGATGCCGAAGGTGAACCGGTTTGGGACGCGCACGCCCCGGAATCGTTGTCCGAGACCGAGGCTCGGCGCCGCCAGCACGAGATCAACCAGATGCACGCCGCGGCAGCGCGTCTCAGCGAGACGTTCCGCTCGGTGCGACGTTCGCCGCGCGGCAACGGATCTGTGGTCCCGGTCTTCGAACGCCTGGAGATGCTGGCCGACTTCGAGGAGATGCAGACCTCGGCGCGCACCTCGGTCAAGATCATCGAACGCGGCCCCTACCTCAGCGACATCGAGCGCGAGAACCAGCAATACCTGCTGAAGCGGGCCAGGCTCGGCGAGGGCATCCGCTATCAGACCCTCTACCAGGACACGATCTACCAGGACGCGGAACGACTACGGCATGCGCTGTCCACCAACGCAAGCGGCGCTCAAGCGCGCACGCTGCCCGAACCGCCGTTCAAACTGATCATCGTCGACGACGAGCGGGCGAACCTGGTGCTGCACGCCGACGAACGCCGTCCCGACCCGATGGGTCTGCGTTTCACCGGATCTCCCGCGCTGCGCCTGCTGGTGCGCACCTTCGACGTGCTGTGGTCGCTGGCCGCGCCGATCTCGGTGAACCCGAGCGCCGACGAACTCGACGACCGCGACAAAGCGATCCTCACCCTCATGGGCCTCGGCGCCACCGACGACACGATCGCCCGCAGGCTCGGCATGTCCCGCCGCACGGTGGTCCGCCGCACCGCCCGCCTGTTGGAACGCCTCGGTGCGAGTACTCGCTTCCAGGCCGGTGTACAAGCCACCCGCCGAGGGTGGCTGTGAGCTGCCACAAAAGGGTGAAGGTAGCCTCGACCAGGGTGTAACGCGGCGCAAGCGTCAACGATTGGTCTGGTAACCGAGTAGATCAGACCGGTCGGCCTGTTGCGGCCGCCCGCCTACACTGATGTGATTGCTCGGACCGCGCCGACCCACGGCAGTTCAGGATGGGCGGGGACTGATCTGCTTTCGGTCGTGCGGTGATAGCTCGACGCGAGAGGTGAATACGCTCGAATGGAAACTGCCCGTCGCTCTACGCGTGGTAGTCGTCGCCGCAGGCCAGGTAGTCTCCTGTTCGGGCAGTTGCTCACTGCCGCGGTGGAGTCCGCGGCCGATGAGGTGGCGGTGCGTTTCGACCCCGCCAACAACCCCGAGACCGCAGTCGAGTTGACCTACCGCCAGCTGGACGAGGACTCGTCTCGGCTGGCCAGGGAACTGATCGAGCGGGGCATCGGCCCCGGCGACGTGGTGGCCATCGGTATCGCGCGGTCCGTCGCGTCGGTGCTCTCGGTCTGGGCCATCGCCAAGACCGGCGCGGCCTACGTTCCGGTGGATCCGAGCTTCCCGCCGGACCGCATCGCGCACATCGTCTCCGACTCCGGGGCCGCGCTCGGCCTGACCACCTCGGCGCACCGACGGGCGCTAGGCACCGGCGTCTACTGGATCGAGCTGGACGACCCGGTGGTGGCCGAGCGCATCCTGCACCGGGAAGAGCGGCCCATCACCTACGCCGACCGGGTTCGCGCGCTGGACGAGCGCCACCCGGCCTACATCATCTATACCTCCGGATCGACCGGTAAGCCGAAGGGCGTCGTCGTCACCCACACCGGTCTCGCGGGTCTGGTGGCCGCCGAACGCGACCACTTCGGGTTCGACGGCGACTCGCGGATGCTGCACGTCGCGTCGCCGAACTTCGACGCGTCCGTGTTCGAAATGCTGCTGACCTTCGCGGCGGGCGCGACCCTGGTGATCGCGCCGCCGAAGGTGTACGGCGGCGACGAACTCACGGATCTGCTGCGCCGCGAGGGTGTCACGCACATGCTGATGACCCCCGGTGCGTTGCAGTCGGTGGACCCCACCGGACTCGACGACCTGCGCGTCGTGATCGCCGGCGGCGAGAAGATCGGCCCGGAACTGGTCGCCCGCTGGGCCGACGGCACGCGCGAGGTCTACAACGCCTACGGCCCGACCGAGGCCACCATCGTCGCCACCAGCACCGCGCCGCTGCACGCCGACGCGCCGATCACCATCGGCTCGGCCATCTCCGGGATGGGCGCGTTCGTGCTGGACAGCGGGATGCGTTTGGTGCCCGCCGGTGTCGTCGGCGAGCTGTACCTATCCGGCCCCGCGCTGGCGCAGGGCTACCTGAACCGTCCCGGCCTCACCGCGGAACGCTTCGTGGCCAGCCCGTTCGGCGGGGAGTCCGATCCGGCGGGCTCGCGGTTGTATCGCACCGGTGACCTGGTGCGCCGCAGCGAGATCGACGGCACCATCGAGTACCTGGGCCGCTCGGACTTCCAGGTGAAGATCCGCGGCCTGCGCATCGAGCTCGGCGAGATCGACAACGCGCTGACCGCCCACCCGGACATCGACTTCGCCGCGACGCTCGGCCGGACGCTGCCCTCGGGCGCGACCGCGCTGGTGTCGTACGTGCTGGCGCGGCCCGGCGCGAGCGTGGACACCGACGCGCTCACGGAGTTCGTCGGCCGGTCGCTGCCCGGCTACATGGTGCCCGCGGTGATCATGGTGCTCGACGAGATCCCGCTCACGCCGGTCGGCAAGCTGGATCGGAACGCGTTGCCCGAGCCCGTCTTCGCGGTCAAGGAGTACCGCGCGCCCGCGACCCCGACCGAAGAGATCGTCGCCGAGGTGTTCGCGGCCCTGCTGCTGACGGACGACCCGGACGCCCGCGTCGGCGCGGACGACGACTTCTTCGACCTGGGCGGTAACTCGTTGCTCGCCGTCCAGGCCATCGCGCGGATCGGCACGGCCCTCGGGACGCGGGTGCCGATGCAGCTGCTCTTCGACGCCTCCACGGTGGCCGGGCTTGCCGCGCTGCTGGAGCAGCATGCCGGGTCGGCGCTCGGCCGCGCGCTGGAGCCGCAGCCGCGTCCGGAGCGGATCCCGCTGTCGTACGCCCAGCAGCGCATGTGGTTCCTGAACCGCTTCGATCCGGCCAGCGGGGTCAACAACATCCCGGTCGCCGTGCGGCTTTCGGGTGCGCTCGATGTGACCGCGCTCGGCGCGGCGGTGCGTGACCTCGTGCAGCGGCACGAGGTGCTGCGCACCGTCTACCCCGAATTCGACGGCGCCGGTTACCAGCTCGTGCTGCCCGCCGACGACCCGCGCGCGCTGCCCGAGCTGGTCGCCGAGACCGCCACGGAGGCCGAGGTGTTCGACCTGGTGGCGGCGGCCGTGACCGAGGGCTTCGACGTGACCGCGGCGGCGCCGATCCGGCTGCGCCTGCTCGCGTTGAGCGAGACCGAGCACGTGCTGGTCTGCGTGGTGCACCACATCGCGGGCGACGGTTTCTCGATGGGCCCGCTGACCCGCGACTTGATGGCCGCCTACGCGGACCGCGTCGCCGGGCGCGCGCCCCAGCTCGCGCCGCTCGCGGTGCAGTACGCCGACTTCACGCTGTGGCAGCGCGAGGTGCTCGGCGCGGAGGACGACCCGGAATCGGTGCTCGCCGAGCAGGTCGCGTTCTGGCGCGCGGAATTGGCCGGGCTGCCCGAGCAATTGGAGCTGCCCGCGGACCGTCCGCGTCCGTCGGTCGCCTCCTACCGCGGCGATGTGCTGCGCTTCGAGATCGACGCCGAACTGCACACCGCGCTCGCCGGGGTGGCCCAACGCCATCACGCGACGCTGTTCATGGTGGTGCACAGCGCGTTGGCGGTGCTGCTGGCGCGGCTGTCGGGCACCAGGGACATCGCCATCGGCACGCCGGTCGCCGGCCGCGGTGACGCCGCGCTCGACGATCTGATCGGCATGTTCGTCAACACGCTCGTGCTGCGCAACGATGTCGACCCGGCCGCGACGGTCGATCAGCTGCTCGCTGCGGTCCGGCAGGGCGATCTCGCCGCCTTCGGGCACGCCGACCTGCCGTTCGAGCGGCTCGTCGAGCTGCTCGACCCGGTGCGCTCGGCGGCGCGGCACCCGCTGTTCCAGGTGATGCTGACCTTACAGAATCTGGCACGCACCGAACTGGAATTGCCCGGACTGACCGTGTCCGGCGTGGACATGACGGTGCCGTTGGCCAAGTTCGATCTGCAACTCTCGATGGCCGAGCGGGTCGATTCCAGTGGTGCCCCCGCGGGCATCTCGGCCGAGATCACCTACGCCACAGATCTTTTCGATCCCGCGACGGTGCGCGGGTTCGCCGACCGATTCGCGCTGGTCCTCGCGGCGATCGCGGGCGATCCCACCGCCGTGATCGGCGACATCGACCTGCTCGCGCCGGAGGAGCGCGCCGCGGTGCTCACCGGCTGGAACGACACCGCGTACCCGGTGCCCGCCGCCACCCTGGTCTCGCTGTTCGAGCGCCGCCGGGCCGCGACGTCGTACGCGACCGCGCTGGTGTTCGAGGACGAGCGGCTTACCTACGCGGAGTTCGGCGCCCGGGTGCATCGCATGGCCCGGCTGCTGCTCGCCGCCGGTGTCGGCCCCGGTTCGCTTGTGGCGCTGGCTATTCGACGCTCGACCGAGCTGGTCGTCGCGATGTACGCGGTGCTGGAGGCGGGCGCGGGCTACGTTCCGCTCGACCCGGACCAGCCCGCCGAGCGCGTGGACTACGTCCTGGAGACGGCCCGTCCCGCCCTGGTCCTCACCACCCAGCGGGACGGTTTCGACACCTCCGCCGCGCCCGTCCTCGCGGTGGACGCGCTCGAACTCGACGGCTACGAATCCGCGCCGATCTCGGATTTCGAACGGGCGCGCCCGATTCGGCCGGGCGACACCGCGTACGTCATCTTCACCTCGGGTTCCACCGGCCGCCCGAAGGGCGTGGCGGTCAGCCATGCCGCGATCGTGAACCGCCTGCTGTGGATGCAGTACGAGTACCCGCTCGGCGCCGACGACGTGGTGTTGCAGAAGACTCCGGCCACCTTCGACGTGTCGGTGTGGGAGTTCTTCTGGCCCTTGCAGGTCGGTGCGCGGTTGGTCGTGGCGAAGCCGGACGGTCACCGCGACCCGCTGTACCTGGCCACGGTGATGCTCGAACAGAACGTCACCACGGCGCATTTCGTGCCCTCCATGCTTTCGGTGTTCGTCTCGACGCTGGCCGACGGTGCGCCGGTGCCGCCGCTGCGTCAGGTGTTCGCCTCCGGTGAAGCCCTGCCCGCGCCGACCGCACAGCGCCTGCGTGAGCTGACCGGTGCGCGCCTGCACAACCTGTACGGCCCGACCGAGGCCGCGGTCGACGTCACCTACCACGAGGTGATCGACGCCGACGAGACCTCGGTGCCGATCGGCCGTCCGGTGTGGAACACCCAGCTGTACGTGCTGGATTCGCGTTTGCACCCCGTCGCCCCGGGTGTCGCGGGTGAGCTGTATCTGGCGGGCGATCAGCTGGCGCTGGGCTACCTCAGCCGCAGCGACCTGACCTCGGATCGCTTCGTCGCCAATCCTTACGGCGCCGCTGGTTCGCGCATGTACCGCACCGGTGACCTGGTGACCTGGAACGCGAACGGTGAGCTGGAGTACTTGGGCCGCACCGACTTCCAGGTGAAGCTGCGTGGTCTGCGTATCGAGCTGGGCGAGATCGAGGCGGCGCTGCTGGCGCAGCCGGGTGTCGCGCAGTCGGTGGTGGTGCTGCGCACCGATCCGCACGCCGGTGATCAGCTGGTGGGTTACGTTGTCGCCGAGCCGGATTCGTCGCTCGAAGCCGAGGCCGTGCGCAAGGAGCTCGCGGCCGTGCTGCCCGGGTACATGGTGCCCGCGGCGCTGGTCGTGCTGGACGCCTTCCCGCTGAACCCCTCCGGCAAGCTGGACCGCAAGGCACTGCCCGCGCCCGTCTTCGGCGGCGGCTCGGAGTTCCGCGCGCCCAGCACGCCCATCGAGCAGACCGTCGCCGAGGTGTTCGCGGCCCTGCTCGGCGCGAACGAGATCGGCCTCGACGACGACTTCTTCGCGCTCGGCGGCAACTCGCTGCTCGCCACCAGGGTGGTGGCCAGGCTGAACGCGGCACTGGACGCGAACATCGAGGTCCGCGAACTGTTCGAGGCTCCCACGGTGGCCGCGCTCGCCGCGCGCGTCGTGCCTGGCGAGCCCGGCGACGCCCGGCCGCCGCTCGTGGCCGCTGTCCGTCCGGACCTGGTGCCGCTCTCGCTCGCCCAGCAGCGCATGTGGGTGATCAACCAGATCGACCCGGATTCGGCCGCCTACAACATCCCGTTCGCCATCCAGCTCGCGGGCAGGCTCGACGTGGCCGCGCTGCAACAGGCCGTGCTCGACGTGCTGGAGCGGCACGAGGCGCTGCGCACCAGCTACCCCGTGTCCGCCGCGGGCGAGCTTCCGCACCAAGAGATCTCGACCGTCGCCGACACGCTGCCCGGCGGGCTCGCGGTGGAGCAGCCGACCGACATCATGGGCCGCGTCGTCGAACTCATGTCGGGCGGCTTCGACGTCACCGAGCGGCCGCCGGTGCGGATCGCGCTGCTCAACGGTGGCGTTCCGGACAAGCACCTGCTCGTCCTCGTCACGCACCACATCGCCGCCGACGGCGCCTCGCTCGCGCCGCTCGCCCGCGACCTCATGACCGCCTACATCGCCCGCACCGAGGGCGAGGCGCCGGGCTGGGCGCCGCTGACCGTGCAGTACGCCGACTACGCGCTGTGGCAGCGCGAAGTCGTCGGCGTGGTGGAGGACGAGAACTCCGTCGCCGCACGGCAATTGGCGTACTGGTCGGAACAGCTCGCCGGTCTCACCGGCGCCGCGGCGCTGCCGCAGGACCGCCCGCACCCGCCGGTGCCGTCGATGCGCGGCGCCTCGGTCGGCTTCCGGCTGCCCGCGGACGTGCACGGCGAACTCGCCCGCCTCGCCCGGGAGCAGAACTCGTCGCTGTTCATGGTGCTGCACGCCGTGCTCGCCGTGCTGCTCGCGCGCCTCACCGGCGACTCGGACGTCGCCATCGGCACTCCGATCGCCGGCCGCGGCGACCGCGCGCTCGACGACCTGGTCGGCATGTTCGTCAACACCCTGACGCTGCGCACCGCCGTCGATCCCGACGCCACTTTCGCCGAACTGGTCCAGGCGGCGCGGGAGACGGATCTGACGGCCTTCGCCAACGCCGACATCCCGTTCGAGCGCGTCGTCGAGACCGTCGCACCCGGTCGCGCGGGCACGAACAATCCGCTGTTCCAAGCGGTTCTGGCATTCCAGAACCTGGAGCGGCCGACTTTGGAGCTGCCCGGCCTGACCGTCGGCGTGCTGGACTCGGAGTCGATCGCGGCGAAGTTCGACCTGCTGCTGAACGTCGAGCCGCGCCACCGCGAGGACGGTTCGCCCGCCGAGCTCGCCGCCGTCTTCACCTACGCCATCGACATCTTCGACGAGGCGACCGTGCGTTCGTTCGCGCGCCGCCTCGCCATGGTGGCCAGCGCGGTCGCCGCCGATCCGCACCAGCGCGTCGGCGCGATCGACCTGCTCGAGCCGGTCGAGCGGGACCGGTTGCGCCCCAACCGTATTCCGGTGTCGCGCGACATCACGCTGCCGCAGCTGCTGCGCACCGCGGTGCAGACCAACCCGGACGGCATCGCCGTCGTGGTCGCCGACGCCGCCGAGCATTACGCCCAACTCCGTTACGCCGACCTGGATCTGCGCTCGACGCTGCTGGCCCGGTTGCTCATCGATCGCGGCATCGGCCCGGACGACGTGGTGGCCGTTGGCATTCCGCGTTCGGTCGAGTCGGTGCTCGCGGTCTGGGCGGTGGCCAAGACCGGCGCCGCCTTCGTGCCGGTGGACACCAACTACCCGGCCGAGCGCATCGGCCACATGGTCAAGGATTCGGGCGCGGTGCTCGGTCTGACGGTCTCCGACGCCCAGCGGGCGCTGCCGGGGCTCGTCGAATGGCTGCTGCTCGACGACATCGAATTCGTCAGCGGGCTCGCGGTGTACTCGGCCAAGCCGATCGCCGACGCCGACCGGGTGCGTCCGCTGCGGCCCCAGCACCCGGCCTACGTCATCTACACCTCCGGCTCGACCGGCACGCCCAAGGGTGTCGTCGTCACACACGCCGGTCTCTCGGGCTTCTGCGACGAACAGCGCGAGCGCTACCGGGTGACGCCCGGTTCGCGGACGCTGCACTTCGCCTCCCCGTCCTTCGACGCCTCGGTGCTCGAGCTGCTGCTCGCGGTGGGCGGCGCCGCGACGATGGTGGTCGCCGCGCCGGAGGTCTACGGCGGCGCCGGTCTCGCGGAGCTGTTGCGCCGCGAGCGGGTGACGCACGCGTTCGTCACGCCCGCGGCGCTGGCGTCCATGGACCCGGCCGGTCTGGACGAACTGCGCGTGCTGATCACCGGCGGCGAGGCGTGTCCGCCGGAACTGGTGCGGCGCTGGGTGATTCCGGTCGCGCACGGCATGCGGCAGTTCTTCAACGCCTACGGTCCGACCGAGGCGACGGTCATGACCAACGTGACGTCGTCGATGATGCCGGACTTGCCGGTGACGATCGGCGCGCCGATCCGCGGCATCGCCGCGTACGTGCTCGACGAGCGGCTGCGCCCGGTGCCGACCGGCGTGGCGGGCGAGCTGTACGTCTCGGGCGCGCAGCTGGCGCGCGGCTATGGCGGCCAGTCCGGCCTGACGGCGAGCCGCTTCGTCGCGGATCCGTTCGCCGCGGGCGGCTCGCGCATGTACCGCACCGGCGACCTGGTCCGCTGGACCCCGCGCGGCGATCTGGAGTACCTGGGTCGCAACGACTTCCAGGTCAAGGTCCGCGGCTTCCGCATCGAGCTCGGTGAGATCGACGCGGTGCTCGCGGCGCACGACAGCGTGGACTTCGTGGTCACCGTCGGACACGAACTCGACAGCGGCAGCACGATTCTCGCCTCCTACGTGCACGCGGCGCCCGGCGCGCTGGTGGACGTCGCGACGCTGACCGCGTTCGCGGAGGAGACGCTGCCGCGCCACATGGTGCCCACCGCCATCACCGTCCTCGACGAGATCCCGCTGACACCGGCGGGCAAGCTGGACCGTCGCGCGTTGCCCGCACCGCAGTTGCAGATCAAGGAGTTCCGCGCCCCCAGCGGGCCGCTGGAGCAGCTCATCGCCGAATTGTTCGGCGAGGCTCTTGGTTCCGAGGAGCCGATCGGCGCGGACGACGACTTCTTCGCGCTCGGTGGAAACTCGCTCATCGCGACCCAGGTGATGGCCCGCCTCGGCAGCGCGCTCGGCGGTCGCCTCGAGGTGCGCGAACTGTTCAACGCCTCGACCGTGGCCGGTCTGGCCGCGCGGCTGGCGCAGAGCCCAGGAGCCGCACCCGCTCGACCGGCGCTGGTCGCCGGTCCGCGCCCGGAGCGGATTCCGCTCTCGCCCGCGCAGCGGCGCTACTGGTTCCTCAACCAGTTCGACACCGCCGCGTCGGCCGTCGACAACATCCCGCTCGCGGTCCGGCTGACCGGTGCGCTCGACGTCGACGCGCTCGGCCAAGCGATCGCCGACGTGGTGGCGCGGCACGAGGTGCTGCGCACCACCTACCCCGGCTCGGACGAGGCGCCGCGCCAGCTCGTCCATCCCGCGTCGGAGCAGCCCGCCGAATTGGTCCCGATCGACATCACCGAGGGCGATCTGCAGTCCGCGGTGGTCGATTTCGCGTTGACCACCTTCGACGTGACGACCGAGGTGCCGTTCGCCGTGACGCTGTTCCGGCTGGCCCCCACCGAGCACGTCCTCGCGATCGTGGTGCACCACGTCGCGGCCGACGGCGCCTCGATGAACCCGCTGGCCCGCGACGTCATGACGGCCTACGCGGCCCGAGCGGCGGGCGCGGCGCCGAGCTTCGCGCCGCTGCCCCTGCAATACGCCGACTACGCGCTGTGGCACGACGCGGTGCTCGGTTCCGAGAGCGATCCGGAATCCATTGCCGCTCAGCAGATCTCCTACTGGCGCACGGCGCTGGCCGGGCTGCCCGATCAGCTGGAGCTGCCCGCCGACCGTCCGCGGCCGCCAGTGCAGTCCTTCCGCGGCGCCACGCTGCGCACGGTGATCCCGGCGGACCGGCACGCCGCGCTGCACGAGCTGGCGCGTGCCAACCACGCCTCGCTGTTCATGGTGGTGCACGCGGCGCTGGCGGTGCTGCTGGCGCGGCTCTCGGGCACCGACGACATCGCCGTCGGCACCCCGCTCGCGGGTCGCGGCGAGCGCGAACTCGACGACCTGATCGGCATGTTCGTCAACACCGTGGTGTTCCGCACCAAGGTGCGCCCCGGCGAGCGGTTCGCCGACCTGCTCACCGAGGTCCGCGAACGCGACCTCGAGGCGTTCGCCAACGCGGACGTGCCGTTCGAGCGTCTCGTCGAGGTGCTCAACCCGGCGCGGTCGACGGCGCGCAATCCGCTGTTCCAGATCGGTCTTTCGTTCCAGAACCTCGCCGAGTCCACCTTCGAGCTGCCCGGAATGACGGTCGGCGCGGTGGATTTCGACGCCAGGCTGGCCAAGACCGATCTGCAGCTGACGGTGACCGACCGCTACGCCGTGGACGGCGCGCCCGCGGAGCTGGTCGCCGACTTCAGCTACGCCACCGACCTGTTCGACGAGGCCACCGTGCGCGGCTTCGCGGAGCGGTTCGAGCGCGTGCTGGATGCCGTGATCGCCGACGCCACGGTGTCGGTGGGCGAGATCGATCTGCTCTCCGCCGAGGAGAGCGAGCGAATCCTGCGGTCCTGGAACGACACCGGACACCCGGTGGATTCCGCGGCGACCCTGGTGTCGCTGCTCGACGCGACCGTGGCCGGTTCGCCGCATGCCCCCGCGCTCGTCGCCGACACCGGCGCGGGCCTGCTCGAGCTGACCTACGCCGAGCTGGACGCTCGGGTCAACCGGTTGGCGCGGTATCTGATCGGTCGTGGTGTGGGTCCGGAGGATCGGGTGGCGTTGGCCATTCGCCGGTCGGCGGATCTGGTGATCGCGATGTACGCGGTGGCCAAGGCCGGTGCGGCGTACGTGCCGATCGATCCGGGTCAGCCCGCCGAGCGTGTCGACTACATCCTGGACACCGCGGCCCCGCGCTGCGTGCTGACCACCGCGGCCGACGGCTTCGCCAGCACCGCCGCGGCGACCGTGTCGCTGGAGACGCTGGACCTGACGGCCTTCTCACCCGCGCCGATCGCGGCGAACGAGCGCAATGGTGTTCTGGTTGCGGCGAATACGGCGTATGTGATCTTCACGTCGGGTTCGACGGGTCAGCCCAAGGGTGTGGCGGTGCCGCACGCGGCGATCGTGAACCAGTTGTTGTGGAAGTCGGACGAATTCGGTCTCGACAGCGAGAATGTGGTGCTGCTGAAGACGGCGGCGACGTTCGACTTGTCGGTGTGGGAGTTCTGGTCCGCGGCCGTCAGCGGTGGTCGCCTCGTCGTCGCCTCCGCCGATGGCCATCGGGATCCGTCGTACTTGAACGCGTTGATGCGTTCGACGGGTGTGACCACGTTGCATGTGGTTCCGTCGATGCTCGACGCGCTGCTCACCGACTCCGAAGGGCGGCTGCCCGAGTCGCTGCGGCGGGTGCTGGCGATCGGTGAGGCGCTGCCCGCCGCGCTGGCCCAGCGGGTCCGCGCGGGCGGCACCGAGCTGTTCAACCTGTACGGTCCGACCGAGGCGGCGGTGTCCATCACCAACCACCCGGTCACCGATGCCGATGCGGGCTCCGTCCCGATCGGCGTGCCGGAGTGGAACAGCCGCGTCTACGTGCTCGACGCCATGCTGCGCCCCGTCCCCGCGGGCGTGCCCGGCGAGTTGTACTTGGCCGGTGCGCAATTGGCGCGCGGCTACTTCGCGCGTCCCGGTCTCACCGCCGACCGCTTCGTCGCCGATCCGATCGCCGCGGCGGTCTCCGGCGACGCGGGCGCGCGGATGTACCGCACCGGCGACTTGGTGGTCTGGAACGCCGACGGCGAGCTGGAGTACCGGGGCCGCACCGACTTCCAGGTGAAGGTCCGCGGTTTCCGCATCGAGCTCGGCGAGATCGACGCCGCGCTCACCGCGCAGCCCGGCGTCGACTTCGCGATCACCGTCGGCCGCGAAACCGGCGGGCGCGCGACGACGACTCTCGTCTCCTACGTGGTGCCGCTCCAGGGCGCGCGGCTCGACCCCGACGCGCTCGTCGCGCAGCTGGGCCACCAGCTGCCGGATTACATGGTGCCCGCGGCGGTCGTGGTGCTCGACGAGCTGCCGCTGACCTCGGTCGGCAAGGTGGACCGGTCGGCGCTGCCCGAGCCGGTGCTGCCGACCCGCGAGTACCGCGCGCCGCGCACGGCGGAGGAAGAGGTCATCGCGTCGGTCATCGGCGAGGTGCTCGGCATCGAGCGCGTCGGCGTCGACGACGACTTCTTCGCCCTCGGCGGCGACAGCGTCGTCTCCATCCAGGTGGTGGCGCGGGCGCGGGCCAAGGGCGTGCTGTTCACCCCACGCCACGTCTTCGAGGCGCGCACCGTCGCGGCGCTCGCCACGGTCGCCACCTCGGCCGCAGCCGCCGTCGCCGAGCAGACCGGCGAGCTGCCGCTGACCCCGGAGGCCGCCCGCCTGCTCGCGGCGCGTCCGGACGGTGTCGAGGTGCGGGCGATCGTGCTCGATGTGCCCGCCGACCGCCCGGTGCCGATGGTGCGGGCCGCGATCGACGCGGTGCTGCAGCAGAATCCGATGCTCTGGGTGCGGCTGCGCCCGGCGGCCGACGGCGTTCCCGCGGCCTTCGACCTGCCCGCCGCGCCGACGCCGGACGACCAGCCGTTCTACCTGCTGGAGGACACCGCGGCCGCCGCCGTCCCGCTGGACGACGTGGTGCAGGCCGCCGCCGCGGCGCTCGACCCGACGCAGGGGCGCAACATCCGGTTCGTCCGCATGGGTCCGGACACGGCCGCCCAACTGGTCGTCGTCGCCAACGGGCTCGTGCTGGACGACCACTCGTGGCGCACCGTCATCGATCAGCTCACCGCGGGCTGGTCGCGGCACCGCCACGCCGCGCCCGAGGCGACCGAATCCGGTCTCGGCACGGTGCTGCGCGCCCTCGCCGCGAAGGCCGAGGACCCGGCGACGCTCGCCGAATTGCCCTGGTGGCAGCAGACCTTGGCGGATGTGACGGCGGAACCGCCTGCGGGAGCCGATCTCTCGATTCGCTCGCGCGTCTCGCTCACCATCACCTCCGAGGGTGCGGCCGCGGTGACGACGATGGCGCAGGCCTACCACGCCACCGTCGACGAGGTGCTGCTCACCGCGCTGGCCATCGCCATGCGCACGGCAGGGAAGGAAACCCTCGCGCGCGCCGCGGGTCCGGTGGTCCGGCTCACCGCCGACGCACGCGATCGGGCGCACTCGGACCTGGTCGGCGGCTTCACCACCGACTACCCGCTGCCGCTGGTGCTGTCCGGCGTCGACATCGCCGACGCACTGGTGGGCGGCCCGGCCGCGGGCGTCGCGCTCGGGCAGATCAAAGAGCTGCGCCGCTCGGTGCCTTCGGGCGGTGTCGGCTACGGCCTGCTGCGCTACCTCAACGGCGCGGCCGAACTGCCCGCCGCGGGCCTGATTCGGTTGCGTTACCGGGACGTGCGCCCGGCGAAGATGCACACCGACGCCGCGGCCGAGGATCTGCTGCTCGACATCGTCGTGGAGGCCACCCGCGAGGGCCTGCGCGCCAGGTTCGACTTCGCCGCAGCCGTTTTCGCCGGTGACGACGTGAAAACCTTTGCCGAGCACTGGGTCAGGGCCCTCGGCGGTCTCGCCGAGCACGCCCTGCGCCCCGGCGCGGGCGGCTACACGCCGTCGGACTTCCCGCTGGTGCGGCTCACCCAGTCCGATCTGGACCGGTTCGGCGGCGCGTACCCCGAACTGGGCGACGTCTGGCCGATGACGCCGTTGCAGTCGGGCATGCTGTTCCACGCGCAGCTCGCCGACGCCTCCATCGACGCGTACATGCTGCAGTTCGTGCTCGACCTCGACGGCAGGGTGGACGCGGCGCGGTTGCACGCCGCGGCCCAGGCGCTGCTCGATCGGCACGCCAACCTGCGGGTCGCCTTCGCCGACACCGGCGACGGCCGCGCGGTGCAGGTGGTGCCGGATTCGGTCCAGGCGCCGTGGCGTCAGATCGCGCTCGACCACCTCGATCCGGCCGTCGCCGCGAGCGAGGCGGAGCGGATCAAGGCCGCCGACATGGCGCAGCACTTCGACATGCGAACCGCGCCGCTGCTGCGCTTCACGCTGCTGCGCACGGCCACCGAGCGGTTCCACCTGATCGTGACCAGCCACCACATCCTGCTCGACGGCTGGTCGGTGCCGCTGCTGATGCGTGAGCTGCTGACCGTCTACGCGCTCGGCGTCCGCTCTCGTCATCTGCCGAAGATCCGGCCGTACCGCGACTACCTGGAGTGGCTGGTCGCACAGGATCCGGACGCGGCGCGCCAGGCGTGGCGCTCGGCGCTGGCGGGCGTCACCGAGCCGACCCCGCTGGTCGGCGCGGCGAACCGCGAGATCGCCGCGGGCATCGGCGAAGTCGACTTCGTCTTCTCGCCTGAGCAGACCGCGGCACTGACCGGCGCGGCCGCGCGCGCGGGCGTCACGGTGAACACCGTGGTGCAGGCCGCGTGGGCGCTGCTCATCGGCCGTGTCACCGACCGTGACGACGTGGTCTTCGGCGCGACCGTCTCCGGCAGACCCGCCGAGCTGGACGGCGTGGAGACCATGGTCGGCCTGTTCCTCAACGCCATTCCGGTGCGGGTGCGCCTCTACGCGACGCAGACGCTCGCCGAGCTGCTTCGCACGCTGCAGGACGAGCAGGCGGCCCTGCTCGACTACCACTACCTTGGCCTGAGCGAGATCCAGAACACCATCGGTGTGGACGGCCTCTTCGATTCGCTCGTGGTGTTCGAGTCCTACCCGGTGGACCGGGAGGGATTGCGCCGCGCCAGTGCGATCGACGGCATGAGCGTCAGCGGCGTGCACGTCGCCGACGGCACGCACTATCCGGTGTCGGTGATCGTCGCGCTCGGCGAGCAGCTGCACGTCGGGATCAAGTACCTGCGCGACCTGTTCGACGAGGCCGCCGCGCGGACCCTCGCCGACCGGCTCGCCGCGCTGATCGGCGCGTTCGTCGCCGAGCCGCGCGCGCGGGTCGCCGAGGTCGACGCGCTGCTCGGTCAGGAACGAGCCGCGCTGACCGCCCGCAATGCCACCGAAGTGCCCGAGCTGCTGGACGATTCGACGCTGCTCTCGCTGTTCGACGCCCAGCTCGCCAAGACACCGAACGCGACAGCGCTGATCTTCGGCAACACCAAGGTCAGCTACGCCGAACTCGACGCTAGGTCGCGGCGGCTCGCGCGGGAGCTGTCCGCGCGCGGCGTCGGCCCGGAATCGCTGGTGGCCGTGGCCATGCGGCGCAGCGTCGACCTGGTCGTCGCCATCTACGCCGTGCTGCGCGCGGGCGGCGCGTACGTGCCGGTCGACCCGGACCATCCGGTGGAGCGCAGCGAGTATGTGCTGGCGGGCGCGTCGCCGGTGTGCGTATTGACCACGGCGCGAACCGGTTTCGGCACGGCCACCGGTGTGCCGGTGGTCGCGGTGGACGCGCTCGAGTACGCCCCGAGCATTGTCGCGACCGCCGATGCGCCGGTGCGGGCCGACAACGTCGCCTACGTCATCTACACCTCCGGCTCGACCGGCCGCCCGAAGGGCGTGGCGATCACGCACCGGCAGATGGCCAACCAGTTCCGCTGGGCCCAGCGCGCGTACCCGCACGACGGCTCCGACGTGGTGCTGCACAAGACGCCGATCACCTTCGACATCTCGACGTGGGAGTTGTTCTGGCCGTTGCAGACCGGCGCCGCGGTGCTGATCGCCGAGCCCGACGGGCACCGCGATCCGGCCTACCTGGCACGGGTCATCGCCGAACATCGCGTCAGCACGGTGCATTTCGTGCCCTCGATGCTCGACGCGTTCCTGGACGGTGCGGACGAGGACGCCCATCTCCCCGCGCTGCGCCGGGTCTTCGCGGCCGGTGAGGCGCTCTCGGCGGAGACGGCCGAGGCCTTCGCCGCCGCGCTGCCCGACGCCGAGCTGGTGAACTGGTACGGCCCCGCCGAGGCGACGGTCGTCACCGCGCACCCCGGCCACGCGGACGGCGGTTCGGCCGTGCCGATCGGTACGCCGGTGGCCAACACCAAGGTGCACGTGCTCGACCGCCAGCTGCGCCCGGTGCCGCTCGGCGCGGCGGGCGAACTGTACGTCGCGGGTGTGCAATTGGCCCGCGGCTACCACGGCGCGCCCGCACTCACCGCGGAACGCTTCGTCGCGCACGAGGACGGCGAGCGGCTCTACCGCACCGGCGACGTGGTGCGCTGGCGTCCGGTCGGCGACGGCGCGGCGCTGGAATACCTGGGCCGCAGCGACTTCCAGGTCAAGCTGCGCGGTCAGCGTGTCGAGCTCGGCGAGATCGAGGCCGTGCTCGCCGATCACGACGAGGTGCGCCACGTCGCGGTCTCGCTGGTCCGGCTCGCCACCGGCGATCGGCTGGTCGCCTACGTCGTTCCGGTGCCCGGCTCGGCCGTGGACATCGATGACCTCCTCGCGTACGCACGCGCCGCGCTGCCCGCGTACATGGTCCCCTCGGCGATCGTGCCGCTCACGGCGATGCCGCTGAACGCGAGCGGCAAACTGGATCGCCGGGCGCTGCCCGAGCCGCAGCTGGCGTCCCGCGACTACCGCGCACCGGCGACGCCGATGGAGCAGGCCGTCGCCGCGGTCTTCGCCGAGGTGCTCGGCGTGGACCGGGTCGGCGCCGACGACGACTTCTTCGATCTCGGCGGCAACTCGCTGGTCGCGACCCGCGTGGTCGGCAGGCTGCGCGGGCTGACCGGCGCCGAGGTGCGGGTGCAGTGGTTCTTCACCGACTCCACGGTCGCCGCGCTCGCCGCCAAGATCAGCACCGCGCAGGAGAACGGCGTCGACTACTCGGCCGATTCGGCCGCCGCCCTCGGCCCGCTGCTGCCGATCCGCGGCACCGGTTCGGCGGAGCCGCTGTTCTGCTTCTACCCGATGGCCGGACTCTCGTGGAGCTACGCGGGCCTGGTGCCGTACGTGGATCGGTCGCGTCCGATCATCGGTCTCCAGTCGCCCGCGCTCTCCGAGGACGACTACCTGCCCGAGTCGCTCGACGCGATGGCGGCGCGCTGCCTGGCCGAGATCCGCTCGGTCCAGCCGCAGGGTCCGTACCACCTGCTCGGCTGGTCGCTCGGCGGCATCCTGGCGCACGCGGTCGCGGTGCGGTTGCAGGCGGCGGGGGAGCGGGTCGCGCTGCTCGCCATGCTGGACAGCCACCACGACATCGGCGCCGGTGATTTCCGCGACGCGCTGCGCGGTGCGCTCGCCGAGATCGGCATCGGCGCCGACGACCTGCTCGGCGGCGATGACGTGCACGATCTCAGCGATGCCTCGCTCGCCGCGCTGCACGCCACCATCCCGCCGGAGCTGGCCGTGCTGACGCCGGAACGGCTGCGCCGCATCTACCGCAGCGCGGTCCGTTCGGCGGAGCTGATCGCCGAGCATCGGCCCGGCGTGTTCCGGGGCAGGCTGGAGTACTTCAGCGCCCGGATCCTCGGGGCGAACCTGGTGCACGGCATCGACCCGGAGACCTCGGCGAACAAGTGGCAACCGTTCGTCGACGGCGTTGTCGCCGATCACCCGATTCAGACGACGCACGACGAGATGACCTCGCAGATGGCGCTAGCCGAGATCGGACCGAGACTGTCGTCATTGATTCCCGGGGCCGGAGAAGATCACAATCCGGCTGGTCAGGCATGATGGGGCAACGGGTAGGTAACAATGCCCCCTGTTCTGACGACTACATAGGCCGTATGGTCTGGGCGTGGCGCCAACGCGTGGACGTCCGGCGGCCAGGGGAAGCCCATCCGTGATCCCGATACGAAGTGAAGGTGCGAAATTGATACGTCGACAGACCCGGCGCCGTGGCACGCGTGCCGCGGCGATGATCGCGACTACTGCGGTGTTCGCGGGACTCATGTCCGGATTCGGCGCATCCTCGGCCACTGCTGACCCGATCGTCGAGTCGAAGGCGCTGCTGGCCAACCCGGTCTCCTCCGACGGCTCGAAGATCGTCAAGGCGGAAATCAAGGACTCCCGCAACATCCGGCTGCACGTGTACTCGGCCGCGATGGACGAGAACGTCATCATCGACGTGCAGCGTCCGGCCGACGCCTCGGAGCCGCGGCCGACCCTGTACCTGCTCAACGGTGCGGGCGGCGGCGAGGACGACGCGTCCTGGGTGGCCCGTTCCGAAGCGCTGGACTTCTTGAAGGACAAGAACGTCAATGTGATCCAGCCGATCGGTGGCAAGTGGAGCTACTACACCGACTGGATCAAGGACGACCCGACGCTGGGCCGCAACAAGTGGACGACCTTCTTCACCGAGGAGCTGCCGCCGCTGGTCGACGGCGCGCTCGGCACCAACGGCGTGAACGCCATCGCGGGCCTGTCCACCTCGGGCACCACCGTGCTGGCGCTGCCGATCGCCAAGCCCGGCCTGTACAAGGCGGCCGCCGCCTACAGCGGTTGCGCCCAGACCAGTGACCCGGTCGGCTCGGAGTTCGTGAAGCTCACCGTCGAGACCTGGGGCGGCGGCGACACCGAGAACATGTGGGGTCCACAGGGCTCGGAGGGATGGGTCAAGAACGACCCGTACGTGAACGCCGAGGGCCTGCGCGGTCTCGAGCTCTACATCTCCACCGGCACCGGTATTCCCGGCGAGCACGACGTGCTGAACGGTGAGTACGCCCTGCCCGGCGCCTACGGTCTGGCCAACCAGGTCCTGATCGGCGGCGTGATCGAGGCGGGCACCAACTACTGCACGCACAACCTGCAGACCAAGCTGAACGAGCTGGGTATCCCGGCGACCTTCAACTTCCGTCCGACCGGCACCCACTCGTGGGGCTACTGGAACGACGAGTTCCCCCGCTCCTGGCCGGTGCTGGCCAAGGGCCTCGGTCTCTGAGACCACCCGCTTCGCATCGACCGCCCTGGTCACACCCCTCGTGTGACCAGGGCGGTCGTGTTTACGGCTACACCCAGTTCTCGATCCAGTACTTCCAGATCAGCGGGGCGTACGCGGCGAGCGGCGGCACCTTGATGTCGGTGCCCGCCAGCGTGTCGGTGGCGCGCTTGGCGTCGAACCAGCAGGTGAACTCACTGTGCTCGAGCACGTCGAGCGGGACGCCGACGCGCGGCAACATCCAGTTGGCGCCCGGCACCCGCAGCAGCATGTTCATCGCGCGCTTGGGCATCACCTCGACCAGATGCGGCGCCCCCGCCTCGTCGGCGAACAGGTTCAGCGCCTCGACCGCGCTCATCCGGCGCGGGTCGACCAGATGGTAGGTGCTCGACGCCGGGCCCGGCTGGTGCGCGATGTGGTCGAGGGCCCGCGCCACGAAATCGACCGGGACCATGTTGGTTTCGCCGAGTTTGGGCACCAGCACCGGGAGAATGCGCGGCAGCTGCGCCGCCATCCGCAGCAGACGGAAGAAGTAGTAGGGACCGTCGATGCGGTCGATCTCGCCGGTCCTGGAGTGGCCGATGACGATCGAGGGCCGGTAGATCCGCCAGGCGAGATTCGAGTCCCGCACGATGCGTTCCGCCTCGAACTTGGCCTGCTGCAACGGAGTTGTCAGCGCCTGTCCCTTGTCGAACATCTCCTCGGTGAACAGGCCCTCGTACGAGCCCGCCACCTCGACGGTCGAAACATGGTGCAGCAGACCGGCTCCCAGTTCCTCGGCGGCGTCGACCACATTGCGAGTGCCCGCTCCGCGCTCGGTCAGGTCGTAGCCCGCCGCCAGATGGAAGACGTGGTCGATGGCGCCGCGGTGTTGCGCCAGCCAGTTGCTGTCGATGCCCAGGCTCGGCGCGCCGAGGTCGCCCCGGACCGGACGCACCCGATCGCCCGCGTCCCATTCCCTGGCGCAGCAGGCGTACCGGTCGGCCGATTGCTGACCGGGCCGGACCAGCACGTGGATGTCCGTATCGCGCTCGAGCAGCTGGGGGATCAGAAAACGACCGATGAACCCAGTTGCTCCGGTAACCAGGTAAGTCATAGCGGATCAACATAGTGGGGGCAGGTGTGCCTGCTCATGGCGGGGTTCTCCGTGTGAGCACCTGCCAACGGATATGACCGGGTTGCTCGTGGGCCGTCTACGCATATGGGGACCTGCTGGGAGCGGGTGCCTGGGGTTGTCCGTGTGAGCACCTGCCAACGGAAAATGCGGTGCCTGCTTGTGCGCCGTCTACGCACATGGGGACCTGCCGGAGGAGGGTGGTGTTCGCGGGCCCGAGCTACCGGTTTGCCACCCGCGAACGACCGTTCCCGCGCACCCAGCTGTGTCCGGGATTTCCGTCGGCGCCGCGGGATCGCCGCGGCGCCGAGAGGCATTTTCAGTCGGCGAAGACCGGCTTGCGCTTGGTCAGCATCGCGGTGGCCCCCTCGCGGAAGTCGGGGGAGGCGAGCAGCTCGCTCTGGCCGGTCTTCTCGGCCGCGAGCGCCGCGTCCAGTGCGGTCAGTGTGGCCTGGTTGAGCGCCTTCTTGGTGAGTTCCAGCGCGCGGCGCGGGCCTGCGGCGAGCTTGGCGACCGCGGCCTCCACCGCCGCGTCGAGCTCGTCGTCGGGCAGCACGGCGGTGAACAGTCCGGCTTGCTTCCCGGCGGGCGCGGGCAGGCGCTCGCCGAGCAGTGCCATCTCCGCGGCCAGCGGGCGTCCCGCGGCCGCCGCCACCAGCGCGGCCGCGCCGCCATCGGGCATCAGGCCGATGTTGATGAACGCCAGCAGCAGGTAGGAGTCCTCGCTCGCGTAGACCAGGTCGGCGGCCAGCGCGATGCCGACGCCGACACCGGCCGCCGCGCCCTTGATCCGCCCGACTACCGGAACCGGCACGTCCACGATGGCCCGCACCAACCGGTTGGCGGCGTCCATCACCATGTCGGAGGTGATGCCGCGCTGCGCCTCGCCGGGGCCCGCGGCCAAGTCCGCGCCGGTGCAGAAGTCGTCGCCCGCGCCGGTCAGCACGATCGCGCGCACCGAGCGGTTCTCGGCCGCGGCCACGAAGGTGTCGCCGAGCGCGACCATCGTGTCGTAATCGATGGCGTTCTTGCGCTTGGGCTTGGTGAGGGTGATACGCAGTACCTTGCCGTCCTGCACCGCCGTGAAACCGGCGGGAGCCGTCGCGGCGGATGCGGAATCGGTAATGCTCATTTTTCGCTCCTGGTCAGCGATTCGGCGGACGCCGGGCTGTGAATGGTGGTTAACTTTGCGAATTGTGGTTAACTTATGTGGACTTGTCCGGCGCTGTCAACCAGGCGGCGCCGTCCCAGAACGGAGAGGTGCATGGTCGCGGAACACGGCGAGGTAGACCTCGCGCCCGCGCGGCCCGAACCAAACGGGGGAAGGGCCGGAGCGGAGAACGCCGGTGTTCGCCGCCGCCCCAAGGACCGCAAGGCGCAGATCATCCGGGCCGCCGCGCGCGCCTTCAGCGAGCGCGGGTACTACCCGGTCGGCGTCGACGAGATCGCCGCCGACGTCGGCATTTCCGGCCCCGCCCTGTACCGGCATTTCGCGAACAAGTACGCGCTGCTCGTCGCCGCCGCCGAGGAGGGCGCACGACACCTGCTCACCGTCGCGCGCAATGCCGACGATCCCGAGCTGGACCCGGAACCGCGGCTCGACGGACTGATCAAGGCGATCGCCGAACACACCATCGACATCCGGCGCGAGGCGGGCCTGTACCGGTGGGAGCGCCGCTACCTGGAGCGTGAAGATCGGATCCGGATCCGCAAGATCTACGACGATCTGAACGACACCATCGCCGCGCCCATCGCCGAACTCCGGCCGGACGCTCCCGAGGCCGACCTGCGGATGCTCGCCGCCTCGGTGCTCAGCGTGGTGGCCAGCATCTCCGCGCACCGCTCGGCGCTGTCCGGTGCGCGGCTGCTTCCGCTGTTGCGCGACATGTGCTGGTCGGTCCTGCGCGCCGAGCTGCCGCCCGCGCCGACGCAACCGGACCAGGGGCCCGTCGCGCGCGGCCTGCCGGTCACCTCCAAGCGCGAACAGCTGCTCGCCGAGGCCATCCGGATCTTCGGTCGCCAGGGCTATCACGAGGCGAGCATCGAGGAGATCGGCGCCGCGGTCGGTATCAACGCGTCCAGCGTCTACCGGTACTTCAGCAGCAAGTCCGATCTGCTCGCCGCCGCGTTCCATCGGACCGGCGACCGTGTCTCGGTCGCCATGACCGAAGCGCTGGCCGAGGCGACCAGCAGGCCCGAAGCCGTGCGCCTGATCGCCGCGCGCTACGCCAAGCTGACCTTCTCCACCCCGGAGATCATGCCGGTCTACTACGCGGAGTTCAGCAACCTGCCGCAGGCCGAGCAACACAAGCTGCGCGCCATCCAGCGCCAGAACGTCCTGGAGTGGGCCAACCTGCTCGACGGCGACGCGGTCGAGGCCCGCTTCCGCGTGCACGCCGCCATCGGCCAGGTCATCGACATCGGCAGGCTCATCCGCTTCGACGCCCGCCCGGCCCAGCTGGCCAGGGTGACGGCGCTGATGGACGCGGTTCTCCTCGGCTGAGGTCGCCGCCGTCCGCGCAGACGCCGCGGATGGACCGGCGGGCGAGGCTCTTCCACACCGCCTCATCCCTGTCCGTGGCCTGTCTGCGCGAACTCGAGGCGCGAATCTCGCTCAGCCGGGGCGTCCGTGGCGTAGTCGGAACAGCGCCTTGGCCATCCGCAGATGGCGCGGGTGCCGGTCGAAGGTGGCCAGGTTCATCGGCGCGCGATAGCGCTTGCGGGCGACGGCCAGCGTTCTGCTGAACTCGCGCAGCCCGTGGTCGCCGTGGCTGTGGCCCTGGCCGTATTCGCCGACGCCGCCGATGGGCAGCGCGGGAATGCCGAGGTGAGCGGTGGTCGAATTGATCGTCACCACGCCGACGCGCAGCGTCTCCGCGAAGGACTCCACGCTGTGCACGTCCCTGGTGAACACCGAGACCGCCACACCGTTGCCGGTGGCGTTGATGCGCTTGGCGGCCTCCTCGATATTCGGCACCCGGTTCACGATCAGCACGGGTCCGATCGCCTCGCCGGTGACCGCGATGCTCTCCTCCGGCACCTCGGCGAGCACGATCGGCTCGACGTACGGCTCGCGGATCGATTCCAGCCCACCGACCACCGCGCGACCACCCCTGGCGAGCGCATCGCGCACTTGTCTGCGCACCACGTCGACCTGGGCTTCCAGAATCATCGGACCGTAGGACGCGCGCTTGTCCGCGCCGGGACGCAGCCGCTCGGCGTGCTCGACGACCAGCCCGAGGAAGTTGTCGTACACCGAATCCGCCACGTAGGCCCGCTGCAAGCCGGAGGGATTCTGACCCGCGTTGGCCATCGCCCCGAACACCGCGGCCTCGGCGGCCTCGTCGAGCTTGGCGTCGACGTGCACCACCATCGCGCCCTTGCCGCCGCGCTCGACGACGACCGGCGTCATGGTCTGCGCGCACAGCGAGATCACTTCCCGCGCACCCGCTTCCGAGCCCGCGTAGGCGATCTTGTCCAGCTTGGCCCGGCACAGCGCGGTCCGCGTGCCGCCGTCGCCGGTCACCACCTGGAGCACCGGTTGGTTCGGGGCCAGGTCGGCCCAGCTCTCGGCAAGCCACACCCCGACGCCGGTGGTCAGCTCGTGCGGCTTGAACACCACCGCGTTGCCCGCCGCCATGGCGTAGGCGATCGAGCTCATCGGCGTGAAGACCGGGTTGTTCCACGGCCCTAGCACCCCGACCACGCCGAGCGGCAGATAACCCACCGAACCCTGTTGATTGCGGCTGAGCCAGCTCGAACCGATCCTGCGCCGCCGCAGCGCGCGAGAAGCGTTGCGCGCGGCCCAATCCAGATTCTCGATCGCGAGCATCACCTCGATCGCGGCGTCCGCCGCGGGTTTTCCGGTCTCCTCGGAGACCAGCTCCACCAATTCGCTTGCCCGCCTTGCGATGCTGCGTTTCCAGTCCAGCAGCCAGCGTTTGCGGCCGCTGAAACCCAAATCGGCCCACCATTTTTCGGCGGCGCGTGCGGCGCGGACGGTGCGATTGAGCTCGCCGCCGCCCATCACGGCGTAATTCCCGACTACCTCCCCGGTGCGCGGATCATGGGATATCAGCACGTTCGATCGGCCCGTTCCTCCCGGATGCGCTGCCAAACGTGGCTGCGCGGACTCGGCCATGGTCACCTCTTCGCAGTCTCGACCCGCGTTGCTCCCACCCGAATCGAGCCGACCCCTGACGGACCGGCTCCCAGCGCGGTCCCGCCACAGACGAGTGAGTGCGTGTATGCCCCCGTTCAGCAGACTATGGTCGGTCGCCCCCGGCCGACAAGACTGCGTCACCGCCCTTGCACTGCCCTTGCCACGCCTCGACCAGCGCCGATCGGGCGTGGCGTGCGCACGAGGCTCGGAATGTGATGAAGCACACACTTATCCGGGTTCGCTAGTGGGTCTGAGCAGTCGTCGTTCCGGGACGCGCGATGCCGGTAACATCACGCCAGGCGGCAGGGATCACCACCCCGACGCATTCGTGTGCGTTCGGCGATCGGATCGCCGCCCCCGGCCGATAGTGGAGAGTTGATGCCGAGCTTGAACCAAGCAGAATCGCCGGCACGTCAATCGAAAGCGACGGAGCACGAGCCTGCCGTCCGCGTCGAGGACGTCCGCAAGTCGTTCGGCGACGTGCACGCACTGCAAGGGATCAGCTTCACCGCCGAGAAGGCGAGTGTGCTCGGCATCCTCGGCCCCAACGGCGCGGGCAAGACCACCACGGTCAAGATCCTTTCCACGCTGCTGCGCCCCGACTCGGGCACCGCCGTCGTCGCGGGCCACGATGTCCGCGAGGATCCGGCGGGCGTGCGGCGCTCGATCATGATGACCGGGCAGTACGCCGCGCTGGACGAGAACCTCTCCGGCCGCGAGAACCTCGAACTGTTCGGCAGGCTGATGGGTCTGGGCAGGTCCGCCGCCCGCAAGCGCGCCGACACCCTGCTCGAGGAGTTCGACCTGGTGAGCGCGGGCAAGCGCGCGGTGCGCCAGTACTCCGGCGGCATGCGGCGCAGGGTGGACATCGCCTGCGGCCTCGTCGTGCGTCCCGAGGTGGTGTTCCTCGACGAGCCGACCACCGGTCTGGATCCGCGCAGCCGCCAAGGCGTCTGGGATCTGGTGAACGTGCTCAAGGAGCAGGGCATCACGGTGCTGCTGACCACGCAGTACCTCGAGGAAGCCGACGTGCTCAGCGACAACATCATCGTCATCGACAAGGGCACGGTGATCGCCGAGGGCACCGCCGAGGAACTCAAGGAGAAGACCGGCGGCAGCTACTGCGAGGTGGTCCCGCTCGATCCGAAGCAGGTGCTCACCGCCGGGTACGCGCTCGGCGACCTGGTGCCCGCCGCCGTCATGGCCGAACTCGACGGCAGCGACCGGCTCTCGTTCCCCGCCCCGCACGGCGCGACCACCCTGTCCGAGGCGCTGCGCAGGCTCGACAGCGCGGGAGTCACGCTGGCCGACATCGCGTTGCGCAGGCCCTCGCTCGACGACGTCTTCCTCTCCCTCACCGGCCATTCGGGCGGCCACTCGTGACCGCGAGCGCCACCGAACCGGACACCCGGGCCGCACTCTTCGCCGAGCTACCCGTGGCCCGGCCGTCCTCCTTCGCGCAGTGGCAGGCGCTGACCGGTCGCGTGGTGAAGACCATGGCCACCAAGGGCGAGCTGATCGTCGCCTTCGTGACGCCGCTGGTGTTCACCCTCGGCTTCTATCTGCCGCTGCGCTTCGTGATGAAGCTTCAGGGCATCGACTACGCGCAGTTCGTCATGCCGATCATCGTGCTGCAGACCATGGCGTTCACCATGCTGTCCAACGCGCAGCTCGCCGCGTTCGAGGCGATGACCGGCCTGAGCAGCCGCCTGCAGACCATGCCGATCGGCACGCTCGTGCCGTTCACCTCACGGATCTGCGCGGGTCTGGTCCGCTCGGTGACCTCGCTGACCGGCGCCGTGCTGTTCGGGTACCTGATCGGCTTCGAATTCAGCGCCGGATTCGGCCAAGCCGTGCTGTTCTGCGCGTTCTCCCTGGCCATCGGCACCGTGCTCGCCATCGGCGCGGACGGTCTCGGCAGCCTCACCAAGAGTCCGGAGCAACTCAGTCAGGCGCTGACCCTGCCGACGCTGATCTTCGGCATGCTGTCCTGCGGCTTCGTGCCGGAGAAGAGCTTCCCCGAGTGGATCCAGCCGTTCGTGCGCAACCAGCCCATCTCGCAGTTCTCCTTCGCGCTGCGCGACATGGCGGGCGACGGGGTGAGCTGGGGCGTGCTGTGGGTGCCGCTGCTGTGGCTGATCGGGTTGACGGTGGTGTTCACGCCGTTCGCGGTGTGGGCGAGTGTGAGGCGGTCATGACTGTGACGACGGAGTCCGAGGAGAAGGGCACGGAGTTCGCGCCGCTGCCGACGGTGACGCCGCGCTCGGAGCAGGCGATCGGCACCTGGGCGCAGCACAGCCTGTTGCAGTGTAAGCGACTGCTGATGGGGTGGCTGCGCGATCCCGCGACCACCATCCAGACGCTGGTCTATCCGGCGCTGACCCTGCTGATGTTCGACGTCGTGCTCGGCGGGACCATCACCAGGAACACCGGTATGGACGCCATCTACGGTCAGGTGCCGCTGATCACCTTGGTGGCGGCCATGTCCGGCGCGGTGGTGAGCGCGCTCGGTTTCAAGGTGGAGAAGGCCACCGGCCTGCTGAGCCGGTTCTGGACCATGCCGATGAACCGGGCGGCGAGCCTGACGGGACGGCTGCTCGCCGAGGCGGTGCGGGTGCTGATCACCACGCTGTTCGTCATCGCGGTGGGCATGGCGCTCGGCTTCCGGTTCGGCCAGGGGCCGCTCGCGGCGGTGGCGCTGATCTGCATCCCGGTGCTGTTCGGCATCGGCTTCGCGGTGCTGTGCACGGCGCTCGCGACGCTCACCGAGGGCGTGCTGCTGGTCAGCCTGATCACGATCGTCAACACGCTGCTGATGTTCTTCAACACCGGTTTCGTTCCGGTGTTCGCCTACCCGACTTGGTTGCAGGACGTGGTCGGCAATCAGCCGATGAGCACGGCCATCGATGCCATGCGCGGTCTGTCCTACGGCGGGCCGGTCGCGGAACCGCTGCTGAAGACGATCGCGTGGACCGTCGGGATGGTCGCAGTGTTCGCGTACCCGGCGATCCGCGGTTACCGCCGCGCCGCCGAAACCGGGGCGTGAGGCGGGCTTCGATCCGCGATTCCGGTCGCCCCTGGTCCGTATGCTGTGTGACAGGAGCAGAGGAGGTGTCATCAGTGACCGCAGCAGCCGCGCACGAGCCGCCGAGGGACCCTGCGGATGTGCTGCTCGAGGGCTTCCAAGCGCTGGAGCTTCCTGAAGGATTCCGAGCCGAGCTGATCGAGGGGGAGATCGTCGTGTCACCGCCGCCCGAGGGGAATCATGAGGGCAATATCTCCGCGATCGTTCGTCAGATAATCCGAAAATCAGCGGAGGATTTGGACTTCTCGGGTAACAAGGGGCTACTGCTGGATCGTGGCGGACTCTGCCCGAAGAACCGTCTGATCCCGGATGTCGTCGTCGCCTATGCGGACTCGTTTTGGGATGAGCCGTCGTGGATGGCGGTGGACAAGGTCGTGATGGTGGTGGAGGTCACCAGTTCGAAGCCGGACCGCGATCGCAAGGCCAAGAGGTATTGCTACGCGCGCGGCGGGGTGCCCTTCTACCTGTTGATCGATCGAGTAGAGAAAACCGTCACGCTTTTCGCCGAGCCTGGTGGCGCCGCCGACCTGATCGACTACCGGCAGGACGTCCGCGTGCCGTTCGGAAAGCCGATTGATCTCCCTGGCCCTTTCTCGTTCACGCTCGAGACCGGCGACCTGCGATGAATCAATGGGCGCGATGTTGCTCGCGATCGGCGGTCGCAGCAAATCCGTAACTTACCCAGCGGTCGCGGTTCGTCCAGCCCACCAGGTCGTAGCGCCAGCGGAACGGCCAGGTGTGCGCCACGGTGTTGAACAGCACCGCGCCGAGTGCGGCGTAGTCGTCGTGCGCGGTGAGCAGCGCGCGCTGGCCGCGTTCGGATTCGGTGAAGAACGCCTCGAACATGGCGATCGATTGCTCGGTGGTCAGCCTGCCAAGGCCCCACAGCCCGCGCATGCGCATCCAGTAGACCAGCCGGGCCCGCCACGGCCACAGCGCCTCGATCGGGTCGCGACCGTCTCGCAACGCCGTGACCGCGGTGTCGACCAGGGCGAGCGAATCGGCGACGCTGTAGCCGGTGCAGGGGTGCATCATGCCGCCGCGCGCTCCGAACGGAACCGCCCGCGCGACGCCCTTCTTCGGCGGCGGTTGGTCGAGCGGATAGTGCGCGGCCTCGGTCGGTTCCGCGCCGGTGAGCCGAATGCCGTGCGCGGCGAGCCGGTTCAGCGTCCGTGCGCGCAGCTCGTGCTGCGGCATGCCGCCGCGCAGGCCGAGGCTGGTCTCCTCGAAGATCACCGTGCCGTCGCCGATCGGCACCGCGTAGAGGAACGACGGTGGCGCGTCCTGGCCCGCGCCGTTCTCCGGACGCCAGTCCAGCAGCAGCCCTTCGCCCTCGGCGACCATCGGCGCGGCCGTCTCCGCGTCGACGAAGATGCCGTGCGCGCTGGCCGCCCTGCGCTGTCCGAGCGCGGGCAGGCCGCGGGTGTCGAAGACGGTGTCGGCCCGCAGCACCGTGCCGTCGGCCAGTTCCACCTCGTGCGCGTCGACGCGGGTGGCGCGTCCGGCGATCACCTCGGCGTCGTCCAGCGGCAGCGCGTCGTACAGACCCTGCTTGGACAGCACGCAGTACGGCCGCGGAATGCGGTGCTCGGTCTTCGTCCACACCGTCGGTGTTTCGATGCGGGACCCAATGGCGCTGGGCGGCAACCACTTCGGCAGTTCATCGATCCAGCAGGAATAGGTGGGCGGCCACAGCCGCTCCGGTCGCGGGTCGATCGCGATGACCCGCAGCCCGGCCCGCATCGCCCGGTGGGCGAGCGCCCGCCCGGTCGGACCGAGCCCGACGACGCACAGATCGGCCGCCTGGACCGCACCGCCACTCATATCCGCATTCAATCCGCTGCCCTGACCCCGGTGCAACCAATCAGGGGTTCGCCAGTGTCCAACTCCACCGTGCTAGCCCTGCGGGCATCGAAGGTCGAACCGCCCCGCGCTCCCAGCCACCCCGAGGCGAGTCTTACGAACACGCGCGCGCCAACTAACGGGGCGTGACCCAAGTCGTGATATCCGCGTGCACGACCTCGAGTCCCTGCTTGTCGTAGATCGACACCGGCACCACCAGGTCGCGCCCCTCGGTGATCTTCGTGAAGTCCGGAACCTCCGGCAGCTTCGCCACCGCGCGCAGACCCGTCTCGGCCTTGGCCAGGTACTGCACGTTCATCGCCTTGGGAATCCAGCGGTGCGTGGTCGGCACCGTGGCCTCGCTCAGCATGCCCATGGCCACCTCGGCCAGGTTGCACGCCGCGATGGCGTGGAAGGTGCCCAGGTGATTGTGGATGCCGAACCACTTCGGCGAGGTCACCTCGCACAGTCCCGGCTCCAGCCGCACGACGTTGGGCAGCACCGTGCCGAAGTACGGCACCCTTGCCACCATTCCCAGCGAGAACAGCGCGTGCCCCAGCCGGTTGTCCGGCAGCTTCTTCCACCCGCGCAGAGTCGCGGTCTCTTTGCTCATGCCGCTATCTTACTCAAAAGTAAGTTCTGTGCTGCTCGGGTTTCTCGCAGAGTTTTCGGGACGCCTGGCAGGGCCGGTAACCTCTGCGCGGCGTCCGGGCGACCTGCGAAGTCGCGGCCCGCGCCGGGGTGACGCGGACGACAGCGGGGGCGATTTGAAGTGGCTCGGGGGTCTCGGGCATACTGTTCGGGTTGCCTTGCACGGGGTCGTGCCTGTTTCGGACGAAACGGGGCGTGACCGGCGAGGCGAGCAGTACCCAATCGAGTGCTTCACCGGTTCCCGGTGTGAGTACGTCCGGGACGTTGTTCCGAGCCTGAGATGAAGTTCTAGATCCGGGCCGAGGAATAAGCGGGAAGGCGACACGCCCGACCGCGTGGACCGGAGAACCATGACAGATGAACAGCGGCGAGGATCGGGCGTGCCCGGTCGTGGTCTCCAACTGAGACGTCTTCGTGTGTTCGGGCTGTGCAAATTGAGGGTGGTGCGGAAGCCCGGCTTCCGGATCACGAAGGAAAGCGGAGAAAAGGACACTTAGCGTGGCGGGACAAAAGATCCGCATCAGGCTCAAGGCCTATGACCACGAGGCGATCGATGCGTCTGCGCGCAAGATCGTGGAGACGGTGACCCGCACTGGGGCCCGCGTGGTCGGGCCGGTGCCGTTGCCGACCGAGAAGAACGTGTACTGCGTCATCCGTTCGCCGCACAAGTACAAGGACTCGCGCGAACACTTCGAGATGCGTACGCACAAGCGCCTCATCGACATCCTCGACCCGACGCCGAAGACGGTCGACGCGCTCATGCGCATCGACCTGCCGGCCAGCGTCGACGTCAACATTCAGTGACGGGGACTCGAGACATGACTGACAACAAGAACCGGCCCGCGGCCGGCATCCTGGGCACCAAGCTCGGCATGACCCAGGTCTTCGACGAGAAGAACCGCGTCGTCCCGGTCACCGTCGTCAAGGCGGGCCCGAACGTGGTCACCCAGATTCGCACCGTGGAGCGCGACGGCTACAGCGCCGTCCAGGTCGCCTTCGGCGCCATCGACCCGCGCAAGGTGAACAAGCCGACCTCCGGCCAGTTCGCCAAGGCCGGCGTCACCCCGCGCCGCCACGTCGCCGAGATCCGCGTCGCGGACGCTTCCACCTTCGAGGTCGGCCAGGAGATCAGCGCCGACGTGTTCGAAGAGGGCGCCTACGTCGACGTCACCGGCACCAGCAAGGGCAAGGGCTTCGCCGGCACCATGAAGCGTCACGGCTTCGCCGGTCAGGGCGCCTCGCACGGTGCGCAGGCCGTGCACCGTCGCCCGGGTTCCATCGGTGGCTGCGCCACCCCCGGCCGCGTGTTCAAGGGCATGCGCATGTCGGGTCGGATGGGTAACGACCGCGTCACCACTCAGAACCTGTCGGTTCACAAGGTGGACGCCGAGAACGGCCTGCTCCTGATCAAGGGTGCGATCCCGGGTCGCAAGGGCGGCGTCGTGATCGTCAAGAGCGCCGTGAAGGGTGGTGCGCACGCATGACCAGCCTCGAGAAGAAGGCCAACCTGACGCTGCCGGTCAAGGAGATCGGTGGCAAGACCAACCGCACCGTCGACCTCCCCGCGGAGATCTTCGACGTGACCGCCAACATCGCGCTGATGCACCAGGTCGTCGTCGCGCAGCTGGCCGCGGCCCGTCAGGGCACCCACGCGACCAAGACTCGCGGCGAGGTCTCCGGCGGTGGCAAGAAGCCGTACCGCCAGAAGGGCACCGGTCGCGCCCGCCAGGGTTCGACCCGCGCGCCGCAGTTCGCCGGCGGTGGCACCGTGCACGGCCCGCAGCCGCGCGACTACAGCCAGCGCACCCCGAAGAAGATGAAGGCCGCCGCCCTGCGTGGCGCCCTCTCGGACCGGGCCCGTAACGAGCGCATCCACGTGGTCACCGAACTGGTCGCGGGTCAGACCCCGTCGACCAAGACCGCCAAGACCTTCCTGGCCGAGCTGTCGGACCGCAAGAAGTTCCTGGTCGTCGTCGGCCGCGAGGACATCGCCGCGTGGAAGAGCGTGGCGAACCTGCAGAACGTGCAGCCGATCGCCCCGGATCAGCTCAACACCTACGACGTCCTCAACAGCGACGACGTGGTGTTCAGCGTCGAGGCCCTGAACGCCTTCGTTCACGGTCCCGCCGAGGCGGCACAGGAGGAGAGCAAGTGACCACCATCGCCGACCCCCGCGACATCCTGCTGGCGCCGGTCATCTCGGAGAAGTCCTACGGTCTGATCGAGGAAGGCACCTACACCTTCCTGGTGCACCCGGACTCCAACAAGACGCAGATCAAGATCGCCGTCGAGAAGGTCTTCGGTGTGAAGGTCACCAGCGTCAACACCGCCAACCGTCAGGGCAAGCGCAAGCGGACCCGCTTCGGTTACGGCAAGCGCAAGGACACCAAGCGTGCGCTCGTGACCATCTCGGCCGACAGCAAGCCCATCGAGATCTTCGGAGGCCCGGTCGCGTAAGCGAGCGGGAATCCAGAAAGCAGAGAAGAACTCATGGCAATTCGCAAGTACAAGCCGACAACGCCGGGCCGCCGTGGCTCCAGCGTCTCGGACTTCGCCGAGATCACCCGGTCCACCCCGGAGAAGTCGCTGCTTCGTCCGCTGACCAAGACCGGTGGTCGTAACGCGCACGGCCGCATCACGACTCGTCACCGCGGTGGCGGTCACAAGCGTGCCTACCGTCTGATCGACTTCCGTCGCCTGGACAAGGACGGCATCCCCGCCAAGGTCGCGCACATCGAGTACGACCCGAACCGGACCGCCAACATCGCGCTGCTCCACTACGTGGACGGCGAGAAGCGCTACATCATCGCGCCGAAGGGTATCCAGCAGGGCACCCCGATCGAGTCCGGTCCGACGGCCGACATCAAGCCGGGCAACAACCTGCCGCTGCGCAACATCCCGACCGGTACCACCATCCACGCGGTGGAGCTGCGTCCGGGCGGCGGCGCCAAGCTGGCCCGTTCCGCGGGCATGAGCATCCAGCTGCTCGGTAAGGAAGGCCCCTACGCCACGCTGCGTATGCCCTCCGGTGAGATCCGTCGCGTCGACGTGCGCTGCCGCGCCACCGTCGGCGAGGTCGGCAACGCCGAGCAGTCGAACATCAACTGGGGCAAGGCCGGCCGCATGCGCTGGAAGGGTCGTCGTCCCACGGTCCGTGGTGTCGTCATGAACCCCGTCGACCACCCGCACGGTGGTGGTGAGGGCAAGACCTCCGGTGGTCGCCACCCGGTCTCGCCGTGGGGTCAGCCGGAAGGCCGCACCCGTAAGCCCAACCGTCCGAGCGACAAGCTCATCGTCCGCCGTCGCAAGACCGGCAAGAAGCGCTGAAGGAGGAGGTAAGAAATGCCACGCAGCCTCAAGAAGGGCCCGTTCGTCGACGACCACCTCCTCGCGAAGGTGGACGTGCAGAACGAGAAGGGCACGAAGCAGGTCATCAAGACCTGGTCGCGTCGTTCGACCATCATCCCGGATTTCATCGGACACACCTTCGCGGTGCACGACGGCCGCAAGCACGTCCCGGTGTTCGTCTCGGAGTCCATGGTCGGACACAAGCTCGGTGAGTTCGCGCCGACCAGGACGTTCAAGAGCCACGTCAAGGAAGACCGGAAGAGCAAGCGGCGATGACGACGACTGAGACTCAGAACCCCACTGCCCGGGCGACCGCCAAGCACGTGCGCGTCACCCCGATGAAGGCTCGCCGCGTCGTGGACCTGGTCCGCGGCAAGCGAGTCGAGGACGCTCTCGCGATCCTGAAGTTCGCGCCGCAGGCCGCGAGCGAGCCGGTCGCGAAGGTCGTCGCCAGCGCCGCGGCGAACGCCGAGAACAACCTCGGTCTGAACCCGGCCACGCTGGTGATCTCGACGGCCTACGTCGACGAGGGCGCCACCATGAAGCGTTTCCAGCCGCGTGCCCAGGGCCGCGCGTTCCGGATCCGCAAGCGCACCAGCCACATCACCATCGAGGTCGAGAGCGTGCCCACCGCCGGTGCTGCTCGCAGCCGCCGGAAGGGAGGGGCAAAGTAAATGGGACAGAAGATCAACCCCCATGGCTTCCGCCTCGGTATCACCACCGACTGGAAGTCGCGTTGGTACGCGGACAAGCAGTACGCGGACTACGTGAAGGAAGACGTCGCCATCCGTCGGCTGCTGGCCAACGGCATGGAGCGGGCGGGCATCTCGAAGGTCGAGATCGAGCGCACCCGTGACCGCGTGCGGGTGGACATCCACACCGCGCGTCCGGGCATCGTGATCGGCCGCCGCGGCGCGGAAGCCGATCGCATCCGCGCCGAGCTGGAGAAGCTCACCAAGAAGCAGGTTCAGCTGAACATCCTCGAGGTCAAGAACCCCGAGTCGGATGCGCAGCTGGTTGCCCAGGGTGTGGCCGAGCAGCTGTCCAACCGTGTGGCGTTCCGTCGCGCGATGCGCAAGGCCATCCAGTCGGCCATGCGTTCGCCGAACGTCAAGGGCATCCGTGTGCAGTGCTCGGGCCGCCTCGGCGGCGCCGAAATGTCGCGCTCGGAGTTCTACCGTGAGGGTCGGGTGCCGCTGCACACGCTGCGCGCCGACATCGATTACGGCCTCTACGAGGCCAAGACCACCTTCGGTCGCATCGGCGTGAAGGTCTGGATCTACAAGGGCGACATCGTCGGTGGCAAGCGTGAGCTGACCGCCGCGAGCGCTCCGGCCGGCGATCGCGATCGCCCGCGCCGGGAGCGGCCGAGCCGCCCGCGTCGTTCCGGTTCCGCCGGCACCACCGCGACCGGTGTCGAGGCCGGGCGCTCCGCCGCTACCGCGGTGGCGGACGCTCCGGCAGAGAATCAGGAGGGCTGACGCATGCTGATGCCTCGCAAGGTCAAGCACCGCAAGCAGCACCACCCGAGCCGTTCGGGCATAGCCAAGGGCGGCACCTCGGTGGCCTTCGGTGACTTCGGTATCCAGGCGCTCGAGCCTGCCTACGTCACCAACCGGCAGATCGAGTCGGCGCGTATCGCGATGACTCGCCACATCCGCCGTGGCGGCAAGATCTGGATCAACATCTACCCGGATCGCCCGCTGACCAAGAAGCCCGCCGAGACCCGCATGGGTTCCGGTAAGGGTTCGCCGGAGTGGTGGGTCGCGAACGTCAAGCCCGGCCGCGTGATGTTCGAAATGTCTTACCCGAACGAGGAGATCGCTCGCGAGGCGCTGCGCCGCGCGATGCACAAGCTCCCGATGAAGTGCAGGATCGTGACCAGGGAGGAGCAGTTCTGATGGCTACCGGTACACCGGCCGCAGAGCTCCGCGAGCTCACCGAAGAGGAACTCGTCTCCCGCCTGCGTGAGTCGAAGGAAGAGCTGTTCAACCTGCGCTTCCAGATGGCGACGGGTCAGCTGGACAACAACCGTCGTCTGCGCGTCGTCCGTCACGAGATCGCGCGCATCTACACGGTCATGCGTGAGCGCGAGCTCGGTCTGGCCACCGGACCCGCTGGCAAGGGAGATGCGGCATGAGCGAGAACGTTGAGGTGCGCGGCCGCCGCAAGGTGCGGATCGGCTACGTCGTCTCGGACAAGATGAACAAGACCATCGTGGTGGAGCTGGAGGACCGGGTGAAGCACCCGCTCTACGGCAAGATCATCCGCACCACCTCGAAGGTCAAGGCCCACGACGAGAACGAGATCGCCGGCATCGGCGACCGCGTTCAGCTGATGGAGACCCGCCCGCTGTCGGCCACCAAGCGCTGGCGTCTGGTCGAGGTCCTGGAGAAGGCGAAGTAATTCCCCGCTCCGCGGCTCGAGTCACGAAGGCCCGCTTCCCCCTGGGAAGCGGGCCTTCGCCGTATTGGGGGTAACGCTTCACCTCGGTCGGGTCAAACCCCCTTGCGGCATGCACTTTGCCGGCCATGCTGTCGACTATTGGACAAAGCTAGAATTCGCTCGCCGCCAATGGGTGATGGAGTGGCAAGATAGCGGCATGGTGCTTCAGGTGGGGGTCAGAGCGTTGCGACAGAGACGCACAGAGATGAGTTCATCTGCCGAAATTCTCAGTAAGCACGGGAGTTCCGATGATGTGGCAACTATAGGCCTGCTACTCTTCTATGCCGCTGAATGCGGGTTGAAGGAGCGGTTGCTATCGCGGCGAAGCCAGAAAGACACTGGTGCGTTAGAGCCTTCACATGACCTTAGGATGCTCGCGAAGGAGTTGCGTCTTCCAAAAGCACTGGGCGGGCGGCTTGAAAAGTTGCAGAACTGCCGCCTACGTGGAGGAAGTCCCCAAAAGGTCTGCTTGTCGGATTTGCACCAAGCTTGGCGATATGGTGCGAAGGTTCATTCGACAGATGAGGTTGAGGCTCAGGACGTGCTGCGGGCTCTGATTCGCTGGTGTGAACAAGACGGACGGTAGGAGCAACTTGTGGCGCAATTCGCTGGTGCGGAGACGACGGCTCCCCCAAAGCACCTCTTTACTTGGGTGGACATCGATGAACACCTCGCATTGCTCGCGGAGATCGGTCAATGGCCCGGATGGCTCCGCTCAGCTGAGGCGTGGTGGGATGGCCTGGACTTGGCCGTCACAGAAGGAACCACGATTCCAACAGTACGGTCGTGGCTCGATCAGGCGTTCGGGACCGGTTCGACCGAACTGCGTGATGGTTCTCTCGCGCTACGTTTAGACGATCCCACGACGCCAGCGTTTGTCGGCCTGCGGGTCGAAGTGCGGTACGAGGAACAAGAAGCTTACTCAGCAGAGCGCCGCTTACCGCTCTTGCGGGACAAGCGGATCACTGCGTCGCTCGCGAAGCCCCTCGCTCGGCCTGTCAATGAGCGGTTCGACAACGACGTCCAATTCATCGCCTTTCATTCGTTCAAAGGCGGAGTCGGTCGTACGATACATGCGGTTGCTTTTGCGGATGCCATAGCCCGACAGGGTCGTCGTGTCCTGCTAATAGATGCCGATCTAGAGGCGCCAGGCATCACCTGGATGTACCGGGCGCAGGGCGGGCGTATGGACTTTTCCTATGAGGATCTAATTGCCCTTTTGCACGGAACGGACGGCGAAAGTTGCGAGGCGGCAGTGAAAGTTGCGAGCGCCTATCTCCCGAATCAACAAGTGGGACGGTATCCTGAGCCGGGCAGTGTGACGGTCGTCCCCTCCACCCGGCGGGTGATGTTGGGCCCACCCCGGATCGAGCCAGCGGATTTGCTGACTGCCGACAGGTCTCCATACTTTTTGACAGAAGCGATCGCTATGTTGGGTGCAAGGATGGGAGCTCACGTCATAGTCGCCGACCTCCGCGCAGGCGCCTCTGAACTCTCGGCACCAATACTTCTCGACCCTCGAGTGCAGCGAATCTTCGTCACATCGCTGAGTCATCAGTCGCTGACCGGGACGAAGTGTTTAATCAAGCAGCTGGGGCATCGTGCACCGACTATTCAAGGGATCGATCCGGCTGCATCGGTTATTGTAACTCAGTTCCGGTCGGACATCCATTCGACGCATGTCGAGATGGAATGTCGTGAGATAAGCAACACTCTATTTGAGACGTTACGGTTGCCGAATCTCCCTTTGGGGGACAGTGACGTATCTGAAACCATCGATGCCGAAGTCTTGTCTCGACCTCTTTTAAGTCCGTTCCGCGAAGAGCTGCTTGCATTGCCCTCTACCTGGGATTCGGTATTGCGGGTGGTCGAGAGCGCTCGAGTCTCCGAATCTATGGATTCTATTCTGCCGATTATATCTCACGGTCCGGCATTGCAGTCGAAAAACGCTGAGAAAATCGTGGACTATGCTATATTGCGCCGAAGGCTCGAAAATACCGCCAGGCCATTGATATACGCAGAAAAGGAGGGGATGTCCTCCGCTAGTGGGTTCCTGGTTACTGAGCCGTTGGTCAGGTTGCTTGGGGATCATCGCACTGAACCGCCTCTTGCGCTCGTGGTAGGGGCTAAGGGTGCTGGAAAAACATTTTTATATGCTAAGACCTGTGTTGCTCAATCTTGGGACAAATTTGCTGAAGAGTCTGGAATAAGAGATGTGAGATTAAAAGCTCCAATAGTTCCAGTGCTAGAGTCTGAGAATCTGGAGTCCAAGGATGTAACCACGCAGGGCCTCCGTGATGACTTTGCAGCGCGGAACAATCTAATTCCATCGATTCCTAACTCGGCGCTGGAAATAAAGGGTAGATTGCAGCAAGGGTTAGCGAATCTGGGTGAAAATGAGCAAGGTTGGCGAGAACTATGGCTTGAATGTCTGGCAATAGCTGCGGGAATCCATAGAGATTCTGCCTCACCTGAAATTGCCCTGACTGAACTGGCGAAGACCGCAAATGCGGTGTTCGTAATAGATGGCCTCGAAGATCTGCTCCAGAGTATCGATAAAGAATCGAAGCGAACGGCGCTGCGCGTGCTGCTCACGGATGTCCTCGCTTGGCTTCGTTCGCTCCGTGGACGTTCACTGGGTCTTGTAGTATTCGTCCGACAAGATTTGGTTACCAGGGCGGTTAAGCAGAACAGCGGGCAACTCCTCGCCCGATACGAGCCTTATGCGTTGCGTTGGGATAAGGAAGAAGCTCTCCGCCTAGCCTTGTGGGTGACGGCGCGCGCAGATGCTCTTCCGGAGTCCCGGCTTGAATCCGAAATTAGCTCCTTGACCTACGACGACCTAGTGGAAGCGCTAATTCCAGTGTGGGGATGGAAGATGGGAACTGAGAAGTCAAAGGAAGCGAGATCGCATCTTTGGGTGCCAGCCGCCCTTGGAGACTTTCGAGATCAAGTGCAAGCTCGCGACGTTGTCGTCTTTCTGGCGGAAGCGGCGAAGGAATCGATCTCGCAACCGGCCTGGGAGGACCGTGTTTTGGCGCCGAGTGCGATGCGTAAAGCCCTACTGGCGTGCAGCACGAATAAGATCGATTCAATAAAGCAGGAGAATCAGGAGGTTGGGGATCTCCTCGGTAGGCTTCAACAAGTCCGGCAGCCTGTTACAGTGCCTTTTGAACTTGAAGAAGTGGGGCTAGACGTGAAGGAGGCGGACTTCCTAGTCGATTCCGGCGTCTTTGCTAGAGGAAGCGATGGCCGCTATTGGGTGGCGGAAATCTATCGACACGGCTTGGGATTTGGAAGCGAGCGTCGAGCGAAGGTGCTTTGGCGCCGATAGGTTCTTAGGCTGTACACTAGGCGGTTGCCCCGAATTGCTTCCTTGCGATTCGGTGCGCGCCGAGTGGCGGCTTTATATCAAAGACTTCCTATCCAGCTTAAGCGCAATAATGGTCTACGTCTTACGCCGTAGCTTACGATTGTAGGAGAAAGGGGCAGTCGAGGGGACGAAGCGGAGTTTAGTTCGGCCGGTGCGCCCTTCCATGTCTTCCGTCGTCGGTCCCGCGACACCGCACAATTGCGAACCACTTCCGCGGTTCTGGGATAGGTGAAGCCCGAAATTTTTCGACGGCTGAACCCCCTGCTGGGTGTTCGCCGCAGTAGCGCTACTTGGCGTGGAGTCATCGAAAATGTTAGGCCGGGGTTGAGGCGGTAGCGTCGGGGGCGAGATTTCGTAGTCGGCCGCGATAGGCCCGGGCCGCTGTGTGCGGTGGGGCGTCGAGGACTGCGCTGGTTCGAAGGGGTGCCATGGGATTCGAGCGGGTGTCGCGGGCGGAGCTGCGAGAGCATTTGGTGCGCAGTGCGATTGCGGGGGAGGTCGCGACGCCGCGGGAGGGGAATCTGCGGCATTACGGGCGGATGGTGGCAAAGGATCCGGGGTTTCAGTTCGGGTTGCGGCTGCGAAGTTGGTCGTTCGACGAAACGTTGGCGATGATGGCGCGGCTGTGTGGGGTGAATCCGAACCCGGACCACACCTGGGGCGTCGACACCATCGATCCGGACCTCACGCTCGACGCGCTCGACGCGATGGGGGAGCGCATCGGCGCCGCGGCCGCCGAGCGCGCGACCGTGCTGCTGGCGACCGGCCATCCGGACACGCTGCTCGGCGTGTACCGAGCGATCGAGGATGCGCTGCGCGCCGCCGGTTGCACCGTGCTCACGCCCGCAGCCGGGTGGTCGTACGAGCCGCCGCTCTGGGAGCCCTCCCGGTATCGCGAAATCGCTTACGCCTCCGGCGTCGCCGCACTCGTCGGCGCGGACGGACGGTGGCGGCACACGCACGATCCCGACCCGATGCGCGCAGCGCTCGCGGAACTGGACGGCGAACTTCCGCGGCTGGTCGTCGCCGATCACGGCTGGGCGGGGGCCGCGGGTGAGGCGGGTATCGAGACCGTCGGATTCGCGGACTGCAACGATCCGGCGCTCTTCGCCGGACACGACGAAGGCAAGATCGCGGTCACGGTACCGCTCGACGATGGCCTCGATCCCATTGTCTACCAGCCGCTTACGGCGTACCTCTTGCAGCGCGCCGCCCTCGGGTAGCCCGTTGGTGAGAATCGAGCCGAGTCGAATGGTGGTCGACACGCCGGGCTGAACCGCCATATGACTCCGCTCGATTGGCGGGAAGGTGCCCGGCGGAGCGGAGCAGGCGGGCAGGTCTTGCGCTATACGTATACATCTACTTATAGTGTGTCGGTACCAAGTGCCGAGGAACGCGCACGACGTCATCCACAACCGCACAGCATCCGACCACGACGGACCGAACGAGGGTCCGTCGCTGGTTGAACTATGGCTGCATGCGCATTCAAGAATGGAAACGGGAACATCATGACCCACGAGCAGCAACCCGGCGACATACCCGCCGAGCCTGCCCCATCGTCGCGGACAAATTCGATGATCTGGAGGAGATCGTGCTGAAGGCCGGGCCGGGTGGCGGGCGCCTCCAGCGCTTCCACGGTCGGCGGCTCGCGGAGGCGCGGCAGATCACCAAGGACGGCGCCGAAGTAGTGCGGGTCTATCGCAGCCGCAAGGGCAAATACGTTGTGCAGCGCCAGTTCACGGATTGGTCCGACTTCGCGATGTTCACCGACTGGGGCCGGGACTGGAAGAAGTGGCGCACCATGTTCGGCCTCGGCGAGCAGAGCCGCGGCGATTTCACTGTCTCCGTGGTCGATGCCGGGGCGGAAGTGCGAGAACTGGTGCCGGACAAGGTCTACCGCACCATTACCGACATCGACCAGCACGGCCGTCTCCAAGACCTCGACATCTGAGCCGATCCCGGCCTACGAAAGGAACACTCGCATGTTCGGCCGTCTCGGGCGTCTCGTCGTCCACCACCCGTGGAAGGTGATCGGCTTGTGGCTGATCGCCGCCATCGCGGTGGTGGCTTCCGCCCCCGAATTCACCTCGACCACCGATCAATCCAGCTTCCTGCCTTCGCATTACGAGTCCATCAAGGCGATGGAGTTGCAGGAGAAGGCGTTTCCGCAGAACTCGGCGCCGGCGGCGCTGATCGTCTTCGCCCGCGCGGACGGCGCGCCGCTCACCGAGCAGAACTCGGCGGCGGTGGCGGCCGCGGCGACGGAACTCAGCGGTGCGAACATCAAGGGCGTCACCGGGATTCAGGCGGCGCCGCCCTCGGACAATCGCCTGATCCAGGTCATCGCCGTGCAGATGACCAAGGTCACCAACGCCTCCGACAAGACCCAGGGCGACGCGGTGAAGAGCCTGCGCGACAGCCTGAAAGAGCAGGTGCGCGACACCGATCTGAAGGCCGGCATCACGGGAGCCGCGGCGCAGACCCTGGACCAGACCGAGTCCGGTGAAAAGGGCATGGCCATCATCGGCGTGGCGACCATCCTGCTGATTCTGGTGTTGCTGCTGATCATCTTCCGCAGTCCGGTGATCGCGCTGCTTCCGGTGATCGTGATCGGCGGTATCTCCAGCATGGTCGGCAGCCTGATCGCCATGGTGAGCAAGGCATTCGACCTGGAGATGGACACCTCGGTCAACTCGATGCTGGTGGTCGTGCTGTTCGGCGTCGGCACCGATTACATCCTGTTCCTGATGTTCCGGTACCGGGAGCGGCTGCGCGCTGGCGAGGATCCCAAGACCGCGATGGTCAGCGCGGTCGCCAGGGTCGGCGAAGCCATCACCTCGGCGGCGGGCGCGGTGATCATCGCCTTCATGGCGCTGACCCTCTCCACCCTCGGCCTGTTCCGTTCGCTCGGCCCCGCGCTGGCTATCGCGGTCGCTGTGGCGCTGGTGGCGGGACTCACCCTGGTGCCCGCGATCGTGTCGCTGCTCGGGACGAAGGTGTTCTGGCCGTCGAAGGCGTGGCAGGTGGAGCCGAAGGGCGCGCGGTTCACCGCGATCGGCGCGGCCATGGGGCGCCGGCCCGGTGTGTTCGCCGTCGTCTCCGGCGGTGTGCTGGTGGCGCTGAGCGTCTTCGCCATCGGGTTCAATCCGACCTTCGACCTCGGCTCGGGCTCGACCTCGGACGCATCCGAATCCGTCGTCTACAACAAGGAATTGCTGAAGGGCATGCCCGCGGGCGCTACCCAGCCCTCGGATGTGCTGCTGCACGCGCCGGACGGACAGCTGAGCCAGGATCAGCTGCGGGGATACCGCGCGGCGCTGGCCGAGGTGCCCGGCGTGGGCATGGTCGGCGAGCCGCTGCTGTCGGCCGACGGAGCCATCGCGAACTTCCAGGTGACTCTGGCCGACGCGCCGGAATCCGATGCCGCGCTGGACACCGTCCGCGGACCGCTGCGCACGGCGGCGCACGACGCGGCGCCCGCGGGCACGACGGCGGCGGTCGGCGGAATCACCGCGGTGTTCGTGGACTTCCAGGACGCGATGAACCGCGACTACGCCATCGTGTTCCCGGTGGCGGCGATCCTGATCATGATCGTGCTGGCACTGCTGCTGCGCAGCCTGGTCGCCCCGTGGTATCTGATGGCCTCGGTCTTCCTCGGTTTCGCCGCGACGCTCGGCGCCACGGTGCTGGTCTTCCAGAACATCCAGGGCGATTCCGGGTTGATCTTCACGCTGCCGGTGATCATGTATCTGTTCGTCGTCGCGCTCGGCACCGACTACAACATCCTGATGATCGCCCGGCTCCGCGAGGAGACCCGCGAGGGTCGCGAGCCGCGCGAGGCGGCGGCGCTGAGCCTGCGGCACACGGGTCCGACGGTCGCCGCGGCGGGCGTCATCCTGGCGGGCACCTTCGCCGCGATGATGTTGGCGGGCAACAGCATGCTCTCCCAGATGGGCTTCGCGATCTCGGTCGGCATCGCCATCGCCGCCTTCGTCATGGCGATGTTCTTCACGCCCGCGATCACCGCGCTGCTCGGCCACCGCGCCTGGTGGCCGGGACACGGTGACCGCGGCGGGAAGTCGGGCGGCTTGGAGAGCGCCGATCACGGATCCGGGTCGTACTACACGACCTCCGCCGATGCCACGCGGGTGGAAGCGGTCTTCGATCGGTAGCGAGCTGTGGACCGAAGGGCTGTTCGTCGAAAGTGTTCGGCGAACAGCCCTTTCGGCTTGGGCGGTGTGGCGGACGTCTTCGCGGGTCGATCCGCCGGGGGACAGGCCTCAGCCGTTGGTCGCGTAGGGGCGGCGGACCTTGTGGGCGGAGTCGATGACGCGGGCGACCGCGGAGCTGGAAACGCCCACTTCCTTGGCGATGCCGGTGCCGGACCAGGATTGGTCGGCGAGGGTGAGGATGTCAGCGATCTGCTCGACCGGCAGCTTCGACAGGCCCTGGTCGGCGATGCTCCTGGCGACCATGCGGACCTCGTCCTCGGCGCTGTCCGGTTCCTGGTCGAAGTCGTCCTCGGTGTCCTCCTCGGCGATGGCGCGCTGGGTGGAGAGGATGATCTCGGTGCTGCGTGGGCGGTGGGGTTCCGGCTCGGGCTCCAAGGTGAGTTGCTCGGCGAGATCGACCGCATCCGCGGTGCTCAGGGCATCCGTTGCTTCGGGAGCGTCCGGTTGGGGATACGCGATGGTGTTCAGGGCGTGGGATCCGGCCCACATCGACGTGGTGTGGCCGCTGCCGTTGGTGCGACCGGTGCCGTTGATCGGTCGAAGTCGCGGTTGGGACAGGGGGACCGCTTGGGCGGCAGCGTGATTGGTGCGTCCGTTGCTGGAACCGTTGCGGCGGTGGGAAGGTGGTGTGACGTCGTCCTCTTCGGTGAGTCCGCCGGTCAGCAGGGAGAGCGGGACGGCGTACGAGATGCTTCGTCCACGAGCGTGGGTGTCGGAATCCTCGCTCGCGTTGGGGCTCTCGTCGGCTTCCAACTCGGCATCGGGTGCCGAGGGTTGGGGAGCATTGTCAGTGGCAGGCTCGCCGCCAGCGCGGTCGCTCGCGGACATCGGGCCGGTTTCGCTTGTCGGCGAGAAGACTCTCCGGTTCGCATCCGGCAAGTCGTCGTCGGCCGAAGTGCTTATGGTGCTTTCGGCAGGCTGATCGGTTCGGCCGCTCGACAGATCGGGGTGGCTGTCCGTCGAGGCCGGTATGGGCGCGTCGCTCTCGGCGGGTCGACCGGTTGGGCGGCTCGACGGGCCGTTGCCGTCCGCCGAGGTCGGTACGGTCGCGTCGTTCTCGGAAGGACGGTCGGCTCGACCAAGTGTGGATGCCGGTTCACTGCCCGAAGACGGCGCGGTAGCGCTACTCGAGGATGTCAGCCGGGTCTCGCCGCGCACACCGAGCGGATCGTTTCCGCCTCTCGCCGTGGCAGTTTCGGCGCCGACAGCACTTTCCGACTCGACGGAGTGGCCCACCGGGAACAGGTCACCCGCACCGAATCCATTGGAGCCGAGCGCAAATCCCTCCCGCTCCGCGACAGCCCTCCGGTACTCCTCGGCCTGATAAGACCCGAGCAATTTCGGCACCGCGGTGTCGTCGACGATCGGCACGCTATCGATGAGCTGCGCGTATCGGGCCGCGACCCACGCGTGCAACCAGATCACCACGCCGACCATCGCGGGCGCGATCGCGTACTCGGCGGCCCTGCCGAGATCGCCTGCGGCCAAGTGCGGCCCGGTGTTGAGTGCGATGGTGGTGCCGAGCAGTGCCGCCTCGAAGACGATCACCTTGCCGCGCGGCAGTTCCCGTCCCCAGCGGGCGGCGGTCGTCGCGACCACCATGATGGTGATGATCGGAATGGAGATCATCGCCTCGATGCCGTAGCTGAGCCAGTACAGCGGATCGGACATGTCGCCGCTGGGCACGAGGTTGTGCTGCACGTTGACGCCCGCCCACACCATGCCGAGGATGACGACGCCGATCAACGCTCGCGAGGACCATTCGGCGCGGCGGTACAGCTGGGCAAGTCGCGCATCCTGATTGGCGACGCGGCGGCGAGCCGCCAGGGCGCGGCGGTGCCAGCGCGCGTCGTCCTCGTCGGCGCGACGGATGGCGGCCGAGGTGCGCCGATCGCGCTTTTCGGCGGCGAGCTCGTCCTCGACGGCGCGGCGTCGCTGGCCGCGCCGCTGGGCCCGGATCCACTCGGCGAGTTCACGTTCCGCGGCGATCTCGGCATCGGAGAGCACCTCGACCAAGGCGGTGTCGTGCTGCAGCGGCAGTTTCCCGCGCGCCGTCGCGACCCGTTGTGCCAGTGCCGCTATCTCGGAATTGCCGGTCGACGGTTCGTCGGGCATCGCGAGCCTTCCCTGGAGCCGATATCGGGCCGATCACTCGGCGTCGACAAGTGTGCTCGAACATATGTGTGAACGCGATGAGACTAAACCGACGGCCGTCCGCGGTCAACGCGAAGCGTCATGCGCCGAGGTCGAACGGCCGAGCGAAAGTGTCAGCTGCCGCCGACCCACTGGACCATCAGCACGTGAACTTCCCGGCGCTCCTCCACGATCAGGTAAGTGATCAGACCGTCGTTCTCCGTGCCGAAAACCATGTTGCGAACCGGTGCGTCCGGATTTCCGGCATTGACCGAATCGCCGTTCCATGGACTGAGTTCTAGGAAGGTGCACGCCTCCGCGTAGTTGGGTAGGGCGCTTGGGGGAAGGGCTTCAATTTGCTGGTGAACGTCTGAATCCGTGTGGACTCGGTACACCTACATCCCGGCTTTCGTCCGGGTGACCGACAATGGCTCGTCGGTCGGGCTCTCTTCGCCCGTGGCCAATTTCGCCGCCCGGCGCACCGCTCGGCGGTATGCGTCGCGGTCGCTCTGCATCAAGGCGACGCGACGCCAATGCTCCAGAACTCGGAACAGTCCCGTGAGGTCGAGCGTCTCGCGAGCTTCCGTCAGCGCGTGTTCGTACGCTTCGTCGAAACTCGGGCGGTCGTCCGGCAGTAGTCCGGCTCGGATGGCATGCGGCGAGGCGCCCGGACGCAGGGGGTGGCCGCTGCTCGGCTGATCGTCGTAGGCGTACGTCGCGGTCATGGTCACTACGATATTCCGTGGTCGGCCGACACGCCCGTGGCGCTAGGCCAGGGTTGTGTGCCAGACGAGGGCGGCGGCGAGGGCGCCCGCGCCGTTGACGGACCAGTGCAGGGCGATGGGGGCGAGGAGGCTGCCGCTGCGGCGGCGCAGCCAGGTGAAGACGACGCCCGCGGCGGCGGTGGCGACGACGGCGAGCAGGATGCCGACGATCTGGCCTAGGAGACCGCCGCCGAGGAATCCGGTGAGTCCGCGGTTGCTGGTGGTGAGGCCGAAGGACGAGGCGATGTGCCAGAGGCCGAAGAGCAGCGAACCGGCCGCGAACACTCCGCGCGCGCCGTAGACGCGGTCGAGGGTGCCGTGCAGCACGCCGCGGAAGGCGAGTTCCTCGGGGATGACGGTCTGTAGCGGGATGACGATCATCGACGCGATGAGTGCGCCGGAGATGGTGGCGTACCGGTCGGCGAGGAAGAACGGGCGCGTCACCGGCAGTAGCGCGCCGATGGCCACGGCCGTGAGGACGATGCCGACGGCGGCCAGCGCGTACAGCGACCCGCGCCGCCAATGCCTGGGGGAGAGTCCGAGTTCGGCCCAGCCGAGCCCGCGCCTGCGGACCAGGACGAGCAGCACGATCGCGGCGATCGGAACGGTGACGATGTTGGCCCACGCGGTGGTGAAGTGCGCGATCAGGTTGGTGCCCGCCAGGACGACGATCACGACCGCTACATCGATATAGGCATGCAGTTTGCCGCGGGCCTGGGCCGCTTCCTCGAGGTCCGTTCGAAACACCCGGCCCAGTGTAGGGGCAGGTCATGCGGCTCGCCGCCGGTTGAGCGCCTGATCACAGCCGCCGAATACCCGGCGAAGATCGACTCGGCGGCGCTGTTCTGCATCTGAATGAAACATGTTTCAGTCTTTTCCGGAAACCGGCCCGTAGGGAACTGGGCGGTCGATACAGTCCGCTCATTCGCACCGATGTGCATTTCGAAGAGGAGTTATCCGAATGAGTAGATCCCAGAACCGGGCCGGTCGTCGCCTGGGCGTCGGCCTCACGACGCTGGCCGCGGCGACCTGTGCGGCGGTGCTGACCGCGCCCTACGCGTCCGCGACGGTCGACAACCTCACCGTCTCGTCCAACAACCTCCAAGCGGGATGCACCTACCAGATCACCGCGAAGGTGAATCACTGGTTCGAGGTCTGGTTCTACGACAACGCGCTCGTCATCGCGGGCAGCCCGGTCAAGCCGGTGAACGGCGAGGCCACCATCCAGTGGAAGCCGAAGAAGTCCGGGACCCACACCCTGGCCGCGCTGCAGGGCCTCGCCTACGAGATCAAGGTGAACGTGGCCGAACCGACCCTCACCGGCAGCGCCACCTGCGGCGCCGGACCCCTGGCCTGGATGGGTTCCTGAGAGCCGCGCTCGCGGTGCCGTAGCCACCACCGCGGGCGCTCGGGCCGGTCGACATCCCCTGTTCCGTCGACCGGCCCCCTTTCTTTTGTCAGCCCGACCACGAGGCGTGGTCGGTCCACGCCTGCAGACTGCGGGTCGTCTCGAACCGTCGCGGTTCCCCGGTGACCGGATCGGTGAACTCGAGCGACGCGGCGAGCAGTTGCAGCGGGCGGGTGAAATCGTGCACCGGCTTGTCGGTGAGGACCGGATAGAAATCGTCGCCGAGAATCGGCACGCCGAGGCCGTTCATGTGCAGGCGCAGCTGGTGGGTCCGCCCGGTCAGCGGCCGCAGTCGGTAGCGGCCGAGTCCGTCGCGGTGCTCGACCAGGTCGACAACGGTCTCCGCGTTGGGCTCGCCCTCGACCTCCTGGGCCGCGAGCACCTGCTTCTCCTTGACGATGCGGCTGCGCACCGTGCGCGGCAGTTCGAGGTCGGGCCGGTAGGGGGCGATCGCCTCGTACTCCTTGCGTACCGCGCGGCGGTGGAACATGGTCTGGTACGCCCCGCGGCGAGCCGGGTTGACGATGAACAGCAGCAGCCCGGCAGTCACCCGATCGAGCCGGTGCGCGGGCACCAGATCGGGCAGGCCCAACTCCTCGCGCAGCCGGACCAGCGCCGTCTGCCGGATGTGCTGTCCGCGCGGAATGGTGGCGAGGAAGTGCGGCTTGTCCACCACGAGCAGGTTCTCGTCGCGGTGTACGACGGTGATGTCGAACGGGACGTCGGTCTCGTCCGGCAGGTCGCGGTGGAACCACACCGCGCCGCCGGGGGCATAAGGCGCGTCCGGCGCGATGGGCCCTTCGAGATCGACGATGTCGCCCGCGTGCAGGAGTTCATCGATGCGTTCCGGCGCGACACGGGGAAGTCGCTCGACCAGGTGGTCGCGAATCGTCGCCCACTCGCCCGTCTCCGGCAGTCGCAGCCGGGCCGGATCCAAGCCGTACCGCTTGGGCAGCGGCGGCTGCTGCCTTCGTCTCATCGGCGACAACTCTAATCGCCGCTGCTCACCGGGCCCGCGTCGCCCCAGATCTCCGAGCCGCCGGATCCGACGGTAGTCATATGGCCACCTTGCGATGCGACCGTATGACTCCCGTCGATTCCCTGTTCCGGCCAGCCGAGGTCGCCGGGCTCGAGTCACCCGGCCCGGCGCGACGGACGGCGGGTGGTCTCCTTTAGAAGCCGCGCAACCGGTCCGGCGTGATCCGCACGGGCACCGAGTATTCGGCGTAGAACTCCTCGGCCGTCATCCCGATTTCGACGTACCCCCCGGCGTACTTCTCGTTGTATGCGGCGATTTCGTCGTCGGACGGCCACTCCTCGACGATCCGCGCGGTCCCGGTGAACACCATGACGTCGCCGCCGGACTCGGTGCTGTTGAGATTCAGCGAGACGCGCGGGTTGCGGGCGATGTTGCGCACTTTCGCCTTGTCCCGCTGGCTGAACAGCAGGAATTCGCCGTCGCGCCACTGGAACCACACGGGGTTGGGCTGCGGCGTGCCGGACGGGCCGACTGTGGTGAGCCAGATGACGGATTCGCGGCCGAGCCGTTCGGCGACTTTGGCGCCGAATTCGGTGCCGGTGTCGAGGACGGGTGCGGTGGGACGATCGGATGCTGTTGTGGTCATGTCCGGCACAACACCGCCACAGGCGCCGCGATTCCGGTCGGCTGGAAACCGGTCGGGAGATCAGGGCTCGGCGCGTTCGCCGAGCGCCATGCAACTCGGGAGACGGGTAGATGACGAGCAAACCTAGTTTCCGCGTTGGTGTTTCGGAGTCGAGACGAAGCGGTGTGCACGCAAGCTTCCACGCCGCGTCGAACAGCGGAAGGCCAGGTCTCGTGCCGCCACCGGCGGTCGACCGCCGTTCGCCTGGCGTCCGTTCGTCCTAGGGTCGGGGAAAGTTAGCCTTACCTATTTTCCTGTGTGATGATGGGGCGGATTTCCGGCGAGATGCGCCAGGGATGTCGAAAGGCGAGGACATATGACGGTGGAGGTCACGCCGCACGCAGCGGCGGAGACGGGGAACCGGCCGCCGCGGGCGGTGGCGAAACAGCGCAAGCAACAGCAGGCCACGGCGCGCAAGGAGATTCTCGCGCCAGTGCGGGGAGCGCTGACGCTCGCCAGCGTCGTGATGGCGATCGCCTCGGTCTGCACCGTCGTGCCGTTCGTGCTGATCGTCGAGGCATGTCGCGAACTGCTCGACGATCCGGTGGACACCGATCGGGTGTGGCGGCTGTTCGGCCTGGCGATGCTGGTGCTTCTGGTGCGCGCGCTGTTGCAGGCGGTGGCCTTGACCTGGACGCACCTGGTGGACGGCGGCTACCAGCTCGCCGTGCGCCGCGCGCTCGCGGCCAAGCTCACCAGGGTGCCGCTCGGCTGGTTCGGTGAGCACGGCTCCGGCGAGGTGAAGAAGTACCTCCAGGACGACGTCGAGGCGCTGCACTACCTGGTGGCGCACGCGCGGCTCGAGTTCGTCGGGGCGCTGCTGGTGCCGCTGGTCTCGCTCGGCTATCTGTTCACCGTGGACTGGCGGCTGACGCTGGTCCTGCTGCTGCCGTTGATCGCTTACGCCTTGGCTTTCCGCAAGATGATGGACCGCGAGAACATGGATCGCCTCGCGGTCTACACCCGCTGGGAGCGCCGGGTGCAGCAGGCGACCATCGAGTTCGTCGACGGCATCCAGGTGGTGCGGGCATTCGGTCAGGCGGGCAAGGCGCACCGCGAGTTCCAGGACGCGGTGGACGGCCAAGCCGACAGTTTCGGCCGCTGGAAGACACCGATGATCCGGCTCCAGGCGGTCGCCGACATCGTGATCTCGCCGGTCTGCGTCATGCTGGTGATCGTGGCCGCCGGTTTGGCCGGCGTCGGCTGGGGCTGGCTGGCTCCGCTCGACATGCTGCCCTTCCTGCTGGTCGGCCTCGGTCTGGGCAGCGCGCTGATGGGTCTGGGCTACGGGGGACAGGCCCTGCGCGCGGCAGGAGCGGCTGCCGAGCGCTTGTACGAGTTGCAGCAGAGCCCCGAACTCGCGTCCGGCGCACCGGAACCCGGCGAGCCGAGTGCGGGTGCCGAACCGGGTCTGGTCCGCTTCGAGTCCGTCGGGTTCGGCTACCGCGAGGGCCACGACGTGCTGCGCGACATCGACCTGGAGCTGCGGCCCGGCACCATCACGGCGCTGGTCGGACCGAGCGGCTCGGGCAAGTCGACGCTGGCCAAGCTGCTGCCACGCTTCTACGACGTCGGCTCGGGTCGAATCACCATCGGTGGCCGTGATATTCGCGACTACCCGAGCGACGAGCTCTACCGCACCGTCGGTTTCGTCTTCCAGGACGTCCGGCTGATCCGCGGCAGCATCCGCGAGAATCTGCGGCTGGCCGCCCCGGACGCGGACGACGCCGCGCTGGAGCGGGCCGCCCGCGCCGCGCAGATCCACGACCGCATTCTCACGCTGCCGCGCGGCTACGACTCCGAGATCGGCGTCGACGCGACACTGTCCGGTGGTGAGGCGCAACGCCTTTCGGTGGCGCGTGCGTTGCTCGCCGACACACCTGTTCTGGTGCTCGACGAGGCGACGGCCTTCGCCGACCCGGAGTCCGAGGCGGCGGTGCAGGACGCCCTGGCCGCGCTGGTGGCCGGACGCACCGTGCTGGTCATCGCGCACCGGTTGCACACCATCACCGGCGTGGACCGGATTCTGGTGCTGGAGAACGGAACCCTGGTCGAGCAGGGCGACCACCGCAGCCTGCACACGGCGGGCGGCACCTACCAGCGACTCTGGGAGATCAACGAGGCGGCCCTCGGCGCGGTCTCGCTCGTGGAAAGTGAGGCGGCCCGATGATTCGCAAACTGCTGGGCTTGGTGCCCACCGAATTCGCCCCGCTGACACCGCGGTTGCTCGCCGCCATCCTCGGCCAGGCGATCAGCCAGGCGGTCGCTTATCTGCTGTTGGTTCCGGTGCTCGAGGCGCTGTTCGACGACGACCTCGGACGAGCCTGGTTCTGGGCGCTGCTGATGCTCGTGGCCGTCGGTGGTGTCGCGGTGTTCGGTTACCTCCAGGTCGCGCTCGGGCTGCGTATCGCGATCGGCATGCAGCGCGGTCTGCAAACCCGGCTCGGCGACCATCTGAACGCGTTGCCGCTGGGCTGGTTCGAAACCCGGAGCGCCGGGCCGCTCTCGCGGATCACGGTGGAGAACGTGCGCGAGATCCAGGGCGCCGTCGCCTATCTGGTCGCCAAGGTGGTCACCGGCATCGTGGTCCCGCTCGGTGTGGCGGTCGGCATGCTGTTCATCGACTGGCGGATCGCGCTGGCCATGCTGCTCGCGGCTCCGGTGCTCTTCCTCGTCAACGGTCTGGCCCACCGCGCGTACCAGCGGGCCGACCATGGCCTGCACGCCGCCGCGGCCGAAGCCGATTCGCGCGTGGTGGAATTCGCGCAGGCGCAGCCGGTGCTGCGCGCGTTCGGCGCCGTCGGCGCGGGCAACAAGGCGCTGGACGGCGCCCTGCGGCAGCAGCGTTCGGCGAACACCAGGATGGTCTTCACGTCGGTGCCGAGCCTGATCGTCTTCGCGCTGTTCGTGCAGGCGGTGTTCCTGGTCCTGGTCTACGTGGTGATCGCGAGGGTGACCGACGGCGCCGTCTCGACGGCCGTCGCGATCGCGCTGATCGCCGTGAGCTCGCGGTTCATCGAGCCGCTGAACCAGGCCGCGCAACTGGGCAACGGTCTGCGTTCGGCGGCCGCCGCCGTCGACCGCGTCACGGGTCTGCTCGCGGAAAAGTCACTGCCCGAGGCCGATTCGCCGGTGACGCCGGGTGTGCCGACCGTGGTCTTCGACAACGTGAGCTTCGGCTACCGGCCCGGCGAGCCGGTGCTCTCCGACATCACCTTCAGCGTCCCGGCCGGGACGACCACCGCGATCGTCGGACCGAGCGGCGCGGGCAAGACGACGCTGCTGCGATTGGCCGCGCGGTTCTACGACGTGGACGCCGGGCGGGTGGCCGTCGGCGAACACGATGTGCGGGAACAGCCGTCGGAAACGCTGCTGAACCAGCTGTCGCTGGTCTTCCAGAACGTCTACCTGTTCGACCGGTCGGTGTCGGACAACATCCGGATCGGCCGCCTCGACGCCACCGACGCCGAGGTGCTGCGCGCCGCCGAGGCCGCGCGGGTGGACGAGATCGCCCAGCGCCTGCCCGACGGTTACGACACCGCGGTCGGCGAGGGCGGCGCCGCGCTGTCCGGCGGTGAGCGGCAACGGGTCTCGATCGCCCGCGCCCTGCTCAAAGACGCGCCGATCGTGCTGCTCGACGAGGCGACGAGCGCGCTCGACCCGCACAGCGAGGCCGTGGTGGTGCGCGGCGTGCACGAGCTCACCAGGGGCAAGACGGTGATCGTGGTGGCGCACCGCCTGGCCACCATCGCCCACGCGGACCAGATCCTGTTCGTCGACGGCGGTCGCATCGTCGAACGCGGCACGCACGCCGAGCTGCTCGCGCGGGGCGGTCGCTACGCCGACTTCTGGAACGAGCGCAGTCGCGCGTCGGGATGGCGGTTGGAACCGGCCGCCGTCTGATCCGGCGACAACGAGAACGGGCCGCCGCGGAGGATGTTCCGCGGCGGCCCGTTCGGATACGCCTTACTTCCAGTAGGCCTGGTACTTCAGCTGGGTTTTCGGCAGGTTGTGGGTCTGCTTGAGGGTTTTGACGATCGATCGGGTGGTGTGGCCGTCGCAGGCGACCCAGGCGAAAGCGTCTGCCGCGCAGGAGATTTCCTGTGACTGTTCGCGCAGCAGGCGGCCGTCGTCCACACGCTGCAACCAGGTGACCTGGTGGTGTGGCTTGTTGCGCACGGGCAGGGTCTGGTCGGATTCGTATTGCCATTCCAGCCAGACGCGGGCGGGTGCGTCGCCGATCGCGTCGAGCAGGGAGTTGATGGCGGGCAGCGAGGCGGTGTCGCCGAAGAGGAGGTATTCGCTCGGCGCCGTCTGCGGCAGCTCGAACTTCGACCCGAGCACCGACGCCTCGATCTCGTCGCCCACCTTCGCCCGCTGCGCCCACGCACTGGCCGGGCCGCTGTGCACGGCGAACTCGATGTAGAAGTGGTCGCCCTCGGGATCCTGGTCGACGATCGTGTAGCCGCGGTGGTGCAGCTTGTCGGTCTCCGCGTCCGGGATCCACAGCCGGATGAACTGCGTCGGGTGCACCGGGTGGTCGGCGAGCAACCCGCCCGCGGTGAATCCGATCCGCTGGTATTTGTCGGTGATCGCCTCGGTCGACGTCACGCGCAGTCGGTAGTCATCGGCACGCCACACCTTCAGGATGACGCCGTTCGCCCCTCTTCCCATGAGATATGAGGTTAGCCTAACGAAACTCGGTTGTCGCCCGCTGGGTGCCGAATGGGCGCATCCCGGCCGAACTCCCGCTCAGCGCCCGACAGGCCCGCCGCGAACATCGCGGTGTTTCCCGGCCGCCGCCACGACGTCCGCGTCTGATCCACCGAGCGGCCCGCTCAGAAACGCGACCAAGATGTCCACGGTCACCCGCTGTGTCGCCACGGGGCCGCGCGATCCGCCGATCATCTGCGCCAGCGCGAACCGCCCAGGTGCGGCGAGGAACAGCGGAACATCCGTGAAGCTGTAGTGATTGGCGTCGCCGATTTCGAAACGGAAGCCGCCCGAACGCAGCCCGCCGAGCAGCGCGGCATTGCGATCGAAGAACTGCGGGGAGTGTCCCGTCTCGGCGTACTCGCTCTGCACCAGCAGGAACGGTTGGCGCAGTGGGCGTCCGGGCAGGTCGCCGTACAGGGTGCCGTCGATGTTCGCGGCGGCGCGGACGCGCTCGTCGTCGGCGGCCGCGGCGGCAGCGGCGGCGCCACCGAACGAATGCCCGATGGCCGCGAGGTGTTCGGTGTCGAGACGACCGGAGAGCCGTGGGCCGAGCGCGCCGGGCCGGTCGAGTTGGTCGATGACGAACCGCAGGTCGGCCGCCCGCACCGCCTGCTGCTCGATCATGTACCGCTCACCCTCGGCCTCGTCGGCCGGAAAGTCCTGTACCGGCGTCGCGATCCGTCCGTCGGCGAGCTCGGTCACGTCCGCCTCGTAGGGATGATCGACAGCGAGCACCACGAACCCGCGGCTGGCCAGGTCGGTGACCAGTCCGGTGTAGAACGCCCGCGGCGCACCGTAGCCCGGCGAGAACAGCACCACCGGCCAGCGTTCGCGGTCCCGCCCGAGCGACGCGCGGTGATCGCCGTGCGTGTCGATGCGGTCGTAGCCGCGCATGAGGAAGCTGGGAATTTGGGCGACTCGACTCGGCAGCCTGCCGTGCCCGTCGAGATAACGCGAGCCGTTCCCGGTCGGCTCGGCCGCCGGATACCAGGCCTGCGCGATGACGTTGCGGCGATCGGCCGGGTCGTCCGTCGCGGTTTCCTGCCGGTCCGGATCGATCCAGCGAAACGTCTCGGTGCCAACGGGATACGGCCCGCTCGGCGCGGGCAGCGTCGGTACCGGCACCGGAACCCACGCGAATGCCGCCGCGGCGACGAGCAAACCGATCCCAGTGCGCGCCGCGATCCGGCCGACCCGCCCGCTCGGCCGCGCCGCCACGAAGTACGCGGTCGCGCCCACCAGCAGGTAGGTCGGAACGAACTGCCAGTAGAACCCTTCGAGCAGCAACTGAATCGCCGCCCCGAGCGCAAGCGCGCCCAGCACGGCGAACGCGGGCGCGCGCCCGATCCGGCCGGTGCACAGTACGAGCACCGCGCACCCGATCGTGGCCATCGGGATCAACGCGTCGATGAGCGACATACCTGCCTCGCTTCCGCTCGGACAACGGATTCGAGGTCGAGCCTGACGCGTGATCGAGTCATCGCGCGTCGGCAGCAGGTCGCGACGTGATCATCCGAACGAATGACCGCGAGTACGCAATCTCACGCGCCGGGCGGAGTCGCGCATGGCAGGAGCGGAGGCGGAGGCGGAGGTACGCCCTTACTTCCAGTAGGCCTGGTACTTCAGCTGGGTTTTCGGCAGGTTGTGGGTCTGCTCGAGGGTTTTGACGATCGAGCGGGTGGTGTGGCCGTCGCAGGCGACCCAGGCGAAAGCGTCTGCCGCGCAGGAGATTTCCTGTGACTGTTCGCGCAGTAGGCGGCCGTCGTCGATGCGCTGGAGCCAGGTGACCTGGTGGTGTGGCTTGTTGCGCACGGGCAGGGTCTGGTCGGATTCGTATTGCCATTCCAGCCAGACGCGGGCGGGTGCGTCGCCGATCGCGTCGAGCAGGGAGTTGATGGCGGGCAGCGAGGCGGTGTCACCGAACATCAGGTATTCGCTCGGCGCGGTTTCGGGGAGTTCGAAACTGGACCCGAGCACCGTCGCGTCCAGTACATCGCCGACCGTCGCGTCGACGGCCCACCGCGCGGCGGGGCCGTCGTGTACGGCGAACTCGATGGCGAACTTGTCACCCTCGGGGTCGGGGTCCACCAGCGTGTAGCCACGGTGGTGCAGCTTCTCGGTCTCGAGGTCGGGAATCCAGAGGCGGATCCACTGGGTGGGGTGCACCGGATGGTCGGCGAGCAGCCCGCCCGCGTCGAAGCCGAGCCGAATGTATTTGTCGGTGACGTATTCGGTCGCGGTGACGGTGAGCCGGTAGTCCTGACCGCCCCACGCCTTGACGATGACGCCGTTGAAACCTCTGCCCATAAAAGTGAGGTTAGCCTAAGCTGAGTCGAATGTCACGACCGCGGCGAAACGACAGCGGCCCCCGCCGAAGCGGGGGCCGAATCGCGCGGGACCGCTCAGCAGCCCTGGCCGACGAAGTTGCCGATGGTGCAGACGGATTCGCGGCTCAGCTTCCAGGTGCCGTCGATCTGCTTCCAGGTCAGGTCGAAGGTCCACGGCTCGTAACCGTCGGTGGCGGTGTACAGCACGGCCGAAAGGGTGTCGCCGTTGACGGTCACCGGGCCGGTGACGTCCCAGCGCCAGCTCGGCGGGGCGATGGCGATCAGCGTGGCCGCGGTGTCGAAGACGCCGAGGCCCGCCGCGCCGGTCTCCAGCTCGGCGGCGCGCGCGGTGCGCGGTGCGCCCGCGTTGAACAGCAGCGCCATCTTGGCACGCAGCTCACCGGTGCTCGGCGCGTTGGCGCGCAGCGGGGCGGTGATCGGCGCGGCCTCGGCGATCGCGGCGGTGGTGACGGTGCCGAACGCGCCGACCAGGGTGGCGGCGGCAAAGGCGACCGCGCCCAGCTTCTTTCGGGTGCTGATCATGAAAGTACTTCCCATCGTTCTCGTGCCGGAGTGCTTCCCCGCTGTGGGGATCGACACTGCGGTTCACTGTAAGGTAAGCCTATGCAAACATGAAGGCGGGGGCTCGTCGATGTGGGCGCGAACACGGATACGCGCGATGTGAGAGTGGGAGAACCGGTGGAAACACTTGTGGTGATCGGCGCGGGTCCGAAGGCGATGGCCGTCGCCGCCAAGGCGCACGTACTGCGCGAACTGGGGCTGCCCGCGCCGCGGGTCGTCGTGGTGGAAGCGCAGACGGTGGGCGGCAATTGGCTGCCCAGCGGCGGCTGGACCGACGGCCAGCACCGGCTCGGCACCAGCCCGGAGAAGGACGTGGGCTTCCCGTACCACTCCACCTGGGCGCGTGGCCACAACCGCGCGATCAACGAGGCCATGACGGCGTTCAGCTGGACCTCCTTCCTGGTGGACCAGGGCACCTACGCCGAGTGGATCGACCGTGGGCGTCCGAGTCCGCAGCATCACGTCTGGGCCAAGTACCTCCAGTGGGTCGCCGCGCGAACCGATTTCGAGCTCGTCCTCGGCACCGTGCGCACCATCGCCGCAGCGGCCGACGGCTGGCTGATCACCGCGGTCGACGCCGACGGCATTCCGACCGAAATCGACGCCGACGCACTGATGATCACCGGTCCCGGCCGCAGCGAGAAGGCGCTCGCCAAGCACCCCAAGGTGCTCAGCGTCGCGGAATTCTGGGACCTCGCGGGCAAGCGCAAGCTGCCCGTCTCCTCGCGCGCTGCCGTCATCGGCGGCGGCGAGACGGCCGGTTCGGCGCTGGACGAACTGGTCCGCCACGGCATGCTGTCCATCTCGGTGATCTCCCCGATGGCCACCATCTACACCCGCGGCGAAAGCTATTTCGAGAACTCGCTGTTCAGCGATCCGATCAAGTGGGGATCGCTGAGCACCGACGAGCGCAGGGACGTCATCAGGCGCACCGACCGCGGTGTGTTCTCGGTGCGCGTGCAGGAGAGCCTGCTCGCCGACAACCGGGTGCACCACATGCAGGGCCGGGTCGTGCGGGTCGCCGACCTCGGCGACGGCGTCGCGCTGACGCTGCGCAACGAGATGCGCCCCGATCAGATTCACAACTTCGACCTGGTGATCGACGCGACCGGCGGACAGCCGCTGTGGTTCCTGGAGATGTTCGACGCCAACGCCGCCGATCTGCTGGAACTAGCGGTCGGGGGACAGCTGACCCAAGCCAGGATCGAGGCGTCGATCGGCTACGACCTCGCGGTCTCGGGCTTGGACGCGAAGCTGTACCTGCCGAACCTGGCCGCGCTGGCGCAGGGACCGGGTTTCCCGAATCTCAGCTGCCTCGGCGAACTCTCGGACCGCGTGCTGCGCACCGAATCGGCGAAGGCCCGGTCCGCGGCGACGAGAAACCGGGACCGGGCCTTCGGCTGAGATTCAGAGCCGGATCGCGGGCATGTCCGCCGCCGTGCGCGGCAGGATGTGCAGCGCGATCCGGCGGTCCGGCCGCACGTCGAACTCGCCGAGTTCGACCCAGCCGTTCTTCGACAGCGCCTTGCGCATCGGGGCGTTGCGGTAGTCGGGATCGCAGATCAAGCGCCTGCACTCCGGCTCGGCGGCGAACAGCGCGGCGGCCAGCTGGTCCATCCAGCCCGACATGATGCCGCGTCCGATCAGATTCAGATCCGCGGTGGCGACGTGGAATCCCATGTCCAGCGGGTCCGCGTCGTACAGGCGGCCGTTCTCGTCCTTGGCCGCGCGGTAGATCTCCACGTACGCGATGTCACGACGGCCGAGGTCGGGGCGATCGATCGCGGCGAAGTCGTAGCTGAGAATGCAGGGCCGCGAATAGGTTCCGGCCAGTTGGGCGAGGAAGTCGAGCTTGCGGCGGCCCGCGGGCCAGTCCTGTTCCCAGGTCTCCAGCAGGTGCGGCAGCGCCATCCACTCGGCGAGCATCTGCGGATCGTCGCCCTCGGGATCGGCGAGCCGTAGCTCGAAGGGCTCGTCGAAGCCGGGAACAACCGGGGCCGGTGCGCTGCGGACCTCCTCTGCGACATCGGTCAATTCGCGCTTGAGGACGTACGGCGTCCCGGTCTGGTTCATCGTGCTAGGGCTCCCGTTCGCTCGGCTTTTCGGCTCAGTGCGTCGTAAGGTTACCCTAGGCTTACATCGGTAAGGTTACCCTATGCTAACGTCGCTGGGTTAGCGTAGCCCGGCCCGTCGCCAGTTGGCGGACGGAGTCGAGCGGCTAGCGCAGCGATACCGTGATGCAGGAGCCGTAATGCCGAAAACCCTTGGTTGGATTCGCAAATTCCACAAGCCGAGCTCGGACTCGAGCCCGACGTTGCTGATGTTCCCGCACGCGGGCAGCGGCGCCTCCGCCTACCGCACCTTTTCCAAGGCGCTCAGCGAGAGTTTCGACGTCATCGTCTTCCAGTACCCGGGCCGTCAGGACCGGGCCGCCGAGCCGATGCCGACGACCCTGCCCGAGGTGGCGGCGGGCGCGCTGAGCGCGTTCCTGGAGTCGGAATACCACCGCGGCGAACCGGTCACGGTCTTCGGACACAGCATGGGCTCGATGGTCGGTTTCGAATTCGTCCGCCAGGCCGAGGCCGCGGGTGTCGAGGTGAACCTGTTCGGCGCATCGGGCGCGGTCGCGCCGTACCGCGTCGTCGACATGCCGCAGCATCCCACCGAGGACGAGGCGCTGCTCGATCATCTCGCCGGGCTCAACGGCACCGGCGCGGACGTGCTCGGCAGCCGCGAGATCATGCGCATGACGCTGCCCGCCCTCAAGGCCGACTATGCCGCGTTCGACCGCTACGTGTGCGGGCCCGAGGTCAAGTTGCGCGCCAGGCTGCACGTCATGGGCGGCTCCGACGACGAGCACGTCACCGCGCGCCACCTGCAGGAGTGGGCAACGCACAGCGAGCAGGACATCACCGTCACCCTTTTCGACGGCGGACATTTCTACCTGAACGACCACGTGGACGGCATCGCTGAATTGCTGACGTCCGAAGTTCTTTCCGCGAGATAGTTCGCGAATTCGCACGTTAGGTTTGGCATGGCACGCGCTGTTTCGGGGGAAGAAGATCACATTGTCATCGCCGGTATGGCGGTGGAGGCGCCGGGGGGCGTCGACAATCTGGACGATTTCTGGTCGGCACTCGCCGAATCGCGAGAATTGATCGGTCCTTTTCCCCGTGACCGGGAATGGCCGCTGCGGGAAGTCTTCTCCCTGCACCGCGACGAAGGGTGGGGTTCGGTGCCCGACGCCGGTGGATTCCTCACCGGGGCAACGGAATTCGATCCGCAATTCTTCGGGATCACGCCGCGCGAGGCGGTCGCCATGGATCCGCAGCAGCGGGTCGCGCTGCGGGTGGCCTGGCGCGCGCTCGAGCACGCGGGGATCAACCCCGGCGCACTCGCCGGTGACGAGGTGGGCTGTTTCATGGGCGCCTCGTTCATCGAATACGGCCCGCGCGCCGGCGAAGTCAACGAGTACAACGGCTATCGCGCCGTCGGCACCGCGCTGGGCGCGGTGGCCGGGCGCATCTCGCACGGTCTCGGTCTGGTCGGTCCGTCGATCACCGTGGACACCGCGTGCGCGTCGTCGCTGACCGCTGTGCACCAGGCCGCCGCCGCGATCCGCAACGGCGAGTGCGACTGGGCGCTCGCGGGCGGCGTGAGCGTGATGGGTTCGCCCGCCGCGTTCTACGAGTTCGCCAAGAACAACGCGCTGGCCGTGGACGGTCACCTGCGCGCCTACTCCGCGAGCGCGACCGGAACCCTGTGGGGCGAGGGCGCGGGAGTCGTCGTGCTGGAACGCGAGTCGCGGGCCCGCGAACTCGGCCACCGCGTGTACGCAAGGGTTCTGGCCACCAGGGTCAACCACAACGGCAAGGGCGCGCCGATCGCGGTGCCCAGCGCGCAGGCGCAGGAAGCGCTGGTGCGCAAGACGATCGACGCGGCGGGCATCGACCCGAGCCTGGTCGGCCTGGTCGAGGGGCACGGCACCGGAACTCCGGTGGGCGACCCGCTGGAGCTCACCGCGCTGTGCAAGACCTACGGCGCCGACCCGGAGCGCGGTCCCCGGCTGGGCTCGGTGAAGACCAATGTCGGCCACGCGCAGGCCGCCGCGGGCATGCTCGGGCTGATCAAGGTGCTGCTGTGCGGCGCCAACGGCCACATCGCGCCGACACTGCACGCGGACGACCCCGCCGCCGCGGTGGACTGGAACGCGACCGGGCTGCGTCTGGCCACGGAGTTCGAGCCGTGGGAAGCGCACGAGGGTGTCCGCTACGCCGCGGTCTCGTCGTTCGGCGTCGCGGGCACGAACGCGCACGCCATCCTGGCCATGCCGGTTCTGGAGGATATCGATGCCTGATTACCGTCTCCCGGACGGCGCCGTTCCGGTGCTGCTGTCCTCCGACACCGCCGACGGGCTGCGCGCCGAAGCCGCCGCCGTGCTCTCCTACCTGGAGCGCCACGAGCGCGTGACGCCGGATGCCGTGGCGGACATGCTCTTCCGCACCAGGATCGCGCGCCGCCGCCGCGCGCTCGCGATGGCGCGCACCCGCGACGACCTGCTCGACGCGCTGCGTGCCGTCGTCGCGGACGCCCCGCACCCCGCGGTGGTGAGCAGCGTCGGACTCGCTTCGCCGCGCCGCGTCGGCTTCGTCTTCCCCGGTCAGGGCAGTCAGCGGCCGGGCATGGGCCGCTCCTACTACGAGAACTCACCGGAGTACCGCGCCGAGGTCGACGCCTGCGTCGAGATCCACGAGCAGCGCTACGGCCACATCGCGCCGTTCCACTACTTGCTCGGTAACGAGGGCGAATACCAGGACACCGTCTGGGAAGTGCAGCCCGCCTTGATGTTCCACATGTCCGGCTTGGCCGCCATGTGGCAGGCGTACGGGGTGCGCCCGGTCGCGACCGTCGGTCACAGCCAGGGCGAACTGGCCGCGGGCTGGGTGTCGGGCGTCATGACCCGGCGCGACGCGGTGCTGGCCGTGACCCACCGTGCGCGGTTCGTGGACGAGATCGTCTACCCCGAGCAGTACTCGATGGCCGTGCTCGGCATGGACCGTGAGGCGTGCGAGGCGATGCTGGCCAGGCATTCCGGCTGGGCCGAGCTCGCCGTCGTGAACGCGCCGCACATTCTCGCGATCTCCGGCGACCAGGACACCGTCGCCGACATGGTGGCGATGGCCAACGCCGAGGGGAAGTTCGCCAAGGAGATCAAGGTCGCCTACCCGGCGCACACCACGTTCCTGATCAAAATCCGCAAGGAGATGGAGGGGGTGCTCGGCGACGAGATGAGCGCGCCGACCTTCTCGCCCACCGAGATCACCTGCTACGGCGGCACTCTCGGCGGGCCGATCACACCGGACATCACGCACCGGCAGTACTGGTACTGGAACCTGCGCAACCGGGTCCGCTTCGACCGCGCCGTCGTGGCCGCCACCGCCGAGGTCGACACCTTCATCGAGGTGGCCGAACACCCCACGCTGCAACTGGCGCTACAGGAGAACCTGGCCACCGTGCCGGACGACCCGGCAACCGGACCGCGCGACTTCCAGGTGCTCGGCACCTCGCGGCGCACCGCGGTGGGGCTGGAGGATTTCACGCGCAACCTCGCGACCCTCGCCGTGCACGACCTGAACTACGACTGGCAGAGCCTGCGCGTGGCGGGCTCCGCCGTCCGGCTCCCGCTGTCGAACTTCCCGCACACCCAGATGTCGCCGAAGCGGCTGTGGGCGCCGTACCGGTCCGTTGAGACGACGGGTCCGGCCGAGGTCGCGCCGGTTCGCTTGGTGGAGAACTGGACTCGGCTCTCCCGGCGCACGCTGACGCCGCCGCGCACAGTCGCCCTCGTCGACCGCGACGGTCGCTGCGCCGAGCTGGCCGCCGCGCTGCGCGAGCGCGCCGAACGGCACGGTGCGACGGTGACGATGTTCGACGGTTCGCCCGTCGAGCAGGCCGACACGGTCGTAGTGCTGCTGCCCCCGAGCAGCGCGCAGGACGAGGCGGCCGCGGTCGCCGAGTTCGCCGACTTCGCCACCGATCAGGGCTGGCTCGCGGCGCTCGGCCCGCGCGTCACCGAGTGCTGGCTGGTGACGGCGGGCGCGGAAGCGGTGGGCGAGAACGAGATTCCCGCGCTCGCCGCCGCGGCGGCCGGTGCGGCCTTCCGCTGCGTCGCGCTGGAGCGAATCGGCGTCACCTTCCGCCGTATCGACCTGCCCGCGGACTACCCGGCGCTGGAGCAGAAGCTGCCCGCCGACAAGATTCTGGAAGCCGTGCAACTGGCGGGTGAGCCCGACCTCGCGATGCGCGACGGCAAGCTGCACGCCAAGCGACTCGCCGTGGCCGAGCAGGCTACGGCCGCCGCACCCGACTTGAACGAGGTGCTGATCCTCGGCGGCACCGGGCACGTCGGCTTGGAGTTCTGCGCGCAGTTCGTCCGCGACGGCGCGCGCCGGATCACCCTGGTGAACCGCGGCGGCGAGACGGCCGCGCTGACCGAACGGCTGCGCCCCGTCCGCGCGCTGGCCGACACCGAGATCGACGTGTTCGCTTGCGATATCAGCGATCCCGCGGCGGTCGTCGAGCTGGCCGCCCGGTACGCGGACCGCCCGGTGAGCCTGCTGGCGCACGCGGTCGTGGACTACGTGTACTCCGCCGCGTCCGACGCCGACGCCGCGGCCGTCGCCCAGGCGGGCGCGGCCAAGGTGGTCGGCTTCGGCGAGGTGCTGCGCACCCTGCCGACGACGCCCACGGCCACCGTGCTGCTGTGCTCGTCCTTCGCCGCCACCCTCGGCGGCTGGGGCCAGGCGCTCTACGCGGGCAGCAACCGCATGCTCGACGCCATGGCCTGGCGGCTGCGCGCCGAAGGCCGCGCGTGCACGTCGGTGCAGTGGGGGCTGTGGGTGCTGCCCGCCGAGGCCGACGCGGCGGTCGAGGCCAGGATCGAGGGCTCGGGTCTGCTGCCGATGGCGGCGGCCGACGCGGTCGCGGCCGGGCTGGCCGACACCTCCGCCAACAGCCTGGTCCTCGCGGCGGACTGGTCGAAGCTGCGCGGCGTCACCGAAACCGTCGGGCTCGAACCGGTTTTCGCACCCGCGCTCGACGCGCTCGCGAAACTGGCTCCGGCTCCCGAGCCGACGACCGCACCGGCCGCCGAGCCGATGCGCGCCGAGACGGTATCGGCCCCAGTGATTTCCGCGCCGTCTGTTCCGGAAGCGGGTTTCGCCGAACGCATCCGCAAGGAGCTGGACCGCGTCATGCTCTCCGACGGCGGCGAGGCCATCGACGGCTCGGTCCCGCTCGTCTCGCTGGGCATGGACTCGTTGCAGGCGCTCGATCTGCGCAAACGGCTCAAGGCCGAACTGAACCGCGACCTTCCGGTCGCCGCCATTCTCGGCGGCGCGTCCCTGGATGACGTCGTGTCGCTGATGTCCGAGAACAAAGGCTGAGGAGTCCGCTGGAATGTCGGAGACCACGCAGGCGACCGAGCGCAAGGCGGCGCCGCCGCAGATCGAGGACGTGCTCGCCCTCAGCCCGTTGCAGGAGGGCCTGTTCTCGCTCGCCAAGCTGGCCGGTGACGACGACCTGTACAACATGCAGTTCGTGATCGAGGTCGCGGGCCCGGTCGACGTGGCGCTGCTGCGCCGCAGCGTCGAGGCGATCCTGCGCAGGCACGCCAACCTGCGCGCCGCGTTCTGGGACCGCGACGTGCCCAAGCCGGTGCAGATCGTGCCCACCTCGGTCGAGCTGCCGTGGTTCGAAAGGACCGCCGACGAACGCGAACTCGAAGCGATCGTGGCCTCCGAGGCGCGTCACGGCTTCGACCTGTCCCGCGGTCCGGCGCTGCGCGTCGCGATCGTCGCCCTGCCCGACGGGTCGCACCGAATGATCGTGACCGCCCACCACATCCTGATGGACGGCTGGTCGCTCGGTGTGTTCTTCCGCGAACTCTTCGCGGTCTACGAGGCGGGCGGCTCGGCGGCCGCACTGCCCGCGCCGCGCCCCTACCGCGATTACATCGGCTGGCTGGGCGCCCGCGACAGCGAGGCCACCCTGCGCGGCTGGGCCGACTACCTGGCCGAGGTGGACCCGCTGATTCTCGCCGACCGCGCCGACGCGGCGGTGAACACGATCGTGCCGACCATCCACAAGGTGGTCCTCGACGGCGCCGACACCGACCGGGTGCAGCGCTGGGCCCGCGCGAACGGGCTGACCATGAACACGGTCGTCCAGTTCGCGTGGGCGATCGTGCTCGGCAGGCTGACCGACCGCACCGACGTCGTCTTCGGCACCACCGTCTCCGGCAGGCCGGACGAGCTGGCCGGTGTCGAGACCATGATCGGCCTGTTCATCAACACCATTCCGGTGCGCATCCGGCTCGACGAACTGGAAGCGGCGGGCGGGGTGGCGCAAGGCTGCGCCCAGTTGCAGCGCGCGTCGGCGACCATGCGCGACAACGGATATCTGAGCCTGTCCGCCATTCAGCGGGCCACCGGGCGCGGCGCCCTGTTCGACACGCTCTTCGTCTATGAGAACGCGCCGGTCGCCGACGTGCTCCAGGCGATCACCACCGCGGACGGCACCACCTTCCGGCCGACCGCGTCGGAGAGCCTGACCCACTACCCGCTCGCGGTCGTCTCCTACCTGCTCAACGGCGAGCTGGCCGTGGTGGTGGAGGCCGTCGAGGCGGTGCTCGGCGAGATCTCGCCCGCCGACCTGGGCGCTCGCCTGGTGGAGGTACTGCGCCAGCTGCCCGATATCGGTGACGCGGGCCAGGATTCGCTCGACGTGCTGCTGCCGGGAGAGCGGCCGCGACCGCCCGTGTCGCCCGCCGCCGACGTCCTGGGCGTGACGGTGCCGGAGCTGTTCGCCCGCCAGGTGGCCGCGACGCCGGACGCCTTGGCGCTGAGCACCGAAGACGAGCGCTACACCTATCGGGAGCTCTCCGAAGCCGCACTGCGCCTGGCCGGTGGTCTGGCCGCGCGCGGCATCGGCTCGGAAGACGTTGTCGCCCTGGTCATGCCGCGTTCGACCGAATCCATCGTGGCCATCCTCGGTGTGCTCGCCGCTGGCGCGGCCTACGTGCCGGTCGACATCACGCTGCCCGCCGCGCGGATCGAATCGATAGTGCGTCAGTCGAACCCACGACTGATCGTGGTGGACGGCGCGGGTGTGCCCGCGCTCGACGAGATCGAGTCACTGCCGCCCGTCGAGTCGTTCGGCGCGGTCGTGACCGACTCCGCGGCGCTCACGGCCCCGGTGTCCGGGCACCCGGAACAGTGCGCGTATCTCATCTTCACCTCCGGCTCGACCGGAGAACCCAAGGGCGTCATGGGCACCCACGCCGCGTTGGCCTCCTACTTCGCCGACCACCGCGACCGGGTGTACCGGCCCGCGACGGCTCGGCTCGGCAGGCCGCTGCGGATCGCGCACGCCTGGTCGCTGAGCTTCGACGCGTCCTGGCAGCCGATGATCGGCTTGCTGGACGGTCAGTCGATCCACCTGTTCGACGCGGAGGAGATGCGCGACGCGCAGCGCCTGGTGGACGGTATCGGCAGGCACGGCATCGACATGATCGACACCACGCCGTCGATGTTCGCCCAGCTGGCCGCCGCGGGCCTGGTGCACGACGGCGGCTCCGACCTCGCGGTGCTCGCCCTCGGCGGCGAGGCCATCGGCGTGCCGCTGTGGAAACAGCTGTGCGCCTTGCCGAACACCGCCGTGCACAACTGCTACGGCCCCACCGAGACCACGGTCGAAGCGGTGGTCGCCTCCGTCGCCGACCCGAAGGCGACGCCGACCATCGGCTCGCCCACCACCGGAATGACGGGCTACGTCTTCGATTCGCGGTTGCGTCCGACGCCGCACGGGGTCATCGGCGAGCTCTACCTCTCCGGCGCGCAGCTGGCGCGCGGCTACGCGGGCAAGCCGGCCATCACTGCCGAGCGTTTCGTCGCGGACCCGTTCCGGCCGGGCCAGCGCATGTACCGCACCGGAGACCTGGTGCGCCGCTTGCCCTCCGGCGATTTCGCCTACCTCGGCCGCGCCGACGACCAGGTGAAGATCCGCGGCTACCGCATCGAGATCGGCGACATCGAGGCCGCGCTGCACGCGTTGCCCGGCGTCCGTGAGGCCGCGGTACTGGTGCTGCGCCGCCCGAGCGGGCCGGTGCTCGTCGGCTTCGCGGTGGGCACGGAACTCGAATCCGCCCGGCTGCGCGCCGAACTCGCCGAACGGCTGCCCGGCTACATGGTTCCGCACCGCATCCTCGCGGTCGGCGGACTGCCGGTCACCGGCAACGGCAAGCTCGACGCGCGGCAGCTCGAGGCGCTGGCGACCACGGCGCTGGACAGCGCGGCGGCGAGCACCGCGCCGACCTCCGACACCGAACGCACGCTGTGCGCGACCGTCGCCGAACTCACCGGCGGCGCCGAACCCGGTATCGACGAGCACCTGGTCGAATTGGGACTGGACAGCATCGTCGCCATCTCGCTGGTGAACGCCTTGCGCCGCAAGGGAATCGCGACGAGCCCCCGCGCGGTGCTGACCGCGGGGTCGATCCGGGAACTCGCGGCGGCCATCGACGCGGGCGCGGGTACCGAAAAGAGCGGCGCCGTCGCCGAATACGGCGCGGTCGGCCAGGTGCCGATCCTGTCCTGGATGCACGAGCACGGCAACTACCGCAGGCTCGCGCTGAACACTCTGCTGGAACTGCCCGCCGAGGTGGACGGCCCGCGCCTGGAAGCGGTGCTGCAAGCTCTGCTCGACGGTCACGACATGCTGCGCGCCCGTTTCGTCGAGACGGCGGCCGGATACGACGTCGTCACCCGCGAGCCGGGTGTGGTGCGCGCCGCGGACATCCTGACCAGAATCGAAGCGGGACCGAACTTCCCGACGGAACTCGGTGCGCACGCGCTGGCCGTGGCCGACGAGATCGACCCGCTCACCGGCGATCTGGTGCGCGCGGTCTGGTTCACCCGCGCCGACGGCCCCGGCCTGCTGCTGCTCAACATCCACCACCTCGCGGTGGACCCGGTCTCCTGGCACATCATCTGCGCGGACCTGGCCGCGGCGTGGGAGGAGCTGTCGGCGGGTGCGTCGGAACTCGCTCCGCCGGTCGAGTACACGTCCTACCGCACCTGGGCCGAGCTGACTCGTGCCCGCGCGGGCAGCGCGGAGGTCGCCGCGCAGCGCGACTACTGGATCGCGCAGACGACCGCGCCGGACCCGGTGCTGGCCGCCCGGCGGCCGGATCCGAGCACCGACACCTGGTCCTCCTACCGGGTGCAGCCGCTGTTCACCGCGCCGGAGACGACCGCGGCGGTGCTCGACGGACTCACCGGCGAGCTCGGCGCGCGCGAGTTCCTGCTCGCCGCGCTGACCGCGACGCTGGCCACCTGGCGCCGGGAACGCGGCCAGGACGCCAGCGGCGGAGCGTATCTCGCGATGGAGGGCCATGGTCGCGAGGATCAGGTGCTCGGGGCCGACGTCGACATCGCCCAGACGGTCGGCTGGTTCACCAGTGTCTTCCCCGCGCGCTTCGGCGCGGGCGCGGACGCGGTGGATGTGGCCGCCGCGGAACAGGACCCGGCCGCGGCGCGGGCACTGCTCGCCTCGGTCGCCGCGTCGCTGGCCGCGGTGCCGAACAACGGCGTCGACTACGGCGTGCTGCGCTATCTCCAGGCCGACGCCGAACTCGCCGCGGCTCCCGAGCCGCAGGTGCTGTTCGACTACCTGGGCCGGATGGACCTGGCCGTCACCCGTAAGCCATGGTCGCCGGTCCACGAGGTCGAGCTGTTCACCCAGTTGCCGACCGCGCCCGAACCCGATTTCCCCCTCCGGTACGCCATGGACGTCATCGCGGGCGTGCAGCCCACCGACGCCGGACCGCAGCTGGTCACCCTCCTGCGGTGGAGCGACGTCCTGTTCACCGCCGCCGAAGTGGCGCGGCTCGCCGAGATCTGGCACGCCGCCATCGCGGCGCTGGCGCGCGCGATCGCGCCCGTCGCCGTCGGTGGACCGCCCGCGACGCCCGCGTGAACCCGGAACCCCAAGACCGTCAGCCGAATCGAAGGACCACCATGTCAGAGGACATTCTCGAGCGTCGTAAGCAGTTGCTGCAGCGCCGATTGCGCGAAAACGCCGTCAAGGCCGACGCGCCCGCCCCGGTGCGTACCCGCGTCAGCGGCGAGCCGAGTCCGCTGTCGGACGCCCAGCGCCGCATGTGGTTCGTGCAGCGCCTCGAACCGGCCGACACCACGCTGAACGTCTGCGTCGCCTACCGGCTGACCGGAGCGCTGGACGCCGAGCGGTTGCGCGCGGCCTGCGCCACCGTCCTGGCCCGCCACGAGGTGCTGCGCACCACCTACGGCGTCGACGCGGACGGTGAGCCGTTCCAGGTGTCCCGCGATGACGTCGAATTGCCCTGGCAGGAACACGATCTGAGCGCGCTGCCGGAGGCGAGCCGGAACCTGCGGGTCGAGGTGCTGGCGCGCCGCGAGTTCGCGCGCCCCTTCGACCTGACCACCGACCTGCCGCTGCGCGCGACCCTGGCGCGCACCGCGGCCGACGAGCACGTGCTGATCCTCGTCGTGCACCACGTCGGCTGGGACGACGACTCGTGGCCGGTGTTCTTCGCCGAGGTCAACGCCGCCTACCGCGGCGCGGACCTGCCCGAACCGCGCGCCCAGTACATCGATGTCGAGGTCGGCGCGGACGGTGGCTCGGATGCCGATCTGGCCTGGTGGCGCGAGACGTTGACGCCGTTGCCCGAGCGCCTCGAACTGCCGAGCAAAGCGGCGGTGGCCACCCCGTCCAAGAACGCCGACAAGCGCACGAGGCCCCTCGCGCCGGAACTGATGGCGCGAGTCGTCGAGCTCGCGCGCGAGCACTCGGCCACGCCGTTCACGGTGCTGCTCGCCGCGTTCGAGGCGCTGGTCAACCGGTACACCGCCGCGACCGATTTCCTCGTCTCGGTGCCCGTCGTCAACCGGCGCGCGGGCGCGGAAAGCCTCATCGGCTACTTCGGCAACGCCGTGCTGGTCCGCGCGGACCTGGACAGCTCCGCCGATTTCGCCACGCTGCTGGAGCAGACCCGCGCCGCGTGCGTCGGCGCGTTCGGCCACCAGGGCGTGGGCATCGACCGCGTGGTCCGCGAGGTCGGCCCGGAGCGCGTCGCGGGTCGCGACGCCATGGCGCAGCTGGTGCAGCTCAGCTTCAGCGTGCGCGGCGAGGCCAACGGCTTCGACCTGGCTGGTGTCGAATCCGCCGAACTGCCGCTGGGCAGCGGGGTGGCCCAGGAGGAACTGGGCCTGATGGTGGTGCTCGACAGCGCGGGCGCGCGGGTCGAGGCGACCTATCTGGTCGACGTGCTGGACGAGCACCTGGTCGCCCAATTCCTCGACCACTACGTGCAATTGCTCGACAGCGCGCTGCGGGATCCCCGGCTTCGCCTGCGCGACATCGACATTCTCGGCGACGCCGACCGCGCCGAGCTGCTGGCCGCCTCGCACGGCCCGCTCGTCGAGACGCCCGTGACCACCCTGGTCGCCGTGCTCGAAGAGCGCGTCGCCGCGGCGCCACACCATGTCGCGGTGGTCTCCGACGACGTCGAGCTGACCTTCGACGCGCTGAACCGGCGCGCGAACCGGTTGGCGCACTGGATGATCGGCTTCGGTGTCGGCGCGGAGGACATCGTCGCGCTGCGCATGGCGACCTCCGTCGAGTTCATCGTCGCGTCCATCGCGGTGCTCAAGGCGGGTGCGGCCTACCTGCCGATCGACCCTGCCTACCCGGCCGACCGCATCGAGTACCTGCTCTCGGACGCCGAGCCCGAGCTCGTGCTCGACGCCGACGCACTCGCCGACGCCGAAGGCAAGGCCGCCGACCGTTCCGAGGCCGACCCGTCCGACAGCGATCGCCGATCGCCGCTGCGCCCGTCGAACACCGCCTACGTCATCTACACCTCGGGCTCCACCGGCAAGCCCAAGGGCGTTCCGGTGCCGCACGACGCCATCGCCGAGCACCTGGCCTGCTTCAACGCCGAATGGGACCTGACGCCGCAGGACCGGGTGTTGCAGTCCACCTCGGTGAGCTTCGACGCCTCGCTGATGGACATCTTCGTCACGCTCGCGGCGGGCGCGCGGGTCGTGGTGCCCAAGCCGAACGCCTACCGCGACATTCCGTACGTCGCGGATCTGGTTACCCGCCATGGCATCTCGGTGCTGCACATGGTGCCCTCGATGCTGGCCACCTTCCTGGTGCTGCCGGAGGTCAACGACTGGCGCACGCTGCGCCACGTGCCCGTCGGCGGCGAGGCGCTGCCGGGCGAGGTCGCCGACCGGTTCGCCACCCAGTTCGACGCGGAACTGCGCAACCACTACGGCCCCACCGAGGCCGTGGTCTGCTCGACCCACATGCCGGTCGACGGACCGCAGGGCACCGGCATCGTGCCGATCGGCGTACCGAACCAGAACGTCTACCTCTACCTGCTGGACGAGGCGCTGCAACTGGTGCCCGACGGCGTCGTCGGCGAGATCTACCTCGGCGGCCGCCAGCTGGCCCGCGGCTACCTGCATCGGCCCGGCCTGAGCGCCGAGCGTTTCGTCGCCGACCCGTTCCTGCCCGGCGAAAGGCTCTACCGCACCGGTGATCTCGCGCGACGCAACGCGCACGGCGAGATCGAGTTCGTCGGCCGCGCGGACGAGCAGGTCAAGGTGCGCGGGCATCGCATCGAGCTCGGCGAGGTCGAAGCCACCGTCACCGATCACCCCGGTGTCGCGCACTGCGTCGTGATCGTCACCGAGCACGAGTCGCTCGGCCCGATCCTGGCCGGATACGTGGTGCCCCAGCCGGGCGTCGAACTCGACCTGGACGTCGTGCGGGCGTTCGTCGGCGCGCGCCTGCCGGAGTACATGGTGCCCGCGGCGCTCACCGTCATCGACGAGGTGCCGCTGACCGCGCACGGCAAGCTGGACAAGCGCGCCCTGCCGACCCCCGAGCTCGCGGGGGCGCGTAGCTACCGGGAACCGAAGACGCCCACCGAGATTCGCGTCGCCGCGTTGTACGCCACCCTGTTCGACCAGGACCGCATCGGCGCCGACGACTCGTTCTTCGAACTCGGCGGCCATTCGCTGCTGGCCGCCCGCCTGATCACCATGATCCGCGCCGAGTTCGGCATCGAGATCGACATGCGCGTGCCGTTCGACAAGCCGACCGTCGCGGGGCTCGCGGCTCACCTGGTCGCCTCGTTCCTCGACGAATTCGGTATCGACCTGGACGAACTCGGCGAGACCGAGGCATCGGACGCCGATCAGGCCGTCGCCGAGGCGCGCGGTTCGCGGCCCGAACTGGTGCGCAGGGAGCGGCCCGAGCACATCCCGCTGTCGTACTCGCAGCGCGCGTACTGGTTGCAGCGGCGCATGGAGGGCTCGATCGACGGCGAGAACGTCACCTACCCGATTCGGTTCGACGGACCGATCGATCGCGCCGCGCTGTTCGCCGCGATCGATGACGTGGTGGCCAGGCACGAATCGCTGCGCACCACGTTCCCCGAGCACGAGGGCACGCCGTACCAGCTCGTGCATCCCATCGCGCACGTCGAGGTCCCGGTCCTCGACCTGAACGGTGACGAGGCGAAGCTCGACGAGGAACTCACGACCGACGCCGATTACGTGTTCGACCTGCAGGCCGAGCCGCTGCTGCGCCTGCGGCTGCTCGTGCTGGACGAGCGGACCACCGTGCTGTCGATCCTGATGCACCACATCATCGCCGACCGCAGGTCCTGCCAGATCTTCGTCGACGATCTCACCGCCGCCTACCGGGCTCGCGTGCGCGGAGCCGCCCCTGAGTGGTCCGAATTGCCCATCCAGTTCGCCGATTTCGCCATGTGGCAGCGCGAGATGTTCGATCGCGGTGCGGATCGCGAGGTCAGCGCCGCGGGTCAGGCACAGCTGGACTACTGGCGCGAGGCGTTGGCCGGGCTGCCGGACGAGATCGCCGTCGGACACGACCGCCCGCGTCCGCAAGTGCTGGGCCGCAATGGCATCGGCACCGCGCGCACGGTGCCCGCCGCGATCTGGGAGAAGGCCAGGGCCAGGGCCGAGGAGGCCGGGGCCACCGAGTTCATGCTGTGCCAGGCCGTCAGCGCGGTGGTGTTGAACGCGCTCGGCGCGGGCGACGATCTGGCCATCGGCGCCGCGGTCGCCAACCGCATCGGCGAGGCGACCGACGACCTGATCGGCCTGTTCGCCAATGTCGTCGTGCTGCGCAACGACGTCTCGGGCGATCCGACCCCGCGGGTCGTGCTGGACCGGGTACGCGATTCGGCGCTGGACGCGATCAGCAAGCAGGGTGTGCCCTTCGAGCGGCTGGTGGAGACCATCAACCCGGCGCGCTCGCTGGCCCGCAACCCGCTGTTCCAGGTGATGATGCACTTCCGGCACCGGCAGGCGCCCGTCGCGTTCAGCGAGGACGGGGCGACGACGCTGAAGGGCATCGCCAAGTTCTACGACGTGTCGTTCATGGACTTCCATTTCGACTACACCGTGGACATCACCGGCGACCTGATCGCGCGCGTCGTGGTCAACCCCGACCTGTACGAGGCCGCGACCGGCGAGGTCTTCGCCGACGTGCTTGCCAAGGTGTTCGAGGCCTTCGCCGAGCAGCCGGACCGGGCGCTCACCGAACTGGACGTGCTGCCCGCCGAATGGGACACGGCCCGTTCGGTGGTGCACATGACGCCCGCGTCCGCGCGGTCCACCGGCGGCGAAAGCGAAGCGCCGCAGACCGATACCGAGCGCACCCTGATCGCCATCCTGGAGGAACTGCTGGAGATCACCGACGTCGGACGCGACGACGGCTTCTTCGGGCTCGGTGGTGACAGCGTCATCGCCATCCAGTGGGCGGCCCGGGCGGGCGAGGCGGGTCTGCCGCTGACTCCGCAGCTGGTGTTCGAGTACTTCACCATCGCCGAACTGGCCGCCGCCGTGGACGAGGCCGCCGCCAACCCGCCCGCCGAGAGCGAGGACGAGCACCGGCACGAGGCGATGTCGGTGTCGGGCCTCGATCAGAACGCCCTCGCGGCGCTCCAGAGCTCCTGGGCGGCGCAGAACTGACGCGCACCGGTCGGCCGGTCTCCGATCGGCCGACCGGATGCCCGCTGTGGCCGGTTGGCGCGCCTCCGACCAGGCGGTACGGTCGGTGGCGATGACCTCGACCTCCACCTCGATCCTCGTTCCGATTCTCGTGGTCACGACCGCGATCATCGGCGCACGGTGGATTCTGCTCCGCGACAACATGATCGACCGGTTGCTCAACCGTGCGCTGGCCTGGAGCGTCAGCGGGGTGTTCGCGTACGGCGGTGCGGTATGGCTGGGATTCGCCGAACTCGCGCCACTGGCGTTCATCACCAGCGGATTGCTCGCCATGGCCAACGTCTACGCGCTGGCTCGGCTGCTCGACAGCGGCGACACCGAGAACGCACCGCGCAGACTGCGGACCTACCATGCGGTCGCCGTAGCGGCATCGGGCGTCGCGATCGTCGCGGAGTCGCCGATCGGCAGCGCGCTCTCCATCGATCGGATAGTCGATTGGTCCGCGGTGCTCTGGGTGGGCTCCGACGTCATGATCGCGGTGTCGGTGGTGTTGATCGCCAGGGCGTGTGTGCGCGAGCTGCGGGGCTTCGTCGGCACCGTGCGGGAAAGACTGACCTACACAAGTCTGCTGCTGCTCGCTTGCACCTCCGGGGTGCTGACCGTCGTCGCGGTGGTCGACATCGTGGCGGGCAGACCGCCCGCCGAACCGCGCGCGGCGGGTGGCGTCGCCGCGTTCGTCAGTCTGCTGCTCTATGCCGTGCTCCTGGCCGTCCCGCTGGTCAACGTGGTCCTCGAGCGACTGGGATTGGACAGGGCCGGTCGCGACTGCCGTCGGTTGCGTCCGATGTGGCTCGACGTCACGACCGCGGTACCGGGAGTGGTTCTGGATCAGGCACTGCCGCAGGCGGACTCGCTCGCGCGGCGTTACCGCATGATGGTCGAGATCTCGGACGCGCTGCTGCACCTCAGAAAACTGGATACGGAATCGTCCCGCGTCCTGGACGGGGCGCTCGCCCGAAACACGCCCGCGATGGCGCGGACAACCTTGCCCGACATCGGCGACGGACCCGGCGAAGGGCAGCGTGCCGTGGAACTCCAGATGCTGCTCGAGCTGGCCTGCGAATGGCCCGCCCTTCGCGCGGACGTCGTCCGGCCGTCAGCGTGATGAGCGGGCATCGGATCGACAGAGGCGCGTTCACGGTGCCGGGTAGGTGTTCGGCGTGAGCGGCGCGGCGCCGATGTGGTTGATGGTGCCGGTGTTCCTGATGCAGGCATCCGTCACCCTCGGCCGCTGGCTGCTGGTGAATGACACGCGCGCCGACCGGCTCATCAACCGGGCGTTGACTTTCAGCGCGGTGTGCGTGCTCTCGGCGCTCGTGGACACCGATCTCGGTGCCGACGGTTGGTCGAGCAAGGTCTTCCTCGTCTGCGGTGCGCTGGCGTTGGCCAGCGTGTACGGGCTGGCCGAGCTGTTCGACGGCGCCGACCCGGCGCTGGTCCGTCGCAGGCAGTGGGCCTACGACGTGCTCGCGGTGAGCGGTGCGGTGTCGCTGCTGCTCGGTGACGGTCTGGCCGCGCCGGCGACGTGGTGGCGCACCGCCCTTTGGGTCGCGATCTTCCAACTGCCGATGGCCGCGGCCGGGGTGCGCACCGTGCGGGCGTGTCTGCGCGAAATGCCGCGCACCCGTTCGCGGCTGGAGCGGATCGCGTACTCGGCGCTGCTGGCTACCGCCGCCTATTGGTGCGCCGCAGCGCTTTTCGCCTCCGCGACGTCGGTACTCGACGGCGTCGCCTATCCGACGCAGTGGACCGTGGCCTCGTGCCTGGTCTACCTATTCGTCGCCATCCTCTCGGCCATTCCGCTGGCCCGAGCATTCGGTGCGCGCAGCGGACTCGATCGCACCGGGCGGGAGCTACGCACCTTGCAGCCGCTCTGGCGGGATCTCACGGCCGCTGTTCCGGAAGTCGTGCTGCGTCCCGCGGCGGGACGGATTACCGAACCGGACTCGCGGCTCTACCGCATGGTGGTCGAGACCAGGGATGCGCTACAGCACCTGCGGATGTACATGCCGCGGGACGGCTCTGGTGAGCCTGGTATCGCGGCCTACGCGCGCCGGATCTCGCAAGCCGTCGACGCCAAGGCGGCCGGAGCCGCGCCGTCCGTGGAAGGGGCGGCGCGGGAGATTCCTTACGCGGGACAGGATTTGGACGCCGAACTCGGCTACCTGCTCGAGCTGGCCAGGGCCTGGCCGGGCGTGCTCAGCGAGCCTTCGCGGGCGAACCGACGATGACGCTGCCGACGTTGCACTCCTCCAGCTCGTTCACGCCCGCGGCGGAGACGAACGCGGCCGTGTCGCTGAAGCCCTGCGCGCACGCGCCGAGACCCATCGCGGTGGCCGCGAGGTACACCGTCTGCATGAGCACGCCGACGTGCTTGAGGATGCTCGCGTAGGCGACCTGCTCGTAGGTCCACATGACCCGCCCGGAGCGCGCGGCCATCGCCAGCACCAGCTGCGGTTCGCCGCCGTCGACCAGGGTGGCCGAGGTGGAGCGGATCAGCTTCTGCACGGCGGGCGAGTCGACGGGAGCGACGGGACGCAGCACGTGGTCGAACGAATCGTAGTGGTACATCCCGGGTTCCAGGCCCGCGACGTTGCGCACGATCGGGTACAGCTCCAGCTCGTAGACACTGCCGCCCGACGGATACGGGCGCGAGGTGAGCTCCTCGCCCTCGGCGACCTGCCGGACCGAACGGGTGCGCGCGGTGCGGTAGAGCAGCTCGGCGAGCTGGTCGATCGTCATCGGCGCGGCGTCGTCGAAATCGCGGCAGGAGACCCGGTCTTCGAGCACGTCGGTGAGACTGGGGTCGGCGATGCGCAGCTTGTCCAGGTCCGGCTTCGCCAGCGGGACCGGGGTGCCCGGGTAGTTCGGCTTGCGCGCGGGCGGCTGCGGGAAGGACGGCTTGCCCCACTTGGTCGGGCCGAAGTGCTCCCAGGTGATGGTGCGCGGGCCGAGCGTGCTGCGGCGGTGGAACCACAGGTCCGGCGCGCTCCAGCTGCGGGTGGTGAACTCGCGCTCCTCGGCCGCCGGATCGGCCACCAGGAAACCGCACCAGTGCAGGTCGTCGGCGAGCTGAGACTTGATCGCGATGGGCAGCGTGGAATCGGCCGCGCCGGGCCCGTCCAGCAGGGCGAGCAGGCGCGGGTCGTGGATGCGCAGATCACACCAGGCCAGCGGATGCTCCAGCACGAAGCCCTGCGAGTCGCGGTGCAGCACAGCGAATTTCGACAGCGTCGCCGACCAGGGCAGCGCCGCCTTCGGCCGAGCGGGCGGGTTGGCGAACGGCCGGATCGTGTAGAGATCCCGGCCGCCGTCGCGCACGGTGACCGACAGCCAGCCGCCGTCGGTCAGCCGCTCGACAAGCTCGCCGACGTCGGCCCCGCCGCCGGTGCCCGCCATCTCACCGAGTGTCGACGGGCCCTGGTTCAGCGTCTTCAGTGCCTGCACCTGGGCCGCGCCGAGGTTGGTGAGCTTCTGGTTGTTGGGCGGGTTCAGCAGCACCGCACCCGTCGGCACGGTCACGCAGGTGACGCCGTCGCGCAGGGCGAACCGGGTCTGGTCGGGATAGATGACGGCGGACACCGGAAAACTCCTCTTACTTCTCGCGTTTTCGCTTACTTCGCGGCGTTGGCCAGCGCGGGCGACAGCTTGTCCAGGATGAACGGGATGGACAGCACGGTCGGTTGGTTCACCGCGGTGATCTCCTGCGTGGTGAGGAAGACGACGGAGTCCTTCTTCACCGCGGGCAGCTCCGCGTAACCGGGCAGCTGGCGCCACTTCTCGTCCATACCGGCCGAGTAGCCCGCGAGCAGCAGGTCGGCGGTGAGCTCGTTGATGCGCTCCGGAGACAGCGCGACGCGGCCCTGGTTGGCGGGCAGGTCGGCGAGGTTCTTCGGGACGCCGAGGCCGAGCTGGGCGAACACCTTGGCCGAACCGTCGTTCGGGTCGTTGAGCACCATCAGCTGGGTCATGCTGGCCAGCCAGGTGCTCGCGAAGGTCTTGCCCTTCAGGCCCGGGTTGGCGGTGGTGATGCCCGCGATCTTGTCGTCGACGCCCGCGATGAGCTTGGTGGCTTCGTCCTGCTTGTGCAGCACCTTGCCGAGCGTGGTCACCAGATCCTGCCAGGGCGTGATGATTTCCTTGCTCAGGCCGGGCAGGGTCGGGGCGACCTTGGAGAACTCGTCGTAGTTCTTCTGATCGGCGATGAAGGAGTCGGCCAGGATCAGGTCCGGTTCCAGCGCGGCGACCTGTTCGGCCAGGTTGCCGGTGGTGCTCAGCGGCTTCGCGGACTCGCCCATCTTCGGCTGCCACGGCGGCGCGCCCTTGCCGAGCACGGCGACGTTGTCGATGTAGGCGGCGGGCGTCACGCCGAGCGCGATACTGGTGTCGAGCCACTGGTTGCCGAGCACGACGATCTTCTCCGGAACCCCGGTGATGGTGGTCTCGCCCCTGACGTGGCTGACGGTGATCGACTCGCCGTCACCACCCGCCGCGTCGCCCGACGATCCACACGCGGTGACGCCGAGGGCCATGGCGCCGGCCAACACGGCCACCGCCGCCCGCGCCCACCCACGGGACGCCCGAACAGACCTCATCGTTGAACCCTCCTTCACCGAGGAACTCCTCGACCGGCCCTCCCGAGCCACCAGAACAAGTCAGCCAAGCCTAACCTATCCATATCTCGCCTACGCCCCAGGTTGGATAGCGATATGCCGACGCTTCGGCTCAGTACGCTGCTGCCATGACCATGGAGCCGCCGGAGCGGCTGCCACACGAGATGACCGAAGAGCAGTACCGTCGGCTGCCGGAGAACATCGCCCGCGCTGGATCTGGTGGTTTCACTCGACACCAAGTACGAGATCGAAGAGGTACGCGAATTCCGTCTCGACGCGCACGCCGGGGAGTACCGGTTGCACCGGCTGCACCGGGAAGGATTCCTCGAGCTGGAGCACGTCGTCGTCGGTGAAATCGGCTTCGCCGACCTGGTTCGCTAGGAGACAGACCGGCCGGGTCGCTCCATGCTGCTGGCGGCGTAGGGTGCTGGCGTGAGTACTGTGCCGCTCGCGGTCGTGGTGGCGGTGTCCGTGTTCCTCGCCGCGATCGTCGGGGGGCGTTGGTTCCTGGTGAACGAGTTGCTGATCGATCGGCTGATCAACGCGACGTTGAGCTGGGATCTGGCGGCGATCGTGCTGTACGAGATCGCGAGCGTGCTCGGCATGCGCGATCTGGGGGAGCGGTTGTTCCTCGGAATCGGCGCCATGACGCTGGCCTACGCGTACGGGTTCGCCAGGCTGCTCGACGGTATGGACTCCGCGACGCTGCGATACCGGCAGCGGCAGTACAACAGGGTCGGTGTCTCGACGGGAGCGGTCATCCTGTTGGGTCCGGCACTGGTCGATCTGCTCGGCTGGCCGCTGGGCAGCCCTGCCGCCCAGAACCGGGTGATCTGGACGGCGGGCAGTTTCGTCGCCATCAGTTGCGGAGCGCTGATCGCCAGGGCGTGCGTACGGGAACTGCGCACACCCGATCCGACCGCGCGGGAGCGTTGGGCGTACTTCGCTCTGCTCGCCTTCGGGCTGTACTGCTGCTTCGCCTCGGGCGTCGGGGCGCTCCGCATCATCGCGGGCATGCGGACCATCGAACCCGGCTTGCCGTGGGCGGTAGCAACTTTCGTGATGCTTGCGGTGGTGACGGCGTTGATCGCGATCCCACTGCTCAGCGCCGTGCTGGTGCGCAGCGGGCTCGATCGCGACGGCCGCGCGTGCAGGCGGTTGCGTCCGCTGTGGTGCGATCTCACCGCGGCCGTCCCGGAAATCGTGTTGCTGCCGGACGATTCGCATCGCGGCGAGCCGATGTCGCGGCTGTATCGGATGACGGTCGAGATCCAGGACGCGCTGATGCACCTGCGCCCGTACGAGCCCGCGCCGTCGGACGAGCCGGGCACGGACGCCTACGCCAGGCGAATCGCGCACGCCGTTCGGGCGAGGACTTCCGGCGTGCCGCCGCGCGCACGCGACGGCACGCACACCGGCACCGCCCAAGCACTCGGGACCGACTACCGCGCAACGGGCCTGCCCGAACTGCTCCGGCTCGCGAAGGCGTGGCCGAAAGAGGGAGTTCGGGTCACGGGGTGACCTGTTCCTGGCGAGTTTCGGCGCGCAGGCCGATGGACACGATGTCCGACGGTTGGTCGAGTTCGATGCGGTGCCAACGGTTTCGCGGAACGACGAAGGCGGTGCCCGCGGAGAGCGGGATCATGGTTTCGGGATCGCCAGGCCGCTCGGGGCGCAGGTAGAGGCGGAATCCGCCGGAGAGGCAGCAGACGGCCTCCGCGCTGGACGGGTGGATTTCCCAGTGGTCGGCGTGGACGTCGGCGTCGGTCTCCACGTGGAAGGCCGCCAGCTGCCAGCCGCCGGAGTCGTCGGCCATGCGGCGAGGGCCCGTGCCGACGCTGCCATCGGGGCGGAATTGGAGGGCGCGGGTGAACAGGTCGATCGTTGTCACAGAGATTCCTTTCATCGGTTCACCTCGGAAAGCTCTTCCGAGAGTGCGGTTTCCAGTGGATTCGCAGATCGGTGGGCCGCGGGTAGCGCAAAGGCCGCGACGACCGCCGCCGCGACGAAGAGCAGGGCGGCCACGGCCAGCCCGAGCGCGTACCCGTCGTTGAGGCCGACCGGGTCCATCCGTTCGCCGGTCCGGGTGGCGGCGAGGGTGGCCAGCGCGGCGACACCGATGCTGCCGCCGAGCTGCCGCGCGCTGTTGAACACGCCGGACGCCATCCCCGCCTCGGCCCGCGCGACGCCCATCGTCGCGGCCGCGGCCACTGGCGCCAGGCACAACCCGAGCCCGAACCCGCCGATCAGCGACGGACCGAGCACATCGGCGAGGAAGCCGCCGTCCGGACTGATCAGCGCGAACCACCCGATGCCGACCGCCGCGATCGCGCCGCCCGCGATCAGCGCGCCGCGCGGCGACCGACGCGCACCGAGCTTGGTGGCCACCACGGTGCCCGCGACGACCGCGAGCGAGAACGGCACGAATGCCGCGCCCGCCGCACCCGCGCTCATCCCGAGCACCTGCTGGAGATACAGCGACGTGAGGTAGAAGGCCGCGAATTGCCCTGCGCTGGCCAGGAATACGAACAGATTGGCACCGCTGACCCAGCGGTTGGCGAACAACCCGATGCGCAGCAGCGGGTCCGCCGCTCGCGTTTCCCGGCCGACGAACGCGGCTAGCGCCACCGCCGCGGCCGCCAGTGTCACGCCGGTGGTCGCCGAGAGCCAGCCGTGGCGTTCGGTACCGATCACGCCGAGCACCAGCAGACCGACACCGCCGGTGGCCAGCACCGCACCGACCATGTCCAGCCGCTTCGCCGCACCGCTGGCCGCGTCGGCCGCGACGCCCGCCAGCACCGCGCCCACGGCGATGACCACGATCGGCACGTTGATCAACATCACCCAGCGCCAGCTCAGGTATTCGGTGAGCAGCCCGCCGACCAGCACGCCCATCGCGCCGCCCGCCGCGTTCACCGCGCCCCACACGCCGAGCGCCCGAACCCTGGCGGGCCCTTCGGCGAAGGTGGTGGTGAGAGTCGCGAGTGCGGCGGGTGCGACGGCGGCGGCCGCGACGCCCTGAATCGCGCGGGCCGCGACCAATTCCCACGGAGCCTGCGCGAAACCACCTGCCAGCGAGGCGATCCCGAAGACGACGAGCCCGCCGAGAAAGAGCCTGCGCCGCCCGAACACATCGGCGGCCTTGCCGCCCAGTAGCAGGAAACCGCCGAAGGTCAGCGCGTAGACGTGCACCACCCACGCCAGATCGAGCGGCGCGAACCCGAGATCGGCCCGGATCGCGGGCAGCGCCACATTCACCACCGCCATGTCCAACGCGACCATGAACTGCGCGACGGCGACCGCCGTCAACGCCACGTTCGGTCGCTGATTCGAGTTTTTATACACGTATAAAAACTAACCGCGCAGCGCATCGCTGTCCATACCTTCGTCACGTCCTGAGCGAACGGCGCACCGCGCCGACGCCTTCGGCGCACGGCTTATCCCGGGCCCGCGTTCTGCCGCCGTGGGCGAAGATGGACGCATGCCCCCTTCGTCTTCGCAGCGCGAACCGTCCGGAGCGCGCGCCGCAGCACGACGCGAGCCGTCCGGTGCGCGTGCGCAGGCGGCCGGAGTCGAGCGGTTGGGCGAACCTGCCCAGGCGGCCGCCATCGAGCCCTCCGGTGAGCGCGCGCAGGCGACCGGCGGCGAGCAGTCGGGCAAGCGGGTGGAAGCAACCGCCATCGAGCCGTCGGGTGAGCGTGCGCAGACGGCCGCCGCCGAGGACTTGGGTGAGCGTGCGCGGTCGACCGGCAACGAGCGGTCGGGCACGCGGACGCGGTCTGGTGAGCGGACATCCTCGGATCGCCGCACCGGCCGACCCGCGCGCATCTCCCGCGCGGAGATCGTCGCCGCCGCGCACAAGGTGCTCGACGCGGAGGGCGTCGAGAAGCTGACGATGCGCAGGCTCGCCACCGAACTCGGCTGCACGCCGATGGCGCTCTACCACCACGTGCGCGACAAGGACGACCTGCTGCGCATGCTGCTGAACGACTACGCCGACCAGGTCACCTGGCCGGACCTCCCCGACGATCCGAAACAGCGAATCCTGCTCGCCGCCACCGCGATGCACGACGTGCTCGCCGCGCGGCCGTGGATCGTCGAGGTGCTCACCGGCGGCGATCTGTTCGGTCTGTCGGCGCTGTGGGTCAGCGAGAACATCATCGACGCCGCCGTCGACGCGGGCCTGTCCCTCGACCGCGCGGCGCACGCCTACCGCGCCATCTGGCACTACACCGCGGGCGAAATCCTCATCCGTGGCAACGCCGTTCGGCGCGCGGCCGACGAGCGGCCCACCTTCCGCGACCAGGTCTTCGCCGACCTCGACCCCGAAACACTGCCGCGCTTGGCCGAACTCGGCCCACGGTGGGCCGCCCTCAGCGCCACCGACACCTACGCCGACGGCCTGCGCGCCCTCGTCGACGGCTTACTCGCGCCACGATCGGACCCGCGCTGAAGCCGTCGACGGCAAACCTCCGGCCGAATGCCGTTGCGTCCTAGAGGCTGACCCGCTGGTCCGGCGGCAGGAACAGCTCGTCGCCTTCCTTCACCTCGAAGGTGGTGTAGAACTCCGCGATGTTGCGCACCACCTGGTTGCAGCGGAATTCGTTGGGGGCGTGCGTGTCCTGAAGACGGGAGATGGCGGCCTCCTCGGTCTGCTTCTCCCGCCAGGTGCGCGCGTGCGAGAAGAACATCTCGCGGTAGTCGGGCGCGACGCCCTCACGTTCCGCGGCGATCCGGTAGGCGGCCAGTGCGATCTGCAGGCCGCGCAGGTCGGCCAGGTTCTCGCCGACCGTCAGCTTGCCGTCCACCTTGTATTTGGGGTCCATACCCTCGGGCACCAGACCGTCGTACTGCGCGATGGCCTGATCGGTCTTGGTCTTGAACGCGGCCAGATCCTCCGGGGTCCACCAGTCGCGGCGGTTGCCGTCGCCGTCGTACTTGGCGCCCTGATCGTCGAAGCCGTGCCCGATCTCGTGGCCGATGGTGGCGCCGACCGCGCCGTAGTTCACCGCGGTGGTCGCATCCTTGTCGAAGTTCGGCGGCTGCAAATACGCGGCGGGAAAGGCGATCTCGTTGTTGGTGGGGGAGTAGTAGGCGTTCACCGTCTGCGGCGACATCGCCCACTCGGCCTTGTCGACCGGGGTGCCGAGGCGCTCGAAGGCACGCTTCGACTCGAAGACGTTGACCGCGCGCAGCGATTCGATCAGCTTGCCCCTGGTGATCTTCAGCTCCGAATAGTCGACCCACTTGTCCGGATAGCCGATCTTGACCGTGATCTTGGCGAGCTTGGCCAGCGCGGCCTCCCGGGTGGGCTGCGACATCCAGGCCGAATTGGTGAAGTCGTTCCGGTAGGCGGCCATCAGGTCGTCGACCATCTCCTGCGCGCGCCGCTTCGCCTCCGGCGGGAAGTGCTCGTCCACGTACAGCTTGCCGAGCTGCTCGCCGAGATAGTCGTCGACCACGCCCACCGCCGACTTCCACAACTCCGGCCGCTCCTCCAGCCCGCCGAGCACCTTCCCGACGAAGTCGAACCGCGCGTCGGCGATGGCCTTGGGCAGGAAGCGCGCGTAGGCGTGGGTGACGTGCACGCGCAGGTACTCCCGCCACTGCGCGATATCCACCTCGGCCCACAGCTGCCCGGCCGCGGTGACGAACGACGGCTGGCCGACAACGATCTTCTCGAACAGCGATCGAGGCCGGTCGGTGTTGCCCGTCATCCACTGGTCCCAGTCGAATTGCGGTGCTAGAGCGGTCATTTCGTTCCAGCTCAGCAGGTTGTAGGTGGCGTCGGTGTCGCGCGCGCGCACGCGGTCCCAGTGGGCCGCCGCGATCCTGGTCTCCAGGTCGAGCATTCGCTGGGCCAGCCCCGCCGGATCAGGGAACCCAGCGCCCTCGGCCATCTTCTCCAGGTAGAGCTTGTAGCCCGCGATCCTGGCGGCGAACTCGGGCTTGCGGTATTCCTGTTCGCCGAGCGTCAGGCCGGACTGCCATATGGTGGCGATGTAGGCGTTGGAATTCTTGCGATCGGTGCCGATGTTGATACCGATCAGGCCGCCGATCGGCAGCTCGGCCATCACCTTGGCCAGCTCGGACTTGGTCGCCGCGCCGTCGATCTTCGCGAAGAGGTCCGCCAGCGGGCTCATGCCGAGCCGCTCGATCTGCTCCAGGTCGAGCCGGGCGTCGTACAGATCCCGGATCTGCTGCGCCTCGGAACCGGGCTCCGGGTTCTCGATGCGCTCGATGATGGCGCGCAGCTGTTCGGTGGTGCGGTCGACCGCCTCGCTGATCGCACCGACCTCGGACTTGTCCGGCGGTAGCTGGTAGTCGCGCAGCCACGCGCCGTTGACGTGCCGGTACAGGTCGTCCTGCGGCCGGATCAGCGGGTCGGCGCCGCCCATATCGACACCGGTCAGCTGTACGGTGTTCGCGTTGCCGTCGTTCGAACAGGACGCCAGCAGCGCCGCGGCGGGAGCGGCGACGCCGAGCGCGACCAGGAAGGCGCGACGGTCCAGCTGGACCCGACGACCGGTTGATGTCACGTGAATCCTCTCCCCGATGCGGTCCACGCCCGCACGTTGTGATCGATGGCGACGTTCGTTCGGCCGAGGCTACCGGCGCGGCGGGTCGCGGGCACGGATTCCTCGCCGAGCGGCCCCGATTTGGGAACGACCTGGGGATTCCCCTACACTAGACCGGTTGCCTGCGGGAGCTGTGCCCGCATCCTGGCCGCGAACCCCCAGTGGTCGGCTCTCGAGTTCTTGCTCGGACCGTACGAATCCGCTGGTAGGCGCGCGTTCGGGTGGTGACACGACCATGCCCGTCGGGTCGGCAATCCGGCGTGCGTATACGTCCAGGTCAAGGAGGCTGAAGTGATTCAGCAGGAGTCGCGACTGCGCGTCGCCGACAACACGGGTGCGAAGGAAATCCTCTGCATCCGCGTTCTCGGTGGTTCGTCGCGTCGCTATGCCGGTATCGGCGACATCATCGTCGCCACCGTGAAGGACGCCATCCCCGGCGGCAACGTCAAGCGTGGTGACGTGGTGAAGGCCGTCGTCGTGCGCACCGTCAAGGAGCGTCGTCGTCCGGACGGTTCCTACATCAAGTTCGACGAGAACGCCGCCGTGCTCATCAAGGCGGACAACGATCCGCGCGGCACCCGCATCTTCGGCCCGGTCGGCCGCGAGCTGCGCGACAAGAAGTTCATGAAGATCGTCTCGCTGGCTCCGGAGGTGCTCTGACATGAAGGTGCACAAGGGCGACACCGTGCTCGTCGTCTCGGGTAAGGACAAGGGCGCCAAGGGCAAGGTCATCCAGGCCTACCCGGCGACCAACAAGGTCCTCGTCGAGGGCGTGAACCGGATCAAGAAGCACGTCGCGAACTCCGCCACCCAGCGCGGCGCCTCCTCGGGCGGCATCGTGACCCAGGAAGCTCCCATCCACGTGTCGAACGTGATGGTCGTCGACTCCGACGGCAAGCCGACCCGCATCGGCTACCGGACCGACGAGAACGGCAAGCGGGTCCGGATCTCCCGTAAGAACGGGAAGGACATCTGACATGACCACCTCTGAGAAGACCCAGCCGCGCCTGAAGCAGCGCTACCGCGCCGAGATCAAGGACGCGCTGAACAGCGAGTTCAACTACGCCAACGTGATGCAGATCCCGGGCGTGGTCAAGGTCGTCGTGAACATGGGCGTCGGCGACGCCGCCCGCGACGCCAAGCTGATCAACGGCGCCGTCGAGGACCTGGCCCTGATCACCGGTCAGAAGCCGCAGATCCGCAAGGCGACCAAGTCCATCGCGCAGTTCAAGCTGCGTGAGGGCATGCCGATCGGCGCGAAGGTCACCCTGCGCGGCGACCGCATGTGGGAGTTCCTGGACCGCCTGGTCTCCATCGCGCTGCCCCGTATCCGCGACTTCCGCGGCCTGTCGCCGAAGCAGTTCGACGGCAACGGCAACTACACGTTCGGTCTGAGCGAGCAGTCGATGTTCCACGAGATCGACGTGGACAAGATCGACCGCCCGCGCGGTATGGACATCACCGTGGTCACCACGGCGACCAACAACGAAGAAGGCCGTGCCCTGCTGAAGCACCTCGGCTTCCCGTTCAAGGAGAACTGAGCCATGGCTAAGAAAGCACTGGTCAACAAGGCCAACGCCAAGCCGAAGTTCGCGGTGCGCGCCTACACCCGCTGCCAGCGTTGCGGCCGCCCGCACGCCGTCTACCGCAAGTTCGGCCTGTGCCGCGTGTGCCTGCGCGAAATGGCGCACCGCGGCGAGCTGCCGGGCGTGCACAAGAGCTCCTGGTGAGCCCGCGCTCCTCGTGAGCGCGCACGCATAACGCAACAAGGGCACGGACTCCCAGCGAGTCCGTGCCCTTGTGCGTTCGGAGACGCGGCGAAGCGATAGCTACCGCGCTCCTTACTGATGCCGTCGGTCGCCGCCTCCTGGTAGTGAGCTCGCGGTCTGGGGCTTCGTTACCCGGGCAGTGCGTTCGTGGCGATCCTGGGCGCGGGTGCCGCGCCCGCGATGGCGGCCCCGGCTCCGGTGGCGCCGCAGGCCGCACCCGTCGCCGATTCCGGTTCCTCGGGCACCGGCTCCGCGGCCCTCGACCTTCCGCTGGGTCTGCTCGAGCTGTTGATGTGTGGTCCGTGGGGCAGTACGCAGCAGCACCCGAACCCGGCTTGCCGCTGAGCGTCGGCCACGTGAGGCGAAAGCGCCAGCCGGACAACGGCACGCGAACCTCGGATTTCAGCCGCCCGATGCCCCGCCGCCCGACTCGCTAGGAGGCGGTCGCTGCGGCGAGCCCGGGGGACGGACTCTGAACTTTCGCCCACGGCGAGGGCGCGGGCTTGGAGGCTTTGAGCTGGCGCGAGGCGATAGGCGCAGCTTGAAGCGGGCTCTGATGCTGAAACTCGGTCTGCTCTAGCGGTAGCCGCAGGTGATCGCGAGCGGGGCGGTCCGATTGCGCCCTGGCCGGTGCTGTGACGGGTCTCCGACCCCGATTTTGTCCTGGTCAGCCCATTGCCTACACTAGAGCGGTTGCCTGGGCACCCCCATGTCCGCATGTGTACCGATCCGGGCGATACGTACCCCGCCGGTCGGCAGTTGCCGACCGGACCAGCCGAATTGTTGTAGGCCCACCATCGGCGCGCTCTCGAGTGCGCGGGTGCTGTATGGGAACCGCAGCGAGAAAGGTGTCGAGGTCGAACTATGACCATGACTGATCCGATCGCAGACTTCCTGACCCGTCTGCGCAACGCCAACTCGGCGTACCACGATCAGGTGAAGGCTCCGCACTCGAAGCTCAAGGCGAACATCGCCGAGATCCTCAAGCGCGAGGGTTACATCGCCGACTACCGGACCGAGGACGCGCAGGTGGGCAAGACGCTCATCGTCGTGCTCAAGTACGGCCCGAGCCGTGAGCGCAGCCTCGCCGGCGTGCGCCGCGTCTCCAAGCCCGGTCTGCGTGTGTACGCGAAATCCACCAACCTGCCCAAGGTCCTGGGCGGCCTCGGCGTGGCGATCATCTCCACGTCGCAGGGTCTGCTGACCGACAAGCAGGCGGCACAGAGCGGCGTGGGCGGCGAAGTCCTCGCTTACGTCTGGTAAGGGAGGTCAGGACAATGTCGCGCATTGGTAAGAAGCCCATCGCAATCCCGTCCGGTGTCGAGGTGAACATCGACGGCCAGAACGTGTCGGTGAAGGGTCCCAAGGGCACCCTGTCGCACGTGGTCGCCGAGCCGATCACCGTCGCCCGCGGCGAAGACGGCCAGCTCGAGGTCGTCCGCCCGAACGACGAGCGCCGCAACCGCTCGCTGCACGGCCTGACCCGTACGCTGATCTCGAACATGATCGAGGGCGTGACCAAGGGCTACGAGAAGAAGATGGAAATCTTCGGCGTCGGTTACCGCGTGCAGGCCAAGGGCTCGAACCTCGAGTTCGCGCTCGGCTACAGCCACCCGGTGCCCGTCGAGGCTCCCGAGGGCATCACCTTCGCGGTGGAATCGCCCACCAAGTTCTCCGTGTCCGGAATCGACAAGCAGAAGGTCGGCCAGATTTCGGCGGTCATCCACGGCCTGCGCAAGCCCGACCCGTACAAGGGCAAGGGCATCCGCTACGCAGGCGAGGTCGTTCGCCGCAAGGTCGGAAAGACGGGTAAGTGATCATGGCGCAAACCGAAAACCAGAAGGCCAAGCGCATCCCGCTGGGCAAGGACTCCTCGACCCAGCGTCGTCTGTCGAAGACGCGTCGTCACTTCCGCCTGCGCAAGAAGGTCGCCGGTACCACCGAGCGTCCGCGCCTGGTGGTCAACCGCTCCTCGCGCCACCTGCACGCGCAGCTCATCGACGACTCGCTCGGCAAGACCATCGCCGCCGCGTCCTCGATCGAGGCCGACGTACGCGCGGTGGAGGGCGACAAGACCGCCAAGGGCAAGAAGGTCGGCGAGCTGATCGCCGCCCGTGCCAAGGCTGCCGGTGTCGAGGCCGTCGTGTTCGACCGTGGCGGCCACGACTACCACGGCCGCATCGCCGCTCTGGCCGATGCCGCTCGCGAAGGCGGGTTGAAGTTCTGATGATGAAGATTGCGAACGGAAGGAACGTCTGATGCCGGGACGTCAGCGGCGTGACGGCGGAAACGGACCCGCCGGACAGAATGGCAGCAACCCCGAGGGCGGCCGCGGCGATCGTCGCGGTGGCGATCGTCGCGGTGGCGGCGACCGTCGGGACAACGCGGCCGAGAAGAACCAGCTCGAGCGCGTCGTCGCGATCAACCGCGTCTCCAAGGTCGTGAAGGGTGGTCGTCGCTTCAGCTTCACCGCCCTCGTGATCGTCGGTGACGGCAACGGTCTGGTCGGCGTCGGCTACGGCAAGGCCAAGGAAGTTCCCGCGGCCATCCAGAAGGGTGTCGAGGAGGCTCGCAAGGGCTTCTTCCGCGTCCCGATGATCGGCTCGACCATCACCCACCCGGTTCAGGGTGAGGCGGCGGCCGGCGTGGTCATGCTGCGCCCGGCTTCCCCCGGTACCGGTGTGATCGCCGGCGGCGCGGCTCGTGCCGTGCTGGAATGCGCTGGCATTCACGACATTCTGGCCAAGTCGCTCGGTAGCGACAACGCGATCAACGTCGTGCACGCGACGGTTGCCGCGCTCAAGCAGCTGCAGCGTCCGGAAGAGGTCGCGGCCCGTCGTGGCCTGCCCCTCGAGGACGTCGCTCCGGCGGGCATGCTGCGTGCGCGTGCGGGACAGGGAGCCTGACAATGGCAGATCTCAAGGTGACCCAGATCAAGAGTTCGATCGGCGCCAAGCAGAATCAGCGCGACAGCCTGCGGACCCTCGGTCTGCGTGGCATTCGCAAGTCCGTCGTGCGTGAGGACAACGCCCAGAACCGCGGGCTGATCAACGTCGTGCGCCACCTCGTGACAGTTGAGGAGGTCTGACATGACCATCAAGTTGCACCACCTGCGTCCGGCTCCCGGCGCCAAGACCGAGAAGACCCGTGTGGGTCGCGGTGAGGGCTCCAAGGGCAAGACCGCGGGCCGTGGTACCAAGGGCACCAAGGCTCGCAAGAACGTCCCCGCCGCCTTCGAGGGTGGGCAGATGCCGCTGCACATGCGGCTGCCCAAGCTCAAGGGCTTCACGAACCGGTTCCGTACCGAGTACCAGGTCGTGAACGTCGGCAAGATCGCCGAGCTGTTCCCGCAGGGCGGGGAGATCGGCAAGGCCGAGCTGGTCGCCGCGGGCGCTGTCCGCAAGAACCAGCTGGTCAAGGTTCTCGGCGATGGCGAGATCGGCGTCGCGGTCCAGGTGACCGTCGACAAGGTGACCGGCGCCGCCAAGGAGAAGATCACCGCCGCCGGTGGCACTGTCACCGAGCTGGGCTGACGGTACTCTGACAAGCAGTGGCACCGGACGAGTGACGAGCTCGTCCGGTGCCACTGTTAGAGTTCAATTGTTGTCTGCCAAGCCACGTCATGGTTTTCGGCGTCCCCCTGTCCGCCAGGGAATCGGGCAAAGCTGAAACAGCCATGTCATGACCATGTCGTTCGCGCCAGGAGGATCTGTGCTTTCCGCCTTCGTATCGGCCTTCCGGACTCCGGACTTACGGCGGAAGATTCTCTTCACGCTGGGGTTGGTCGCGCTGTACCGTGCCGGTGCCGCGTTGCCGTCGCCCGGCGTGGACTACAAGGCCGTCCAGGAATGTGTCGACCTGGTCTCCGGCGGTGAGAACGCAGGCATCTACCAGCTCATCAATCTCTTCTCCGGTGGTGCGCTGCTGCAGTTGTCGGTCTTCGCGATCGGCATCATGCCGTACATCACCGCCAGCATCATCATCCAGCTGCTCACCGTCGTCATCCCGCGGTTCGAAGAACTGCGCAAGGAAGGCCAAGCCGGCCAGACGAAGATGACGCAGTACACGCGGTACCTGTCGATCGCGTTGGCCATCCTGCAGGCGACCGGTCTGGTCGCGCTCGCGGCGCGTGGTCAGCTGCTCCAGGGCTGCCAGCAGGACATCCTCGCCGACACCAGCATCTTCGGCATGATCATCATCGTGCTCGTGATGACCGCCGGTGCGGCGCTCGTCATGTGGTTCGGTGAGCAGATCACCGAGCGCGGCGTCGGCAACGGTATGTCCCTGCTGATCTTCGCGGGCATCGCCGCGCGCATCCCCACCGAGGGCAAGGCCATCCTGGACAGCCGTGGCGGTCTGGTCTTCGGCCTGGTGTGCGCCGCCGCCTTCGCCATCATCGTCGCGGTGATCTTCGTCGAGCAGGGCCAGCGCCGCATTCCGGTGCAGTACGCCAAGCGCGTGGTCGGCCGCAAGATGTACGGCGGCTCCTCGACCTACCTGCCGCTGAAGGTCAACCAGGCCGGTGTCATCCCGGTGATCTTCGCGTCGTCGCTGCTGTATCTGCCCAACCTGATCGCGCAGCTGACCTCGTCGCAGAACAACCCTGACCCCAGTTGGTGGCAGGAGATCATTCAGAAGTACCTGGTGAACCCGAGCAATCCGGTGTACATCGCCATCTACTTCGGCCTGATCGTGTTCTTCACCTACTTCTATGTCGCGATCACCTTCAACCCGGAGGAACGCGCCGACGAGATGAAGAAGTTCGGTGGCTTCATCCCGGGGTATCGTCCCGGTAAGCCGACGGCCGACTATCTGAACTTCGTCCTGAGCCGCATCACCCTGCCCGGCTCCATCTACCTCGGTCTGGTGGCAGTCCTGCCGAACCTCTTCCTCGATATCGGCAACACCGGTGGCGTCCAGAACCTCCCGTTCGGCGGTACCGCGGTGCTGATCATGGTGAGCGTCGGCCTGGACACCGTGAAGCAGATCGAAAGCCAGCTGATGAATCGAAATTACGAAGGGTTCCTCAAGTGAGAGTTGTACTGCTCGGTCCGCCGGGTGCCGGCAAAGGCACTCAGGCCGTCCTGCTGTCGGAGAAGCTGGGCGTCCCGCACATCTCCACCGGGGATCTCTTCCGCGCGAACATCGGCCAGCAGACCCCGCTGGGTCGCGAGGCACAGAAGTACATGGACGCGGGCGATCTGGTGCCCAGCGACGTGACCAACCGCATGGTCGAGCAGCGGGTCAACGAACCCGACGCCGCGAACGGCTTCGTGCTCGACGGCTACCCGCGGACCATCGATCAGGCCGAGGCCTTGGAGAAGATCCTCGGCGACATGGACAAGAAGCTGGACGCCGTCCTGTGCTTCGTCGTGGCCGAGGACACCGTGGTCGAGCGGATGCTCGCGCGTGGTCGTGCCGACGACAACGAGGACGTGATCCGCAACCGGCTCCGGGTGTACCGCGAGGAGACCGAGCCGCTGCTGCAGCACTACGACGGTCTGGTCGTCACGGTCGACGGCGTCGGCGAGGTGGACGAGGTCAACGCCCGCGCGCTGCGCGCACTGGGACACTGATGTCCCTGTCTCGGGAGCGCTGAGCCGTCATGGTCTTCGGCCGCAAGAAGAGCAAGAAGGTGGTGCCGTTCCGCACCGCCGGTGAGCTGGACGCCATGGCGGCGGCGGGCGCGGTGGTCGGCCGCACCCTCGTCGCCGTGCGTGCGGCCGCCAAGCCCGGGGTCTCCACCCTGGAACTGGACGAGGTCGCCGAGCAGACCATCCGCGACGCGGGCGCCGTGCCGTCCTTCAAGGGCTACCACGGCTTTCCCGCCTCGATCTGCGCGTCGGTGAACGATCGCGTGGTGCACGGGATTCCCACCGCGGAGGAGATCCTGGTCGAGGGCGATCTGATCTCGATCGACTGCGGCGCCATCCTGGACGGCTGGCACGGCGACTCCGCGTGGACCTTCGGCGTCGGCGAGATCATCGAGGCCGACCGACTGTTGAGCGAGGCGACCCGCCTGTCCATGGAGGCTGGCATCGCGGCCATGGTGCCGGACAACCGGCTGACCGACGTGTCGCACGCCATCGAGATGGGTACCCGCGCCGTCGAGGAACTGCACGGCCGCGCCTACGGCATCGTCGACGGTTACGGCGGACACGCGATCGGCCGCGAGATGCACATGGACCCGTTCCTCGCCAACGAGGGCGCGCCGGGCAAGGGCCCGAAACTCGTGGTCGGCTCGGTACTGGCCATCGAACCCATGCTCACCCTCGGCACCACCCAGACCAAGGTGCTCGACGACGACTGGACGGTGGTCACCCTCGACGGCAGTCGCGCCGCCCACTGGGAACACACCGTCGCGGTCACCGAGGACGGACCGCGCATCCTCACCCTGCGCCCGGAGTAGCGGCGGCCACCGTCGACGCCGGACGTTCCCGGCGGACATCACCCGCATGGCACAACTGGTCGGAACATGTACCGACACTCCAGGTTCGGCCGTACGCTCGCGCGGCGAGGACTCGATTCGCACCGACGCCGCGGGCCGGGCCCGTCTCGGTCGATCTCGCCGTGGTGACCGGCTTCGACACATTCGTGTACCGGCCTTGGTCGCCCGACGGTACCCAGCTCGCCGCTGGATCGGTGACGTCGTTCCTTGCACCCGCGCCCTGCGCGCCTGACCGAAACCTTCGGCGGTGCTGTGGGTTCGGTGGTTCTGCGTTTCGCACCTCCCTCTCTGACGATGCAGTCAGATTAGGTTCCGTGCGGGGGTCGGCTCCCGAGTAGCGAACTACTCGAATCTCGCTGAAGCGGACCGCAGTTGGTGTCCGCGGCACGCGCGAGGTGCCGCAGGCTACCCGGGATGGGCTGCCGCCGAGGGTGTTTCAGTTCTGGCCGGTTTTGCGGAAGAACAGCACGTGATCATGGTCGATCAGCGTCATCGACTTGCGCAGCTGCCGCAGACCCGCGCCGGGCAGGTAGGTCAGGTTCGCGAAGGATTGTGTGTTGCCGAACGCCGACCGCAGTTTGTTCTCGGTGGCGTGGCTGGCGCCGTAGGCGGCGAGCACGCCGAAGTCCAAAGGCGCGAGCGGCTCGTCGAGCGTGGCGGGTCCGGCCGGGCGGCCGAGCGCCGCGTACTGGGTCGCCTTGCCGTGCTCGTAGCGGCACAGCTCGTAGGACGTGTTCGCGGTGGCTGTCACGCTGACCACCGGCCAGCGCTGGGAAAGCCGCAGGGCCAGCGGGTGTTTGCCGACGGGAGCCAGCTCCCAGTTCAGGCTCATCACGGTCACCCAGCCGCCGTAGGACATCTCGATCAACACCACGTCGTCGCCGAGCGTGCTAGCCGTGTTGAGCTCGGCCTCGCCGATCACCCAGTCCTCGTCGTCGGAACTGTGATAGGTGGCGCTGTCGACGGGCTGGATGTCGTCCTGGGCGTAGGCCTCGATGATGGCGGCGCGCAGTTGCGTCATGGCGTCGCGATCCGGACAGCGCACGCCGAGTGCGCCGAAGGTCGGGCCGATCTCGACCGGCGTCGACGGCGGCTCCGGATCCTCGCCCGGCGCGAGCGGCCGCAGCCCGACCAGCGCCAGTCGCCAGTTGATCTCCTCCACCGTGGATAGGTCACCGGAGGACTTGCGCACGATCTGCTGCTGGGTCAGCCGCCCGGCTTGCTCCAGGGTGCGGCACTCCAGTTCGACGAGCGCGTTGTAGGACTTCGGCGTGAGATCCAGATCGCGAATCCCGCACGCGCGCAGCCGGATCGACATGGTGGTCGAAGTGAAGGCGGCGTACCGTTCGCGGTACATCGCCAGTGCCTGCTTGCGCGAGCGGCCGACCATGAGGGTGCGCAGCAGCGTGCTCAGGCTGGCCAGGTACTTGCCCGCCAGGTCGGGATTGGCGGCGGCCAGCTCGGCGCGGATGCGGGCGGCGTCCTCGACGGCGGCGACGGCCGCGTCCTGGTCCAGCCTGCCGAGCCACACGCCGCATTTGCCGAGCCCGTCGGCGCACATACCCGCCACGTGCGGGTGGGTCTGCGCCACTTGGCGATACGCCGCGCAGGCGCCGCGGATGGTCGTCGTGGCGAGGTCGCGACGTCCGGCCGCCCTGGTTACCTGTTCGAAGACCCGTAGCGACTCTTGCAATTCACCGGCGAACCGCGCCTCGACCATTCCCGCGGCCAGCCACCGCAGCCGGATGTCGACCGCTTCCTGCGCAGGGGCGGGCGCCTCCAGGGTTCGGTCTCGGCGCGCGGCGGGATCGTTCTTCGTGGCGACCAGCGCCTTGGCCAGTTCGACGAGCGAAGTGGCCAGGCGGAGTTCGGAATCGACCGTTCGGTCTCGGGCCGCACTGCGATCTACCGCAACCTGTCGTTCGACAGCACTCAGATCCATCGCGAACCCAACTCCCGCATCACCTTCCACAGACGGTCGTTCCTTCGGCCGCATCTGTTCTCGCGGAAAGTCTGCCACAAATCGGGTGCCGTCGCCCGGGAACGATCGGGCTCGCTGCTAGCTGTCAGCTAACTCGGCGCGAACCGCGTGCTCAGGCCTCCAGTAGGAGCGTGACGGGGCCGTCGTTGGTGAGATCGATGTGCATGTGCGCGCCGAAACGGCCCGTCGCGACGGTCGCGCCGAGCGTGCGCAGCGCCTCGGCGAAGGTGTCGACGAGCGGTTCGGCGACCGGGCCCGGCGCGGCCGCCGACCAGGAGGGGCGGCGGCCCTTCGCAGTGTCGGCGTAGAGAGTGAACTGGCTGACGACGAGCACGGGCGCGTTCAGATCCGCGGCCGAACGTTCACCATCCAGGATGCGTAGCCGCCACAGCTTGTCCGCCAGAGCTTTCGCGGTCGCCTCGGTGTCGTCGTGGGTGACGCCGACCAGCGCGACCAAGCCCTGCGGGTCGGGATCGATCCGCCCGACGAGTTCGCCGTCGACGGTCACCTGCGCCGCGGTCACTCGTTGCACAAGAACTCGCATGCGGTGATCATCGCACCCGTTGTCCCCCGGACGGACAAGCACATCGTGGGGTGTCCGACCGCTATGTCAATGCCACTGTGCGGCAGGTCATCAGGAGTGGACCGGGCTATCGGACGATGGCGTGCCGACACATCTGCGCGTAACTCTCAGGGTGTCTTAGGTTCACGTTAAGGCTACTGGCGAGTCGCTCGGGGATGTCATGGTCGGGACGCAGGTCCGAGGTGAAGGGGCGCGGTGGTCCGCGGGTGCACGAGGAGCGATGGCGATGACGAATGTCGAGAACGATCCCGACATGCTGCGCAAGGCCGCGCAGGTGGAGACCGGTCAGGTGCGCGACGCCATCGAATCCGTGCTGACGAATCTGGACTCCGCGTTGGCGGCGCGTGGAACACCCTGGGGCAACGACAAGTTCGGCAGCCGCTTCCATGACGGCGCGGACGGCTACGCCGTGTCGAAGTCGAACGCGCGGACGAATCTGTCCAACGCGTCGCAGAGCTACGACAACTTCGTGACCGGTCAGGTCAGAACCGCCGACACGATGAAGAAGCAGGACATCCAGAACCGCGACGACCTGAGCTGAGCCGGTACGAGGCCATGACAAACGAATACGCCAAGGCCGAATTGGCCAACGTGCTGGAGGAGGTCCAGCAGCAGTTCCGGTCCATCGCCGCGATCCAGCAGGCGCGGGCCGAGCTGACCGCCAGCGCCACCGTGCGCAAGCGGGTGACCGTCACGGTGAACGCCGACGGCACGATCATCGATACCAAATTTCATTCCGGCATTGAGGAATTGACCTACGGGGACATCGCCAAGGCGGTGACGGCCGCCGCCCAGCAGGCCGCGCAGGAGGTCGGCCGCAAGGCTCAGGAGTTGATGGCTCCGGTGCTGGAGCGGCAGGCACGACTGCCCAAGCTGACCGACATGATCGAAGGACTCGCGGATCTGAATGCCGCGAAGCCGGTCGCGCCGCCCGCGACGATGGTGGTCCCCGACACCGGACACGACGCCGACGGTTCCGTACAGGTCTTCCACGACGTGGAGGCGTACACGCCGAACCGCGATCGCGGAGTCACCGACACCAGCTGGTGAGCTGGGGTAATTCTCGATGGTCGATGTTCCTGGCGCCCTGATGTGGCTGCTCGAAGCCGTGGCAGGCTCCGAGTATCCCGAGGGCGACGAGGACGGGATGTGGGGCCTCGCCGACGACTGGCGCACGGCCGCCGCGGATCTGCGCAAGGTTCTCGCCGACATCGATGACGCCATCGCGGCCACCCGCGCCGCGTACCCGCAGGGCGAAGCGCTCGAGAACATGATCAAGGATCTCGAGACCTATCGCAGCGGCGATCAGTCGCTGGAGTTGCTGGCCAAGGATTTGGAGGCCATCGCGGAGAGCGCCGACAGTGTCGGCACCGAGCTCGAATACGCGAAGCTGATGGTGATTTCGTCGCTGGCGCTGCTGGCCGCCGAGATCGCGATCTTCTGGCTGTTCCCGCCGACCGCGCCCGCGGAGACGGCGATCGCCATGGGATTCACCAGGGTCGGGATCCGGATGCTCGCGCAGCGTCTGATGAACAAGATCGTCGAGATTGTCGGCAAGGTCATCACGAAGAAGCTCGCCAACTTCCTGATCCGCCACGTAGCCATCGACACGGTCATCGGCACCGGCCAGGACCTGGGCATCCAGGCGTACCAGGTGGACGCGGGCCACCGGAAGGCGATCGACTGGAACCAGGTCCGAATGACCGCCGTCAGCTCGGCCGCGGGTGCCGCGGTAGCGAGCCCGGTCGGCGACATGCTCGGGCGCAGGTTGAACCGGCCGGGACCGGACGGCACGCCGCGGCTCAGCCCCGCGGTGAGCGGTGCGATCACCGGCACCGTCGCGGGTACCGTCGGCGCGGTCGCGGGTTTCGGCGGCAGCCTCGGGTATCAGCTGGTCACCGCCGCGCACCAGGACGACGGGTCGTGGAACTGGGGCAAGGCGTGGGAGGAAACCAAGAAGAACGCCAAGGACCAGTTCGATTGGCGGATGCTCACGGCCGGCGCCAGCAACGGCGCGATGTCCGGTGCGAGCCGGGCGCGGGCGGACCAGATGTGGCACAGCCGGCATCCCGAGTGGTACGCGGATCCCGCGAGGACTTCGGAGCCCGCCGCACCGCGGATCGGCTATCGGCCCGATGGAGCGGCGGATAGCGGCGCACCGTCGAATACGACTGGCACGCAGGATCCTTCGACTTCGAACGGCGCGAACGGACGCGGTGAGGGTTCGGGTATCAGGCCGCCCGCCGGGCACTCGGACGGTTCGGCGCCCGGGGGTTCGCGTGCCGGTGTGCCCGGTGCGACTCCGCCGACTTCGGAAGGCACGACACCGCAGCAGGATTCGGGCACATCGCCGGATCCGGTGAACACGGGTGAGCCGACCGGAGACCGGGGGGCGGGGGCAGCGCCGGTCGACCCGGCCGGGACGGTTCCGCAGGGGCCGGAGGCGGGCGTTCACACCGATACCGCGCCGGAGGCGGTCAACGACACGCGGCCCGCCACGGGTGACGACCAGATGGTCACCACACCGCCGGTGGCGGAACAGACCGCGCCGCAGATCGATTCGAACGCCGAGCGACCGGAGACCGTGAGCGATGGCCCCGCCGCGGCTCCGGTGGCCGACACGGGCGGCGCTCCGAATCCGGCGGGCGATGCCGCCGGACCTGCCGCGGATTCTCCGGCAATGCATCCGGCGGCCGACGCCTCCGAACGCGCGGAGGCCGTCCAGCCTGCGGCGGAAACACCGCGTGCGCCAGAACAGGCGGCGCCACAGTCCGATTCGACGCAGCAGGCGCAACCTCCGGGTGATCGCGCAGGTCGGGAAGAGGCGGACGGCGCGACGCCGTCGAAGACGGAAACGTCGGTGTCGCAGTCGGATTCGCAGCCGGTGCAACGCGGCGAGCACAGCACTCGGGAGATGTCGCACGAGGCTGGCTCGCCGACGAGCGAAGCGGTGGCTCGTCCCGGTGCGAAGCTCGAAGGCCTCGCCGGGGACGCGCAGACGCCACACCGAGCCGACGAGATCCGCGCGACGGACCACACGCCTGCCGCGACGCCCCCGCTCGCCCAGCCCGGACCAGCGCATTCGGCGGCGGATGCGCGCGCGGGCGGCGAGACCCGGCCCGGCGAGACCCGGCCCGGCGAGACCCGGCCCGGCGCGACACCGCCGCGCGCCACGTTCTCGTCGCTCGCGGACGCGCCGCGCGCCGACGCCCGCCCGCTCGTCGGTGGCGAATCTCGCGCTGACGGTCGCCCGCTCATCGGCGGCGAATCTCGCGCTGACGGTCGCCCGCTCACCGGTGGCGAATCTCGCGCCGACGGCCGCCCGCTCACCGGCGGCGACACCCGCGCCATCGATCCGCGCACAGGGATCAACGATCACCGCACGGCGCCGACCGACGGGCGGGTACAGGGCGTACGGGACGGCCGGACCGACACGGCATCGGTCGAGGACGGGAGCAGGCCACACAGCCGCGCGGGTGCGGCCGATCCCAGCCGCCACGCCGCCGGGCAAGGCCCGCAGGCGCGGATCGCCGCGGAGGAAGCCGCCCCGCGTACGAAACTCGCTGGCATTACGGCGGATTCGGCTCCGCGCGCAAACGAGGACCCGCTCGCTCCCGACGCCGCGGACCTGGCGCCGGTAGCGCTGCCGCCCGTCGTCGGCGCACCGGACGCGACACCCGTGCGCCCCGCCGACCGCACCACCTCGACCGACCGACCGAACACCGGCCGGGACGCGTCGAGGCCAACGGCCGAACGCTCGGACGCCGCGCGTACTCCCGCGGAACGACCGGATACCCGGGCCACCTCGCGCACCTCCGGTGAAACGCCACCCGCGACCACGGACGCCGCGCCGCGCACCTCGGGCCGCAACCGCGGTCGCTGCGCCGAGTTGTCGCTGCGCCTGATCAAGGCCATGACCGGAAGCACGACCATCCGGCCGCCGGCGGGCGCGGTCGGCTTGGACGGCATGTCGGCGGCCGAGGTGCAGACGGCGGCGGGCGGGCAGCTGCGCGCGGTCGCCGATCACGACGCGATCGCCCGACAGTTGCTGGCCATGCCGGAGGGCTCGTCGGCGCTGGTGGTCGACACCTACTCCCGTCCGGTGGACGACCACGGCGTCGGCGCCCACGCCTACGTGCTCGTCCACGAGAACGGCGGCATCGTGGTGCGCGATCCCGGCGGGAACGAGGTGCGGGGCTTCCCGCCGCGACTGCCTTCGGATGTGCGGGCCACGCACGCGATCCTGTTCGATCACCGCGGCAACGCGGTGCATCCGGCCGACGCCGACACTCCCGTGCGCTTCGGCGACGTGCAGATCGGCCGGTCGCTCGGCGAGCTGCCGGACCAGGTCAAGGCACTGCTCGAGCAGACCGTGGTGGGCAGGGAGATCCTCGCCGTGCTGGAGCGCGGTGAGGTGGACGCCAACTTCCTCGCCGAGATCGCCTCCGGGATGGAGGGCCAGTTCCGGCATTCCGACCTGGTGGCCGACGTCCGCACGGGTTCGCGCGATCACCTGGCGCAGGCGCTGACGCTCGCCCACGAAGGCGTGCACGCCGAGTGGGCGCTCTCCGGAGAGACCGCCAACACTGGGCACGGCATCCGCACCATGGACCGCGACGACTACATCCACGCGATGGTGCGCGAGGAGGCATCGGCGTTCGGACGCGAGTTCGAGCTCGCCAGGCAACTTCAGGATCTCGGCTATCCCGTTCCCGACACCGACGCGTTGCGCGGCCCGTATCTCGCCGCCTTCGACGCCGCGATGGACGCGACGCTTCGGTCGAGCCCAGATCTCGACGAGGCGCAGGTCCGCGCGAGGGCGCGGGAGGCGGGCATCGACGCGATCCAGGACGTGCTCGCCGCCCGGCCGTGGAGCGACGGCAGCAGCTACCTCGAGTTCTACGGCGCGGGTTGGGATGCCGCGCACGGCCGGTCGGCCGAGTATCACCGCTGGGTGACGCCCGAAGCGGAATCCGACGTGCGCGAACAGGCGCGGCAGCGCGTGGTGGCGCAGCGGCGCCGCTTCGATCTGTCGGTGCGGCTGTTCGAGATGGTCGACGAGGTGGGCGCCAACATCATCGACGTGGTCGACCCGGACCTGCGCGGACCGGTGTTGCGGACCATGCTCGACGCGAACGATCGGGCGCTGGCCGACCTCGCCCGCGAACTGGGGATAGATCCCGCCGATGTCACTCGCGATGTGCTGCCCGCGCCCGAGGAGCAGCGCAGGGCCGAACTCTTGCACCGCGAATTGCGGATCCGGCTGCTCGCGGACCTCGGCGACCACTACCACCTCCAGGGTGAGCTGGCCGCCCGCGCCGACTCGGCCGCGAACGCGGCGGCGGCGCGCGACGTCCTCGCGGGCGAGCTCGCCGGGGTGGACGGGGTGGAGTCGATCACGCCGCACGTCGCGCTGATCGCGGGCGATCCGCCGCGGCTGGTGGTCGCCGCTCCGGAGCGCGAGCACGCGGACGCACTCGGCGAAGCCCGTGCTCGCGACCCGAGAATCGAAGCGGCGCTGCGTCATCCGGATCTGGACCTGCGGTTGATCGAGGTCGGCGTCCCGGAGACGGACGCTGCCGTCACCGTGAAACCGATCGCGCGCGACGAGCGCGGCGTCGATGTCGTCGACGAGGCGTTGCAGGCGGAGCCCGACGAGGCAACGCCGCCCGCGCGGGTCCCGGGCGAGTCGGCGCCGCTGGCGTCGGCGCGGCGGCTCGAGCAGGTGCGCGAGTTGCTCGACCAGACCGACATCGGCGTGTGGGCCGACGAAGTGTTGCGCGACAACGATGTTCGGGTGGTGCACGAGCCGGGTGCCGAGCCGCGCTACCACCCGGAGCGCCGCACGTTGGTGCTCGATTACGGCGTGTCGGATGTGCAGCAGGCCATCGCGATAGTGCATACCGCGGCGCACCTGCGTGACGCGGGCGCCGGTCTCTCGCCGCATCCGCTGCGCAGCACGCAGGCCGAGTACGTCGACGCGATGGTCCGGCAGGAGAGCAGGGCGCACGCGGCCGAGACGGATTTCGTCAAGCAACTGCGCTCTCGGGGCCACGACATTCCGGTGACCGAGCTCGAGCGCGCCGGCGACCGTGGGCGGGCCGCCGCCCAGGAGCGGCCCGGTGCGCGCGGGCTCGTCGATCCCATGGCGGACAGCGCGATCGATGCGGGTGCGGACGGAATTCGCGCGCACCTGGATTCGCCGCGCGGCAAGAACTCGCTGGGCGATTACGCCGACTTCTACGGCAGGGCTTGGGATCACGCGAACGGCAGGCCGGTCGACGATGCCGCGCAGCCGGGTGAGCCCGGGCCGGTGCCGGTGTACCAAGACGCCGACACCGCCGGATTCGTGGAACTGGGCGAGGTGCCGCCGCACACCGACGATAAGAACCGCGGGCGGTGTGCCGAGCTGGCGCTGCGGCTCATCAAGAGCCTCACCGGTAGTTCGGTGATCCGGCCGCCCGCCGATCCGGTCGGGCTCGACGGTATGTCGCGCACCGAGGTGCAGGAGGCGGCGGGTGGTCAGCTGCGCGGCTACGCCGATCACGAGGCGATCGCGCGGCAGCTGCTGACCATGCCCGAGGGTTCGTCGGCACTGGTCGTCGACGAGTACACGGGGCCGGCCGACGAGTACAACGTCGGCGCGCACGCGTACGTGCTGGTGCACGAGAACGGCGGGATCGTGGTTCGCGATCCAGGCACCGGCGAAGAGAAGGGCTTCCCCCCGAACCTGTCGCGGGACGTGCGGAGCACGCACGCGATCCTGTTCGACGCGGCGGGCGACCCCATCCACTCGCTCCGCGGCGATTCCGGGTTGCAGCCGATCGCCGACTCCGACGTGCGCATCGGCCGGTCGCTGGACGCGCACCCGGATCAGGTACGGGAACTGTTGCGGCAGACCGAGACCGGCCGCCGCATCCTGGCGGGATTCGACAGCGGACCGGTGCGCGAACGCTACGAAACCGCGGCGGACGACGGTCGCTCGGGTCAGTTCGCCAGCGAGGACCTCACCGCGACCGTCTACACCGAGGGCTCCGACCAGGTCCGGCAGGCGTTGACCCTCGCCCACGAGTCGGTGCACGCCGAGCGGTTCGCCGACGGCCGCTCCGGCCAATTGGGCATGGCGCGCGACGAGTTCGTCCGAACCATGGTCCGCGAGGAAGCCGACGCCATGGCTCGGCGGATCGAATTGGCCCGCGAACTCAGGGAACTCGGGTACGACGTCCCGGCGCATCCGTTGGACGACACCTACACCGCCGCCTACGACCGCGCCATGGCCGACCTGTCGAACGGCGACGCGGCGGCGGCACGCGATCGGGCGGCGGAGGCGCTGCGGCACGAGGTCGCCACCAGGGTCTGGGCCAACGGCAAGAACTACGCCGACCACTACGGCGCGGTCTGGGATCGCGGCCGCCCCCGCCTGGACGCTTTCCTCGCCGACGCGGAGACGCCTGCGCCGCGCACGCCCCGGGTGGCGGAGGCATTGCGCACCGGCGCGCTCGACCGCACCGCCGCGGCTGTCCGGCTGCGCGACATCTCCACCGAAGTAAGCAGGCGCGCAAGAGAACTCGGGATCGATCCGACCGCGGATCTGCCCGCGTTGGACGCCGAGGCCGGACGCAGGCTCGACCGGATCGCGGCGGAGCTGGCCGACCCGTCGACCGGGTCAGAGCGGCAGGCCGATCTGCGTCGCGTCCAGCACGATCTGCGTGTCCTGGTGGATCTGGCGGAGCTGCGCCAGGACACCCAGGCGGCGTTCGACGGCCGCGCCGACGCGCTGGCGGCCGAGGCCGCGCGCGAGGTGCTGGCCGGGCGGGCGCCGGACGCGCGGGTCCTCGGCGATCACTACGTCCACATCGCCGGGACGCCCGACCGGATCGTCATGGGTCCGTCGGCCGTGGTGCGCGTGCCCGGCACCCCGGATCGGATCGTCGTCGCGGCGGAATCCGGACAGTTGCGCCGGATCGCTGACGCGGCACAGGCGGATCCACGCGTGCGCGAACTCCGGGAACGCGGCCGCGTCGAATTCGAGCACCTCGCCATCGATGTCGACGAGCACGGCAACGTGGAGGTGCGGCCGGCCGAGACGCTTCCCGCCCGCGGCGCGGAGCCCACCGACCACGTCGCCCCGCAGGACCGGGCCGATGCCGCGACACTGGAGCGTTTGACCCGGATCAGGGAGCAGCTTTCGCGGACGCCCGTCGGTCGCTGGGCGGTCGACGTGCTCGAGCGCCGCCAGGTCACGATCCAGCACGAGTCCGGGGTCGCGGATCAGTACTACCCCGCTCGCAACACGCTGGTCCTCGACGTGGGCGCCTCCGACACCGCGCACATGCTCGCGCTGGTGCACGGCGCAATGCACGCCGAGTTCGCCGACGGGCGTGGCGGCGCGGAACAGGCGCGGCTGCGGATGCAGTCCGATCGGCAGGACTACGTCGACCGGATGCTGGACGAGGAGACCCGGGCGCATGCCTGGGAGATCATCGCGGCGATCCAGCTGCGCGAGGCGGGATTCGACGTGCCGGTCACACCGCTGGAACGGACCTATGTCGACGCCTTCCGCGAGGCCCGCGAGCGCGCCGCGCAGGAGCTCGGCGGACCGCGCCAGGAGCTGGATCGGATCGCGAACGACGCCGGTCTCGCCGCCCTGCGCCCCGAGGTCGCGGCGCACCGGCCCGCGGGATCCGATCGCACGAATGCCGAGTTCTACCGCGACGCCTGGGACGCCGCGCGCGGAAACCGTTCCGAGGAAACGGCTTCGGCCCAAGAGCCCGCGCAGGTCACCGACAACGGCAGGCCCGAGCTGCGCTCCGCCGACAGCGCTGACGAGCCTCCCGCGCTCACCGACCGGCATCTGTGGGTGACCCGCGTCCCGGACCAGCACGCGGCCGAGGTCGGGCAGGTGCTCGAGCTCAGCGACGTCGGCCGCGCGGCGGCGCGAGTGCTGAGCGATGCGGGCGTCACGGTCCGGTTCGATACCGACCGGCCGCAGACCGCGGACGCCTTCGACGTCCGGACCATGGACCTCACCATCGGTGCGCAGGACCGCAGTCAGTCCGCGCAGGCGGCGGCGTTGGTGCGGGCGGGGACCCTGGCCGAAGCCGTGCTGGGCGGCGAGCTCGAGGTCACGCCATCCCGGATTCGCGCGCAGGCCCGCGCCGACTACGTCGCGGCGCGGCTGCGTGCGGAGGCGGCGGCGTTGGGCAGACAAGCCGAGTTCTATCGCGAACTCGGCCCGGTCGGCGACGATTCCGTGTCGCGTCCGCTGGACGACCCGGTGGAGGTGGCCTATCGCCGGGCCCTGCACACGACCTACCTCGACGCCCACGATGCGGCGATAGCGCGGGCGCGGCAACGAGATTCGAGCCTCGACGACGGACAACTGCGCGCGATCGGCCGCGCGGCGGGTATCGAGGCGCTGCTGACGGGCGATATGTTCGACTCGCCGGGCTTCCCGCACGTGGGCAGCAGCCATCGCGATGTCGCGGGTGCGGAGTGGCAGTCCCATCAGCGCGTCGTGCCCCCGGACGGCATGGCCGAATACCGGCCGACGACGCCCGAGGCGGCGCGCCGGGTGGAAGGTCTGGTGCGTCGACTGTCGGCGACCCAACGCGAACTGACGCGGCTGGCGGAGGACGCGGATCGGACACTGCGCCGGACTCAGAGCGGCTGGCGTATCCCCGACAGCGAACTCGGCGCAGACCTGCAATCCGCTCTCGATGCCGTGCGCAACCGTGGCATCGTAGCCACCGACGTCGACCTACAAGCCGAGCTGACCGATCGGTACCACCGGTTGACGGCCGAGCATCGCGCGCTCACCGACGCGCTCACCGACGCCGTGCGTGCCGACCTGGACGCGGCATCCGGTAAGGACGAACGCGAGGTGGCGCCGAGGGCGGGTGTGCACGTCGACGCGGACGGCGTCGTGTTCGTGCGACCCGATGGCGCCGAAGCCGCCGCGCCCGCGCCTCGCCCGGAATCGCCCGCGGCCGATGGCCAGCGGGAGACCCCCTCTCCGCGTGCGGATCTCGTCGACCGCGCCGAACTGCTCTTCGAGCGCGCACGCACGATCCTCACCGACGAGTCCAGCGACATCGGGCGCTGGGCGCTCGACACGCTGAATCGACATGGTGTGCGGATCCGATACACCGCCGAGTCCTCACCGTCGGTGCACCGCGACGGCTATTACGACTCGGTAGAAAGGAGTCCGCTGCTCGGCTACGACCCGACGACGAACTCGGTCGTGCTCCACAACTTCGACTATGCGCGGTACCAGGCGCTGGAGCTGGTGCGGGCCGCGGTACTGGCCGACATCCGTGCGGCCGCCCAGGGCGAACCGCCGTCGCGGCTGGCGCTCTCGCGTACCGAATTCGTCGACCTGATGCTGAATCACGAGGCCGAGGCGGTCGCGCTGGCCTTCGCCCTCAACACCAGGACGCGGGCGACGGACTCCATGATCGGGTCCATGTCGAGCCCGTTGGCCCGTGCCTACTCCGAGGCGTTCCATCAGGCCAGGAACGTCGTGGAGCGGGCTTACGGCAAGAACGACGAGGTGAGTCGCGCGATGCGCGAGGCGGCGGCGTACCGCGCCGCGGTCCGCGCCGTGCGCGACCGGCTCGACGCTCTCGGCCCCCTCGTCGACGGACAGAGCCCGGCGCAGCGCCTCGGCGCGCAGTGGGACCGCGCGCACGGCATCCGGCCCGGCGACAGTGCCGACGCGGCGCCCACGGCGCGGGAAGAGACACCGGCACTGCGGGATCAGCGCAGCCGCGACTACGCCAGGGAGATCGAGGCCTTCCGCGAATTGCGCGCCGCGGGCCGCTACCTCCCGCAGGGTCCCGCCGAACGCGCGTACACCCAGGCCTACGACAAGGCGCACGAACGGGCGACCCGAGCGCAGGCTCGTAAGCCGGACGCACCCGATCCGCGTCAGGTCGCCGAGCAGGCAGGCCGTGATGCCATTCGCCGCTACCTGGACAAGGTCGGACTGGACGAGGCCGAGATCGTCTTCGACGCCGTGCGCGCCGCCGACGTCGACGAGGTCGGCGGGACCAGGTGGGGATACCCCCGCCCGGGCAATCCGTCCGAAATGGTCGAGTCCGGGCCGGTATCGGAGGGCGACGGGACCCCGCCGCGCTCGCCGGATGCCGATGCCGCCGATCTTCTCCAGCGCGCGATCGACGCGGAACTACGCGGTCGGCCGGACGGTGAGCAGCTGAGCCCGCACGTGCTGCGCTTCAAGCCCGAATCCAGCAGACCGGAGTTGCTCGTGCTCGCTCCCGAGGGCGAACACATGGATGCGCTCCAGGCACTGGCCGCCGATCGGCCGGAGCTCGGCAACGTGCTGTGGGACAGCAGCCACAACCTCCGCTACCTGCGTGTATCGCGAGGACCCGATGGCGAGCCGGTGACGCGCTTCGAGAACTGGGACGTCGCCGAGGGGCCCTACCGTCGGCCTACCTTCACCAGCGCGCTCGGGACGATGCTCTCGGAATATCTGCGCTACCGCGCCGCGAACGAGACGAAGCAAGGGTTCGACGCATGGCTGTTGGGCCTCGGTACCGACGCGTTCCTCACCAGGGCGGAGCCGCGACTCGCGCTGCGCAGGGCGAACCAGATCGTCGAGGTTCCCTATCGGGTCGCCGACCAGTTCGTCGCCGCGGGATTCCGTGTCGCACAGCAGAATCCGGGCGTCCGGCCGCCGCACGCCGCAGAGGTCGCCCACCGGCTGCACACCAGGCGGATTCCACAGCCACCGCAGTCCGAACCGCAGGCGCCGCTGCCCAGCCCGCAATTCCGGTGGGAGTCGCTCGAAGTCGGCCCCGCCGAGCTGGCCGTGGTCCTGGAACGCGACGGCGCGGGCGGTTGGCGGGTGCCCCCGCCGACCCAGCGCGGCGGCACCTCGGACGTCCTCGCCAGGCAGTTCCACGGCATGTCGGACACGGACCCGCAGCGCCTGCTCGACCGGATGCGCGCGATCCTGTCCGACGGCTCCGCCGACCTCCGCGATCACAGCGCGCCGCGCGGGCTACTCGACCGCATCAAGGCCAAGCTGCCGTTCGCCCGGACTTCGGAAGGCCCCGTCGACTCGGCGATCCAGCGGGCGGAGGGCGATCGGGGTATCGAGGGCGGGTCCCGGCCCGGGAGGTTCGAGGCTCCCGAGTTCCCCGCCGCGGACCCGAATGCCGGTGGCGGGGCGCAGAAGCCGCCGTCCGAACCGCCGACGCCCACGCCGTCGCCCGACGAATCCGGGGACGGTTCGCGTCCCGGCGAATCCGCGAACAGGCGTGCGACGCCGCCCGAGGGCGAGACTCGCGACCATGTCGTCGAGGTGGACGGCGAGGAGCTGCCGCTGCGTCTGGTGGCCGACGGGGAGGATCGTTGGCTTCCGGTTCCACGCGCGGAGAACGAGCTCGCGCCGAACGAACCGGACTCGGACGAGTCGTCGAACTCGCCCGCGGTCGCCGACCGGAGGCGGCTGCGCGAACTCGGTGACGCGCTGCGCGCCGGGTACCAGGGGCACAACCCGAAGTACCCGTCCGGGTCGAGTCAAGACGGGGCGGGCCAATCGGTGCTGGGCAACGAGGCCGGTCTCCCGCTGACCAAAGACAGCGGTCAGGGGGAAGTGCTCCAGATCAAGTTCAACCCCGCTCGCATCCTCAAAGAGGGCGCGACGATGTGGAAGAGCCGCGAACTCGTTCCCATCCTGAACCGCCTGACCAGCCGGATCCCGGACCAGTCCGGCGATTACCCGCCGGTCGTTCGGCGCGACGGCGAGGAGTACCGCTACTGGCTCGACGAGGCGGACCCGGAGCTGGTGCGCCGGGAACTCGGGGTGGAACTCGACGACCTGCGCAGGCAAGCCGACGAGGAGCAGCAGCGCAACGCGAAACCGGACGAGTCGGCGGAAGCCGAGCAGCCCCCGGTGGTCGGGGCGCCGCAGGGTGAGCCGCGTCCGCGGAGCACAGGCGTTTTCGCCGAACTGTTCGGCGATTTGGCCGATTCCGCGAGCCGCCGCGCGGAGCTCGGCGACGCGCTGATCGCCACCGCCCGCGACCTCGGCGTCGATCCGCGCCGGCTCGGACTCCGGCCGGGCGAGCCGGTCACGGCGGATACCGTTCGCCGAGCGCTCGAGATCCTGCAATACCAGCAGGCCCGCCGTATCGGCGCGCTCGCCGGTCTGGCCGAGGCCGCCGTGCGCTACGACGCCGAGAACCGGCGCATCCCCTACAGCGATCAGGTCAGCTTCTTCGACTCCGACCCGATGACCCGGTTCCTGCGGGAAGTGTTGCGCGCCAACGGTCGTCGCACCACCATGCTCGACTGGGAAGGCGTCAACAACGGCGGCGAACCCGGCCGCGACTGGGGCGATCTCAACTACACCGACCAGCCGGGTCTGGACGAGGGCAACCCGACCTACTTCGAGAATGCCCTGCGTCGTGACCAGATCAAGGACGAGCGCGCGGTCTGGGCGCAGCTGCTCGGCGTCGACCTGGCCGAACTCAGCGCGCATCCGCGCGGCGCGCTCGCCGCCGTCGTCGACCACATCCACACGCGCGCGGCCGATCTCGCGGACTTCGCCCAGCGGACCCGGGAATTCCTGCGGATCGATGGCCAGGTGGACGAGCTCACCGGAATCCTGGCCGATCTCGCGCTGCGCGCCTCGATCGTGTCCGACGGCGGATTCCTGCTTCCCGAAGTGGACGGGCTCGGAATCCTGCCAGGCGAGGCGGGCAAGCCGCCGCGGTTGCTGGTGGTCGACGGTCACCTGGATCACGAGGCGGTGCTGGCGAAGGCGCTGCGCGAACACCCCGATCTCGGCGAGGCGGTGAACGCGAGGCTGGTCGAGGTGGTCTTCCGGATCGCCGACGTCGACCCGGACGGGACCATCCGACTGATGGACAGCGAGCCTGTGCGGGTGCGCCACGTCCGTCAGGAGGTCGAGGGGCGCGTGCTGGATGTGACGCTGATGCGCGACGGTGAGCAGCCGTGGCGTCCCGTCACCGATGCGCCCCCGGCGGGCGACGAGGTCGCGCCGCGCAGGTCGAGCACGCCGGAACGCTTGTCCCGCAGCGAGGTCGAGGCCGCGCGACAGGAGCTGGCGCATCGCTTGGGCATTCCCGAGTCCGATCTCGGCGAGCCCGAGCGCATGGCGGAACGGCTCGAGCAGCTGCGCGCAGAGAACCGGATCCGGGCGGGCCAGATCGAGGCCATCATCGACTACGCCCGAACCGCGTGGGACATCGACGATTTCCACTCGATCGAGGACGCGCGCGGACAGCTGGCGCACCGGCTCGGGCTGGATCCGGCGCAGCTGACTCCCGAGGCGGTCGCGCGGGCGCTGGTGGAGGGCGATCTCGGCAAGGCTCGCCGTCACCAGGCGGTCGAAGACCTGGTCGACTACGCGAAGCTGATGCGCGCCATCGACTCCGGCGTCGTCGACGGCGCGCGGGATCGGCTGGCGGAGCGGCTCGGTGTAGGCCGCAGGAGACGGTTCCCCAAGGATCTGTATCCGCGCAACTACAAGAACGACGAGATGAAGTACCGACCGGACACGTCCGGCACGGATCCGAAGCGGTTGCACAAGGCGATCTCCAAGCTGGCCCGCGAGCCGAGCGAGCGGGAGAACCTGATCGATGCGCTGGCCGAGTACTACCGGACGATCAACGGCCTCGATCAGTTCGATCGGGTGCGGTTGGGCGATCAGGCCGCCGATCCGCGGGTCGCGGACGTCGAATTCCCGGTGCACGACAAGGCGATCGAGCATCTGCTGGACGTCGTCGGCGATCTCGACGCGCTGACCGAGGCCCTCGACGGCGCCCGCATCCTCGACGGCTTCGGCATGCTCGGCGCGAACAACTCGCGACCGGACCCGGATCCGGTGGCCGGGCCGGACTTCACCAGGACCGTCGGTGTCGAGCTGCCCGCGCCCGTCCGTCCCACCGACACCGACGCGGAGAAGGCCGCGAAGGCCAAGAGGTGGGCGAAGGTCTACGAGGTCTACCGCGACGGCAAGATCGACCAGAAGGAACGGCTCAAACCGCAGCAGCTGGCCCAGGTACAGGCCGAACTGCGCCAGGAAGTCCGCGACCGCGCCGCCGACATCGACGAGATGGTCGAGCTCAACCGGCGAGCCGCGGAACTGGACCGCGCGGCGCAGCGGCCCGCGGAGATCGCCCGGCTGCTCGCCGAACGGGATGCCGTGGTGCGGGAGCTGGATGCGGCGCGGGCCGAGCTGGATGCCGCGACCGCACGGTACCGGGATGCCGAATCGCGCGCTCGCGCTGATGAATTGGACGATCTGGCCGCCGCGGCTCGCCGGAACCGCGATGCCGAGATCGAGTTGGCGCGGTTGGATGCCGAGTTGGCGGCGACCCGGCCCGAGAACCCGCCTGACACACCGCCGTTGGGTGCTGTCCGGGCCGGACCCGACGAGCCGAGCTCCGGCGGAAAGGGGAGGCCCGAGCCTGTCGCGGATGGTGGTGGCGGTGGGAAGAAGCCGCCGCAGAATCCGCCTCCGGCGCCCGCGCCGGATCCGGGTGAGCCCACGCCCAAACCTGAAGCGGGCGAGCCGACGCCCGGGTCTGAAGCGGGCGAGCCGACGCCCAGACCGGGTGAGACGACAGGGGCTCGCCCCGGTGAGCGGACGCTTGCACCCGAATCGGGTGAACAGGCGACCGCGCCTCCGGCGGGCGAGCCGAGGCTTGGGCCTGAGGGAGGCGAGTCGACGCCGAGGCATGAAGCGGGCGAGCTTGCACCCGCGCCCGAACTCGGCGAGTCGACGACCGGGCACCGGTCGGGGGAGCGGACGCCTGCCTCCGAGCCAGGTGAGCGGACGACCGGGCCCGCCGTGGACGAGCAGACGTCCGCGCCCGACTCGGCCGAGCCCACGCCGGGACCTGTCGCGGATGGGAAGAGGCTTGCGCCCGAATCGCATGCGCCCAGGTCCGTTGCCGAACAGGCGACGTCGCGGCCCGAGGTGGCGTCGGCGCGGCGGGTGACGGAGATACTCGCCTCGGAGAACGTGGCGGCGGTACGGGCATTGGACGCGGCTCGCACGGCGCGGGCGGCGGCGATGGAGGGACTGCCGGTCCGGGAGGCCGAGCTCACCGAGGACGCGCTGCCCGGCACCATTCGGCGGCTGACCGCAGAGCTGCCCGGCCAGACGGCGCGCGTCGAAGCGCTGCGCGACGCAGCCGTTCGCTTCAACAAGGCCGAGGACGAACTCGCGGTGCTCGATGAGGCCGTGGCTCGGGCGATGCAGCGCGAGGCGCTGGCCGAGGAGGGTGCGGGTCGCGTCGACGACAGCGTCGGCGTCGTCCCCGGCGACCCGCCGCGCCTCGTCGTGATCGGCTGGAACTCGCCCGGAGACGTCCGCGCCGAACTCGCCGCCGACCACCCGTTCCTTCGCCCACTGCTCGATCGCTCCGACGTGGTGGTCCGCCACATCGAGATCGCCTACACGGACTACGGTCGAATCACGCACCGGCGCACAGACTTCGGCCCGGACGGGCCGCTACACGGTGCGCAACCGCCGTCGATGCCGCCCGGCTCGGACTCGGGTGCGCAGCGGCTCGGCGAGGGGGAGCACTCGGAACCCGCCGACCGGCCCGAAGCTGCGCAGTCGGAAGCAGAGGGGCAGCGAGCCGGTGCCGCGTCTCGCCCAGTCTCCGCTGACGCGCGGATCGATGCCGGTGCTCGACCCGAAGTTCCTGACTCGCAGCCGGAATCGGACGGGCAGCGAGCCGGTGCGGAGTCTCGCCCGGAGTCCGCCGATCCGCGGAACGAAGCGGAATTCGAGGCGATGCGCCAGCGGACCGAACAGCGCTATCAGGACGCGATGCGCGAGATTCGGCGGCAGGTCGACGAGGCGCGCCGAGCGCTCGACGAGCTGGCATCCCAGGGCAGGCCGAAAGATCCGGACGGCTTCGACGAGCGCCTGCGGCAATTCGACGACGCGCTCGCGGAACACGAGCGCCGCGCCGAGGACGCACAGCATCCACCGACCCGGCCCGAAGCGGAGTTCGACGCCATGCGGCGACGAACCGAGGAGCGCTACCAGGAGGCCCTGCGCGAGGTTCGACGACAGGCCGACGAGGCGCTGCAAGCGCTCGACGAACTGCAAGCCCAGGCCAGACCCGAGCATGCGAGCGACCTCGACGGTCGGTTCCAGCGGTTCGACGAGTCGATGGCCGAGCACGAGCGCCGGACAGCTGAGCTGGATCGGTCCCTCGGCGAGGCGGAAACTCCTCCGCGACAGACGGACTCGGGTGACGACGGCGCCGCGCAACGGCCGCACGGTGGTGAGGAAGGCGACGTTCGCGCCTGGCCGCCGGAGCCTTCTTCGCCGGAGTACGTCGACGCGGTCGCGCGGCGGGATGCGTTGGCGGGCCGAATCCGGGAGCTGGCCGACGGGCTGCGGCTGCGGGTGGATCCCGAGCGGCTGAGCCCGGGCCGGATCGTCGACACGATCCGCGAGCTGGGCGGAATGGCGATGCTCGCCGACGACGTCACCCGCTTCGCCGAACTCGGCGGCCTCGTTCCGGACTTCCTGCGTGCCGATGCCGAGGTGCGGCTGCTAAAAGCGCGGGCGGAGCGTCCCGGACCCGCGGAGTCCGCGCAGCCGCGCTCCGCGGATTGGCCGCGGACCGGAATCCCGCGGGTGCACGACCCCGCGACAGCGGAGTTCCGCGCGCAGCTACCGCGCTTGGCCGAACGGATCAGGGTGACCGCGGCGGCGCGCCGAGAACTCGAAGCGCGCATCGCCGATCTGGCCCGCGGGCTCGGCATCGACCCGGAGGGACGGACACCGCGGGAAATCGCCAACGCAGTCGAGGGATTGGTCCGTGCCGCCGAAACTCCCCTCGAAGACGCATTGCGCCGCCCCGACGATCCCGCCCAGATGTTGCGGCAGCTGGACGAGCTCACCGACGCCGCTCGGAACGCGGCCGAAACGCACTCCGCCACGCGCGAAATCAGGTCCGCGCTGAACCAACTGGACGCCGTGAGCGCGGGGGAGCGCGCCGCTCGTCAGCGTGCGGGCGCGTACGCCGCCCGCGACGTGCTCGCCGCCGCCGACGCGATGATCCCCGCCGAAGGCGTTGGCGTGCTGCCCGGCAGGCACGTGCTCGTCGCATCGCCGCTCGCCGCCCCCGACCACGCGCTGCCGCCCGATATGCGACGCCAGCTGGCCGACGCGGGCGTGCGTGTCGACTACGTCCTCGTCGCGGTCGACGAATCCGGCACGGTGACCACTACCCCCCTCCGCCCGCCGGACGACGGCGGCGCCGCCGCGAGCCCGTCGCGACCCGACCAGCCGGGATCCGGCCTCGCCGGTGCCGCGAACCGCCCTCTGCCTTCGGAACGCTCGACAAGGGCAGACCCACTCGGTGCAGGCGCTCCGCCGCGCGAAGGCGGAGAACTCGGCGCCGAGTCGGAACGTGATGCGCCACAGAGCGCTTCGCGACAGCCCGGCGGCAGCGCGGTTCGCCCGGACGCGGACCCAGCAACGCGCGGCGACTCGGGACGCTCGACGCACCAGGACTCGTCGCCGCTCGAACCGCGCCTCGACGCCTCGACGCCAGAGTCCCACCCAGACTCCTTGGCGCCCGAAGCGGACTCCGACCCGTCGTCGCCCGAGGCAGGCCCAGATCCCGCCTCACCCGAGTCCCGCACGGACGCCCTCACTCCGGAAGCACGCGCGGAACTGTCCCGACTCCGGGCCGAACGCGCCGAGGCCATCGCCACCCGTGCGGAATGGCGCGACATTCGCCGCATGCGCGCCGAAGCGCTCCCCGAGGACCTGGACGCCGACGGCCGCGCCGCCGTGGACGCCCTGGCGCGGGCCGCCGAACGCTTCGACGCCGCGGAGCAGGAGGTCGCGCGACTCGACGCGGAGATCGCCGAGCTGGAGCTCGCGGGCACCCCGGAGGGCGTCTACCGGGCACTGATCCGGGATCGCGCCCCGCTCGCGGCCGAGCGAGAGTTCTGGCGCGCCAAGCGGGACGACCGATTCTCCCGCTTCAGCGACATCCCGCTGCCGTTCCGCGATGCGAACGAGGCGCTGAACCAAGCCAATCTGGCGACCACGCTGGAACACCTCGAGACCGGCATCGTCGCGACCAGAGACATCGCGGGTACCGGAGACGAACCCGCCTCGAGCACAGCGGAACTCGTAGGTCCCGCCGAGATCGCGCGCCGCAGGGAACAGATATTCAACCTGCAAGACGCGGCGCAACGGTTCAACAGGGCGGATTCGGCGCTCGCCGACGTGGATCGGCGGATCGCCGCGCTAGGGCGCGTCGGAGTCGGTGAGCCCCAACCGCTTTCGGACCAGGTGCGCGCCGAACTCGACCAGCTCGCGCGCGACCGTGCCCGCGAGGTGCTGGAGACCAAACCGTGGCGGCGGATGCGCGAAGACCTCGCCCGCCGCCTCCGCGTGAACGAGGACGAACTCGGCCCCGCCGACCTGGACCGCACCATGGAGGAGGTCGGGAACCGAACGATCCGGGCCGACCACGCCGAAGAGCACGCCAGGAACATGGCGCTGCTGCGCGAGGCCGCGGACCGGGTGAACCAGGCGGAACACCGTATCGCCCGTATCCAGGGGCAGATGGCGGAGCTGGCGGGCGCGGGGCGCGACATTCTCGCCGCCGAGGGCGCGCGGCAGGTCACTCCGCGGGTCGGTCTCGTCACCGGCGAGCATCCGCGGATCGTCGTTGTCGCACCGCGCGGCACGCTCGAGCATCCGCGAGCGGGTCATGACGAGGCACTGGCGGAGGCGATCCGTACCGACGCGGGCGTCGCCCACGCCATGACACGGCCGGAGACGACGATCGAATACCGCGAGATCGTCGCCGACCGCGAGGCGCCCGTGCGGACCGAGCGAATGGCTCCGCCGCGGCGCGAATACACGACGGCGAATTTCGGCGAGGGTCGCGGTGGCCTGCATCTGGTCCGCTGGCAGGACGGTGCGGGCGACTGGCACGACGTCGACCCGAACCGGCCGAACTGGACGACCAACCGCAGCGGCGCCACGGTGCCGAAGAAGTTCGAGCCGCGCGATCTACCAGAAGGCATCAGCGGATGGGGCATGAATCCGATCCAGGCAGCGGTCGTCGATCCGTTCGTCGACAACGGCCCCGGCATCAACGTGGACTTCCTGCCGACGATTCCGGGTGGCGCACCGGTCTATCCGGGTACGACCTACGAGTTGCCGTTCGCCGACGCGCTGTACCACGCGTTCCGGCTGACGCTGGAGCCCGCGAAGCTGTTCGGGTTCACCTGGTTCAACGACAAGGACCATCCCGGCCGCGTCTCGCCCGGCTTCAAGGGACACCCGTGGTTCCGCAAGAAGGGTCCCGACGTGCAGCCGATGGCGCGCGAACCCGGAGTGCCGGAGCGGGCGCCGGATCGCGGCGAGCTGACCGAAGCCTTCAAGCAGCGTCAGCGGGACGAACAGGCCGCGTGGGCGCGGGTGCAGGAGTGGGCCGACGCCGAGTACGAGCGATTCCGCAACGACGACAGCGACATCGACAGAATCACGAACGATCTCGCCACGCGTCCCGAGGCCGAGGGCGCGGCGCGGGCGGTGCGGGCCGCCGAGCTCGTCGACCGCATCGCGGGCCTCCTGGACGATCACTTCGCCGGTCTGTCCGAGGTGACGACGCGTCGACCGGACGATCCCGAGCCCGATCTCACCGCCGTCGTGGACTCGGTGGCGGGAACGCTGCGCAACGAAAGGACCGGTGACGCGGCACGATTGGTCGACGACGTCCGCGAGGCGCTGACCGGTTTGCGCCCCGATCGGGAGGCGATCGCCCGCGACGTCGCCGAACGGCTGGACAACTCCGCACACGCGTTCACCCGCGAGGAGATCGCGCAGATCAAGGACCACCTGATGCGCGAGTCCTATCTGCGGGCGAGTCTGCGTGACGGTGCGCCGGTACGCATGCCGCTGGACGCGGTCGCCGACGTCGCCGAGGCGTGGAACCGCCTCATCGCGGGCGAACCGCTGCCCGCGGACATCCTGATGTTGCAGGACGCCCTCGCCGAGTCGAACTTCCTGCGCGCCAACGGATACGCGGCCTGGCGCGACGCGAACCAGTACGCGATCCGGATCGGCTTCGACTGGAACGCGGCCCGCCCACCCTTGACCGACTGGCGCGCGGGCATCAAGTACGCGCCCGCCCCGGTGCCGAGGGACAACCCGCTGCCGCCCCGCTCGGACGACCCCGAGGCGCTGCCGCCCGGACCCGACTCGGGCCCGCCGCCCCCGCAGCTGCCGCCCGCTCCTGGACCCGCGAACCGGACACCCGAATCGTCGTCGCCGGACGACGTCGTCACCCAGCCGATTCCACGTCCCGACGCCTCGGATGACGACCCGACCGTGGAACTACATCGGCCGACTCCGCAAGGCGAAGACCCGCGAACTCACCCTGTCGACCCCCGGACGCTGCATTGGCCTGGTGGTCCTGAAACCGAGGGCACACAGCCAGTTCCACGCAGCGAAGGTGAGCAGACCGACACGTCGAGCGCCGAATCCCCGGAGGATGTTGGTACGGCGCTGATTCCGCGTACCACCAACGCGGACGACCCGACGCTCGACCTGTCGAGCGCCGAATCACCGGATGGTGCTGGCACCTCGCCGCCTTCGCGGACGACCGACGCCGACGACCCGACGCTCGATCTGCGCGTGCCGCCTGCGGGGGTTGAGCCGCAAACGCGCCCGGTAGACCCCCGAACGCTGCATTGGCCGGGTAGTCCTGAAACCGGTGTTACGCGGCCGGATCCTCGTGGCGACCAAGGCGAGCAGACCGAGCTGTCGGGAGCCGAATCGCCGGACGGTGTTGGTACGCCGATTCCGCGTACCACCGATGTCGACGACCCGACGCTCGACCTGTCGGCTGTCGAATCGCCGGATGGCACTGGCACAGTGCCCATTCCGCGAACTGCCGACGCCGACGACCCGACGCTCGATCTGCGCGTGCCGCCTGCGGAGGGCGCGCCGCGAACTCGCCCTGTCGACCCCCGGACACAGCACTGGCCGGGTGGTCCCGAAACCCGCCGGGACGAGGGCGGCGAGGACGATGGTGAAGCCGGGGCCGTTCCCCGCCCGGAGCCGAGCAAGCCGGACTCCGACTCCGGAGCGGCCCGCCCGGAGCAGACGGGATCGGAAGAACCTGTCCAGCAACCCGATTCCGGCCAGCGGCAAGACGACGGACACCCGGACGACGGCGAGCGGAGCGCTCAGCGTCCCGACGCCGAACCCGCCTCGGACGCGGATGCCCTCATCAGGCAGCGGGCCGAACTGGCGGCCGAGCGCGAGTTCTGGCGGGCCAAGCGCGACGACCGCTTCTCCCGGTTCTCCGATATCCCGATGCCGTTCGGCAGCGCGGACGAGGCCATGAACCCGGCCAACATGGCGACCACCCTCGATCATCTCCGCGGCAGGCTCGCGGGCGACCGGCATATCGCGCCCGTCGGCGACGAACTGTCGTCGAGTTCGCGCGAACTGGTCGGTGAGGCCGAACTCGCACGCCGCGAAGAGCAGGTGTTCAAGTTGCAGCGCGCCGCCGAGCGCTTCAACGAGGCCGAAGCCAGGTTGGCCGAAGTGGACCGCAGGCTCGGCGAGCTGGGACGGGCGGCCACCGACGCGTCCCGACCGCTGCCACCCGAGACGCGTCGCGAGATCGACACCCTCGCTCGGCAGCGGGCGCGCGAGGTGCTCGGGGTCCAACCGTGGCGCGGGATGCGCGCGGATCTCGCGCGCCGACTGCGGGTGAACGAGGACGCGCTCGACCCCGCCCAGCTCGAGGAGACGCTGGCCGAGGCGGCCAACCGCACCGTGCGCGTCGACGACTTCCGCGAGCACCTGCGGAACTTGGCGTTGCTGCGAGAGGCCGCGGAGAACGTCCATCGCGCGGAGGACGTCATCGATCGGCTCCAGGCGCGCATCGCGGAGTTGGCGGGCGCGGGTCGCGACGTTCTCGCCGCCGAAGGCGCGCGGCAGGTGATGCCCCGGGTCGGTCACCTGCACGGCGACGAGCCGAGGATCATCGTCGTCGCGCCGCGCGGTGCGCCGGACGCGCCCCGCGCGAATCACGACGCCGCGCTGGCTCGTGCCATCCGCGAGGATTCCGGTGTCGCGCAGGCGATGATGCGTCGCGAGACGCGGATCGAGTTCCGCGAGATCGTGGCCGACCGTGGCGCGCCGGTGCGGACCAAGCCGATGGCCCCGCCGCGGCGTGAATACACGACCGTGGGCTGGGGCGACGGCAACGGCGGCCTGCACATGGTCCGGTGGCGCGATGGCGCTGGTGACTGGCACGAGGTGAATCCGACGCGACCGGATTGGACCACCAACCGCGGCGGCCCCACCGTTCCGAAGGAGTTCGAGCCGCGTGACCTGCCCGAAGGCGTCAGCGGTTGGGGTGTGAATCCGCTCCAGGCGGCGGTCGTCGATCCGTTCGTCGGCAACGATCCTGGCGTCAACATCGACTTCCTGCCCACGATCCCCGGCGGCGAACCGGTCCCGACGGGGCCGACCTACGAGCTGCCGTTCGCGGACGTGCTCTACCACACGATGCGTCTGACGCTGGAGCCCGCGAAGTTGTTCGGGTTCACCTGGTTCAGCGACAAAGAGCATCCCGGCCGGGTGTCACCCGGTTTCAAGGGCCACCCGTGGTTCCGGAAGAAGGCGCCCGACGTGCAGCCGATGGCGCGCGAATGGGACGTCCGCAACCGCGTGCCGGACCGTGGCGAACGCGGCGAGCTGTTCGAGGCGCGCCAGCGTGCGGACCAGCGGGAGTGGGCCCGCGTCCAGCGGTGGGCGAACGCCGAGTACGAGCGCTTCCGCGGCGACGACAGCGATATCGACCGCATCGCCGATCAGCTCGCGAGGAACCCGGCGGCGGAAGGCGCCGGGCGCAAGGTGCGCGCCGCCGAACTGGTCGATCTGGTCGACGGTCTGCTCGAGGACCATGTAGCGGGGCTGGTCGATGTCAGTACGCGCCGCCCGGACGATCCCGGCGCCGACCTCAGCTCCGCCGTGGACGTCGCTCGTGGTCATCTGCGTGACGAAAAGCCGGGCGATGCAGAGCAATTGGTGGAAGACATCCGCGAGGCGCTCGAGCGGCTCGACGGCAAGCGTGCCGATATCGTCGCCGAAGTCGCTGGCAGATTGAATAATTCGGTCCACGCGTTCACCCGCGCGGAGATCGCGCAGATCAAGAACCACCTGATGCGCGAGGCGTACCTGCGGACCGATTGGCGCACCGGTGCGCCGATGCGGATGCGACTCGACGCGGTCGCCGACGTCGCCGAGGCGTGGAACCGCCTGATCGCCGGAAAACCGCTGGATGCCGACATCCTCATGCTGCAGGACGCGCTCGCCGAATCGAACTTCCTGCGCGACAACCCCGCCATGTCGTGGGCCTACGCCAACGACCGCGCCATCCGGCTCGGGTTCGACTGGAACGCCAAGCGGCCGCCGTTGACGGGCTGGCGCAAGGGGATTCGTTACGCGCCCGAACCGCTCGTGCCCGAGAACCCGTTGCCGCCGCGGCCCGACGACGACGATGACGATGGGCCGGACGCCCTGCCGCCCGCTCCTGGATCCGACGCCGGGCCTCCGAACCGTCCGTCGTCTCCCGCGCAGTTGCCGCCCGGTGCCGAGTCGGTGGTGGAGTCGCCCGGCGACATCGACACGGTTCCGCTCACGCGTCCCGAAGGCTCCGACGATCCGACGGTCGAATTGCGACCGCGTACGCCTGACGCGGAAACATCGGAGTCGCAGCATGTTCGGCCAGGCGATTCGCCAGCGCAAGAGGCGGGCGGTGCGCGGCGCGGCTCCGCTGATCAGCGACGGGAACCTCGACACGCTGATTCGGAAGCTGAGCGTCGTCCGGATGGCCGGGGCGGTTCCGAGGGCGAGCATCGTCCGGAGGAGCGGGTCGGTTCGGAAGGCGAGCGCCGTGGGGAAGACCAGCGCGGTTCGGAAGGCCAGCGCGGTTCGGAAGGCGCAGCGCCGCAGCAGGTTCGAGCCAGGACCTACGAGGAAGGTGGCGTCTTCGCGGAACGGCTGCGGTACGGGTACGAGATCTGGGACGAGGTCGCCGCTGCGTTGAGCGCCGGGGAGCGCGCGGTGCTCGGTCGTTTCGCGTCGCTTGATCCAACGGATCTCGCGTTCGTCGCGGCTTTGGAGGCGGCGCTGCGCGGGGACGCCGAGCTCACTCCCGAGTTGGCCAGGGCGGCCGACGTGATCGATGCGGTGTTGGCGCGTCGTCCGCTGCCGGACGAGGTGGTCGTCACCTATGGGCACACCGAGAATCCGCTGGATATGTCCGGCGACCTCACCGGCACCGTACATCCGATTCCGGAGTTCCCGCGGACCGTCATGGGCGAGACGCCCGCGATGGTCGGCATCCGTTTCCACCTCGAACTGTCCGTTCCCGCGGGCACACCCGCGCTGTTCTTGAACAGTGTGTCGCCGAGGCCGTCGATCGTGCCCGGCCTGCTGCTCGCGCGGGGTCTGAGCTTCCGCATCGACAGTGTCGAGGACCGAGGCAACCACGGGCACTGGATGATTCGCGCGACAATCGTCCCCGGTGCCGACCCGCCGCTGAGCGCCGAACCGGGCCGGAATGCTCCCTCCACGCCTGAGACCGGACGGCCCGACCTCAGGGCTACCGCAGCCATACGCCCTGAAGGCGCAGCGCCGCACGAGGATGCCGGACAACCCGAAGGCGAGGCACGGCCCGAAGACGGCGTCGAGCCATCTGCCGCACAGCCGGTGGATGAGCCGCTGCCAGCGGGTGGTGTGCCGGTGAGGGTCGGCCTTCGACCCGAGGGCGAGCAGCAGCCAGAAGGTGGCGTGCCGCTGGAGGTCGGCCCTCGATCCGAGGGCGAGACACCGTCGGAAGATGTCGTGTCGCAGGAGACGGGTGTTCGGCCCGAAAACGCGACCGGTCCCGAACGCATGCGGCCTGACAGCGAGGCGGATTCCGAGGAAGCGAAGCAGCCCGCAGGCCTGGAGCCGAAGGACAGTGCTGTGCGGCCAGAAAGGAAGCAGCAACCGGTCGGTGAGGATGGCGACGCGGATTCGGGAGCGGCGCGTTCGACTGCGGATGGACGGCAGGCACAGCGCAAGGAAGCCGGGGAGCCGGAAAGCGAAGCGCCGCACGAGGAAGCCAGGCGGCCTGAAGGTGAAGCTGGTTCCGAGAAAGCGAAGCAACCTGCAAACCAGGCGCCGAGCGAAAGTGCGGTTCCGCCTGAGGGCCGAACTCGTCCGAACGGTGAAGGGAGCGACGAGGATTCGGGTGCCGCGCTTTTGGCACCGGACGGGCAGCGGGCGCAGCCCGAGGGTGGCAGTCGTGCGGGCGGTAGCGAAGGTGGGCGGCCGCCGCGGTCTTGGCTGAACTCGGCGGGCGATGATGCGTACCCGCGTCTGCCGGGTTCGGTTCTTCGTTCGCGAATTCCGCATCCGCCCAAGGATTACGACGTCGACTTCCCGGTCATCGACATCCTTCCGCCGCTGCTCCCGACCCCCAACCCACAACCACCGGTTCCCCCACGGCCACCGGTTCCCCCGCGGCCACCCGTACCGCCGCAACCCCCGGTCCCGCCGCGACCACCGCAGCCACCGACCCCGCCGCACCTGCCAGTTCCGCCGCAGCCTCCGGTGCCTCCGTCGCCACCGGAGCCGCCGCAGCCACCCAAGCCGCCAGCTCCGCCGGAGCACCCTGAGCCACCAGCGCCGCCCAAGCCGCCGAAGCCTGAGCCGCCGGTTCCTCCTAGGCCGCCGAAGCCTGAGCCGCCCAAGCCGCCAGAGCCTGAGCCGCCGCAACCGCCGGAATGCCCAGTGCCGCCGGTCCCGCCGGAGCGGCCCAAGCCGGCGGTGCCTCCGTTGCCGCCGGAGTGGCCGATGCCGCCCAAGCCGGCGGTGCCTCCGTTGCCGCCGGAGTGGCCGCAGCCGCCCAAGCCGCCGGTGCCTCCGTTGCCACCGGGGTGGCCGATGCCGCCCAAGCCGCCGGTACCTCCGCAGCCCCCGAAATGGCCGCAGCCGCAGGTGCCCCCATCACCGCCGGGATGGCCGCAGCCTCCTGCGCTGCCGGGGCCGCCGCAATGGCCGACGCCTCCGCAACCGCCGGACTTCCCGATGTCTCCGCGCCCGCCAGAGTCGCCGGAGTTCCCGGTGCCGCCGCACGCGCCGGAGTTGCCGCAGGCACCGGAGCTTCCGGTGTCTCCGCACCTGCCGGTATCTCCGATCGCGCCGGAGTTGCCGCAGCCACACGTGCCGCCCCCGCCGCCGGAATGGCCGACGCCTCCGCAATCGCCGGATTCCCCGGTGCTTCCGCGCCCCCCAGTGTCTCCGGGCGCAGCGGAGATGCCCCAGGTTCCGGTGCCGCCGCACGCGCCGGAAGTGCCGCTTCGGCCGGAGTTGTCGGTGCCTTCGCGGCCGCCGGTGCCGCCGATCGCGCCGGAGTTGCCGCAGCCACACGTGCCGCCCCCGCCGCCGGAGTGGCCGACGCCTCCGCAATCGCCGGATTCCCCGGTGCCTCCGCGCCCCCCAGTGTCTCCGGGCACAGCGGAGATGCCCCAGCTTCCGGTGCCGCCGGAAGTGCCGCCTCGGCCGGAGTTGTCGGTGCCTTCGCGGCCGCCGGTGCCGCCGATCGCGCCGGAGTTGCCGCAACCACACATGCCGCCCCCGCCGCCGGAATGGCCGACGCCTCCGCAATCGCCGGATTCCCCGGTGCCTCCGGGCCCCCTAGTGCCTCCGGGCGCAGCGGAGATGCCCCAGGTTCCGGTGTCGCCGCACGCGCCGGAAGTGCCGCCTCGGCCGGAGTTGTCGGTGCCTTCGCGGTTGCCGGTGCCTCCGATCGCATCTGAGTGGCCGGAGCTTCCGGTGTCACCGCGGCAGCCGGGAGTTCCGCGCCCGACGGAAGCCCCGGTGCCGCCGCAAGCCCCGGCGCCCGATACGCCAGGAGTGCAGGATCTTCCGCAGTCGCCGGATGGTTCGGTACCGCCGCAGCCTCGGGCTTCCGGGTGGCCGATGCAGCCTGGCGCGCCTCAGCGGCCCGGTGATCCGCCGGTGCCGGGCATGCCGACGTTGCCTGATCCGCCGCCGGGCTGGGCGCCGCCGCCTGGTGGTCCCGGTGCGCCGGGCATGCCGACGTTGCCTGATCCGCCGCAGGGCTCGGCGTCACCAACTGGCGCTCCCGGTGCGCTGACGTTGCCCGACCCACCATCGGCCGGGGACCCGCCAGCGGGCGGGAATGGTCTGTCGGGTGGGACGAACGGGTATTCGCCGCCGCCGATGCCGCCTCCGGCCCCGCCTGTATCGGCGGGCCAGTCGCGATCCTCGCGTGCGTTCCCGCGAGCGGGGTTCGGCAACGGTCCGGGCCTTGCCGAGAGTGGCCAGCGTGCGGCGACTGGTCTCGTGGTGCGCTCGCATGCGGGTGTCGGTGAGTTCGCCTACTTCGATCCGGGGACCGGCGCGCTGCGCGGTGGGACGTCGGGAGCCGGTTCGGTGTCTGGCCTGTACGGCACTGTCGGTGACCTGTCGGTGGTCTTCTACCGGGATGCCGGTCGGCTACTGCTGCGGGCTGGTGGCCGCGTGATCGATCTGGACGCCCAGCCGATCGGCGTCTACTGGCAGCGCGTCGACGACCAGACGAACCGCTTCGTGCTCGTCGCCTCCGGTGCTGTCGCCTGCGACGTGCACTACCAAGCGGTCCTTCCGGACCTCGACTTCGGGCTGCTGATCCGGGATGTCCTGAGCGATCCCGACCGGCGAACCCGGATCTTCGCCGCCTGACCAGCACGCTGTGCCGAGAGCGGAAAGCGGTCCCCCTACGCCTGTTCCAGACAGTGGATCGCGGTAGTGGTCAGAGGCCCGGGGGGCCCGTTTCCCAGCGGTACCCGTAGCCGCGGATGGTGGTGATGAGGTTGGGGCGCCCAAGTTTGGCGCGCAGCGCGGCCATGTGGACATCGAGGGCGCGGGAGATGGCGGCGAAGGCGTCGCCCCAGATGCGGTCCATGAGTTGCTGGCGGCTGACGGCGGCGCCCGGGCGTTCCACGAGGACGCGCACCAATTCGAATTCCTTCTGGGTGAGCGTGATCGGGGCGCCCGCGACCTCGACGGTGCGCGCTTGCAGGTCGACGCGAACATCGCCGGTCACCACCACCTGAGCGGGGGCGGTGGGGGTACCGGCGCGGCGGGTGACGGTTTCCAGGCGCGCCACCAGTTCGCCGACGCGCGGCGGCTTCGTCAGGTAGTCGTCGGCTCCGGCGCGCAGCCCGCGGATGACGGCGCGTTCACCGCTGCGCGCGGTGAGGATCAGCACCGGCACCGAGCTGACTTCGCGGAGTTTGCGCAAGACGTCCAGGCCGTCCATATCGGGCAGGCCCAGGTCCAGGATGACGGCGTCGTAGCGGTCGTGGGTGAGCAGCAGGTCGGAGCCGCGCCGAAGATGGTCGGCTTGATAGTCCTTGGCGCGCAGCGCCGCGACCAGGGCGTCGCCGACTCCGGGGTCATCTTCGACTATCGCAAGTCTCACGCACAGATCCTCGCAAATCGCAGGTTCCGCCCGCAGGGATATCGGGTGGCGGGGGACTGGCATGCTCGAGACCTTGACACGTTCTTAGGGAAGTCGTCGCTCATGAGCGAGACGAAAACTCAGGGGGTGCGCCAGAATTCCTTCCCAGCTGCTTCCTTCGGGTCGCTTTTCGACGGCCTGTGCCAGGATGAAGGACAGCAAGTCGGCTCTAGCCTGTAACCGGACGCCCCTCGGGATTCCGGTTACCGGTGCGTGAACGAGGAGATAGCTGCACCGTGACCAGCCCACAAGGCCCGAACGACGAGGCCCGCGACGACCAGGTCCCCGGCGATCAGCAGCCGAATCTCACACCCGAGCAGCGCGCCGACGAAGAGTTCCGCCAGGAGTTCCAGCAGGCGTTCGAAGAGAGCAGCGACGAACCCGATGTGGAGTTCTCGCTGGGTGATTCCGACCCGGAGCCCGAGCCCGAAACCGTGGACCCGGCCGAGCAGGCCCGCGAGATCGGCCACAATCTGGCCCGCGAACTGGCCACCGGCGGCCCGCAGGGCTGGTCCAAGCTGGACGCGGTGTTCGCTTTCACCGCGGTCGCCGAGGTCGCGCAGATCGTGTTCAGCGACGATCAGGAGCGTTCGGTCCGCGTCCAGCCGTCGGAGGCGGTGCTGGAGCTGGTGCGCAGGCACCGCGAGGTATCCGCCGCCATGGGCGACGGCCCGTGGTGGCGGCTGCTGTTGCAGCTGACTCCGGCCGGTCGGCTGGATATCGACTACGACTACGGTGACGAGCCGTTCCCGGACGATCACCTGTTCCCGGCCGAGGTGTACCGGGCCGACCTGGAAGCCAATCCGCGGGATCGGCTGCCGGTGTGGCTGGCCGCGTACGTGAATCACGGCAACCGCCAGTCCCGCACCCCGGCCGAGGCCGCCGTCTTGGCGCGCGCGGATCGGGAAGCCGGTGTGCGCGGGACGATCTCGGAGCGCGATTTCCCGGCGCTGCCCACGCTGTGGGCCCGCTGGTCGCTGCTGGCGGCCGCGTTCGTCGCCGTCGGTTCCGAGTGGGGGCCGCGTATTCTGCCTGCGCTCGGCTGGTTCGAAGGCGCCAAGCGGGGCGGCTCGACGCTGTACATGCTGCCCGGTGGCCGGGCCGTGCTCTCCGGTGGTGTCTGGAACGCGCCCGCCTTGGACGCGGCATACAACCAGGGCGCGCAGCTGCCCGCGTACTACGCCGGTGCTCCGGCATGGGTGGCGAACCCGGTGCTGAATCCGCGGGCCGCCAGCGGTTTGCTGTCGTTCTGCTATTGGTGGGAGGGCGGTCGCTGGTACCGCGCCGACTCGCCGGCGGCCGATCAGCTCGCCGAGGCCGTGCCCGGTATCTGGACCGCGCAGACGGTGACCAACGTGATCGCCGGCCTGGTCGCCGCCGAGCCCACCGACGGCCAGGTCGCCGCCGTGGCCACGCTGGTCTCGGCCGCGGAAGCCGGTGTGGTGACCAGAGATACGCTGATCAGCGTCTTCGGTGACGAGGGAGGCTACGACATCGACAGCGCCTTCTACCAGCTCACCATGGCCGGCGTGGCCACCACGCTGCCGGATCCGATGCCCGAGGACGAGGCCATCGACCAGGTGCGCCGCTACATCCTCGACCGCGATCTCGACACCACCGGCTATCCGCTGGATCAGCTGCGCGCCGACCGCATCAGCTGCGGCTGGATGGTCTACGTGCCGACCGCGCCGGGCGAGATCGCCATCGGCCGTGCGCTGTTCTACATCGCCGATGACGGTGTGCTGGAACAATCCTCGTCCTCGATCGCACCCTCGCGCTACATCGCGGAGTTCGAGCAGCGCTTCCAGGAGCGCAACGGGATGGTCGACGCCTGACCTGATTGCCCGCCCATTGCGGGTTAACAACAGGGAACGGATCGATGGCGAATTCCTAACGGGTTCTTTAGCTTCTCCCGCCGGTGAATCGTCCCGCAGCGTCGGCCGAGGTGCCAGAATGGTCGGAAAGATCTGCGTATCAGCCGCTTTGTGGCTGGTACGGGCGTTGTGAGAAGAGAGGTGCCACGTGGACGTCGAGAGTTTTGTGGAAAAGCAGCGCATCGCGGGCACCGACACCGGCAAGGTCCGCGACCGCATGGACGGCCTCGCGGATCGAGTGCAGGCGCAGCTGGATTCGCTGATCTCGATCGTCAGTTCCGACCCGGTCTTCGGCAAGAAGTTCATGGATGATCCGAAGGGTCTGAAATACCAGCTCGAGGGCGCTGTCGAGGGCACACGGACCATGGCGAAGTCCTGGGGCAAGCTGTCCGACGGCCAGTTCCAGAACGCGACGAACGCCGAACGCGAGGAGCAGAAGCGTCGAGAGCAGTTCGAGAACATCTGATCCGGACCGGTTGCTGGTAGTTGGCGGGCGGTCCACTCGGACCGCCATGAGAGTTTGTGGAGTGGGTGAGAACTAGATGGCCAGACGCGATGCCGAGATCGCCGATGTGATGGACGAATTCCGCAGCCGCATCCGCGAGATCGCCGAGATGCAGCAGCAGCGCGTCAAGCTCACCGCCACGGCGAGCACCAGGGACCGGCAGATCTCGGTGACGGTGAACGCGAACGGGGTGGTCATCCAAACCAAATTCGGCAGCGGCATCGACGAATACAGCTACGAGGACATCGCCAAAGCCATCACTCGGCTGGCTCAGCAGGCCGCCCAGGATGTGTTCGATCAGAGCAAGCGAGTGATGGCCCCCTTGGCGGAGGAGCGAGCGCGGCTGCCCAAGCTCTCCGACGTGATCCCGGGGATGCCCGACTTCCAGAGCGAGATCCCCACGGAACCCCCGGTTTCCGTCGCGCCGCCAGGCGACGCCGAGCGCGAGGAAACGGAGATGGTCTTCACCGATGTGGAGACCATCGAGGACAAGCCCGAAACCGGAAAGGGCGTCACCGACTCGGTTTGGTGACGTGCGCGCGGTTTAGATGGGTTACTGGCATATTCCCGACGAGTTCGCCTGGGTCGGGTGGGTGGCGGGTGCGGAGATCACCCACATCGATCCCAATGATCTGGACGGGATCTCGGATGTGCTGCGTGAGGTCGGTCGGGAGATCCTCGAGCACGCCATCGCAGAAGCCGATACCGCCAGCCAATCGGTCCGCGTGTCCTACCCGCTGGGCAGCGGCGGCGAGAAGATCTTCGATTCGCTCCAGAGCGTAATCCACGGCCAAGACCCGAAGCATGGCTCCATCGAGCTGATGGGCAAGTCCTTCGACCAGCTGGCCACCGCGGTCGACGACTTCACCGGCGAGGTACACGCCAATCATTTGAGTGCGATCTTCGCGCTCGGCTGGCTGGTCATCGAGCTGACCTGGGCGGCGGCCGCGGGCCCGGCCGCGCCCGCCGTCCAGGCCGGTGCGATCGCTGCCACCCGCGCCGCTTTCCGGGTGATCGGCGGGATTCTGGAGAGCGCCATCGCTCGAATCATCGGTCAGCGCTTCCTGTCCGAGGCGGCGCGCACCGTCATCGCCAAGGTCGTCTACGAGATGATTCAGGAGGGTTTGGTCGAGGTCGTCCAAACCACCATCGAGGAAGCCGCTATCCACAACATCCTCAAGGCGGAGGGCCTGAAGTCGCAGCCCTTCGACTGGGGAGGCTACCTGAAGAACGTGGGTGTCTCGTTCGCGGCGGGTGCCGCGGGTGGTGGCGCCGGGTATGGCCTGGGACATATTCCGGCGCTCAACCGGATGATGTCGAGCGACAACCGGTGGACCCGCACCCTCGGTGGTGGGCTGGTCGGCATTGGTGCGGGCGCGGCCGGTGCGACGATGGCAGGCCTGCTGACCGGCCAGTGGACTCCGCATGCGTTCGTCGGTGGCAGCCTTTCCGGTGCGATCCCGTCCGCGGCGTCGAGTTTCCGTGGCAACCGTCAGTTCTTGGGTGGGCCCAACATCGGCGGCGGGAACTTCAACGTGAGCCCGCCGGACGGCACCGCGCCGCCAGGTCAGCCGACCAATGGGACCGATCCCGCCAATCCCACCGGGGACAACTCGGGCACCGGAAACCAGAACAGCACCGGAAACCAGAATGGCGTCGGCAATCAGAATGGCGCCGGCAATCAGAACGGCGCCGGAAATCAGAACGAGACCGGGGACAACAGCCCGGGCACGAACACTGCCAATGCCGGCAACACGTCCGCACCGCCAGCCGGGCAGGATACGAACGCGCCGCAGGCCGGTGCCGCCGACTCGGGCGCCGGAAATCAGAACGGGGCCGGGGACAACAGCCCGGGCACGAACACCGCCAGTGCCGGCAACACGTCCGCACCGCCAGCCGGGCAGGATACGAACGCGCCGCAGGCCGGTGCCGCCGACTCGGGCGCGGGAAACCAGCAGCAGGCCGGCGCCGGTCCGCAGGCGGGTCCGCAGTCGAGTCAGCAGAGCTCGGAAGCCGGTGCGAGTGACAGTAATTCGTCGAATTCTGGTGGAAACCAGAGCAATTCGGCTCCCCAGGCGGGTGATTCGAGTTCGGCAGCCGACAATCCCAGCTTGCGTGCGTCGGATCCTGTTGCTGGAGAGGGTGTTACGGATCCAGGAGCGGGGGCGGCGCGGGTCAGCCCGGTCACCGATCCGGGCGCGGTCGACAACCTAGCCGGTACACCGCTGGGCGGCTCCCAAATCGGTTCTGGCGCAGGCATTTCGGTCGACCCCCACTCGAACCTGAACATCGGCTCGAACACCGCGTTCAACGGAGCCGGAATGGCGGCGCCGGGGTCGACTGCGCCCGGTGTGAGCACGTCGGCGCCGGGCGCGTCCACGAGCACGGGTGCGTCCAGTGTCGCGCCGGGCAGCTCGTCGTCCGCGCCGGGGGCCACCTCCGCGTCTCCGACAACTGGCCAGTCGAGCTCCGCCACCGGCCAGCCGGGCGCGGGGCGGCCTTCGACGCCCAATATGCCCGGTGTGTCCCGCGCCGGGGACACCTCCGTTGCCGGTTTCAACGACGGCACGGCCAACGTCACTCCGAGCACCGACGCCGCGTCGACATCCGCGTCGCGCGCGGGCTCCTCCGTTCAGGCCGCAACCCCCGGCGCGGCCCCGGTCGGTCAGGTGCAGGCCCAGTTCTCGGATACTGAAGCGCCGCAACGCGATACCACGGTCGACTCGGAGAGCGACGCCGACGGCCAGGTGCAGGTCACACCGGAAAGCGACCCACAGGTCGCCCAGGCGCGGACCGATAGCACCCTGGATCCGGCGACACAGAACGACACCGACGACGATGCGCTCGCGCGGCCACGCAGCGACCGGGACCCGGCAGTGCGGCCCGACAGCGACGAGGATGCCCCGGCACGACCCGACAGTGACGAGGATGCGCCCGCGCGTCCGGACAGCGACGAGGACCCGGCGGCGCGTCCGGATGTCGGCGAGGATTCCGCGCTGTTCCTGCCGCCTCCGCCACCGACCCCTGCGGCCCCGGCTCCGGCACGCCCCAGCGCCGATCCGGACACCAGCACGGATCCCGATACCGATCCGGAAACCCGGAACCAGCCGGACGATTCGGCAGGCCAGAATCCCGACACCGACGAGAACGCTCGCCCGCGCCGGGCGCCTGACACCAGTCCAGCGACCGACGCGGAAAAGCAGCAGGCCGCCGATATCCTCGACAGCATGGCGGGCAAGCCGAAGCCCGCCGATTTCCAACTCGGCCCCAACGCCACTCAGGCCGAGGCGGATGCCTTGGCGCGCAAGAACTCCGAGCGGTGGAACTCGATCGCGCCGGAGCAGCGGCTGGTCCTGCTCCGGGTGCATCCGGCCAGCTTCGGCAACAATGCGCCGGGCATCCCCGCGCCGGATGTCCACACCGCCAACTGGATACGGATCGACCGAGAGTCGCGGGATCTGATCGCCCGCAGCGGGTTGACCGTAGCCCAACAGGCGCGGTTGGCAAGTCTGCTTGCCGAGCAACAGCGGGCCGCGGCCGCCTTGGCGCAGGCGAAAGCCGAGCAGCCGCGGGCACGGACCCAAGTGGATCCGGACAGCAGCCGGGCGGAGAAGGCGGCGGCACGCCGTCAGGCCGCCCAGGAACGAGCCGAAGCCAAACAGCGGATCAACGAGGCTCGCGCCGAGGCCGCGAAGACGGTCGAGCGCGTCGCGAACGAGCTGGAGAGTCTGGTCAGGCAGAGCAAGCTGGACTCCATCTCGCACAAGCAGCTGGTGAACCTGCTGCGTACCCGACAGGCGATCGCCACAGCGCAGGGGGTGGCCCGAGCCGTCGCGCCGAACACGCCGGTGTACGTCCTGGCCTTCGACTCCACCGCGTTCAACGGCAGCGGCCGTGCGGCCATCGCCATGGGCGACGTCGACACCGCGACCCAGTTGTCCTGGCACGTCCCGGGCCGGGACGCGTCGCTGGCCACTATCGGCAGCACCGTGAGCCAGATGGCCGGCCAGTACCAGGCGACCGCCGGACGACTACGCGTGGACGAATCGGCGGCGTCGATCGCATGGGTCGGTTACGGCACGCCGAACAAGGCCCAGGCCATGACCACCTGGCATGCCCGTCGAGGTGGCAAGCTGCTCGCCCGGGATCTGGCCGCCTTCAGCGCGACTCGAACAGCGCTCAACGAGGGTCGGTTGGCGCAGGGGCAACCGGAGATCGCGGTTTCGAACAAGATCATCGCGCGCGGCTACGGCGTCGACGTCGTCGAATCGTCCGGCCGCAAGGGTCGTTTGGAGCGTTTGGTCGACGACGTCGTGCTGGTCGGCTTCTCCGGCCAAGAAGACGCTCCGATGATCCGGAAGAAGCACTTCGGCGACGACGTCCGTGTGCACGTCCAGGATCGCGCCAACGGTCTGTTCCGCCAGTTCAACGCCCCGAATACCACCGGCGCGAAGCCGCCGAAGAACGGCGTGCCGGTCGACCGCATGTACCGGCTGGAGAACATCGCCGCAGGCACAACCGAGTTCCAAGCGCCCGACAACGAGTCGTACCTGGACACCGATCGGCCCCCATTGCGGGAGAACGGGTGTTCCGAGCAGGCGCTGTACCGGGCGCGCCAGCGTACCGGTAACCCGGACATCACCGTACCGACCGAAGTGGGCCTGGACGGCGTGTCCATGCGTCGGCTCGAAGCGCACGCCGATTCCCAGGCGACCGAGGTCAAGGTCGGCAAGCGCAAGTCGCCGCACAAGGCGATCGCCGAGGCGCTGAAGTTCATGAAGGGTAAGGCGACGGTCATCGTCGTCGACCAGAATCGAACGGTCGATGAGCACGGTGTCGGTGCGCACGCGTACGTCATGTACTACGACGAGGCGACCGGCAAGATCATGCTCGACGACCCGTACAAGCATCCGGACGGCCCGGTCGAGTTCGACCCGAGCAATCTGCCGGACGCGAAGAAGACCTGGGTCATGGTCTACGACGCGAACGGCAACTCCGTGCGCCCGCTGGCGGTGCGCCCGCTCGCGACAGGTGCCGCCACCCAGGGCCACGACGACGATGACAACCGGCCGCGGGTCGGCGACGATCAGGGCCGCCGCGATCCGATGCGCGACCTCCGGCGCTTCTTGGACGAACAGCGTCAGCAGGAGGAGCAGCGCAGGCGCGACGAAGAGCGCGGCGCCAACCAGCCCGCGCCGGACCCGGATTCGCAGCAGAACCTGGACCCGGGTGCGCAGCCCGATCCGGAGGCTCAGCGGACTCCCGATCCTGGTGCGCAGCCTGATCCGGGAGCACAGCAGACTCCCGATCCGGGAGCGCAGCCCGATCCCGAGGCACAGCAGACTCCGGACCCCGAAGCCGAATCGGCGTCCGGTCCGCAGCCGATCCCGGCTCGCCAGACGACGCCGACGGGCGACCTGTCCCCGCTGACCGACGCCGACCGCGACCGCCTGACCCGCCTTTCGCAGGCACTCGGCCTCGGCGACTCGCTGTCGAGCTTCACGGACTCGCGCCGGATCCTCGCGGATCTGGCCCAAATGGCTTGGGCGCGCGGATTCCTCGACCCGACCCCGGTCACCGGGCACATGAACGAGCACATGGGCCCGGCCGCTTTCGCTCCATTGAGCATCGACGAGCAGCATCTGGGCGAGCGGTACTGGAATTACTCGCCGGATCCGAGCGACCCGAATTTCGCCCGGCAGCGCGACGAAGCCCACGCCCTGCCGGTTGTCGATCCCGACACCCCGGCGCCCGCCATGCCGATCGCCGTGCCGGACGCGATCGCACCCGCGCTGGGACCGGCGCCGGCCCGGCCCGATTCCCGGGCCCCGCATACGCTCGCGCCGGAGTCGGAGCAGGCGCAGCTGCTGCGACAGCTGCGCCTGAACGCCGACCAGGTGACCAAGGCGAAGCTCGCGGAAACCATCGCGGAGCAGCGGTATCGGACCATGCTGCGGGCGGGGGCGGTCGAGTCGCTCGCGGCCGCCATGGCCCGGCTGGCTGCCGCCGTCGACCCCAATCAGCGGGCGGATCTCACCAAGATCGTCAACCAATGGGCGGATCTGCTCCAGCTCTCGGAAAGCGACCTGGCTGAGGGGCAGGTCGACACGACACTGGAGCGGCTGCGCGACAACGTGCTTGCCCGCGCCGTGGCCCTGAACAATCTGGCCGATGTCGCCCAAGCGGTGCACGAGGCCGAGGGCCGGGCCGACCGAGTGGCCGAGGGCGAGACCCGCCGGTACACGGTGGTGGTGGACGGTCAGCGGGTGCCGGTGCTGCTGACCGCCGACGGTTCCGGAGGATGGCGGGTGCGGCCCGCCGAGCCGCTGGCGCCGCCGCCGGTGCCGGAGCCGTCGAGCGACCCCGACGCGCAACCGCAGAGCCGGTGGAAGCGGGCGTTGCAGTTCCTGCGCACCCACCTCGGCAGCCACGGCACCGGTCGGCCGATCCAGTACGCGCTCGGTTCGGAGAACAACAGCGATCTCTACAACGCGTTCGGCGCGGAGATCGAGTTGCTGTCCGGTGACGCGGCGGCCGATGTCAGTGGGTTCAACTGGGATCCGGCGTTCTTCGCGTTGCAGGCGTCGAAGCTGTGGAAGGGCCGCGAGGCGTTCTGGACCCTGGTCACCGGCAACTACTCGGCCAGTCCCCAGATCGGTCAACCGCTGGCGCCGGATCCGATCGCGCCCGACGAGCGCGCCGGCATCGACGAGGACGTGGTGGCGCCGGTTCCGGACGCCGAACCGCAAGGCCCCGATCCGGATCTGGCCCGCCGCGGCACGGAACTCGGCAATGCCATCGCCGACCGCAATGCCGCCCGAATCGCGCTCTACCGGGGCGCGGCCGCGCTGTCGCTATCGCTGGACGACCTCAGCCCCGACGCGGTACGGACCGCGGTCGGTGAGGCGAACTACCGGGCGATGCGGCAGGCCGCGGCGGCCGCGGCGTACGCGCAGGCGGCCACGCGGTTCCACAACGAGAACGAGCGCCTGCGCTATCTGCCGACCAACGACGCGCGGCCGGATCCGCTCGAGCGCTATATGCGCGAGCAGGCCATCAAGGCTGGTCTGCCCGGTGCGGACTCCGAAGCCAATGGCGTCAACAACAATCCGACGCGGCTGAAGCTCTGGTGGGATCCGGAGGGCAACCCGAGCCCGGAGGCCCGCCAGGCGTTCCTGGAGGCGGTGCAGCGCGAACAGGTACGCGCCGAACTGGGCACCTGGGCCAACCTGCTCGATGTCGATCCGGCCGCGCACAGCCCGGCCGATGTCGCCCGCGCGCTGACCGCCCTGCACGACCGCGCTGCTGAATTGGCGCGAGAGGCAGCCGTATTCGAGCGACTGGCGGCCGCCTACACCGACGCCGACACCGCATTCGCCAGAATCGCCGAGGAGATGGCGGCCACGGCGGGGCACCGGTGGTTGCTCGACCAGGGCGGCGACCTGCTGGATCCGGACAATGCGCCGGGTATCGGCCTGCTGGACGGCGATCCGCAGCGCCTGGTGGTGATCAACGACGGCGGCGATCACGACCAGCAGCTGGCCAACGCGCTCGCCGACCCGCGTAATACCGATATCGCGCAAATGCTGACCCAGGGCGAGCTGGAGCTGGAGTACCGGGTCGCCTGGGCCGACCGCTCCGGCGTCATCCATGTGGCCGAGGTGGACGCGCCGCAGGTCCGGCATTTCTCCGGCGCCGTGGATGGTCGCGGGCTCGAGTTCACCATGGTCCGCGACGACGACGACAGCCCCTGGCGAGTCATCCCCAGCGAAAGCGCGGTCACGCCGCCGGACAACCGGATTCCGGTGCCCGACCCCACCGCGCTGTCGACCGCGGAGCTGGTAGCCCGCGTCGAGGACGCGGCGGCTCGGCAGGGTGTCCAGCTGGCCGATCTGGCCCCGGACCGTGTCGAGGACACCCTCGACACGGCACGGGCCGCGAACCGGTTGCGCGCGGTGCGGATCGAGGCCATGGCCGATCTGGCCCGCCTGCACGCGAATGTGGCCCGCTTCAACGCCTTCGAACGGGCGCTGCACGAGGCCGAGGTGAACCGGTCCGAGCTGCGCGGGCGCCCGCTCGACGCGATCGAGGAGCTGAAGCAGCGGCATCCCGAACGGGCCAAGAAGCTGGACGCCCTGGCGAAGCTGCTGAACCGGGACCCCGATCTGGTCGATTTCGATCCGAATCTCTACGACGCGCAGGATCGGCTGCGGCCGGGTGGGCTGCCGATGCATCACAGCGACACCCACGACCAGGTGGGGTTGCTCGTCGACGATATGGCGGACTTCCTGGCGCTCGCCCGGCACGGCCAGACGCTGCCCGGCAAGGTCCCCGGCATCCCGGATCCGGACGCCGACTGGCTGCACCTGCTTGGCGTCGACATGGACACCGCCACCCCGGCCGAGCTGGAGTCGATCTACAAGAATTTCCGGGCGGGCCGGCTCGACGCGGCCGCGCTGCGCACGCCGGAGCAGATCGCCGAGGCGCTGGCGGAACTGCGGGCCGATGTCCGCGCGGATGCCGCCGATCTGGCCGCTCTGGCGGCGTTGTCGGAGACCTACTACCGCGTGCCGACCGGCGGCACGCCCATCAATCACTGTGTGCCAAGGGCTTTCGACCAGCTGGCAGTGCGGCACCCGAACGTGCTCGGCGAGTTCGCCGTCGATCCCGACCGGATCGGCGGTGTGCCGTGGGCCGATCTGTCGGACCGCTTGGGGACCGCGCAGCCCGAGCCGTTCCTGCCGGGGGAGGAGGGCAGCGCACATGCCCGCCTGCTGACCACCTTGCGTGCGCAGGGCCCGGGCGCCTCGGCCCTGGTGATCGACCAGCGGACCACTGTCGACGACTACGGTGTCGGCGGCCACATCTACACCGTGACCTACCTGGGCCAGGATGTCTTCGATGTGGACGGCCAGCGGGTTCTGCTCACCGATATCGATGACAACGGCCAAGAGCAGTTGTTCGACCTCGGCCCCAGTGGCGGCACCGATCCGCTGTCGCTGGCCGAATTGACCGGTGGCACACCGGCGGAGACCGCGGCCACCTGGGCGAGCATCTTCCAGAACGACGCTCATGTCCCGGGTCTCGGCGACGAGGGGCCGATGCCGGACGCCGGTGTGCGTTTCGGCCAGGATCTGCCCACTCCGCGTAGGCCCGAGGACCCGGTGCATCAGGCGGCGCGGTTCTTCGGCGAAACACCGAGTCTGCGTACGGAACCGGAATCCGGGGCCGAGCCTTCCGCCGCGCACCTGGCCTACGCGCAGACCCTGGCCGAGCGCCTCGGTCTCGCGGAAACCCTCGGGGCACTGCCGGATCCGCAGTCCGCACTCCAGGACATGTCGCAGATGGCATTGACCCGGCACTTCCTGGATGCCTCGCCGGACGGCCTGGCGAACCAGCACATGCTGTTCCCGGCGAACTTCGACACGCTCACAGCGGACGAGCAGTTCCCCGGGGAGCACTACTGGCGCTACCCGTCGGATCCGTCCGACGCCGATTTCCTAGCCCAGCGCGACGCGGCCGAGGAGTTCCAGCGGTCGATCGGCAACCCGCCGGAAACCCAACCGGCGCCGCCGATTCCGCTCGCACACCCGGCTGCCGTCGCGGGGCCGTTGGTGTCGCCGCCGGACCCGGCCGACCCGCCGCGCCCGCTCACCATGGCGCAGGCGCAGCAGTCGCTCGCCGACCAGCTCGAGCTCACGACCGAGCAGCGCGAACCGGCGAATCTCGCGACCACCGTCGCGCAGCAGCGTTATCGAATCCTGTTGCGCGCTGGCGCGATCGAAGCGCTGGCCACCGCCATGGGGCGCCGTGACCTCGCGCTGGACCCCCAGCAGCGGACCGAGATCGACAAGATCATCGAAGTGTGGGCGAAGCTGCTCCAGATCCCGGCCGACGGCCTGGCGTCGGCGAACCTGACCGACACCCTGGAGCGGCTGCGGGCGGAGACACTGGCCCGCGCCCAGGCGGTCGCGGATCTGGCGGATGTCACCCAGGTGCTGCAAGCGGGCCCGACACCGGGTGGCCCCGTGCGAATCGACCTGGAGGTCGGCGGCGAACGTATCCCGGTCCAGCTGACGCCGGACGGTTCCGGCGGTTGGCGCGTGGAACCGGCCACCCGCCTGCCCGCGCCGGAGGTGCCCACCGCCGCGATCGCCAAGGCGCCGGAAGCGGACCCGGGCGTCATCCGGACCCTGCGAGACCGGCAGGGCGTGGTGAACCCGCAGCACCCGCCGTCGGAGATGGTGCCGCTGGGCCAGTCGTTCACGGTGCAGAATTTCGGTCAGCTGGCCGACAGCGACTTCTGGGGCAACTTCGAGGCCAACCCCGCGTTCACCGTGCGCGAGGTGGTCAACCTCAAGCGCAACTGGCCGAAGATCAAGGCCTTCCTGCTCGGCCAGGTCACGTCGGCGGAGTCGCACGGACCCGTCACGCGCACCGGCGATGTCTACGACTACGCCCGCGAAGACGCCGACCCGCAGAAGATCAGCGAGAACGAGGCCGAACTCCGCCGCCTCGGGCTGGCCGACCGCTTCCTCGCGGGACCGCCCGCGCCACCGGCACTTCCGCCCGCGCAGCCCACGCCTGGAATCGACGCCTCGCTGGAACCGCCGGTCCCCGCCGACGCCGAACACGATCCGTCGGCGTTGGCGCACGACGAGCTCGCCGAATGGGGTCAGGAGGTCCGGCAGGCCGCGCAGGAGCTGGATGCGCGGGCGCGGGCGCTGCTGGCGCTGGCGGGCCCGCTCGGCATCGAACTGCCGGACCTGAGCCCGGAGTCGGTGCGCGCCGCCATCGATCAGGCGCGGTATCTGCTGACCCGCGAAGCCGTTACGGCCGAGGCGTTCAAAGCGGCGCTGGCCCGGTACGACGCGGAGAACGCGGACATTCCCTTCCTGCCCGATATCGACCTGTCGCATCTGCTACCGGCAGCGGTCATCAACCGGCCGAGCCCGCTGGAGCGGTACGCGCGCGAAGTCGAGGCGGCCCGGAACGGTCGCGCGACCCTCATGGGCTGGACCGGCGTCAACAACAACATGCAGGGCGGCCGCATGTGGTGGGACCTGTCGCACCGCGACACACCCGCGGGCCGCAGATTCTTCGAGGAGGCCCTGCGCCGCCACCACATCCGCACCGAGCTGGACCACCGCGCGCACATTCTCGGCATCGATCCCGAGAGCCCGAATGTGCTGACGGAGTTGCAGACTCGGCTCACCGACCTCCAGGATGCGGTCACCGCCTTCCAGCGGCAGGCGCAGCAGGTCCTCGACGCCGACGACAATTTCGGTCAGCACGCCGAGGTGATGGCGAATATCGCGGGCAGCGAATGGATTCGGGTCAGCGGCGGGTTCCTGATCGATCCGGCCAACCATCCGGGCGTCGGGCTGGTCGGTTCGCCGATGAAGTTGGTCGTCATCGACAACGCCATGAATCACGATGCGGCGCTGGCGAAGGCACTAGCCGACCCGGCGAATTCCGAACTGGTGGAGCTGATCGACAACGGCAGTCTCGAGGTCGAGTACCGCGTGGCCTGGCCGCGTGAGGTCGGCGGCACCTGGCGGGTGGCCACGGCGGCGGTGGATTCGCCTGCGGTACGCCATATCTCGGAAGAGTTCGACGGCCGGAACCTGACCGTCACCATGGTGCGCTACGAGGGCGGCCCCTGGCAGACGGTCACCGATCCGGCGCAGGCGGAACCGAGCGGCCCGGCGCTGGACCTGTCCCGGATGTCGCGCGGCGAAATCGAAGCAGCCATCACCGAATTGGTGGGCCGCCTGCCGATCGGTCGCGTCGATCTGACCCCGGGCCAGATCGACGCCACCCTGGAGCGGCTGCGTTTCGACAACGAGGTACGCGCCGCTCAGATCGAGGCGCTGGTCGAGTACGCGCGCAACCTGCACGCCCTGGACGCCTACCACAAGCTCGACACCGCACTGAACAAGCTGGAGCTGTCCCGGGCCGAGCTGGCTACCGATCCCAAGGCCACGCTAGAGGCGCTGAAGACAGCGAAACCGAAGCTGACCAAGGAGATCGACGCGCTGCTGAAGCAGCTGGAGGCCGATCCGGAGCTGTTCACCCGGGATCCGCGGATCGCCGACGACATCGCCCCGATCAACCTCGCCGACGCGCCCGCGCACCTGGCGGAGCTGATCGCCGACGTCGATCTGCTGCTCGCGCGACTGCAACTAGCCGGTCCTGGCACCGTGCCGGGAGTGCCGGTACCAGAGCAGGATTGGGTGCGCCTGCACGGCGCCGACATCTACAACACCACCGACGCGCAGTACAAGGCGGCCTTCGGAAAGTTCAAGACCGAGAAGTTCGCGGACCTGTTCGTCCGCGACCCCGACACCCTGACCGCGCTGCACCAGCAGTTGCGTGCCGAGGTCCGCCAGACCGCCGCCGAGATCGAGGCCCTGACGGCACTGGTGACCTACTACAGCAGCGAGATCGATCCCGCCGGTCCCGCCGCGATCAACACCTGTGTCTCCGATTCGCTCAGTCGTGTCCTGGCCGACCAGGGCAACATCGTCGATGTCCCGATCCCTCTGCCGAACAACCTGTCCGGCCGCGACTGGCAGGACGTGCGGCCGATGCTGCGCGGCGCCCAGCCGGGCGGCTTCGACAACAGCGACGCCCGCGGCCACGTCGAACTGATCCAGGCGCTGCGCGAGCAGGGCGGCCCCGGCGCCATCGCCTGGGTGCTGGACGAGCGATGGACCCCCGACGCGCACGGTGTCGGCGCGCACTCCTACACCGTGAAGTATCTGGGCGGCAATCAGTTCGAGATCGACGGCCGCCGCGTCACCTACGACGAGGTCGGCTCCAAGCGCAGCAACCTGGAATGGTTCGTCGCCCCGGACGGCACCCGGGTCTCGCTGGCCGATCTCACCGGCGGTAGCCGCTACGAAACCAAAGCCACCTGGGCCGTGGCCTGGAAGGCCGGTCAGCAGGTGGCGAACTTCGGCGACCTCGCCGCCGCACTGCCCGCCGCCGATCTCGCCATCGGCCAGACACCGGACCCGAACGCCCCGGTGCCCGCGCATCGGCAGCCACCGGCCAACGCGCCGCCCAGCCCGGCGGCCGAGGTGGCGCGGTTGCGCGCCGAGATGGCCGCCGCGGTGGCGAGGGAAGCCGACCTGCGCGCCGAGATCGCGGATCTGCGGCAGCAAGCCATGGCCGCGCAGAACGCCGGGGATCGCGAGCTGGCCCGTAGCTTGGCGGCCGACATCGAGCAGCGCGTCGCGGAAACCGGTGCGGCGGAGTCCGCGCGCGCCGCGGCGGTCGAGGTGTGGCAGACCTCGATCACGCAGCAGGGCAGCGACCTGCAAGCCCGCATCGACGCGCTGGAGGCGCAGCTGGCCACCCACCTGGGCGGCGACACCGAGATCGCGCGGTTCCGCTCCGATATCGACCTCGTGGACAACCTCGAGGCCGCGTTCCAGCTGCGGGACCGCATCGAGACCGCCGAGCGCGTCCAGCAGACACTGGAACAGCAGATCGACCGCGGTAGAGCGTTGCGGGACAAGCTGCGTGCGGGCATCGCGCTGCTCGAGGCCGACACGGTCGATACTCCGGAAGCGGAGCAGGCCCGGAACCAGGATCTGGCCGCTGCCCGCGCCGAACTGCGGCAGGCCACGCATGCTCTCAGCGAGGTGGAGAACTCGCTGGAACTGCTGCGGAGGAAGCTGCCGCCGGGTGATCTGACCCTGATGAAGTCCGCGCTGACGACGGAGATCATCTCCGCGACGAATGCGCGGGCCGCGCTCGCCCAGGTCTTCCAGATCAGCGATACCGATCACCTCAACCCCCGCTACCCCGGACCGCGGGAACCTGGCGCCGAGCTGGTGCAGCAGCTACGCGAGGCCGCCAAGCAGCTGAAAGACGCGGAATCGCAACGGGGCGAGCTGGCCGAGCGGCAGGCCGCGCTGGACGCGATGAACGCCCTCGGCCTGCTGCCGATCTCGGAGCGGGTCGGCGTGCGGCCCGCCGCGCAGCCCACCGGGCTGTTCGGGGACAGCGAGATCGTGGTCGTCGGCACCGACACGGACGTCAACGGCTACCGGCAGGCGCTGCAAGCGACGCTGTCGGCGCGGACCGACCTGAATCTGCTGCTCGGCATGGCGAAGTCGGACACCACGCCGCTGACCGTGCGGTTCACTCGGGTACAGCTCGACGCGCGGGGCCACTACGAGAGCACCGTCGATCTGCCGTCCACCGATGCCGAACTGACCCAGCGCGCAGGCGCCTGGGAGCCGGGGAAGCATCCGCGCAAGTGGGAGAAGGAGAAGTGGACCGATCCGCAGCCGCCGTTCCTGTTCAAGGTCTCTATGGTCCCGACCTTCGACAAGATCATGGCCGGGCTGCACGAATTCGAGGCCGGTGAGGTTCCAGGGTTCCTGTTCCCGCAGAATCCGCCGTTCTCGCCGACGATCTACAACGTCCCCGAGGGTGTGAACGCGTGGAGCTCCGATGTCGGGCTCAACCTGTTCCACCTGCGTATTTTCGCGCTGGGCATCCTGGACCGGATTCCGGGCCATCCGTGGACGAAGAACCTGATCCAGAACCGTCCGTGGATCGGCAAGTTCGTCCTCTCGGCCACCCGGTGGCTGCCCGCGAACACCGCGCACGGGAAGTCGATCGAGCTGCCGCTCTCGGCCGACTTCGCCAAACGACATCCGGCGTTGGCCTGGGCAATGGCCGATGTCGCGCAATGGATTCCGGCGGTGCGCGACGGCCGCTGGATCCAGCTGATTCCGATGGTGCGCGGCACCCGCACCTACGGCTGGCTCGACACCAGCCAGCCCGATCCGCAGACGCTGCACAACCCGGAACTGGCCAAACCGCAACTGAATTCGGAGCAGGCGCGCCTGGACGGCTCCTACGCGCTGCCCTACACCGGCGAGAGCGTCGAGATTCCAGAGGCGCTGCGGCAGCGCTGGGCCGACAACGAAGCCGAACGGGCCGAGCTGCGGGAGCGGACCGAGGCCGCCTACGAGGGCTTCGAGCGCAACCGGGTCTTCGAGGCCGACAGCAACTTGGCACAGATCGCCGACCATGCCCTCGCCGATCCGGATCGTTACTCCGGCGGCGATCCGAAGCGCTGGGTGCGCGGCAAGGGCAATGCCTGGGTGCGCGACCCCGACGGTTCGACCATGGCCAAGCACGGCGACGGCTCGACCTGGCTCAAAGACCACGCGGGCAACCTGCGCTCCCGCGACGAGATCATCGAGACACTGCGCCAGGTGCGCGAGTACCTGCTGCGCAACACAGAGATCCCGCAGAACACCGACATCGCCGCCATGTGGCAGCGGCTGCTGTCCAACCAGGCGGTGCGCGAGGACATCGTCGGGATCGAGGCCGCACTCGCCTCGATCGAGTTCCTCGCGCAGAACCCCGGCGCCACCGTGCAACAGGCGACCGCGGCGGCGAAAGCCGCGGGCTACGACTGGGATCAGCGCCCGCGCCATCCGCGCGCGCGCACCCTCTGGCAGCGCCTGACCGGTGCGCGCCCGACACCGCTCGGGTTCACCTCCGAGATCGACCCGATAGCCAACGATCCGGCGCGCACCCGCCGGTTCGGCAGCACGCTGTACTACGGCGTGCAGGGGCTCGGCCATATCCGAGATCAGTTGTCCGCCATCATGTCCGGCTGGCCCCAGGCGAAGGTCGAGACGGCACTGGACGAGGTGACCGATCTCGTCGCCTTGGCGACCCAGTCCCACCACGGTGATCACGGCATCGCCCGCGGCGGCGTGCATGTCTCGGCGCGGGTGACCGGCGAACCCGGCCTGGGTGTGCTCGAGGTGAAGATCGTCTCCGACGGCGACGGCACCCTCGGCCCGCAGCGCTACCTGCTCGACGAGCACGACAACAACTGCGTGCGACTGGCGGGCGAGCACGTCAACGCCGCACAGGGCGGAGTCGTCACCGACGCGGATCTGCTGGCTCCGTCGACGCTGGCCGGTGTGCGGTTCGGCGATCTGGTGCCCGCGCTCAACGGCGCACCGCTGCAAGGCTTCGCCACCGACGACCAGGCCAGCGGCCATGCCCGCTTGGTCCAAGGTCTGATCAACGCGGGTCCCGGCACCACCGCCTACGTCATCGAACAGCGCGGCAACCCGGACCGGCACGGCGCCATCGGCCACGCCATGTCGCTGCACTATGTCGGCGAGGTCGACGGCCGCCACGTCTTCGAACTCAACGGCGAGCGGGTCACGCTGAACCGTGTCGAGAACGGCCGCGAATACTTCGACGCCCCGGTCGCGGCCCTGCCCAGCGGCCGGTCCCAGCAGGTCTCCCTGGCCGATCTCGCGGGCGGCACCCGCGAGGGCACGGTCGCCCTGTGGGCCACCGCCTACCAGAACCAACAGGCGATCGTCCTGGACACCGGCGATGTGAACGCCCCCCGCCCCGGCGACAACGCCTACATCGGCTCGAATCCGGCCGACCGATCCGGTGATTCGCGGGACGCGGAGCAGTCCGGCGCCGAGCAGGACAGCGACGAGGCCACGGCTGAATCCGAGCAGCAGGCGCCACCGGAGGGGTGGCTTCTGTCCTCGGAGATGCCGCGTACCGCGGTGTCGGTGATCCGTGAGCTGATGGTCGAGGGACAGTCGGCGGTGCTGGCGGATCCGAGCCGGGCGCGGGAGATCATCGCCGAGATCGGCGAGCGGTTCCTGGTGTCGAACGCTCCGGAGAAGGTGAACGGGCCGCAGCGACTCATCCAGGACATCTTCCCACCGCAAGAGCTTGCGTACCTGCGGTATTCGCTGGAGCGGTCGATCGCCTCCGGGGTGCTGCAATACAAGCTGACCCAGACCGCGTTGCAGCAGATGATGGCGCATCCGGAGCGAATCGCCATCGCGGTGCGTGGCGACTACACGACCACCGAGCCGGACTACTACGCCTCCACCCTGCGCGAGGACTACGTGATGGTCGGCCAGGACGGCTATCCGCGCGGTTCCGGAATGCACGCGTTCATGCAGGCCGCGGTCGAGCATCTGACCGCGACCTGGCCGCTGATGTCCGACCCGGTGTGGGCAGAGCTCGCCGCGATCAAGGAAGAACGGTCCGCCGACCGCAAACCGCTGCTGGAGGCGATCCCGGCGAATCGGCGCGAAGAGCTGGATCTGCCCGCGCATTCGATCGGTGTGTACAACGCGCAGGGCGACAAGACGGTGCTCAGCGCGGCGACCAATATGGAGAGCATCGCGCTGGTGCTGCGCGGCTTCCTGACAAGTCTTTCCGAGCACGCGGATGTGATCGCGGGTTGGTCTTGGGCGAGCATTCAGCACGCCTTGTTCCAGTTCACCAGCCAGTTCAGCGTGATGGCCGGTGTCACCTTCAGCACTCTGGGCAAGTTCACCGCGCCGCGGAACCCACCGCAGTTCGCCATCGAGTTCGATATCCCGAACCAGAAGATCACCAAGGTGCGAATCACCGGCGAAACCATGGAGATTCGCCGCGACACCCGCAACGGCGTGTGCCCGGGCTTCGTCGGAATCAAGCCGGACGGCCAAGCCGTCGAACCGATCGACCAGCTCCAGCAGTCCTTCGACGAGCGCGAGATTCCGACGAAGGGCCACAGCTCGGGCTCCAATATCGCCATGCGCCTCGGCGGTTTCCTGCTGCCGCTGCTCGGCCGGGACTACCCCGCGCTGCGGGTGCTCACCAACCCGGCGCTCAGCGAGTACAACACCGGCATCAACACCTGCTTCGTGGATTCGATGACGCGGGTGGCCGACGACCAGAACACCCCGGAGCGGCCGAACGTCGTCACCGTGCCCCCGCTGGATCCCCGCAATCTGTCGGGTATCTCGTGGTCCGGTGCTCAGCCGAGCTTGCGCGGCGCCGTGGCCGAGGGCTTCGATCACCCTGGCATGTCGGCGCATGCCAACCTGATCGACGGTCTGATGCATCGCGCCGGGCCCGGGTCGATCGCCTGGGTGCTCGATCAGCGCACGACCGAGGACCGCTACGGCGTGGGCGCGCACTCCTACACGGTGAAGTACCTGGGCGAGAACAACTTCGAGGTCGACGGCGCTCCGGTCACCTACCAGCACACCGACGATCACGGCGTGGCCTGGTTCACCACTCCGGCCGGTGACAGCGTCACGCTGCTGGATCTGACCCATGCGACCCCCGAGGAAACCGGGAGGACCTGGGCGGTGGTCTGGCGCGACGGCGAAGTCGTCGAGAACGTGGGCGATCGCGCGGCCGCGCAGCCCGACGCCGATCTGCGGATCGGTCAGACGCCGGACCAGAACTCGCCGGTCCCCGCGCACCGTCAGCCGCCCGCGCACGCGCCGCCTCCCACCCAGATCGCCGCGGTGCGCGCCGAGATGTCCGACGCGCTGGCCCGCGAGACCGCTGCCCGAGCCGAATCGATGCGGGTGGCGGCCCGAGCGCTGGAGGCACTAGAGGACGGTCGCAGCGGGGACGCGCAGGTCCTGTCCACCCGGGCCGAACAGCTCACCGAGACAGCGGAACTCGCCAAGGCCGAGGCCGAAGCGGCGCGCGCCGCCGCCGTGCGGGCGCACCGAGAGGCGCTGTCCCGGTCCGAGCAGGAGACGCGGGCGCGCCAGGCGGAGTTGGCGGCCGAGGTCGCCGACCTGCAACAGCAGCTGACCGATGCGATCGGTGACGACACCCAGACGGCACAGTTCCGCACGGATCTGGAGCTGGTCGACAACCTGAGCGCGGCGTTCGCGCTGCGCGATCGGGTGGACATGGCCCAGCAGGCGCAGCGCACCCTCGAGGAGCAGATCACCCGTGGTGAGAACGCGGTGGCGACGCTGCGCCGGGCGATTCTCGATCTCGAAGCGGAGGGTGTCGACACGCGTGCCGCCTCGCGGGCCAAGCAGGCGGATCTGAAGGCGCTGCGCCTGAAACTGCGCGACGCCCGGCACGCGCTGGCGCAGCTCGAGTCCGCGCACGCGGTACTGCTGGAAAAGACCCCGCCCGGCCCGCTGATCGAGCTGCGCGCCGCACTGACCCAGGAGATCCTGGCGGGCACCCGGTCGCGCAACGCGCTGGCCGACGTCTTCCAGATCGACGACGACAACCAGCTGGACCCGGAATACCAGGGACAGCTGGAGCCGGGCGCCCAGCGGATCCAGCAGCTGCGCGCGCTGATCAACCGGATCAAGGAGGCGGAAGCCGAACAGGTCCGGCTCACCGAGCATCTCGACGGGCAGCTCGCCGAGCGGCGGGCCGCGCTCGACGCGCTGGACGATCTCGGGCTCCTGCCGGTCTCCGAGCGGGTGGGTGTCCGGCCGTCCCTGCGTCCCACGGCCGTCGACACCGAGACGGTGGTCGTCGGCACCGACACCGACGTCAATAGCTACCGCCAAGCCCTGCACGCGGCGCTTCCGCCGATGACCGACCTGAATCTGATCCTCGGCATGGCGAATTCGGCGGATATCCCGGTGAGCGTGCAGTTCCGTCGGGTCGAGGTCGACGCCGACGGCGCCTACCAGCAGTCGGTGGCGTTGGCGTCCACCGACGCCGAACTCACCGCGCGGGCCGGTTCCTGGGATCCGGCCAAGCACCCGCGCAAGTGGGAGAAGGAGAAGTGGACCGACCCGCAGCCGCCGTTCCTGTTCAAGGTCTCTATGGTCCCGACCTTCGACAAGATCATGGCCGGGCTGCACGAGTTCGAGCCGGGTGAGGTTCCAGGGTTCCTGTTCCCGCAGAATCCGCCGTTCTCGCCGACGATCTACAACGTTCCCGAGGGCGTGAACGCGTGGAGCTCGGATGTCGGCCTCAACATGTTCCACGCCCGCATCCTGGTCATCGGTATCCTCCAGCGGATTCCGACGCATCCGTGGACGCGGAACCTGATCCAGAACCGTCCGTGGATCGGTAGAACCGTCCTGCGCGCCACGCAATGGCTGCCCGCCAACACGGCGCACGGACAGTCGGTGCAGCTGCCGCTGTCGGTGGACTTCGTGAACCGGCATCGGCACGTCGCTCAGGCGATGGCCGATGTGACGCAATGGATTCCGGCTGTGCGCGACGGCAAGTGGATCCATCTGATCCCGGTGGTGCGCGGCACCCGCACCTACGCCTGGTTCAACGACGGCCAGCCAGACCCGCAGTCGCTGCACCGCGACGAGCTGGCGCCGGTCGCGCTGAACTCCGAGCAGCGGCGGCTGGACGGCACGGTGGTCTATCCGTTCACCGGCGAGAGCGTCGACATCCCGGAGTCGCTCGCCGACGAGTGGCGCGCCAATGACGCTGAGCGCCAGCGGATTCAGCAGGAGACCGACGCCGCCTACGCGGACTTCGAACACAACCGCGTGCACGAGCACGACAGCCTGCTCGCGCAGATCGCCAACAACGCGCTCTCGAACCCCGACACCTACTCCGGCGGCGACCCCAAGCGCTGGGTGCGCGGTCCGGGCAAGGCGTGGGTGCGCGACCCCAAGGGCACGCACATGCCCAAGCGGTCCGACGGCTCGACCTGGCTGCGTGATCACGCGGGCAACACCCGCACCCCCGACGAGGTGGTGCGGAACCTGAACCGGGCGCGCGACTACCTGTTGCGCAATTCCGAGGTCAACCGAATCGCCGACGTCGTCCGTATGTGGAACCGGTTGATCGCCGGACACCCGGTACGCGAGGACATCATCGCCCTCGAGGGCGCGCTGTTCGAAGCGGAGTTCCTGGCGCGCAATCCGAAGGCGACCGGGCATCAGGCGCACGCGGCCGCCAAGGCGGCGGGATACGACTGGGACGCAAACCGTCCGCATCTGCCCGGCAAGCGCACGCTGTGGCAGCGCCTCACCGGCCGCCGCGCGAACCCGCTCGACTTCACTCCCGGGGTGGACCCGAACGTCAACGATCCGGCGCGCACCCGCCAGTTCGCGCTCCCGCTGTACTACGGCGTGCAGGGCCTGGACGGGGTGGACAGCAGGCTGCGGGCCGTCATGGGCGGCTGGCCCGCGGCCAAGGTCGACCAGGCGCTCGCCGAGGTGAAGGACATCGTCCACCGCGCCACCCGGTCCTTCACGACCAACGACCACGATCTGGCACGCGGCGGCGTGCACGTCTCGGCGCGCGTCACCGGCAGGGCAGGCGAACAGGTGCTGTCGGTCACCGTCGAAGTCGACGGCGACGGCGCCTTCCCGCGTACCCGGTACTACCTCGACCAGCACGACAACGACTGCGTGCGGGTCGCCGCGCGGTTCGTCAACCAGGCGCAGGGCACCACCGTCACCGACGCCGATCTGCTCGAGCCGTCGCTGGCGGGTGTGCTGTGGAGCGATATCGTCCCCAAGCTCAACGGCGCACCGGTGCAGGGCTTCGTCGCCGACGCCGACTCCACCGCCCACGCCCGCCTCGTCCGCGGCCTGCTCGACTCCGGCCCCGGCACCACCGCCTACCTCTTCGAACAGCGCGCGACCGCCGACCGCCACGGCGCCATGGGCCATGCCGCCGCCCTCACCTACATCGGTGAAAACTCGGATGGCACCCACACTTTCGAACTCAACGGGCAAAAGATCATCCTGAACCGGGTCGATCCGAACGGCCGCGAATGGTTCCGAGCTCCCGCACCCACCGGCACCCGCCAACTCACCAGCGGCACCTCCACCGCCCCCACCGAGGTATCGCTGGCCCACCTCACCGGCGGCAGCACCGACCAAACCGTCGCCCTCTGGGCCACGGTGTACAAAGACGGCCAGGCAATCGAGCTGTCCCGGGAGTTCGCCGATCCGAACGCGGCACCGCCGGCCGACGACGTCTCCTTTGGCACGGACACGCCGAGTTCCTCCGAAGGCGATGCCGCGGCGGCCGGACGGACAGACGGGCAACTGCCGACGGCGCTGCGCAGTGTGCTGGCTCAGATAGATGCCGCCGCAACGGATCCCCGAGCTGCCGAACGAGCCAAGGACTTCGTGCGCCGCCAATACCACGTGCACCGCCAGCAAGTCGAAGAGGCCGCGCGGCAGGCCGGCGAGCCCGTAGCGGGCACGCGAGCGGAGCAGGGCATCAGTCGGCAAGCCGCGAACAACACTGCCCACTGGGTCGACCAGGTCCGAGCCGGCGCCCGACGAGCGGGCGGCGACTTCTGCGCTCGGCTCATCCGAATCGACCTAGCACTGCGAGGGATCGATTCCGATATCGATCCGGAGTTGCCCGCCGAGCAGCGCGTGTTCATCGACCGGATCGAAGCCCTGCTCGACCGCGTGGCCCAGGCGCAGCAAGCCCTCGATACGCTGCTGGCAGCCAAACCCGACCTGCGTGAAAACGGTGCCGGTCACTGGCAGGCGACCATCACGGGGATGCGCAACCAGCTGGCCGAGTGGGCAGGCCACTACTTCGAGGGCAAGACGCTGACCGGCGGACCGGTCACCCGTATGGACGACTCGTCGTTCCTGCACGGCTTCGATGTCAGCGTGCGCGGGCTCCTCGGTGAATTCACGGTGGCGTCGCGGCTGGACGGCGTGGTCCGCGTCGGAATGCTGATCGACGCGGACCTGCCGATCGGGGGTGCGATCGATGGCGAAGTCGATGTCGTCACCGACCGCGGCGCCACCTGGAACGAGGTGAAGACCCGGCAGCGAGCGGTCACCCAGGACCGGCAAATGAAGTCGGGAACCGAAGCGCAGGTGCGGCGACAGCTGCAAATCGCGTACCTGAATCGGGCCCTGTGGGTCGACGGGAAGCCGCCAAAGGTGGTGTGGCACTTCCTGGACGGCATCGCGCCGACGGAGAAGGCCGGAATCGAAGCCATTCGCATCGAGGACGAGAACGGCCACGTCCTCGAGGACCATCGCGTCGAGGTTGTCGATCACGCGAACACCCGGATCCGGTCGGATTCGAGCAGCCCCGAGCAGCCCTCGATTCCGCCGCTGCCGGATACCGAACTACCCGACCTGCTGTATACGATCCTGGACCGGATCGACGGCGCCGCCACCGACCCGGATTTCGCCGACAGTGTGAAAGACGCTGTGGTCGAGCGCTATCGGGAGTATCGACAGGAGCGGGCGGTACGCGCCCATCGAGAGTTCGTGAACAACAAGACGAACCAGCTCCAGGCGAAGAAGGCCGAGGCCGAGGCGGAGTCGGAGGCTCTGCGGTTCGCCGACGAGCACCTCGTCAGCGAGCGGTCGCTGGACCGCATCGGCCGGGACGCCGCGGACCGCACCAAGCAGTGGGTCGAGAAGGAACTCACCCAGTTCCTCGCCGACGCGCGGACGACCCCGCCCGAGCTCGAGCTGCCGAAGGCCCTGCGCAAACTGCTGGACGAAATCACCCAGCACGGCGATCCGGTGGTCGCGGAGCAAGCGAAAGCGCTTGTCCTGCGGAAATATCGCGAATATCAGGAAACGCCGTCGGCAAGTGTCCGGCGCGATGCCCTGGCAGCGAAGATCGAGGAATTCACCCGACTCGGCATGCCACGGGCCGACGCCGAGCGGCTGGCCGGTCCGGAAGTCGACGCCTTCCTGCAAACCAAGGCCGGGCGGAAAATGATCGACGGCCCCGCGGCCAACAATGCCGTGCAGTGGGTGGAGAAGACTCGCCGCGGCGCGGCCCGCGCGGGTGCGAATCTCGTCGAGCGACTCGCGGAGATCTTCCGGGACACCATCGGCGCCGAGACTCCTGCCACTGTCGAACCGCCCGAAACCGGCTTGCCTGATCCGGGCGACGAACCGGACTCGGCCGCTAGCGATCTGACGCCCGCACAGCGAGATCTGGCCGAAGCCCTGGGGGTCGACCCGGAACTGATGCAGCGGCCCGGGCTGCTGCGCCAAGCCCTCGATGTCGTCCAGGGACAGTTGCGCGCCCTGGACGCCGCGGCATGGCAGCGGGCGGTGGGCGCCGGTCGGTTGCCGGAGTTGCGGCGGTGGATCGGTCGGCGTATGACTTGGGACAACGCCACCCAGCTGCTTCAGGTCCAGGAACTTCAGACGGGGTCGGTCGACGCGGCTGCCGCGCAGCGTCTACGGGACACCAATGCCGCGTTGCAGCAGGAGCTGGCCGAGCTGCTCGCGCTGGACGAGCTGGGCGGCTACTCCGCGCACAGTGACATGGATCCGGTAGCCGAGCTGCGTCGTGTCGCGGCGGCGATCGGCTCACCCGAACTGGCCGCGTTCGTGGACCTGTGTGCCGAGATCCTGCCGCCGACTCCGCAGACCGAGCCGGACCCGGACACCACGCTGGCGGCGGCGCGCGAGAATCTGGCCGAGATGGCCGGTCTGCTCTCCCTCGATCCGGCCGTGCTGACCGCGGGCGCTCCACGACTGGCCGAGCTGCGCGCCGAATGCGCGCGCCTCGCCGAGGCGCTGGCGCAGGCGCTGGACACCTCGGTCGCCGAGCTGGAAACCGTACTGGAGCAGCGGGACCTGTCCGGCGACCCGGACACCACCCCGGAGACGCTCGAGCTGTATACCGACTGGCTGAACCACGCCGGGGTTCTGGAGGCCGCCGAGCACTACAACAGCCTGCTCGGGAACGCTGAGACCACGATCCCAGCACAGGCGGACGCCGCCAACGAGACCTTGCCGAACCAAGCTCCAAAAGTGCCTGCACCGCAGCAACAATCGGCGACGCCGATTACCGGCGCCGATGTAACGGACAGTCCGGCTCGGAAGCCGCGGACCCGCCGCGACCCTGGCACGTTCTTCGCCTTCGACCCGGAAGGCCCGCACGAAGTGCAAGCGCACCGGGCTCCAGGCCGTGCGGCGACGCCATCGAACGACACCGTCGGCGCTGTGCTCGCGGCGGACGAGATCCCGGCTCCGCTGACCGGTGACAACCTGCCCACCGTTGAGTTGAAGCGTGGTTATGTGGGCGAGGAGCTGCGCCGCAACGACTGGGGTGATCCGGTCGTGCACTACCTGTCCGAGGCGGAGTTGGCGACGCAGCGCATCGTCATCGGACCGGATGGCAGGCTCTACCGCGCCCACGACGGTCAGCTTTTCGACACCGGCGGCCGCTCGGTGATGTTCGCTCTCGACCCTGCTGGCAATCTCTACGCCGAGACCGGGCTGATCGACAAGCCGATGCGCCACTCGTCGTTCCTGTCCGGGCGCCCGGTCGCCGGTGTCGGCGGGATCCGGGTCGACGCGGGCCGCCTGACCGCCATGACCGACAGCAGCGGGCACTACCAACCCGCGGCGGCGGTCAACGACGACGCGCTGCGCGTCCTCGCCGACCAAGGCATGCGGGTCGCCGAGGATTTCGCGCAGTACGACCCACTGGACCGGCGCCGTCCCGGCCCGCTGGATCAGCAGGGGGACAGCACCGCGCCGACCGGCGGGAAGCTCAGGGGCGCGGGCAATGTCGCGCGCGACGTGCTGCGCGCGTTCTTCCCGGACTTCTGGTTCGATGGCTTCCGGCAGCGGCTGCGCGACCAATTGCACGCGGTCGCGCCGCACCTGTCGGAGAACGGTCCGGAGAGTCAGGCGTTGGCTACGGCGAGCCGTTCCGACGTACAGGCAGGGCTGGAGGGGCTGCGCCGGGACCAGCGCCGGTGGTTGATGCTGCGAGTACGCGACGCGATGTCCTTCGAAGACGCATGCGCCGCCATGAACCTGAACTCCGAGCGGGCAAGGGCGGACGCCCGCGTTACGGAGAAGCGGGCGATCCGGGATCTTGCCCAGTCCATCGCCGCCGCGCTCGAGGAGCGGAACAATCCGGAATCGCGCTTGCTGCGCGCCGCGCAGGAGCCGAGGAATCGGCGGACGTTGGAGCGAGCGATCGCGAAACTGTCCCCGGCGCAACGCCAGTTCGCCGAGCTGCGGGTCCTGCAATCGCGCGAGTGGCCCGCGGTTGCAGCCGAGATGGGCCGGGAACCGGCAGAGCTCTCGCGTATCAGAAAGCGGGCCGTGGAGCGGTTGTCGGATGCGCTCACCGGCGTCCCGCGTCCGGACGCCGACCCGAACTGGGACGCTGTCGAGGACGCGTACCACGAGCGCAACGACGAGTTCGCTCGGCACCTGGCCAGAATTCCGGTCGCTCGCCGTGCGGTGATCGAATTGGCTCTGCGGGGCAAAACGACGGAACAGATCGCCGCCGAACTGCATCGCAGCGAGAACGCGGTGCGCAAAGCACGCAAACGAGCTGCCGACCAGCTGGCGAACCTACTGTCGGACAGCGCGGTACCGCTGACCGTGGACGAGGCTTTGGCGGCGGTGCTAGAGGCAGATCACGCCGCGCTGGAGCCGCTGCTCGGACATCTCACCGCGAATCGACGGCTTGTCATCGAGGGTGTGCTGCAAGGTGACACGCTCGCGGAGATCGCCGCTCGGATCGATAGCACTGAGAGCGGCGTACGCCAGCAGCGCAACCACGCCGCGCGGCAACTGGCGGACTGGCTCGTCAACGGCGCACCGGAAAGCGTCACCGCAGCCGATTCGACCGTCGACGTGGCGGAAGCCGATGAACGAGCCGAGACCACGACGACCGCGGAGCCGGGCTCCGTCGACAGCAGCCCCGCGATGCGGTTGGTCAGAGACCCGGCGAACCGAGATGCCGTGCTGGCAGCGGCGGCGAAGCTGTCGCCCGCGGCGAGGGAATTCGTCGAGCTGCGGTTCGGACAGGGCCTGAGCATCCCTGAGATCGCCGCGCTGACCGGGCGTAAACAGGCCGCGTTGTGGACTACGCAGTACCGGGCCGTTCCGAAGCTTGCCGACATGCTGTCCGGCGGCCCCGACCCGATACCGTCCGGAAAACCGGGCAACGCTTTGAAGCTGGTACAGGAGACCCAGCGGACTGACAAGAAAGCGCTGTCCCGGGCGATGCGGGTGCTCGATGCCAACGAAAAGCGCGTTGTGCGACTGCGGATAGTCCAGGGCATGACGCGTGCCGAAGCGGCTGAGGCGATGCACCCACTGACCGTGAAGTCCGTCGACAACATCTTCGGTGAAGCCGTGCGGAAATTGGCCGGCGAGTTGACCGGGCGCCCTGTTCCGACCGATCCGGAATGCGCCGCACTGGTTTCGGCCGCTCCGCGGGAAGCTCTGCGGCGCAACCTCTCCGGGCTCACCGAGCTCGAGCAGCGGTTCATCACACTGCGTCTCCTCGAGGGTCGCAAACACGTGGCCATCGGCGCTGCGCTCGGGAAGTCCACGTCCGCGATCCAGAATCTGCAACGTCGCGCCTACGCGCGAATGGCGACGCTGCTCATCGATGATCTCGGCACCGAATGGAGCAACTCCATCCGCGACGCCATCCGGCAGCCGAACGTCGAAGAGGACCAGTCCGCGGCATCGCGGCGGCAGCCCGCCTCGCAGGTGGCACCGGCTTCGGGATCCACAACCGCCGGGCCCGGCGACGGCACTGTCCCACCGATATTCGTCGCGGCGCAACGCAGCGGCACTCTGTCCGACGCGATGGCTCAGCTGGCCGAGGACCAAAGGCAGTGTCTGGACCTGCGTTTCGTCCAGGGCAAGTCGATCAAGGCGGTCGCGCAGCAGATGGGGCGCACCGAACGTGCCATCGCCAACCTGGAGCGCCGTGCTCTCGGTGCCCTCACACAGCACCTACCGCAGTATCTGCGCGACCTGCATCTTCCGACGACCACTGGCCGCCGGGCCACCCTGGGAGACGTCGCAGGTGCTACCGGGCTGAGTCTGAGCACGGTGAAGCGTGCGTTGGCGAATGATCCAGCGATACGTCCCGAAACGGCGCAACGCGTCATCGATGCCGCCGAGCGGCTCGGTATCCGGTCCGGGACGCAGCGGAACACCTTCGCCGACAACGCATCGGCGGGCGCACGCCCACCGGAGAACCGTTCGCTTCCGGATACGGCGTCGCGCGGGGTCGCCGAGCCCGGCGCGATCACCGGGACGACGGATTTCGTAGCGCAGGCCGCACCGCGGGAGGACAGTCGCCCGTCCGATACAGCCCCGAAGAACTGCGCCCCGGAAGCCCAGCGTTTCACCCGGCAGCTGACCGGCGACTCCACCATTCGCACCCTGCCGGACGACGCGGAAACCGCGCTCGCCGGCACGGATCCGGATGTCTTCGCCCAGCACATGGGCGGCGACTGGCACCGGGGCGGTTTCACCTCGCTGGACGAGGCCGCCGCGCTCGTGCGCGACACCGGCGCGGTGGTGAACGTGGTGGTCGAATACTCCAGCAGGCTCGCCGCCGGTGATCCGGTGGGCGCGCACGTGATGGTGCTGCACCGCGGGCCCTCCGGCGCGGTGATGGTGCACGAGAAGGTCGACGGCGTGGTCTCGGACTACGAATTCGAATTCGGCCAAGAGCACCCGGATGTCGCGGGTGTGTACGGAATCGTCAGGAACGACAACGGTTTCGAAACCCCACTCGAAGAAGGACAGCAGCCGTCGCCCCGTGCGGGCGTGGATCGTCCGCACACCAGAATCGGCGCGCGTGATTCCGGGCCGACGCCGCGGGCGGTGCTGGAGGAGGCGGGCGTCTCGGCGCTCACGGCCTTGCGTGCCGACAGAGCCGGCTTCGCCCTGCGACCCGCCGCGATCAGCATGACCGACGAGGGCCTGTCGATAACGCTGGCGCTCACCTCGGCGGATGGGCGGCCAGGCAGGGTGACGCTGCTGCTCGCGGTGGACGGCGACGCGGTCGTGGCACGGTATTCGGAGATAGATCTCGGCGACGGCGACTTGGATCCGAGCCCTGGTGCAGACCAGGCGCTGGTCGACGCGCACGAATCGGTGGTAGTGCCCTGGCTGGCGGCGCGGGGTGTCGACTTCGCAGGGAATCCCGGCGGCGGTGCGGAAACGACGGTCGGAGAGCAGTCGACGGAGGACGTGAGTTCCCCGGACTCGCGCGCCGACGACCGGCTGTCGGAACCGCCCGTTCGAGACTCCGATATCGTCGCGCCGAGCAAGCCCGAGTACGAGAAGGCGCTGCCGAGCGAGCACGACGCGATCGGCGATGCGACGGTCGTGAAGCTCGCCGTCGACTCCGACGGCCTGTTCCGTGACTCGGACGGTCGGCTGTACAACACGCGCAGTGAGGGCGGCGATCCGTTCGTCATCGGCACTGCCCCCGGTGACTTCCGCACTACGCCGGACGGTACGCACTCGGACGCGTACGACTCGTACGAGGATCCCGAGCAGGGCGCTGGCGCTTACGGTGTCGCGGAGATCGTCGAGGGACGGCTCGTCTCGATCGTGCCGTTCAGCTTGGTGTTCCACGAGTCGAACTACGACCCGAAATTCGTGGCGCAGCTTCGCTTCGAGCTGCACCGCATGGGTGTCGATCTGCGGACGGTGCCCTTCTGGAACTACCCGGGCGGCTCCACGGTGCTGGAGAACCAGGGTGTGGTCTGGGCGGACGGCGCCGCGATTCCATCCCTGGCCGACGTCACGTATCTGGTCCAGCACGAACCGAGTCGCCTGTTCGGCGGCTACGGCGACTTCTTCTGGGTGTCGGTGCATTCCACGTCACCGGTGCCCGGCGGGTTCGAAATGACCTTGGACCTGCACCCGGTCCGCGGCGAGCCGGGGCGGATCACGGTGACCGTCTCCTCGGACGGCGACACCATGACCGCGCGGTACACCGATGTCCAACTGGGTCGAGAGCCCGAGCGGACCGGCGCGGTCTTGGAGGCGTTCCACCAGCGATTCACCTCGTGGCTCGATCACTGGGGTGTGCCATGGGACGGTGGCGGCACGGAGTCCGATGGGCCGCGGCCGAGACCGGTTCCCGACGTCCCGCCGAATTCGCCTGCCGTGCCGATGCCGCCCACCGACAGCGACGAGCTCGACGAGAACTCCTCCGCTGCAGTGGATTCCGAGCCGGTGAGCGTGTGGCTCGACGGCGTCTCGACCATCTCGGTCGGCGAGCTCCTCGACGGCGGAGGCCGGCACGCGGCCCAGTTGGCGGGCGCCGGAACGCATTTCGCGACGCGCGTCGAGAGCGTGGACATGCGGCACGCCGCCACCGTGGACGGGCCGGTCGACACGCTGTCTGTGACGTTGGCGCTCGACCTCGCGCAGGGTGGCTCGGGCCGGGTCACGCTGGAATTCACCCGTGACGCGAACGGCGCCACGATGCGGTACCGGGATCTCGAGCTGGGTTACGCGGGCGTCGACACCAAGGACCCGGCTTTCCAGCCGGGTTCGGTTCCGATCCGGCTCGCCGACGCGTTCGTCGAAATGCACGAATCGGTGCTCCTGCCATGGCTCGCCCAGTCCGGTGCGGTGTTCGAGGGGCACCCCGGGCACTATGCGGAAACGACTGTGGGCGAGGAGGTTACGGATACCCAGCGCCCCGACGACCTCTACGAACACGACCACGCCAAGAGCGAGCGGGTCCGTCCTGCGGGAATCGCGAGGCGCTGGCTGCGGGATCAGCTAGCGGCAATCGGCTGGAGCGCCGACGCACCCGTGCACCTCCAAATGGTGTGGCTGGCGACCAGCGAGGCGGTCGCGAACTCCCTGGAGCACAGCACCGGTCCGGTGCGGGTCACGATGCGCGTACTGCCCGGTGCCGGGCAACTCGTAGTGCAAAGCATCGACAATGTCGCGAGCCACCCACCGAGTGGACCGATCCGCGAGAACGCCAACCTGATGGAGGGACGGGTGGCGGCGGCGGAGGAGCGCCGCCTGGCGGAGAAGGCGGCCGAGCCGGAGCTGTTGCAGGGTGACGATTTCGACGCGTTCTTGGATGGTGTCGACGAGAACGCCTTCGCGAATCTGGATCTGGACAAGCTGGCAGCCGCCGAAGCCGAGAAGCAGGACGCCGCGGCCTACGACGAACGCGGTCGCGGAATCCAGATCCTGCACACTCAAACCGACGCCTGGGACTACGCGCCGCTCGCGGACGGTCGCGGCAAGTCGATCTGGTTCATCCGCTCGATGGCCGACAGCGACCCGGATCCCGGCACCGACCCCGATCCTGGCACCGATCCGGCCGAGCCGACCGATCCGACTGCGCCGCAGGGTGATACGCCCGCAACCCCGGAAGCCGACACCGGCGACCAAGGCGTCGACCCCGCCCCGGACTACCCCTCCCCGGACGACGTGCACCGCGCCGAATTCGAGCAGAAGGTCCGCGAAACGGACCTCTCCTCCCCGGAGTCCGTGGCCGACGCGCTGTACGAGCGGGTCGGGCGGGACGCGGTCACCGAGTTCTACGACGCGCGGGTGTCCGGGCTGAAGACGGCGGAGGTGCTGCGGGCGCAGAACTTCGTCGCGTACACCGGCGCTTCCGCGTTCTTCGTCTCGGCGGACGTGGCCAACCTGAGCGGCCTCAACGCGTTCTGCAACAACCAGGCCGAGGTGGCGAACGCGCACTATCACGGCATCGCCACCGCGTTCCGTACCGCGCTGGAGGACTCCGGCGGCGTGGTGATCCCGATGCGCACCGGCGGCGACGAGGTCGGCGCGATCGTGCTCGGCATCGACGAGCGGACCCTGACCGAGATCGTCGCCGAGGTGAATCGACGCGTCACTGCCTATGCTCGGCAGGAGCGGCTCAGCGAGATCGAGCACCCGAAGCATCCGGGTGACCCGGCCTATCGCGGTGTCGGCCTGCACGTCGGGTTCACCGAGATCGTGCCCGGCTTGACCCCCAAGGACATCTTCGACGCCGCCGACCTCGGCGTCGACGACAGCAAGAACGGGAGGACCGATGTCGCAGGAGAGCCGCGACGAGCGACTGGGGCTGACCGGGCTGGATCCGGAACAGCGGGCGCGACGGATCCAGGAACTGGAACGCGAACTGGCGGAGAAGGTAGCGGCGGCCAAAGCGGCACTGCGAGCGGACCGGAAGCGGCGCCGCGAGGACTCGCCCTCGGCGGACTGAACCGCAACCTCGCCGCGCTCGCCGGATACCCGTCGCCGGACGAACTGCGCCGCTTCGCCTTCGCGGAGGGTTTGCACGCCCTGGGTGAGTTGACCCCCGAACTCGTGGCGGAGGCGATGTATCGCCCGGTCGCCCGGGACGAGGTCACCGACTTCTACGACGCCCGGCTCTCCGGCGTGAAGACCGCCGAGGTGGTGCGCGCGCAGCGGTTCGTCGCCGAAACCGGCGCGCCCGCGTTCTACCTGTCCGCCGATATCGCCAACCTCAGCGGCCTCAACGCGGCGATGAACAACCGGGCCGAGGCCGCCAACGTGCACTTCCGCGGCATCGCCGAGGCGTTCCGTTACGCCCTCGACGCGGCGGGCGGCGTCGTCGTGCCGATGCGCACCGGCGGTGACGAACTGTCCGCCGTCGTCATCGGCATCGATCAGGAAACACTGACCGGCATCCTCGCCGAAATCGACGCCCGGGTCGCCGCCTACACCGCCGAGCACGGCCTGGACGTGATCGAGCACCCGAAGCACCCGGGTGACGCGGCCTACCGCGGCATGGGCCTGCACGTCGGGGTCACCGAGATCCTGCCCGGCCTCACCCCGAAGGACATCTTCGACGCCGCCGACCTCGGTGTCGACGCCAGCAAGAACCGGGCCTACGAGTCGGCCGACGCCCAGGTCGATCAGGATGGGATCGTCGACGGACTCCGCAAGGCGCCGGGTTCGCTCATCGGTCAGCTGCTGCCCGAGCTGTCCACCTACGAGATCGTCGGCGACGATCCGACCGCGACCCTGCTGCCAGGGGAGGCCGCCGTCCTCCTGAAGGAGACGTCGCCGCCGTCCTGGGTGCAGGAAAAGGCGAACACGCGCACCGCCGCCCGGCGTGCGCTGGCGGAGCGCGGCCACGGGGAGGTCGAGATTCCGCGCGGCCCGCTCGGCGAACCGGTGTTCCCGGAGGGGCTGGTCGGCAGCCTCACCAACAAGATGATCGACCGGGCCACCCAGCTCAACTACTACGCCGCGGTGGTGGCCGACGCCGAGCAGTTCCGGGCAGTCGGCATCGACGCCGAAGACAACCGGTCCGTCCGGCAGATCATGTACAGCACGGGCCGGGTCGAGGAATTGCTCTGGGCGCAGGAGCAATTGGACTTTCTACCGGACAGCGGCGTGGCCTGGGACAAGGTGCTGTTCTCGATCAAGGAGAGCATCTTCAAGGCCTGGTACACCGCGACCGGTGACCGGAGTCTGCGCCTGAAACACGTCTTCCAGGGCTCGCTGGTCACTTTCGACATCGAGGCCGGTACGTTCCACGTGCAGCTGATGGTGGAGGCCACCGGTAGAGACGGCCTGCCGCTGACCGAGATGCACGGTCGATTCGTAGTGCGCGGCAACGCGATTCTCACCGCGGCCCTGGTGCCCAACACCGCCGAAGCCACCCTGGAATCCGCGACCGCCGAACCCGCGGCCGACCCGAGCGCCGCCCGCGCCGCCTACGCCGAGGCCGCCTACGCGCTGAAGTGGCTGCTCATGGCGCGCGGGTACAACGCGCACGGCATTGTCGAACTCGCGCCGCCGCTGGGCGCCAACCAGATCGTCGCCACGACGCTGACCGACTGGGGACAGACCCACCCGCAGGCCCTCGCTTCGGACGCCGAACTGCGCACCCTGTGGCAGGCCTTCCAGCTGATGTTGCCCCAGGGCGAGCACGCGCAGATCCTGATGCCCGTCCGGGTGCCCAACCAAGGCGACCACGCGGGTGTCCTGGAGCTGACTCTGCACGAACACCTGCTGTGGGAGGCGCACGGCACACCGTTCGACCAGGCGGCCGACGCCGACCGGCTCGCCGAAATCGTTGCCCCGCAACGCCTGCGAGCACTCGCCGCCCTGATGCCGAACCCCGAGTCGGCCCGCATCCTGCACGCCGTCGCCGAGGTGCTCGCCAACCACCCCGCCGCGGCCAACGCTCCCGCCACCCTCGCTCCGGTAGCCGACCACGCTGTCCACTACGACAAGAACCTCGCCACGGGCACCGCCGAGGTGGCTCCGATCAGCCTGGATCTGTCGCGCGCCAGGTCCGCACCGCAGCGCACGGGCGACAGCGCTCTGGATTGGAATGCCGCGCACGCGGCCGGGATCGGCGGTGCGATCGGCGCCACTGCCGCGGCGAATGGCACGGGTGCGGACATCGCACAGGCCGCCAAGGGGCTTCGCGGCTGGGACGGCGCAGCGCACGATCCGCGTCTGTCCGGACTGCCGGTCCGGAACCCGGCGCCCGCGGCCGTCGGGCAGATCGGCGACAGCGCGCACGGGTTCAGCGAGCCGGATGTCGTCGCGACGCAGCCGGTTCCCTCCGAAGCGGACACCGCGACGCTGCCGATCGCCGACTGCGTCGACCGGTCGCTGGGACGGGTGGTCGCGGATCAGGGCGATGTCGCGGGGCGGCCGGATCCGGAAACCCGGAGTCCGTTCGGGCGGCGGTGGCGGGACGTGCGGGCGCTGCTGCGTGGGGCGCGGCCGGAAGGGTTCGATACCGCCGGGCCGCACGAGGCGCACGCGAACCTCGTCGAAGGCCTGATCCACCAGGCGGGGCCGGGGGCGATGGCCTGGGTGCTCGACCAGCGCCACACCGCGGACCAGCAGACCGGAATCGGTGCGCACGCCTACACGGTGAAGTACCTGGGCGACAATGTTTTCGAGGTCGACGGACAGCGCGTCACCTACGAGGGCAAGCCGGACGGCGACGGACTGGCCTGGTTCCGGACCGCCGCGGGCGACCGGGTCTCGCTGGTCGAGCTGACCGGCGGCTCCCGCGCGGAGACCGCCGCCACCCGCGCGGTCGTCTGGCGCAACGGCCGAGTCGTCCAGAACGTCGGCGATCGCGCCGCCCCGCTGCCCGAGGACAACCTGCTGATCGGCGCGCCCGCGTCGGATCAGGCCGGCGCTCAACCGGACCCGGACGACCCTTTCGCCGACGAGCCGCGGACCCGGAGGATCGAGCTGGCCGCGCAGCCGCCCGACCCGCTGCTGGGTCCGACGGTCGTCGGCCTGCCCGGTGACGCCACCCACCCGGTGTGGGAACTGCTGTTCCGCACCGCCATCGGCCAGGAGGCCATGGCGATCCTGCACAACGCCGAAGCCAACGTCCAGTTCGGCGACCGTGATCACTTCCACGGCCGCATCCGCCAGATCACCATCGACACCACCGGCCGAGGCCTTATCGCAGTGGCGGAGCAGGTGATCGCGCACGCGGCCCGGATGCAGGCCGTCGCGGCCGACGCGGTGGAAACCGAACCCATGCTGATCCGCGATATGGACCGGGACGCCTTCGTGGAGCCGTGGCTGCGCGCGGAGGCCACCGCGATCGCCTGGCAGGCCGAGTTCGATCAACAGGTGCAGGACGCCGGTTTCGCGCGCACAGACCTGCTCGGCGTCGATCCAGCCGACCTGGCGTTCCAGCAGAACCTGTTCGCCCGCTACTTCGCCGCCTACGACAGCGCGCAGGTGGCGCCGGGCACCGATGACGCGCTGGCGAGCCGCGCCCGGCGGGTGGCCGGGGTCGAGGCGCTGCTGAAGAGCGCGGAGTTCAGCACCGCGACGGATCTGCGCGAAACCCTCGAGAGCCAATGGGAGAGCCGCCAGGACATGGGCCGCGGGCTCGAGCTGACGGAGCGGCAGGTGCGCGAGCGGCAGCGCCTGATGCGGATCACCGCGGCGCTGCAACGGGAGATCGACGCGCTCGAGACGGCTTGGGATCAGGTCCAAGACCAGGTGCACGCGATGACCGCGAGCAAGGTCGCCGCGATGCCCGACACCACGAATCGGGTGGCGCGACTGCACTACGTGCTCGACGTGATGTCCGATCACTTCCGGCGTTCCGAGGTCCGCATGTGGCCCACGCACAGCCGGGAGCAGATGGGCGCGCTGGTCGAGCTCACCGAACTGTGGCAGGCGGCGCACGCGCGCGCCGTGGCGGTGGGCCGCGCCATCGATGACATCAACGGGCGCCCACGCCGAGAGGCCGCGGTCGCGCCTGATCTGGAGATCGCCGACCGGGCCGTGCTGCCGTCGCTGGAGCGCACGGCGAACCGCGAAATGATCAGCGTCCGAGCCGAATTGCAGTCGACCGAGACCGGTCGCTGGGCAATGCGGACCCTGGAGCGCCTCGGCGTGCGGATCCGGTTCGGCTTCGACCAGATCGGAACGACCGACGTCGGTCGCGAGAACTTCACCCGCGAATCGGGCTACGACGCCGTCACCAACACTCTGGTGCTGCCCTTCGGCCGCGGCTCCATCTCCAACGCCGAGCAGTTGGTCGTCGCGGCGCACCTGGCGCAAGCGACGCGCGCGGGAAGCGACCCGCTGGTCCTGCTGACCGAAGGCCGCGCCGACTACGTCACGGCGATGCTTGACCTGCGCGCCGAGGCCCAGGCCCGCCGGTTCCACCACCGCCGCGAAATGCACGGGTACAACCGCTACACCGGCAGCCCGCTGGCGCAGGCCTACCACGCCGCCTACGACCGCGCCGAAAACCTGCTGCGCAACGTCTATTCGGTGGAGTCGAAGTACGACGGCCTCCGCAACGACAACCAGGTGCCGCTGGCGGCGATGCACGCGGTGGCTTACCGGTTCGCGGCCCGGACCGTTCGGGAGCAGCTGGCGACGCTCGGCCCGGTTGTCGACGGCGTCGACCTGGAAAACTTCTTCGGTTCGGAATGGGATCGCGCGCACGCCATTCCGCAGACGGCGGACACGCCCGCACCGGAAACCGCCACCCCCGCGGAGCACACGGACGCGCTGCTGGACCGGTACGCCGCCCGCTTCGTCGAGGCGATCCAGGAGCTGCGCGCCCAGCGCGCGCAGGGCGTGTTCGTACCGCTCGGCCCGGCCGAGCAGGCCTACCTGGCCGCCGAGGACAGCGCGGCGGATCGGCTCGCTGCGGTGCGCGCCTATCTGGCCGAGACCGGTCTGGCGGACGCCCAGATCGCCCTGGATCTCGCCCGTTTCGCCAGCGAGGACCTGAACCGGCGGCTGCCGTGGGACATCGAGGAGGACGCGGCCGCTCAACCCACGCTCGACGCCCTGGAGGCCGCGATCGAGGCGGCCACCGCCTCCGAGCTGGAGACAACCGGTCTCGACTCCGGTGTCTTCGGCCGGGAGCTGGATCGCGTGCTGGCCGAAAACCCGGGCGCGCAACGGGTTGTCGACGAGGGCCCGCTCGCGGATCGGCTCGCCCTGCTCCCGCCGCATCCGGGCAGCGACAAGCCACGATTGCTGGCGCTCGCCGAACCGGGCGAGCACGTCGGCTTGCTGCGTGATCTCGAGCTGGAGCAGCCCGATTTCGACGGCGTGCTGTGGCGGGGATCGCACGAACTCGAATACCTGTCGGTTACGAGGGGACCCGACGGCGAGGTCGTCGTCGCGGACATGCCGCAAGACGACGCCGAAGGCATGTTCCGCGCGCCGCGTTACGACGAGGTCGCGCCGATGCTGCTGGATCACTATCTGCGCTATCGGCTGCGCAGCGAAGTGGATCCGGACTTCACCTTCGATCTCGATATCCGGCAATGGCTCGAGCTGCTCGGGCCGGAGGCCTTCATCGCCGCGGGTACCGCCCATGCCCGGGTGACCCACGGGTTCGAGCACGTCGGCTTCCGGATGGTGCAAGCGGACCCGTCGATCACCGAGCCGCATCCGGCGGCGGTCGGCCACCGGCTGGTCACTCGCCAGATCCCGCTCCCGATCCGGGATTTCGGCGACCGGCCCGCAGGCAAGTTCGTCGACACGGACCTGCCCATCGGAGTGGCGTCCTTCACGCTGCGGTCGCACGCCGACGGCGCGGGCGCCTGGCGGGTCGCGCCGCCGAATCACGCCGGTCATCCCGCGGATGTGCTGTCCAAGTGGTTCCAGGGGATGACCGGCACCAGCCCTGACCAGTTGGCCGAGCGTATCGCCCAGCTGCTGCTGGACGGGTCGGCCCGGATCGCGCCGCTCGCCCCGGCCGCGCTCGTCGAGCTGCACACCCCGAAGCCGGAGATCGACAGCACACCCACCGCGGCTGGGGAACCGCGGGCCGAGAGCGAGAGCCGCTCGGCGGAATCCGCGAGCCCGGCGGCGAAGCGGGGCTTCCTGCGGCGTTTCGCCGAGCGAATCCGCCGTCCGGGTGCCCCGACCGCCGGTCCGGAGACGAGCGGCCGGATACCCGGCCAGCGCGCGGCCTCGGACACTTCGGATGGCGGGACGGGCTTCTACCTGCCCGAAGCCGGTGCGCCGCTGCCGAATCCACGCCCTGCTGAGGACTGCGTCCGGCAAACCATGCGCACCGGCCGCGCGGTCGGGCTGGATGTCACCGTGCCCACCGAGGCGAAACTATCCGGTCGGACCGCGCTCGAGGTCGAGGAGCAGTACGCGCACGGCCGGATGCGACCCGCCGATTCCCGGGACGCGATCGCCGCGCGCCTGACCGACCGGGACGACCCGGCCACCGCGATGCTGGTGGTCGAGGAGTACTCGATCGGCGGCATGAATGTCGCGCACCTGACCCTGTGGCGGCTGGTCGACGGGCAGGTCATGGTCAGCGATCCCAATATCGACGACGGCGCGTGGCGCGAGTACGTGCCCGGCAAGGTCACGCCCGGGTCCCGCAAGGTCTCCGCAATCGCCTACGGCGCCAATGGAAAAGCGCTGCTGCCGAGCACCGAGCACGCCGCCGATACGGAGGCCCACCCCGATGCGCTGATCACCCATCGCGATCTCACCCCGCGGGAGGTCGAAGTGCTGGATCTGGTGGCGGCGGGCCTGACCAACAAGCAGATCGCGGAGCGGTTGACGCTCGCGGACTACACGGTGCACAGCCACCTGACCAGCATCGCCATCAAGCTCGGCACCGGCGACCGGGCCGCGATGGCGGCGATCGGCGTGCGCGGCGGCATCCTGCCGTTCTCGGATCCGGATGTCGACATGAAGCTCGAGGGCGGGCTGCACCCGGACGCGCTGGACGACGTCCAGCTCGAGGTCCTGGCTCTGGTCGCGGACGGCTGGTCGAACAAGGAGGCCGGGCTGGCCATGGGCACCACCGAGTCCGTGGTGAAGAACCACCTGGTCCGGATCGGCCGCGTGCTGGGCATCAGCAGCCGGGCTGGCATGGTGGCGACCGCGCTGCGGGCGGGCATCCTCCCCATGGACGCCGAGTTCGCCCTCCGGCCGCAGTCCGGCGAGGGGCGTACCGCGTTGAGCCCACGGGAGACCGAGGTGTACACGCTGCGTACCGCGGGGCGGTCGAACACCGAGATCGCCGCGGCGCTGGAGATTTCCGAGCACACCGTAGCGACCTATCTGGCCCGGATCGCGCACAAGCTCGGGGTCGGCGAGGTGGCCGGGTCGGTCGCGGGAGCCGAGACGATCACCGCGATTCCCACACCTGGCACCTCCACTCCGCCCAGGTCGGTCACGCCCGCGGTGCCGCACGAGCCGACCATGATCGACACAAGCCCCGCCGTCACGGAGCCGCTCGACCAGGCGCCGACCATGATCGGCATCGAGCAGCCGCGCGGCGCCGAGTCCGAGGTATCCACGAACCAGCAGGTGTCGGGGCCGTCCGCCGAGGCGAGCGAATCGAGTCTCGGTGGGCGGAATCCGGCGACGCCGACGCAGATCGTGCCCACCGCCGAGGGGCCGGAGTATCTCGGTGACGATCCGTCGCTGCCGGAAGCGGTCGTGCCGGGCCGGGAGGTCGAGGGGCCGGAGTATCTCGGTGACGATCCGTCGCTGCCGGAAGCGGTCGTACCGGGCCGGGAGGTCGAGGGTCCGGAGGTTTCCGAGTCCCATGACGACGGGCCGGAATACCTCCAGCCGTCGCAACCGCAGACCGTTGCCCTACCGGACGGCTTCGGCGAAACCATCGAGGGCGTAGGCAACTTCGACGGGAACGGCCGCACCGTCGACGACGGCCTGCTGACCACCACGGTGGCCCGGCAGGCGGTGCAGAACATGCTCCGGGCGATCATGCCCCCCGAGACCGGCTGGCACCGCGACGGTCACTTCATGCTGCCCGACGGCCGCACCGTCCACGTGCAGGTCGACAGCACCATCGGCGACGAGGTCGGAAGCTTCCAGCTGCGTCCCGGCGGCGCCGCGTTCGACATCATCCTGTCCGACCGGCTGCGCACCCGGGACGTGCCGCGTGCCGTCGCGTACATGCTCACCCGCATCCGGCAGCTGACCGACCCCGAATTCCAGCACCCCGGTCCGCGCTTCGCGGAACTGAAAGTGCTCGCCACCCAGCTGGATCAGTCGATCTTCGACCCCGCCCGCAGCAAGCTGACCCCCGAGATCCGGGCCGACTTCGACGACCTGATCGCGCACCTGGGCATGGACGCGGATTCGGTCGGTCCGGCGGCGCAAGCGCTTGCCGCCCACGATCCGGAGCTCGCGCGCCGGATCGGGCTGGAATACGGTGGCGCCGTCGCCTCCCGGCCCGTCTTCGGCAAGACACTGACCGACCCCGCGTTCCAGGAGGCCGCGCTCACCCACCTCGGCCAGCTGGCGCGCTTCCTGACCGGCGAGCACGCCTCCGAAGTGCTGATGGCGGAGGGGCTTTCGCTCAATGCCCGGATGCGCGAGGAGCAGTGCCGCCGCCTGTTCGAGCCGATCTTCGCCAACCGCGACGTCAGCACCATCCGCAAACAGCTCGAAGCGGCCGAACTGTTCAGCGCCGACGACCTGGTCGCCGCCCTGGCTCCGATCAAACGCGCCTTCAACGATCCGATGCCGCCGGGTTGGCGGGCGGCCGCACTGGACGCCGCGATCACCGAGGTGCAGCACACCCCGGGCCACATGCAGCAGATCAATCAGGCCATCGACTTCGACCGGATGCGCCAGGCGGCCCGCGCCTACACCCAGATGCCCGACCGGGTCGGCGGCCTGCTCGATCGGTCCACCGGTCAGGTGTACTTCCCGACCACCGCCGTTCATCCGGGCGGGCAGACCATGTCCATGCTCGACTTCTTCCACGCCATGGACCGAGCCAACCGGGGTGCCGAAATGGCAGGCTTGGACATCGAATACGTCGTGGTGATCCATGACGAGGCCAACGGCCGGTCCTCGATCGACGTGCTCTCGCGTCCGCGCGCGCAGTATCGACTGCCCGCCGAGCAGAGCCATCCAGTGCGGTTCGTGCCGCGCCCGTCGGTGCCCGCGGCGGTCGAGGGCGGCCATACCGTGGATGTGGGTGTCGGGCGCGGCGGGTTCGCCGTCGAATTGACGCCCGCGCAGGACACCTCCGGTCGCGGCCTGATCCTGCAAACCGAACTCCCCATGGATTACGCCGACGCCGGCCAGCGCCGCCGCAACCTCGGCATCCTCGACGCCGGTCCGCTGACCCGCCCGGGATCGCTCATGGTGTGGGCCGACTTCCTGCTGCACGGCGCGGTGCTCAATATCGGCGGCAACGGTGGCGTGGCGCGCTACTACATCAACAACGTCAGCGCCCACTACGGTGACACCGACTACGACACCCTGGCCCGGCAATTGCCGCACACCCTGGTGCCCGGCGCGCACATCGAGATCCAGTGGGACATGAAGTCGGAACTGGTGGAAGGTGGCGAACCCGGCGACCGCGGGCATATCCAGGGCGACAAGCTCATGCTCGCCATCAGCCGCGTGCTGCCGCCCTCGGCCGCGGCCGCCTTCGAGGTGATCGAGCACACCGAGTTCGCGGGCGACGGCAGCGACGAATACCTGTTCACCATCGACACCGGCGCCAGCAATGTGCTCAACCCGGACGCCATGGCCAAGTATTCGCCGCCGCAGCCCACCGACCGTATGGTGATCGTGTACAAGCCCGCCGGTTACCGTCCGGCAACGGCTGATCGCGAAGGTGGTGCGCGGTAATGGCGGAGATCGAGGGCGTGCGCGAGTGGCTGGACCGCTCCGCCGAGTTCCTCCGCGGCCAGATGCGCTGGTTCGGCGCCCAGCTCGTGCCCGGGTCGGCGCCGTACGTGGTCGTCCCGAAACATCCCAGCCAGGTGGACTGGGCCGATCCGCCCCGCCACCGGTTCGAGGCCCTGGCCAACCTGTCCGGCCCGCCGGATCCGTCCCGTGCCGACCGCGCCGCCCAGGTGCTGCACACCGCGGGCTGGGCCGTGCACGTCCAGCGTGATCCGCAGGCCCCGACCGTGGTCGTCGTCCGCGGCGATCGCGAGGGCTACTGTTTGCAAGCCCGCATCGAGGACGGCTACGGCGGCATCGTCCTGCTCGGCGAAACTCCCAACATCCAGCTCTACCAGCCGGATCCACCCGCCGCCCGTCCCGCCCCGGCCGTCACCCAGGACACCGTCAGCGACGGCGCCGTCCTCTGCTACGAATGCGACGGCCAGGGCCTGTGCCCCACCTGCCACGGCACCGGCTGGACCAAGGCGCCCACCGCCACCGGCCGCCACCGCTGCCGCACCTGCCAGGGATCACGCGCGTGCCCGATCTGCGGGGGAGCGGGCGAACTCCGCATCACCGAGTTGTCCGACGACGACCGCATCCACTACCCGCACATTCCCTGACCGTTTCCCCGCGCCGCGGGACCGGAGGCGATCGTCGACTACCCGGCTGTCCAACCGAGCCGTAGCCGCGGACTCAGCCGAATCGCGTGGACAACCGGTAATGCCCTGCGGCGACAAGGACTTCCAGTGCGGCACGCCGAGAAGGGCAGGAGCGCGGGCACGAACGGTGCACCTGCATGAGCCGGTGGGCGTGCGCCACATCGTCCTCGCGGATGATCGCGGTGCAGTTCGATTCGTCGGACATGCTCTCCACCTCCGAAAAGGGTCTTCCCCCTGATGGTTGCGCGTCTACCGTCCGACGGACAGGCGCGGATCGTTTCCTTACCGTTCCTTAGGACGATCGATGCGCGTAACCGTGATCGGATAGCTGTAGCGGGGAGAGAATGGCCGAAGGCGGCCGTGCGTGTCACCATGGTCATGTCGTACAGCGTCGATGAGTGATTGATCTTCCCGACTCGGTCGGCGAAGAGGTGGGAGCAGAGACCGTTGGCTGGTGGCAAAAACCCGTGGGAGGTCTATCAGCAGCAAGCTGCCGCGGGGACGATCGACATCGGTGAGTCGGCGGCGAAGCAGGCGGCCGAATTCGTCGCCGACACTTTGACGATGATGCGGATCGCGAAGACGGCCATCGATGACCGCATCCTCAATTTCAAGGGATTCGGAAACCTCCCCTCGGGAGATGGTCTGGCGCAGCGCTTCTACGCGGCGGCGCGCGACCTCGACGATCGTCTCGCGGAAGACGAGAAGATCTTGCGCGGCATGGGCGAGTTGTTCACGATCGCGGGCAAGGTCTACGAGAACACCGACGTCGACGCCGCCGCTCGGTTCGAAAGACTGCGCAACGATCGGTTCGGCAACTGGGAGAACACCGCGTGGGACTTCCCTGGTGTGCCGCTGGCGAACGAAGGAAGACTTCCCGGCTGGGCCCGCAATCTGACCGTGAACCACAGCAACCCCGACAACGTCGAGCACCCCGAGGCCGCCCCGGAGGGCGGCAGGCTCCCGACGCCGGACCTTCAGGGCGCCAAAGGGGGCGAGTCGATTCCGGTCTCCCTCATCCAGAAGCCGCAAGACGACGCGAAGAAGGGCGCACCCTGGTCCGAGTCCGCGCCCGTCGAGAACGCTTACGCGATCGAGTACAACACCTATCGCAACCTGGGCGCCGCGATCGGCGCGCACAACCAGGAGATTCTGGACGCGGCGGCGGTGTGGAACTGGATCGGTGATCGCCTGCACACCGCGTTCACCGATCTCGCGACTCGGCTTCAGACGCTGCGCACCTCCGGGGCGTGGGAAGGCGACGGGCCGAAAGCGTCGGAGAACGCGGTCAAGACCTACGAGCAGAACGTCATCGCGCTGCGGGACGTGGTGACCTCCATCGGAAACAATCTCGAATGGACTTCGGGGTGGTTGTGGACGGTGAAACTCCATATGCCGTGGGAGGCCCAGAGCTGGGGCGGCAGCATCGATGGAACTTCCAGCGTGGGCTATATCCACGCTCGTGATGTGGAGTTGCCGCTGGCGCGAAAGGGATTCAACAACTTCTACGTTCCGGGCGTGCAGACCGCCAGCACCGGAATTCCGCCCATTCCGGCGCCGGCCCAAGAACTGGTCACCACAGCGGCCGCGGGACCCGGGCCCGGCCCTGGCAACCAGAGCACGCCCGGTCCGGGCCCGCTGGCCAATCCCGGCCCCGGACCCGGCCCCGGTCGGCAGGTGCCCGGTCCCGGTCCCGGTAAGAACAACGACGCGCTCCAGCGGGAGTTGGCGCGTCGGCAGCTGGAGGCACAGCGTCGTGCGGACCAAGCCGCCGAAAGCCAGCGCAAGGCGAACGAGAAGTTCCAGCAGGAGCAACGGGAACTCGCCAGGAAGGCGGCTACGGAGCAGCTCGCGAACCAGCGTGAGCGGGAGGCCGCCGCACGCAGGCAGCAGCAACAACAAGCGATGACGCAGGCGGCGTCGGCCGGGCAGGATGCGTTGCAGAAGGCGATGTCCGCCGGGCAGGAGGCCGCGCAGCAAGCCATGTCGGCCGCCCAGCAGGCCGCTCAGCAGGCCGCCGCCGGTTTGCAGTCCGGCTTGGGCGGTCTGCCGTCGTCGCTGGAGGCCGCGCGCGCTGCCGCGGCGAAGGCCCTCGGCGCAGGCCCGGGCGGCGGAGCGGGCGGCGGACTCGGATCCCCCGGCGTCGCAAGGGCGTTGGGTGAGGCGTCGAAACTCTTCCCGCGCGCGAACATGGCCACGGGCGCCGCGTCGGGGCTCGCCGCCGCGGCGCGCGCGGGCGCGTCGCCGATGGGTATGCCGGGTTCACCCGGCGCCGCGGGCGCGGCGGGTCGCCCCGGCGGTAACGAGGGCGGGCAGAACCACAAGCGGCCGAGCTACCTCGAATCGGCCGAGCATCTGGACGAGGCGTTGGGCGACGCCCCGAGGGTGGTCAAACCGGTGGTCGAGCGGTGAGCCGCGTCTGGAAATTCACCGATCTCGAATTCTTCGTCCTCTGGAGACGGGTCGACAAAGAAGACGACCTGCCTTCTCCGTTGGTCTTCACGAGCCGGACCGCGGGCCACGACGATTTCGTTCGGGAGTGCAAACGGACCGAGGAAGAACTGGCCACGCGGCTCGACAGCCGGGCGATGACCGAGGTGCTGGACACCCTGGCGTTCCCCGACATTCGTATCGTCGTCGACGGCTGGGGCGCGCAGAATTTCGAAGATCCGAAGGGGTGCGTGCGCCTGGTCGCCGGTCGCAAAGGCGAGGTCGGCTACGTGGTCAAACAGTTGCCAGGTGAAACGATTTGGCACAGCGCTGGTTTCGTCGTATCCGAATGCGACGCGGTCGATTTGGCGAAGGCGGTCGTCGACGAGATACCGCCGCTGGAAGCCGGCAAGCTCACCGGCATCGTGCTGCCCGCCGACAAAAACCAAGAGGTGGAACACCACTACGGTGCGTCGTTGGTGGAGGACTCCTTCGACGATTCCATCGGCTACCGGTACCAGCAGTTCATCGAGGCGCCCGCGACCACGGCCGGAACCATCGCCATCGTCCAGGGGCGCTCCCGCTTCGGCCCGCGCGGCATCACTCGCCACGAAATCCAGTGGCGCGACCTCGTCGACGACGGCCGCTACGCGATCACCGACGATCTCCCGCCGCGCGCCGTCGGCGCCGACGCCGCACGTCTCACCGCGATGATCAACACTCGGATCGCCGCGGTCATCGGAGCCATCAAGGACGAGCGGCTGTAGGCGCCGGACCTTCGACTTACACTGACCACCGACGACGAGGGGTTGATGCGATGTCCACGGCGGCGAACATCAGTGGCACGATTTCGGTGCGGACCACCGAACAGGGCTTGCCGCTGGGTATTTCGGTGGAAGCGGATGAGCTGCGCCGGGATCCGGCCGAGCTGGCGAATCAGATCATGCGGTTGTGCAGGCAGGCGGCGAACCGCGCCGGGCTGGCGCGGCGCGAGGAGTTGCAGGCGGCGGGGTTGACCAATCAGCAGCTCGCGCTGACCGGGCTGCCGAAGCCGGAGGACGTAGCCGCGCAGGAGTGGGTCGAGGAAGAAGAGTACGACGAAGAGCCGCAGAGCTGGTTGAGGGAAGCGTGACATGAGCGAACGCAGAGAGCGAATCATGTGCCAGTGTGCGGTACGCATGCCGGAGCCGAGCGCCAGCGAGGCGGAGGCATGAGTACCAATCCGGTGATGGACGAGATCGAGGCGCGGGCGCAGCGGGCGCTGAATCGGTTGCGCGATCTCGGCGACGAGATGGCGAAGGTGCGCGCGCGGGAGTCGTCGGAGGACGGTGCGGTCACCGTCGAGGTCGACGGCAGTGGAGCCTTGCGGGACTTGCGATTCACCAGTGCGGTGTCGCGAATGTCACCCGGTGAATTCGAGCAGGCGGTGGTTTCCACCGCCCATCGCGCGGCGGCCGAAGCCATGGCGAGGATGGGTGAGCTCATCACCGAGTTCAATGAGGAATCCGCAGCTCAGGTCTAGTGCGGCACCAAAAATTTACTCTCCCTTAAGACGTTCCATACGAATATTTACTGCGCGACTCATACTGTCATCCGGTACATTTGGCCTGGACGTTCCAATCATATTCGCGCAGAGGGTGTTTCCGATGCCTCACGGTTTTGACATCAATCCCTGGCCTCATGTGGCCGCCGAACCTGACGCGATTCGGGCCTACGCGGACACGGCCGCGGCGATGGCCGCCAGCGTGGCGAGCGCCGGTTCGGTGAACCAGGCGGCCACCATGGCCGCGGCCATCCCGGTGTTCGGTTTGATCGGCCAGGATTTCCTCGCCTCCTTCGCGGTGGCGCAGGCCAATCACCTCACCTCGGTCGCCGAGCTGGCCTACGTGCACGGCATGACGGCGCTGACCTGCCAGCAGGCGGCCGCCGAATACCAAGTGACGGACGGGCTTTCGGGCTCCGACATCGACGCGGTCGGTAGAGCCTGATGTCGGAGCTGGTCGATCAGTCGGTATTGGACATGCTGCGCCAGAGCGCGGTGGGTCCGATGTTGGACCGGCCGGTGAACGATGTCCTGAAGGACATGGGCCTGCCGCAGCTGCCCGAAATCCCGCCGCTGCCAACGATTCCGGGCCTGCCGCCGCTGCCGGTGATCGACCTGTCCCTGCTGGCCAAGCCGCTTACCGATCTGGCCGCCACCTTCGGCACCGGCCAATTCCCCGCTCCCGCACCGGCAGCCGCGCCCGCGGCCAATGGTGATCCGGCCGCACAGCCCGCCGCGAATGCCGCGGCCGCGCCCGTCGTCGATCCGACCGAGGTGCTGTCTCAGGTCTCCAGCGTCGTCTCGACGGTGGTGCAGCTGGGCAGCACGGCGCTCACGATGGCGATGCAGCTGTGGCAGAGTCAGGCTGCGGCCGCCGCCGAGGAAAAAGGCAAAGAGGCGCAGAAGGACGGCGGTAAGATCGCCACCCAGGCCGCGCAGGAGTCGGCAGGCGTCGCCTCCGCCGCGACCTCGGTCGGCATCGGCGCCGCGATGATGGCGGCCATCATCGCCAAGTACATGGCACAGCTCGCGGCCTCCGCGGCGTTCCTCGCGACCCCGGGTGGCCAGGCCTTCCTGGTCGCCTCCACCATCGAGACGATGGCCGAGGCGACGGCGACGGTGGCGAAGACGCGCGCCGAAATGACCGTGCACAGCGCGGAGATGACGGCCACGGGTCAGAAGGTGCCGGTCACCAATGCCCCCAAGGGCATGGACCAGATGCAGATGCTGAGCATGCTGATGCAGATGATCCCCACGCTGACCACCGCGGTGAAGTCCGGCATGGATTCGGCTGTCTCGCTGCACAAGACATTGAACCCCGCCACCAACCCGGCGCTGGAAAAGGACAAGGCCGAGCAGGCGGAGTTGGACAAGGGCGCCATGTCCGGTGCGGGCGGTGGTCTCGGTGGTCTCGGCGGTTTCGGTGGTGGCGGCGGTGCGGTAGCCGCCGCGGCGCGCCAGCTCGGCCCCTGGGTCGACGGCCGCGCGGTCGGCAACCTGGGCGCGGCAGGCGCGAACGGCGTCGGCAGCCCGGCCTCGGCGATGCAGGCGGGCGCCAGCTCGGCCGCCCGCGGCAGCAGCACCACGGCGACCAGCTCGCCGGGCGGCATGATGCCGATGTCGCCGATGGCGGCCGCGGGCATGGGCCGCGGTGCGGAGGACGCCGCGAGCTTGCGCAACGAACTGGTGTCCGCCTCGCACGGCAACGAGGTGGTGGGTGATATCGAAGGCGTCTCGCTGCCGGTGGTCGGCGCGGCCAACGCCGACGGGCTCAACGAACCGCCGGACCAGGCACTCACCCTCTGATAGGAGGACGTCATGGAATTCGATCGCGCCGGGGCAATCAAGTCCGCCACCGCACTCGACGCCCTCGCGGACCGGCTGGAAGCCGATCTGAAGGCCAACACGCCCGCCTTGGCCGTGGAAGCCGCTGGGCTGGACGAAGTTTCACAGCGCGCCGCGCAGACCCTGCGCGGTGTGGCCGCCTCCTACGACGAAGCCGCGACCGCCGGCGTTCTCGAACTACGCAAACTGGCCGCCGCGCTGCGCTCGCAGTCGCAGTCGCTAGTGGTGATGGATACCGAGAACGCCGCTGGTCTCGGGGCGTCGGCCTGACGCGAGGCGGGGGACTATGGTCGAACCGCCGATCCCTGGTTTCACCGGCGTGGTCTGGGAAGCCAGGCCCACGGAGAAACTCGCCCAGGATCTGACCACCGGCCGCGGCGCGGTGCCGATGGCCGAAGCGGCCCAGGCCTGGACTCGCCTGGGCGTGAGTTTCGGTGCCGCCGTGCTCGAATACGACCAGATCGTCAAGGCCATCGGCGAATCGTGGCGTTCGGAGACGAGTCCGGAGATCCTGGACCGGATCACCAAACTGCGGGAGTGGCTGCTGGAGGCGGCCGGTTCCGCGGCTCAGAACGCCACAAAGACCGGCTCGCAAGCGGTGGCCTACGAGGTGGCGCGGCTGGCCATGCCGCACGTCGCCGAGATCGCCGCCCTGGAAGAGGCGAAGAAGTCGGTGGAGGCGATCGGCGCCGGCCTGGGTGCGCCCCTGGTGGGCGCGGCCGCCGATATCGACGCCGAACAGGATCTGGCCAAGGTCAACGCGGCCCGGGTCATGCGCGTCTACGAGGAGGCGACCAAGCCGCTGGAGACGCCGTGGACGCAGACCGCGCCACCGGTCATCGCCAATAGCGCCGCGCTGGAAGCCGAGCGGGCCGCATCCGAGGTTCGGCCCACGGCCATGCCCGCGACCGCCTTGCCTGCTGCTTCGTTCGCCGCGGCGTTCGCCAGGGCCACACCGCCGCCGCGGGCGAAGACGGCGTTCACCACGCAGGCCGTGGCCGCCGTGACCGCCGAGCCGACCCCGCTGCCCGTGGAGACGGCTCCGGTTGCGGGAGATTCGTCGTCGGCGAGCCGCATGGGCGCCCCGGCCGCGATGGCGCCCGCCGCGGCCATGCAGGACGACGACCGTGCTCCGCGGGCCGGCGCCGCCTCCGCGCAGCCGGACAAGCCGTTCGAGGTCGAAGGCGGATTCGCCGCTGCCCCAGCGGTGCTCGGCGCCGCCGCCGAACCCGCACCGAAGGCCACGGCACCGGGGGCGGCATGACGACGATGACCAACGATGGACTCCTTGCGGTGTCCGACCTGCTCGGCGTGCAGACGCTGCCGCTGGTGCTGGGGGTCGGACCGCAGCAGGATTCGGTCGATGCCTGGCAGGCCGCGCGCGACCAAGCGATCGCCGACCTGCGCGCGGCCGGGTTGGTCGACACCTACGACGATGTCGCCGCCGACCTGACCGACGCGCTGTTCGTCTTGGCCAACCCGGAGCGTGAACTCGCGGCCCGGATCTACACCGAGTCGGGCACCCGTCAGGTCTGTGTGGCACGCAAGGGAGTTCAGCACGCGCTGGCAACGCGTATCGGCGACACCTTCGACGTGGGCCCCATCTGGTGCGACGGCGGCGGGCAAGCGCTGGCCCGGCCGGTGCTCGAAGCGCTGGGCCGCGCCCCGGCCGCCGATATCCCGAGCATCAGCGCCCCGGTCGACGAACTGCGCGAAAGCCTGGACGAGGCAACCAGATCCAGCGATTACTCCGATATCTTCTACGCCCACGGCGTGGCCGAACGCGATGCCATCGAGTTCGGATTGGCCATGTCCAGCTGCCACGCGCACGCCGAGATCGTCGCCTACGCATACGACGACGGCGTCACCACCAGAACGTCCGGAGCGGTAGCGGTTTACGACACCTCGCGTGGTCGGATCGCCGCCAGCCCCGGCGCTGCGCCGGACCTACGGGTCTGGTCGACCTTCGCCCCGGGAACCGATCACCGGATCGCACAGGCGATCTCGGCACTGATCGAAACCTTGCCCGGAGGAAGGTGGATGCCCTAGTCAACGCATCGGAACTCACGAACCGACCGAATTACCGCGGCGCCTGCGCAGCGGAACACGAAATACCCACCGACATGAAGAGGTGAACGATGTCCGGACAGACCAGCTATACCGCGGATCAGGCAGCCCAGGTAGTCGACGAGTACTACCAGGCTGTCGAAGGCATCCGTAAGACCATCCAGGCGGTGCAGGAATCCTTTGACGCGGCCCGCGCGGGCTGGGAAGGTGACGCCGCGGTGGCCGGCCAGAGGGCTTCCGAGGCCTGGCAGGCCGAGGCCACCGAGATCAACGGCAAGATCGATGCGCTGAACCAGACGATCCAAGAGGGCAACACCACCCTCGCGGACGTCGACCCGACCAACGTCGACGCCCTGACCAACCTGATCTGACGCACTTTCCGGGAAAGGAGTACCCGCCATGAAGTACACCAAGGCGGTCCACGATCAGCTGATCCGCGAAATGGACCAGTACTACAAGGATCTCGACGGCTACAAGGACGCCTTCGTCGCCGCCCGCGACAAGCTGATCAACGTCGCGTGGGAGGAGAACGAGGCGCTGGAGTCGTTCAAGGCCAAGGCCGACGAACTGCTCGGCGTCGGCAGCAAGGACGGCCAGGGCCTCAGCGACACCCACCTCAAGATCCAGAAGCTGCGTGACGCCATCGACGGCGCGTTCAACAACGCGTTCGCCGCTGACAAGAAGGTCTACAACTCCTTCTGATCCGGGTTCGGGACGAAAAGCCCCGGTCACCCTCGCGCGGGTGGCCGGGGCTTTCCGGTGCTCGGCTATCTGGCGAGGGCCAAAGCCGTGTGCAGGTATTGCATTTCGTCCGGTGTCGCCACCATGTGCACGCGGGTGGTCACACCTGCCGTGCGCACGGTGACGAGGTTGGCGGTCTCCGGGTCCTCGGCGAGGGTGACGTCGGGGTCGAAGTGGTCCTCCATGGTTGCCGGGGCGTTGCGCAGCAGCACGGTGGTGGCGTCGGAGTGGTGTCCCGTCGGCGGAATGCCGTCGTAGACGACAACAGTGGCGAACCGGTGCGCGCTGGCTTGCTGCCCGGCCGCGGACCAGGCCGCGACGGTCAGGGACTGGGGCACACCCACGTCGGCTGCCATCTGCCGCCACGCGTCGTGCCGGTTGGTGTGCACCACGACGGAGGCGCCGAGCGCGATGGCGCGCAGGATCATCTGCTGGGCGACCAGCAGCGATCCGATCACCTCCACGCGCCGCACCTGATGCCCGACCAAGGGCAGGGCAACGGCCTGTCCGGAGGTGTCGGCGCCGATCAGCTGACCGCAGCCTGCGATCGGCATCGGCAGTGCGAGCAGTGAATCCGGCTTGCCCAGATAGGTTTCCGGGCTGAACCGACGGCCGCGCCGGGCGATCGGCAGCGGGTACAGCAGCGCGCGGAACTGCTTGCCCGGCAGGGGGACCAGGCCCTCGGCCTTGACCACGGCGGGCTTGTCCCGGGTATCGAAGCGCACCACCGCGGTCACTTCGATACCCGCGGCGCCGGGCGCGGCGGCCTGGTCGCGCGGTGACCGTGCCGGTGCGCGCTGAAGACGCATGGTGACGGTGGTCGCCAGCGTCGGCGTGGACCACACCGCCGCGAATCCGCGCGGCCCCAGCGCCTCCGGCGCCATCCGGTAGGTGGTGTAGTGGATGCCGTCGCGTTCCACGCTGTGCGCGGTCTCGGTGAACTCCTCCAGCGGCGTGTGCCTGGTGAGCTGGTTGACCGCCGCGGTGATCTCGGCGGCTGACAGCACCACCGTGGAGATGCCGTGGGCGGCAAGTCGATTCGCCACCCGCTGGGTCGCCACGATGGCCGTGCGCAGCGTGCCGGTGGCCCCGCCCCCGCGCCGCGCCACCGCGGGGGCATTGCCCAGCGGGTCCAGCCGCAGCACCACCCACACCGTGCGGTGCGCCACCGCGGGCAGCGGGCCCAGGATCTGCTCGTAGAGGTGCGAGACCCGGCCGGGCCCCGAGGTGCGGGCGCCGGTGCTGATCACATCGATGGAGGCCAGCTCGATGTCGAACTGGTTGAGGCAGTGCGCGAGCTCGGGCAGCGGCATCATGTCGTCGGAGATCAGCGACTGCGGGCTCAGCAGCGTCACCGTGCGCGGATGCGCCTCCACGCGCAGCATGATGAGTAATCGCGAGCCGTCCCAGCGCATTCCGTAGGCGCCGCCCTCGGGTAGCGGTACGTCGAACGGCGCCTGATCCGCGGTTGCCGAACGATTGCGGAACACGCGCCAACGGAAGGTGATTTCCTCGTCCAGCCAACCTGCCAACGACTTGCGGCGCGGCCGTGGTGTCAGCCCCAGCAGGAGCACGCCGGCACATACTCCGGCCGCGATCCACACCGAGGCATCGAAGATCACCGCGACCAGCGAGGCCGCGACAGCGACGAGCGCCACCGGAATCACCCAGCGTAGCGGCAGAATTCGAAACAACCAGAAGTACGGGGAGTGCAGGGGAGTGGGGGCAGGCTCGGCCGACGGGGCAGGTGAACTCTGCTGCGCGGTGTCGCGATTTTCGCCGTCGGCTGTGGTGGAACCCATGCGGACATAATGGACCGAAATTGTTCGGCTTCGCTACCGGGAAGGCAGGCGGCAGGGTGGGTAGGTACTGGGGGATGGCAGTCGGCGGAGCTTGCGTAGCCGACGGGGCGGGTAGGTACTGTAAGCGTGCCGGGTGAAATGCTCGGTCCGCTGTACCCGCGTCAGTTCGGAGGCGTTTCGTGCCCGCACAGTTGACTACCAAGGCGCAAGTCAACGGATACCGGTTTCTGCTGAAAAGGTACGAGCACGCGCTGATTCGGCGCGATATCCGGATGCTGCACGATCCGATGCGCTCACAGTTCCGCTCGCTGGTCGTCGGCGCGGTGCTCGGCATCCTGGTGGTCGCCGGTGCGGCGATCCTGGCGTTCCTGCGCCCGGTGGGCTCGATCGGCGATGCGACCATCGTGATGGGCAAGGAGACCGGCGCGCTCTACGTGATCATCGACGGCACGCTGCATCCGGCGCTGAACCTGGCTTCCGCCCGCCTGATCGCTGCCAGCGACGAAAAGCCCACTTCCGTCAAGGAATCCAAGCTGACGCTGCCGCGCGGACCGATGGTGGGCATTCCCGGCGTTCCGGCCACCCTGCCCGGGGCTGCCTCGCCGGACTCCGTCTGGAGCCTGTGCGATGCGGTGGAACTGTCCGCGGCAGGCAGCGCCGCCCGCTCCGCAGGCGCCAAGTCCACGGTCATCGCAGGCGCGCTCGACTCGAGCGAGCCGAACACCGCCCGCCCGCTGCGCGACAACGAGGCGCTGCTGGTGACCCGCGGCGGCAAGACCTTTCTGATGTTCGACGGCAAACGCGCCGAGGTGGATCCGAACGATTCGGTGATCTCGCGCTCGCTGGGCATGCAGGCGTACAACCCGCGTCCGGTCAGCGCGGGCATGCTAAATTCCGCCACTCAAGTCCCCGCGATCGTCCCGCCGAAGATCGATCGGCTCGGCGAACCCGGCCCCGGTCGCTTGCAGGGCGTGCCGATCGGCGGCGTGATCCGAGTGCAGCGGGTCGACTCCGAGGAGCTGTACGTGGTGCTCGCCGATGGCGTGCAGCGGCTGACGCCGTTCTCCGCCGAGGTCATCCGCAACGCGAACTCCCAGGAGATGAACGAGATCATCTCGGTGCCGCCGGACCGGGTGGTGGGAGTCCCTTTGGTGAGCCCACTGCCGGTGGACAAGTTCCCAGGGGCGGTCCCGACCATCCTCACTCCCGAGGAGAACAAGGTCAGCTGTATGCAGTGGACCAAGAAGGCCTCCGATCCGGCTGCCACGATCACGCTGCTCGCCGGACGTGAACTGCCGCTGCCGAAGTCGGCCAAGGTCGTGGACCTGGCCACCGGGGACGGCACCGGCGACCGCATCGACCATGCCTACATCCCGCCGAACTCGGGGGAGTACCTCCAGACGACCGGCATGTCGCCGGACAGTGTCCGCATGGGCAGCCTGTTCTACATCTCCGACAACGGGATTCGCTACGGCATCCCGGATCAGGAGACGGCCACCCTGCTCGGCCTTGCCGACAAGCCGCGGCCCGCACCGTGGCCGATCATCGGCCAGCTGGTACCCGGGCCGACGCTCTCGCGTGAGGAAGCGCTCGTCAGCTACGACATCCTGCCGACCACCAACTGACCTGCCCCGCACAGCAGTACGGCTCCGCGGACTCGCGGCCGTACTGCTGCTTCCGGATATCAGCGCAGCGTGGAAAGGACGTTGTCCAGCGCGTTCCGCATATCGTCCGCTTCGATCCGCATCAGCACCGATTCGTCCACGGCGCTGAGATCCAGGTTGATGTCGTTGGCCAGCCGGAACTCGCGCTCCTCCTCGGCCGCCTCGATCACATTGCGGATGAACCGGCCGTTACCGGCCATGTCGATGCCACGCCGGAGCTCTCCGCTCTGATCCGTGGCCTCCTTGCGGTAGAGCTCACCGCAGGCGGCGACCAGCAGCGCCTGTGCCTCGTCGGCCAGTTCCGAATCCCGTTTCCGCGCAATGAAACGCCCGATGTCGCCGAGCTCCTCCGGCGAGTAGGAATCGAACTTCACCCGCTTGGCGAAGCGGGACGCCAGACCGTCGTTGGAGGCCAGGAATCGGTCGATCTCGCCGTCGTATCCGGCGATGATCACCACCAGTCGATCGCGGTCGTTCTCCATTCGCGCGAGCAGCGTGTCGACGGCTTCGCGACCGAACGCGTCACCGCCGGACAGGCCGGTTTGAATCAGTGTGTAGGCCTCGTCGATGAAGAGCACACCGTCCATCGCGCTATCGATCAACTTGTTCGTCTTGATCGCGGTACTGCCCAAATGCTGCCCGACGAAATCGGAACGTTTGGCTTCGATCAACTTGTCGGTCTTGAGAATTCCTAAGCCACAGTAAATTTTTGCCACCACGCGGGCAACGGTGGTCTTACCGGTACCCGGCGGTCCGGTGAATGCCAAATGCTGGCCACGGGATCCGCTCGCCATTCCTTTTTCGGCGCGGATCCGCGCTAGCTGAGCGGTTGCCTGCAACTTCGCAACCTGCATTTTCACGCCGGCGAGACCGATCTGCTCGTCGAGTTCGGCGCGCGCCTTCTCCAGGATCAGCTTGGCCTTGTCGTCGCGCTCCTCCTGGCCCATCTGTTCCAGCGTCGGCGCCGAGGCCGGATCCCACTTGTTGGTGCGCGCGTCGATGACCTCCTTGGTGGTCACCGTGATCCGGTACTTGCGGTCGCGCATGGCCATGGTGTTGGCCTCGAAACTCGGTGCCTCGGAGAACACCTTCTCGAACAGCGCCTGCGCCTTCTCCTCCTCGCCGGTCTCGCGCAGGGCGAGTCCGCGGCAGAAGCGGGCGGTGGTCGCCGCGGCCGGAATCGGGCCCTGCTCAGCGGCTTCCATACGGCGGATCGCCTCGCCGAACAAACCCAGCTGGGCACAGGCGGTGCCGACCATGACGTGGGCGCCCGCGGCCAGGTAGGGATCCTCCCAGTCCGCCGAACCGGCCAGCACGGTCATCACATCGGGCCAGCGCTGCGTGGTGAAGTGCAGCACGCCGCGGACGTAGGCGCAGATCCGGTCGTCGATCTCGCGGTCCGACGAGGAGACCTGTGCGGCTCGGTGTTTGGCCAGTTCGTCGAGGACCTTCTCGGCTTCGTCGTAGTCGCCCTCGGTGATCAGTTGCGCGGCCTGCGCGAGCCAGATCTCGGTATAGCTGGCCAGCGGGTAGTCGATGTACTGACCGACGGTGAAGCGGCCCGCCAGCACCCGCGGTTGCAGGCCGAGCCTGCGCTGCTCCCGGAAGAGCGTCGAGGTGCTGGTCTTGAAGAGGTTGAAGATCACCTCACGGGTGTGCTCGCCGGCGGCCGCGCGTCCGAGCCAAGCGTCGCACATACCGGGATCCCATTCGGTGGCGCGCTGGAAGGCCAGCTGAGCGTATTCCAGATCGCGGGCAGATTCCTGTCCGTCGATCACAATGCCCAAGGACAAGACACCAGCGTCGAACGCGCGTTGTGCCTGGCGGTTGCCGGTCATATGGGTTTGCCCCTAAAAACGAACGGAGATGCTGTTCCTCGCTAAGCATAGCCACCGGAGGGTGGAAAGCCGACGGAGTCTGCGGGGGTGGAGAGAGCACCGGGGGTTGGAAAGCCGACGGAGTCGGCGGGGTCGGAAGGGCACTGCGAGGTAGGGACTTCTCCGTTAAGTTGAGTAGGTTGCATGGCGTTGACGTGTGTTCTAGGTAGGGAGTCATCCGAGCTGTGACCGATCCGTCTAGCAGCGCTGTGGCTGCCGTAGGTCCGGAGTTGTGCCGCGTCTCGGTGATCGGCGGCAATACGCAGTTGGACTTGGGTTTGCCTGCCACAGTTCCGATCGCGGCGTTTATCACCGATGTGGTGGAGCTGATCGAATCGCGCAATCCCGATCTCACCGAGCACGAGGACGGGGCACCGCTGCAAACGCAGCATTGGACGCTGGCCAGGATCGGCCGCGACCCCATCCCGGCGAACCAATCGCTCACCGAGGCCGAGGTTTTCGATGGTGAGTTGCTCGTTTTGCGCTCGGTGACCGCCAAGGAGCCGCCGGCGCTGTTCGACGACGTGATCGACGCCGTCGCCAAGCTGACCGCGACCTCGTTCCGGCACTGGTCGCCGCTGTCGGCGCGCTGGCTCGGTCTGTCCATGGGCCTACTCGCGGTGCTGGCCGGGAGCTACCTGCTCGCGGTGGCCAAGCTCGACGGCGCCGGTGCCGCAGTGGGTTTCATCGGCCTCGGCGCCGGACTGATCGCTGCTGGCGCGGCCGTGCTGGTCGCCCGCCGGTATCAGGCCGAGGCGACCTTGCCGGTGATCATGCTGTCGCTGTACGCGCTGCTGCTGATCTTCGCGGGCACCGCGCTGTTCGTGCCCAACGCCTTCGGCAGTCCGCACGCGATGTTCGCCTGTGTCGCGACGCTGACCGCCGCCGCCGTCCTCTACAGCCTGACCCGGGTCGGGGCGACCATGTTCACCACGGTCATCACCCTCGCCCTGTTCGGCGGCGTGGCCGCGATGGTGCGGATGGTCTGGGATCCCGCGCTGTCCAAGATCGCCGCGGGTGTGCTGGTCGGTGCGCTCGTCGTGATCACCCTGGTGCCGCGCCTTGCCGTGGCCGCCGCACGGCTGCCGGTGCCGCCGGTGCCGACCGCGGGTGCCGCCATCGACCCCGCCGACCACGAACCCCGTCCCACCGTCAAGGACATCGGCGCCATCGGCGCCACCGCCCTACCCTCGGCCGCCGGCCTCGAGCATCGAGCCCGCGCGGCCAACGAATACCAGTCCGGCATGATCATCGGCTGCACCGTCGCCGCCGCGATCGGCGTGGTGCTGGCCGCGGATCCGCTCGGCGCGGCCCGCTGGCAGGGCATCACCCTCGGCGTGGTGGTCTCGATCATCCTGTGCTTGCGCGGGCGCGCCTTCGCCGACCTGGTGCAGGCATGCACACTGATCGCCGGTGGCGCTATCGCGTTGATCGCGCTCGGCGTCGGCGCCGCGCTCGGCGAGGAGGACTGGCTGCTGCCGATCGGCGGCATGCTGCTCGTGGTGGCCGCGGCCGCGGTGGCCTTCGGTGTGATCGGGCCGCACACCGAGATGTCGCCACCCATGCGCCGCACCGGTGAGATTTTCGAATACCTCTTGATCTGCACCATCATTCCGCTGGTGCTGTGGATCATGGAGATCTACTCGGCCGCCCGGAACATCTGACATGGCACCGCTCCTACGGCGGCTGCTGCGGGCGGTGACCGTGGCGGCGGTGCTCGCGCTCGCCACCGGAACACCCACGCCCGCAGTGGCGATCGCGCCGCCGAAGATCGACGACGGCGCACTCGGCGCGGTGCTCGGCCTTGCCGCCAGCGCCAGACCGCCGGACGAGACCGAACAGGCCAAGGTTTGCGCCGAACCCATCCTCCAGGGCGAGGCGCCCCGCGATCCGCCACTGGCGCAGCGGATCCTCGGTTTGGCCGAGGCGTGGCAGTTCAGTCGCGGCGCGGGTCAGAAGGTCGCCGTCATCGATACCGGCGTGAACCGGCACTGGCGCCTGCCCGCGCTCCAGGCCGGCGGCGACTTCGTCTCCACCACCGACGGCACCGTCGACTGCGACGGACACGGCACCTTCGTGGCCGGGATCATCGCCGCTCAGCCCAGCCTGGAGGACGGATTCGCCGGTGTCGCACCGGAAGCCGAGATCCTGGCCATCCGCCAGCTCAGCTCGGCCTACGAGGCCAAGGACCGCAATCGCCGGGAGGAGCCGGGCGTCATCACGCGCGAAGGCTACGGCACGGTCAACACCCTGGCCGCCGGTATCGTCCGCGCGGTCGACATGGGCGCCACGGTGATCAACATCTCCGAGGTGGCGTGCATGGCCGCGAACGCCAGTGCCGCCGACGGCGCCTTGGGCGCCGCCGTGAAATACGCCTACGACCGCAATGTGGTCGTCGTCGCCGCAGCTGGAAACATCATGCAGGGCACTGCCTGTGAGAAGCAGAACGACCGCTCGGGCTGGTCGGCGGTGGGCACCGTGGTCACTCCGGCCTGGTTCACGCCCTATGTGCTGTCGGTCGCCTCGGTGGATCCCGAGGGCGCGGTCTCGCCGTTCTCGCTGCACGGTCCGTGGGTCGGCGTCGCCGCGCCGGGGCGCGAAATCGTCTCCCTGGACAGCAAGCCCGGTGGCGCCGGGCTGGTCAACGCCACCCAGACCAATGAGGGCTACTCCACCATCGACGGCACCAGCTTCTCCAGCGCCTACGTCTCCGGACTCGCCGCGCTGGTCCGGTCGCGCTTCCCGGAAATGAGCGCCGCCGAGGTGATCGATCGGATCAAGCTGACCGCGCAGGCGCCGGACAACGGACGCAACGACAAGGTCGGGCACGGCCTGATCGATCCACTGGCCGCACTCACCGCGCAACTGCCGCAGAAGCCGGTCACCGTGGGCTCCGATATACCGCGCAAGATCGCCGGGCCGTCCCCGCCGCCGTACGTCGACCCGGCCCCGCGCCTGGTCGCCACGATCGGCTCGATCACGCTGCTCGCCCTGCTCGGGCTCGGCTACGCCGCCTCGATCCCGTTCCGGCGGGGTAAGCAGGTGAGTGTGGATCCGGGTGCGGAGCAACGAACCCGAGAGGGGTTGTAGGACATGGCAACCGAAGGTTTCGTGCGCCGCCCGCGGATCGCGCCGCCGCGTCCGCCGGGCGGTGAGGTCGCGTTGTCCGCGCCGCCGGAACTGGATCGTCCCGTCGTCGGCAATCTGCTGATGAAGCTGATGCCGGTGGTCATGGTGGTCGCCGTGGTCGGCATGATCGCGATGATGGTCATGATGGGCCGCAACCTGCTGGCCAACCCGTTCATGATGATGTTCCCGATCATGATGCTGATGTCGATGTTCGGCATGATGGCGGGCATGCGCGGCGGCGGCGGGCCGAAGAAGGCCGCCGAGCTCAACGAGGAGCGCAAGGACTACTTCCGCTACCTCGATCAGGTCCGCAAGGATGTGCGCAAGACCGGTAACCAGCAGCTGGCGGCGCTGCGGTGGAGTCATCCCGAACCGAGCGACCTGCAATCGGTGGTCGGCAGCCGCAGGATGTGGGAACGCAGGCCCAACGACCCGGATTTCGGGCACGTGCGGGTCGGCGTGGGCAGCCACCGCCTGGCCACCAAGCTGGCCCGGCCCGAGACCGGTCCGCTGGAAGACCTGGAACCGGTGTCCACCGTCGCCTTGCGCCGGTTCGTGCGCACCCACTCGGTGGTGCACGGCCTGCCCACCGCCATCTCGCTGCGCGCGTTCCCCGCAATCAATGTCGAAGGCGACCGTGAAGCCGTGCTCACGCTGGTGCGCTCGATGCTGATGGAGTTCACCACCTTCCACGGCCCCGACCACACTGCGCTCGCCATCATCTGTGCCGACCCCGACGGCCCGGCTTGGTCCTGGGCGAAATGGCTCCCGCATCTGCAACATCCGGTTGAGCGGGACGGCATGGGCTCGGTCCGGATGATGTACCGCTCGCTGGCCGAGTTGGAGACATCCATGTCCGCCGAGCTGGTCGAGCGCGGTCGCTTCATGCGTAACGCGCAGCCGACAGCGGGCCGGATCCATCTGCTGGTGATCATCGACGACGGCTACGTCAGCGGTTCCGAACGCGTCGTCAGCGACGCGGGCCTCGACTCGGTGACCGTGCTCGACCTGACCGCACCGCAGAGCGGTCTCGCGGTGCGCCGCGGCCTGCAACTCGTCGTCACCGACGACGGCATGGTGGCCGCGAAATCCGCTGCGGGCGTCGAGAAATTCGCCACCGCCGATCAGGTGACCCGCGCCGAGGCGAACGCGCTGGCCCGGGATCTGGCACGTTATCGCATCGCGACCGCCGCCCAGATGGTGAGCCTGGGTGACGAGATCCGGGCCGATCCCGGCCTGATGGCGCTGCTGAAGATTCCCGACGCCGCCCAGATCGATCCCGCGGTGGTGTGGCGCCCGCGCAGCGACCGGGAACGGCTGCGGGTGCCGATCGGCGTCACGCCCGACGGTACGCCGGTCGAGATCGACATCAAGGAGTCCGCCGAGAACGGCATGGGTCCGCACGGATTGTGTATCGGCGCAACGGGTTCGGGTAAGTCCGAGTTCCTGCGCACGCTGGTGTTGTCCATGGTGACCACGCACTCGCCCGATCTGCTGAACCTGGTCCTTGTCGACTTCAAGGGTGGCGCGACCTTCCTCGGCCTCGACTCGCTGCCGCACGTCTCCGCGGTCATCACCAACCTCGAGGAGGAACTCGCCCTCGTCGACCGCATGAAGGACGCCCTCTCCGGCGAGATGACCCGGCGCCAGGAGCTGCTGCGCGCGGCAGGCAACTTCGCCAACGTCACCGAATACGAGAAGGCTCGCGCCGCGGGCGCCAACCTGGATCCGCTGCCCGCGCTGTTCGTCGTGGTCGACGAGTTCTCCGAACTACTCTCGCAGAAACCGGATTTCGCGGACCTGTTCGTGATGATCGGCCGCCTGGGCCGCTCGCTGCGAGTGCATCTGCTGCTGGCTTCGCAGCGCTTGGAGGAGAACAAGCTGCGCGGTCTGGACTCGCATCTGTCCTACCGGATCGGTCTGCGTACGTTCTCGGCCAATGAGTCCCGGGCGGTGCTCGGCATCACCGACGCCTACCACCTGCCCAGCGTGCCTGGCTCCGGCTACCTCAAGAGCGATGCCGACGATCCGCTGCGCTTCAACGCCAGTTACGTGTCCGGGCCGTATGTTTCGCCGCGTGTCAGCCGGAAGGTGGACGGCAAGACCGTCGGCGGTCAGTCGCCCGCGGTGTTCACCGCGGCGCCGGTGGCGCTGCCGGAGAAAGTCGAGTCCGAACGGGAGGCCGTGCCGGGGGGAAGGCCCGAGCTGCCGCCGCCCCCCGGACGGCTGGGCCTGCCCGAATTACCGCCGCCGCCAGGGCAACTCGTGGATGGCGACGAGGAGCAGGACTCGGTGCCGGTCGCCGAGGCCGTTCCCGCGACGCTGCTGACCACCGTCGTCGATCGCCTCCGCGGCCACGGCCGCCCGGCGCACGAGGTGTGGCTGCCGCCACTGGACGAGTCGCCGTCGGTCGACATGTTGCTGCCCGATCCGGACTGGCGCTCGCCGGTCAACCGGCACGGACAGCTGTGGTTGCCACTGGGTGTCATCGACAAGCCCTACGAGCAGCGCCGCGACGTGCTGATCGTGGATCTGTCCGCGGCGCAGGGCAATGTCGCGGTCGTCGGTGGTCCGCAGTCGGGTAAGTCGACCACGCTGCGCACCATCATCATGGCCGCGGCCGCCACCCACACACCCGAGCAGGTGCAGTTCTACTGTCTCGACTTCGGTGGCGGCACACTCTCCGGTTTGGTGGGGATACCGCATGTCGGTTCCGTCGCGGGTCGCATGGAAGTCGATCGGATCCGCCGCACCATCGCGGAAGTGACGGGCATCCTGCGCCACCGCGAGGAGCTGTTCCGTGAGCTGGGCATCGACTCCATCGTCGAATTCCGCAGGCGGAAAGCGCTGCTGGCGGAGAAGTCGCCTGCCGAGCGGCAAGCCGACCCGCTCGCTCAGGATCCGCACGGTGACGTCTTTCTCGTCATCGACGGCTGGCCAACCATCCGCGCCGATTACGACATGCTGGAACCGCAGCTCAATGCCATCGCCGCACAGGGTCTTTCCTACGGTGTCCACCTGATCGTCTCCACCACCCGGTGGCCGGAGATCCGCTCGCAGATCAAGGACCTCATCGGTACCCGCATCGAGCTCCGCCTCGGCGACCCGTCCGACTCCGAGATGGACCGGCGAACCGCGGTGCTGGTGCCCACCGGGCGTCCGGGCCGTGGTCTCACCGCGCAAAAGCTGCATCTGCTGATCGCGTTGCCGCGCTTGGACTCCGACTCCGATCCACACACTCTGTCCGAGGGAATCGGCATCGCCAAGCAGCAGCTCAGCGAACTCTACGCAGGCCGGAACGCGCCCGAGGTCCGGATGCTGCCGATGGAGCTCTCGCGCGAGGCCGTGCTCGCGGAGGCGGCGCGGCGGGGCATCCAGCAGAGCAAGACGCTGGCCGTCATCGGCATCGGCGAGACCGACCTGCAACCGATCGTCATGGATTTCGCGGTGCAGCCGCACTTCTACAGCTTCTGCGATGTGGAGTGCGGTAAGACCACGCTGCTGCGCAATATCGTCGCGGGCATCACCGAGAACTCCACCTCCGAGGAAGCCCGCGTCATCCTGATCGACTACCGGCGCACCATGCTCGGAGTGCTGGAAGGGGCGCAGCTGGCCGGATACTCGACCTCCGCGCAGACGTCCTTCGGGATGATCAAGGAAGTCGCGAACTATCTCCAGAAGCGGATCCCGGGCAACGACATCACGCCACAGCAGCTGCGTGAACGCAGCTGGTGGACCGGGCCCGAGATCTATGTCGTCGTCGACGATTACGAGATGGTGGTCTCCGGTGGGCGCAACCCGCTGGAGCCGCTGATCGAGTTCCTGCCGCAGGCGCGCGATATCGGTCTGCACGTGGTGCTGAGCCGCCGCGCCGGCGGCGCCAGCCGGGCCATGTTCGACAAGGTGCTCGGCTCGCTCAAGGAAATGGGTGTGGACGCGCTGCTGATGAGCGCGCCCAAGGACGAGGGCAAGATCATCGGCGACATCCGCGCCACCAAGCTGCCGCCCGGCCGTGGCACGCTGGTTACTCGCGGCGGCAACGAGATGATCCAGGTGGCGTACCTGCCGCCGCTGTAAGGCGTACCTCCGCCTTCGCTCCGGCGCTGCCTGCTCAGTTCGGCAGCGCCGGGGGAGCGAGGATGGTGTCCGTCGGCGGGTCCAGTAGGGGTGTCGCCGACGGCAGGCCCGCGGCGGGGATGGCGAGCTTCTGCTCGAAATCCCAGCTGTCGGTGCGGCGTTCGAACAGCGCGCGAGAGGGGCCGCGGGCGATCGGTCCCGCGATGCGCGCCATGTGGAAGCCCGCTCTGCGGTAGTAGTCGTGCAGGTCGGCGTTGGTCGTCCAGGCATCGAGGCGAACCCAGTCGCGGTCGCGTTCCCTGGCCAGCTGCCCGGCGTGCGCGAGCATGCGATGGCCGAGACGTTGCCCGGCGAAACGCAGGTCGACGATCATGAAGTGCACGACGACCGCGTCGGCGAGCTCCCACTGCGACCACAGGCCGGGGTCGGCGCGATCGTTGACGGTAATGGTTGCTGCCGGTTCGCCATCCACCTCGGCGATCCAGGTCTCGCCCGCGTCCAGCGAGCGGCCGACCCCGCGGGCGAAAATCTCGATGGGCAGTCCGCGACCGGCGATCGTCCACTGGTCGGAACCGCGGGCAGTGAGCCAGGCGGTGCGCTGGACGCGCAGGCGGCAGATCATGCCGAGATCACCGATGTCGGCCTGGCGGAAAACGGTAGTCATAGCAAAGAGATACCTGGCCTATACGAATCGCCCAAAGTTTGCCGGATGACGGCGGTTCCCTCGGCGTCGCCGAGTTCGTAGGCCAAGCGGTTGCGCGTGGCGATGGAGCGTTGCCTCGTCGCCCGGGTGACCCGGGTGCGATCCGCGCCGATGCGCAGATGATCCAGCAAGATCGTTCCTGTCGCGACGCCGAGCACGATCGCCTCCTCCGCACTGGCCGGCCGCGCCACGAGCGTGTCGCGGTGGGCGGTCTCGGGGTGGCCGCGGTCGGCCATCCTGCGGGTGGTGCCCTCGGGGATGTCGTGCGGCGAGTCGATTCCGGTGGCCTCGGCCAGGTCTCGGGGATAGAAGCTGACCTCCCAGGACCACGGTTCGTTGTCCAGGTACTGCACGACGGTGCGGGCGAGCACCCAAGAGTCCTCCGGCACGCCGAGCCACTGCGCGACCTGCGCCGTCGCGGGCTCCATCCGCGCGCTGAACTCCTTGGTGGGCACCCGGTCCGCGCGGCGGGCGATCTCTTCGAAGATGTCGTGCGGCGTCTTGGGGCGGTCGGGACGGATATGGTCGGTCATCACCGACTCGAGCACTTCCTGGTTTCGGACGATCGTTCCGCGGGAAGTAGCTGTATAGACGAGATTTTCGGCGACAAGAACCTGTACGGCGTTGCGGGCCGTGGTGATCGAGACCTGCATCTGCTCGGCGAGCTCGGTGTGACTCGGAAGTCGATCGCCCGGATTCCATTTGCCTGAGCGGATCTCCTCGCGGAGGAGGTCTGCGATCCGGTGATACGTCGGACCGTCCGCCATCTTGCTCCTCGGTGGTCGTGCAGGTAACGAAGTGTACTCTTCGTTACCTCCTACGGGCGGGTAACGCTTGACAGGTGCCTTCAGAGGTTTATTGTAATGAACGTCCTGATCCGGTGTTGTGCGGCGATGAACGGCGAGGCAACGTGGCAGGTTCGGATTCATCAACGGTTGTGATGGCTCTTCCCGACACACCCCGGTGTGTCGATACGGCAGTGCAGTCCGTGACTACCGGGCTACTGCCCACTTCGGATCTACTTGTTCGGGCGTGTCGAGGGCATCGGGTCGTAGGTGGCCCCTTGCTCTGGTTCGCCCGTGATTTGGCGGTGCTGCACGAGCGGCGGCTGGTCGGCCGCGGCGGCTCGGTCAGCACCGATCCGACGCATATTCTCGAAAACGAACGGCGCCGAGGCGAATTGGTGCTGGCCATCGATGACTGGGTGACGCGCAGCGTCCCCCAGCATCGGCTCGGCGCCACCTTGCACACGGAGACCGTAGGCGCGGTGATCGATCGGCTCGCGGAGTCCTCGGTGCGTGCGCACCACGCGCTGATGACTCTCGACGCGCACGACGAGCTATTGCACTGCGCCTGGCACCATCTCGCCGAATTGGCGGACGCCTACGACGACCTGATCCGCGACGTGCTCGCGGGTCGGAGGCGGCTGCCCGAGTGGTGAGGTGGTTCGTTCGGTCGGGTGCCGTACCCCCTCCTCGGCACCCGACCGGCGAACCTTCTTGGTGCGCAACGGCTGTCGCGCTGTGTTCTTCGTCGAAGGCGTTCTCGATCGAACCCGGCGCTCAGGCGTGGAAACGGCGGTGGTCGACGCCGAACTCGTCGGCGACCGTCGCGGCCAGTTCCACGTAGGCGCGCTTGGCCTGCTTGCTGAGCCGATGCAGGTCGATCTCGGCGCCCTCCGAGAGGTGCGAGTCGTACGGGATGATGTGCACCGCGCGGCACCGCGACAGGAAGTACTCGCGCAGCTGCTGCACGCCCACGTTCGGCGAACCCTCACGCGGCAGGTTGATCACCACGACGGCGTTGCGCACCAGGTGATCGTGACCGTGCAGGGACAACCAGTCCAGCGTCGCCGCGGCGCTGCGCGCGCCGTCGATCGCCGCTGACGAGATGAGCACCAGCGAGTGCGCCAGGTCGAGCACGCCCGCCATCGCCGAGTGCATCAGTCCGGTGCCGCAGTCGGTGAGGATGATGTTGTAGTAGCGCTGCAGGATTCGGGCGACCGCTCGATATTCCTCGTCGTTGAACGCCTCCGACGCCGCCGGATCGCGTTCGCTGGCAAGCACTTCCAGTCGGCTGGTGGCCTGCGAGGTATGCCTGCGCACGTCCGAGTAGCGCTCGATCGACGGATCGAGCAGCAGATCGCGCACCGTCGACCGGGTTTGCAAAGGAACTCGCTGGGAGAGAGTGCCGAAGTCCGGGTTGGCGTCGACCGCGATCACCCGGTCGCCGCGGATGGAGGCGAAGATGGACCCGAGGCCCATGGTGGTCGTCGTCTTACCGACGCCGCCCTTCAGCGAGAGCACCGCGATGCGGTAATCGCCGCGGACGGGCTGCCTGATCCGCGCCACCAGTTCCTGCAGCCGCAACTCCTCGGCCGACATGCCGGGATTGATCGCGCCACCGGACATGTGGTGCACGGCTTTACGCCACCCGCTGCCCGGCGCCTTCTTGGCGCGGCGCAACGGCACGTCGTCCAGCGAGGGCTGGCCGTGCTGGTGCGGACCGCCGTGCGGCTGGTGGCCCCAGCTCTCGGCGGCCGGTCGGTGCGGCTGCTGGCCCCAGCTCTCGGCAGCGGGACCCTGCGGGGGCGCGGGAGGTTGCGCCGCCTGGTTCCACGCCGGAGGGGAGGACGGGTGCTGTTCGGCTGCCGCGGGGATGAAGCCAGGCGCGTTGTTCGCGGGCTCGACCGTCCCCGGCCCGGACGACGCCGGATACCCCGGTTCGCCGGGCCGCCGGTCGCCGGGAATGTGGTAGGCACTGGCGTCGGGACCCGGGGTGGGTGCGAAACCGCCTTGCCGCTGGTCGGCATAGCCGGAGGGCGGGGGACCGTCCTGCGGATTCGGCGCCTGCGGGCCGTATCCCGACTGGGACCAAGGCATTTCGCCGCCCGGCGCCTGGCCGCCCTGCTGCGCGAACACGCCGGGATCGCGGCGTACCTGGCCGGGGGCGGGCTGATCGCTGACCGGAGCCCGATGTCCGCCCTGCGCCGGACCCGGTGCGCCCCACTGTCGCTCACCCGCGCTCGGTTCGGCGGGCAATCGGTGCCTGCCGCCCGCGGACTCGGCGTCCTCGGCTGTGCCCGAGCTTACGGCCGGGTCGCGCGTGATCTCGCCGCCCTGGCCTCGTCCGACCGCCTCGCGTCCGTACGCGGAATCGGCGGGGCCCTGCGGGATTTCGCCCTCGACCCGGTCGCCGGGTCGAGTGGAAGAGCGCTGACTCGCGTCGAACGCTCTATCGTCGGCGATCGGCTGAGACGCAGAGCTCGGACGCTCGGTTCCGGAAGCGGGATCGGGGGTCGCGGACGTCCCGCCCGGGACGCCCGAGTGCGCGGCCGGGACGCCCGAGTGCGCGGCCGGGGCGGCCTCGGCCGGTCGAGCGATGTCGCTCGGGAACGTCGGCTGCGCGGTCGGCGAAGACGCTTGCGCCCCAGCTTGTTCGGCGGTCGGCGGCGGCGGCAGCTCGGGGCGGGTACTCGGCTGACGCTGCTCGGCACCGCCGAGCCAAGACGGCGGGACGTCGCTCGATGGCGCCGCCCCCTCCTGCGTACGCGGCGGGAGGCCTTGCTCCGCGGATGGCGCGGCTGCGGCCGGACCCGACGCGGCGGTCGCGCTGCTCGCGCTCGGGCCCGCGAGCCACGGTGGAGCACTGTCGAATTCGCTCGAAGAACGACTCGCGTCCGACGTGGTCGAGGTGCTTCCCTCGGCGACCTGCGCTGCCGCGTTGGAGGCGTCACCCTCGCCAGCTTGCGCGGGAGTGCGATCCTCGGTCGCCGGGGCAAAGACCTGACCCGTCTGCGCGGCCGTGCGACCCTCAGCCGCCGGAGCGGATACGGGGTGCTCGGCATCCGGTGCGGGAATGCGGCCTTCGGCCTCGGTGGTCCGGGCGGCGAAGTCGTTCTGGGCCCGCCGGGCAGAGCTGTCCTCGGCCGGGGACGGCCGGACCTCGCTCGGCGGTGGCGGCAGGTCGGGGAGCTGGCGCTGGTAGCGCGTGGTCGCCTCGTTCGAAGGCGGCGGCTCGGGTGCGGGCGGCGGGGTCGTCGGCGTGGGCGTGCGCTGACCGAGGGGTTGGAAGCCCTCGGAAGGCTGGCTCGGCTGCCGGGTGGGCAGGCGAGAGCCTGTGCGCTGGGCGTCCGGATGCTGCGCGCCCGATCCGTCGATCGGCGGTTGCCCGGGGCCCGTCGGATGCTGTTGCTGTCCGGGCCCGCTCGTCGAACCGGGCGCATACGCGGACGCGCCGTGGATCTGTTCGGGTCCGCCGTGCTGCGGCGTCGGCACCTGGCCGGGGCCGCCGTGTTGCGGTGGCGCTTGACCAGGGCCGCCGATCGGCGGCTGATACGTCTGCTCTGGGCCACCGTGCTGTCGCGAATCGCGACCGGGGCCGCCGAATTGCTGCGGGGACGCCTGACCGGGCCCACCGAAGTGCCCCGGATGCGCCTGCTCCGGTCCACTACTCCACCGCCCGGCGTCGCCGACCGGCTCTTGGCCCGGCTGTCCCTGGCCGCCGAACTGCTGTGGGGGAATCAGGCCCGGCCCGCCGAATTGATCCGGCTGCGTTCGACCAGGCCCGCCCGTCGATTGGCGGCCGGAATCACCGATCGGCTGCTGGGGTACATAGCCACCGCCGCCTTGCGGCGGCACCGGCCCGCGTCCTTCCATCGGCTGCTGAGGCGCGCTGCCCGGCCCGCTGGTCCGACCGGGACCTTCCATGGGCTGCCATGAACCATTGCGGTCGCCTTGGCCGTGCGCGGTCTGCTGCGGCGATTGCCCGGGGCGACCCTCGGCGTCCGTGCCTGACGACCACGAATCACCCGACTGCGGCCGACCCCACGAATCCCCTCGCGGCTGCGGCTCGGCGGGCTGTTCCTCTACCGGCTCGTCCTTGTCGCGGCCCAGCCACCTGCGCTTCTTGTCCTTGCGGCCGGAGCCCTGACTCGCGTCGTGCCGGCCTTCCGGCGCCTGCGATTTGCGGCCCTTGCGTTTGCGGTCGGGTGCGTCGTCGATGATGTCGTCGTGCGGAAGATTCTGTACCGGTGCCTCGTAGCCGCCGTTGACCTCGCTGTCGGACAGCCACGGCGGCAGCATCGGCAGGCCGTCGTTGTTGCGACTCACCGCATCGCCTCACTGTCGCTCGGCTTCGTCGTGCCCGAGATGGCTCGCCCGCTGCGCTCGCGCTCGGCCCCGCCGTGGCCGAGGGGCGCGGCGCCTGCGGCACGCCCGGTACGCTGGCTCACGGCATCCCCCTAAGTCTGCTCGACCGTTTCCTGGACTCGGTCAGTTTACGTGACCGGCGTCGCTCGACGCGGGGCAGGGAGCGGCCACGCCGGGGACTGCACGGCGAGGTGTTTTTGCCGGATCGGATGCCTCCCGGTAAGCTGGAGCGGCGGTGCACCTATGCGCCGCCTGTTTGCATGCCGCCGGTCCGGTTACGCCGACCGGTACATACAAGCAGACACCAGGCAATCACACCAGGTTCGATCGGCAATGCCGACCAGCGAACCGGGATCGCGGAGGACATGGCGAAGAAAGACGGGGCCATCGAGGTCGAGGGTCGAGTTGTCGAGCCGCTGCCCAATGCGATGTTCCGGATCGAGCTCGAGAACGGGCACAAGGTTCTCGCGCACATCAGCGGAAAGATGCGGCAGCACTACATTCGCATCCTTCCCGAGGACCGGGTGGTCGTCGAGCTTTCGCCCTACGACCTGTCCCGCGGTCGCATCGTTTATCGATACAAGTGAATCGAGCGGGCGAGCTTGCGGGAACGCACTCGCCTGAGTCGTTTCATTTGACCACCGTCCGCGAGGACGGCACAACGAAGACTTCCCCAGTCGCCAGGCTGGGGAAAAACTGTGTTCACACCCGTGTGGACCGCAACGAGATTGGACGGACGTGAAGGTTCAGCCGAGCGTCAAGAAGATCTGCGAGAAGTGCAAGGTGATCCGCCGCCACGGCCGGGTCATGGTGATCTGCGACAACCTGCGCCACAAGCAGCGCCAGGGCTGATCGTTTCACCGCCAAGCACCGAACGCAGTTCGGATTGGCACAGAGAAGAACTCCCAGCTCCAGCCGCACGCTGTGGAAATTCGGGCTCTCGAGAGAGGGAACGGGGCGTGCGAGCCAACCACCGGTACGGAGGCCGGTGCCCCAAACAAGACGGGGGAACGGACAGGGAGCAGACCTCCGCAACGATTAAGGAAACTGCCACATGGCACGTCTCATGGGCGTCGACCTCCCGCGCGAAAAGCGCATGGAGATCGCGCTGACCTACATTTTCGGCATCGGCCGTACCCGCTCCCAGGAGATCCTCGAGGCCACCGGCGTCAGCCCGGACCTGCGTTCGAAGGACCTCAGCGACGACGACCTGACGAAGCTCCGCGACTACATCGAGGCTTCGGAGTTCAAGGTCGAGGGTGACCTGCGCCGTGAGGTGCAGGCCGACATCCGCCGCAAGATCGAGATCGGCTGCTACCAGGGCCTGCGCCACCGTCGTGGCCTGCCCGTGCGTGGCCAGCGGACCAAGACCAACGCGCGCACCCGCAAGGGCCCGAAGCGCACCGTCGCAGGCAAGAAGAAGTAAGGGATACGGATGCCTCCTAAGAGCAGGGCCTCCGGCCCCAAGAAGACCCAGAAGTCGCGTCGCAGGGAAAAGAAGAACGTCCCGCACGGCCACGCGCACATCAAGAGCACGTTCAACAACACGATCGTGTCCATCACCGACCCGAACGGCAACGTCATCTCCTGGGCGTCGTCGGGTCACGTCGGCTTCAAGGGTTCGCGTAAGTCGACCCCGTTCGCCGCGCAGCTCGCCGCCGAGAACGCTGCCCGCAAGGCGCAGGAGAACGGCGTCAAGAAGGTCGACGTGTTCGTCAAGGGCCCGGGTTCGGGCCGTGAGACCGCGATCCGTTCGCTGCAGGCCGCAGGCCTCGAGGTGGGCACGATCTCCGATGTCACCCCGCAGCCGCACAACGGCTGCCGTCCGCCCAAGCGGCGTCGCGTCTAGCGGGAAAGGAAGGTAGAGCGAAATGGCCCGTTACACCGGACCCATCACCCGCAAGTCGCGTCGTCTGCGCGTCGACCTCGTCGGCGGCGATCAGGCGTTCGAGCGTCGCCCGTACCCGCCCGGCCAGCACGGCCGTGCGCGTATCAAGGAGAGCGAGTACCTGCTCCAGCTGCAGGAGAAGCAGAAGGCTCGCTTCTCCTACGGCGTCATGGAGAAGCAGTTCCGCCGGTACTACGAAGAGGCCAACCGCCTCAAGGGCAAGACCGGTGACAACCTGCTTCGTCTGCTCGAGACCCGCCTCGACAACGTCGTGTACCGCGCCGGTCTGGCGCGCACCCGTCGCCAGGCCCGTCAGCTCGTCAGCCACGGCCACTTCCTGGTCAACGGCGTCAAGGTCGACGTGCCCAGCTACAAGGTGAGCCAGTACGACATCATCGACGTCAAGGAAAAGTCGCTGCCGACCCTGCCTTTCCAGGTCGCGCGGGAGACCCTCGGCGATCGCCCGGTTCCGGGCTGGTTGCAGGTGATCCCGGGCCGTCTGCGGATCCTGGTCCACCAGGAGCCGGAGCGCGCCCAGATCGATGTGCCGCTGCAGGAACAGCTGATCGTCGAGTACTACTCGAAGTAATCAGCGAATGCCGCTGGTGCGGCGGGGGTTTCGCCCCTGCCGCACAACCCCTTAAAACGAGGCGTCAAATAGCGGGCGCCCTAAAAGGAGGATGATCCTCATGCTGATTTCCCAGCGTCCGACCCTGACCGAAGAGGTCGTGGCCGAGAACCGCTCGAAGTTCACCATCGAACCCCTCGAGCCGGGCTTCGGCTACACCCTCGGCAACTCGCTGCGGCGTACCCTGCTGTCCTCGATCCCGGGGGCCGCGGTCACGAGCATCCGCATCGACGGCGTTCTGCACGAGTTCACCACCGTCCCCGGCGTGAAGGAAGATGTCACCGACATCATCCTGAACCTCAAGGGTCTGGTCGTGTCCTCGGAGGAGGACGAGCCGGTGACGATGTACGTGCGCAAGCAGGGTCCCGGCACCGTCACCGCCGGTGACATCGTGCCGCCCGCCGGCGTCGTCGTGCACAACCCGGACATGCACATCGCCACCCTGAACGACAAGGGCAAGCTCGAGATCGAGCTCGTCGTCGAGCGCGGTCGCGGTTACGTCCCCGCTGTGCAGAACAAGGCGTCGGGTGCGGAAATCGGCCGGATCCCGGTGGATTCGATCTACTCCCCGGTGCTCAAGGTGACCTACAAGGTCGAGGCCACCCGTGTCGAGCAGCGCACCGACTTCGACCGGCTCATCCTGGACGTGGAGACCAAGAACTCCATCAGCGCGCGGGACGCGCTCGCCTCGGCGGGCAAGACCCTGGTCGAGCTGTTCGGCCTGGCTCGCGAGCTGAACGTCGAAGCCGAAGGCATCGAGATCGGCCCCTCGCCGGCCGAGGCGGATCACATCGCCTCGTTCGGTCTGCCGATCGAGGACCTGGACCTCACCGTCCGGTCCTACAACTGCCTCAAGCGCGAGGGTGTGCACACGGTGGGCGAGCTGGTCGCCCGCACCGAGTCGGATCTGCTGGACATCCGCAACTTCGGCCAGAAGTCCATCGACGAGGTGAAGGTCAAGCTGCACGCGCTCGGCCTCTCGCTGAAGGACAGCCCGGCGTCGTTCGACCCGTCCTCCGTGGTGGGTTACGACGCGAGCACCGGCACGTGGAGCGACAGCGGCACGTTCAGTGACACCGATGGCGGCGAGCAGGACTACGCCGAGACCGAACAGCTCTAGGCCGCTGGGGTAGGCGCCCCGGCCCGGCCGCATACAAGGAGAATCAACAATGCCTAAGCCCAAGAAGGGTGCCCGCTTCGGCGGGTCGGCGTCGCACCAGAAGGCGATCTTCGCCAATCTGGCCACGGCGCTCTTCGAGCACGGCCGGATCACCACCACCGAGGCCAAGGCCAAGGCCGTGCGCCCCTACGCGGAGAAGCTCATCACCAAGGCGAAGGGCGGCACCCTCGCCGACCGTCGCGAGGTGCTGAAGGTGATCCGCAACAAGGACGTCGTGCACTCGCTCTTCGCGGAGATCGGGCCGTCGTTCGATGGACGCGAGGGTGGCTACACCCGCATCACCAAGACGCTGCCGCGTAAGGGTGACAACGCGCCGATGGCGATCATCGAGCTGGTCCGGGAGAAGACCGTGACCAACGAGGCCGATCGCGCCCGTCGCGTGGCCGCTTCGCAGAAGGCGGAAGAGGCCGCTCCGGCGGCCGCCGAGGAGAAGACGGACGAGGCTGTCGCCGAGACCGCCGAGGAATCGGCTCCCCAGACTGCCGGGGATGAGCCCGCCGACGAGTCCGCCGAGGACAAGAAGGACGCCTGACGCCTGACGTCGGGTTGTTCCCCGCGCATGCGGGGATGTGCCGGACGCTTGACCTGGGTCGGGATTTCTCGAATGAGCCCGCCGCCCTTGTGGGTGGCGGGCTCATTCGCGTCGATGAGGAGTCGTTGTGACAGTGGAGGATTCGATGGGAACGGTGAGCTCGCAGCCGGAGCCCGCAGCGGCCGCCGAGGCCCCGGCCGCCGTACGGGTGCGCCTCGACATCTCCTACGACGGAACCGATTTCATCGGCTGGGCCCGCCAGCCGGGCCTGCGCACCGTGCAGGGTGTGCTGGAGGAGTCGCTGAGCAAGGTGTTCCGTGAGCCGATCCAGCTGACCGTCGCGGGTCGCACGGACGCGGGCGTGCACGCCGAAGGACAGGTCGCGCACTTCGACACCACCGCCGAGTTCGACGGCGACAAGCTCGTGCACAGGATGGCGCGCTTCCTCCCGAAAGACGTGCGCATCAAGGCCGCCCGGCTCGCGCCGCCGCAATTCGACGCGCGCTTCTCGGCGATCCGCCGCCACTACGTGTACCGGCTCACCACCGCGCCCTACGGCGCCGAGCCGCTGACCGCCCGTAGCATCGTGCCGTGCCGCCCCGGTGTGGATCTGGCCGCCATGCGCGCGGCATCCGGAAACCTGTTGGGGCTGCACGATTTCGCCGCGTTCTGCCGCCGCAGGGAGGGCGCGACCACGGTCCGCGAATTGCAGCGCTTCGACTGGGAGCGCGAGGGGGACCTGCTCACCGCGTACGTCAGCGCGGACGCGTTCTGCTGGTCGATGGTGCGCAGCCTGGTCGGCGCGGTGCTCGCCGTCGGCGAGGGCAGGCGTACGCCGGAGTGGATCGCCGGACTACTGAACGAGACCGAGCGTTCCAGCGCGGTGACCGTCGCGCCCGCCCACGGCCTGAGCCTGGTCGCTGTCGACTACCCGGCCGACGCGGACTTGGCCGCGCGCAATGCCGAGACCAGGGAAATGCGCACCGTGCCGAACCGAGGCTGCTGCGGCGGAGAGGGATAGGGGACCGGTACCGCGGCAGGCTTCAGCGAACCGCGGTACCGGAATGGCTCAGCTGCCGCCCGCCTCGATGGTCTTCGGCTGCGAGTGGCCGGAGATCTCGATGCGGCGCGGCTTGGCCCGTTCTGCGATCGGGATGGTCACCGAGAGGACGCCGTTGTTGTAGGTCGCGCTGATCTTGTCGGCATCGACGTTGTCGCCGAGGGAGAGCTGGCGCATGTAGGTGCCCGCGAAGCGCTCGGAGGCAATCCACTGGACGCCTTCCTCGCTCGGCACGCTGCGCTGCGCGCGCAGGGTGAGGGTGCCGTTGTCCACGCTCACGTCGACCGAGCCGGGATCCACACCGGGCAGATCGGCGTTGAGGACGTAGTGGTCGCCCGCTCTGAACAGATCCATCGGCATGAAGCGCGGTGCGCGCGTCGACCCGACGTTCTCGCCGAGCAACTGGCGAGCAACTGTGTCGATGTCATGGAATGGATCGAACCGCAGCACAGCAATCACCTCCATCTCATTGACGTCGGCGCCACCACGGCGGCGGGCGCCGGAAGCTGTGCACCATCAAAGTTAGCACTCCCGGGGCGGGAGTGCTAATACTTTCGGCGGTGGTTTTCGATGCCGTGTCGCACGACCGAACCGTCGCGCCGGAACAGCTGGACGGCCGGGGTAGAAGCCGGCGTCCGAGGCAGCCGGGCGCTCTCGAAGCAGCTGACCGCTGTGTCTTCGAGTGTCGACGGCCGTGCGGAATAGGAACGGGGACAACAACTGTTCCTTCCCCACATGACAATTGATGGTCTCGGACGTTTCGGTGTGTGGCGCGGCTACCAGGGGGTGACTCCGGACGAGGCGAGCGAGCTGGAGCAGCTCGGCTACGGCACGGTGTGGCTCGGCGGTTCGCCGCCCGCGGACCTGCCCGTGGTGGAATCGCTGCTCGCCGCGACGGAGTCGCTCACGGTGGCCACCAGCATCGTGAACATCTGGTCGGCTCCGGCGAAGACGGTCGCGGAGTCGTTCCACCGCATCGAGGAGAGCTTCCCCGGCCGCTTCCTGCTCGGTGTCGGCGCCGGGCACCCGGAGTTCAACGACCCGTATCTCAAGCCTTACGAGGCGTTGGTCGCGTACCTCGACGAGCTGGACGCGGCCGGAGTGCCGAAGCAGCGGCTGGCACTCGCCGCCTTGGGTCCGCGCGTGCTGGAACTCGCACGCGACAGGACCGCGGGCGCCCTCCCGTATCTGGTTACTCCCGAGCATTCGCGCCGCGCCCGGGCGATTCTCGGCGAGGGCACCCTGTTGGCCGTCGAGCAGAAACTCGTCGTCGAGGAAGACCCGGAGCGGGCGCGCGAAGTCGGTCGCACGATCGTGCCGATGTACCTCGGGCTGGGCAACTACGTCGCGAACCTGCGCAGGCTCGGCTTCGATGACGCCGATGTCGCCACCCCGGGCAGCGATCGGCTGGTCGATCAGCTGGCGGTGCACGGCTCCGCGGAGCGGGTGGCCGAGCAGCTCGTCGCCCATGTCGACGCGGGCGCCGACCACGTCGCTCTCCAAGCGCTCGGCGACGACTACCTCGCGTCGCTGCGCGCGCTCGCCCCCTTGCTGCGCGCCTGACCTGCGCGAGCGTGCGGCGGGCGACCGTCCTAAGAGACAGTTAGAAAACCCGCCGCACGCTTCCGAACGCCTTGTGACTGCCGACACACTCTCTTCCAGCTGACGCGAAGACGCGTTGAAGGAGGAGATTCGGGTGACTACGACACAGCCCACGAGCGAGCGCCGCGTTGTCGCGAACGTGCTGCGCGGATCGATCGGCAACCTGGTCGAGTGGTACGACTGGTACGTCTACGCGGCGTTCAGTGTGTACTTCGCGAAAACGTTCTTCCCCGAAGGGGATTCGACCGCACAGCTGCTGTCCACGGCGGCGGTTTTCGCGGTCGGGTTCCTGATGCGCCCGCTCGGCGGCTGGGCGCTCGGCCGCTACGCGGACCGGTTCGGCAGGCGCGCCGCGCTGACCCTGTCGGTGACGGTGATGGCGGCCGGTTCGCTGCTCATCGCGGTCACGCCGGGCTACCAGACCATCGGCATCGCCGCGCCGGTGCTGCTGCTGCTCGCGCGACTGCTGCAGGGCCTCTCGGTCGGCGGTGAGTACGCCACCAGCGCGACCTACCTGTCCGAGGTCGCGTCGGCCGGTCGGCGCGGGTTCTACTCGAGCTTCCAGTACGTGACCCTGGTCGCCGGTCAGCTCACCGCTCTCGGCGTGCAGATCGTGCTGCTGCAGGTGCTCACCTCCGCCCAGATGCATTCCTGGGGTTGGCGAATCCCGTTCGCGATCGGCGCGTGCGGTGCGCTCGTCGTGATGGTGCTGCGGCGCGGGATGGACGAGTCCGCGTCGTTCGAGGCGGAGGCCTCGGGTTCGAAGGAGGCGAGCGGGTCCTCGCGCGGTTCGCTGAAGGTGCTGCTGCAGTACCCGCGGGAGTGCCTGCTCGTTGTCGGCCTGACCCTCGGCGGCACGGTGGCGTTCTACACCTACACCACCTACATGCAGAAGTTCATGATCAACACCTCCGGCATCTCCAAGGGCACGGTGGCCTGGATCAACTTCGTCGCGCTGCTGGTGTTCGTGGTGCTGCAGCCGCTGGCGGGCGGGTTGTCCGACAGGATCGGCCGACGGAAGCTGCTGCTGTTCTTCGGCATTTGCGGCACGCTGTGCACCGTTCCGATCATGACCGTGCTCGCCGACACCTCGAACCCGGTCGCGGCCTGGGGCCTGATGATGTTGGCTCTGATCATCATCACCGGCTACACCTCGATCAACGCCATCGTGAAGGCCGAGCTGTTCCCGACCAAGATCCGCGCGCTCGGCGTCGGCCTGCCCTACGCGCTGACCGTCGCGATCTTCGGCGGCACCGCGGAGATGATCGCCCTCGCGCTGAAGAAGGCGGGTGCGGAGTCGGTGTACTTCTACTACGTGGCGGGCTGTATCGCGATCTCGCTGGTCACCTACTGGTTCATGCGGGAGACCTCGGCCGAGTCCACGATCGACGCCGACGAGAAGGCACGCGTCGCCGCGGCGAGCGCCGATACCGATGACGACCGTCCGATGGCCACCGTGCGTGGCTGAGCGACTCGTCTCCGCGCCGATCCTGCCCATGTGGCAGGATCGGCGCGTGCGGCTTGCGGTGGTCGAAGATGACGACGGCGTGGGCGACGCGCTCGTCGAGGCGCTCAATGCCCGCGGTTACTCCGCCGACCGCAAGCGGCGCGGTAGCGAGTTACTGCTCGATCACCGCCGCTACGACGCTGTCATCCTCGATCTCGGACTGCCCGACGGCGACGGTCTGCAGGTGCTGCGGCAACTGCGCGAGGTGAGCACGGTGCCCGTGCTGATACTGACCGCCCGCAGCGACGAACGCTCCATCGTGCGCGGATTGCGCGGCGGCGCCGACGACTACCTGGTGAAGCCGCCGCGGATCGCGGAGCTGCTGGCGCGGCTGGAGACGGTGCTGCGCCGGGCCGCCGCGGTGGCGCAGTCCGAGCGCACCGAGGTGGTCACCGGTGACGTGCGAGTCGATCTCGCGGCCCGGGTCGTCGAGGTCGGCGGTGCGCCGGTCGCGTTGACGCAGAAGGAATTCGAGCTGGTCGAGGCGCTGGTGGAACGACCGGGCGCGGCGGTGAGCCGCCAGCAGCTGATGGACCGGATCTGGGGCGACGCGTTCGTCGCGGTGTCGCGTTCGCTGGACGTGCACATGACCGGTCTGCGCGCCAAGCTGAACCGGCCGGGGCTGATCACCACGATCCGCGGCTACGGATACCGGTGGGGACAGTGAGCGTGGAGGACGGAAGGCCATGCGGCGCAGACTGCTTGCCGCGCTGACGGTGTTCGCGGCGATCGCGGTCCTGGCGTTCGCGGTGCCGCTGTCGTTGACCTATGCCACCAGCCGAACCCAGGAGTTGGTGCTCGGCCGTTCCGGTGACGCGGATCGGTTCGCCACCCTCGCCGACGCCGTCGGGGTGGAAGGAAACGACGCCGCGCTCGCCGAGGAGGTCGCGCGATACCACGAGTTGTACGACGAGAACGTGCTCGTTGTCGACGCGCGCGGTGCGACCGCGGTCAACGCGGGCGTGGACATCATCGATCCGGCCGTGGTCGCGGCGGTCGCCGACGCGCGGCGCAATCAGCGACCGCATCCGATCGACCGGCTGATGCCGTGGAGCGATCCGATGATGCTCGTCGCGCGGCCGGTCGGGACCGGCGTGCAGGTCAACGGGGCCGTCGTCATCGAGGCGTCCACCGCGCAGGCGCGCCGCGACATCACCCGCGCCTGGCTGGTCATCGGTTTGGGCGGCGCCGCGGCCATGGTGCTGTTCACGATGCTCGCGCTGACGCTGAGCCGCTGGGTGCTGCGGCCGCTCGCGGCCCTGTCCCGCGCCGTCGCCGAATTGACCGCGACGCTGCCGAAGGCGCGACCCGCGCCGCAGACTTCCGACGACGCGCCGCCGCCATCCATCGCCAGGCACTACGGCGGACCGCCCGAAATGCGCGCCGTCGCGGAGTCTTTCGACGCCATGGCGCTCGCGGTCGCCGACTCCACGGAGGCGCAACGGCAACTGGTGGCCGACACCGCGCACGCGATGCGCAATCCGTTGGCCGCGCTCACCATTCGGCTGGACTCGCTCGAGTACGCCGTACCGGAGAGCGCGGCCGACACCTTCCGCGGCGCGAGCGCGGAGGTGGACCGGCTCACCACGCTGCTCGACGGACTCCTCACGCTGGCCGTCGCGGAGACGCCGGACGGCTTCGCCACCGCGGCGGGCGCCGAGGAACACCGTTGCGACGCCGGGCAAGTCGTGGCCGATCGGATCGACGCCTGGCATTCCGCGTTCGACGCGGCGGGGCAGTCGCTGCGCGCCGAGCAGTCGGGGTCGCCCGCCGAGGCCGCCGTCTCGGCGGATGTGCTGGCACAGATTCTCGATGTGCCGCTGAGCAATTCGAATCGGTACGCGGGTAGCGGCGCGAACACTGTCGTGTCCGTGGGAATCGAGCCGGACTGGATCACGGTGACGGTCCGCGACGACGGCCGCGGCGTGCCCGCCGACGAGATCCATAAGCTCACCACGCGCTTCTTCCGTGGTTCCGCCGCACAGCCAGGGGGTTCCGGCCTCGGTCTGCCGATCGCGGCGGCGCTCGCCCAGGCGCGTGGCGGTGCGCTGTCGGTCTCCGAGGTGTCGCCGCACGGACTCGCGGTCGCGGTTCGTCTGCCCGCGGTGGTGGCGTCGTGACGGGGCGGCTCGACCGGCGCAAGTTCCTGGCGCTCGCGGCACTCGGCGTCGCGGGTGTCGCGGGCTGCGGGAGCGGCGACGATCCGGTGGTCCGGTTGGCCTCCGGTGAGGTGGGCGGCTTCTATCACGCGTTCGCGCGTCTGCTGGCCGCCGCGGCCGCGCAGATCGGGACGGTGCGGATCGAGCCGGTCGCCACCTCGGGCTCCCAGGACAACCTCACGATGCTGGCCAGGGGAGACGCGCAAGCCGGTCTGGCGCTGGCGGATTCGAGCAGGGACGCGCCGGGCGGCGTGCTCGCGCTCGGGCGGGTCTACGAGAACTACTTGCAGCTGGCCGTGCGGGTCGACAGCACCGTCCGCCGGGTCGTCGAATTGCGCGGCAAGCGCGTGAATCTCGGCGCCGAGGGTTCCGGCGCGGCGCTGACGGGGGAGCGGATACTGCTCGCGGCCGGGCTGGATCCGGCGACCGACGTCATCGTGGAGCATCGCCCGCTGCGCGACGCCGCGGCGGCCCTGCGTTCCGGCGCCGTCGACGCGCTGCTGTGGGCGGGCGGCGTCCCGACCGCGGCGCTGGAGGTTCCACTGCGGATGCGTTTGGTGGATCTCGGTGATCTGGCAGTCCCGCTGCGTCAGCGCTACGGGCACATCTACGACCGCGTCGAGATCCCGCGGGACGCCTATCCGGGTGGCTCCGCGATCACCACGATCGGTGTGGCGAACCTGTTGCTCGCCGCGCCCACGTTGCCGGACGAGGCCGCCGCCGCGATCGTCGATCTGCTGGCCGGACACCCGGACGCGCTGGTCCCGGCCGAGGCCGCGGGCACTCAGTTCCTGGACGCGCGTTCATTGATCGGCACCGGCCCTATTCCGCTGCACCCTGGCGCGGCCGCGGCCTATCGGCGGCGCCACGGGTGAAGCTCGATCAGGAGCGCACCAGCCGCGCGATCGCGTCGGTGGCTTCTTTGATCTTGGCGTCGGCTTCGGGGCCGCCCGCCACCGCGGCGTCCACCACGCAGTGGCTGATGTGGTCTTCCAACAGCCCCATCGCCACCGCCTGCAGCGCCTTCGTCATCGCGGAGACCTGGGTGAGGATGTCGATGCAGTACTTCTCCTCTTCGACCATCCGCTGCAACCCGCGCGCCTGACCCTCGATGCGGCGCAGGCGCTTGAGGTAGTCGTCCTTGGCGGTGATGTAGCCGTGCGCCGAGTGGTCGTGGCCCGGCTGGTCCTTGGTGGTGCTCGCGTCCGGGGTGGTCACCGCTGTCTCCTTGCTGCCTGCCGGAAGGTCGGATGCAATACCCCCCTAGGGTACATCCGTACCGGCGTGTTGTCAGGTCCGCGCGCGGCTGGGCGCGGGTTCCTCGCGCCGCGCCGCTCGCTGATCGGCACCGTACCTGGCCAGCGCGATTCCGCCTATTACGAGCAGCGCGCCGAGCGCCTGGATCGGCGCGACCGCCTCGCCGATCAGCAGCCAGGACAGCGCGACGGCGAACAGCACCTCGCTCAGCAGGATCAGCGACATCAGCGTCGCACCGATGCGCGCCGCGCCCGCCACGCCGCAGAGGTAGGCCACCACGGTGCTGATCAGGATGAGCAGGGCGAGGGCCAGCCAGACGGGCAGGTGGCGCTCGGCCATGCTCGCGGTGGCGCCGCCGAAGTGGATCGGCAGCACGGTCAGCGCGCCGAGCGCCCAGCTGGTCAGCGCGGCCACGGTCAATCCGGTGCCGAGTAGGACGACCGGACGCAGGTTGTCCGACGTGCGTGCGGAGAGCAGGAAGAACGCCGCGTTGCACAGCATGGACAGCGCCGCCCAGCCCAAGCCGGGCAGGCTCAGCCCGCCCGCGCCGAAGACGTCGATCACCAGCGCGGCGCCGACGAGCGCGACGGCCGCGCCGAGCAGGGTGGCGTCCGACGGCCGTCGTCCGCGCACCGCCCAGTCCCAGCCGATGACCACGATCGGCGCCAGGAACTGGATCATCAGTGAGACCCCGACCTGTAGGTACTCCAGCGACAGGAAGAACGTCGCCTGCACGCCCGCCAGCGCGATCACGCCGTACGCGCCGACGGTGCGCAGATGGCGCACGCTGCCGCGCAGTCCGTCGGGTTCGGCGAGCGCGGCGATCACGAGCATGATCGCCGCCGCGCCGGTCAACCGCACGGCGAGCACCGCGCCGGGCGACCAGTCCGCGGCGAGCACGGATTTCGCGAGCGGTCCGGAACTGGCGAACGCCAGGCCGCTCGCCACGGTCAACCACACGCCCCAGCGCGACACGAACACCTCCAGCTGGACCGATGAATCGTCCTATCATTGCCCATGCGGCCGAGTGGCCTCCGTCACGCAGGCGGTACCGGTTGCGCGGGAAGCGTGGACGGACGGAAGAATCGGCCCCATGAGTTCGCTTCCCCGGCCCGCCCTCGCCGTCATCGGCGGCAGCGGTTTCTACGACTTCTTCGACAACGACGCCACCCAGGTCGAGATCGACACCCCGTACGGCAAGCCGAGCGCGCCGATCGCGGTGGGCGAGGTCGAGGGACGGCCGGTGGCGTTCGTGCCCCGGCACGGCAAGCAGCACGAATACGCGCCGCACACGCTGCCCTACCAGGCCAACATGTGGGCGCTGCGCTCGCTGGGCGTGCGGCGGATCCTGGCGCCGTGCGCGGTGGGCAGCCTGCGCGCCGACTGGGGTCCCGGCACCGTAGCGGTACCGGACCAGCTGGTGGACCGGACCTCCGGTCGCGCGCAAACCTTCTTCGACGGCGGTGGCGTGCACGTCTCGTTCGCCGACCCGTACTGCGAGGAACTGCGCGGCGCCGTGGTGAAGTCCGAGGTCGAGGCGCTGCCGCTGAAGGCGGGCGGCACCATGGTCGTGGTGCAGGGACCGCGTTTCTCCACCCGCGCCGAGAGCCGCTGGTTCGCCGGGCAGGGCTGGGATCTGGTGAACATGACCGGTCATCCGGAGGCCGTGCTCGCCCGCGAGCTGGAGATGTGCTATGCGGCAGTCGCTTTGGTGACCGACCTGGACGCGGGCCTGGAGGAGGGCGACGGCGTGCACGCCATCGACGTCTTCGCCGAGTTCAAGCGCAACCTCGCTCCCTTCAAAGACCTCATCCGCGCCTCGGTGGCGGCGGTCGACGGAACCGACACCTGCGATCGGTGCCGTGTCCATACCGGCGTGGCGTTGCCTTTCGAACTACCGTAAACCGTATGCGACGGTGCGACGTTCGTGCCGCCATCGGTCCGGTGTCGGCCGTGGGCGGCGGGGTGTGGCTGCGATGAAGGTACTGCTCACCGGGGCCGCCGGATTCCTCGGATCGCACGTGCGCGGCGCGCTCACGGCCGCCGGGCACGAGGTGATCGCGCTCGACCTGATGCTCGCCGACGTGCACGGGCCCGACGCCGAGCCGCCCGAGGGCGTCGCCGAGGTGGACGTCCGCGACGCCGACGCGCTCGCGCCGCTGTTGAGCGGCGTCGAGGTCGTCTGTCACCTCGCGGCCGTCACCGCGCCGAGCACGGAATCGGAATCCGGCATCGCCGCGTTCGCCGCGCACAACGACCATGGCACCGCCGTCCTGCTCGCGGCCATGAGTCAGGCCGGAGTTCGTCGCCTGGTGCTCGCCTCGTCCATCACCGTGTACGGCGAGGGTCGCTATCGCAGCGTGCGCGGCGGACCGTTCTTCCCCGGCCATCGCTCGCGCGCCGATCTCGACCGCGGCATGTTCGACCACCGCGCGCCGCGCACCGGCGAGGTGCTGACCTGGGAGCCGGTCGGTGAGGAGGCGCCGCTGCGGCCGCGCGGCTTCTACGCCGCGAGCAAGGCGGCACAGGAGCAGTACGCGCTGGCCTGGGCGCTGAGCACCGGGGCGTCGGTGACCGCGCTGCGCTATCACAACATCTACGGCGACGGCGCCCGATCGGGTATGGCCCCTCGGTTCCGCGAGGAACTGCTCGCGGGCCAAGCGCCACGGGTGTTCGAGGACGGCGGCCAAGTGCGGGATTTCGTACACGTCCGCGACGCCGCCGCCGCGACCCGCGCCGCGGTGGAGCGTCAGCTGCCCGGCTTCGTTCCGCTCAATATCGCCTCCGGTCATCCGATCACGCTGTGGGAGGTGGCCTCCATCATGGCCAAGGCGCGCGGGGGGCCGTCGCCGATCGTGACCGGCCAGTACCGGATCGGCGACGTGCGCCATTTCGTCGCCGACCCCGAATGTGCCCGGCGCGCACTGGATTTCACCGCACGCATCGTTCCGACCGACGGGCTGGCCGAATTCGCCAGGGGTGCAGCGGAGGTCGCGACCGCGGGCTGAATCTGCTGCCCGGCGACGCACCAGCGAGGTCGCTCCGACGCTCGCCGCGCTCTTGTCCGGCCCGACTTCGCAGGGTCGGGGGCCGAGATCTCAGCCCGCAGGTTGGTGCGTGCGAGGCGTGCTGGCCCACTCGCTAGGGAGTGCGGCCGAGGTCGCTACGGCGGTCGACGGTCGCGGGCTGATGCTTGGCCGGCGTGGGGAACAGGTCAGGCGGACTCGGTCCGGAACGCGTCGGCATGCGCTTGCGCCCATTGACGGAAGGTGCGCGGTTCGCGGCCGGTCACCTCGCGCACGGTCGAGTGGACCTCGGATTCGTCCAGGGTGCCGTCGATGAAGAAGCTCGTGAAAGCCTCGGCGTAGGCGCGGGGCATGGTCGCCGCGAGTTCGGCGCGGGTCTCGTCGTCGGTGAGTTCGCGACACACGAGCGGCCGGTCGAGGACCTCGGCGAGTATTTCGACCTGCTCTGCGGGCAGCAGCGCCGCAGGACCGGTGAGATCGAGAATCCGGCCGTCGAGATCGCCGCCGGTCAGCGCGCGCGCCGCCACCGCGGCGATATCGGCGGGGTCGACGGCCGCGACCCGCACCCCCGAGAACTGGGCGCGCACCATGTCACCCGCGGCCAGCTGCGGCAGCCAGCGCAGCGCGTTGGACATGAACGAGCGCGGCCGCAGGAAGGTCCACGCCAGACCGGATTCGCGCACGGTCTGTTCGGAGAGCGCCATGTACCTGGAGACAGCGTTGCCGAGATCCGCCAGCGCCGCCGACCCACCCGAGAGCAGCACCACGCGCGCCAGCCCGGCCTTGCCCGCCAGCGCGAGCAACTCGTCGAGGTGCTCGTAGCCCGGCATCAGGTACATGCCCTGCGCGCCGTCCAGCGCCTCGGCCAGGGTCTCGGGCCGGTTCAGATCGCCGGTGACCGCCTCGACGCCGTCCGGCAGCGACGCGCGCGCCGGATCGCGCACCACTGCGCGCACCCGCTGCCCGTCTTCGGCGAGCGCGCGCACGAGTTCCGCGCCGATGTTCCCGGTCGCTCCGGTCACCACGTACATACCGTCTCCTTCGCCTCGCCGCTCGAAACATCGTGCCCACAAACAGCTTTCGGTGCTGGCCCATTCAATGTACGTGGCATCGGAGCGGCGCACCCGGACCACGGCGTACCACCGCTGCGGCCATGCGCGAGCTGCCGACGGCCCGCGTCCATTACGCTCGCCCGGTGGACACCCCGGTACGGCTCGAGGTCATCGTGGCAAGTGTGCGCCCGGAGCGGTTCGCTCCGGTGGTCGCCGACTGGTTCCTGCGCGTCGTCCGGGCCAGACCCGAATTCGACACGGGCGTCATCGATCTCATCGATACACCGCTGCCGACGGATCTCACCGAGACCCCGGAGGCCCAGGCCTATCGGGACCGGCTGGCGGCCGCGGACGCGTTCGTCGCGATCACCTCCGAGTACAACCACGGCTACCCGGCGTCGCTCAAGACCGCGTTCGACACCGCCAAGCGCGAGTGGCGCGGCAAGCCTATCGGTTTCGTCTCCTACGGCGGACTCTCCGGCGGCCTGCGCGCGGTGGAACAGCTCCGGCAGGTTGTCGCCGAGATCCACATGGTCTCGATCCGCGAGACCGTCAGCATCCACCAAGCCAAGCGGCAGTTCGACGCCACGGGCACGCCGACCGACGGAGCGGCCATCGACGCGAGCGAACGCCTGCTCCGCCAATTGCACTGGTGGGCGCGGCATTTGCGGGCCGCGCGGGCGGCCGATCCCTACCCCGGCTGACGCCCGGTCGTCACTGGGCGGCGACGGGCCGTCGTCCGCGCGGATGTCCGATGTAGGTGGCCTCGCGCGGGATCGACACCAGGGTCAGATCCACCTGCGCGGTTCCGGTACGAAGTACCACGTGGTTGCCGATCGCGCCGGGCTGGTGGATGGACAGGTCCGGCCTGGTCGCGGGCCAGCCCATCGGGTCACCGGTCACGTAGATCGTCGTGACACCGGCGTGCGGCGCGGGCGCGAGCACCCCGTCCACCACGGTCGCGGTGAAACCCGCGTCGGACTGGTGGGTTTCGACGGCGATGGTCAGGCGCTCCGGGTTGCCGATGGTCTGCACCAGGTTCTCCCAGGCGTGCGCGCGGTCGGTGCGGATCAGGATGCGCTCGCCGACGGCCAGTGCGCGGAACACCAACTGCTGCGCCAAGTAGAGCTCGCCCGCCAGGTAGACCGTCGAGATGCCGGTGCCGATGATGCGAACGGCCACACCCTGATTGTTCTCGTCCGAACCGATGAGCTGACCGCAGCCGGACGATGGCAGGTGCAGGGCGCCGATCACATCGATCGGGTACTCGGTCATCGGCACGGTGTCGTCGAGACCGGGCACGGCGAGCGGCAGGTGCGCGAGCAGGCTGTCGCGGTGGCGTCCGTTCATCGACACCATGCCCGTGAGCTTGCCGCGCTCGGGCAGTTCGCGCGCGGTCAGGCGCCATGCCGCGCCGATGCTCACCGATTCGGCGGAGCTGCCGGGGCGCAGCCGCACGGTGACGGTGGTGCCGCGCGAGGGCGCGACCCACAGCTGCGCGAGCAGGTCCGAGCCGAGCTGCTTCGGGTCGACCGCACTGCCGATATTGACGGCGTTGCCGATCTCGGCGTAGCGCCAGCGATGGGTCAGGGTGCGCGGATCGAAGCCCGCGGTGATTTGCAGGACGGCCTTGCGGATCTCGGGCGCGGTCAGGATGCGGGCGCTGCAGTCGGCGTCCTCGAGCGCGCGCATGATGCGTTGCGTCGCAATGGTTACCGCGCGCGAGGCGCCCTCGCTGCCGCCGCCGCGCCGCGCCGCGGCGTCCGGGCAGGCGATGGCGTCGAAGCTGATCGCCAGCCACACGGCGCGGTGCGCGGTGGCGGGCAGCGGGCCGAGCAGCGTCTCGTAGATCTTGCCCGCCGGTGTGCCCGCGCGGCTGCGGTGCCCATGGCTGATGATGTCGATGCCGCTGAGCAGGATGTCGTGCTGGTTGAGGCAGGCGGCGAGTTCGGGAAGCGGCAGCAGGTGCGAGGCGTGCACGGTGCTGCTGGAGATGCGAGTCAGTCCGCCCTTGGGCGGCAGCACCTCGACGACCGTCACCACCCGGGTGCCGTCCCAGTACAGACCGAGCGAGCGGTCGTCGGGGCCGCGGAAGTCGACGGTGTCGCCGATCTCGTAGTCGCGCTGGGTGATGTAGCGCCACCAGGTCGCGATCCAGTCCAGCACGGTGCGTCTGGCGATCGGGATCAGCGGAAGCAGACCGACCGCGACGGCGACGGCGAGCGCCGGCCACCCGCCGAGACCGGCCACCAACGAGATCACTCCGGCGATCATGCCGATCACCTGTGCGATCAACAGATTCGGCAGCGAGATGCGACCAAGCAGCGGACGTGGTCCCGCCCCTGTGGCTTCGGCCATCAGCGTCCCCCAAGATACCCGGTATCGACCGTTTCCTACCGGCCGAGCTGAACAAGAGTCCCAGGGAACTGTACTGTGTTCCGCGAACGTGAGCACTGTTCGGGGGAGGAACCATGCCTTCAAAACCCACCACGCGCTGGCAGGTGAGCGGTTACCGCTTCCTGGTACGCCGGATGGAGCACGCGCTCGTGCGCCGGGACGTGCGCATGCTGCACGATCCGATGCGCTCGCAATCCCGCGCCTACGCGGCGGGTTTGGTCCTGGCCATCGTGGTGCTCGCAGGCTGCGGCATCCTCGCGCTGCTCCGCCCGCAGGACAAGATCGGCAACAACGTGCTGCTGATCGGCAAGGAGTCCGGCGGCGTCTACGTGCAGATCGACGGCGTCGTGCATCCTGCGTTGAATCTGGCCTCGGCACGGCTGGCGTCTGGCGAGTCGGGCAAGGCCACGATCGTCAAGGAGTCCGAGCTCGGCAAGAAGCCGCGCGGCCAGCTGATCGGAATCCCCGGCGCGCCAGCCGCTTTGCGCTACGACAAGGACGGCAAGGGTCGGGCATGGACGGTCTGCGACGTGATGAAGGTCGACGGCTCCAAGGATTTCACCACCACCGTGCTCGCTGGTGACCTGGAACTGGGCGACAAGGCTTCGGTGATGCCCGCCGACCGCGCGCTGCTCGTGAAGGTGAAAGAGCAGGCGTATCTGGTCTACAACAAGACGCGCGCCCGCGTGGACATGAACGACCGCAGGGTGACCGACGCGCTCGGCATCACCGGCGCGACGCCGCGGCCGGTCAGCGAGGGGTTGCTCAACGCCATTCCCGAAGTGCCGCAAATCGTTCCGCCGAAGATCAACGATCCCGGCGCGCGCGTGAGCTATCAGGTCGGCGACCGACGGGTCGGTGACGTGGTGCAGGTGTCCTCGGATCCCGACCAGAATTACGTGGTGCTGCACGAAGGTCTGCAGGCGATCTCGGAAGTGACGGCGGAAATCATCCGCGCCACATACCGATCGACCCCGGGTGCGTCCTGGATCGACCCGACCGACAAGACGAGCGCGAACATCGCCACCGCGCTGGCGGTCGACACCTATCCGACGATTGTGCCCACGATCGTCGATATCAAGGACCGGCCGATCAGCTGCTTGTCCTGGAAGCCGAACCCGGCCGCGAAGGACGGCGGTATGCAGGCCGATCTTTCGGTGGTCACCGGTGTCGCGTTGCCGATGCCCGACAAGGCCAAGGCGGTGCCGCTGGCTCAGGCCGACGGCTCGGGGCCGAACGCGGACTCGGTGTACGTGCCGCCGGGCACCGGCGCGTTCGTGCAGACGACCGGCATCGAACCCGACAGCAGGCGTAAGGATTCCCTCTTCTACGTCGCCGACACGGGTGTGCGTTTCGGCATCAAGAACGCCGACGCGCAGAAGGCGCTCGGTCTGGACGCCGAGGCCGGTGTGAAACCCGAGCCCGCGCCGTGGCCGATCGTGGGTCTGCTCGCGAACGGGCCCACGCTCGGGCGCGAAGAGGCGATGGTCGCGCACGACGGTGTCGCGCCCGATCCGTCACCGGCTTCGAAGCCCGTTGGTAATACCCAGAAGTAGACGCGAGGTGGGTCAGCGCCGTTCGGCTTCGCGCGGCGCGGTGTCCTCGTGCGGCGCGGTGCCTTCGCGCAGTACGGCGACTTCGCTTCGGAGCGCGCGCACTTCGTCGAGCAGGACCGAGATCTCCCGATCGGTGCGCTCGGCGCTGACCTCTACCGCCTTCAACTGATCGATCACCCAGCTCGTCGTGGTGCCGATCGCGAAACTGATCAGCCCGATGCCGAAGGTCATCAGGACCAGGGAGATCAAACGACCCTCGGTGGTCACCGGATAGACGTCGCCGTAGCCGACGGTGGTCACCGAGACCGCCGACCACCACAGCGCGTCACCGAAATCGGTGATCTTGCTGTCGGGCGCGCCGTACTCGGCGTCGAAGAAGGCCAGGCTGCACAGCAGCAGGATCAGCGCCGAGCTGGCGCCGACGAACACCGAGAGCCGGGCCCGCGTGACAGTGGTGCGGTTCAGCGTGTCCAACAGCAGCAGCGCCGCCCGCAACAGCCGCAGCGGCCGGAACGGCGGCAGCACCACGATCAGTAGCTCCAGTGGATGCCGCCGCACGAACCGCCACCGATCGGTAGACAGCCACAGCCGCACCGCGAAGTCCGCGGCGAACAGCGTCCAGATCAGGATGTCGACGCCGGTCAGCCAGGAATCCAGCCGCGGCGAAGCCCCGGTGTCGAGCACGTGCCACGCGTACACGCCGAGGAACGTCACCGCCAACGCCATCATCGGCACGTTGGTCGCGCGCTCCCACGCCTGCCTGCGGGTCACGATCGAGGTCTGGTCGGTCATCGGGGTACTACCTGCTGCTCTGCGGTGTGGGGCGGTGAATCGCCCGTCGATTGCGGCTGAGGCTACAGGTCGACCGAGCTCGGGTGGCACGGCTATAGAGCACACGTCGAGCCGAAGTACGCCCGGACCGCGGCGGCCGCGAACTACACTTGGTCGCCTGATGGTGCTTGCGCCAGGTCGCCGCTAGCCAGGTTGTCGCAGGTCAGGCGGATAAAGGGCGTGAGCGCAGCGTTGCCGCCGCACTGGCGCTGCCCGCGGGACCCGGCCCGGCCCGGCCGGAGCGAAGGGCGCGCCCGAACCGCTCTCGCCAGCCGAAGGGCCGACCAGGATGCGCCGACAGATTCTGTTGATGTGCAGCGCCGAGAACGGATTGACGGTGCGCGCTGCCCTCGCGCTGCGACGGTGCGGATATCTCGTGCACACCGCGGTCGTGGAGACGGAATCCGACATGGATCGCGCCGCGGCCTCCGGCGTCGACATGATCGTCTGCACCTACCTGACCCGACGCATCCCGCGCCGGATCTGCCACGGCGCCGTCCCGGTGGTGATCGTCCATCCTGGCCCCATCGGCGACCGGGGGCCGTCGTCGCTGGACTGGGCCATTACCGATCGCGAGCCCTACTGGGGTGTCACCGTGCTCTCCGCCGTCGAGGATCTGGACGCGGGCCCGGTGTGGGCTTGGCGCACCTTCCCGTTCGACGCGCGCCGCCGCAAGAGCACGCTCTACGGCACCGTCGTCGCCGACGCCGCGATCGAGTGCGTCCTCGCGGCCGTGAGCCGCGCGCTCGACACCGATTTCGTTCCGTTCGATCAGGCGGAGGTGCCGCGAGCGATTCCGCACGCGCGAAGCCGTTCGGCCATGCGTCAGGCCGACCGCGCATTCGACTGGTCCGACGACGCCGAGACGATCGCGCACCGAGTTCGTGCCGCGGACGGCGCACCCGGCGTGCTGTCCGTTCTCGCGGACCGCTCCGTCTACCTCTACGACGCCCAGCCGGGGCGGTGCGGCCCGATAGCCGCCGAGCCGGGCACGTTGGTCGGACGCCGCCACCACGCGATCGAAATCGCCTGCGGCTCGGGCACTATCTGGGTCGGGCACCTGCGCGCCGCGGGCGAGGCCGAGTCGAGGTGCAAGGGGCCCGCACTCGGCGTGCTCACCCGAACCGGAATCCGGGCCGCGACCATACCGGCCACGATGGATCCGGCGTGCCCCGGCGACATCCACTACCGCGCCGACGGCCCTGTCGGTGTCATCACCATCGACCCGTACAACGGCGCGCTCACCACCGGGCAGTGCCACCGCCTGGCCGCCGCGATCGAGTTCGCCGCCACTCAGGACACCAAGGTCCTGGTACTTCGCGGCGGCGCGGGACCGTTCTTCTCGACCGGGATACACCTCGGCGCCATCGAATTCGCCGCCGACCCCGCCGCGGAGGGCTGGGCGAACATCCGCGCGATGAACTCCGTCTGCCGTGCGCTACTGCTGTGCGCGGACCAACTCACCATCGCGGCGATCACCGGCGACGCCGGCGCGGGCGGCGTGATGCTCGCCCTCGCGGCCGACATCGTCGTCGCGCGGGAAAGCGCCACGGTGAACGCGCATTACAAGTCGCTCGGCCTGAGCGGCTCGGAATTCCACACCCTCACCCTCCCTCGGCGCGTCGGGCCCGCCGTCGCCGAGCGACTGCTGAACGACGCACAACCCATCGACACCGCCACCGCGCTGAGCCTGGGTCTGCTGAACGAAATCGGCCCTATCGGACGCGGTTTCGACGACTGGCTCGACGACCTCGCTCGTTCTTACACCGAACCGACGGCGTGGACGCGAATCATGGCGGCGAAACGAACCCGCCTCGTGGACGACGGCGAGTGCGCGCTGATCGATGCCCACGAGCACCAGGAACTGGCCCGTATGCGCACCGACCTCTACGGCGCGGACTTCGACACGCGACGACGGGCCTTCCTCGCCAAGCGAATTCGTACCGCCCCGACCGCATCGCGCTGACCGCCTCGGGCATTCGCGCGCCCGAGGCGGTCGGCGGTCACATGTCGTCCGAGGTGACGCCGAAGCGGCGGCGGATCGGGAACGACGCGAGGTAGCCCAGGATCAACGCGGTCGCGATGATGCCGGTGCCGATCAGCGCGACGTCGCGCGCGGTGTTGTCCGGTGGCGGTGGCGGTGCGGGCACGGCGAGCTGCTCGCTGCGCGGCGGTGTCGGTCGCTTCGGCGGCAGTTTGTCGGGCACCGCGTTGGTCAGCGCGGCGATCGGGTCGACCGCGCCGTAGCCGAGGTACTGGTTCCAGCCCTCGGCGGGCGCGTGCGCGGTGGCCTGGATGCGCCGAATGACCTCGCGCGCACTCATTTCCGGGAACCGGGATCGCACCAGCGCGACGACGCCGGAAACCAGCGGCGTGGCGAAGCTGGTACCGCTGATCGGGTTCTGCTGCCCGCGCTGATCGACCGCGCCGATCGCGGTGCCGTCGCCGCGCGGGTTGAGCGAGATCATGTTCTCGCCGGTCGCGGCCACGCTCAGCCACGGGCCGGGCACGGTGAACTTGGACGGCGCGCCGTTCTGGTCGATCGAGCCGACCGAGAGGGCGTAGTCGTCCCAGCGCGCCGGGCTGACGTTGACCGTGACATTGCTCCACGGATCGGACGTCGGGTCGAGCGGGTCGATCACCTTGTTCACCGGTTTGCACTGCTCGGTGTCGTTGTTGCCCGCCGCGGCGACCACCACGACGTTGCTGTCCAGCGCGTACTGCAACGCCGCGCCGATCGCGCCGTCGACGTCGTTGGACGAGCCACACCAGACCTCGGAGATGTTGATGACCGTCGCGCCCATCTCCACCGCGCGCACGATCGCCGACGCCATCGTGGCGAGGGTGCCGTAGCCGTCGGGCAGGTCGTCGGGTCCCTTGTTCCGAGAAGCGCCCTCGCGCTGATACATCTTGCTGGTCTGGCGGATGGCGATGATGCGCGCCTCGGGCGCCACACCGGCGAAGCCTTGGCCCTCGACCTGCGAGGCGGCGATCAGTCCGGCGACGAAAGTGCCGTGCCCGTCGCAGTCTTCGGTGCCGTCACCGCCCGCGGCGACGTAATCGCCGCCCGCCTCCAGGCCGGGCAACCGCGGATGCCGCGCGACTCCGGTGTCGATCACCGCGACGACCTGGCCCTCGCCCTTGGAGAACTGCCAGGCGCGCTCCAGATCGAGCGCGCGCTGCGCCGCGGGGATGGTCGGCCCGTCGCCGCCGGTCACGATGTCGGCGCAGTTCGAGTTGGGCGGGCGTTCGGTCTTCTCCGGCGGCGCGGCGGGATCGCCCGCGGGCCGCAGCGCCGGATTCACCGCGGGCGGCCGATCGGCCTGCGCGACGCCGTGTCCGGAGCCGACGCCGAACGATGCCGAAAGCCCGAGCGTCACCGCGACGGCGGCAACGCGCAAGTGCGCGTTCACAGCCCGCGGACGAGGGAGTAGAGCGAGGCCACCCAGAACACCAGCGGCAGCACCGCGGCGACGAACGCGTACTCCAGCAGCTCCACGCCGCGGCGCATCGGCGGCGTGGCCGACTGGTTCGGGACGATGATGCCCAGGATCAGCGCGGCCACCAGGATCAGCATCGCCGCGCCGAAGACGGCGAGCGGCATGTCCATCGCGAAACCGGCCCCTACCAACATGATCAGCACGATCGACGCGCCACCGGCGATCAGCACGACCGCCTGCTCGGCGCCCGCGTAGGTGCGACTGCGGAACATCAGCACCGCCGCGCAGACCAACGCGAGCGCGATGCCCTGCCAGTAGGCGTCACCGGACTCCGGATCCGTCGCGGCGAGCGCGCCCGCGACGGTGACCAGCGTGGTCGCCGAGACCAGACCGGCGAGGTACATGCGGGCCCGTTCCGACTTCACCCGCAGCGCCTCCATGGTGGGCAGCGCGCGGTGATCGTCGGGGTCGTCCTCGGTCGGGTCGATCGGCGTGCCCGGCGAAGGCACCGGCGGCAGCGGAAGTTTGGCGAGCAGCATCGAAATCCGCGGCGACAGCGAGAGTCCCGCGAGACCCAGCGCCGCGGCCACCGCGCCGATCGCCTTCAGCGGCTGATCGGTGAGCAGCCCGACCAGAGCGGCGGGCACCGCGTACACCGCGAGCGCGGCCGCGCCGATGAACAGCGCCAGACCGACGCCGGTGACGCGCCACGCCAGAATCGCGGTGGCCCCCAGCAACACCGATCCGAGCAGGATGTGGGCCCAGCCGTAATGATCCGGTACATACAGCATTCCGGCCGTGAGCGCGGCGGGCAGCGCGCAGCCGCCCAACACGAGCGCGGTCGCGGTGTCGCCGTACATCCGGCTCAGCACCATGCCCGCGACGACGAGCAGAATGGCCACCGCCAACGCGATCGAACCGCTGACCCACTCCGGTAGCTCCTCCGGCGCGAGCAACAGGCCGAGGCAACCGACGATCATCGTGAGCGCGGCGAGAATCGAGCCGGTGATCCGCGCGGTTTTCGGCGTCCAGCTGCGGTAGTGGTCGGTGTCCGCGATCGCGACGTTGTACATGATGTCGTCGAAAAGCGGTGTCGGCGCGGTGTGCGAGGCGCTCTCCAGCATGAGGAGCTCGCCGTCGCGCACGCCGTGCTCGCCGAGGCTGAGCGAGTTCGAGAACGGCGGGTGGCCGATCCTGGCCAGCACCCACTCGGCGGGCTCGAAGCGCTCGCCTTCGTTGTCGAAATCGTTGGTGCGGCTGTGCTGAGCGACCATGTCGACGACGCTCGGGATCACCAGCGCGACCGGCACGTCGACCGGGATCGCCATGTCCACCTGGGTGTGCTTCGCCAGGATCGTCACCCGAGCCAGATCCGGCGCACGGACGATACCGCGCGAGGAGTCTTCGTCGATGTGGTCAAGTCGCGCGTGCGTCAAACTTCCCCCAACCTGGTGTTCTACCTCGATTTTCCGCTGACCCGTCGCGCTGGGGGGCGAGCTTGCGACCCTGGCGTCGGGGCAGCAGAATGCAGGTCGAACTGTACGACATGTCGGCGGTGGCCTCTACACTGAGCCCGAAGTCGCAGCATGTGAAGAGGGGGAATTCTCGTCCGATGAGCGAACGCAGTGAGCGAATCCTGTGCCAGCGCGCCTCGCGCATGCCGAAGCCGAGCGCTAGCGAGGCGCAGGCATGAGCGAACGCAGTGAGCGAATCCTGTGCCAGCGCGCCTCGCGCATGCCGAAGCCGAGCGCTAGCGAGGCGCAGGCATGAGCGAACGCAGTGAGCGA